>JARGOL010000012.1 GCA_029212745.1 Alcanivoracaceae bacterium
GAAGGCGGCCGTACCGTTGGCGCCGGCGTGGTGGCCAAGATCATCGAGTAATCGTGATGGTCAGTGCCGTATGAAAAAGGCCGTTCGAGAGAGCGGCTTTTTTTTGCCCTCTGGAGGCAGGCGGTGTGGCGCATTATGCCCCCGGCGATATAAAAAAGGCCCGGCGCTTTCACGCCGGGCCTTTTTGGTTGAAGAAGCGGAGCGAAGTATTACTTCGCGGCTTTCTTCTCCTTGGTGGCAGCAATTACCTGCTCCGAGACGTTCTGCGGACATGCGGCGTAGTGGGAGAACTCCATGGAGAACTGACCACGGCCGGATGTGATGGTACGCAGATGGCCGATGTAACCGAACATCTCTGCCAGCGGTACATCTGCCTTGATGCGGATGCCGGTGGAACCTGGCTCTTGGTCCTTGATCATGCCGCGGCGACGGTTCAGGTCACCGATCACGTCGCCGACATTGTCTTCCGGAGTGAACACGTCGACCTTCATCACCGGCTCCAGCAGCTGCGGGCCAGCTTTCGGCATTGACTGGCGGTATGCGCCCTTGGCCGCCAGTTCGAAGGCGACGGCGGATGAGTCAACCGCGTGAGCGGCACCGTCATACAGCTCGATTTCCACGTCCAGCAGCGGGAAGCCGGCCAGCGGGCCTTCTTCCATCATGCCCTTGAAGCCCTTCTCAATTGCCGGGAAGAATTCCTTCGGCACGTTGCCGCCGACAACGGTGGACGTGAAAACAAAGCCACTGTTGGCTTCGCCCGGACGGATGCGATAGTCGATCTTGCCGAACTGACCCGAGCCACCAGACTGCTTCTTGTGGGTGTAGCTGTCTTCGATCGGCTGGGTAATGGTTTCGCGGTAGGCTACCTGCGGCTCGCCTACTTCCAGCTCTACGCCGTAGGTCCGCTTGAGGATATCCACCTTGATGTCCAGGTGCAGCTCGCCCATACCCTTGAGGATGGTTTCACCGGAGTCTTCGTCAGTCTCGACCCGGAAGGAGGGATCCTCGGCAACCATCTTGCCGATGGCGATACCCATCTTCTCGACGCCAGCCTTGTCCTTCGGTGCCACGGCGATGGAGATCACCGGATCCGGGAACACCATGGCTTCCAGTGTGCAGGGGTGGTTCGGGTCACAAAGGGTGTGACCAGTCTGCACATTCTTCATGCCGACCACTGCGATGATGTCACCGGCCTGTGCGGCACTCAGTTCACTGCGCTCGTTGGCATGCATTTCCACCATGCGGCCGATACGCTCGGTCTTGCCGGTGAAAGAGTTGAGGATGGTGTCACCCTTGTTCAGCTTGCCCGAGTAGATGCGGATAAAGGTCAGGGCACCGTAACGGTCGTCCATGATCTTGAACGCCAGGGCGCGCAGTGGCTCGTCCGGAGAAACAGTGGCCACTTCACCGGTGGGCTCACCTTCTTCGTCGGTCAGGTCCTGCGGGTCTACTTCAGTGGGGCTGGGCAGGTAATCGACAACGGCGTCGAGCACCAGCTGGATGCCCTTGTTCTTGAATGCAGAGCCACAGAAGGTGGGGAAGAAGTCCAGCTTGCGGGTGCCTTCGCGGATGCAGCGCTTGAGATCTTCGATGGAAGGCTCTTCGCCGTCCATGTAAGCCATCATCAGGTCGTCGTCCTGCTCGACGGCAGTCTCGACCAGCTGCTCGCGGTATTGCGCAGCCTTTTCCTTCAGTTCTTCGGGGATCTCGCCAACGGTGTAGTTTTCCGGCAGGCCGGTGTCGTCCCACACGTAAGCCTGCTGGGTAAGCAGGTCGACCACGCCGACAAAGTTGTCTTCGATGCCGATCGGCAGGGTCATGACCAGCGGCTTGGCGCCGAGCACTTTCTTTACCTGCTCGACAACACGGTAAAAGTCAGCACCGATGCGGTCCAGCTTGTTGACGAAGATGATGCGCGCCACTTCAGAGTCATTGGCGTAGCGCCAGTTGGTCTCTGACTGCGGCTCAACACCGCCGGACCCACAGAATACGCCGACACCGCCGTCGAGCACCTTCAGGGAGCGGTACACCTCAACGGTGAAGTCCACGTGGCCCGGGGTGTCGATGATGTTCAGGCGATGGTCTTTCCAGAAACAGGTGGTGGCAGCTGACTGGATGGTAATGCCGCGCTCGGCCTCCTGCTCCATGAAGTCGGTGGTTGACTCGCCATCATGCACTTCGCCGGTTTTGTGGATTTTCCCGGTGAGCTTGAGGATACGCTCGGTGGTCGTGGTCTTGCCGGCATCGACGTGGGCGAAGATGCCGATATTGCGGTATTGGGCTAAGTCAGTCATGGCTATTCAACTTCTAGTCCGGTTGGGGGGTGGAAAAGCGCGCAATTATACCGATGAGGGCGGGCACAAGATAGCGTTCCGGCGCATGAATTTGCGTGTCCATTGCGGGGGTGTGCCCGGGCCGGGTTGACGGCCCGGCCGGGGTGCTGGCAGTGTGGCCGCCGCTGGTGCCCCGCAAGGGGTTGTCCAGGCCGCCCCTCCCTGGCCCCCGGGGCCCGTCAAGGCGGCATTTCCGCCGCAATCGCGGGTTTTGGCAAAATATTTGCTCCAGGCATTGCTCTGGCCGGATTTGTTCCCTATACTTCGCGCCCTCTCACTGGCTAGACCAGTAGGGATAAGCCAACCGGGGCATCGTTCCCGGGCTTGATCGCGCCCCCCCAGCCGCCATACAGGGACGGTAGGGAGGGATTTTTGCCATCTAAGATATGGTCGCTACAAGTTCGGAGTTTGTTAGCTATGGCTAACCAGAGAATTCGCATCCGTCTCAAGGCCTTTGATCATCGCCTGATTGATCAATCCGCCCAGGAGATTGTCGACACCGCCAAGCGGACGGGTGCCCATGTGCAGGGGCCAATCCCCCTGCCCACCCGCAAGGAGCGGTTCACGGTACTGGTCTCCCCGCACGTCAACAAGGACGCGCGTGACCAGTACGAAATTCGCACCCACAAGCGGCTGGTGGATATCGTCGAGCCCACGGACAAGACCGTGGATGCTCTGATGAGGTTGGATCTGGCTGCTGGTGTGGATGTACAGATCAGCCTGGGATAACAGCTAGCGGCTATGGTCGCAGCGGGTTGTGAAGAGGTAAACAATGGCGATTGGTGTAGTCGGTCGTAAATGCGGGATGACCCGGGTGTTTGCAGAGAACGGCGCAAGCATTCCCGTGACAGTCATCGAAGTGGCTCCTAACCGTGTCACGCAGGTAAAGACCGAAGAAGCTGACGGATATGAGGCAATCCAGGTTACCACTGGTGAGCGTCGTGCATCGCGTGTGACCAAGGCCCAGGCCGGTCATTTTGCCAAGGCAGGTACGCCTGCCGGGCGTATGGTTCGCGAGTTTCGCGCTGCCGCTGGTGAGCTCGAGCCGGGTTCCGAGGTGACGGTCGAGGTTTTTGAGGCGGGCCAGATGGTCGATGTTACCGGTACGTCCAAGGGCAAGGGTTTTGCCGGCGTGGTCAAGCGCTGGAATTTCCGCACCCAGGACGCCACCCATGGTAACTCCCTGTCACACCGTGCTCCGGGTTCCATTGGTCAGAACCAGACCCCGGGCCGTGTGTTCAAGGGCAAGAAGATGGCTGGTCACATGGGTGCCGAGCGCGTCACCGTCCAGAACCTGGAAGTGGTGCGTGTCGATGCAGAAAAGAATCTCCTGCTGATCAAGGGTGCAGTCCCCGGTGCTACTGGCACTGACGTGGTTGTCTGCCCTGCAGTCAAGGCGAAGGCCTGAAAGAGGAATAGAGGATGAATCTCAACACAGCCTCTGGAGGAACCGTCACCGTTTCTGAAGTCGCGTTTGGCAAGGATTTCAACGAGCCTCTCGTGCATCAGGTGGTGACCGCGTATCTGGCTGGCGCCCGTCAGGGTAGCAAGGCCCAGAAGAGCCGTTCCCAGGTAAGTGGCGGCGGCAAGAAGCCGTGGCGCCAGAAAGGTACTGGCCGTGCGCGTGCCGGTACTATTCGCAGCCCGATTTGGCGCGGCGGCGGCAAGACCTTTGCTGCCACCCCGCAGGATCACTCGCAGAAGGTGAACCGCAAGATGTACCGCGGCGCCCTGCAGTGCATCCTGTCCGAGCTGGTTCGCCAGGATCGCCTGGTGGTGGTTGACGAGTTCGCGGTAAGCGAGCCGAAAACCAAGGCGCTGGCCGGCAAGCTGAAGGATATGGATCTTAGCAACGTGCTGATTGTGACCAACGAGGTCGACGAGAACCTGTTCCTGTCTTCACGCAACCTGCCGAAGGTTGATGTGCGCGACGCGAGCGGTGTCGACCCGGTCAGCCTGATCGCATTTGAAAAGGTGCTGGTGACTGTGCCGGCACTCAAGCAGCTGGAGGAGGCGCTGGCATGAACAAAGAGCGTATTTTCCAGGTGCTTTTGGCACCGCACATCTCCGAGAAGGCGACTCTGGTAGCCGAGTCAGGCAACCAGTTCGTGTTCCGGGTGGCGCGTGATGCCAAGAAGCCCGAGATCAAGAAGGCTGTCGAGCAGCTGTTCGACGTAAAGGTCAAATCCGTTCGTACGCTGAACGTAAAGGGCAAGGCCAAGACGTTTGGCCGCCTGCAAGGCAAGCGTAGCGACTGGAAGAAGGCGTATGTCGCTCTGGAAGCAGGGCAGGACATCGACTTCATGGCCGCAGAGTAAGGGATAGGAGACAGGAATCATGGCGATTGTTAAGTGCAAGCCGACCTCTCCGGGCCGCCGTTTTGTAGTCAAGGTGGTAAACCCTGACCTGCACAAGGGCGCGCCTTACGCCCCGCTGCTGGAGAGCAAGAGCAAGAGTGGCGGTCGTAACAATAACGGCCGCATTACCACGCGCCACAAGGGCGGTGGTCACAAGCAGAAGTACCGGGTAATCGATTTCCGTCGCAACAAGGACGGTGTCGCCGGGCAGATCGAGCGTCTCGAGTATGATCCGAACCGTTCGGCAAACATTGCCCTGGTCAAGTATCTGGATGGTGAGCGTCGTTACATTCTCGCTCCCAAAGGCCTGAAGGCGGGCGATCGCGTTCAGTCCGGTTCTGATTCGCCGATCAAGGTCGGCAATGCGCTGCCGCTGCGCAATATCCCGCTGGGTTCCACCGTGCATAACGTGGAGCTGAAGCCGGGCAAGGGCGGCCAGATGGCACGCTCAGCGGGCACTTCCGTACAGGTGCTGGCGAAGGACGGTCACACGGCAACCCTGCGTATGCGCTCCGGCGAGATGCGCAAGGTACACGCCGACTGCCGCGCCACCATCGGTGAGGTGTCAAACAGCGAGCACAGCCTGCGCTCACTGGGCAAGGCTGGTGCCAAGCGCTGGCGCGGTGTACGTCCGACGGTTCGTGGTGTGGCCATGAACCCGGTGGACCACCCGCATGGTGGTGGTGAGGGTCGTACTTCGGGCGGTCGTCATCCGGTTTCCCCGTGGGGTGTGCCGACCAAGGGTCAGAAGACACGCACCAACAAGCGCACTCGCAAGATGATCGTTCGCGATCGTCGAGTGAAGTAAGGGTTAGAGAGAGGTTCACGCTGTGGCACGTTCACTGAAGAAAGGTCCTTTTGTAGACCACCACCTGTTGAAGAAGGTGGAAGAGGCAGCGGACACGAGTTCCCGTAAGCCGATCAAGACCTGGTCTCGCCGCTCCATGATTATTCCGGAGATGGTTGGGATGACTATTGCGGTACACAACGGCCGCCAACATGTTCCGGTACTGGTTACCGAGCATATGGTTGGTCACAAGTTGGGTGAGTTCGCCCTGACCCGCAACTATCGCGGGCACATCGTGGACAAGAAGGCCAAACGGTAAGGTAGCAGACCATGGCGACTGAAGTGGCAGCCCGCCTGCGCGGGGCAATGATTTCGGCACAGAAGGCACGGCTGGTTGCAGACCAGATTCGTGGCAAGAAGGTTGAGCAGGCTCTGAACGACCTGGCGTTCTCGTCCAAGAAGGCGGCGAAGATCGTGAAGAAGGTTCTGGAGTCAGCAATCGCAAACGCTGAAAACAATGACGGTGCGGACGTGGACGAGCTGAAAGTGTCCACCGTGTTCGTAGACGAGGGTATGACGATGAAGCGTATTCGCCCGCGGGCCAAAGGCCGCGCGGACCGGATCCTCAAGCGTACCTGTCATATCACCGTCAAGGTTTCGGAAGGGGAGTAACCAGATGGGTCAGAAAGTACATCCAGTTGGCATTCGTCTGGGTATTGTCAAGGAGCACAACTCCCTGTGGTATGCCAGTCCGAAAAACTACTCCGATTACCTGGTTACTGATCTCCAGGTTCGTGAGTACCTGTTCGACCGCCTCAAGAATGCGTCTGTAAGCCGTATCAAGATTGAGCGCCCGAGCGAAAATGTGCGGATCACCATTGCCACGGCACGCCCGGGCATCGTGATCGGCAAGAAAGGCGAAGACGTTGAGCGTCTGCGTCGCGACGTAGCCAAGAAGATGGGCCGCGCGGTTCACATCAACATCGAGGAAGTGCGCAAGCCTGACCTTGATGCTCGCCTGGTGGGTGAGAATGTGGCCGGCCAGATCGAACGTCGCGTCATGTTCCGTCGCGCCATGAAGCGTGCTGTACAGAACGCCATGAAGGCGGGCGCTGAAGGTATCCGGATCCAGCTGTCCGGTCGCCTGGGTGGTGCCGAGATCGCGCGTACCGAGTGGTACCGTGAAGGCCGTGTGCCGCTGCACACCCTGCGTGCTGACATTGATTACGCCAGCATCCGTGCCGAGACCACTTACGGCACGATCGGTATCAAGGTCTGGATCTTCCGTGGCGAAGTACTTGGCGGCATGGAGCAGATTCAGCAGGAAGAGAAAGCTAAGGCTGCGCCCAAAAAGCGTGGCGGCCGTAGCTAAGAGGTAGCGAGCAATGTTGCAGCCGAAGCGTACAAAATTCCGCAAGCAGTTCAAGGGTCGCAACCGCGGCCTGGCACAGCGAGGCAGCAAGGTGTCTTTTGGCACCATTGGCCTGCAGTCCACCAGCCGAGGCCGGCTGACTGCGCGCCAGATCGAAGCAGCGCGTCGTGCCATGACCCGTCACGTCAAGCGGGGCGGCAAGATCTGGATCCGGGTATTCCCGGACAAGCCGATCTCCAAGAAGCCGCTGGAAGTGCGGATGGGTAAAGGTAAGGGTAGCGTCGAGTACTGGGTGGCTGAGATCCGTCCCGGCAAGATGCTGTATGAAATGGAAGGTGTCGCGGAAGACGTGGCGCGTGAAGCGTTCCGTCTGGCTGCAGCCAAGCTGCCGCTGAATACCCGTGTTGTGACTCGGACGGTGATGTAAGCCATGAAAGCGAGCGAGCTGAGAGAAAAGAGCGTTGATGAGCTGAAGCAGACGCACCTGGATCTGCTGGATGAGCAGTTCAAGGCGCGTATGGGCAAGGCCTCTGGTCAACTGTCTCGGACCCACGAGCTGGGCAGGATTCGTCGCGATGTCGCGCGTGTATTGACCATCCTGAAAGAAAAGCAGGGTAACTGATTATGGCAGAAGCAAAGTTGCGCCGTTCCGTAACCGGAAAGGTTGTTTCCTCAAAGGCAGACAAGACCATCACCGTGATGGTTGAGCGCCGGGTGAAGCACCCCGTTTACGGCAAGTTTATTCGTCGGTCCACCAAGCTGCTGGCGCACGACGAAACCAATCAGTGTCGGGAAGGCGACATCGTCACCATCGAGGAGAGCCGTCCTCTGTCCAAGCGCAAGACCTGGACACTGGTGAACGTCGTTGAAGAAGCGCCGCGGGCGTAAGCGAATTGGGCTGTGGCTGCCTGCGAGGCAGAGTTGGAGATATAAGCGATGATTCAGACCGAAACGATGCTCGAAGTGGCCGATAACAGCGGCGCCCGTCGAGTTCAGTGCATCAAGGTACTGGGTGGCTCCAAGCGCCGCTACGCAGGCATTGGGGACATTATCAAGGTCACTGTAAAAGAGGCGATCCCGCGGGGCCGCGTCAAGAAGGGTGACGTCATGACTGCCGTTGTCGTTCGCACCCGCAAGGGCGTACGTCGTCCGGACGGATCGCTGATCCGTTTCGATGAGAATGCTGCGGTGCTGTTGAACAACAACAAGGCGCCAGTGGGCACCCGGATCTTCGGCCCGGTAACCCGGGAGCTGCGTACCGAGCAGTTCATGAAGATCATCTCCCTGGCACCTGAAGTACTTTGAGGCGGGTAAGGGCTATGTTGAAGATCAAGCGAAATGACGAAGTAATCGTTATCGCCGGAAAGGACAAGGGCAAGCGTGGCACCGTACAGCGTGTGCTTGCCAATGGTCGCGTCGTTGTAGGCGGCGTGAACATCGTCAAGAAGCATGTGCGCCCGAACCCGAATGCGGGTGTTCAGGGTGGCATCGTTGAGCAGGAAGCCAGCATTCACCACTCAAACGTGGCGATCTGGAATCCGGCAACCGGCAAGGCGGACCGTATCGGCTTCCGCGTGGATGGCGACAAGAAAGTGCGCTTTTTCAAGTCTAACGGCGAAGCGCTGGACGCCTGAGGTTAGTGAGCCATGAGTAATCTGAAGAAGGTTTACGAAAGTGAGATTCTCCCCAAGCTGAAAGAGCAGCTTGGACTGGAGAACGTGATGCAGGTACCGCGCATCACCAAGATCACCCTGAACATGGGTGTGGGTGAAGCGGCCCAGGATCGCAAGGCGATCGAGGGTGCCGTATCTGATATGACTGCGATTTCCGGGCAGAAGCCGGTGATCACCAATGCGCGCAAGTCTGTGGCGGGTTTCAAGATCCGTGAAGGCTGGCCGATTGGTGTCAAGGTGACCCTGCGTGGCAGCCGCATGTATGAATTCCTGGAGCGTCTGGTGTCCATCGCCGTGCCCCGTGTCCGTGACTTCCGTGGTCTGAACCCGAAGTCCTTTGACGGCCGTGGCAACTACAGCATGGGCCTGAAAGAGCAGATCGTTTTCCCGGAAATCGATTTCGACAAGGTCGACAAGCTGCGTGGTCTGGATATCACCATCACCACCTCGGCCGAGACTGATGATCAAGCACGGGCGCTGTTGCGCGCCTTCAACTTCCCGCTGAAGGGCTGAGTATTTGTCATGGCAAAGATCTCAATGAAAGAAAGGGAAAAGAAGCGCGCCAAGCTGGTAAAGCGCTATGGTGCGAAGCGTGATGAGCTGCGAGCCATCATCAAGGATCCCAACGCGGAGCCGGAAGCAAAGTGGGACGCGCAGCTGAAGCTGCAGAAGCTGCCCCGTGATTCTGCCCGTATTCGCCAGCGCAACCGTTGCCAGTTGACTGGTCGTCCCCACGGCTTCTACCGCAAGTTCGGTCTGAGCCGCATCAAGCTGCGTGAAGCGGCGATGCGTGGTGATGTACCGGGCCTGGTCAAGTCCAGCTGGTAATAGAAGGTTTAGCGGAGCGATATCAGCATGAGCATGCAAGACACCCTGGCGGATATGTTTACCCGTATCCGCAATGCGCAGATGGCGAAGAAGAGCACGGTAGAGATTCCGTCCTCACGTACCAAGCTGGCAGTTGCCCAGGTACTGAAGGATGAGGGCTACATTGCCGACTTTTCCGCTGACAGCGAACTGAAGCCGACGCTCACCATTGAGCTGAAGTACTTCGAAGGCCAGCCGGTGATCGACAAGATCGCCCGCGTCAGCAAGCCGGGTCTGCGTGTGTATCGTGCGGCCAATGAGATCCCCAAGGTCAAGGGTGGTCTGGGCATCATGATCGTTTCCACCAATCAGGGCATCATGACGGACCGGGCGGCACGCCAGGCAAACGTCGGCGGTGAACTGATTGGCGAAGTATCCTGACGGATAGCGGCATAACGGGTTAGGTGCAGCAATGTCTAGAGTAGCAAAGAGTCCAATTACCCTGCCCAAGGGCGTCGAAGTTAAAGTCGACGGCCAGAAGCTGGCGGTAAAAGGCACCAAGGGTGCCATGGAATTTGAAGTGAATCCGCTGGTCGAGTTCGTTGTCGAGGGCGATGTGCTTTCTGTCCGTCCGCGTGAGGAAAGCCCGAAGGGCTGGTCTCAGGCAGGCACAGCACGCGCCGTGGCAGCGAACATGGTCACCGGTGTGGCCGAAGGCTTTGAGCGCAAGCTCGAGCTGGTGGGTGTGGGCTATCGTGCCCAGGCACAGGGCAAGGTTCTGAACCTGTCACTGGGCTTCTCGCACCCGATCGCGTTTGAACTGCCGGAAGGTATTACCGCAGAAACGCCGAGCCAGACCGAAATCGTGATTCGCGGAACAGACAAACAGTTGGTTGGCCAGGTTGCCGCCAACGTCCGGAGCTTCCGTCCCCCGGAGCCCTACAAGGGCAAGGGCGTGCGCTATGCCGATGAGTATGTGCGCCGGAAGGAAGCCAAGAAGAAATAATCGTTGAGGCTGTAGTGATGAAAGACAAGAAAGAGCAACGTCTTCGCAGGGCGAAACGCACACGGATGAAAATCCGTTCCTTGGGCGAACACCGCCTGAGTGTGCATCGCACCCCGCGTCATATCTACGCTCAGATTCTCTCTCCTGCAGGGGATCAGGTGCTGGCTTCGGCCTCCACGGTTGAGAAAGATTTGCGCGGTCAGGGCACCGGTAACGTCGATGCTGCTGTCAACGTGGGCAAGCTGATTGCCGAGCGGGCCAAAGCCGCCGGTGTTGAGCGTGTTGCCTTCGATCGTTCCGGTTTCCGTTATCACGGCCGGGTAAAGGCGCTTGCCGATGCGGCGCGCGAAAACGGGCTTGAGTTCTAAAGGTACCGAATATGGCGAAGGTTGATCCGAGCGAAGGTCTCCAGGAAAAGCTGGTACAGGTAAACCGTGTGGCCAAGGTTGTTAAAGGTGGTCGCATTTTCGGTTTCACCGCACTGACCGTAGTAGGCGATGGCAACGGCAAGGTTGGCTTCGGTCGTGGCAAGGCGCGTGAAGTGCCTGCCGCAATCCAGAAGGCACTGGAAGCTGCCCGTCGCAACATGATTCAGGTGGACCTCAAGGGGACCACCATCCAGCACCCGGTGAAGGCCCGTCACGGCGCTTCCAAGGTGTACATGCAGCCCGCTTCCGAGGGTACCGGTGTAATTGCTGGTGGCGCCATGCGTGCCGTCCTCGAGGTGGCAGGCGTCCAGAACGTGCTGGCCAAGTGTTACGGCTCCACCAACCCGGTGAACGTGGTACGTGCAACGTTTGAGGGCCTGAAGAACATGGCCTCAGCGGAGCAGGTGGCAGCCAAGCGCGGCAAGGCTGTGGAAGAGATCCTGGGTTAATCCCGGACAGATAACGGAAGTTAGAGCGATGGCGGCGAACAAGATCAAGGTAACGCTGGTTAAGAGCACCAACGGTCGACTGGAAGCCCATAAGGCTTGTGTGCGCGGTCTCGGCCTGCGTCGCATCGGCCACACTGTCGAAGTGGAAGACACTCCGTCAGTGCGCGGCATGATCAACAGGGTTAACTACCTGCTTCAGGTTGAGGGAGCGTAATCATGCGTTTGAACGAATTGCGTCCGGCAGACGGTTCACGGTCCGCTGAAAAGCGGGTAGGTCGTGGTATCGGCAGTGGCCTGGGCAAGACTGGTGGCCGTGGCCACAAGGGCCAGACCTCTCGCTCCGGCGGCACCATCAAGCCCGGTTTCGAGGGCGGCCAGATGCCCCTGCAGCGTCGTCTGCCGAAGTTCGGCTTCACCTCCCGCAAGGGTATGGCCACCGCTGAGGTGCGCCTGTCCGAGCTGGCCAAGGTTGAAGGCGATGTGGTTGATCTGGCCACGCTGAAGAGCGCCGGTGTCATCCGCGCTGACAAGCGTTTTGCCAAGATCGTCCTGAGCGGCGAGATTGACCGCGCTGTCACCGTTCGTGGTGTCGGTGCGACCAAAGGTGCCCGCGCTGCCATTGAGGCAGCTGGCGGCAAGGTAGAGGAATAAGGCTAGGGTATGGCGAAGAACCGTGCGCAAACGCTGAATGCTGGAAAGCCGTCCGTTGACGGCTCCGCCCTGTCGGAGCTGTGGCGTCGTCTTGCCTTCCTGCTCGGCGCACTGGTGGTGTTCCGGATCGGCGCACATATCCCGGTTCCCGGCATGGACCCGGTCCAGCTCGAGCGGCTGTTCAACAGCAACCAGGACACCATCCTGAGCATGTTCAACATGTTCTCCGGTGGCGCGCTGGAGCGCATGAGTATCATGGCGCTTGGGATCATGCCCTACATCTCTGCGAGCATCGTCATCCAGTTGATGACCGCCGTGGTGCCCAAGCTTGAGCAACTGAAGAAAGAGGGTGAGTCCGGCCGCCGCCAGATTACCCAGTACACCCGCTACCTGACCGTGGCACTGGCCATTATCCAGTCTGCGGGCGTGGCCTACGGCCTGCAGCAGCAGGGGATTACCCTGGTGCCCCAGGACGCAGCGTTCGTCGACAAGGCCTCGTTCATGTTCGTGGCGGTAACGTCGCTGGTGACCGGCACGGTTTTCCTGATGTGGCTGGGCGAGCAGATTACAGAGCGCGGCATCGGCAATGGTATTTCCATGCTGATTTTCGCCAGCATCGTTGCCGGGTTGCCCGGTGCCCTGGCGGGGCTGTTCGAGTCCACCAAGCAGGGTGAGATCGGCGTACTGTTGCTGCTGGTCATCCTGGCGGTAGCCATTGGCGTGATCTGCTTCGTCGTCTACGTGGAACGCGGGCAGCGCCGCATCACGGTGAACTACGCACGACGCCAGCAGGGCAAGCGCATATTTGCGGCACAGCAGAGCCATCTGCCGCTGAAAGTGAACATGGCAGGCGTGATTCCGGCGATTTTCGCCAGTTCCATCCTGCTGTTCCCGGCCTCCATCGCCCAGTTCGCGGGCTCTGGAGACAGCATGACAGCGACCATCATGCAGCGCGTGCAGGACGCCTTGCTGCCCGGTTCGCCGCTGTACATCCTGCTGTTCAGCCTGGGTATCATTTTCTTCTGCTACTTCTACACGGCGCTGGTGTTCAACCCGCGTGACGTGGCGGACAACCTGAAGAAATCCGGTGCCTATATTCCAGGTATCCGGCCGGGTGAGCAGTCAGCCCGGTATATCGACACCGTAATGGGTCGTCTGACCCTGATTGGTGCGATCTATATGACGCTGGTTTGTTTGCTGCCGCTCGGTCTCCGGGCAGTGGCTAACGTGCCCTTCTATCTCGGTGGTACGTCACTGCTCATCGTAGTGGTGGTGGTGATGGACTTCTGGTCGCAGGTAAACGCGCACCTGATGTCCACGCAGTACGAGAAGCTGATGAAGAAGGCGAATATGAAGGGTTATGGCGGCACCGGACTGGTGCGCTAGTTACAAAGAGGCAATAGCAATGAAAGTTCAGGCTTCTGTCAAGAAAGTATGCCGCAACTGCAAGGTTATTCGCCGCAAGGGCCGTGTAATGGTCATTTGCAGCGCTGAGCCGCGGCACAAGCAGCGGCAGGGATGATTTGCCCAAGGCAAATCAAGAGTTTGGTTGAAATCAGCCCGGTCTGGCGCTAGTATCTGCCGCCTTTCGGCGCCGCCAGGCAAGCAACACCTGAATCGGAGATTTTCGGATGGCCCGTATAGCAGGCGTAAACATCCCGGACAACAAACATGCAGTGATCTCGCTGACCTATATCTTTGGTATCGGTCGCACCACTGCCAAGCAGCTGTGCGCGAGCACCGGCGTAGAGCCGACCGCGCAGATTCGGGAATTGACCGAAGAGCAGCTTGACGCTCTGCGCGGCGAGATCGCCAAGATCTCCACCGAGGGTGATCTGCGCCGGGAAATTAACATGAATATCAAGCGGTTGATGGACCTGGGTTCCAATCGCGGTATCCGCCACCGTCGCAATTTGCCGGTGCGCGGGCAGCGTACCAAGACAAACGCCCGGACCCGCAAGGGACCGCGGAAACCGATCCGCAAGTAATCCAATATCTGGATAGGCACGTATCATGGCGAAGAAAGACAGCGGCGCTCGTCGGAAGAAGGTAACTCGGACCGTGGCAGACGGTATTGCCCACGTCCATGCTTCTTTCAACAACACCATCATCACCATCTCTGATCGTCAGGGCAATGTACTGTCCTGGGCGACGTCCGGTGGTGCAGGCTTCCGTGGCTCTCGGAAAAGCACTCCGTTTGCTGCACAGGTTGCTGCCGAGAACGCAGGCAACGCGGCCAAGGACTATGGACTGAAGAACCTGGAAGTGCGGGTCAAGGGTCCGGGTCCGGGTCGCGAGTCCTCTGTGCGTGCATTGCACGCTTGCGGTTACAAGATTACTAGCATCACCGACGTGACGCCGATCCCGCACAACGGGTGTCGTCCGCCGAAGAAGCGTCGGGTGTAACGGGAGTAGACGAGCATGGCAAGATATCTGGGTCCCAAGTGCAGGCTTTCCCGTCGTGAGGGTACCGACCTGTTCCTGAAGAGCGGTATTCGCCCTCTGGATTCAAAGTGCAAGGCTGAGCAAGCGCCGGGTCACGCCGCCGCAAGCCGTCGGATGGGTCGTCTGTCCGACTATGGCGTTCAGCTGCGCGAGAAGCAGAAAGTACGCCGTATGTATGGTGTGCTGGAGAAGCAGTTCCGCAACTACTACAAGAAGGCGTCCCGCTCTCGCGGTGCCACCGGTGAGGTGCTGCTGCAGCTGCTGGAAGGCCGTCTGGACAACGTTGTTTACCGGATGGGCTTCGGCTCTACCCGCTCTGAAGCGCGCCAGCTGGTCAGCCACAAGGCGATCCTGGTCAACGGTCAGAAGGTGAACGTGGCGTCCTACCAGGTACAGCCGGGTGATGTGGTAACCGTTGTTGAGAAGGCCAAGAACCAGCTGCGCGTCAAAAGCGCCATGGAACTGGCCCAGCAGCGTGGTTTCGCGCCCTGGATTGAAGTGGACGAGAAGAAGCTTGAAGGTACGTACAAGGCAAAGCCTGAGCGTGTTGATTTGCCGTCAGAGATCAACGAGAACCTGATCGTCGAGCTTTACTCCAAATAAGGACTGCCCGAGGGATTTCTATGACCGCTGTGAACGAATTTCTGACGCCGCGCTCGATTGCGGTGAACGCAGTCAGCCCGACTCATGCCAAGGTGGTGCTGGAGCCTCTCGAGCGTGGCTTTGGCCACACGCTGGGTACCGCGCTGCGCCGCATTCTGCTGTCCAGCATGCCCGGTTGTGCGATCACCGAGGTTGAAATCGACGGTGTTCAACACGAGTACTCCACCATCGAGGGCGTTCAGGAAGATGTGATCAACATCCTGCTGAACCTCAAGAATGTTGCCCTGAAGATGGAAGACCGTGACGAAGCGGTTCTCGAGCTCAGCAAGAAGGGCAAGGGTGCCGTCACTGCCGGTGATATCCAGCGTGATCATTCTGTGGAAGTGATCAATCCGGACCACGTGATCTGCAACATCACCGGTGATACTGAGATCCGCATGAAGCTGCGTATCGCCAAGGGTCGCGGCTATGTGCCGGCAGATGCCCGCCAGGGTGACGAGGAAGAGACCCGCGGTATTGGCAAACTGCAGCTGGATGCCAGCTTCAGCCCGGTGCGTCGTGTTGCCTACGTCGTCGAAGCGGCCCGGGTGGAGCAGCGTACCGACCTGGACAAGCTGGTCCTGGACCTGGACACCGACGGCACCATTGATCCGGAAGAGGCTATTCGTACCGCTGCCACCATCCTGCAGCAGCAGATTGCCGTGTTTGTCGATCTGGAGCAGGAAGCGCAGCCGGAGAAGAAAGAGCAGCGCGAAGAGGTGGATCCGATTCTGCTGCGTCCGGTTGACGATCTGGAGCTTACGGTCCGTTCAGCCAACTGCCTGAAGGCAGAGAACATCTACTACATCGGTGATCTGGTACAGCGCACCGAAGTGGAGCTGCTGAAGACCCCGAACTTGGGCAAGAAATCCCTGACCGAGATCAAGGACGTTCTGGCCTCCAAGGGTCTGTCACTGGGTATGCGTCTCGAGAGCTGGCCGCCAGCCAGCCTGCGTGACGATGACCGATTGAACAGCAGACTGCGTTAAATCGTATTAGTGAGGGTGCGGTGAGCACCCCTGAAGCGAAGGAACAGAACCATGCGTCATCGCAAGAGCGGCCGAAAATTCAACCGTAACAGCGCCCACCGTCAGGCCATGCTGCGTAACATGGCGGTGTCCCTGTTCGAGCACGAGGCCATCAAGACCACGTTGCCGAAAGCCAAGGAGCTGCGTCGGGTGGCTGAGCCCCTGATCACCCTGGCCAAGAACGACTCCGTGGCCAACCGTCGTCTGGCGTTTGCCCGCACCCGCTCTGACGAGATGGTCGGCAAGCTGTTCAACGAGCTGGGCCCGCGCTACAAGGATCGTCCCGGTGGTTACATCCGCATCCTGAAGATGGGTTTCCGCAGTGGTGACAACGCCCCCATGGCGTATGTCGAGCTGGTGGACCGTCCGCAGGCCGAGGCGGCTGACGAGTAATTCACTCGTCAGAAAGAAAAAAGCCGGGCCCAGCCCGGCTTTTTTTATGCCTGTACTTTCTTGCGGCCTGGCGACAGCAATGGCTTGAGGAAATGCCCGGTGTGTGACCCCTTCTTCCTGGCCACTGCCTCCGGGGTGCCCTCGGCAATGATCTGTCCGCCGCCGTCACCGCCTTCCGGGCCCAGGTCCACGATCCAGTCTGCGGTCTTGATGACATCCAGGTTGTGCTCGATGACGACAATGGTATTGCCGTGGTCGCGCAACCTGAACAGTACGGCCAGCAGCTGCTGGATATCATGGAAGTGCAGGCCCGTGGTGGGTTCGTCGAGGATGTACATGGTGCGCCCGGTGTCGCGCTTGGACAGTTCCCTGGCGAGTTTGACGCGCTGTGCCTCACCCCCGGAGAGCGTGGTCGCCGCCTGGCCCAGTGTGATGTAACTCAGGCCTACGTCGATCAGCGTCTGCAGCTTGCGCGCCAGGGCCGGCACCGCGTCAAAGAACTCGCGGGCGTCTTCCACGGTCATGCAGAGCACTTCGTAGATGTTCTTGCCCTTGTACAGAATTTCCAGCGTTTCCCGGTTGTAGCGTTTCCCACCGCACACCTCGCAGGCCACATAGACGTCAGGGAGGAAGTGCATCTCCACCTTGATGACGCCATCGCCCTGGCAGGCTTCGCAGCGCCCGCCCTTGACGTTGAAGCTGAAACGCCCGGCCTTGTAACCCCGGGCGCGCGCCTCCTGGGTGCCGGCAAACAGGTCCCGCACGGGGGTGAAGATCCCCGTGTAGGTGGCCGGGTTGGAGCGGGGTGTCCGGCCAATGGGGCTCTGGTCGATGTCGATGACCTTGTCGAACTGGTCCAGCCCCTCGATGCCTGTGTGGGGGGCTGCCTTGAGCAATGTGACACCGTTCAGGGCCGTGGCGGCCACCGGGTAGAGGGTGCTGTTGATCAGGGTGGACTTGCCCGAGCCGGACACGCCGGTGACGCAGGTCATCAGGCCCACCGGAAGCTTCAGGGTGGTGTTCTTGAGGTTGTTGCCGCTGGCGCCAGACAGGGTCAGCCAACGGTCGCCTGCCGGTACGCGGGAGGACGGCACCTGGATTGCCTTGCGGCCGGCCAGGTAATCACCGGTGAGGGAGCGTTTGCTGTTGATGATGTCCTTTTCCTT
Source organism: Alcanivoracaceae bacterium (assembly GCA_029212745.1). Classification (GTDB taxonomy): domain Bacteria; phylum Pseudomonadota; class Gammaproteobacteria; order Pseudomonadales; family Alcanivoracaceae; genus JARGOL01. Next base: position 17,538 of record JARGOL010000012.1, read on the forward strand.
GCCGGCAGCCACCACCTCGCCGCCATGGACGCCGGCACCGGGGCCAATGTCGATGATGTGGTCTGCCGTGCGGATGGCGTCTTCATCGTGTTCCACCACCAGTACGGTGTTGCCCAGGTCCCGCAAGCGCGTCAGCGTGGCCAGCAAGCGCTCATTGTCGCGTTGGTGCAGACCGATGGAGGGTTCATCCAGCACATACATGACGCCCACCAGGCCGGCACCGATCTGCGAGGCCAGGCGTATGCGCTGCGCTTCACCGCCGGACAATGTTTCCGCATTGCGCGCCAGGTTCAGGTAATCGAGCCCGACGTTGACCAGGAACTGCAGGCGCTCCCGGATTTCCTTGAGAATCTTCTCGGCGATTTCGCCACGATGGCCGGGCAGGGCCAGTGAGCCGAAGTAATCACACGCCTTGCCCACCGGCAGTTGCACGATGTCCGGCAGGGTCTGTTCATCGATGAAGACATGGCGGGCGGCCTCGCGCAGCCGGGAGCCGCCACAATCGGGGCAGGCGGAGGTACTCAGGTAGTGCGCCAGGTCCTCGCGCACGGCCTCGGACTCGGTTTCCCGGTAGCGCCGTTCCATGTTCGGGATGATGCCCTCGAACGGATGACGACGACTGATGATATCGCCACGGTCGTTGAGGTAGCGGAACTCCACCACGTCCTTGCCGGTGCCGTAGAGGATCTTCTTGCGAATGGCGGCTGGCAGTTCGGAGAACGGCTTGTCCATGTCGAACGCAAGCTGTTCGGCCAGGGACTTGAGCATCTGGAAGTAGTAGACGTTGCGCCGGTCCCAGCCACGAATAGCCCCCTCGGCCAGGGATGAGTCCGGTGACAGGACGATCTTGTCCGGATCAAAGAACTGGTTGACGCCGAGGCCGTCACAGCGGCTGCAGGCGCCGGCGGGGTTGTTGAAGGAGAACAGCCGTGGCTCCAGCTCAGGTATGGAATAGCCGCAGTGGGAGCAGGCAAATCGCGCCGAAAACACGGTCTCGTCGCCATCGCCCTCCATGGGCGCGATGACGGCGATGCCGTCGGTGAGCTCCAGGGCCGTCTCGAATGATTCTGCCAGCCGGTTCTGCAGGTCCTCACGCACCTTGAAACGGTCGACGACGACTTCGATGGTGTGTTTGCGCTTCTTGTCGAGAGTGGGGGTGTCGTCCAGGTCGGTTACCCGGCCGTCTATGCGTGCGCGAATGAAGCCGCGGGCACGCAGCTCCTCCAGCAGGCTCAGGTGCTCGCCCTTTTTCTCCCGGATCACGGGCGCGAGCAGCATCAGTTTCTCACCGGCGGGGAGCGCCAGCACCTGGTCGACCATCTGGCTGATGGTCTGCGCTGCCAGGGGCGTGTTGTGCTCCGGACAGCGTGGCTCGCCCGTGCGGGCGAACAGCAGGCGCAGGTAATCATAGATCTCGGTGATGGTGCCCACCGTCGAGCGCGGGTTGTGGCTGGTGCTCTTCTGCTCGATGGAGATCGCCGGACTCAGGCCCTCGATGTGGTCAACATCAGGCTTTTCCATCATGGAAAGGAACTGGCGGGCGTAGGTGGACAGTGATTCCACATAGCGACGCTGGCCCTCGGCATAGAGCGTATCGAACGCCAGTGAGGATTTGCCGGAACCGGACAGGCCGGTGATGACCACCAGTTTGTCGCGGGGGATGTCGAGATCGACGTTCTTGAGATTGTGGGTGCGGGCACCGCGAACCAGAATCGTTTCCATGCCACCTGCTACTACTGTCTAAATGAACAGCGCAGTATAGGCCATATGAGGTGAAGGCTCTATGGATGCCAGGGTGAGATTGCTGGCGGGCACAAAAAAAGCCGGCAGAGCCGGCTTTTTCAGCAGTGGTGCACGCGGGTCACAGGTTTTCCTGGGCCCAGTTCACCGCCTGCAGGCGGTTGGACGCATTGATCTTCTTGAAGATGTTGTAGATGTGCGTCTTGATCGTGTGCGGGCTCAGGTTCAGGGACTTGGCGATTTCCGAATTCTTGGCGCCGGTAGCCAGTACCTTCAAGACCTCCACTTCGCGATCGGTGAGGGTGACCTCACTGCGGGCGAAGGTCTTGTTGAAGCCCCGGCTTTTCATCAGGTACTGCTGCAGCACCTTGCGCGGCAGCCAGAGCTCGCCTTCGAACATCGCCTTCACGCCCTTGAGCAGATGTTCCTGCGGGCAGTCGTGGAGGAATCCACCGTTGACCATCGGCAGACCGGCGAGGCGTGACAGGGAATCTTCATCTTCCACGTTGAAGACCCCGATCAGCATTTCACCATCGACGCGCTGGTCGATTTCCATCAGGTAGCTGATGACGGCATTGATGTCCACGGTATTGAAGTCGATCAGGAACAGTGACTGCTCTGTGGTGGCGATGTCCGCCTCCGGCACGTCCTCGACGCGCTTGATGGCGGATGCCGATACCGACTGTTTTGTCAGGAACTCCGCCAGCAGTGAGTTCTGCAGGTGTTGGCCCCCGACGACATATACATGTTGTTCGTTATTAAAGGTTGTCATTTACTATCCATCCAGGACTATCGCACCCGGTGCGGATTCCAAGTGTGGAATCAGGTAAGTACGAAAAAACACTGACAGTTCGGGAATTTATCACCTGTTGGCGAGCCATTCAATTTAACTTTCCCTCTATTTTTCCGGGGCCGGTCGTCCGCGGCGGCCGTTCTGGTACACTGCGCGCCCTGCAGGACCTGACAGGAACACCATGAGTAGACATCAATCGCCTTCCCTGGTGCGTGCCGAGATGCGCGTGACCGGCGCGCTGGCCAGCATTTTCGCCCTGCGCATGTTCGGCCTGTTCATGCTGCTGCCGGTGTTGTCACTGCTGGGCACCGAGCTGCCGGATGCGTCGCCACTGCTGATTGGCACGGCCGTGGGTGCCTACGGGCTGATGCAGGCGCTGCTGCAGATACCCTTCGGGGCGCTGTCAGACCGCTTCGGGCGCCGGCCGCTGCTGGTGCTGGGCCTGTTGCTGTTTGTCGCGGGCGGGGCCGTGGCGGCCCTTTCAGAGACCATCCACGGCGTCATCATCGGCCGGGCCATCCAGGGCAGTGGCGCCATTGCCAGCGTCATCATGGCGCTGGTCAGTGATGTGGTGTCAGAGGCCCATCGTACCCGGGCCATGGCCGGCATCGGCATGTCCGTGGGCGGCAGCTTTGTGCTCGCCCTGATCCTCGGGCCGGTACTGGCGAGCTGGACCGGACTTTCCGGACTGTTCTGGATCACCAGTGGACTGGGGTTACTGGCGCTGGTGATTGCCGTGACCCTGGTGCCGGCGGTGCGCGCCAGCAGTCACAAGGCACCCCTGAGTCGTCGCCAGCGAATGGCCCGGGTGCTCGGCAACCCGGTACTCATGCGACTGAATGTGGGCATCCTGGTGTTGCACGCGGTGATGACCTGCTCGTTCGTGGTGGTGCCCCTGTGGCTGCATGAGCGGCTGGGTTTCGACATGGCGCAGCACAGCCTGCTGTACCTGGCCGTGCTGGTGGCCGGTTTCCTGGCCATGGTGCCGCTGATTATCCGCTCCGAGCGGCGCGGATTCCTGGGCGTCAAGCGGCTGGCCATTGGCCTGCTGCTGGTGGCCGAGCTGTTGCTGGCATTCTTTGCCCAGCACATCTGGCAGTTCGTGCTTGCCCTTTTTGTCTTCTTCACCGCCTTCAACCTGCTTGAGGCCCTGTTGCCGTCCCTGGTGGGGCGGGCGGCGCCGGCGGGCACCAAGGGCACGTCCATGGGCGTCTATTCAACCGCCCAGTTTCTCGGCGTCTTCCTGGGTGGCCAGTTGGGTGGCCTGGCCCTGCAGTATGGCGATGGCTCATGGGCCTTTATTGGCGGGGCGGTCCTGGTGCTGGGCTGGCTGCTGGCGCTGATCGGCATGCCGGCGTTGCCGCGCATGGACAATCGCGTCCTCGCCCTGGCCGGGCGTGAGCACGATAGTATCTGGCTGGAGCGCCTGCACAATGTGGAGGGCGTGATCGAGGCGGTGCTGGTGCCGGAGGAGGGCATTGCCCTGCTCAAGGTGGACCCGGCGCGGCTGGATGAAGTCGCACTGGAGAAGTGGGCATCAGACGATGCGCAGGCTGTTCAAACCTGACACAATACCGCTCCACCTGGGAAGACAAATAACCGTTTGAATGGAGTGTAAGGCATGGCCCGAGGCGTCAATAAAGTGATCCTTATCGGTAACCTGGGAGCGGACCCCGAGACCCGTTTCATGCCCAGCGGTGGCGCTGTCACCAACATCCGCCTGGCCACCAGTGAATCCTGGAAAGACCGCCAGAGTGGGCAGATGCAGGAACGTACCGAATGGCACCGCGTGGTGTTTTTCAACAAGCTGGCCGAGATCGCGGGCGAGTACCTGAAGAAAGGCGGCAAGGTCTACATCGAGGGCAGTCTGCGCACCCGCAAATGGCAGGGGCAGGACGGCCAGGACCGCTATACCACTGAAATCGTGGCCAACGAGATGCAGATGCTCGACAGCCGTGACGGCGGGAACTTCGGCGGCGGCGGCGGGTTTTCCGGCGGCCAGCAGCAGGACGCCCCGGCGGCCTCCCAGAGCGGTGGCAGCGCGCCATCCTCCGGTGGTGATTTCGACGACGATATCCCGTTCTGATACTGACTGACATTCCATGATTCGTACCCGCTGGCTGGTGCTGGCATTCGTGCTGGCCCTGCCGCTGGCCCTGGTCCTCCGGGCGCCGGCGTCACTGCTTGTGCCCGCGTTCAGTGGCGTAGCGCTGGCCGGTGCGCCCCTGGTCTGTGGCGGTGCCCACGGCACCGTCTGGGACGGTGGCTGCCGCTGGCACTGGCGTGATTACCAGGGCGACCTGTCCTGGCAACTGGATGCCCATGGCCTGATGCCCGGCGTGGCCGTTGACCTGTCCGGGGGCGTGCAGCTGCAGGGGTGGCTGGGCGCTGGCCCCGGCACGGTTGTGGTGCAGGGGCTGGATGGCCGCCTGCCGGCGGCGCTGCTGGAGCAGATGTCGCCAGCCAGTGCCGAGGGCAGCCTGAATGTCAGCAGTGTGTCGCTGCGCTGGCAAACGGAGCGCCTGTCCGACGTTGCCGGGTCACTGCGCTACAGCGGTGGCGCGGTGAGCTGGAACAACGGCCGCGGTGAGGCAACCGTGCCCCCGCTGGATGCTGTGCTGGAGCCGCTGGCGGACGGCGCCGCCCTGGTGGTGACCGACGATAGCGGGAACTTGTTGATGCGTGGTGAGGTCATCAGCAATAGTGGCAGTCTGAAAGTATTCCGGGCCTGGCCCCAGTTGCTGGGGGTCAGCCGTGGCGGAGAGCCGGCGGACGTGGTGTTCCAGACCAGCCGGCCCCTGTGGTGAATAACAATGAAAAACGGGCGTAATCGCTGATGTCATTGTCCTCTTCCCTGCGTAGCGGCCAGTTCTGGGCCCGGGCAGGCCGGTCACTGGTGGCCCTGTTGCTGGTGCTGTGGCTGGCCTGGCTGCTGGCTGATGCCATCTGGCTGGCATGGAAGGGACCGAGCATGCCGGCCCTGTCTGACGACAAGGTGGTGCTGGCGGCCAGCAATACCAATACGTCCGCTGCCCTGTCGGTGGCCCGGGTGCGCCAGTGGCAGATATTTGGTCCGGCTGAGGCAGTGGCCAGTGATGGGCCGGTGGAGGCGCCGGAGACACGATTACGGCTTGAGTTGCTGGGCGTGTTCCAGCACCCTGACCCGGCCCAGGCGGGCGCCATCATTGCCCAGCAGGGCAAGGAAGGGGAGCTCTTCAGGCCCGGCGCACGGGTGCCGGGCAATGCCACCCTCGAAGAGATCTATCCGGACCAGGTGATCCTTAATCGCATGGGCCAGCGCGAGGCGCTCAAGCTCAAGATGCCGGACCTGGCGGACGGTTTCGAGCAGACCGCGTCTGCGCCGGCGGTGGGCCGGCGCCCGCCTCGCCAGAGTGCACCACCGCCGGAAAAGGGAGTGGATATGGACTCCCTGGCACAACAGCGTGAAATGGTCATTGGTCAGCTGGGGCTGGTGCCCTTTGCTGCTGGCGGCTATCGCATCGGCGACAGCGCACCGTCGGAAATGCTGGCGCGCGTGGGCCTGCGCGGTGGTGATGTCCTGGTTTCAGTGAATGGCCACACCCTGGGTGAAGAAGCATCTGACCTGGCGGCCATGGAGAGTTTTCGCAATACCGGCACCGCCACAGTGGTAGTGCAGCGTGGCGAACAACAGTTTACGGTAACGTATCCGCCCTAGGATTAATGGCGATGACAGACAGAATTAAAAGCACATTGATGCTGCTGGCCCTGTTGCTGGTGGCGCCTGTTCCTGCCATGGCAGAGGACGGTGCAGCCCCGGACCCGGATGGCAAGACATGGACGGTGAATATCCGCAACGCGGACATTCAGGCGTTCATCACCCAGGTGGCAGAGATGACCGGCAAGAATTTCGTTGTCGATCCGCGCGTGCGCAGCCGCGACGTCACCGTGATTTCCTCCAAGCCCCTGTCTGCCGCCGAGGTCTATGAACTGTTCCTGTCCGTGCTGCAGGTGCACGGGTATGCGGCGGTTCCCGCTGGCGACGTGATCAAGATCATCAACAATGCCAATGCCAAGCAGAGTAATCTGCCGTTGTCGGAGAGCAAGGGCGAGAAAGGCGAAAACCTGATCACCCGGGTGATATCCGTGGAAGGGGCGCCGGTGGACGAACTGGTGCCGGTGTTACGTCCCATGGTGCCGCAATACGGCCACCTGGCGGCGGTATCGTCCGCCAATGTGCTGATCATCAGCGATCACGCTGACAATATCCGTCGCATCGAGGCCATCATTACCCACCTGGAAGGGTCTGAGTCGCAGGATGTCGAGATCCTGCAGCTCGAACATGCCTGGGCGGGGGACCTGGTGACCCTGCTGGAATCGCTGGTGCCGGAGAAGGCGGGCCGGCGTGGCAAGGAAGCGCCGTCCAGTGTCACACTGGTGGCAGACGAGCGCACCAATCGCCTGATTGTCAAAGGTGACCGTCTGGCGCGCGACCGTATCCGCAACCTGGTCATCGAGCTGGACGTGCCCTCCAATCATGCCGGCAGCCTCCAGGTGATCCGTCTCGACCATGCCGATGCCAAGTCCACCGCCGAGTTGCTGCGCAGCTTTGCCGAGGGCGGCAAGGGCGGTGGTGGTGGCGGTGAGGGCCAGTCTACACCGGCCTCCGGTGTTTCTATCCAGGCGGATGAATCCCTCAACGCCCTGATCATTCGTGCCGAGCCTGCGCTGATGAAGGAAATGAAATCCGTCATCAGCCAGCTGGATGTGCGTCGCGCCCAGGTGCTGATCGAGGCGGCAATCGTTGAAATTTCCAGTGGTGATGGCCGGGCGCTCGGCTTCCAGTATGCCTCCGGCGATGAAGAAAATGGTGTGGGCGCCATCAACTTCAGCAACGTCGGTGTCAGTGTGGGGGAGATTCTCGGGGCCGTGGTGGCGGACGACGCCTCCGCCGTCCAGTTGGGTGACGGCATTACCGCCGGCGGCGGCGAACGGGGTTCCGATGGTGAGCTGAAATGGGGGGTGCTGATCCAGGCGCTGGCGTCCACCACCAATGCCAACCTGCTGAGCACGCCCAGCATACTGACGCTGGATAACCAGGAAGCGTCCATTATCGTTGGTGAGAACGTGCCGTTCGTGACCGGCCAGAGCACCAGCACTGGTGCCGGCGTCTCCAACCCGTTTACCACCATCCAGCGTCAGGACGTGGGCCTGACGTTGAAGGTAACGCCGCACCTGGCCGGACTGGACACCATCCGTCTGGAGCTGGAGCAGGAGACCTCATCGGTCAAGGATTCAAATGCCTCCACGGATACGCAGCAGCCCGTGGACATTGTCACAACCAAGCGCCAGATACAGACAACCGTGCTCGCTGACGATGGCGAGACCATCGTGCTCGGCGGCCTGATCAAGGATGATGTCCGCGAGGTGGTGCGCAAGGTACCCCTGCTCGGCGACATTCCCCTGCTGGGTATTCTGTTCCGCTCCAAGGGCACCAGCCGGGAAAAGCAGAACCTGGTGGTATTCCTGCGGCCGAGTATCCTGCGTGACAGCCAGCGGCTGCTCGACCTGACCCGTAACCGCTACCTGGGTGTCACTGCACTGCAGTTCGAAGTCAACCGGCGTGGCGATCTGGAGCGCGTGGTCAAGGCGCCGTTGCCGATCAATCCGGACGATGTGTTCTCTGGCCGCGACGGTGAGCAGGGCGAGGAGTTGGCCCCGGCCGTGGACGCCTATCTGGAAGAGCAGGGCGAGCAACCCTACACCCGCTCGACCCAAGCGCGACAAAGCGACGCCGACGAACCCGGACAGCCCGAGGATGCCGACACGGCTGGCAGTGAGTCCCGGGCAGACACAGACGCACAATCCGCTGATGCGGAACCGGGGACAGTAGAGGACTGACGCCACCAGGGCCCGGCCCCGGCGGAGGTTTTCTTATCCCCGAGGGTCTTTTATATTGTCTCTTTGGGGAACTCAGGGCGATCGGGCCCTGCATACGACAAAATCAAAACTCCGGGCCCATAAGGGAGTAACAGGCGTCATGCTCAAGCTGCAATTCAAGGACAAGCGCAAGGCAGCAATCTGGCTGGTAGATCCTCGCTATGCCATCGGTCGGGACAAATCCAACGATATCGTCATCGATGAAGACGGTGTCGCCGGTTTCCATGCCGAGCTGCGTATTGAAGATGACGACCGGATTTTCCTCACCGATGCGGGCAGCGCTACCGGCACCTACGTCAATGGCAAGCAGATCAAGGCGCGCACCCAGCTGCGGGCTGGCGATGTCATTGGTGTCGCCACAGCAGAGATGAGCCTGGTTGACCCGAAGCAGGAGCTTGCTGGCCAGCCGGCACCAGCCCTTGCCGATGAGGCCACTGCCCTGACGCCGGCCCTGCAGGGGCTTTCCGTTGGGGAAGGTGTCGGTGGTGTGCCCACCGGCTGGAGCCTGAAAGCGAAAACCGGGTCCGTGGCCGGGCGCGTTTTCCCCCTGCCTGCCAGTGGCCGGGCCATCGTTGGCCGGTCCCAGAACTGCGATATCGTCCTCGCTGGCACCCACGTCTCCCGCCAGCACGCAGAATTGTATTTCCAGAGCGGCAAGCTGCATGTAAAGGATCTGGGCTCTTCCAATGGCACCTTCCTGAATCGCAAACGCGTGGAAGATGCCGTGGTAAGCCCGGGTGACGAACTGCGATTCGATACCCTGGTTTTCCAGGTGGAAGCGCCGGCCGAGAAGAAGCCGGAAGAGCCTGCACAGCAGCCCGGGGATTCAACCATGTTCCGGGCACAGGCCGTTCAGGTGCCTGACGCGGGCGGCAAACCGGCGGCAAAGCCCGCGGCAAAACCCGAGCCGCGGCCGGTGGCTGCCAGTTCGGCAGCGGAGCCGGATCCGGTTGCGCCCGCCGCAGGCGGTGGCAGTGGCGCTATGGTGGCCATAGCGGTGGTGGTCGTGCTGGCAGGTGCTGCCGGGGCCGCCTACTTCCTGCTCTGATTTATCGTCCGGCCTGTTCAATCACGCTGCAGGGCTTCCAGGTTCTGCAGCACGCGGCCGACCCTCTCCAGCTTCTTGTTCAGCTCCGGATGCTCCGGTGAGATCGGCAGGATACGCTGCCAGGCCTGTTGTGCCTGGAGGTATTTCCCCTGGGCATACAGGTTTTCTCCTTCTCCCAGGCCAGCGCGCATGATCTGCTGGCACAGCTGCGTCACTTCCTGGTCCAGACGCTCCAGCGTGTCGCTGTGAGCAGATATGTAGTCGCGTGCCTTGAGCAGGTCTGACAGGTTGCCACTGTCCCGGTAGGCCCCCAGCAGGGCCTCGGCCTGGTCCCGTTGCCGGCGAACCTGTTGCTGGCGTTTGCGGTAGCTGGCGCTGGTGAGCGCCTGGCTGGCCTTGCGTTCCAGCTCGCTGGCGGGGCTGCCGTCAGCGGCCAGTTCGCGACTCAGTGACAGCAGCTGGTGGGTGCGTTGCCAGTCTTCCTGCTGGGCGAACCACTGCCCCAGTTCTGACAGCTCAAGGACAAGCTCGCTGCGCCGTTCGGCAAGGGTCTTGTGCGCACGTCGGGCAGCGGATGAGGTGAGCTGGTCCAGGGTGCGAACCTGCAACCCGTGATCGGCCAGCCAACGTCCTTCAGCAAGCAGCAATGCACTCACGGCCTGCGCCTGGACCCGTTCTTCCCGCTGCTCAAGGGCTGACCGGGTGCTGGCCAGGGCGGCACTATCGGGCAGCCGATCCGTGGCCGTGTCGAGGCGTTCGTGGGCTGCGCGCCAGTTGCCTGCCCGTGCCAGGGAGAGTGTTTCGCGATGGACCTGTTTCTCGAAATCACTGATTTCCCGGTCCAGCTTGCTGGCCTGGGCGCGAATGCTTTCGTACTGGGGGTGTGTATCAGCGGCCGAGTTGATCAGGTAGCGCGCGGTGCGGAAGTCCTGTTCCCGCCGGGCCTTCTCGATATCAGCGGTGAGGTCCTCGCTGGTCAGCAGCGTCAGCTGCGCGCAGCCCCCCAACAGGAGCAGCACGGCAAGACTAGCTGCCCTCCATACGCAGGCCGGTTTCCATGATCTGGTTGAGAAACTGGGCAATGCGCTGCTCCATCAAGGTTTCCGAGTGGGCGTGTACGCCGGTAATCAGGAAGGTGCTTACCACGTCCGTCTTGCCTCTGACCTGCATGCTGCCGGCGGGTTCAAAGCGTATACGCGGAGCGATGTTGGCATCAGTCACCACCGCTTCCGGTGCCACTACCTGGCCAGCTCCCGCCATGTTGGAAAGCCGTGATGCCAGGTTGACGGCATCGCCCACCACTGTGTACTGCATGCGGTCCCGGGACCCCAGGTTACCGGCCAGCATTTCACCGTAGTTGATTCCGATGCGGAAGTCGACGGTGGTCAGGCCTCGCTGCGAGCGAACCACGTTCAGGCGCTCGATCAGCCGCTGGATCATGACGGCACAGCACAGGCCATGAAACAGGTGCTCGCTGTCGTCTTCCGGCACGCCGAAGACGATCATTGCGCAATCACCCATGTACTTGTCGATGGTGCCCCGGTAGAAGGTGGATGCCATGGTAATCGCATCAAAGTAGCCGTTGAGCATCTCCGCCACTGCATCGGGCGCCATGTTCTCCGACAGACTGGTGAAGCCGACGATATCGGCGAACACGACGGTGGCCTCGACCTCGCGCCCACCCAGTGACACCTGGTCCAGGTCCGACATCATGCGCTTGGCCACGGAGGGGCTGACGAAACGGGACAGGACCCGTTCCACCTGGTCCTTCTCGAGCATATCCACTGCCATGGTGTTGTAGGCATCAATGAGCTTGCCGATTTCGTCGTTGCGCCGTTCCTGGATACGGTAGTCCAGATTGCCCGCGCGCATTTCCCGCGCTGCGTGAAGCAGGTTGTGAATGGGGCGCGACAGGCGTCGGCTGACAATGAAAGAGACAATGATGGCCACGATGCCCATCAGCACCGTCGCGGTAACGATGGTCTCACGGACTTTCTGCTGCGTGTCGATGATCGGCTGGCGTGACACGGTCACGGCGGCAAAGCCCACCAGCGTGCCATCCTGCTCTATGCGCGCAAAATAGCTCGATAGCGGCGTCTGTTCCTGCTGCCAGCGCACTGGTTCATCACTCAGCGCAGGCAGCACATTGGCTGGCACCGTGCCCACTTCAATCAGCTGCTGGCCGTCATGGTCGAACAGGGAGGCGCCCAGCAGGTTGTCGTTGTTGGTCAGGTTGTTGAGCAGGACCTGGAGGGTGAAATCATCACTGGCGAGCAGGGGTTCCCTGGCGCTGGCGGAGAGCTGGGCGGCCAGGGCGGTGCCGAAGCTGTCTGCCTGGCTCTGCATGCGGGCGCTCTGGCTGTTGAGGATCACAGAGCCCAGTACGGCCATGCAGAAGGTGATCATCAGGGAAATGGATATGCCCAGCTTCCACGCCACCGGAAAGTATTCCGGCAGGTAGGGCACAAGGCCATCACCGAAATTACGGGCGACATTCCCCAGTTTTTCGCCGAATTTTCCTGCCACCCTGGCCCCCGTTGCAATCCTGCAAGCTGGCATGATCTGCCGACGCTGCTGAGTGTCTGCTGGTCATTCCTGCTGCTGACCTGCCTAAGATAGCATCTAGACGGCGCTGGAATAACCTCCAGCATCGCCCAACGGGTCACACGGCGACGGGGACGCCGTGGTCGGTGCGGTCTGTCAGGATCTCGAATGCGGCGCCATGGGCACTGGTCAGTGTGCGGTGTTCGCCGTTGGCACTGACCAGCTCGGCGGTACACCGTGCAATCTTGCTGTTCAGGCAGGTCTTGCTGCCCCCCGGGGGGTTGAAGTAGGTGAGGCCGGTGAAGTGCTGTGCAGGCGCCTCGATATGCACATTGAGCGTGTCACCGCCACTGCGCGTGCGGAAGCTCCAGTCGAAGAACCGGTATTTCCCCCTGGCACGCAATGCCTCACCGATGCGGTTGAAGCTGTAGTCTTTGCCGTCCAGGCGCAGGCAGGCGATGGTCAGCCAGGGAGAGGGTACTGGCCCTATACGGACCCGCGCAGTGATGCATTCCAGGAAGGCATCCGGGGCGTTGTCGAAGCCGGCCACCTGGCCCCAGGCGTACTGGTCGGTATGCTGGCTGCCCCAGTTATGGTTTTCGCTGCCTGACCAGCCATCAATCAGGTGCTCTTCGCCATTGACGCTGATGCGCCCGGTGAAGCGGACCATCGGACGGGACACCACAGATTTGGCCCGTGGCAGTTTGCGCGGGTAAAGCGCCTCGGGCAGGAACAGCACGGGGGCCTGGCCGTCATCATAGTTCAGGGTCCAGGACAGCCGGTTTCCGCCATGCTCGGCCTTGCCATTCAGGGCGTGGCTCTGCAGGTGCGCAGCGGCCAGCTGAACAGACATGGTGTGATCATCGAACTGGCAATCTGCCAGTGGGTATTCTTCCTTTACGGCCGTCACCTGCTGGCGGTCGCCATCAAACCAGATGGCCCACAGCTCGCCCATGGCCGCCCTTTTGCCGTCAGCGGGAATGAAAAGCGTGTAGCGAATCCAGAACGCACGCGGCGCATCCGGTGCATTGGCACGCAGGAACCAGGATTCGTAATGCCCTCCCTGTCCGCTGTACTGGCAACCGTGGTAAGGAATCACGACAGTGCCCCGCTCTGGTCGTAGGCGTGCTCCTCGCGTACCAGGCGCAGCGCCTTGAACGGGAATGTCAGCATGGAATCGCGGTAGGCAACTTCTGCACGACCTGCCGGTTTGCCAGCACGTGACACAGTCAGCGGGCAGGTGATCAGTGACTGCACCCAGCCGCCCTTGCCATAGGTTTTCTTGCCTTCAGCACGCAGGCTGCCAAGCACCGGATGGTCAAATTCAAGCCAGTAATGTGGTCCACTCAGGTGGATAGTCAGTTCGCCATTGCACTCACAGCGCTGGCCATCGATATCGACCACACCGCGAAAGACCCGCGGCACTGACAGGCTGAAAATCCGGGTAGTGAAAGCCTGGATGGAAAAGGCAAAGCTGTGTTCGACCGCATCGCCGTCCAGCTGCATCCAGCCACTCATGGTTTCGTTCAGTTGCAGTCCGACGCTCATGGCAGACCTCCTCATTGGTTGATCGTTTCAGCCATCGTGGCAGCGGCACGGGCGGCCATGGCCATGATGGTTACTTGCGGATTTGCGCCCAGGCTCGTGGGAACATTGCTGCCGTCCATGACATAAAGGCCCTGCCAGCCATGTACGCGATGGTCCGGGTCGCAGACACCCTTGTCCGGGTTGGCGGACAGGCGTGCTGTGCCCAGTGGATGATAGGCGCTCATCAAGAAGTCGCGTGGTTTATGCCGGCGTGAGAGAAAAGCATCGAGCTGTTTTTCGCTGTCTATGGCCGTCAGTCCTGTCAGTCCGGGAATCAGCACCTTTTCGGCGCCGGCAGCCAGATAAATGCGCGACAGGATGTCGATGCCTTTCAGGAACATGCCGAAATCGTGGTCGTTCATGTTGTAACTGATCCAGGGCACGTCCCGGTGCGGGCCCTTGCGTACGCGACCCTCGCTGGTATCCCTGATCATGAAGCCGAAGTAGGCCGTTTGCTGGTATTGCTCGCAGAAACGCACGAACCGTTCGCCGTAGAAGTTGCTGAACAGGCCATGGCCAATGAAGGGGATGGTGCCGCCCTCGAACATCAAACCCTCACTGGCCAGGTCGGCCATGCCGAAGCCCTGGGGGATGGTTCGGGAATTGCCGAAATCCCGGTCCGGGAACAGGGCGTTGACCACGCCAGCGGGGTGGATCGTCAGGTGCCTGCCCAGGTGGGCGCTGCGCACACCGTTGTCATGCAGGAACAAGGGGGTCATGAAGGTGCCCATTGCGATAATGGTACGCGCGGCGCGGATACGAAGTGTGACCGGCTTGCCTGCAGCATTGGTGCCGGTGGCTTCGACGCCATCGACACGATGGCCGTTGCGCACTAACCGCTGTGCGCGCAAGCCGGTGAACAGGAATGCGCCGCGGTCGAGGGCGCGCGGGACGTAGCTGACATTGGTGGACTGCTTGGCGTCAGTGGGGCAGCCGAACTGGCACAGTCCCTGGCCATCACAGCCGCGCGCATTGCGGCGCAACGGATGCAACTGGCTGTAGCCCAGTTTGCGCGCGCCATCGGCAATCACGTTGCCGATTTCGCCCACGTAACGCGGGTCGGCCTGTTCCACGCACAGGACTTCCTCGACACCGGCAAAGACACTGTCGAGATTGTCCTCGGTAAAGCCGGTCAGGCCGAATTCGTTGCGCCAGCGCGCCAGCACGTTGGCGGGCGTGCGCATGCAGGTGCCGGAGTTGATGGTGGTGGTGCCGCCCACGCCCTTGCCCACCGGTACCGGGATGGTGACGTTGCCCACTGCGGTGGTCGCCCCCATGCCGCGGTACAGGCGCGGGATGACTTTGGTGAGCTCACCACTGAAATCTTTCCGGTTCAGGTAGTCGCCTTCCTCGATCATGACCACGGCAAGCCCGCGGCTGGCCAGCTCATAGGCCGCCGCGGCGCCACCCGCGCCAGTGCCGACGATGACAACATCGGCTTCCAGTTCCTCATCGCCGTCGAGATCTGCTGCGCTGGAGACCTGGTGTTGCCAGCGGAACTGTTCTATCTGGCTGGGAACTTCCACGGCAGGCCGGTTGCCAACTCGCTTTTGTGTCTCGGCATCCAGCATCCACGCCAGCTTGAAAGGCGCGGCGAGGGCGCGCAGCAGGTTGCCGCTGACCGCTTTCGTCGACAGCCGTTGCAGCACGTCAGCGCGGCGTTGGTGGCTGAGTCGGGTGAAGCGCTTGCCGGTGGACAGCACGGCACGTCCTTCCAGCCACACCAGGCTGGACGCCAGTGCCCGGGTCCAGACGGGGTGTTCCTCGAGGTAGCCGGCAACGGTGTCGCAGACCGTGTCCACGTCAGCGGCAGGAATCTGCTCACCGGCCGGCAGCATGGCCTCCACCAGTGCGGCGGCAATATGCCGTGCTGGCAGCTCGGTAGTTGTTGTTGTCATGACGGAGTCTCTGATCATGATCCCAGTGTAGCGCGCCGGGACCTGTCTGCTTGTCCCAGTGTGCACCAGTGGGTGCGCCAGCCGTCAATCCTTTTGTGACCGGGCGCCCTAGCTGCCGGACCGCTTGCGCATGGGCCTGACATTGGAGGCCGGGTTGTCGCCCGTGGCCTCGTTGCGGGTGCCCTTGTTGCCGGACGAGAACTTCTCCGGAACGATCTGGTAGCCGGTGTTGACGATGAACTCCGCCGTTTTAGGCAGCACGTAATACATGCCCAGGGAGAACAGCCCGAATGGCGTGACCATGCGTTTCGGGCGCCGGATGATGGCGTCGCACATCCATGCCACCGCTTTCTTTTCGCTCATGGCGGGAAAGTAGTCATAAATGCGGGTGGGCGCGATCATCGGTGTGCGTACCAGGGGGTAGTTCATCAGGGTGAAGCTGATGCCGGTGTGCAGCAGCTCGTTCTGGGCGGCCATGGTCCAGCCTTCCAGGGCGCATTTCGAGCCCAGGTAGGCGCTGAAGCGGGGCACGCCGTTCTGAACGCCCACGGTAGAGACGTTGATGATGTGTCCTTCACCCTGTTCGATCATCTGTGGAATCAGGTTGATGGCCACACGGATGGCGCCGAAGTAATTCAGTTGCATGACCCGCTGGTAATCGTGGAACCGCTCCAGGGAGTAGATGATCGAGCGCCGGATGGAGCGCCCGGCGTTGTTGATCAGGATGTCCACCTTGCCATGCTCCTCGAGCACTTTCTGGCACAGGCGGTCACAGTCATCCAGGTCGGCGATGTCGCTGCGGTAGGCAAATGCCTGGTAGCCGTCGTCGCGCAGGCTGGCAGCCAGGTCCTGCAGGGTTTCGATGCTGCGGGCGGTGAGCAGTACCGTGGCGCCCGCCTCGGCCAGTTCCCGGGCAACGCCTGCGCCGATGCCGGAGCTGGCCCCGGTGATCAGTACCACTTTGCCATCGACACGCTTGCGCAGGGCCCAGGAAGGCAGCCGCGAACGCATTCCCCAGGTGACGGAATCGCGCAGTCGGCGCGCGTGGGGGAGCAGGTTGGGGACGCCGAGTTTGATCTTGCCAGCCATTTGACTCTCCAGGGTAAACATCGTGAATACCCCGGGAGTCTACTGGTACCCGAGGGTTCTGCCAGTACACATGGTGCAAGTTTTTGTGTCCACTGGCCCGGCCGTGGCGCCGGGCCAGTGGCACCGTATTACCAGTGGATACCCTTGAAAAGGCGCGAGAACGCGGCCTGCTCGCGGGAGATCTTCTTCGGTGTCGACTCCTTGCCACCAAGGGCAGCGGCGGAGTCAGAGAAGATCTTGTAACCGGTATTCATGATGGTTTCCGTGACCTTTGGTGTCAGGAAATGCATGACCTGGCCGAAGATGCCGAGGCCCGTGGCCACCCGTTTCGGCTGGCGGACAATGGCATCGCAGATCATGTCGCCCGCCTGGTTGGGGCTGATCGTCGGCACATGGTTGTACAGTTTGGTGGGCGCAATCATCGGCGTGCGCACCAGCGGCATGTTGATGGTGGTGAAACGGACGCCCTCGTGCGCCAGTTCCGAGGAGGCGCAGCGGGTGAACGCATCCAGCGCGGCCTTGGAGGCGACATAGGCGGAGAAGCGGGGTGCGTTGGTCAGCACGCCGATGGAGGAGATATTGATCACGTGGCCACTGCCGCGCTCGGTCATCGAGGGCAACAGGCGCATGATCAGGCGCAGGGCGCCGAAATAGTTGAGCTGCATGGTGCGCTCGAAATCATGGAAGCGCTCATAGGTGTGCACCACCGAACGGCGAATGGAGCGACCGGCATTGTTCACCAGCACATCCACATGGCCGTGTTCGGCCAGGACCTGTTCCACCAGGCGGTCACAGTCGTCCAGGTGTGAGACATCGGCGCTGTAGGAATAGGCCTTGCCGCCCAGTCGTTCGATCTCGTGCAGGGTTTCCTCGAGTTTCTCCCGTGTCCGCGCCACCACCAGGACAGTGGCACCGGCGCGTGCCAATTTCAGGGCAGCGGCCTTGCCGATGCCGGAAGTGGCGCCAGTGATCATCACCACCTTGCCTTCCACGCGCTCTTCCAGGGTGACTGAGGGCTCGCTTTCGTCCTCGCGCTCATCACGGTCCGGGTCCAGGTGGTTTTCCCAGTAGTCCCACAACAGCTGGGCGTAGGATTCCAGCTCCGGGCAGTCGATACCACTGCCTTCCAGGGCCGACTTGGCATGGGTGTTATCGAATGTGGTCGGGTAGCTGAGGAACTTCAGTGCGCCCTCAGGGATATCAAGGCCCTCAAGTGCCTGGTGAAGCAGGAACTTGGCCGGAGGCAATGCGCCCATGCCTTTGCGCACGAAGCCGGGCACGGCGGCAAAAAGACTGTTGTCCACCCGCACCGGCATCTTGGGGGCGTCGGCCACGGATGCAAAGATGTTCATCACTTCGCCAACGCTGTAGTGCTCATCGGCGGTGAGGTGAAAACACTCGCCATCCTTGTCCGGCACATGGGCAATGTGATCGAGCGCTGCGGCAACGAAATCCACGGGCACGATATTGAACTGGCCGCCCTCAATGCCCAGCAGCGGCACCCAGGGTGGCAGGAAGTCACTGAGACGCTGGATCAGCTTGAAGAAGTAGTAGGGGCCATCGACCTTGTCCATTTCGCCGGTCTTGGAGTGGCCCACCACCATGGAGGGGCGATAGACCCGCCAGGGGATGGCGCATTCCATGCGTACTACTTTTTCGGCTTCATGTTTGGTCTGCAGGTACGGGTCGGCCAGCTCGCCGGCCTCGGCAAACATGTATTCCTTGAATTCGCCTTCGTAGAGACCGGCCGCCGCAATGGAGCTGACATGATGGAAGCAGGTGGCACCCAGCTCCTCGGCCAGTTTCATGGCATGACGGGTGCCTTCGATGTTGGTATAGCGCTGCTGGTTTTCGTCCGCTTCAAGGTCATAGATCGCGGCCAGGTGAAAGAAGTGCCCGACCTGGTCCTTCAGGTCATCGCGGTCGCGCTTGCTGACACCCAGCAATTTGCGGGTGAGGTCGCCCTTGATGGCAATCAGCCGGTCTTCTTCCACACCCAGGCGTTTACGCAGGGCATCAAGCTTGTATTCGGAGCCTGCCCTGACCAGGGCGAACACGCGGCTGTCATCACGCTCAAGCAAACGAGCGACCAGAAAACGGCCAATAAAGCCGGTGGCACCGGTAACGAGGTAATTCATCAGGCGTCCCCTTTTTTGGATTCCGTGTAGCGTCTTCATGACCGTCCTTCGTGGACGGTGTCCCTTGTGCCCAGCAGGGCTGCCACCTAGCGGCAGGATTCCCACTGTAGCGCATCTTCTCGTGTCTCTGGCAGGCTTGATCGGCCGGCCGGACTTTATGACTAACAGTTGTTAGTTGAATTGTGGTGAATTGGCGGGGTTCTGTCAATATTCAGGGTTGAGGCCCTTTATAACGTTTTGTTTTAGGGTTGTTTGTGTTTTTATATAACTTACATCTGTAAGTTGGCAGAAGAAAATGACGGAAACACGGGCGGAGAAGAAGGAGCGCACCCGGATGCGCATCCTGGATGCAGCGCTGGACCTGATGGCCCGGGGGCGCAGTCTGGATAGCCTGGGTCTGAGGGAGGTGGCACGCAGTGCCGGTCTGGCGGCCACGTCGCTGTACAACCACTTTGCCGACATGGACGCTCTCGGACTGGCGCTGATCGACCAGGCCTGTTTCCGGTTGCGCACCGGCATGAGCCAGGGTCGGCGGGCGCTGATCGAGGAGGACCCGGCGGCGGGGCTGCAGGACCTGGTGGACCGGTTTACCACCTACCTGGACCAGCACGAGGCCGAGTTTCGCCTGCTGATGAAGCAGCGGCTGGGTAATTCGGCCCTGTTTCGCCGCCGCATCCAGCGTGAGCTGGAGCTGCTGGTGGAGGAGCTGGCGGAGGACGTGCGCCGGGCGGGGGAGCGGCGTGGCCTGCCCGCCATGGATTACGACCGGGCCGCAGAGGCAGCGGTGGCGGTGATGTTCGGGTTTGGCGCCGTGGCCCTGGACCTGTCCCCGCGGGCGCGCCGACAGGGCCGCGAGCGGGTGGCGGTGCAGCTGAGCATGGTGTTCCTTGGCGGCCGGGCGCTGGCGGCCGGGTTGCGGCCGGGGGATGCAATCCAGGGTCGAAATTAATGTTTTTTCTAGGTTTTGCGCCCAACTATATGAGATAAATCACAAAAATCGGGAAATAGCGCTTGCAATCGCCCAAACAGTTACTTTAACTTTCGGCTGTAACTTATTGATATTGGCCGGAGGCTGGTATGGCGTTTGATCCCAGGGATATCTACGATGCAGCGGCGTTGTATGACATGTGGCTGAACTGCCATGCATGTCCGGCGTCCTTCGATTTCGAGCCCAACCGGCCCATCGGCCTGGACTACTATCACGACATTGGCCAGAAGGCGAAGCAGGAAGGCTGGCTGGTGGCGGAGCAGATTGATGCCGCCGCACCGGACGAGCAGGCCTACCTGGTGATGTGTCCCCGGTGTGCGCGCGCGCACGGCATCGAGCCCGATCACCGTCGCCGCGATGCGGTGCCGACCGCGGTCAAGCAGGTGTGCCAGGTGATGGCCCGCGCCGAGGCTGGCAAGCAGGTGGCGTGAGTTAGCGCTCGCTTTCGTCCGAGGCCCTTTCTTTAAGGGCCTCGCCGGTTTTCTCCAGCGCGTCACCGGATTCACGCACCAGTGAGCGGCCGGAGTCGCGCAGCTGCTGGTCCACCGGGGTGTCAGCCAGCGGGTTCGACAGCAGGGGGCGGCCCTTGCCGATATTGACGCCGCCCCACAGTCCGGCCAGCAGGCCGATGACCAATCCCACCAGTAATACTTTCGCTTTTGCCATCGCACTCTCCTCCGATGCTGTTCATGATACGGCCTTTGCTGGCTGGCCGACGCAGACCGGTGCACGAAATCCGTATCCGGCACTGTTTTTTGCCCGCCGGAAAGCCGGCGCTACCCTGCTGGCGAGCCGCATCGGGCCGGCGTTTCGCCGGCCGGACCGTTTCTGGAGGAGAAAAACATGAATGCAGCTGACATGTCCCTTGAGCAGGCCATTCGCTCGCGCCGTTCTGTGCGTGGCTTCCTGCCTGATCCTGTGCCCCGTGACACCCTGGAAGCGGTGTTTTCACTGGCCCAGCTGGCACCTTCCAACTGCAATATCCAGCCCTGGAAAGTGCTGGTGGCTTCCGGTGAGGTGCGCGACGAGCTGCGCCGACGCATGGTGGACAATGTGACCGCCGGCAAGCCCATCGCCCCGGATTATGAGCACCTGCCCAGGTTCGAGGGTGTCTACCGCGAGCGCCAGGTGGACTGTGCCGTGGCGCTGTATAACGAAATGGGCATCGCCCGGGACGACCGGGAGGGACGCGAGCGCGCCAGCCTGCGCAATTTCGAGCTGTTTGACGCGCCCCATGTGGCCTTTATCGGCATGGAGCGCGACTTCGGCGTCACCGTGGCCCTGGACGTGGGCATGTATATCCAGAACCTGTGGCTGGCGATGACCGCCTATGGCATTGGTGCCTGTGCCCAGGGCAGCATGCGTTATTACCCGGATGATGTGCGCGCGCTTTTCGGCGAGCCGGACAGCACCGCCATCCTCTGCGGCATCAGTTTTGGCTACGAGGATGCCGAGGTGGACGCCAATCGCACCCGCGTTGGTCGGGCCAATATCAGTGAGAACGTGGTTTTCAGGGACACCCTGTAATAGGCTTTTCGCCCTGTGAAGAGCAGTCCGTCAGCGAGGAGAGCCATGGACACGCTGGATGATTTCCAGGTCTACCAATTCAGCCATGCCGGCTACACCTACCCGGTCTATCGCAAGGGGCAGGGGCCAGGTGTTGTTGTCATCCATGAAGTGCCTGGTGTGACGCCGGAGGTGGCCAACTTTGCCCGGCGGGTGGAGCAGGCCGGTTTTACCGTGTTCATGCCCAGCCTGTTTGGCACGCCCGGCAAGGACTTCAGCATGGCCTACGCGGGCCAGCAGCTGGCCCTGTCCTGCGTGCGCCGGGAGTTTGCGGTGATGGCGGCCAACAAGGCCAGTCCCGTGACCGAGTTCCTGCGTGGTCTTTGCCGGGCTGTGCATGAGGAGCTGGACGGGCCCGTGGGCGCCATCGGCATGTGCCTGACGGGCAACTTTGCCCTGACCCTGGCGGTGGATCCGTGGATGATGGCGCCGGTTCTGAGCCAGCCGTCCCTGCCCCTGGGGTCTACCCCGGCCCTGCGGCGAGCCATGCATGTGTCCCCTGCGGACCTCGCCGAAGTCCGCCGACGCGTGGATGAAGAAGGCCTGAAAGTGCTGGGGTTGCGCTTTACCGGCGATTCCCTCTGCACCGGCGCACGTTTTCGCAGCCTGTCTGATGCCCTCGGAGACGGTTTCGAGGCCATCGAGATCAATTCCGGCCTCGGCAATGGTCAGCGGATATCGCCCACGGCGCACTCCGTGGTCACCCTGGACCTGGTCGACAGGGCCGGTCATCCCACCCGCCAGGCCCTGGACCGGGTGATCGGTTTCTTCCGCGAGCGCCTTCATGCCGCCTGACGGCAGCCGCCATATGTGCTAGAATCCGCGCCCCTTTCACAGGCTGGATCACCATGATTATCGTCAAAGGCTCCATACCCGTGCGCACCGAAGACCGGCCCCAGGCCCTTGCCCTGGTGCAGGAACTGGCGCGGGAATCCCGCCACGAGCGCGGCTGCCTTGTCTATGACGTGCTGGTGCAGGCTGACGCCCCCGAAGTGATTGTGCTGTGGCAGCAATGGTCCTGTATTGAGGCCCTGGAGGAGCATTTTGCCTCCTCCCATGTGGATGCCTTCCTGGATGCGATTCCGGATTTCATCGAGGGCGAGGTCACCTCGGCCCGCTTCGAGGTGCAGGCGTTCGACGGTGACGTGGTCACCGAGCTGGTTGATACTGACACCCAGCCCCACGTCGAGTACGCCGAGGACCTCATCGTCCACTGAGCTGTTTCGGCGCTGCTGTCAGGGCAGCGGTACCGGATGTCCCAGCGTCTCCTGCAATGCCTCGACAGCCTGTTGCTCGCCGGTGACCTTGATGGTGGTCATGCCCATGGCCCGGGCCGGTTTCAGGTTGATGCCCAGATCGTCCAGAAACAGCACCTGTTGCGGTGACACCGCAGCCATTTCGCAGGCGCGCTGGAAGAAAGCCGGCTCTGGTTTGCGCGCCCCTGCCTTGCTTGATTCCAGCACGAAGTCGAACAGCGCCAGCGCCTCGGCAGCCGCTGCCCCGTGGGCGCCGTCCTGGCTCATGGCGGCGCCCTGGCCCACGGGCAGGTTGTTGGTCAGGCAGGCCTGTCGGTAGCGGCTGGCGAGGGAACGTATGACTTCCACCATGCGCGGTCGCACAGCCACCTGCAGGAGTGGCAGCAGGTCGCGACCGGGCACCCGGTGCCCGCGGGCCGCCGTTTCCTCGGCAAAACGCCGGTCAAATGTTTCCACATCAATGTCGCCGCGTTCGAAGCAGGCCCAGGCGTTGGTGTCTGCATTCTGCGCGTTGGTCAGGCGCAGGAAATCCATGGGCAGGTCGTTTTCGCGCTCATAGCGTGCCAGGTTGTCGAACGGGCTGTCGGCAACAACGCCGCCAAAATCCCAGAACAGGGTGGTGATTGTCATGCTGTTCCCCAGGGTTGTGTCATGCAGGCGCCCGTGCGCAATGCGCCGGCGAAAATGTTCGGCGCGACCCCGGCAGGGCATTTGCGTAGACTGTTGCTTTCAATGCATTACGGAGTCGTTCATGAAGACCCGGATACAGTCCGTGGACGAGGTGATAGAGAGTTTTGCCTCCCAGGGCTACATCTGCAATGACCAGATTGCTACCGCTGTGTATCTCGCCGCGCAATTGCGCAAGCCGGTGCTGGTAGAAGGGCCTCCCGGTGTCGGCAAAACCGAGCTGGCGAAAGCCTCTGCCGCCTTTCTTGAAGCACCGCTGATCCGTCTGCAGTGCTATGAAGGTGTTGACGAAGCCAAGGCGCTGTATGAGTGGAAGTATGGCAAGCAATTGCTTTACACCCAGTTGCTCAAGGAAAAGCTGGGCGACCTTCTTGCCGGTGCAGACAGCATGGATGCCTGCATGGAGCGGTTGGCCGGTATGGGCGATGCCTTCTACTCGGAAACATTTCTTGAGCCGCGCCCCCTTTTGCAGGCATTGCGATCCGATGAAGCGCCGGTGCTGCTGGTGGACGAGGTGGACAAGGCCGATCAGGAATTCGAGTCGTTCCTGCTGGAACTGTTGTCCGATTACCAGATCAGTGTGCCGGAGCTGGGGACGGTATCTGCGCGCACGGAACCGCTGGTTTTCCTGACCAGCAATAACACCCGGGAACTGTCTGATGCGCTCAAGCGGCGCTGCCTGCATCTGTACATTCCGTTCCCGGACCAGGCTCTGGAAAACCGTATCGTTGCCGCCCGTGTGCCGGAAGTCAGCGACAGTCTGCGTGACCAGCTGGTGAGCTTTGTCCAGGCCCTGCGTGAGCAGGATCTGCGCAAGCAGCCGGCGGTATCGGAAACCCTCGACTGGGCCAGAAGCCTGTTGTTGCTGCATGCGTCAGAGCTTGACCAGGCACTGGTTGAGAAAACACTCAATGTGTTGCTCAAGTACGAGGATGATATTCGCACGGTGGAGGAGGGGCTGGGCGGGCTGCTCAGGAAGCTATGGCCAGCAAGGTCCTGACGGATTTTATCGACGTCCTGCGCGCTGCTGACGTGCCGGTTTCCACGGCAGAGACACTGGATGCCCTGCAGGTGGCTGACAGCCTCGGCTATGGCGACCGCGCCCGGCTCAAGGCCGGGCTGTCATTGGCGCTGGCCAAGGATGCGGCGCGCAAGCGGGTGTTTGACGCCTGTTTCGAGCAGTATTTCCGCTTTGCTCCGGCGTCCGGTGATGACAATGACCCGGCATCGGAACACCGCCCTGATGTGCAGGATTCCGGCCAGCGCGGGCAAGCGGGCGGGGCATCGTCGGCGGGTGGCAATAACCTGTCTGAACTGTCGGCACAGCTGCTGCAGGGTAGCGATGCTGACCAGCAGCTGGCACTTGCACGTGCCCTTGAGCAGGCCCAGGCCCGGGACATCAAGGTGATAACCCAGAAGGGTTTGGTTGGGCGACGGGTCTACCAGGCCCTCGGGGGCGACGGCCTGGATGATGATATTCGGCGACTCTCCGAGTCCGGTGCTGTCGCCGACCGGCAGCTGGAAAATGCACTGCGGGCGCGGCGGGACCAGGTGCGCGCCAGTATCCGGGAGCAGGTGGCGCGTGAGTTCCTGATGCGAGGTGCGCGCGAAAGCCGGGCACTGCGGGAGCGGGCCATGCGCGCCAGCAGCCTGCGCGATCTTTCCGACTTCCGTGATGTGCGCGCGCAGATCGAAAAGATGGCACGGCGCCTGGTGGCCATGCATTCGCGCCGGCAGCGGCGCATGAAGCGCGGCATTCTCGATGCTCGCCGGACGGTCACTGCCAGCGTGCCGCTGGAGGGTGTGCCGGGACGTCTCTACTGGCGTGACCGGCGCCGCAACAAGGCGCGGCTGTTCGTCATCTGTGACGTGTCATCGTCCGTGCAGGCAGCGGCCCGTTTCCTGCTTCTGTTTCTCGCCGCCGTCAATGACGTGCTGCCGCGCACGCGCAGTTTTGTCTTTGCGGCGCGTTTCGCCGAAGTCACGGACCTGTTCAGCCAGTTCGGCCCTGATGACGCGGTAGACGAGATACTCGATACCTGGGCCGGTTCCGGCACCGATTATGCCGCCATGTTCGAGCAGTTCCTCGCAGCCAGCGGCAGACAGCTGGACCGCCGCTCCACGGTGATCATCCTCGGCGATGGCCGCAATAACGATATGCCGGCCGGGCAACAGTATCTAGCCGCTATCCAGGCGCGGGCGAAGCAGGTGCTGTGGTTGAATCCCGAAGGGCAATGGCGGTGGGGCAGCGGTGACTCCGAGGTGCCGGCCTATCGTCCTTACTGCACGCGGATGAGCACCTGTGCCACGCTGGCGGACCTGGAGCGTTTTGTTGCTGACTTGTTGCGTGCGTTGCAGACGTCCTGACGGACGCAAACTGATCAACGCGATGCCGCGCTGTTCATGGGCACTGGCGCGTCATCAGCTTCCGGGCGCAGCACGGCGCGTAATTCGCGCTCCAGTTTGGCGCTGTTTACCGGTTTGGCGATATGGCTGACCATGCCGGCTTCATGACAGGCGCGTATCTTGTCCGGAACGGCGTGGGCAGTCAGTGCGACAATCGGGATGCGCGGTATCTTGCTGCTCTTCTGCAGGCGAATGATTTCCTGTGACGTTTCGAAACCGTCCATTTCCGGCATCTCGCAATCCATCAGGATCAGGTCAAAGGGGCGGCTGTCATTAAGCAGTACAGCCAGCGCTTCGGGGCCACTCTCTGCCGTTTCTGCTTCAAGCCCCAGCTTGTTCACCAGGCCCTTGGCCACCATCAGGTTGACGTGATTGTCGTCGACGATCAGCAGTCGGCGGCCAGACAGCGGGGGCAGGGATGCCTCCGGTTCACTGGCGGGCTGTTCCTCACGGGTTTCCGGCAGTGGCAGGCGGAACCAGAAGCGTGATCCTTCTCCTTTCTTGCTGTGCACACCGATTTCGCCGCCCATCAATTCCACCAGCTGGCGACAGATGGCCAGGCCAAGACCAGCCCCGCCGTAGCGTCGGCTGGTGCCGCCGTCACCCTGCTGGAAATGTTCAAAAAGCGTGGGGAGATTGCGCGAGGGAATACCAATGCCGGTATCGCGAATCTCAAAGGAAACGTAATCCGGATTGTCTGTACTGCGTTTGGCAATCACATCGACGTTGCCATTTTCGGTGAACTTTACTGCGTTGCTGATCAGGTTGACCAGTATTTGCCGTACGCGAACCGGGTCACCGTGGCACAGGGTGCCCAGATTGCTGTCCAGGTTAGTCAGCAATGTATTGCCGTTGATCTTGGCGCGATGTTCGAAAAGACCTGAGCATTCGCGGATCAGTCCGGCGAGGTTGAAGTGCTCCTCCTCGATCGGCAGTTTGCCAGCTTCGATGCGCGAGTAATCGAGAATGTCATTGATCAGTTCAAGCAGGCTGTTGCCAGACTGCTCGATCACATGGATCTTGCGCTGCTGGTCCGGGTCCAGGTGGCTGTCCTTGAGCATGTCCACCGTGCCGAGAATGCCATTCAGCGGCGTGCGTATCTCATGGCTCATCACCGCCAGGAATTCACTGCGCGCATTCAGCGCGTCGTGCAGCTCCTGGGTGCGTTCAGCCACCCGATGCTCCAGTTCCTGGTTGGCCTGTCGCTGGATGCGCTCGTTATCCGCCTTGAGCATGGTCAGCCGGTAGGCGAGGGCGAAGGAAAGCAACGCTGCTTCCAGCCCACTGCCGATCTCGAAGCCATGATCAATGATCCAGTGACTCTCGATGACATCAAATGCCTTGAGGATAAACAGCGCGGCAAACACAACCATGGGCGAGAATGACAACACAAAATAGCGCGCGGGCTTGAAGCCGTCACGGATGCGGACGTAGGCGCTCGCCATCATCAGCGCCAGCGCCACCGGTACCGTCATCGTTACCAGTCGCAGCCCCGTTGATGTGCTCAATATGGCGATGACGGCGGCGACGGCGCACCAGGCGGCGAGCAGGTAATTTGCCTTGAGCAGCCGTGGGCGTTTTTCCCGCAATTGCAGGAACGAGGCGCCGAAGAGAATGCCGAATCCGACCGTCAACGCCCCGGACATGCCCTGCACGGGATTGTTGAGCGCGGGTATTTCCGGCCAGCCGAGCCGGAACATCAATCCCTCACGACTGAGCAGGTAGCAGGCCAGCGCGGTGAGGTAGATGACGTAGTACAGGTAGCTGCGGTCGCGGATGGACAGGAAAAGCAGCAGGTTGAACAGGATCATCACGGCAATGGCGCCGAAATACAGGCCGCTGAATTGCTGGACGGTGCTGTTTTCAAACTGGAACGCGCGCGTCGTCATCAGCGTCGCGGGCGCCTCCAGGTTGCCGGTGGCACGGGCGCGCATCAGCAGGTGGTAGCGGTTGCCGGGTTCGAGTACCAGCGGATAGACAAGCTGGGAGGCAGGAAACGGCTTGTCCGACCAGGCCACCTGGTCGCCATTTTTCATATCGCTCAGCAGTGTGCCGTTGTCATCGAACAGGAACACATCAAGGTGGTCCATGTGTGGCCGGCCGGCCTCCAGCAACCATTCCCACTCGGTGCTGTTGTTGGCCAGCGTGACAAAGAACCACATGGGTTCCGGATGGAAGCCGGCGGAAGGGTATCGACCTTCAGGGGAGGTGGCGTTTCCGGCCAGGAACCATTGCAGCGCATCTGCCGGGTCCCAGGGTACAGACTGGCTGGCCGTTTCCCAGGACAATTCACGGGACAGGCTGACCCGCTCCTGGTCCGGACCAATGGCCACCTGGCGCGCGTAGCCATGGCCAGCCAGCAACAGCAGCAGACCGGCCAGTAGCGGCATGAGCGAATGCCAGCGCCCCGGCATGGGCAGTTGCCGGCATGCTGTGATCGAGTCCCGAACCATCCACGATTCCTGTCAGGTGGATCTTCTTATTTTGTGTATTCGGTCAGTGTACCCCCAAGGCGGCAGGGGGCAAGCATTGTGCCGCCGGCGTATTGAGGTGCTCGCGGGCAGCAGGCAGACTGACGGGTCCAACAGGTAGCGACCGGGTAGCGCGGCGGAGGGTCCAATGGCACTGCATTATCGGACATGCAATTTGTGCGAGGCCATGTGTGGTCTCGAGATTGAACACCAGGACGGCGCCGTGGTGGCCATCCGTGGCGACAAGCAGGACCCGCTGTCGCAAGGACACATCTGCCCCAAGGCCGTGGCCCTCAAGGACCTGCATGAGGACCCGGACCGCCTGCGCCAGCCCATGCGTCGCACCGACAACGGCTGGGAGCCGATCAGCTGGGAAGAGGCCCTTGATGAGACCGCCCGGCGATTGCGCGAGACCCGTGAAACCCATGGCAAGAACGCGGTGGCGGCGTACATTGGCAATCCCACGGTGCACAATCATGGCGCACTGCTGTTCCTGATTCCGTTCCTGCGGGCGCTGGGTACCCGCAATCGCTACAGCGCCACGTCCGCAGACCAGTTACCGCAGATGCTGGCATGCCTGCAGATGTTCGGTCACCAGGCGGCCTTTCCGGTGCCGGATATCGACCGCACCGACTACTTCCTGGTGATCGGAGCCAACCCGATGGCGTCCAACGGTTCCGTGATGACCGCGCCGGACATGCGTGGCCGCCTGAAGAAATTGCGCGCGCGTGGTGGCCGCCTGGTGGTGATCGACCCGCGCCGCACCGAGACGGCGGCCGTGGCTGACGAGCACCTGTTCATCCGTCCGGGCACGGATGCCTACCTGATGCTGGCGATGGTGCATGTGCTGTTTCGTGATACCCGCATCGATATGGGCCACCTGGATGGCATGGTCACCGGTACCGAGCAGCTGGCCGAGGCAGTTGCCCCGTGGACGCCGGACCGGGTGGCGGACATCACAGGGATTGACGCCGCCACCATCGAGCGGCTGGCGCACGAATTTGCGGCTGCCCCCAGTGCCGCTGCCTATTGCCGCGTAGGTACCAGCACGGCACCGTTCAGCAGTATCGCCACGGCCCTTGTTTACGCCCTGAATATCATCACCGGTAACCTGGACCGGCCGGGTGGCCTGATGTTTACCCAGCCGGCCATGGATGTGGTCGGGCTGGGGGCCATGTCCGGTGACACCGGCAGCTTTGACCGCTATCGCAGCCGTGTCCGCGACCTGCCTGAGTTCGGTGGTGAGTTCCCGGTGACCACGCTGGCGGACGAAATACTGGCACCCGGCGACGGTCAGGTCCGTGCCGTGGTCACCCACGCCGGCAACCCGGTGCTGTCCACGCCCGACGGCAAGCGGCTGGACAAGGCCCTCGCAGGCCTCGATTTCATGGTCAGCATTGATCTGTATATCAACGAGACCACCCGCCATGCGGATATCATCCTGCCGCCCACCGGGCATCTGGAGCATGCGCAGTGCGACCCGGCGTTTCACGCCCTGGCGGTGCGTAACACCATCAAGTTCTCACCGGCCCTGTTTGAGCCGGCGCCCGACGCCATGCACGACTGGGAGATACTGCTGGGCCTGATCTACCGCCTCAATGGTGGTGACAGCCAGCCTGCCGGCGGCCGCCTGGTTCACCGCTTGCTGAAACGGCTGGGGGATCGCGGCATGGTGGATCTGCTGCTGCGACTGGGGCCCTATGGCAAGCGCCCGGCCTGGCTTGAAACGCCGCGCAACTGGCTGGCGCGCCTGCCCGGCGGTGGCGCCATCGAGCGACGCCTGGCCCGCCTGCCCCTGGTCAAGGCCATGGCCAGTTACGGCCCCTGGGCCAGTGAGCAGAAGCCCGGGCGCGGGCTGACCCTGAAGAAAGTGATTGCCGAACCCCATGGCATCGACCTTGGCCCCCTTCAGCCCATGCTGGCGCGCCGCATCTTTACCCGTGACCGGCGTATCCAGCTGATGCCAGAGGTGTACGGCAAGACGCTGGCAGCGATGGAGAACTGGCAGGCGCCGGCGGATGGATTCCTGATGATTGGTCGGCGTCATGTGCGCAGCAACAACTCGTGGATGCATAACAGCCAGCGTCTGGTGAAGGGCAAGGGACGTTGTGATGTGATGATGCATCCGGATGATGCGGCGCGCCTGTCACTGGCGGATGGCCAGACGGTCAGCGTGATTTCCGACACCGGCCAGATCAGCCTGCCGTTGAAAGTCAGTGAAGACATCATGCCCGGCGTCATCAGCGTGCCCCACGGCTGGGGGCATGGGCGCGAGGGGGTTCAGTTGCGGGTGGCCACGCGCCATGCCGGCGCCAGCGTCAACGACGTGATCGGCAGTGCAACCGTGGAAACCCTCACGGGCATGGCGGTGCTGAACGCGGTGCCGGTGCAGGTAGAGGCGGCCTGAGTCAGGCCGCTTCCTCCATCGCTTTTTCGAGATTGTCGCGGAAAGCGGTGTGCACGCCCAGCCGGCGCAGCGTCCAGTAATGGCCGCCAAGCACACGGTTGAGCAACAGCGTGCGCGGTGACGGCTGGAAAGATTCCAGGTATTTCCATGGCGTGTTGCGGGTTTCCCTGACCAGGTCCAGGTGCAGCCGCGACGCGGAGAAATCGAACGGTTCATCGCCGAACGGTGGCAGTAACAGGTCCACCCAGCGGGCATAGAAATCATCACTGACGCGCGGTCCGTGGGCCTTGCGTACCTCCAGTTCGATCAGCACCTCATCCAGGGTGTCGTAGTCCGACGCAATGGCGGCCCGCGTCAGTCGTTTCAGGGCCCGGGCATCATCGGCGTGCAATCGTTTGATGGCGCCGAAGTCGTACATCACCACGGTGCCGTCCGGACGGAAGGCGAAGTTGCCCGGGTGCGGATCGCAGTGAACCTGCCTGAGGGCGAAGATTTCACGGCCAATGGCATCAAACAGGCGTTTGCCGAGCAGGTTGCGGGTGGCCTGGTCATAGGCATCGCTGTGCTGCACGGTGTCCAGATCGTCACCTGGCTCATACACCAGGGTCAGCACCTGCCCGGTGGAGCGTTCCTGTACCACTTCCGGGATCACCAGCCAGGGTTCGTCGGCATGAAAGTCGCGGAAGGCGGCCAGGTTGGCGGCTTCCTGTTCGTAGTCCAGCTCTTCAGCCAGTTGTGTGCGGATCTCGGCAAATATGGCGTCAAGGGTGCGCTCATCCACCTTGAACAGGGCGCCCAGGCGCAGGATGCGGCGCAGGTGTTTCATATCCGAGTCGATGGAGCTCTTCACCGCCGGATACTGGACCTTCACCACCACATCCCGCCCGTCGGCGAGTCTGGCCCGGTGGACCTGGCCGATGGATGCGGCAGCAAACGGCTTCTCATCGAAATGCTCGAACAGGTTTTCCGGCTCGTCGCCCAGTTCGCGCTTGAGCTGGCGGCGGATGATGGAAAACGGCATTGGCGCAGAGGACTTCTGCAGAACGGTCAGGGCTTCAGCGATTTCACGGGGCAGCACGTCCTGCATCTGGGATGCAATCTGTCCCACCTTCATGACGGCGCCTTTCATCTGGCCGAGCGTCTCGGCCACCTGACGACCGACATCGCGCATCAGCTTTTCGCGGTCACGCTTGAGGGCTTCCTCGTCCTGGAACAGCCGCTTTACCTGGTGTCCGGCGACCCGGGTGGCGATGGACGTGGTCATGCCGGTAAGGCGTAACAGCCGGCCCGCCTGGGTGGTGGCGCCCCGGTTGCGTTTGTTTCTGGCCATGTGACTCTCCCGCACTGGCATTTGCCTGAGGTTTCAAGAGTGCGAGGGTGGCCCGGTCAGGTCAATGGGCGCTGGGGTCAAAAAAAAAGGGGGCCAGGCGGCCCCCTTAACACGGAGAGTGACAGTAATGTGTACTGTCAGTTCAAGCGCGCTCTTCGCCAGCGGCGACGAGCTCGTTGAACAGCTTTTCGCTCTCTTCACGGGCGGTGATCACAGCACCGATGCCCGCCAGAACGAATTCGTTGGTTTCTTCAGCTTTCTCGCCACGCTCGCCTTTGCCGGCGGTGACGAAACGCTCGTACAGTTCCTTGCGCTTCTCCGGCGCGGTATCAACCAGCTCGCGGGCTGCCTGGATCAGGCCACGGCCTGCCAGTACGGCCTTCGGCTTGCCCTCGGCTTCTTCGCCGAACGCTTCGCTGCCGGCTTCGACATACTTCTCAACCAGCTCGGAAGAGGTGCTGCCGGCCTTGCTGTAGGCACCCAGGCCTGCCAGGTACAGCTTGTTGCCCAGCTCTTTGGCCCGGTTCAGCAGTTCTTCTTGCTGCTCGCGCAGATCTTTAAGCTCGCCCATGAATCAATCCCTCAAAATCAGTCGATGTGTGAATCAGAAATTTGTCTGCAAGCGCATTGCAGTGAGTGAAGGATACGCCGCTGGCTGCGACACTGCGTTTTGCTTGTTCGACAATAATACAGAGGGCTCGACGGCCTTCCTGGATGGGGTCAATGCCAGGAGATGTGCCGTGTTGTGACCCGTGTCCGCTCCCGGCCGCCAAGTGCCACACGGACACGTTCCCGGTCGCCCCCTAGACTGCGCCTCATGGGTAGTCGACAGGAGTGAAACCGATGCAGGCATATGAAGTGTCACAGGTCCCGTCCCGGGTCTGGGAAACCAGCGGTGTGCGCCAGCGGGTGCGTGGCGGTGAATTCAACGTGGCCGCCTGGGTCCACCTCAAGGGCACGGCGACACAGGTGTTACTGGTGGTGGAGCATGAGGACGACGCTGGTCAGCATGAGGCGCTTGTGGACAAGGCCACCACCAACGGCGACGGGGCACTGCTGATGTCCGGCCTGGTCAGCCTGCGATTCACCGGCGAGGTCAAGAACGTGAAGGTGTCATTGATAATGGCAGAGCAGGGTGTGACGTTCCGCGTTGACGAGCTGTTCATGCAGCGTCGCGGCGCTGCCCTGGACCAGCAGGACAAGCTGATCAGCAACTTTTAGACCCGGTGACAGTTCAGCACCCGCTGCAACTGTCACCCATGCGCCTGGCGCCGGTCTCCATGACCGGCTTTTTTTCGCCAGGCTGCCCCCCGGTCACGGGCCCCGCCGGCAGTAACGACTCCGGCACCTGGTCGAAATCCAGGCCCGTCAGTCGTTTCAGCCGTGTCAGCATGGCATCGGGTCGCGCCTGGGCCATGTGGATGATCTGTGACATGGTTTGCTCCGTTGTGTGAACTGAGTCATACGAATTTCATGCCACTTTTCCAATAGCCTTTTAAATCAACAGCTTGTGATGCTCGGCCCTGGGACTGGCCTGCACCGGGCTGTCGTCCCTGGGCCACAGTTGACGCTGGGCGGCACTCAGTCGAGGAAAAAGTCCGGCAACAGCTGGGACGGGTCCAGAGAGGGGTCCACCTGGTAGGCACTGAAGTCGGTGGTGCCGGCATCGCGCAGGACGTCTTCGTCGATGAAGAAATTGCCGCTGCAATCCAGCTCCCGGGTCAGGATGTGCCAGGCGGCATCGGCCATGATCGTTGGCTGGCGGGCCTGCTGGACACTGGGGACGCCACCCAGCTGGTTCTGCACCGCGGCGGTGTTGATCACTGTCTTTGGCCACAGGGCGTTGAAGGCCACCTTGTTGCGGTATTCCTCCGCCATGCCCAGCACGCACAGGCTCATGCCGTACTTGGCCATGGTGTAGGCCACGTGGCGGCCGAACCAGTTTGGGCTCATGTTCAGCGGCGGTGCCAGGTTGAGCACATGCGGGCGTTCCGCCTGCTTGAGGTGTGGCAGGCACAGTTTACTGGCCAGGAAGGTGCCCCGGGTGTTGATGTCATGCATCAGGTCATAGCGTTTCATGTCGGTGGCTTCAGTGCCGGTGAGGCTGATGGCGCTGGCATTGTTGACCAGCACGTCAATGCCGCCGAAGGTGCTGACGGCCTGGTCCACGGCCGCCTGCAGCTGGCTTTCCTCGCGCACGTCACCGACACAGACCAGCGTCTTGCCGCCTGCCTTTTCCATGTCCTCGGCCGCTGTATACAGGGTGCCGGGCAGCTTCGGGTGCGGCTCGGTGGTTTTCGAGAACAGCACGATGTTGGCGCCATCCCGGGCGCAGCGTTCGCCAATGGCCTTGCCAATGCCGCGGCTGGCACCGGTGATGAACACGGTCTTGCCTTTCAGTGATGCGCTCATGCCTTGCTCCTGGTGTTGCATGGATGTGCGCAGAACCTAGCAAGCGCTTGGTTGGCAGGCAAGGGCAGAAGCGGTCAGCCGGTGGCGGATACGGTCAGTTCGTTGGTAGAAGGTCGCGGGGGAGGCAAAAAAAGGCCCGCCGAGGCGGGCCTGTTCAGGGTTGGAGGTGTAGCGCACACCGTTTTCCTGAGCCACCGTTATACCTCATATTCGGCCATCCTGTCCTGTAATGGCCGAATCAGTTCGCGATTGTCATGGTCCCAGGGGTGAAAGCCCGGGCGGAAATAGTCCAGGTACTCGGGCAGCAGTTTGCGCAGGGGGCCGGGTTTGCCCACCAGCCACCAGTAACCGCGCAGCATGCGGGTGATACTGGCGTTGCCCTCGCTCTTCAGGTTGCGCCAGGTGATCCGGGTGATGGCGAACCAGAACAGCAGCGTAACCTGCAGCATGATCATTACCCGGTTCCAGTAACCGCCGTCCACGGCCTGGTAGACATCAAATGCCACCGCCTTGTGCTCGGTTTCCTCCACCGCATGCCAGATAAACAGTTCCCGGATTTCCGGATGAATCTGCTCGGACAGTTCCGGCAGGGTCAGGAACTGGTTGGCCATGATGGCGGTGAAATGCTCCAGCGCCAGAGTCATGGCCAGCTGCTGGCGAGGCGACAGGCGCTGCCGGGCGGCGGACAGGCCCTCGCTCAGGCGGCGCAGGGTCTCACTCACCGGATAGCCCTTGTCTTCCAGCCACTGGTTGAACGCCTCGTGCTCCTGGCCGTGATGGGCTTCCTGGCCGATAAAGCGCCGGACCTGCCGGGCCAGCTCCGGGTCATTCAGTTGCTTCTGGTAGTGGCGCACGGAATCAATGAAAAAGCGCTCGCCATCGGGGAACACACTGCTCATGGCGGCGAAAAACGCGCTCAGGAACGGGTCACCGCCGTGAAAGTGCTTGGCGATGCTGGCGCTGGGCCGCAGGGACAGCTTGCGCACGGTGATGTCGATGGCCTTGTGCAGGCGTGCTTGTGCGGTCATGGTGCCTCCTCGCTCGGTTTGCGTCGGCTGTATGGCCGCCGCTAATGGGCAATATGCCTTGCAGGTGCGGGGCTCTCGAGGTTATGTTGTGTCATTCGCCGGTCATTTTGGGCCAGTCGTTGGACGCCATGAACAGGGGGCAGTTGCGATCATGACGATCCTGAAAATGAATCCCGATGAATACTCCATCTCTGCGGAGTATGCACCGTTATTGCTGAGCCTGCTCGAGCGCTACAACGTCAGTGAGGCGCAGCTGCTTGAGGGCATGGACACGCGTGGCCTGCCGGACTGGCGGGAGCCGGGTGGGCGCCTGCCGCTGCACCAGTTCCAGGTGCTGGTAAAGCGGGCCATGGAGCTGGCCCATGCACCCTGGCTGGGCTGGGAGTTCGGCGCCACGCTGACGCTGTCATCCCATGGCTTCCTGGGCTACGCCGCCATGAGCAGCGAGACCCTGCGCGATGCCCTGGACCTGGCGGTGAAATTCTTCCGCACCCGCGGCACCATCGTGGACCTGCAGTATTTCGTCGAGGGCGATACCGCCGTGATACAGGTGGACGAGCTGGTGGCCCTTAACGACCTGGCGCCGTTCATGGTGGAAAGCCTGTTCTCGAGCCTGCATTTCATGGGCGTGAAGCTGCTGGGCGAATTGCCCATGGACGGCGAGTTGCGTTTTGCCTTTCCCGAACCGAGCTATTTTGAGCGCTTCAAGGCGCTGGTGCCGGTGCCGGTCCTGTTCGACTGTGCCTACAACCAGATGCGCTTTCCAGCGACCCGGCTCGACCAGCAGTTGCGTTTTGCCGACCCACGCCTGGCGCGTATGGCGGAGGCCCAGTGTGAACAGGAGCTGGCGACGATCAAGTCGCCGCCCAAGCTGCTTGGCCAGGTGCGACGCATTATCCTCGGTGAATCCGGTCGCTTCCCGGCCGTGGACGAGGCCGCCAGCGAACTGCACATGTCGTCGCGAACGCTCAAGCGCAAGCTCCAGCAGCTGGGCACCAGCTACCAGAAGATCCTGGATGACCTGCGCAAGGGGCTGGCGGTGGAGTATCTGGCCCAGACCGACATGACCGTGGATGAAATTGCCATTCAGCTGGGCTACTCCGATGCGTCAAACTTTGCCCGTGCGTTCCGGCGCTGGACCGGACGCAGTCCCTCTGATTACCGCCGCTGAGCGGGAGGCCCCATGAAAAGTGAAATTCTGCCGGCAGACCTGTTTGCCGGTGATGTTGCCCTGATTACCGGGGGCGGTTCCGGCATCAACCGGGGCATTGCCCGAATGATGGCCAACCATGGTGCGCGTGTCGTGATCATTGGCAGGCGCCAGGAAAAACTGGATGAAACCTGTGCCCTGATTGCGGAGCACGGCGGTGAGGCCGTGGGTTATTCCGCGGATGTGCGCGACGCGGATGCCATGGCAGAGGCCGCGCGCCAGGGTGCCGAACGATTCGGCCCCTACACCGTGGTGGTGGCCGGTGCCGCCGGGAATTTCCTGGCGCCGGCCGACCAGCTGTCTGCCAATGGTTTCAGCGCAGTGGTGGATATCGACCTGAAGGGTACCTTCCATACCTTCAAGGCCTGCCGCCCCCATTTTGCTGACAGCAATGTGCGTTGCCTGGCGATCACGGCGCCGCAGTCGCAGATGCCGATGCCTTTCCAGAGCCATGTCTGCGCGGCCAAATCCGCCATCGATATGCTGGTGAAGACGCTGGCGCTGGAATGGGGAGCGTCTGGCGTGCGGCTGAACGCACTGTCCCCCGGCTATGTGCAGGGCACGGTGGGCGGCGACCTGCTGGCGGCGGGCAAGGCCGACACCATCAGCGCACGCCTGCCGGTGCCCCGTTTCACCAACGTTGAAGAAATGGCGCAGATGGCGCTGGTGTTGCTGAGCCCGTTGACGGCCTACATGACCGGGCAGGTGGTAGCGCTGGATGGCGGCGTCAACCTGCTCGGGGGCGCCGCCATGACGGAGATTGCCGGTGGTTGAGTTGCACCCGCGCCTGCAGCAGGATACGCGCGCGTTGGGCGAGACGCCGCTGTGCTGGATTCGCTACATGAATGATCGCCGGTTTCCCTGGCTGATCCTGGTGCCACGTGTGGCAGGCGTGACCGAGTGGCATGAACTCGCCGTGCAGCAGCAGCAGGAGCTGCTGGCGCTGGTCAATCGTTGTGCCGAAAACCTCAAACGTGTGGCGGCTGTGGACAAGATCAACATCGGCGCGCTCGGTAACCTTGTGCCGCAGTTGCACGTCCATGTGATTGGTCGTCATGACGGCGACCCGTGCTGGCCCGGGCCAGTGTGGGGAAACGGCGCGCCGCAACCCTGGCCAGAGGGCGAGTCGCCGGACTGGCTACAGCCGCTGCGCGAATCGCTGAGTGACCGTTGTGCTTGAAGAAGTGATGATCAGTTGCCCGTATTGTGGTGAGGCATTCACCGTGCTGGTGGATTGTTCCGCGGGCGACCAGCAGTACATAGAGGATTGTCAGGTATGTTGCCGGCCCATGGTGCTGGCGGTGCACCTGGATGAACAGGGCCGGCCCGCTGTCGAGCCGCGCCGTGATGATGAATGAATGGAGTACCCGATGGCTGCAGCCAGTGAATTTGTAAATGTTTCTGTTGATCAGGGCGTGATGGAAATCAGCCTGCAACGCCCCGAGCGCAAGAACGCACTTACCCATGATATGTACACGGCGCTGAGCGCGGCCATGGACGAAGCCGAGGCCACGCCTTCCGTGCGTGTAATGCTGCTGACAGGCACGCAGGACTGCTTCACGGCCGGCAATGACATGCTCGATTTTCTCAATAATCCCCCCAAAGGCGACAACAGTCCGGTGATGATTTTCCTGCGCAAGCTGGTGGAAATCAGCAAGCCGCTGGTGGCGGCCGTGAATGGGCCGGCCGTGGGTGTCGGCACCACCCTGCTGTTTCACTGTGACCTGGTGTTTGTGGCGCGCGGGGCACGCTTGCAGATGCCTTTCACCAGCCTGGGCCTGTGCCCGGAGGCCGGTTCGTCCATGCTGCTGCCGATGATCGTCGGTCACCAGCGAGCTGCCGAGCTGCTCATGCAGAGCAAGGTCATTGACGGCGAAAAGGCCGAGCGTATCGGTATCGCCAACGCGGTTTTCGATGACAACGATTATCTGGTGCGTGCCCGTGAGGAGAGCCGCAAACTGGCCGCGCAACCGGCGGCTGCAGTACGCCTGACCAAGCAGTTGCTGAAGGCCCCGTACATTGATCAGCTGCGCGCGCACATGAAGGAAGAGGGCGACCTGTTCGGCGAGCGTCTCGAATCACCCGAGGCCCGCGAAGCCATGAGTGCGTTTGTGGAAAAGCGCAAGCCGGACTTCAGTCAGTTTGACTGACCGGTTGCAGCAGTACCTGTACGAGCTGGCCATTGAAGCACTGGGTCAGCACTTCAGAGACCTCGCGCGGCGACTGCTTCCAGTCGTCGCGCAACCATTGCCGAACGGTATGGAAGCAGGCACCGGCCAACAGGGCTGTCAGCAATGACAGTTTGCCGCTGTGAATCGGCGGCTGGCCTTTCTGGCGCAGCATGCTGCCCACCATGCGGGCGAAGTACTTGCGCAGCTGGCTGGTGAAGATGTCGTCTGCACCACTGTCCACCAGGGCCCGGATCAACCGCGGGTTGTGGTAGGCCACGGTGGCGGCCATGAAGTTCAGCGCCATCGACAGGCTGTCGTCAAAGTTCTCCAGGTAGGGGCCGGCCTGGTCATAGAATTCCTCGAACATGGCATCGGCCGTGGCCCGGAACAGCTCTTCGCGTGAGTGGTAATAGCGGTAAAGGGTGGGCCGGGACACACCGGCCTGCCGCGCCACGTCACCCATACGCACCTGGCTGTAGCCGACGTCCATCAACCGCGCCACAAATGCCTCCCGGCACCGGGCGGCGGTATCTTCCTGTCTGTCCATGAAACACAATCCATTTTCTGTAATGCATCAGCCGCAGCATAACCGCCTCTACCGGGGCCTGTCAGCGCCGGTATACACCGCTGGTGGCTTTGCGCATTACAAATGACAGTATCTGTCTCGTGTGCTGCTGCATCATGCAAGGGATAAAGGGCGGTGACCAAGGAGAAACGCCATGTCCGAACACCATGATGACGCGGTGCAGTTTGCTGCACTCAGGAAGCGACCAGATGTGGCCTGGCCCACCGTGCTGCTACTGCTGGCATGCCACAGCGCGATTTTCGGCAGCTGGT
The DNA here is from genome assembly GCA_029212745.1 of Alcanivoracaceae bacterium. Lineage (GTDB taxonomy): Bacteria > Pseudomonadota > Gammaproteobacteria > Pseudomonadales > Alcanivoracaceae > JARGOL01. The sequence goes on from JARGOL010000012.1 coordinate 57,063, forward strand.
ACCTGGTGCTGACCGGGAGCATGAATGTCTGGGCGGGCTGCCTGGTAAATTCCGTCGCCATGTATTTCCTGTTCAGCCCCATCCACGACGCCATTCACCGCAGCATGAGCATGAATGACCGCCTCAATGAGTTTTTCATGTACCTGATCCTGCTGCCCATTGCACCGCTCTCCAATGGCAGGCTGTTGCGGCTGATGCACTTCCGGCATCACCGTTTTGCCAATGACCCGGAGAAGGACCCCGATCACTTCACCATGACGGCGCCGTTCAAGACCCTGTGGATCTGGTTCTTCTGGGATTTCTGGTACCTGATCCATTACCTGAAGAACAAGGACGCTGTGCCCGACTGTGGCAACCCCCTGCGTGACACCGTGGTGGTCTGGGTGCTGGCCATTGGCCTGGGTATCTACTACCCCATGGAAGTGCTGTGCCTGTGGTTCATCCCGTCGCGCATGATGGCGTGGCTGATTGCCGCCGTGTTCATGTACCTGCCGCACTGGCCGCACGACGTGCGCCATGAGGATGATGCCTGGCAGGCCACCCATTTCCGTCGCGGGCTGGACTGGCTGCTGACGCCGCTGATGGGCTACCAGAATTATCATCTGGTGCATCACCTGTACCCCACTGTGCCGTTCTATCGCTACCGGAAGATCTGGTTGGCGCGGCGGCAATTCCACGAAGCACAGAATCCATCTTACGTGGATGGTTTGCGGCTGGCGCCGGAGCGTGTCCGTTCGCCACGCGAGGACAACGGCGCCGGAGAACGGGTCTGAAGCGTCGTCTGTCATAATCCTGTCGCATGGGGTGGTCATCCTGTGATGGATGACTCTCCCCGGCAAGTACCTGCAGCTGTTCCTGGCCACCTGGCGTCCACGCCCAGGCAGTGCCTACGGTGTTACTGATTGTCGCCGGTTTCTGGTCATGTTGCTGTTCTGGCCAGTGTTCCTGTCGCTGGTGCTGGTCAACAGTACCTGCCTGTTGCTGGACCACCTTTTCTTTCCGCGTTTTCGGCGCGTGCCGGTGATTGAGCCCGTTTTCGTGGTGGGCGTGCCGCGCTCGGGGACCACCTTCATGCATCGCCTGCTGGCACTGGATGACGGGCGTTTCACCACCACGGCCCTGTGGGAGTTGCTGTTTGCACCGTCGATCCTGCAGCGGCGCTTGTGGATGGCGCTGGCCCGGGTCGATGGCATGCTGGGTGGCCCCTGCCGCCGCCTGTTGCTGTGGCTGGAACGACGCATGCTGGGCAGGCTGGATGATGTGCACAGGACCGGTCTGCTGGCCCCGGAGGAAGACTACCTGGCACTGGCACCGGTGCTTGGTTGTTTCCTGCTGATCCTGCCATTTGGTGATCCCTCCCTGTGGCGGCTTGCCTACTTTGACCAGCAGCTGTCGGCAGCCGAGCAGGAGCGCATACTGGGCTACTACTCCCGCCTGGTTCAGCGCCACCTGTATGTGCACGGCCAGCACAAGACGTTCCTTTCCAAGAACCCTTCCTTTACCCCGATGATGGACGGTTTGCGACGCCACTTTCCGGATGCACGTTTGATTGGCTGTGTGCGTAATCCGGCGCGCTCGGTGCCATCGCAGATCAGTGCCATCCTGGTGGGGGCGCGATTGTTTTCGACACGGGTGGACAGCGACTGGTGGCGGGAGGGTTTGTCAGAAATGCTGCGCTATTACTACCGCCGCTTGCTTGCCGACTTGCCGGCGATGGCGCCACATCAGGCCAGGCTGGTGCCGCTGGAAAGCATTGCTGACTGCCCGCTGGAGGGTATCCAGGCGCTTTACCGGCAGTTCGGCTTGTTGATGCATCGCGACTACCGTGCCCGGCTGGTGATCGAGAACGAAAAGGCGCGCGCCTATCGAAGTGGTCATGGCTACAGCAGCAAGTCACTGGGTGTCTGCGAGGCGCATCTGGCGCAACGTTTCGACTTTGTTTTCGACGCCCTGTCCTATCCTCGCCCCGGCTGAAACATTCTCTTGCAAAGACAGTCCGCACACGTCCCTTGATGCCGGTCATGGTCATAAATCCGACATGGTCGCTACCCATACTGGTGCCATGAATAACAAAACGCTCAACGTACTGTTTGTCATGGATGCGTTATCGCAGCGCAACGGTGTCGGCTCCTACTACCACGACCTTGTGGCCCAGTTGTCCGAGCGGGTCGACAGGGTGGAATTGGTGGCGCCGTCGCTGCAGTCTCCGCACCCGTGCCAGGGTATTGCCCTGCCCATGCCCGGTGATGATACCCAGCAGCTTTACCTGCCCAGATTGCGGCAGCTCACTCATGCCATTCGTGAACAACGGCCCGATGTCATGGTGGTGCCCGGACCGGGTGTGTTCTCCATCGTTGCGCAATGGATCGCCCGCCGCGAGGGTATTCCGGTATGTGTCATTCACCAGACCGATTACGACCGGCTGGCGGGCCTTTATTACGGCGGGTGGCGTGGCCGGTTTTTTGCCGTGCTGATGCGGGCCCTGACCCGGATGATGTTCAGGCAGGCGTCGGCCGTGGCAACGATCAGTGAGATGTTGCGCGACCAGATGCGTCGGCTGGGGGCGGCGGGCGCGCGCGTACTGGCGACTCCGTTGGCCCGACAGTTTGTGCAGACGCCCCGGCCTGCCCGCTTTGATCATCTTGAACGGCTGCTGTTCGTGGGCAGGTTGGCGCCGGAAAAGAACCTGCCCGCGGTGCTGGACCTGGCCAGGGCCCGGCCGGATATCGAGGTGGCTATCGCAGGGGATGGCCCCCTGCGGGCCTGTGTCGAGGAAGCGGCCCGAGAGCTGGCAAACCTGCGTTTCCACGGTTGGTGTGACCGTGACCGTGTCCGTGACCTGATGGACGACAGCCAGGTGTTGCTGTTGCCTTCGCGGGTAGAGGCATTTGGCACAGTAGCCCTGGAGGCGATGGCGCGAGGCCGCCTGGTGCTGACAGCGCCAGGCTGTGGCATCAATGCCTGGCCGGGCATGACCAGCGCTATCTGGCCGCAGCGCGAAGGCGAGTCCCTTGCTGGCTGCCTGGCGCGTCTGGAGCAGCTGTCGCCGGCGCAGCGGTTGCTGCGCGCCAACCGGGGTCGCCAGCTGGCCTTGGCAGTGAACGAGCAGGCCATGCAGCAATGGCTGCAGCTGCTCCAGTATGCGACGTCCCGCCGTTCCACCCTGCCGACACCGATGTCTGCGGTCTACGCGCTTCTGCGTCGCATGGCGGATCAGCGCGCATGATGGTTCGGGCCATGGTGACCCTGCATGACGTCATGCCGGAAAGCCGATACGCGGTGGAGGGGCTGCTGTCCTTTCTTCGCGAGCACGTACCGCATCTCGAGCCAGCGGATATCACCTTGCTGGTTGTGCCCGGACGGGACTGGTCGTCTGCGGATCTGGCCTGGCTGCGCGAACTGGTGGCACAGGGGCATCCGCTGGCCGGGCATGGCTGGAGCCACCGGGCAAAACCGCCGGCGACGGTGTTTCATTGGCTGCACAGCCTGCTTTTGTCCAGGGACGTTGCTGAACACCTGTCACGCTCTTCGTCATCCTGTTTCCAGCGGGTGCAGCGGTGTCACGACTGGTTTGCCGAGCACGGTTTGCCGGTGCCGGCGATCTATGTGCCGCCTGCCTGGGCCCTTGGCAAGTTGGGGCCGCGTCACCGCGCTGCGCTTCCGTTCCGGTATTTCGAGGACCTGTTCGGGATACACGACAGCCAGCAAGCACGCTATTACCGTTTGCCCCTGGTGGGCTTTGAGGCGGATACGCCCTGGCGCGCCGGTGTCCTGCGCCTGCTGAATGCCTGGAGTCTGTTTCGCGCACGGCGAACCGACAGGGCCTTGCGGGTCGCGTTACACCCCAATGACAGCAGTTACCTGCTGGCCGTGGATATCGCCCGCTACCTCGGGGCTGTGCAGTGCTTCGCCGGTGTGGGGGACATTCACCCGGGCGGGCCCGAAATGGCCCGCTGAGCCGGGGGTGGGTATCACGGACGCGCCAGGAACTCGTGCAGGGCCGGGTCAGCCAGCAGCTTGTCCAGCGCCCGCTCCAGCACTTCATTGATCATGCGCTCGTTCTGTCGTGCTGTCGGTGTCAGTGGCTGGTTGAAGTCGCTGCTGGTGCGGTACACGCCGGTGTAGGTATCACCATCGGTATTGCTGGCAACGGCTTTCAGGCGGGCATTGACGCGCACCTCGTTGATCACGTGGCCCGCCTCCGGAATGTACTCCAGCGTGGTGATGCGCACTTCCAGCTTGCGGCTGTCGTCGCCGGGGTTGAATGCGTTGTAGCCGCGCGACTGCAGGGCCTTCTTGAGGACCTCGGTGACCGCCTGCGGGACGTCATTGGCCGGGCGGATCAGGGATGTTTCGCTGTACACACCACCGCGGGTGCCGAACTGCGTGTGCTCACGCTGGTCGACGACGCGCACGGCAACCGGCTGGTTGTTGCCCATGTTTTCACTGGATGGGGCCGGTGACGGCGCAATCTCAATCACCTGTGGGCTCAGGCCGCAGCCCGTGAGGATCAGTGCCAGCAGTGCGGGGACCAGGTTTCGCATGGGGTGCTCCTGCCGAAATACTCGGCCTGTTGAGTGTCGGGTTGTGCGCTGTGGTTCAGAAATGCCGGTCCACGGCATCCCGGGCCAGTTGCTCCAGGCTGTCACGGTACCCGGACGTCGCCACCGGGGCGAGTGCCTCATGGGCCAGCCGGGTCTGTTCACGGGCCTTTTCCATGGTGTACTCCAGGCCGCCGGACTGCTGGACGATATCGACAATGTCCTGCAGGTGTTCCAGTCCGCCGTGGCGAATGGCGTCGCGAATCAGCGCCGCCTGTGCCGCTGAGCCCTCGCGCATGGCGTGGATCAGGGGCAGGGTGGGTTTGCCCTCGGCCAGGTCGTCACCGACGTTCTTGCCCAGCTCATCGGCATCGCCGACGTAATCCAGCACATCATCCACCAGCTGGAAGGCAATACCCAGGTGGCGGCCATAGCTGGCCAGGCCCTGGCGGATGGCCGGGTCACCGGCGCCGGCACCGAGCACGGCGCCGGTTTCGGCGGCGGACTCGAACATCTTGGCGGTCTTGTGATGAATCACGCGCATGTAACGTTCTTCCGTGGTTTCCGGGTCGCGGCAGTTGATCAGCTGCAGCACCTCGCCCTCGGAAATGACGTTGGTGCTCTGCGCCAGAATCTCCATCAAGCGCTGGTCGCCCACCTCTACCACCAGCTGGAAAGCCCGCGAGATAAGGAAATCGCCCACCAGCACGCTGGCGGAGTTGCCATAGACCGCGTTCACCGTGGGTCGGCCGCGGCGCAGGGCGGACTCATCCACGACATCGTCGTGCAGCAGGGTGGCGGTGTGAAGGAACTCGATCACGGCGGCAATATTGACGTGCAGGTCGCCCTCATAACCGCAGGCCCGGGCGCTGAGTATCGACACCAGCGGGCGCAGCCGCTTGCCGCCAGAGCTGACGATATAGTCGCCCACCTCCCGGATCAGCGGGACATTGGAGTCCAGGTGCCGGTTGATGAACTGGTTGACCGCGTCAAAGTCATCGGCGACAACGGCGTAGATTGATTCGAAATCCATGGAGGCGTCCAGCGCAGGTTCGCGGCAATGCTAACAGCGGCGTGCCGGCAGTCAAGAAACTCGCGCAAGCCTGCCATGGCGGGCGTCAGGGAGGCATCAACAGGGGCCCCGAAAGCGCTTGCCGTTATTCGAGCCATCTCTTGTCCCGGCCGCCGAAATCGCCTAGAATTCGCGCCCCTGACCGTCGCCGTGGCCCGCAAGAGCCGGAATCCGGGTGTTTCCCCGTTCCCGCCGCCACAGGGGGCTCCATTTGAGGAAAGAAGGTATGTACGCAGTTATCAAGACCGGTGGCAAGCAGTATCGCGTGGAAGAGGGTGATCTGCTCAAGGTCGAGAAGATCGAGAAAGGCACCGGTGAAAGCATCGAATTTGACCAGGTATTGCTGGTCGCGGATGGTGACAAGGTTTCCGTGGGCCAGCCGCTGCTGGACGGCGCCAAGGTCACTGCCGAGGTGGTCGAGCAGGGCCGCCACAAGAAGATCAAGATCGTCAAGTTCCGTCGCCGCAAGCACAGCCGCAAGCAGCAGGGACATCGTCAGTGGTTTACCGCTGTAAAGATCACCGGCATCAAGGCCTGAGACGGTAACGAGAGAGGATTGAGCAATGGCACATAAAAAAGCTGCGGGCAGTACCCGTAACGGTCGCGATTCAGAAAGTAAACGCCTTGGCGTCAAGCGCTTCGGTGGCCAGCTGGTGAAAGCCGGTGAAATCATCGTGCGCCAGCGTGGCACCCGCTTCCATTCCGGTGTGAACACCGGTCTTGGCCGTGACCACACCATCTTCGCCACTGCCGAGGGCCGGGTGAAGTTCGAGGTCAAGGGTCCGCACAGCCGCAAGTTCGTCACCATCGAGCCGGTTGCCTGATCCGTTCCGGATCGGACCAAAGCCCCGCTGGCTCGGCCGCGGGGCTTTTTTGTTGGCAGTGCCCCCTGCCAGCGCCATTATCGGGGCAGGGCCTTCGGGTCCCGGCCATTGAGCGAGTCGAGTCATGAAGTTTGTCGATGAAGCGCTGATTGAAATCCACGCCGGCAAGGGCGGCGACGGGTGCCTCAGTTTCCGGCGTGAAAAATATATCGAGTTCGGCGGCCCCGATGGCGGTGATGGCGGTGCCGGCGGCTCCGTATGGGTGGAGGCGGACAACAACCTCAACACCCTGATCGATTACCGCTATGACCGGCTGTTTCGCGCCCGCAATGGCGAGCCCGGCAAGGGCCGCCAATGCTCCGGAAGGAGCGCTGATGACATCACCCTGAAAGTGCCCGTGGGCACCACCATCATTGATGTGGACAGCGACGAGGTGCTGGCCGACCTGACCGCCAATGGTGAGCGGGTCAAGCTGGCCCAGGGCGGCCGTGGCGGCCTCGGCAACACCCATTTCAAGAGCAGTACCAACCGGGCGCCGCGCAAGATCACCAAGGGTACCCCGGGGGAGGGGCGCAACCTGCGCCTGGAGCTCAAGGTGCTGGCCGATGTCGGGCTGCTGGGCCTGCCCAACGCCGGCAAGAGCACCCTGATCCGCAGTGTCTCGGCGGCCAAGCCGAAAGTGGCGGATTACCCGTTTACCACGCTGGTCCCCAACCTCGGGGTGGTCAAAGTGGACCGCTACCGTAATTTTGTCATGGCCGACATTCCCGGCCTGATCGAGGGGGCCGCCGAGGGCGCTGGCCTGGGCATCCGTTTTCTCAAGCACCTGGCGCGCACCCGGTTGCTGTTGCACCTGGTGGATGTTGCGCCGCTGGATGGTCACGATCCCGTCGATGCAGTGGAGGCCATTGCCGACGAGCTGGACAAGTTTTCCGCGGCACTGGCCGAGCAGGAGCGTTGGCTGGTGCTCAACAAGGTGGATCTTGTCCCTGCTGACGAGCGCGATGGCGTCTGCGAGGACATTGTTTCGCGGCTTGGCTGGGATGGGCCCGTGTTTCGCATTTCGGCGGCCACCGGCGAAGGCTGCCAGGAACTGGTTTATGCCCTGATGAATGCCATTGAGGCGCGCCGCGAGCGCGAACGCGAAGACGGCGATTATGCCGAGCAGCAGCGCCAGTGGCGGGCGCGTCTGGAGGAAGAAGCGCGGGAGAAGGTGCAGGCCCTGAAAGGCCAGCGTCGGCGCCAGCGCGAAGGCAATGACGACGATGATGATGATGATCATGATATGGAGATCATCTACGAGCCCTGATGCCGGGTAAGGTGGAACGCGTGGCCATGAAGCAGACACGACGCTGGGTAATCAAGATAGGCAGTGCCCTGCTGACCAATAACGGTCAGGGGCTCGATTGTGCCCTGATGCAGCAGTGGGTGGACCAGATGGTGGCCCTGCGTGAGCAGGGCATCGAGGTGCTGCTGGTGTCCTCAGGGGCTGTCGCCGAGGGTATGACCCGGCTTGGCTGGCAGACCCGTCCGGATTCCATTCATGCCCTGCAGGCGGCCGCCGCTGTCGGCCAGATGGGGCTGGTGCAGGCGTGGGAATCGCGCTTCCAGAAACATGGCTTGCACACCGCCCAGGTGCTGCTGACCCATGACGACCTCAGTGACCGCACCCGCTACCTGAATGCACGCTCCACCCTGGAGACCCTGCTGCGCCTCGGCGTGATACCGGTGGTGAATGAGAATGACACGGTGGTGACCGACGAAATCCGCTTTGGTGACAATGACACCCTGGCGGCGCTGGTGGCCAACCTGGCAGTGGCGGACCGACTGGTAATCCTCACCGACCAGGACGGGTTGTATGAGCGCGACCCGCGCAAGGATCCCGACGCACCGCTGATCCGCGAAGCCAAGGCGAACGATCCACATCTGTACCAGGTGGCGGGTGGCTCCGGTTCCGGGTTGGGCCGCGGCGGCATGGTAACCAAGGTGCGAGCCGCGGAGCTGGCCGCCCGTTCCGGCGCCCGCACATCCATCTGCTCCGGCCGTCAGCCGGCGGTGCTGGCAGCCGTGGCTGCGGGCGAAGCCCCTGGCACCACGCTGCTGCCGGATACCTCGCCGGTCACGGCGCGCAAGCAATGGCTCGCCGCCCACCTGCAGATGCGTGGCCGACTGGTTATCGATGACGGTGCGGCGCGCCGCTTGCGGGCAGACGGCTCAAGCCTCCTGCCTGTGGGGGTGGTGCGCGCAGAGGGCGACTTCAGTCGCGGCGAGGTGGTGGCCTGTGAAACCGAGGACGGTGAGCGGGTGGCCATCGGACTGGTCAACTACGATGCTGCCGAGGCGGCACGCATTGCCCGTCACAAGAGCAGTGATATCCAGTCGGTGCTGGGCTACACCAACGAGGAAGAACTGATTCACCGCGACAATATGGTCGTGCTCTGACCGCATCCGTCCTGACCGGCGCCGGCTTGCATCGGACGGCCGTGCGGTGCACGCTTGTGACGCTCAATCTGCGAATTCCAAGGGAGAACCATGGCAGACGACATTACCCTGCGCGAACCAACCGCCGAAGATGGCGCCGAACTGCATGCCCTGGTGCGCACCTGCAAACCCCTCGATGAAAACTCCCTGTACTGCAACCTGTTGCAGTGCTCGCACTTTTCCGAAACCTGTTGTGTCGCGGAAATGGACGGTCGCATGGTGGGTTTCGTCTCGGGTTACCGGCCACCCAAGCAGGCAGATGTCTATTTCCTGTGGCAGGTGGGTGTGCATCCGGATGCCGCAGGCAAGGGTCTGGCGCGGCGCATGATCCAGCATATCCTGGCCCGGCCCGTGTGTGCTGGAGTGACCGAGCTGAACACCACCATTACCAAGTCCAATGAACCCTCCCGAGCGCTGTTTGCGTCGCTGGCACGTCACGAGGGGGCTGATATGAAGGAAGAAGAGTTTTTTACCGCGGAGCATTTCGGCGGCAGTGGCCACGAGGCGGAATACCTGTTCCGTATTGGCCCGTTGTCGACACCGCCGGCGGCCTGACAGGCTTCCCGGGATAAACTTCGGGCATAAAAAAAGCCGGCGCAAGCCGGCTTTTTTTATGCGAACACCGCAGTGATCAGGCCATGGCCTTGATGCGGGTGTTCAGGCGGCTCTTGTGGCGGGCTGCCTTGTTCGGGTGAAACTTGCCCTTGCGGGTTGCCTTGTCCAGGACCGATACCGCCGCAACATATGCCTGTTGCGCTGCAGCCTGGTCACCGGACTCAATGGCAGCGTTTACCTTCTTCAGGTAGGTCCGCACCATAGAGCGCATTGCTGCATTGTGCTGACGACGCTTCTCCGCCTGACGAGCACGCTTACGCGCTTGCGGTGAATTAGCCAAGGTCCTGCTCCTGTAAAAATGTTGATGTTCGTTGTCGCAACCGGGTGCCCGGTACGAAAGGCGTGCAACTATGCCCATGAGGTCCGGCGATGTCAAGGCGAATCCGGGGCCGTCCGGCGGCCGCCACCGCAGCAATGGCGCGGCCCCGCGCGTCTCCGGGCGGGCCGAGATGGTAGCCATCCGTCCCTTGCGCTAATCTTGCCCGGTGTCAGGAGGGGCAATGACGGACCAGCAGCCGCAGCAGCAGGAAAATAGCCGGAAAACCAGTGGCTTACTGGCGTCTACCGGCGTGGTCAGTGCGATGACCATGCTCTCCCGGGTGCTGGGACTGGTGCGCGATATCGTGTTCGCCCGGTTGCTGGCCGTGTCCGCCGGCACCGATGCCTTCTTTATCGCCTTCCGCATTCCCAACTTCCTGCGCCGGCTGTTTGCCGAGGGCGCTTTCAACCAGGCCTTCGTGCCGGTACTGGCAGAATACCGCCAGCGCGGTGTGCCGGCGGCCACCCGTGAACTGGTCAACCGCGTCGCCGGTGCCCTGGGCGGGGTGCTGGCACTGGTGACACTGGTGGGCGTGGTGGGCGCGCCGCTGCTGATCTGGGTGTTCGCGCCGGGCTTTGGTGACAACCCGGCCCAGCGTGAGCTGGCCACGGAAATGCTGCGCCTCACCTTTCCCTACCTGTTCTTCATCTCGCTGACCGCATTCGCGGCGGGCATCCTCAATACCTGGGGCCGCTTTGCCGTGCCGGCGTTTACCCCGGTACTGCTTAACCTGTGCCTGATCAGCGCGGCGCTGTTCGTCACACCGCTGTTTGCCGAAGGCCGCCAGGCCGTGGCGCTGGCCTGGGGGGTGCTGGTGGCGGGGGTGGTGCAGCTGCTGTTCCAGCTGCCGTTCCTGGCCCGCCTGGGCTTGATGCCGCGTCCGCAGATGGTCTGGGAAGACCCGGGGGTGCGGCGCATCCTGGCCCTGATGGCGCCGGCGATCTTTGGCGTTTCGGTGAGCCAGATCAACCTGCTGCTGGATACGGTGCTGGCATCGTTCCTGGAAACAGGCAGTGTCAGCTGGCTGTACTATTCCGACCGGCTCAACGAGCTGCCCCTGGGTGTGTTCGGCATTGCCATTGCCACAGTGGTGTTGCCCAGCCTGTCGCGCAAGCATGCCAGTGCCTCCACCGAGGCCTTTTCCCATACCCTGGACTGGGCCCTGAAAATGGTGCTGCTGGTGGGAGCGCCCGCTGCGGTCGCCCTGGCCGTGCTGGCGGAGCCGCTGCTGGGAGCCCTGTTCAAGTACGGCGAGTTCCGCCTGCTGGACGTGCAGATGGCGGCCCTGTCCCTGCAGGCCTATAGCGGTGGCCTGCTCGCCTTCATGCTGATCAAGGTGCTGGCCACGGGCTACTTCTCGCGCCAGGACACCCGCACCCCGGTGCGTATCGGTGTCATCGCCATGGTGGCCAACATGATCCTCAACCTGCTGCTGATCTGGCATTTGCGCCATGCCGGCCTGGCGCTGGCCACGGCGGCCTCGGCCTGGGTCAATACCTTCCTGCTTTACCGGGGGCTGGCCCGCGACGGTGTTTACCGCCCGGGCCATGGCTGGGGCCTTTTCATGCTGCGACTGGTGGCGGCCACGGCCCTGATGGCGTTGGTGACCGGCTGGTGGGCCCACCAGACCACGCTCTGGTACAGCGCACCGGCGCTGGAGCGTGCCGCGGCCCTGGGGCTGCTGGTACTCACCGGTGCCGGCTGCTACGCAGGGGCATTGCTGGTGTTCGGCATGCGACCCCGGCACCTGCGGCGCGCATAGCCCGCCGTCAGTGGTCACAGCGGGTGCAGGCCTGCGCCCGTGTCCGTATAATCCCGGGCTGGCTTTCTCTGCGTCCTGCCTGTGTTGTTGCGGCAGGGTGCTCGTCCCTTGCAGGGTTTATGGAACTGATACGCGGATTACACAACCTGCGCCCGCGGCATCGCGGTTGCGTGGCCACCATCGGCAATTTCGATGGCGTGCACCTGGGGCACCAGCGCATCCTCGAACGGGTGCGCGGTGAGGCCCGTGCCCGGGGACTGAAATCCGCCGTGATGCTGTTCGAACCGCAGCCGCAGGAGTTCTTCTCTGCGCAAACGGCGCCGCCGCGGCTGATGACATTGCGCGACAAGCTCAGGGCACTGGCGGACACCGGCGTGGACCAGGTGCTGTGTTGCCGCTTCGATGAGCGTTTTCGCAGCCAGTCGGCGCAGGCCTTTGTGGACGACATTCTGGTCGATGGCCTGGGTGTGTCCTATCTGGTGGTCGGGGATGACTTCCGTTTTGGTGCCGGTCGCGAGGGTGATTTTGCCTACCTGAAGCAGGCGGGCAGGGCGTCCGGGTTCGAGGTCACTGATACGCCGACCTGTGAAGTCGATGGCGCGCGCGTGTCCAGTACCCGGGTGCGCGAGTTGCTCGCGGCAGGCGAGCTGGCCCGTGCGGCGGATCTTCTGGGCAAGCCCTATGCCATCAGTGGCCGCGTGCGTCACGGTGACAAACTGGGTCGGCAGATCGACGTGCCCACGGCCAACCTGGCCATGAACCGGGTGCAGTCGCCGCTGGCGGGTGTCTACGCCGTGCGCGTCAATGGCGCTGGCTTGCGCGGCCACCCCGGGGCGGCCAATGTGGGCACCCGCCCCACGGTCAACGGGGTGGACAACCGCCTTGAGGTGCACCTGCTGGATTACAGCGGTGACCTTTATGGCAAGTACCTGGATGTGTCGTTCATGCACTTCCAGCGGGCAGAAGAAAAGTATGACGGGCTGGAGGCGCTGAAAGCTGCCATCCATAACGATATTGCAAACGCCAGAGAGTATTTCGGCCAATCATGACTACAGACTACAAGGCAACGCTGAATCTTCCGGACACGCCATTCCCCATGCGTGCGGGGCTGGCCAAACAGGAGCCGGAAAGGGTAGCCAAATGGCAGCAGGACAAGCTGTACGAGAAGATTCGTGCGGCCAATGCCGGCAAGCCGACGTTCATTCTTCACGATGGCCCTCCTTATGCCAACGGCGACATTCACATTGGTCACGCCGTCAACAAGATTCTCAAGGACATCATCATCAAGTCCCGCGGTTTCATGGGCTTCGATGCGCCCTACGTGCCGGGCTGGGACTGTCATGGTTTGCCCATCGAGCACAAGGTCGAGCAGAAGATCGGCAAGGCCGGGCAGAAAGTGGATGCCCGTACCTTCCGTGACGAGTGCCGTAAATATGCCGCTACCCAGGTGGAAGGGCAGAAGGCCGGCTTTATTCGCCTCGGAGTGCTGGGCGAGTGGGACAAACCCTACCTGACCATGAATTATGACTTCGAGGCCAACATCATTCGCGGTCTCGGCAAGATCATTGCCAATGGTCACCTGGCAAAAGGCTTCAAGCCGGTGCACTGGTGCCTGGACTGCTCGTCAGCCCTGGCGGAAGCGGAAGTGGAGTACCAGGACAAGACATCACCCAGCATCGATGTCGCGTTTGATGTGGTGCATCCGTCTGACTTCACCGTGCGCAGCGGCGTGGAAGCGGACGCGCCGTCGCTGGTGATCTGGACCACCACGCCCTGGACCCTGCCGGCCAACCAGGCAGTGGCGTTGAATGGTGAACTGGATTACGTGCTGCTGCGCGGCGAGCAGGACGGCGAGGCGCGCCAGATCGTTGTTGCCGAGGTACTGGCTGAGCAGGTTGCCGAGCGCTGCGGGCTGGAAAACACCAGCGTGTCGCAAGGCTTCAAGGGCGACGTGCTTGAGAATATGGAGTTGCGACATCCGTTCCTGGACCGCACTGTGCCGGTGGTGCTGGGAGACCACGTCACCACCGACGCCGGCACCGGTTGTGTGCATACCGCGCCCGGCCATGGCCAGGACGACTTCATCGTCGGTAACCGGTATGGCCTCGAGGTCGACAACCCGGTGATGGACAACGGCGTGTTCCGTGAGGGACTGCCGGTGGTGGGCGGTCTGCATGTCAACAAGGCCAACAACCCGGTGATTGAAGAGCTCAAGGCACGCGGCAAGCTGGTCGGCCTCGGCAAACTGCACCACAGCTACCCGCACTGCTGGCGCCACAAGACGCCGATCATTTTCCGGGCCACGGCACAATGGTTCATTTCCATGGACAAGGCCGGCCTGCACAAGCGCGCCATGGAAACCATTGATGAAGTGCGCTGGTTGCCGGAGTGGGGCAAGGCCCGCATCGACGGCATGCTCAAGGATCGCCCGGACTGGTGTATCTCGCGCCAGCGCACCTGGGGCGTACCCATCGCCCTGTTCGTGGATCGTGAGACCAGTGAACTGCATCCGGACACGCCGCGGCTGATTGAGGAAGTGGCGAAGCGGGTAGAGCAGGCCGGCATTGATGCCTGGTTTGATCTTGACCCGGCCGAGTTGCTCGGCGATGACGCCGAACGCTACAGCAAGGTCACCGACACCCTCGATGTCTGGTTCGACTCCGGTATTACCCACTTTGCCGTGCTCGACCAGGACCAGCGTCTGGGCGTGCCGGCAGACCTGTACCTGGAAGGCTCCGACCAGCACCGCGGCTGGTTCCAGTCATCCCTGCTCACCAGCCTGGGTGTGCGCGACAGTGCGCCGTATCGCACGGTGCTGACGCACGGCTTTACCGTCGATGAGCAGGGCCGCAAGCAGTCAAAGTCGCTGGGCAATGTGATTGCACCGCAGGAGGTGACCAACGACCTGGGCGCCGACATCCTGCGGCTGTGGGTGGCCGCCACGGACTATCGTGGCGAAATGAGCGTGTCGAAGAACATTCTCAAGCAAATGGCTGACAGCTACCGGCGCATCCGTAATACGGCGCGCTTCCTGCTGGCCAACCTGAATGCATTCGAGCCTTCGAAAAACGCCGTGGCCGCCGAGGACATGCTGGCGCTGGATCGCTGGGTGGTGGACCGTGCCGCGCAGGTACAGGCGGAGATCAATGACCTGTACGACGACTACCATTTCCACCAGGTGTACCAGCGCATCCATCATTTCTGCCTGGTAGACCTGGGCGGCTTTTACCTGGACATCATCAAGGATCGCCAGTACACCACGCAGCCGGATTCACTGGCGCGCCGTTCCTGCCAGACCGCCCTGTGGCATGTGGCTGAGGCCCTGGTGCGCTGGATGGCGCCGGTGCTCAGCTTTACCGCCGAGGAAATCTGGCAGTACCTGCCCGGTGAGCGCGGCGAGTCGGTGTTCCTGGAGCAGTGGTATGAGGGGTTGTTCAGCCTGCCTGATAACGCCGAACTCGGGCGCGATTTCTGGCAGCAGGTGCTGGCGGTAAAACAGGCGGTCAACAAGGCCATCGAGGATGCCCGTAACCAGAAAGTGGTGAAGGCGAACCTGGCTGCCGATGCCGTGCTTTATGTCAACGACGACTTGCAGGCCACGCTGGCGCACCTGGGCGACGAACTGCGCTTTGTCACCATTACCTCCACGGCCGCGTTGCAGCCGCTCGCGCAGGCGCCGGAATCCCTCGCCATGTCCTCCCTGGACGGTCTCAAGGTGGGTATAACGGCGTCGGAGCAGACCAAGTGTGTGCGCTGCTGGCACCACCGGGCGGATGTGGGCGCCCACGCAGATCATCCCGAACTATGCGGGCGCTGCGTGGAAAATGTGGACGGTGATGGCGAGCAGCGTCGCTATGCGTAACCTGCACTGGGCCAACCTGACATGGCTGCTGCTGTCGGCGCTGGTGATCGGACTGGATCTCTGGACCAAGCACCTGGTGGAGGCGCAGTTCCGTTATGGTGAATTTTACGAGGTGCTGCCGTTCTTCAACCTGACGCTGGCCTATAACACCGGCGCCGCGTTCAGTTTCCTGGCGGATGCCGGTGGCTGGCAGCGCTGGTTTTTTGTCGCCATCGGCGTGTTCGCCACCGTGCTGATTCTTGGCTGGTTGCTGACCCTGCGTGACAAGCGCGTACTTGCCGGCGGCCTGGCGCTGATCCTCGGCGGCGCCCTGGGCAACCTGTATGACCGGCTCGCTTACGGGCACGTGGTGGATTTTCTTGATTTCCACTGGGCCGGGAACCACTTCCCTGCGTTCAACATAGCCGACAGTGCCATCACGCTGGGCGCGATACTGTTGATCGTCGACATGCTGCTGGAAAAGCGGCCTGAACGCGGGAGTGACAGCCATGAGTGATGCCGCCTTGCGTGCCGGTCCGGACATGCGCGTGACATTGCATTTCGCCGTACGACTGATGGATGGTACGGAAATGGATTCCACCTTCGGTGGCAAACCGGCGTCGTTTGTCTGGGGCGACGAGTCCCTGCTGCCGGGCTTTGAAAAGGCGCTGGCTGGGCTCAAGGCCGGCGATCGCCGCAGCGTTTTCATTGATGCCGAAAATGGCTTCGGAGCCTACAACGAGGAAAACGTGCAGCATTTTCCGCGCAAGGAGTTTGCCGGACATGATGTGCTGGAGCCCGGCACCGTGATCAGCTTTGCGGACGCTGCCGGTGCCGAGTTGCCGGGCGTAATAAAGAGCGCGGACGCGCAATGGGTCAGTGTGGACTTCAACCACCCCCTGGCCGGGCGCGAGCTCACATTCGAGGTTGAAATCGTCGCCGTCGAGCGCCATGTCCCCGAACAGCAGGTGATAATCCGCTGATTGTCGCAGGAGGTTGATGGTGAGCAACGCAGCAGCATTCGATATCCGGCTGGCCAATCCGCGCGGTTTCTGTGCCGGTGTTGACCGGGCCATCGAGATCGTCAACCGGGCGCTGGATGTGTTCGGCCCCCCGGTCTACGTGCGTCACGAAGTGGTCCACAACCGTTTTGTGGTGGACGGCCTGCGCGAGCGCGGTGCCGTTTTCGTGGAAGAACTGGATGAAGTGCCGGACGACTGTATTGTCATCTTCTCGGCCCACGGCGTCAGCAAGGCGGTGCAGGAAGAGGCCAGCCGGCGCGACCTGAAAGTGTTCGATGCCACCTGTCCCCTGGTCACCAAGGTACACATGGAGGTGATCCGCTATTCCCGCGACGGGCGCGAGGCCATCCTGATCGGCCATCACGGGCATCCCGAGGTGGAAGGCACCATGGGCCAGTACGACACCGCTGCCGGCGGGCGCATGTACCTGGTGGAAGATGAGCAGGACGTGGCCGAGCTGGCGGTGAAGGATCCGCAACGGCTGGCCTACGTCACCCAGACCACACTGAGCGTAGACGACACGGCCAGGGTGATTGATGCCCTGCGTGAGCGGTTCCCGGCCATCGAGGGACCGCGCCGGGAAGACATCTGCTACGCCACCACCAACCGCCAGGACGCCGTGCGACAGCTGGCGCTGGAGTGCGACCTGGTGCTGGTGGTGGGTTCGCCCAACAGCTCCAACTCCAACCGCTTGCGCGAGCTGGCCGAGCGCTGCGGCACGCCTGCCCATCTGCTGGACGGCCCTGAGCAGATAGAGCCGCAATGGCTGGTGGGGAAATCGGCCGTGGGCGTCACCGCGGGTGCCAGCGCGCCCGAGGAGCTGGTGCGCCAGGTACTGGAGCGGCTGGCTGAGCTGGGAGGCACGTCTGCCACCGAGCTGTCCGGGCGTGAGGAAAATGTCCGTTTTTCCATGCCCCGGGGGTTACGTTAGTCCGTTCATCTGCGGTCTCGTACCGCTGATACTAGCGTGCCATTTTCGGCAACGGGCGTTTCACGCGAGACACCTGAAAGTACGAACAAAGTGTGACCCAGTTCCCAGTACTTAATTGCTTTTTCCCTCGGTAAAACAGCGACTTATGCCGCTCATAGGAGGGTTGCTCCCGCCTGTCCCCTTTCCATTGATGCTGCCCCGCCGGTTGTTAGTCTTGTATCCAGACGTAACTTTTCATCACTGGGACGTAACGCGTGATTCATACGAACCGACAACGGGGTTTCTCCTTCATCGAGCTGATGCTGACGGTGGCCATCTTCGCCATCATCGTCTCGATCGGGCTGCCTGCGTTCAACGATGCCACGGCCAACTCGAACCTGCGCTCGGCCACCATGGACATGGTCACCACGATCAACACGGCCCGCGCGCAGGCCGTGACGTTGCGCCAGGAGATCACCCTCCGGCCCATTGATAACGCCGACTGGGTCAATGGCTGGGTGCTGGAGTACCCGGCAGGCTCAACCGAGGAAGATCAGCAATTCGTGCCTGATTCCCGGGTGCAGATCACCGAGGCCAACGGCCTTACCAATATTCGTTTCCTGACCAGCGGGCTGGTGTCGGACCCGATGGATTTCACCATCTGTGATTACCGCGCCGGTGAAACCGGCCGCCAATTGCAGGTGAGCAAGCTGGCGCGTGTCGAGCGGACGGAGGTGGCGTGTCCATGAACTACCCATTGTTTGGTGCCAGCCAACGCGGCGTTGGCATGATCGAGGTCCTGGTAGCGGTGCTGGTGCTCAGCATCGGTGTGCTCGGCTATGCCGGGCTGCAGCTGCGGGCGCTGAACAGCACCAGTGAGTCGCACTTCCAGACCCAGGCCTCGTCACTGGCCCAGGACGCTGTTGAGCGGATGATGGCCAATGAGGACATGCTGGATACCTATTACGCCAATCCGGCCAACTGGCCCCAGGGCGAAATGAGCAACGCGCCGCTGGCGAACTGGGGGCAGTGCTACCAGAACATCTGCACCCAGCCCCAGCTCGCCGCCTGGGACGTGGCGCAGCTGCGCTGGCTGGCCTGGAACCTGTTGCCGGGCGGCCGTATCAGTGCCGAAGAGTGCTCAGTGTCTGGCGTGCTGTGCGTGACCGTGGCATGGGGTGAGAGTACGCCCGCGGATTGCGATCCCAGTGACGACACCTGTCTGGTGATGGAGGTGCTGCCATGAGCCCGCGCCCGATGCAAAAAGGCTTCAGCCTGGTAGAGCTGATGATCTCCCTGACCCTGGGCACCCTGGTGACCATGGCAGCAATCAGCATGTTCAGCACCAACCAGCGTACATTCACGTTGCAGCGTGACCTCAGTGAGGTGCAGGAGCAGGGCCGTTTCGCCCTCGACTACATCGCCCGTGATTTGCGCGAATTCAAGCTCGAGGATGAAGACGCCCTCACGCCGGTGGGTGCCGAGGTGGGGCTGGTAAGAACGCCTGTTACCGGCATTACCATCCCGGTTGCGGCTGAAGGGGGCCTGGCAGCTGACGCAAACGACCGGCTGACCTATGCCTTCCATGGTTTCCTCGACTGTGAGGGCGACACCATTGCCGGCACCGTGCCGGGCTTCATTGTGAACAGCTACTGGGTGGACGCAGATGGCGATCTGCGTTGCATCGGTTCTGTGAACCCGGCCACTACTGGTATTACCTTGCTGTCTGACGTCAGCAGTTTCCAGGTGCTGTACGGCATCGACGCTGCCGATGATGGCCTGGCTGCAGCCGGACGTTATGTGCCGGCATCGTCGGTGGCCGCCACCGACCAGATTGTGGCCATCAA
This sequence comes from Alcanivoracaceae bacterium, assembly GCA_029212745.1. Classification (GTDB taxonomy): domain Bacteria; phylum Pseudomonadota; class Gammaproteobacteria; order Pseudomonadales; family Alcanivoracaceae; genus JARGOL01. The sequence continues at coordinate 76,297 of JARGOL010000012.1, forward strand.
GGTGGCCTTTGCGGCCAGCGTTCCTACCCCGAATCCGAACGATGCCGAAGTGAATTTCCAGGTGCTGGACAAGCTGCTGACCACTGGCACAGCACCGCTGGACTTTGCTGAAAGCAGGGTGGTGCGGTTGTTTTCTACCACTGTGAAAGTGCGCAATTTCAACTGGGAGTCGATCTGACATGAGCTACTCGATGCGCAAGCAGAAAGGCGCCGCCTTGCTGGTGTCACTGATGATCCTGGTGATCATCTCGCTGATTGGCATTGCCGCCATGCGTACCAGTCTGTTTAACGCCAAGATTTCCACCAGTGCCAAGGCGTCCACGATGGTGTTCGAGGGCGCAGAGACTGCAATTTCCGCGGTGTTCAAGGAAGGACGGTATGTGGACTTGCTGGACCCAGGGCAGATCTTCGCGTCAGCCATCTCAGCCCCTGGCGTGATCATCGACCGATGTGTGACTGGGTCCAGTCTGTACAAGCCCGGTGCATGTACGTCAGTGGATTTCCTGGACCAGCGTGACCTGGTCAAGTCCGGCTCGCGCACTGCGGTGGTGGGACGTGAGCTCAACGCCGGCGCGGCTGGCGAGGGTGGCAACCGGATTTCCGGTGCCAATCGCTACGTCTATTTCCAGTTTGCCACAGCGGCAAAGGGTGAAATGCCCGTCCTTAACATTGAACAGCACACGATCCAGGAGTTCGCCCTGCGCGGCCTGGACGTGGCGGATTTCTGAAAATGGCGCAACGACGTCATGAAATGTGTAACCCCACGGAGGGTCTGACCATGAAAGGCCTACACAAGCTTGCTACCCCGCTTCTGGCATTCTTTGGCGTTTTCCTCGCGCCCATGTCTGCCCATGCGGATGACATCGAGATTTACTACTCCAACCCGGAAGGGGGCGGCGTGGCGAATATCGTCATGATGCTGGATACCTCGGGTAGTATGGATACCAACGAGTGTGTCGAGTACAACCCGCCGGACAGCACCAGCAATACGGACTGCGTTCGTAAAGGGAAGCGCCTTGACGAGTTGAAGACGGCGCTCTACCGCGTCATTGACACGGTGTCCAACAATGCCCGTATTGGTATTGGCGTGTATAACCAGAACGATGGTGGCCGCCTGCTTTATCCGGTATCCAACCTGGATGCGGCCGATGTGTCCGGGGTGGCAGAAGCCTTCATTACGGAAGAAGCGGATGATGGTTCGACGGTTCGCCAGCGCAATGGCTCCACCGTGTTTGAGTCGGACTGGTCTTACACGTCCCTGCCGGCCGGTATCGATTACCGGGGTAACATCACGACCTCGGGCTATGTAGGTCTCATCTTTTCAGATATCCGTGTGCCGCGTAATGCGCGTATCAAGAGTGCCAAGTTGCGGGTCATGGCGGCCGGGAACTACGGCACCAGCTCGCTGGATTACAACTATTACTATGAGATCGCACCCACGCTCACCGAGAACCCGGATGACTTCGTTACCAGTCCCGGTGCGGGAGGACGGACCCTTTCAGCTGGTTACCAGGGGTCTCACAGCGAGCCCTGGTCTGCCGTGGAGAAGTATGACCTAGACGTGACCCAGGGGGTCCAGGCAGCGCTGCAGGAGCCGAACTGGTGTGGCGGCAAGGACATGACCCTGTTCTTCACCAATAACAGCACCAATAGCTATCGCTACATCTACCTGCGTGAAGCCCTGAATGCCAAGGAGGGAGAGACCACCGAGTCAGCACCGCAGCTGATCATCGAGTGGGATCCCACCAGCGATCCGGCCCTCAATGGCACGTCCACAGAGCAGGACCTGGCCTGCCAGTCCGGCATCCGGTATGGCCTGGGCAGTGCGCTGGATGACGGTTACGCCGAAGGCCTGAGCATTGATCTTGAAGATTCTGATGCCTTCGCCGGCCCCACCAGCAAGGTGGGCCTGCGTTTCACCAAGATCCCGTTTGACCTGGACGACAAGACAGCAAAGGTCAACGACGTGATTCACTCCGCGGTGCTGAGCATCAAGGGTGACCAGAACAACAAGGATTTCGACCTGCGTATCGCGCCCGTATACGGGTCTACGCCACCGTTCAAGAACACGGACCCGAAGACCATTACCGATCTCATCACCGGGCCTGCGATGACTTACTCAGTACCCAAGGGTGACTGGGATGAATGGCAGAAGATTGATGTCACCAGCATTGTCAGGGACGCGCTTGCCTACGAGCCAAGCGTGGCCAGCGATCCCGCTGGCTGGGAGCGGCGAGGCGCCCTCGGCCTGGTGATCACGGCCAGCCTTGATGGTGTTCCGGTGGATATGTTCGAGGAAGGCGCGAGTTCTGCAGCGTACCTGAACATTTCCTCCTCTACAGGCTCACTGGGGAATATCCTCAATCGCGTCCGTGACAAGATCAAGGAGCGTGTCGGTGCCATTTCAGCCTTCGGTAACACGCCAAGCATGGAGGCGTATTCCGAGATGGCCCGTTACTACCTGGGTGAAAAACAGCGATACGCGTTCGAGGATGTGCCGGACCGGATTGGCATGATCGACGGCACCGATATCTATGACTCACCGCTCGCGGCGGACAGCTGCAGCTCCAATAACATCGTGCTGCTGACCGATGGTTTCCCGACCAACGACGCAGATTATTACGATGCCGTGGAGTCGCAGACCGGCAAAGCCAACTGTAATGCTGGCTACAACGGCAGGTACGGCTCCTACAACTGCCAGGAATCACTGGCCAGCTGGTTGTACGACGGTACCCGTAATGGCATTGGCGTACCGATCACCACGCATACCATTGCGTTCTCCAATGATCCGGACATCGATGTGCTCATGCGCGGCGTCTCCGCTGCCGGTGGTAATGGCGTGCACAAGAAGGCCCGGAATGCCACGGAACTGACGTCGGCGTTCGAGGAGATCATCAACTCCGTGACGGTAGAAAATGCCACCATGGCGGCGCCCGGCGTGGCGGTGAACCAGCTCAACCGTTTCCGTCACCTTGACCAGCTGTATTACGCGCTGTTCAAGCCGTCCACCAATAACCGCTGGGAAGGTAACCTGAAGCGCTACCGCGTTTCACTGGAGTCCAATTCGCCACAGGTGGTGGATGAAAACAACCTGGCGGCGGTAGATCCCAACAATGGCTTCTTCCTGGAGACCTCCGACAGCTGGTGGGGTGTGTCCGTGGATGGTGGTGACGCCACTGCCGGCGGTGCGCGTGAGGAGCTCGCCCCGGATGCCCGCAAGCTGTATGTAGCTGTATCAGACCTTGGCACCGGTGCCAGTGAAACCGCTTCCTCGGCGCCCGGCGGCGGCGCCACCGTGCTGTTCGACGAGTTCAGCGACCTGGCGGCAACGGAGCTTGGCTTGCCGGCCACGGCGTCCGATGCAACCCGCACATCGCTGTGGAAATCCCTGCTCAATGGCTGGGGGGATCCGCTGCACTCACAGCCGGTGCTGGTCAACTATGGCTACAGTGGCTCCATCGAGGAAGCACTGCTGGATCCGAGTCGCCAGGACAACACCGTCTACGTGGCCAACAATGATGGCATGCTGATTGGCCTGGATCCGAAGACCGGCAAGGAATGGTTTGCCTACATGCCGCGTGAGGAAATTGGCAAGACGGCAAACCGCTTCACCAACCAGGAGGTTGTACCGCCGAACTTCAAGCGTGGCACCTATGGCCTGGATGGTGGTGTTACTGTCTGGCGCCGCGGCGACGGTGGTAGCGGTGTTGAACACGTCTACGCCTATATCGCCCAGCGCCGTGGCGGTAACAAGATATTTGCGGTGGATGTAACCGACCGCTCCAATCCACAGCCGATCTGGAGCATTACTGGGGGCAGCGGCAACTTCAGCAAGCTGGCCCAGACCTGGTCACAGCCCGCGCTCACCCAGGTGCTGATTGACGGCGACAAGGTACCGGTGCTGATCTTCGGTGGCGGCTACAGCGCTGCTGATCATGATAACGCCGGCACTGTCAGTGGCAGTGACGCGTCGGGCAATGCCCTTTACATCGTCAATGCCTTCAATGGCGCCCTGATCTGGTCGGCGTCCGATTCCGGTGCGGACAGCACCAACCCGGACATGGACTGGTCAGTGGCGGCCAAGCCGGCAACCATCGACTACGACCTGGATGGCGCCGTGGATTACATCTACTTCTCCGATCTTGGCGGCCAGGTCTTCCGCGTCGACATGAATGCGGAGGCCAGCAGCGGTTCGAACCTGGCCCACCGTGTGGCCACTGTGGCGCGACTCGGCACCTCGGAGAGCGGTGGTATTTCCAACCATCGACGCTTCTTTGCCGAGCCGGTGGTATCCCTGGCTAACGCCTATGACAGGATCTTCTTCCAGGTCAGCATTGGCTCGGGCTACCGGCCCCACCCGCTGGATGAGAAGACCCAGGACCGCATTTACGTGGTCAACGACGAGGATGCGGTCAATGCCCAGGGGCGGGCCAAGTCCCTGTCGGCAGGGTTCTCACCGTCCCCGGCGGCAGTGCCTGGTGACCTGCTTGACGTCACCAATGACCTGAGCCCGAGCGAAGCCTCCCTGGGTGGCACGCGTGGCTGGTACATCGACCTTGAGCAGGGCGAGAAAGTGCTGGCAGCGTCTGAAGTACTGGACGGCACGCTGTTCATGACCACTTACCTGCCGGTGAGCAAGGCGGTGGACAAGTGCACCAATGTGATCGGTAGTGCCCGCCTGTATGTCATGGGTGTGTTGGGCGGCCAGCCCAAAGGTGACTTCAATAACGACGGCACCATTGACGGTCGTTCCAAGGATCTGCAGCTGGCGGGCCTGCCGCCCGCACCGCAGCTACTGGTATCTTCCGGTACCGGCATCGGTGGCGGTGACGACGACGGCGGCGGTGACGGTGACGGCGGCGAAGGTAACTGCGAAGGGGCAGGTAAAGTGGTGCTCGTTGGTACACAGGCCTTCAAGTTCGAGTGCAGCGAGAATGACAAGTTGCAGAAGACCCGCTGGTTCGAGATGCCGGATGAAAATGCCGCTACCCAGTACCTCGAAGACAATAAAGGTCTGAACTGACCGGTGTTAGAATGGACGGCAGGGCCTGGTGGCCCTGTCGTCTTTTCCATCAGGGAGACAGTAATGAGAAAACGTCATGAGTCCGGTTTTACGCTGATTGAGCTGATGATTGTGGCGGGCATCATCGCCATTATTGCGGCGGTGGCTTACCCGGCCTACACCGCACAGGTCAAGCAGACGCGCCAGACAGAAATGCAGGGCTACCTGACCGACCTGTCCGCTTCCCTGGAGGCCTACAGGACCCAGAATTTTTCCTACGACGGGGCGACGGTGGCGGACCTGAACACCAACGCAGCCAACAGTAACCACTACAACGTGCAGTTGAATATCCTCAATGCGGGAACTGCTTACGAGTTGACCGCCACGCCGATCAACCAGCAGCAGGGCGCCGGGCACATGATGCGTGACAGCCAGGGCCGCACCTGCGTGGACAAGACCAGCGACACCAGCTGTGATCTGACGGATATTACCCAGCGCTGGTCAAAGTAGACGGTTACGTATTCTGCTTTTCACGGACAACGCTGGCGGGCAGTCCTGCCCGCCGGCGCCACCCGTGCCCGCCCCTGGGTTGAGATAATCACTTTCCTTGCCGCACCGGCATGACAGACCAGGAAATGACCGTTCTGGTACCAGGCCACGCCCCGGTGACTGAAGCGCAACCAGGGTTTCATGCGAAAACTGCGCCACTGGATGGATTCGTTCTCTGCCAATTGAACACGATTGAGCACGCTTTCATCGCTGTCATGGCGGCGGTTATTATTGCGATCGTGAAACAGCTTGAGGCCCTTGTGGGGGCCGTCAAAGTGGCGGCAGTCCGAGTTGGCTGCGCATACCATCACCGGCCCGCGTGCGGCGGCGCTGGCACGGGCTTCCCGCAGCAGGCCAACCACGGTGTTGGCCCTGGCCACGGAGGCCTGCTCATCCAGGAAGCGGGTCATGGCCGGCATGGTCAGTCCGGCCAGAATCATGAGTATGGCGGTGGTGATCAGCAGTTCTGGCAGTGTCACGCCGTTGTGTGTTTGCATGGCAACCTCCCGCCAGGCACTTTGCTTGATCGGTCAGAGGATGGCAGTGGCCGGGCGCCGGCTGTTGTCGTAGGAAATCAGGAGCTCCTCACGTGGATGATGTCCTCGTAGTTGGCGGTGGAATTATCGGCACCCTTGTTGCCCTGGAGTGTCGCGCCCGGGGTGCCCGCGTTTCCGTACTGGACGCTGCCAGCCCGCGGCCCAGTGCCTCATGGGCAGGCGGTGGCATCCTCTCTCCCTTGTTTCCCTGGCGTTATGACGATGCCTGGTTGCCGCTCACCGGTGATGCCTTGCCGCGCTACCGGCACTGGCAGGATCTGATCGTCCATGCGGGCATGGACGCGCCGGAGATCAACCCTTGCGGCATGCTGGTGCGCGCGCCGGATGATGCCTGTGTGGAAAGCTGGCGAGCGCGCAGTGGTATCGTGGTCTGTCCGGCGAACCAGAGCGGGCTGACGGACAGATTCAGCAGCCGGGGAAACTGGTGGATGCCGCAGGTGGCGGCTGTGCGCAACCCGCACTGGCTGGTGGGGCTGCGCCAGCTGGCAGACCATCAGGGCATCAGCTGGCAGCAGGCGACAGTGTCTTCGATGGATGCGGACGGGTCCGTGACACTGCAGGATGGTTCGCGACGGTTTGCGTCCAATGTCGTGGTGACGGCGGGCTACTGGTCCCGTTACCTGCTGGCTCATCTTGGCGTCGCTGGTGCGTTGAAGCCGGTGAAAGGTGAGATGCTGTTGTACCGCCTTGCGCCCGGGGAGGTGCCGGCCATTCTGTTGTCTGATGCGGGCTACCTGATTCCACGCCGTGACGGCCTGGTTCTGGCTGGCTCCACCCTGGATCCCGGCGTCACGGACCAGCGCCCATCAGAGCAGGCGCAGCAGACGCTCAAGCAAATGGCAGCGGATTGGTATGCCCCGCTGGGGGAGGCTGAACCGGTTGCGCACTGGTCGGGTATTCGTCCGGGCAACACACGGTCTTTGCCACTGATTGGCCCGGTCACGGAGAACCGACGCCTGTGGATGGCCAGCGGCCATTACCGTAATGGCCTGGTCAGCGCGCCTGCCACTGCCGCATTGCTTGCCCAGAATCTGTTCGGGGAAACCGTGTTTTGTGACCCGGCGCCTTATTCACCGTTGTCTTCCGATTCGTCCAGCGACAGTTTCTGCAGCCGATAGCGCAGCGAGCGGAACGTCATGCCCAGTTTCTTGGCCGCCGCGGTGCGGTTCCAGTGAGTGTCGTCCAGGGCCTGGAGTATCTCCTGGCGTTCGATGTCCTGCAGGTATTCTTCCAGCGGCATGTTGTCCGGACGGCCGCCAATGCGGGTGCCGGGCTCGCGTTCAGGCAATAGCTCGTCGCAGGTATCCGGCAGCTGCAGGTGCGCGCTGTCGATACGGTTGCCTTCCGCCAGGGTCAGGGCCCGCTCGAGGATATTCTCCAGTTCCCGGACGTTGCCCGGGAAGGAGTAGCGCTTCAGGGCGGCCATGGCGCCGTCGGTGAGGGAAGGCAGTGCAATCTCCCATTGCTGGCACAGGCGCTCCAGCACATGATCCACCAGTTCGGGAATGTCCTCGGGACGTTCTCGAAGGGAGGGAACAGCTGCCTCAATCACGTTGATGCGGTAGTACAGATCCTGGCGGAAGCGCCCCTCCGCCACTTCATGGGTGAGGTCCTTGTGGGTCGCGCACAGGATGCGCACATTGACCGGGCACTCCCGCGACTCGCCCACCGGGCGTACCGATTTCTCCTGGATTGCGCGCAGCAGCTTGACCTGCATGTGCAGGGGCAGGTCGGCCACTTCATCGAGGAACAGCGTGCCACCATCCGCTTCACGGAACAGGCCCTTGCGGTCTTCGAAGGCGCCGGTAAAACTGCCTTTGCGGTGACCGAAGAACTCGCTCTCCATCAATTCGGAGGGGATGGCGCCGCAGTTGACCGGCACGAAGGGTTTTTCACGGCGTGAACCACTGTTGTGGATCAGTCGGGCCACCAGCTCCTTGCCGCTGCCGGACTCACCGCGGATATAGATAGGTGCCTGGCTTCGGGCCAGCTTGCCGACCTGCTCGCGCAGCGTATCCATGGCCGGGGACTGGCCCACGAGGATGTCCTGGTAGCGCTTTTCCGGGGCTATCCGGCGGATGCCCAGTCCATCATCAATGAGTACCTTGAGGCGTTCCAGCGAGACCGGCTTGGCGATGAAATCGAATGCGCCTTCCTTCATTGCTTCGGTGGCTGTTTCCATGCTGCCGTAGGCAGTGATAACCGCCACCGGCATGTCATTGAACTTGTCGTTGACGTGCTTGACCAGGTCAAGACCACTGCCGTCGGGCAAGTTCATGTCGGTCAGGCACAGGTCATAGCCGCCCGCAGCAAGCGCATCCCGCGCTTCCGCAACGGTGCCGACAGCTTTTGCGTCCAGGTTCATGCGGCCCAGTGTGATAACCAGCAGCTCGCGAAGATCGGCTTCATCATCAATGATGAGCACTTTCTGTTTGTTGTTTTCCATCAGTGAAACACTCTCTCCGGATGAGCAAAGGTTATCACAAAGCTGGCGCCGTCCCGGTCTGGTTCATGCTCCAGCCAGGCCTGGTTGGCCTCACAGAGTTCGCGGCACAGGTACAGGCCCAGGCCTGTGCCTTCGTGGGATGTGGTGAAGAACGGTTCGAACAGGTGCGCCTGGGCTTCTTCTGAGATGCCCGGGCCATTGTCCTCCACTCGCAGGCAGGGCAACGCCTGGCCTGCGGCGGGCGTCATCGTGACCTGTACCTGCACGTTATCGCCGCCATGACGAATGGCATTGCTGACCAGGTTGTTCAGCACCTGCTCAAGTTGCTGGCGATCAAAACGCACTTCAATGGCGTCCCCGGCCGTATCCACGGTGATGTCGGCGCCCTGGTCACGCCAGTGGCGGACCACGCTATCCACCACTTCGCCCAGATTCAGGCGGGCTGCCGTTCCGGACGGGCGTTTGGACAGGTTGAGGACATCATCGATGATGCCGTTCACGCGGCTGACATGGGAGAAAATGATTTCCAGCAGGCGACCGTCTTCCGCGTTCCTGTCGCTTTCACTGAGCAAGCCGGCAGCGTGGTTGATGGCGCTGAGCGGGTTGCGGATTTCGTGGGCGATGGTGGCAGAAAGCCGTCCCAGGGAAGCCAGTTTCAGCTGTTGCGCTTCCTGGGCCAGTTGGCGCTGATCTTCCAGGAAAGCCAGTGTCAGTCCCGGCCGGTCATGCTGCAGCTCGGCGAATCGCACCAGCAGGGTGGCACCGGAGGAGCTGAACTTGATCGTCTGCCGCGCCTGGCGCGGGTGGTCGAGGGATTCGTTATAAAGTTGCACCAGTTTTTCCGGCAGCGGACGGTTCACCAGGGGCCGCTCCGGGTCGACCAGGTTCTGTGCCGACTGGTTGGCGAGAACAACCGTCATGTCCGGGTCAAACACCAGGATGCCGGTGCGCATGCGCTGCACGATCTGCCGGTTGAGTGCTTCAAGCTGGCCGATGGCGACGCGCTGGGTGGCGGTCAGGGCCTCGCTCTGCGCCAGGCGCTGGGCGATCTGGCGCACAATGATCGCGGTGACGAAAAAAGCAATGCCAAGGACGCCAGCCTCGGTGAGGTGCAACGGCCCCTGGCCACTGACCTTGATGGAGAACCAGAACTGCTCGAACAGCACCGCCAGCGTCGCCAGTGCCGCCACCAGCAGGCCGCCGCGGCCGGGCAGGAGAATGTTGGCGGATGCCACCGTTACCATCAGCAGCACACTGAGGCTGCTCTGGATGCCGCCGCTGGCGTGGATCATCAGGGTCAGCAGCAGTACGTCCATGGCCACGGGCAGCAGCGAGGACCAGCTCGGGAAGCGCTTGGCCAGCCGGTTCATGATCAGGGCAGACACCACTGTCAGGACCAGGTAGGTCACCGATGTCCACATGAACAGGCGCGGGTCGGACCGGCCGAGGGGAGAGCCGGCCTGGGAAAAGAAGAATGCCCCGGTGAGGCTGGCGGCGAGCAGTATCCGGTAGCTGGCGTAGACCCGTGCCGGCGTCCAGAAACTAGTTTCTGTCTGTGTCGTTCTCTTCATGCCATGCCTTCAGGTGCGCCTGGGAGCAGAAGTGATTGCCCTGGTCCTCCACCGAATCCGACTCGGGAACGTGCAGACCACAGCGGGCGCAGCGCACCATCCGGTGAGGCGCGTCCAGGTTGTCGCGGCGTTCATTGCCCTGGCCGCTGAGCAGGGTTTTCTTCAGCAGACGCCAGGCCAGCCAGACAAGGGCTATGATCAGAAGAAGTCGGAACAACCCCATGGTCGTCTCCTCGTTGGGTTAGCGCTGGAGTACAGAGTACAATTGCCCATCTCATGATGGAAAGCCACAGGAGCACAGCATGCGTGTTGTATTGGCGCAGCGCAATTTTCACGTCGGCGACATCGACGCCAACGTCGAGCAGGTACTGGCAGCCGCAGCCAGTGCCGCTGAACAGGGCGCCGACCTGGTGGTGTTCCCGGAGCTGTGCCTGACCGGATATCCGCCGGAAGACCTGTTGTTGCGGCCATCACTGAATACCCGCATCGAGGCAGCGCTGGAGCTGCTGCGCGACAACCTGCCGGTGGCAGCCATCGTCGGCTACCCGGCAGTGCGCAATGGCCAGCGCTACAATGTGGCCGGCCTTGTCCGGCCCGGGAAGCTGGAACGCCCGGAGTACTTCAAGCAGTGCCTGCCCAACTATCGGGTGTTCGATGAGAAGCGTTATTTTGTGCCCGGAGAGCAGACCCTGGTGACGGAAATTTCCGGTTGCCCCGTGGCCATCAGTGTCTGTGAGGACATCTGGCATGAACAGCCCGCTGAGCGCGCGGTGGAAGCCGGTGCGCGCCTGATCATCAACCTCAATGCCTCGCCCTTTCGCCGCGACAAGCATGCCGAGCGCGTTGATGTGGTGCGTCAACGGGCCCGCACGACAGCGACGCCGGTGCTCTATTGCAACCTGGTGGGCGGGCAGGATGAGTTGGTCTTCGACGGTGGCTCGTTTGCGCTGGATGGTCGTGGCCAGCTGGTGGCCCAGGCGCCTTTTTTCGAGGAGGCGCTGCTGGCGGTGGACGTGGATGCCACCGGGGAGGCGGTTTCCCTGTCTGGCGCCATGGCCTCGGAACCGCTGGCAGAGGCGGCCATTTACCAGGCACTGGTACTGGCGGTGAGGGATTATGTCGGCAAGAACGGTTTTCGCGGGGCACTGCTGGGCCTGTCCGGCGGGATTGATTCCGCCCTGACACTGGCCATTGCCGTCGATGCGCTGGGGGCGGATCGTGTCCAGGCGATCATGATGCCGTTCACCTATACCTCCAGTATGAGTCTCGAGGACGCCGAGGCCGAGGCGCGAACCCTGGGCGTGGATTACCGGATCTGGCCCATCGCCCATGCGGTGGAAGGGTTCATGCAGATTCTTGCGGAGCCGTTCGCTGGCCTCGCGGCGGACACCACCGAAGAAAACCTGCAGGCGCGTACCCGTGGCACCTTGCTGATGGCGATGTCGAACAAGAAAGGCAGCGTCGTTCTGACCACGGGCAACAAGAGCGAAATGGCGGTGGGCTATGCCACCCTTTACGGTGACATGGCGGGTGGATTCTCCGTACTAAAGGACGTTTCCAAGACCTGGGTCTACCGGCTTTCGCGCTACCGCAACCAGATCGCTGGCCACGACGTCATTCCCCAGCGGGTCATTGACCGGCCGCCCTCCGCCGAACTGGCGCCGGACCAGGTGGACCAGGATTCATTGCCCGATTACGACATCCTCGACCAGATACTGGAACTGTATGTGGAGCAGGACTGCAGTGCGGAGGCCGTCATTCGCGCCGGCTTCGAGCGGGAGGAGGTCTATCGCGTGGTCAAGATGGTGGACCGTAATGAGTACAAGCGCCGCCAGGCTGCAGTGGGCCCGCGCGTGACACGGCGGGCGTTTGGCAAGGACAGGCGCTACCCGATCACCAATGGCTGGCGCGCCGGCGACTAGAGCAGGTCAAAGGTGAGCAGGCTCAGCAGGCTGTCCTGCTCCCGGGGCCACCAGGCAAGACTGATGCCGCTGTCCTCATCCGCATCCAGGTAGTCAGACTCCGGCCAGCTGTTTGCCAGTACCTTGCGGGCCTTTTCTGCCAGCACCGGTTGCTCCAGTGTGTGGTAGGCGCGGCTCATGATGGCCAGCGCCTCGGGCACCGAAGGCGTGCGCTGATAATGCACGATGACGTGTTTGGCGCGGTTGATCGCGGCGATCAGCGCGCCACGGCGGGCATAATAGGTGGCCGCCGCAATTTCCTGCGCGGCCAGCTGGTTGCGGATCCAGAGCATGCGCGCCCGCGCATCGGCGGCGTAGTCACTGTCCGGGTAGCGCCGCACCAGTTGTTCGAAGGTACGGAATGACTGGATGTAGTTGTCCAGATCGCGTTTGTCAGCGCGTGATTCCGAGAACCGGGCCAGCAGCCCGAGGTTCATGTCGTTGTAGGCCAGGCCCTTGATGTAGAGCACGTAATCGGTGGCGTCGCTGGCCGGGAAGGCGCGCAGGAAACGGTCGGCCTGTGCCGCGGCACCAGGGTAGTCGAGGGACTTGTAACGGGCATAGACCAGGTCGAGAAGGGCCTGTTCCGCGTAATCGCCGTAGGGGAAGCGGGCTTCCAGCTCTTCCAGTTCGTCGATGGCCGTAAGGTAGGCTTTCTTTTCCAGCGACTCGGTGGCCTTGCGGTAGTATGCGCCCTCAGTGAGCTCGTCATCGGTCTTGCGGCCAGCGCAGCCAGCCAGAAGGGCAAGAACAACAGCGGCCAGGGTCAGGTTTCGGCAGATCATGTCCAGAAGGGTCCAGAACGCTACAATGGGCCGGTATTTAATCACAGGGCACCGGCGGGTATCCATGAGACAGTCAGACAGCGAAAAAATTCAGCTCAGTGGCCAGCTGGCCCCGGAGCAGGCCGGCCAGCGCCTGGACCAGGCGGCGGCGGTGGTGTTCGACCAGTTTTCCCGGTCCCGGCTGCAGGGCTGGATCAAGGCCGGGCAGCTGACCGTCAACGGCGTGCCGGGCAAGCCGCGTGACAAGGTGCTGGGCAATGAGGTGCTGGCGCTGGACGCCGAGCTGGCGGTGGAAGTGGACGACGCGCCGCAGGCCATGGACCTGCCCGTGGTCTACGAGGATGACAGCCTGCTGGTGATCAACAAGCCGGCCGGGCTGGTGGTGCACCCGGCCGCGGGCCATCACGACGGCACCTTGCTGAATGGCCTGCTGCACCATGCACCGAGTCTGGAACACCTGCCGAGAGCGGGTATTGTCCACCGGCTGGACCGGGATACCACTGGCCTGATGGTGGTGGCAAAGACCCTGGAGGCCCACAACGACCTGGTGGCGCAGCTGCAGGAAAAGAGCGTGTTCCGGGAGTACGATGCGGTGGTCGTGGGGGTCATGACCGGTGGCGGCACCGTGGATGCACCGATTGGCCGGCATGCCCGTGACCGCAAGCGCATGGCGGTTACTGATAGCGGCAAGCCGGCGGTGACGCACTACCGGCTTGCCGAACGTTTCCGTGGCCATACCCACATTCATGTGCGGCTGGAAACCGGCCGTACCCACCAGATTCGCGTGCATATGGCCCATGTCCGCTACCCGCTGGTGGGTGACCCCGCCTACGGTGGGCGCATGAAATTTCCCGCCGGCGCCTCCCAGTCGCTGCGCGACGCGTTGCAGGCGTTTCCACGCCAGGCACTGCACGCCCGCCGGCTCGGGCTTGTTCACCCGGTCAGCGGTGAGGAAATGGTGTTCGAGGCGCCATTGCCGGCGGATATGCAGTCGTTGCTGAGCACCCTGCGCACGGATGCGGCGGACGCATGAGCCTGCCCGGGCTGGACGACTGGCTGGCGCCGTCACGGCCATTGGCCCCGGGCGTGTCCGTGTGCGTGACCACCCGGGCCGGCGCCTTTTCGCCAGCCCCCTGGGACGGTTTCAATCTCGGTCTCAATTGCGGTGATGAGCCGGGCCGGGTGACCCGGGCCCGTGAGCACGTTGCCGAGGTTTTGGGCATAAGGCCGGTGTGGCTGGCGCAGGTGCATGGCACGGACATTCTGGATGCGGCCGCCGCACGCGGTGATGGCAGCGAGCAGGCGGACGGCTGCATCAGTCGACGGCCCGGTGACGCTGCAGTGGTGCTCACCGCAGATTGTGTGCCGGTGGTGCTGGCGCGCCAGGATGGTACGGCGGTGGGCGCTTTCCACGCCGGCTGGCGGGGCCTGCAGGCGGGCATACTTGAGCGCGCCTGCGCCCTCATGGCCGCCGATGGAGAGTCGCTGGCTGCCTGGGTCGGCCCGGCCATTTGCGCCCACTGCTACCAGGTGGATGCCCCGGTGCGGGATGCCTTTGTGGGTGCGCAGCCGTCCGATGCCGCGTTCTTCCACGAGGATGGTCCCGGCCACTGGCGTTTCGATCTGCCCGGCCTGTCCCGTCAGCGCCTGATCCAGGCCGGTGTTGGGCAGGTATCGGGTGGCGACTGGTGCACGGTCTGCCACAACCACCGTTTCTATTCCCATCGCCAGGCCCAGCCCACGGGCCGCTTCGCAACCCTGATCTGGCTCAATACACGCTGAGCTGGCTTACGCCAGTCTGGTTGTTCCTGTCGGCGGGTGTTCGGTCATCCTGCTGCTGCGTGCGGCCGGGCCTTGAATTTCCGCCAAATACCCACACTTATTGGGCAGGATAAGACAGCCGGAGAATCAGGCATGCGATTGGACAAATTTACCGCGCGGTTACAGCAGGCTGTGGCCGATGCGCAGTCACTGGCCGTGGGCAAGAGCCATTCAACCATTGAACCTGTGCACCTGCTGCTGGCCTTGCTGCAGCAACAGGGGGGCAGTGCGCGCCCGCTGTTGCAGAAGGCCGGTGCCAATGTGAACGACCTGGAAACGTCCCTGGTCATGGCCATGGACCATCTGCCGGTGGTGCAGAATTTCAACGGCGATGTGCAACTGTCACAGAATATGGCGCGACTGCTTAACCTGGCAGACCGTGAAGCGCAGCAGCGGCAGGACCAGTACATCAGCAGTGAAACAGTGTTGCTGGCGTTCTGTGATGATTCTACCGATGCCGGCAAGCTGCTGAAGAAGGCCGGTGTGGTCAAGCAGGTGCTGGCGGAACAGATCAACGAAGTGCGCGGAGGCGATGCGGTGACGGACCCCAATGCAGAAGAGAAGCGCGAAGCGCTGGACAAGTACACGGTGGACCTGACCGAGCGTGCCGAAAGCGGCAAGCTCGACCCGGTGATCGGCCGAGACGACGAGATTCGCCGAACCATCCAGGTGCTGCAACGCCGCACCAAGAACAATCCGGTCCTGATCGGTGAGCCCGGCGTCGGCAAGACCGCGATCGTCGAAGGCCTGGCGCAGCGCATCATCAACGGTGAGGTGCCGGAGGGACTGAAAGACAAGCGCGTCCTGTCACTGGACATGGCGGCGCTGATCGCCGGTGCCAAATACCGGGGCGAATTCGAGGAGCGTCTCAAGGCGGTGCTCAACGAGCTGGCCAAGCAGGAAGGCCGGGTGATCCTGTTTATTGACGAGCTGCACACCATGGTGGGTGCGGGCAAGGCAGACGGTGCCATGGACGCGGGCAACATGCTCAAGCCGGCACTGGCACGCGGTGAGCTTCACTGCGTCGGCGCCACGACCCTGGACGAGTACCGCCAGTTCATCGAGAAGGACGCCGCGCTGGAGCGCCGATTCCAGAAAGTGCTGGTGGATGAACCATCCACCGAGGACACCATCGCCATCCTGCGCGGGCTGAAGGAGCGTTACGAGGTCCACCACGGTGTCGAGATTACCGATGGTGCCATCGTGGCTGCGGCCAAACTGTCGCAGCGTTACATCACTGATCGCCAGTTGCCTGACAAGGCCATCGACCTGATTGATGAAGCGGCCAGTCGCATCCGCATGGAAATCGATTCCATGCCGGAGGAAATGGACCGGCTTGATCGCCGTCTCATCCAGCTGAAGATGGAGCGAGAGGCGGTTCGCAAGGAATCAGACGACGCCAGCAGGAAACGTCTGGAAAAGATAGAGACTGACATTGCTGGTCTGGAGAAAGAGTATGCCGACCTGCGCGAAATATGGGATGCCGAAAAGGCAAGCCTGCATGGCGCCCAGGAAGTAAAAGCAGAACTGGAAAAAGCCCGTGTGGAGATGGACCAGGCACGACGCGCTGGCGATCTCAATCGCATGTCCGAGCTGCAGTACGGCACCATTCCCGAGCTGGAGAAAAAGCTGGCCAGTGCCGGCGACCAGGAAACCGAAACCCAGTTGCTGCGCAACAAGGTGTCGGACGAGGAAATCGCTGAAGTGGTGTCCAAGTGGACCGGTATTCCGGTGAACAAGATGCTGGAAGGTGAGCGTGACAAGTTGCTGCGCATGGAAGAGGCCCTGCACAAGCGGGTGGTTGGGCAGGATGAGGCGGTCAAGTCGGTGGCAGATGCCGTGCGCCGTTCCCGTGCCGGGCTGTCCGACCCGAACCGTCCCAATGGCTCGTTCCTGTTCCTCGGCCCCACCGGTGTGGGCAAGACAGAGTTGTGCAAGTCACTGGCCGAGTTCCTGTTCGACACCGAGGACGCCATGGTGCGCATTGATATGTCCGAGTTCATGGAGAAGCATTCCGTGGCCCGGCTTATTGGTGCACCGCCGGGCTATGTCGGCTATGAGGAGGGTGGTTACCTGACCGAGGCGGTTCGCCGTCGCCCGTATGCCGTGCTGCTGCTGGACGAAGTCGAGAAGGCGCATCCGGATGTCTTCAACATCCTGTTGCAGGTGCTGGATGATGGCCGCCTCACCGACGGCCAGGGCAGGACGGTGGATTTCCGCAATACGGTCATTGTCATGACCTCGAACCTTGGTTCGGACCTGATCCAGCGCATGGCCGGCGAGGAAAACTATGAGGCGATGAAGAGCAGTGTGCTGGAAGTCGTCGGAAATCACTTCCGTCCGGAGTTTATCAACCGGATCGATGAAGTGGTGGTGTTCCATCCGCTGGAGAAGAGCCAGATACGTGGTATTGCCGACATCCAGCTGGCGCATCTGCGCAAGCGGCTGACCGAGCGCGACATGGCGCTTGAGGTGAGTGATGCGGCGCTCGACAAACTGGTGGAAGCGGGCTACGACCCGGTCTATGGTGCCCGGCCGCTCAAGCGCGCGGTCCAGCAACAGATCGAGAATGGCCTGGCCCAGGCGATCTTGCGTGGTGACTTCGCCGTCGGTGATACCGTCAGGGTGGATGTCGAGGATGGCAACATGGTGTTCAGCAAGGCCTGACCCCGTCGTCGCCAGGGAGCGGGCATGAGCCCATAAAAAAGCCGGTCATTGACCGGCTTTTTTCATTTTTGTGTTACTGGAGTTTCTTGCACTTCTCCAGTTGGGTCTTGATGTTGTCGATTCGCGCCTGGCGCTCTTCGGCAGTAAGGACCGTTTCCTCGCCGGTGTCCGGGTCCCGGGTGCGAACCACAGGGCGCTCCTGCAGCAGCTTCAGGTTGTTGCGGTACGTCTCGCAGCGCTCCTTGAGCACGGCGTCCGGTTCCTGCTTTTCGCGCCGGGCCTCTTCCTGCTCGCGCTCGCGTGCTGCCCGTTCGGCGGCGGCCGCTTCTCGGGACTGTTGCAACCGTTTGATCGACTGGCCCTGGTCAGAGGAGGCAGAGTTGTAGGTGCGTACTTCCTCGGTGTCGTCGTTTTCCGGCGGCGTGGCACCGTAATGGGTAACACCGTCCTCATCTACCCACTTGTAGAACTTGTCAGCGTGGGCCGCCGGTGCGGCGGCAAGAACGGCAAGTGCCGCTATCAGTGGCAGCAATGTTTTTTTCATGGTGTATCTGCTCCGTCACGATCCGGGCACATGCGCCCGGGGGCTCCGGGGTCGGGCCGACTGGTTACAAGAATGCCTGCGAGGCGCATGAGCGGCAAGGGCCGGCCGTCATAAGTGTTTGACATTATGCACAAATCTGACAGAATTTGCGTCTCCGGAGATCGGGACCCGCATGCGCAACACCCCAGCGTATGTGAGGCCGGGTTCCGGGGCATCGTTACCGCGGTGTCCTGTGCAGCAATGCTACCCCCTACGTCCCTCTTATCCGTCCTGCGTCTTCGCCGGTCACCTCCGCGAGGGATAGCGGAAGCCCAAGCAAGGCTTCCCGGTCCGCAGGAACAATCAGTTACCTGATATCTGCCCCGGGCACTGTGCCCGAGCCGGGTGGATCTTCACGTATGGCCGTTAAATCGACACGAGGTATGACCGTGGAAAAGTTGTCTGGTGCGGAAATGGTAGTCCGTGCCCTGCAGGATGAGGGAGTCGAGATCATTTTCGGCTATCCCGGGGGTGCGGTTCTTCACATTTACGATGCCCTGTTCCAGCAGGACAAGGTGCAGCATATTCTGGTGCGCCACGAACAGGCCGCTACCCATGCGGCCGATGGATACGCGCGAGCCACCGGCAAGCCGGGGGTGGTCCTGGTGACCTCCGGCCCCGGCGCCACCAACGCGGTGACCGGTATTGCCACCGCCTATATGGATTCGATCCCCATGGTGATCGTGTCCGGCCAGGTGCGCTCCGACTGGATTGGCGATGACGCCTTCCAGGAAACCGACATGCCCGGCATCTGCCGTCCCATCGTCAAGCACAGCTTTGCGGTGCGCGATCCGGCTGACATTCCGGAGATGATGAAGAAGGCCTTCTATATTGCCACCACCGGCCGCCCCGGCCCGGTGCTGGTGGATATTCCCAAGGACAAGACCAGCCCGCTGGTGAAGGTGCCTTACGAGTATCCGAAGAAGGTCAAGCTGCGCTCCTACAACCCGGTGACCCGCGGCCATTCCGGCCAGATCCGCAAGGCGGTGGAAGAGCTGCTCAAGGCCAAGCGGCCGGTGATCTATGCCGGTGGCGGCGTGATCCAGGGCGAGGCCAGCAAGCACCTCACCGACCTGGCCCACAAGCTCGACTTCCCGGTGACCAACACGCTCATGGGCCTGGGTGCGTTTCCGGCCACGGACAAGCAGTTCCTGGGCATGCTGGGCATGCACGGCACCTATGAAGCCAACATGGCCATGCACAATGCCGACCTGATCCTGGCGCTGGGTGCCCGGTTCGACGACCGTGTCACCAATGACACCAAGAAGTTCTGCCCCGGCGCCACCATCATTCACGTTGACGTGGATCCGGCCACTATCTCCAAGAACGTACGCGCTGACGTGCCGATTGTCGGCCCGGTGTCACAGGTGCTCGAGGAAATGGTCGCGACGCTGGACGAGATTGGTGTGACGCCGGATGAGAAGGCGCTGGCGCGCTGGTGGGAGGAGATCGGCGGCTGGCGTGAGTATCACGGCCTGCGCTATGAGCTCGACCCGAACGGGCCGATGAAGCCCCAGCAGGTGGTGCAGGCGCTGTACAAGGCTACCAATGGCGATGCCTACGTGACCTCGGATGTGGGCCAGCACCAGATGTTTGCCGCCCAGTTCTACAAGTTCGACAAGCCGCGTTACTGGATCAACTCTGGTGGCCTGGGGACCATGGGCTTCGGGCTGCCGGCGGCCATGGGCGTCCAGTTCGCCTTCCCGGATGCCATGGTGGCCTGTGTCACTGGTGAGGGCTCGATCCAGATGAACATCCAGGAGCTGTCCACCTGCCTGCAGTACGGCCTGCCGATCAAGGTCATCAATATCAACAACCAGGCCCTGGGCATGGTGCGCCAGTGGCAGGACATGCAGTACGGCGGCCGCCACAGCCAGTCCTACATGGATTCGCTGCCGGACTTCGTCAAGCTGGCCGAGTCCTATGGCCACGTGGGTATCCGTGTGGACAAGCATGAGGACCTGGACAAGGCCATGGAAGAGGCGTTCGCGCTGAAGGACCGCCTGGTGTTCATGGATATCTATGTGGACCCGTCGGAGCATGTGTACCCGATGCACATTGCGGATGGCGCCATCCGTGACATGTGGCTCAGCAAGACGGAGAGGACCTGATCATGCGCAGAATCATATCGATTTTGATGGAAAACGAGCCCGGGGCGCTGTCCCGGGTGGTGGGTCTGTTCTCCCAGCGTGGCTACAACATCGAGACCCTGACGGTGGCACCGACAGAAGACCGCACGCTGTCGCGCCTGACGCTGACCACCTTCGGTGACGACCTGAAGATCGAGCAGATCACCAAGCACCTGAACAAGCTGATTGAGGTGGTGAAGCTGGTGGATCTCACCGAAGGGGCCCACATCGAGCGTGAAATCATGCTCATGAAGGTCAAGGCCACCGGAGCCCAGCGTGCCGAGGTCAAGCGCACGGTGGATATCTTCCGTGGCCAGATCGTCGATGTCACCAGCAGCGTCTATACAGTCCAGCTGGCGGGAACCACGGACAAGCTGGAAGCCTTTATCGGTGCCGTGGGCGAGGCCCAGGTGCTGGAAGTGGTGCGCAGCGGTGTCAGCGGCATCTCCCGCGGCGAGAAAGTGTTGAGTATCTAGGCCCGCCGGCCACCAGCATGGCTGGTGGCCCCGGCCCATCAGTTGTATTATCCGCCGCCACGCCAGTGGCGAAGCGAAGCAGAGAACGGGGAATACCATGCAGATTTACTACGACAAGGATTGCGACCTTTCCATCATCCAGGGCAAGAAGGTGGCGATCATCGGTTATGGCTCACAGGGCCACGCCCATGCCAACAACCTCAAGGATTCCGGTGTCGACGTGACCGTCGCCCTGCGTCCGGGCTCTTCATCGGCCGCCAAGGCCGAGGCCTCGGGCCTCACCGTGAAGGCTGTGCCGGAAGCCGTTGCTGCGGCCGACGTGATCATGATCCTGACCCCGGACGAGTTCCAGGCGCAGCTGTACCGTGACGAGATCGAGCCGAACCTGAAGAAGGGCGCTACGCTGGCGTTCGCCCACGGTTTTGCCATCCACTACAACCAGATCGTGCCGCGCGCCGACCTGGACGTGATCATGGTGGCGCCGAAGGCGCCGGGCCACACTGTGCGCACCGAGTTCACCAAGGGTGGCGGCATTCCGGACCTGATCGCCATCTTCCAGGACGCCTCCGGCAAGGCCAAGGAACTGGCCCTGTCCTACGCCTGTGGCGTCGGCGGCGGCCGCACCGGCATCATCGAGACCACCTTCAAGGACGAGACCGAGACCGACCTGTTCGGTGAGCAGGCGGTGCTCTGTGGTGGTGCCGTGGAGCTGGTGAAGGCGGGCTTCGAGACCTTGACCGAGGCGGGTTACGCCCCGGAAATGGCGTACTTCGAGTGCCTGCACGAGCTCAAGCTGATCGTCGACCTGATGTACGAGGGCGGTATCGCCAACATGAACTACTCCATCTCCAACAATGCGGAGTACGGGGAGTATGTGACCGGTCCGGAAGTGATCAACGATGAGTCCCGGGCGGCCATGCGCAATGCCCTCAAGCGTATCCAGAACGGCGAGTACGCCAAGATGTTCATCGCTGAAGGCGCGCACAACTACCCGAGCATGACGGCCAACCGCCGCAACAACGCGGCTCACCCCATTGAGCAGGTGGGTGAGAAGCTGCGTGCGATGATGCCCTGGATCCAGGCCAACAAGATCATCGACAAGAGCAAGAACTGATTGCTCCGGCATGCATCCGCATGAGTACGGAAAGCGCGACTTCGGTCGCGCTTTTTCGTTTACGGGGGCGGGCTGGTGAAACATGTTCCACGGGGCAGTTCTGTAGAGGGGGGTGGCTGCGGTAGACTGTCCCCCTACGGGAGAGACTGATGACTGAACAGGACGAAAACCAGGCCACCGACAGTTTTGAGGTGGTCGAGTCGGAAAAGCATGGCCAGCGCCACAAGGGTATTTACCTGCTGCCCAACCTGATCACTACGGGCGCCCTGTTTGCCGGCTTTTACGCCATCGTGGCGGCGATGAACGGCGACTTCGAAAACGCCGCCATTGCCATTGTGGTGGCCGGCATACTGGACGGCATGGATGGCGGCGTGGCGCGGCTGACCAACACCCAGAGCAAGTTTGGCGCCGAGTACGACTCGCTGTCCGACTGTGTGGCGTTCGGTGTGGCTCCGGGCCTGGTGGCCTACTCCTGGGCCCTGACCGACCTGGGCAAGGTGGGCTGGGCGGCGGCGTTCGTCTATGTGGCCTGCGCGGCGTTGCGACTGGCTCGCTTCAACGTCCAGTCCGGCAGCACCGACAAGCGCTTCTTCATCGGCTTGCCCAGTCCCTCCGGCGCCGGGTTGGTGGCGACCATGGTCTGGTTCGGGGCCAGTCGCGGCATCACTGACGGCAACGACGTGGCCTGGATCGCGGCGATTCTCACCGCCGGGGCCGGCATGCTGATGGTGTCCAATGTCCAGTACCACAGTTTCAAGGAATACCACATC
This sequence comes from Alcanivoracaceae bacterium, assembly GCA_029212745.1. Lineage (GTDB taxonomy): Bacteria > Pseudomonadota > Gammaproteobacteria > Pseudomonadales > Alcanivoracaceae > JARGOL01. The sequence continues at coordinate 98,728 of JARGOL010000012.1, forward strand.
GGCCGGGTGCCCATGCGTGTCCTGCTGGGCGTGATCATTGCCTTTGCCATTGTGTTGCTGGATCCGCCCCTGGTGCTGCTGTCAGTGGCGCTGATCTACATCGGCTCCGGGCCGGTGCTGGATGTGCTGCGGCGCCGCCGCTCGTCGACCTGACCGGCGCACCTGAAACAAATTGCCTTCACGGCGCATCCAATCCGCAAATGGGATGCTGCGGCAAAGAGGGAGCGCCATATGTTGATCAGGCACAAGCACAAATCCGATATTCCCGCGTCCGAGATTACCCCCGAAGGCGTCTATCTGCGCCGGCGTGAATTCATGGCGGCGGCGGGCGGGGCCGCCCTGATGGCCTCGGCACCGTCCCTGGCAGCCCTCAGTGACGCTGCTGCCGAAGACAGCAGTCGCCCGGCATGGATGCGCAAGGCCGTTGCGGCGCGTGGTGACGGCGCGCCTGATGCCACTGATGCCACCACGCCGTATACGGATGCCATTCGCTACAACAATTTCTACGAGTTCGGCACAGCCAAGGACGACCCGGCCGCCAATGCCGACAGCCTGCGCCCGCATCCCTGGACCGTCACCGTGGACGGCGAAGTGGGGCGCCCGGGCGACTATGCCCTCGAGGACATTCTCAAGCCGCACCCGCTGGAAGAGCGCATTTACCGTTTTCGCTGTGTCGAGGCCTGGTCCATGGTGGTGCCCTGGGTGGGGTTTCCCCTGGGCGACCTGCTGCGCCGCTTCGAGCCCACGTCAAAGGCACGTTACGTGCGCTTCGAAACGCTGGCGGACCCGGAGCAGATGCCGGGGCTGAAGAATCCCTTCACCGGCATTGACTGGCCCTATACCGAGGGCCTGCGCCTGGATGAGGCCATGCACCCGCTGACACTGATGGTGGTGGGCATGTACGGGCGCACGCTGCCGAACCAGAACGGCGCGCCCCTGCGCCTGATGGTGCCCTGGAAATATGGCTTCAAGTCGATCAAGTCCATCGTCCGCATCAGCCTCATGAGCGAGCAGCCGTCGACCACCTGGAATGACCTGGCCCCGGGAGAATATGGCTTCTATGCCAACGTCAACCCGGCGGTGGACCACCCGCGCTGGAGCCAGGCACGGGAGCGGCGTTTGCCCACCAGCCTGTTCAATCCCAACTGGCGTGACACGCTGATGTTCAATGGCTACCAGGAGCAGGTGGCCGGGCTGTACAAGGGCATGGACCTGCGGCGGTTCTACTGATGGCACGGCAGGCGCGTTTCCCGGCCCGGCACGGCTGGCTGGTATGGGTGGCCGGGCTGCTGCCACTGGCCTGGGTGGTCTGGCGCGGCCTGTCCGGGGATCTGGGGCCGGATCCGGCCAAGGCCCTGGTCAGTCATCTGGGCTGGTGGGGCATGGTCTGGCTGATTGCCTGCCTCACTGTCCGGCCGCTGGTGCAGCTGGCAGGCTGGCCGCGCCTTTTCCCCCTGCGGCGCTGGTTCGGGCTGTTGGCGTTCACCTGGCTGAGCCTGCATTTCCTGGGCTGGGCCTGGCTGCTGCTGGGCTGGGATGCAGGCAGTATTGTCTCCGAGATCGGCAAGCGGCCCTACATCCTGGTGGGGTTCTCCGCCTGGCTGCTGCTGTTGCCCCTGGCCCTGACCAGCACCCGCACGGCCCGGCGGCGGCTGGGGCGGCGCTGGCAGGTGCTGCACCGCCTGATTTACCCGGCGGTACTGCTCGGTTTGCTGCATGACTTCTGGCTGCAGAAGTCCGGTTACGGAGAGCCCCTGCTTTTCGCGGCCATGATCGTGCTCCTGCTGGGTTGGCGATGGCACCATTCACGCCAGCGCGGCGGCCCTGCTTCCGCCGCCTGAACGGCCAGTTATTGCGCGGTTTGGACAATTCCTGAGCGGTCAGGCGAAAAAGGCAGAAAAACCTGTTGACTCCCGGCCGCGCATCCCTAGAATACGCCACCTCGACAGGGGCAAGCCCCTGGCTCTTTAACAATCAGGCAAGCAAACGTGTGGGCTCTGCTTGGGGATGAATTTTC
>JARGOL010000013.1:0-79499 GCA_029212745.1 Alcanivoracaceae bacterium
TAACAAGGCAAAGCAAGTGGGGACGCCGTAGGCGCCCCTGTTTGCGACGTTAATGGGAAGGGTGGATGAAGACTGTTTTTATAGTACTGCTAATACTCGGAACGGTTAGCGCACAGGCAGATATACTTTTCGATAGCACACTTCACACAATGAGAAATGGAAGTTTTGACCGATATATTTACGCCAAGGGAGAAAGGCTAGATTCGTTCATTGCGAAGTTTCATGAATATGCAGAGCTGGCGTCGCCGCAGTCTCCGTCGGCTTATGACGTCCAGCATGGGACAATAGATGGATGGGGTGTGTTAAAGCTGCCACCTTCTACCAGCCACTGGATGTTTCTAAATGTATCTTATTGGTTTCTAGGCTGGGGCGATGAAGATCCCAACTACGCAGATGAAGTCATTGGTTTAGCCGTGTCGAAAAACCCCTCAGTCCCAAGCCATGTTGTATATGCATCCAATAACTATCCGGGGCCCACTGATTCTTTTTATGGCCTAACGAGCAATGGAGTCTCCTTCGTTCTAAATGTCCCTTTTGATGAGCTTACCAAAGGATATAGACCAAGTTTTCCACAAATTGACGATAAGATTAAATTGATTGATTTCTCAGCTCCCAAAGTAGAAGGATTTAATGAGATCCAAGTCATTTTTTACGGCGGTTTGGAGCAGGAGAGTCATTAACAAGGCCAAGCAGGCAGGGACGCGCTACGCGCGCCCCTGTTGGCAACGTTAGATATCGGGCAAGGAAGGCTGAAATGAGAACGCTTGTCTCGGCAGCAGGCATGTATGCGCTCCTGACACTCTCTCTAGGGGGGTTCCTGCTTATTTGGGCTGCTTTCTTTCCAGATTCGGAAAGCCCTGGTTCATCTAGCATTAGCATCTTTGGATCCAAACTACCGCTGGCATCTCTGATGTTCCCGCTTGCTTTCCCTGGAGTGCATGTCGGCGCATGGGTCCGAGAGCGAGGCGGCGGCCTGGAGCACCTTGCCGGCCTGGCGGTGCTTTTAAGCGCTCTTTGCTTTGCCATCTACGGTGCGTCATATTTCTTTCTGTCCAGCGCTTTCATGGCGGCTCTATTTTTAGGTCTTTCTTATTATGCGCAGTCAGTTCGTGAATCTAACAAGGCAAAGCAGGCAGGGACGCGCTAAAGCGCGCCCCTGTTTGCGGCGTTATATGGGAAAGCAATGAGAAAAATAGCCAGGCTTTTGGCCGGATTGGCAATTTCTTGCGCCAGCGCTGCGGCTAGTGCGCTACCTTCTGGCGCAGAAATGCAGAACTCATATTCATCTGCTCTTGAGGAAGCGTGGAGCCATATGGATGCTGGCCGACATCCTCAGGCTCTCGGAAAAGTTGATGACGCTTTAGAGATGGCTGTGGGAGCAAAAAGTATCCGGCTTATTGCTGCCGCACACCAGATCAAAGGAATCATATACATGGATCTCGGCGATATCGAAAAGCAACTAGAACACCAACGGGAAGCGCTATTAGGATACACGTTATTAAGATCAGACCCTGATATAGCTGAGATGGCAGTCACAATTGCTTTTTATGAGGAGAAACGAGATCTCTCCTATGCAGAAAAAATTTACAAAATTGGACTAGAAAGCGCTGAGCGTGCCGGCAAACAAGATATCGTGGCTATAAGCCACTATCGGCTTGGAAGAATTGCATTCAAGCGAGGGCTTTATGACTTGGCAATCGAAAGCTACGAGAAAGCTATAGCAGAATTTCCGAAAGGCGCGGATCCCTTTGATCTCGCAGATTATCACTGGTCCCTCGGCGGAGCGCTCGCAAGAACCGGAAGAGAAGAGGAAGCCTTAGAGCCCCTTATCAAAGCTCGTGAAATCTTTCTAGGGCTGGGAGAAGTAAGTTTAGCCGCGGATGTCGAGGAAATGATGGCGCTGGCTCAGCGAGCAGTCGAGCTGAGAGAATCGCTGAATGATCCGTAGTAAAGTAGCCTTAGATATAACAAGGCAAAGCAGCCAGCGACGCGCTAAAGCGCGCCCCTGTTTGCTACGTTATGTAAAGGGAAAGCATGGAAAATTCAAATAAGTTTATTTGGCTTCTTATTGCCTTAGCGGCCCTCTCAACGATCGCCCTTGGAAGCGAACCGTTGTACTACTACTTGGTAGAGACCGCTGGCTCCACAGTACCAAAAACCACCCAGGCAGCGTGGAAGATGTGGCAGGTAGCGGTTGGCTCCGTATCAAATGTGGCCTGTGCCCTGTGGCTTTGGTACGAAGCCAGGCGCGCAAATCTCAGCGTTGCTATGTGGGCGCTATTTGGTCTCGTTTTCGGTCTTTTTGCGGTTTTAATCTTTTACATGAAAGCTATATACGAGCAACTACATAACAAGGCAAATCAAGAGGGGACGCCATAGGCGCCCCTGTTTGCGACGTTAGGAAATGGGGGTTAATCGGTGATTCTTTATAAATACATGAGCAATCGTACTTTCTTAGAAAATCTAAAAGTGCGATTTACTCCGCCATCGGAACTAAATGACCCTAGGGAGCTATCACCGAGAATTCACATTCGAAATCCGGAGCAGTACGCCGGCGCCATAATAGCGCGTAATTTCCAGTCCGGGTACATAAGGCTTTTGATTGAGAATCCGAGCATGTCTGAAAGTGAGGCTCTTGCGCGTATTATGAACGCCTCGCAGAAGACGTTAGAAATGTATCGCGCTGACGAAGAAATAGTAAAAAAGCAGATGTTCGATATTACCATGAGAACAACAAACAAGAATGTTGGCGTTTTCTCATTAACCGAGACAAACAACAACGAACTTATGTGGGCGCATTATGCAGATAGTCATAGAGGTTATGCGGTCGCTTTTGATACGGAAACAGATTTCTTTTTCCGAAGAGAAAATGATCCTAAGATTTGCGGCGAAATGGCTAATGTAATTTATTCGGATACACCTCCAACTGTATATCTTGATCCAGGAAAGATGAACATTCCGAAAGAGCTGTTTTTCACGAAAACAACGCAGTGGTCATATGAAAAAGAGTGGCGCATGATTCGTATGCTTGAGCATGCTGACTCAGTAGTTGAAGAAAAAATCCATCTATTCAAAATAGAACCCGAGTCAGTTATTAGCATAATATTTGGCAGCAAGTTTCCGGAAAAAGAAAAAGCCGAGATTATGGAAAGCTTTAAGAAAATAGTGCCGCACGCAGATTTCATGAATGCAAGCATGAATCATGAAGGTAAATTTGTTGTTTCCTAACAAGTGGCAGCACTCGGAGCGCGCTAGGCGCGCCCGGTGTGCCAAGCGTTACGAAGCGACTCATGGACAGCCCTGACCCGTATAACACACCGAAGAATGGCATCTCCGAGAGTGCGCTAAGAGAGATTGTACCTTCTAGGCTTACTGTCTCCGGCATGCTCATGGCAGTTGCGAGACAGCTTTTGTTTGCTGGGAGCTACTTTATTTTATGGCACGAGGCGGTTTTAGCGATATCAGCTGCATTACCAACCGAATGGTTCTCAGGTATTTCATGGTCTCAAATAGGACTCCTCTCGCAGATCGAACAGCTGATTATTCCGCTTATACTTACTGGGGTTTCCTTCATTGCATATCGACCATCAGTCACAATGCAGTGGTTGCTGGGGGCTCCAGTTTTGTTGGCCTATTACTTTAGTTTTTTATGGTGGACTGTTTAAATCGTAACAAGGGCAAGCAAGCAGGGACCCGCTAACGCGGGCCCCTGTTGGCAACGTTATGTTGCTTGGAGCGTGAAAATCTATGGAAGCAACTAGGAATGCATCCGGTCAGCTGTCTTTCCAGTTCCCGGAAATGCCGAAGGCCCTCTACGCAAAGGTAACGAAATCCTTGGCAAAGGAGTTCCAGCTGGCTCCTGCATCTGAGAAAACTGCAGGTCTAGACGAGATCTTCCAAGAATTCCGGGCACAGGAAGGCGTCCTATCATTAGAGTGGGACAATTGGAGCGGCTACATTATTTGCGCAAAAGACCAGGAGGCCGAGGTAAGTGCGGAAAGTATGGCTTCCTGGGTCGCAGAGGAATGGCCGCAACATAACAAGGCCAAGCAGGCAGGGACCCGCTAACGCGGGCCCCTGTTGGCAACGTTAACTAAAGCGATAACCGACCAATTGGGTGACCAAATGTTGGCAGAAATCATGCTTGTTCTTATATTCTTTGCGCTTTTATTAGTCCTAAAAGCAGTGACACGGGTGGAGCTTGTCTTGAGCTCTCACCTAGGCTCCTTTGCACACGCAATCGATAATGCTGCAGAGCGCCAGACAGCTGCTAATCGGGCTAAGAAAGAATTCCAGGAAGTTATGATCTTGAAAGCGTCGGACATAGAAAACACATTGTCAGATATTGGTTATGTTGCTGAACTCCAACTCAAGTATCGATTTCAGGCTGAACACGAGTCCGAGATGGAAGAGCGGCATAGCGACACAAGGCGCCGTAATAGTTAACAAGGCAAAGCAGGCAGGGACGCGCTACGCGCGCCCCTGTTTGCGGCGTTAACTAGAGATGCACATGAAAAACGTAGCGATATTTATGGGGGCAATTCTAATTGGCATCTTTGTTTATTATTCTTCTACAGCAACTATTGGGCTTCTTGCCGCTTACACACCGCACCATCCGGTTTTCTATAAGCTTACGATTCCAGTACCTCAAGTTATATTTTCTGCCATTGGGGCGTTACTATTATTTATGGTTGTTAAATCAAAGAAATGGCCCTACGTTGTAGCCTATTTATCCGCGGTAACGACATTCATTCTAGCCATGAAGCCGTGGGTAGAGTTTATGCCGGGAGTTAGAATTGGATTTCTCGGACTATGGGATACCTATTTGTCATTCTTTGCTTTAATAGTTTTAGGGTGGTTTTTAGCTAACAAGGCAAAGCAGGCAGGGACGCCCTAAAGGGCGCCCCTGTTTGCGACGTTAGCCTTTTACGAAAGCCAGGAAATTGGCATGCGGAATCTAATAAATCATAGGGCGGCTGCAATATTTTATGTATTTCAGCCGGTTTATGCTTGCTTTGTTGTTCAATCTTTACTCTTCTGCGGGTATGTCGGCTGCAGTGATCTGCTCGGAAGATCGATTGTATTTCATGGCCCGATCTTTGTGTCCACATTGTGGGCCATTTCTATGTTCTATTACGTAAGGAGCAGGCCAAGCTGGATGCAGTCATTTTTCGCGTCGACTATCACAACATTCTTTCTGTTGAGTTCCGCGGCGGTACTCGGCGACGCAAATTCGGGCACTAGGGTGGCTTATGCAAACCACGTCGGAAACTGGTCAGATGCACTGCTGGTTGCATCCTTAATTTCTGCGTGCCTCGCAGCAGTTTCAGTGCTTGCAATGGCTGCCCGAACATTCACTACAGAAGCGAAGAAGCAGGCTGATCGACTATATGAAGAAGTTGGAGCAAGATTAGCTAAGGGGCCAGTGAAGGCGACAATAGTTTCTTCGCAGGAAGGAAAGGAGATGGTGTACGAGGCCGTTATCTCTCAAGACATGGGCAAGCTTTGTCTTGAAATATATAAGAATGGCAAGCTGGAAAGCCATAAACGTTTCATGGTGCTCCATGCTATAGGAAGCCATCTTGATAAGAAAACAAATTTTCGCCTGGCTGATTTTTCAATATGCTAACAAGGCAAAGCAGTCGGGGACGCCGTAGGCGCCCCTGTTTGCGACGTTAAGAGATTTCGGCAATGCTAGATTCTGAAATCGGTTCAATTGTTTGGATGATCACATTTATGTGCTTCGGTGTTTTCCTGATGCCGGCCCGCATTTACATTGTAAGAAGACTCATTCGTGATCATCTTGAGGTCTTTCGGAAAATGGACCCTCACCAAATTGAGGAATGGGGAAAGCCAGATGAAAGAAGCCTTAATACTTATATTCGCTCTGGGGCTTATAGGAACGATATAACCGGAAATTTCTCGAAGCTTATAACCACTTACAAATATGCAGAATATACCTACTTGGTGGTTTTCATAATTTTTATGACGTATTTTCTTTTGATATAAAATAAAGCTGCTTCTAGATAGAGGCTCTATTGGCATTTAGATTTGAGGGCGCCACTTTCGGCGCCTGGAGGGTGTATGTGGGAGTTTATTGCTTCGGCGTCGGTTTGGTTAGGCGCCGCAATTTTTCTATCTTGCGTAATCCTTCTGATTATCCACTTCATTACGCTCCATGATTTTGAAGACCATCTAAGGACATCCCATCCTGCTCTTTGGAAAGAACTAGGACGGCCGCATGTCATAAAAAATAATACCCCGAAGAACGCGATGAGAACTGTAAAGTACATACACTCCAAGAAATGGATGGAGCTCGACGACGAGAAGGCTGAAGAATTGGCTAAGTCAGCTGCGAATCAGCGATTAACTTATGGAATTCTAATGCTTGCGCTGAGCGGTATTGTTCTTCTGGGTGTCTATGCCGATTTGCAAGCATAGGCTCTTAACAAAGCAAAGCAGGTGGGGACGCCGTTGGCGCCCCTGTTTGCGACGTTAGGCTTATGACGAGAGCACAGAAAAAACTAGTCCAAAAGTGGAGCGCCCTTTGGGGCTTCCTGGCATATGGCCTAGCTTTTGTCTTTTGGGCACCCGGGGAGTCTATTGAGGAAAGATGGATATATGTGCTTATTTTTGTGGCGCCTGTTTACTTAGTCTTAGTTAGCTCGAAGCGATTCTCCGATAGTGACGGGTTGGGCCCAGATGGAGAGCGCATCCCCGAGTTCCTGGAGAGCCGGCCAAAGGTGAAGGCATTATTTGTACTATGCGTTTCCTTTACTCTTCCGCCATTGGTTTACATAACTGCCACCTCTCCAGGTACCGATTGGCTCCTTTTCGGGTTAATGTTCTTGATTGTCATTGGCCCAATTTTTTTTGCTTCGGCGTGGGAGAAGTTTGTAGATGCGGGCAGAGAAGCCTAACAAGTCGCTGAAATCCGCGGACTGCCCTTCAGGCAGCCGCTTTGCTTTGCGTTATGACACACTCATAGCCTTCAAAATCCGCGTCAATGGGAAAACATATGTCAGAACCGATTAATCAAGGCGGCCTGAGTCGCTGGGGATTTGTATTAGTCTTAGTACTTTGGCTTTTTACAATATTCGCCTGGGCTTTAGTCGGCGGCCTCTTGGGAATGGGCCCTGTTGAGAATTTAACGTTTATTCTTTATGTGGGTTTTATCATATTTTGCTCGGCAATATTTCTGACGGCCGCAGCTTTTCGCATCAAGAACATCGGATATAGCAAGTGGTTTACTCTTACTATTCTTTTACCCTTTATAGGAAGTATCGCGATGATTCCGATCATAGCCTTGCCTGCTGGCTACAAGACAAGAAGAAAATTGGATCTATCCGCATATATATTGATGGCAGCGGCCTTTGTTATTCTTTTCATACCTTCTATTTTACTATCCATGGACCCTAAATTTATTGGGCGTTTAATTTGAATGCCCATAACAAGGCCAAGCAAGCAGGGACGCCTTCCAGGCGCCCCTGTTGGCAACGTTATAGGCACTTATGAACTTCAAAAGGAATCGCACAGCCTTGATTAACTGGGCTGTCCTGGTTGCCTACATTCTTATCAACTATGTGGCGACTGTGCGAAATCCGGTGGAGGAGCTACCGGAGGTTTTGCTGCTGGCCTTGGTGGTTTGGCTTCTCCTGCAGGCTGGCCTGATGACGTCCAGCCAGGATGATGAGGATTATGCGTTTCGCCGCGCGAGGGTAACGCCGGTGCAATGGGCGCTATATGCCGCGGCTATTGGATGGGGCAGTTATATGGTTGCTGCTGGCCTGTGAAACCGAGCGCTGATAACAAGGTGCAGCACATAGTGTGCTGCGCCGCCCGAACGCGACAGCGCAATTACCCAGCGAGATGCCATGACCCATTACGCCGGTTCCTGCCTATGTGGCACAGTGACATTTGAAGTGGAAGGTCGCTTTGACAGCTTTTACTTGTGCCATTGCAAACGCTGTCAGAAAGATACCGGGTCAGCTCACGCCGCAAATCTGTTTGCTCAGTCAGCGAAGCTGACATGGCGGTCAGGCGCTGACGCCGTGAATTCTTTCACGCTTCCGGGAACACGCCACAAAAGAAGCTTTTGCCGCGTCTGTGGTTCCGCCTTGCCAAGCACCCACATCCCGGATCTGGTTATTGTTCCAGCGGGAAGCCTGGATGTTGAAGTGCCCGTGCCTGCGACTGCACACATCTTCACGGCGAGCAAGGCGGCGTGGGAGCGGGAGTCAGGCTCTGCGGCTGAATTCAAGGGCTTGCCAGAGTGAACGGCGATCAGATAGCAGGTCGGAACAGCCATGGGCGCCCGTGCCCGCTGTGTGAGTTAAGCGATAGTCAGCGCTTAACAGACGCCAAAAAGGTGGTCGCCAGAGGCCGGTCTCAATGCAAATAAAGCAAATACTGAGAGCCAACCTGGTGATCGCCGCCATTGTCGGCGGATTGCTCTACGCCTATACCGTGTATCTCGTGACAGGGGATGCCGGCTATTATCGGCCGCGCTTGAGCGGCAAGTTCGGCTATCCGGTCATACACGGCTTCATCATATTCTATGCCCTGGCACTACCGAAGGTGCTTCAGGAAAAGGAAGCTGCGATGTGCCGCCTTGCACTGCTTGCCGGCGTTTTTGCATTCATGGACAGCCACATACAGAACGACCCACTGGATAGCGGCGTGTTGCAGGTGCTGCGTGTCTACTTCGGGGCATCCCACGTCATTTATCCGCTGTATTTCTTCCTGGGCGGCTTTGCCAAACGACTGCGCCGTTTTTGACGGCCGGCGCACTGCTGACCCGGTGCGGGAATAAGCGGCAAGCCCTGGCAAGGTAGCGCGCACGGCTAACGGATACAGGGCCGCGAAGAATAACGACGACCTGAGGCGCTGCCCGCGTCACAGTGGATATCGGCTATTTAACAAGCCGGTCGATCAGCTTGAATGACCCCTGTATCGCCCGGTTGCGCAGCCTGGACGACACCGCATCAAAACGCTTCCCCAGCGCCGATCGGCTGGAGGGCTCCCAGCGCACCCTGTCACCGACGCGGATGGCACCCGGCGTGATCACGGATATATTCACGCCCAGGTGGCGGGCCGTATGGGCTTCCAGGGTGCGCAGCACTTTGGCATCTTTCTTTATTTCCACCTGCGGCTGGGCCGGCATGGAGCAGCGAACGGTCGGTGAAACGACTTTGAGGATGGTCTCACCGATATACAGCTTGCCATCTACCCAGGTGAATTCGTCGAAATCGGCAGTGCCTTCGGGCGTCTCTATCAGCAGGTTCGGCCGGAACCGCTCAACACGAAAGTCACCCTCAGGCTCCAGCGCCTTAAGCCGGGCAAGGGAGGCAGTGGTAAGCAGGTGCAGGGGATAGACGTCGTGGTAGCGGCCCAGGGGCGTGGCAAAGATGGCCAGCTCCATCATCATGCGCCAGCTCACGGAGGAGAAATCCGGCAGCTCCCTGGTGGCGAACTGTTTCTTCATGGCCGCCGCGCCGGCCGGCTTGTTCAGGCGGTAGTGGCTGAGGCTGGTTTTTGGCTGCAGAGGCCAGAGCGTCACTGGCTTGCCCAGGGCGGCGCTGAGTTTTTCATTGACGTCGTCATCGGCACTGTTCACGCGCGAGCCGTCCGGGAGCTCGATGGTGATGGGGGGCACGTCGCCTGGACCGGGCGCCCGGTCGTAGCTGACTTTGTATTTCAGCAGCTTCGGCATCTTGCGCACCGTGGTCAGCTCGCCGATGGATTCATCCCGCAACGCCCAGTAGCGGTCACCGATCATCCCGGTTTTGGCGATGTCACTCTCCTCAACCCGGCTGCCCTCCATGGACTTCACCGGGTAGCGCCACAGCTCCTTGACCGTCCCCACGTCCACCCGCATGTGCTTACCCCTCGTATCTGCTCTTCAACCGCCCTTCTTCGTAGAAGTCCACCGCTTTCAGCACGCCCTCGATCAGCTTCGCGCCGGTATAGCGCAGCAGGTTTCCCGGCGGCATGGGAAGGGCGGTGCGGTTCACGATCCAGAACCGGGACAGGCGGGTGTCCTTCTCCAGCACCAGGTCAGCGATCAGCCGGCCATTGAGCTGGGTCAGGGACACACCATGGCCGATGCACCCGGCCGCATAGATGATGTTGTTATCGCCAATGAAACCGATCTCGGGCGTCATGTCCACATTCACCGACACACAGCCGCCCCATTTGTAATGCACCTTCACGTCCTTGAGGGCAGGGAACATCCACTTCAGGTGGCGCTCCAGGTCTTGCCAGGTCTTTTCGTTCTTCCACAGGTCCATTTTCTGGTCGTTGTATTCGATGCCGATGCAGCCGCCGCCCATGGTGATGCGGCCACATTTGGTGATGCGCATGTAATGCACGAACTGGCGGTTGTCTTCAATCGACATGCGCTCTTGCCAGTTAACCCCTTGCCACTGCTCCGGTGTCAGCGGATCGGTAACGATCTGGTAGGTCCACACGGGCGCCTGGATGTTCGACACCTTGGGCGAGCTTTTCAGGTTATGGGTCCAGGCGTTGGTGGCCATCACCAGTTTTTTTGCCCTGATGGTGGCGGTGCCCGTCTGCACCACGGCCGAGCCGTCCTCCCTTACGACACTGACCACCTTGGTATTCTCATAAATCTCGGCCCCCTCTCGCTCAGCCAGCATTTTCAGCGAACGCACATGCTTGCACGGGTCGAGGATGCCGGTTTCCGGCTCATAGATGGCGCCCTTGATATGCGGGCAGCTGAGCAGCTTCTGTGTCTGCTCGCCATCGAGGTACTTAAAACTGTCCGGGCGGGTGATCTCCGTCAGCAGTTTGTAGGTCTTTTTCAGGCGGCGCGCCTGCCGCTCGGTGTAGGCCACCCGCAGCATGCCGGTGTGTTCGTAGTCGGAATCCAGGCCCTCGGATTCGATCAGGTCTTTCACATACTTCACCGCCTGCTGCATGTAGGCCTGGGCCTCGGCGGTTTTTTCCCGGCCCCAGCGCATCACGGTGATTTCCGGCTCCACGCCGAACAGGGTCATGTTGAAACCGCCATTACGACCGGAGGCGCCGAAACCGATGTCGTTGGCATCCAGCACCATCACCCGCCGGGATGGATCGTCCTTGCGGATTTCCCGCGCGCAGGTCAAACCGGTGAATCCCGCGCCGATCACCAGCACATCGGTGTCGTAGTCACCGGGCGGCAAGGGCGGGTTGGGGGCATAGTCACCGTATTTGTACTGCCAGAATGAGTGGTTGTTCATCATGGCTTCGCTCGGATCCGACATGGCCAGGCTCTCTTGTCAGCGGTAATGGTTGACGCAATATATTCGTACGCGTACGCTTTAGTCAAGCAGGGCGGTTGGCGCCTGAAGTGACGGATGCTTATGAACGATCTCCTGATTACCGATGCCACGGTCTGGGCGGGCACCCGGCCCCGGCCTGAGAAGGGCTGGGTGGCCATTGCCAATGGCCGGTTCAGCGCCATCGGCGGCCCCTCCGAGGCGCCGCCGCCGGCACAGGTGCGGATCGACGGCACCGGCAAGACCGTCATGCCCAGCTTCGTGGACTGCCACTCCCATGTCTCGGCGGGGGCCATCGCCAGTATCTGCCGCAACGGCTCGGCCCTGACATCCAGGCAGGACGCGCTGCAGGCCGTCGAGCGCGCCGCCAGGGCAGACGATGGCGGCTGGCTGGTGTTCTTCTACGTGGACTGGAATGGCTGGGACATTCCCGTGCCGCCCACGGCCCAGGAGCTGGAAGATGCGTCCGGCGGCCGCAAGGTCTTTTTGGTGTGTGCATCGCTGCACCGCGGCATCTTGTCCGAAAGCGGCCTGGAAGCACTCAATGTCAGCAAGTACCGGGACAGCGGCTTCGTCGACAAAAGACGCGGCGCCCTCACCGGTATTGTCTGGGAGGAAGTGTTTTCCGCCTGCCTGAAGCAGGTGTTCGACGCCCTGGTTGCGGCCCTTGGCCAGGATGACCTGAAAGCCATCATGGCAGCGGAAGCCAATCGGCACCTGGCGTGCGGCATCACCGATGTGCACGACCCCGGTGTCACCTATGACATGTGCCGGCACATGGTCACCCTGAACGAAGAAAGCCCGCTGCGACTGAGCTGGTCAGAAGTCGGCGCCAAGGGCGCGATCAGCTCAGCCGGTGATGGCCAACCGCTGGATAATTTCGGTGATGGCCCCAGCAGCGCCAAGGTCTTCACCGACGGCGCCCACCGCTGTGCCATCTGCGTCGATGCGGCGCAGGCCATCATCATGACCCTGGGTGCCATTGGCGACGCCATCAAGGGCTTCAACCTGTATCCGGTGCGCCAGCTGCTGGAAGAGGAATTCGCCTTCCGTGGCGGCCATTTCCACCGCCAGGGCGCGCTGTTCGAGCCGGATCAGTTGACCGGCACGCTGGACAAACTCTCGGGCAGCCACGATCGCATCAAGATCCATGCGCTGGGCAACCACGCCGTGGACATGGCCTGTGACTGTGTTGTGGAATCCGGCATTACCACCCGGGTGTGCATCGAGCACGCCACCGTGCTGGATGACAGGAATATCGACAAGCTGGCCCGGCTCGGCGTGCAGGTCTCTGCCCAGCCCGGCTTTCTGCCCGATTACGGCCCGCTGTTTGACCGCATGCGGCTGAAAGGCCGTTACCGGGGGCTGCCGCTAAGGTCACTGCTGGATGCCGACGTCGACCTGATCATGAGCTCGGATTACCCGTGCGGCCCGCTCGACCCGCTGCATAACATGCGCTGCGCGGTGGAACGCACCATCAAAGGTGGCGCTGTCTACCTGGAGAGAGAAGCCGTGAGCCAGGAAGAGGCCGTGTATGCCTATACCATTGCCGGCGCCAAGGGCATCAGCGGCTCTGCCAAGGCGGGCATAGAAGCCAGCCAGCCCGCCGATTTCGTGATACTGAACGGCGACCCGTTTGTGCACGCAACCACCGTCGAGAGCACCTGGATCGGCGGCAACAAGGTGTACCAGAACGGCTAGCCACACGGCCCCTGCCAGACCAGGGCAACCCGTTGAAGGACGACAGATTGAGCACTGACAGCATGAACCAGGAAACAAAAATGGGGCGACCGAAACAGAGCGATGACGAGCGTCGCGAGAAGGTGGACAAGATCATCGACACGGCCCAGTCCCTGTTTATCACGGAAGGCTATGCCGCCGTCTCCATGCGCAAGATTGCGGCAGGGGCCGGCATGGGCACGATGACGCTGTATAAGTACTTCCCGAACAAGAATGCGATTCTGCACCACATCTGGGCGGTTTTCTTTGACGAGTTGTTTGCCCTGGTGGGCTCGGGGATCGACCGGGCAAAGAGTGCCAAAACGCAGCTCAAACAGATGTGCATGATCTACCTGGATTACTGGGTAGCGCATCAGGACCGGTTCCGCATCGTGTTCCTGAATGAAGACCGGGCCTCCTCCAGCGATGATTTTTTTATCAACCATGCCAACATCACCGAGGAGTTGCTGCAGGTGGTACAGCCGTTGATGGCCGAGCTGTCGACGTCGGTTGATCCGTCATCCATGCTGACGTATCTGGAAAGCCTGATGTGCTACGTGCATGGCATCGCGCTGAATACCATTACCATCAGTGAGTATCCGTGGAGCGATCACGAAAAGTATGTGGATATCTTTCTGGATGCGACTTTGTAACGTGTGGCCGTCAGCTCACGCTGGCGAAGACAGGGTCGCTGCAAGGACCCCGGCAGTAATACAGGAACTTTAAACATGAGCCAGAACACGCATTTTGAATCACTGGTGAACATGCATAACGCCGTCAAGATCAATGAATTCTATCGGCCTACCCTGACGGTCAGTGAGGGGGCGGCAGAAATTGAAATCACATTGAGCGAGAAGTTTCACCATGCCGCTGGCGGCGTGCACGGGTCGGTCTATTTCAAGATGCTGGACGACGCGGCCTGGTTTGCCGCCAACACCCTGGAGACCGAGTTTTTTCTGGTGACGGTGTCCTTTACCACCTATATCACCCGGCCGGTGTCAGCCGGCACCATGAAGGCGGTGGGCAAGGTGGTAAACCGGAACAAGGCGCAGTTCATTGCCGAGGCCGTGGTTTATGACGCACAAGGGCGCGAGATCGGCCGCGGCAATGGCGTGTTTGTGCGCAGCAAGGCCCTTCTGGCAGATGCGCAGGGATACGCCTAGACAGGCTGCTGCTCGAATATATGGAAACGCTAAAGGCAACAGGAGTGTGAAAATGGAAGTCCGGGAAGGTTTTGTCGAATCTGGCGGTCACCAGCTTGCCTACCTGGCGGTGAACGAGCACCTGGCCACGGAGGATGCTCCTGCCATTGTCTTCATCCACGGCGTGCTGGCATCGGTGAATTTCTGGCGCGACTGTGTGCCGCCCGCGTTCAGGGAAGGCAGGGCCTGGTATGCCCTGAGCCTGCCTGCCCACCATCCGTCCACGGTACCTGCCGATTTCGCCCTGGGTGATGTCGACGCGGACTGGTTTTTTCGCACCATGGACACAGCCCTGAAAGCACTGCTTGGGGAGCGCAAGGCCATCATCGTTGGCCATTCCACGGGCGGCTTCTGCGCCGTCAACCTGGCCATTCACCATGCTGAAAATGTAGCGGGCATCGTCAGCGTCGCCGGCTTTCACCGGGGC
Source organism: Alcanivoracaceae bacterium (assembly GCA_029212745.1). Lineage (GTDB taxonomy): Bacteria > Pseudomonadota > Gammaproteobacteria > Pseudomonadales > Alcanivoracaceae > JARGOL01. Next base: position 14,628 of record JARGOL010000013.1, read on the forward strand.
GTGTGGGGCGGTGTGGAAGGTATGCTGCTAAAGATCGCCGGCTGGGGGCGCTGGGCCAGGCCGCTGTTCGTGTCCAATATCCGCATTTCCCAGCTCAGCGGTTTTGTACGGCGCATTTTTGCCAGCCTGCTGGCGCATGATGCCCGCGCCTTCCGGCGCAACCCGTTGAGCCAGCGCATGCTGGAGAACATCGAGCCGAACGTCCTTGGCCAGGATGCCGGCGCATTGTTCACCCTGTTCAACGGCATCACTGGCATCGAAGTGGCAGACCAACTGGGCCAGATCACCATGCCCTGCCAGGTCTTTTACGGCACCCACGACCCGGTTGTTCCGGCGAGCCAGTCACAGCGCCTGGCTACGGGCATCCCTGGCGCCAAGGCAGTGGCGTTCGAGCAGGTGGGTCATATGCCGTTCATGGAAGACACCGAGGCCTATTACCAGGCACTGGAGGCGGCACTGGAAGACCTGGCCAACCGCACCGACACCGATACAGACACACACGGGAGGGACAGCTGATGACGTATCCGGAGTACAGGAAGGACCTGCAGAACATTCACGAATCCGAGGTCTATGGCCGGGCGGTATTTGATACGGCGGCAAAGCTCAGCCTCAGCCAGGCACGCAAGGACAAGTGGCTGGCATTACGGGCACTGGAAGAGCAGACACTCAATCGCTACCTCGAATACATGGGCGCTTCCGGCCAGACCATCACCGAGCCCTTTGGCCAGGCGCTCAAGGGCCGGATTGAAGGCGCCGCGCTGGCCCTGATGCCGTGGCGGCTGGCCATGACCCTGGTGCGCAGGGCGACAGGACCGTTCCAGCAGCGGTTCCTGCGCCTGAAGGACCACGCAGACGGTGAGGACAAGAAATTCTTTGCCTATGTCTATGCGCACGAAAAAGCCATCGAGGCGTTCGCCGATAAAGAGCTGAAGAAAGACCCAAACAGCCTGACCGCGGTGCACGCCTTGCTGGAGGGCTAGGGCGCGCCTATCCTGACGCCCGGGCCTGCGGGGCAGGCCCGCTTCTGCGACAGGACATTGAGGAAACCGCCACAATGCTCGAGATGGTCTTCCTGGCGGCATTTGCCATTGCCGCCGCAACCATCGGCTGGACTTACTTTCTGGCGCTGATCTGCATTGGCCTTGATCCACAGCTGACACCGCTGCAGAAATTCGGCCAATTGCTGGTGGTGATGTTGCTGCCGCTGGTTGGCCCCGTGCTTGTGCTGTACATCGTCAACACCCACTCGCCGGAGGTGATCGCCCGCTTCTACATCCCCTGGCCCTTTGCCCGCATCGTGCGTGGCAAGTAAGCGGGCGGTCTGACGCCACCCTCATGACCAATAGCCGATATCATGGGCGTGGCGTTTTTTGAGCTTGCAGCCAGGCCACGGTACATTCATACACCCATGACTGGCGGCCCTTCCACCATGACAGCATTCGTTCCCGACGACTTCGAGATTCCCGCCGGCCTTGACGCTGCCGGCTTCATCCTGCGCCCCCTGACGATTCACCACCTGGTGAAAGACTTTGATGCCGTCGCCACCAGCACCGCCCATTTGCACGGGCTGTTTGGCCCCAACGATGACTGGCCCGAGGGTGTGACCCTGGAGCAGGACCTGGTGGATCTCGGCTGGCACCAGAAGGAGTTCGAGCTGCGGCGCTCATTCACCTATACGGTCATGACGCCGGACGAGAGCCGCTGTCTGGGGTGCGTCTATATCTATCCCTGCACGCAGAAAAACCATGACGCCCAGGTGTTCCTGTGGGCACGCCAGAGCGAACTGGCCGATGGCCTGGAGGAGACGCTGGCCGCGGCCGTCAAGGACTGGCTGGCAACCCTCTGGCCTTTTCGCCGCGTCGCTTTCCCGGGCAGGGACATCAGCTGGCCTGACTGGCTGGCATTGTCGTCAGACCAGGACTGATTGCATCGGCGTGCCGGCCGGCCTACATTCAATAGACACCCAAAAACCTGCAAGGACGTCCCATGAACAAGGTTGTACTGATTATTCTCGCCATCTTCCTGCCGCCCGTGGCGGTGTTCCTGAAGAACGGCGCGGGCAAGGACCTGGTGATCAACATCCTGCTGTGCCTGCTGATGTTCCTGCCGGGAATGATCCATGCGCTGTGGCTGGTGCTGAAGTAAAAGCACCCGTCACTCGACATTGAGCAGGAAACCCAGGGTGCCGCCGCGGAAGTTGCTGCCGTAGTTGAAATTCAGTACCAGCCCGGCGTTATCCACAAACGGCACCGTTTCCGGCACCGCCGAGTACCAGCCGATGCCGAGTTCGTAGTAGTAGTTGGTGCCCACCGGCTCGCGCAGGTCGGCACCCACATCCACCCGGGCAAACCGGGTCATCACTGTCTGCGGCACGCTGCCGCGGTAGACCTGGAATTTCTTCTCCACGCCATTGGACCAGTGCCAGGCTTCCGGCGCGGCATCATGGGCGGGCAGGTCCGGGCCGATGGCGCGGCCATTCATGTAGGTGAGCACGGAAAAGTATTCCAGCCGTGACTGCTGCGGCCCGCCCCAGTACCGCAACGCCACACGCGGTGACAACATCCAGGCCCGCGAGGAAAAGTTGGTGGAGCGGCCATTGAAAAGCGGCGCCACGGCAAGGGACTCTTCGGAATTGAAATCCGTGCTGTTGCGCTGGTGGATATAGTGCGCCGCAACGGCACTGTCCACCTTCCAGCGACTGGACAGGTGGTGACGCCAGAGCAGGTCGGTGGAGGCCACCATGTGGCGGGTGGTGACATCATCACGCCGCAGCGCGGAGGGTTCCGCCAGGAACACTTCCTCGCGCTCCTCCATGACCGAGGCGCGGACACCAACAGAAACCGTATTCAACGCATCGGAGCGTGGCAGGCGCCAGCGCGTGGGCACGGAAAAATATGCCAGCCGGTCGCGCTCCGCCACGGCCACGTCGTTGCCCAGCAGGTCATCGTCCACCGGCAGGATGGAATTGGGGTCAAAGTTGAGAAAACCGAGGCGCACGTTTTCGCCTTCAGTGAGCAGCAGGGCGGTGACATAGCCTTCTGCCAGGCGTGACTGCAGCAGGCGGTCGGCCAGCGTATCTGCGTGCACTGGCAACGGCAGCAGGGCAACGCCGAGCACAAGCAATCTCTGAATCCACACGGCCGGCCTCATCCCTTCCATACCCCGAATCATCACCGCCCTATGCCAGCAGGAAATCCGGCAACCGATGCTCGAGCCAGTAGCGTGGACGCAACAGGTGGCCGTCGACAAACCCGACATGACCACCGCCACGCACCTCGAGTTGCATGTTCGGCCCGAGCTGGTCGGCGCGGGGAATCACCGCCGGCGTCATGAATGGATCGTCCTCTGCCTGGATCAGCAGGGTCGGCACATCAATGCGTGCCAGCTTGGGCTGCGCACTGCAGCGCTCATAATAATCCCGGGCACTGGCAAAGCCGTGCAGCGGCGCCATCACCTGCTGGTCAAATTCCCAGAATGAGCGCAGCCCATCAAGGGGCCCCAATGAAGCAAGCCGCTCAGCCTCGGCCGGATTCACCGCCTGCAGGTGCTCGTGCTTGCGCGCCAGCCCCGCCACCAGCTCACCGATCAGGTGATTGCGGTAGACACGGGAAAAGCCCTGGTCGACCCGGTCGGCACACTGGTCCAGCAACAGCGGCACGCAGACAGTAACGGCCGCCGCCAGTGACGGGTGCGGTTTGTCCGCCAGGTAGTTGAGCAGGCGCGAGCCGCCCAGGGAAAAACCAGCCGCGCGGGTGTCGCCGCGCGGGTCCAGACGGTGCAGGTAGGCCACCACCTCGGCAATGTCTTCCTTTTCGCCGGCGTGGTAACCATGGGCGCGGTCATTGGGGTAGAGCGCCCCGCGCGCATTCATGGCCACACTGGTGACACCGCGCTCGGCCAGCACACGCTGGAGCCCGCGGATGTAATGGGAATCGTGGCAGCCGGCCAGGCCATGCAGCAGCAGGATGCGGGGCGCACCGGGAGCCAGCTCTGGCCCGGCCCAGGTCAGCCAGACATGATCACCGTCCGCCAGCAGCAGCTTTTCCTCGCGCCGCGCCAGTGCCGGCAGTCGCCGAAAGCGCGGGCCCCATAACGTCTGCACATGCGGATTGGCCAGGATCATGCCGGCACCTCATACAGCTGGGCGCGCACGTCACCGCCTTCCTTGTCCTTGCGCAGCAGCCAGCCGGCGGGCACCTCCGGCACCAGGCCATGGCGGGCGCTTTCCACATACACCAGCGCCCCCGGCGCCAGCAGGCCCTGGCTGACCAGGCGTGCGCAGGCGGCGCCCTGCAGGGCGGTATCGTAGGGCGGGTCCACAAATACCAGGTCGAATGGCGCAATGCGGCTGTCGTCACCGGCACGCTCAAGCCATTTCATGGCATCGGCACACTGCACGAACACGCTGCCGGCAAAGATCGGCTTGAGTTGGCGCGACAGGTCGGCGGCGCGCTCGCGCTTCTTTTCCACCACGGTGGCGTAACCGGCGCCGCGGGACAGGGCCTCTGCCGCCAGCGCGCCGGAGCCGGCAAACAGGTCCAGCACCCGGGCGCCGGGCAGGTGTGGCTGCAGCCAGTTGAACAGGGTCTCGCGCAGGCGGTCCCCGGTGGGACGCAGGTCGCCGTTCTGGTCGGTGAAGGCCAGGCGGCGGCCGCGGTGCTGGCCGCCGATGATGCGCACACTGCCTTTACGGGCGGTCATTTTGTGGCGTCCGCTCCAGAACGCTCGGGCACCGCCGGTGCCTGCGGGCCAATGGAAACAATGGCCAGATCGTCCGGGTCCAGGTTGCGCTGGAAGGCGGCACGGATACTTTCCGGGGTCACCTTGCGCACCTCGGCCTCAAACCACTGCAGATAGTCTGTAGGCAGATTATAGAAGCCGATGGCGCCCAGTTGGCCGACGATGTCGTCATTTTCGGCGACATCCAGCGCGAAGCTGCCGGTGATGTTGTTGACGGCGTCTTCCACCTGCGCCGCCGTGGGGCCATTGGCGACGAAATCGCTCACCAGTGCCAGGGTCAGGGCCAGGGCGTCATCGGCGTTGTCATTGGCGGTGCGGAACTGGATGCTGAACGGCCCCGCTGCGGCCATGGGCGAAATGCTCGAGTGTATGCCATAGACATAGCCCCGGCCCTCGCGCACCTCGTCGGTGAGAATCGAGGCAAAGCCGCCACCTCCCAGTATGTAATTACCCACATACAGCGGCACCCAATCGGGGTGGCCCCGGTAGATGGCCTGGTTGCCGAGCAGCAGGATGGTCTGCTCCGAATCAAACGTCTGGTGGGAGACGATCTGCTGCTCGAGCACATGGGCGCGCGGCAACGCCGGCGCTGCCTCCCCGGCGGGCAGGGCACTGCTGAGGCGTTCGGCCAACTGCCGGGCCTGGTCGTCGGACAGGTCACCGGTGATGGCGATCACGGCATTGCCGGCGGCGTAGTAGGTCTGGTGAAAGCGGGCCAGCTGCTCACGGCGGATGGCCGGCAGGCTGTCCTCGGTGCCGTCGGAGGGGTGCCCGTAGGGGTGCTCACCGAACAGCACCCGGTTGTAGGCCTTGCTCACCTGTGGCCCGGGCACCTGCTTCTCGCGCTGCAGGCCGGTGAGGTACTGCTGGCGGATACGCTCCAGGGCGGTTTGCGGAAAGGTGGGCGTGCTGACCATGCGGGTAAACAGGTCCAGCGCCGGCTCGAAATAGTCCGGGTCCGTGAGCGAGCGCATCTCCACAATGGCCATGTCGCGGTAGGAACTGGCACCGTAACTCACCCCCAGCGCCTCGAAGCCGCGGGCAATGTCTTCCACATCCAGCCCCTCAGCCCCCTCACCGATCAGGGCACTGGTCAGGCTGGCGACACCATAGTGGTCACCGTCGCGGGCACTGCCGGCATCAAACACCAGCCGTACATCCACCATCGGCAGGGTCGGGCTGTTGACGAACAGCACGCGGCTGCCGGCCTCGGTCTGCCATTGCTGGATCGGCAGGGCATGGCTGCCCAGGTCCGCCTCGCGGACGGCCTCCATGCTGGTGGGAAATGTGCTGCAGCCGGCCAGCAGCAGCGGCACACCGAGTACACAAAGCCATCTCTTCATTGTGCGTCTCCCTTTCTGCTGGCGTTGTTGCTGGCGTTGTTGCTGGCATCGTTGCTGGCGTCCGCGGCCGGCGGCACCACATAAGCCACGGTGCGGCGTTGCGGCACCAGCCACTCGCGGGCCACGCGCTGCACATCAGCCGGTTTCACCCGGTTCAGGGCCTCGGCAAATCGATCCGCCTCCTGCCAGTCGGTGCCCAGGGTCACTAACTGGCCCAGCTCCATGGCCTGGCCAAACAGGGAATCCATGCCAAACACGCGGCTGGACAGCACGCCGGCACGCACCCGCTTCATCTCCCCGGCGCCGGGCGGTTCATTGCGCAACCGGTCCAGTTCGGCTTCCAGGGCCGCCTCCAGCTCCTCCAGGGTCACCCCTGGTGCCGGTGTGGCGGACAGGGTAAACAGGCCATCGCCACGGCCCAGGCCGTCATAGCCGGCCGAGGCGCCGGTGACCAGGCCGGAGCCACGCACCAGGCTGGACTCGATGCGCGCGGCGTAACCGCCGTCGAGCACACCGGAAAGCATGGACAGGGCATAGAAGTCATCCGGGTGGGTGGCGATGGTGGGCACGTTGTAGGCGATGTAGACGTTAGGCACCTGCACCGGCACTTCCAGCGTCACGTGGCGCTCCCCCGGCGGTGCTGCCAGGCGCGGCTTGAGGCGCACCGGGTCGGTGCCGGCGGGGACCTTGCCGAAGTAGCGTTTTACCAGCGGCTCCACCGTGTCGCGGGTGACGTCGCCGACAATCACCAGGGTGGCGTTGCCGGGCACATACCAGGTGTCATACCAGTCGCGGGCCTGCTGGGGCTGCAGCTGGGCCAGCTCCTCGCGCCAGCCGATCACCGGGCTGGCATAACCGCTGCCCGGGCGGGTCAGGGCGGCAAAGCGCTCCCAGGCCAGGGCATTGGGGTTGTCATCGGTGCGCTGGCGGCGCTCCTCCATGACCACGTTGCGCTCGCGGACAAAGTCCTCGTCACTGATGGTCAGGTTCATCATCCGGTCCGCTTCCAGTTCCAGCATCAGCGGCAGGCGCGAGACCTCGAACTTGGCGAAGTAGGTGGTGTAGTCGTAGCTGGTGAAGGCGTTGTCCTCACCGCCGAAGCGCGACACCAGTTTCGAGTACTCGCCCGGCGCCAGGTTCTCGGTGCCACGGAACATCATGTGCTCAAGCACGTGGGCCAGGCCGGTCTGGCCGGGGGCCTCGTCGTAGCTGCCGACCTTGTACCAGAGCTGCATCACCGCCACCGGGGCACGGTGATCCTCGCGCACCAGCACGCGCAGGCCATTATCGAGGGTGAAATCGTGGGTCACCGGCGCTGTCGCCGCCAGCGCCATCACCGGGGCCAGCAACAGCACGGCCAGCAGGGAATGCAGGTATCGCATGAGTCTCCTCAGGGAGCGTGAAATCAGGTGCCTATGATAGGATACGCACGCGCCGGGCAACACCGGCGCGAAACCAGGAAGTCAGACACACTATGAGCGACGACGGTTCCAGACGCGACGACGAATCCGGCGAAAACGCCGAAAAAGGCGGCCTGTTCTCGCGCATGTTCAAACGCAAGGACGGTGAGGACGCCACCACGCCGCCCGCCGAGGCGCCTGCCGCGCCCGCTGATACAGCCCCCGCAGCCGACAACCCGGACGACAACTTCTGGGCACGGATGAAATCCGGCCTGTCGAAGACGCGCTCGTCCCTGGGACAGGGCCTGGCCGACCTGCTGGTGGGCCGCAAGGAGATCGACGACGAGATCTTCGAGGAGATCGAGACCCAGTTGCTGATGGCCGACGTCGGCGTGGAAGCCACCGACGTCATCATCGAGGCGCTCACCGGGCAGGTCTCGCGCGAGGAGCTGGTGGACGCCGATGCCCTGTACGAATCGCTGCAGGAAGAACTGCGCAAGCTGCTGCGGCCGGTGGACCAGCCGCTGGTGATCGACACCGGCAAGCGGCCCTATGTGATCCTCATGGTCGGCGTAAACGGCGTCGGCAAGACCACCACCATCGGCAAGCTGGCCTGCCGTTTCCAGCAGGAAGGCAAGAGCGTCATGCTCGCCGCCGGCGATACCTTCCGCGCCGCCGCGGTGGAACAGCTGCAGGTCTGGGGCGAGCGCAACAACATCCCCGTGATCGCCCAGCACACGGGCGCCGATTCGGCCTCGGTGATCTTTGATGGCGTGCAGGCGGCGCAGAGCCGCAATATCGACGTGCTGATTGCCGATACCGCCGGGCGCCTGCAGACCAAGGGCCACCTGATGGATGAGCTGACCAAGGTGGTGCGGGTGATGAAGAAGCTGAGCCCGGATGCGCCCCACGAAGTGCTGCTGGTACTGGACGCCGGCACCGGCCAGAATGCCATCAGCCAGGCAAAGGAATTCCGTGATGCCGCCGGTGTCACCGGGCTGGTGCTGACCAAGCTCGACGGCACCGCCAAGGGCGGCGTGCTGTTTGCCCTGGCCAAGGCCACCGGGCTGCCGATCCGTTACATCGGCGTCGGTGAGAAACTGGAAGACCTGCGGCCGTTTGAAGCGGAAGAATTCGTGCAGGCACTGTTCGAGGATGTGGTGGGGTGATCGAGTTCGACCGGGTCAGCAAACGCTATCCGAATGGCAATGAGGCCCTGCGCCAGGTGTCATTCCGTTTGCCCGCCGGTGAACTGACGTTCCTCACCGGCCACTCCGGCGCCGGCAAGTCCACCCTGCTCAAGCTGATCATGATGATCGAGCGCGCCAGCCACGGCCATGTGCGCGTGGATGGCGAAGACCTCGGGCCGCTCGGCAACCGCCACATTCCCTACCTGCGTCGCAAGATCGGCATGGTTCACCAGGCCCACCACCTGCTGTTTGACCGCACCGTCTATGACAACGTGGCCCTGCCGCTGATCATTGCCGGTTACCGCCCGGCGGACATCGGCCGTCGCGTGCGTGCGGCGCTGGACAAGGTCGGCCTGCTGAGCAAGGAACAGCTGATGCCGGAAATGCTTTCCGGCGGGGAACAGCAACGCATCGGTATCGCCCGGGCGGTGGTCAACAAGCCGCCGCTGCTGCTCGCCGATGAGCCCACCGGTAACCTGGACCCGGCGCTGTCCGCCGAGATCATGGACCTGTTCCAGGACTTTGCCCGCGTGGGCGTGTCCGTGCTGATTGCCACCCACGACCTGTCACTGATCGCCCGTTACCAGCACCGTTTGTTGACCCTGCGCCAGGGCGAGCTGATTGCCGACCGCGAGGAGGGCAGTCATGGGCCGTAATGCCACGCCGATGAAGCCCAAGCCGCGGCCGGGCAAGCCGCCGCGGCGGCAGAGCGGCGCACGCACCGCGCGCACGTCACTGCGCGACCGGCTGGAAAGCTGGCGCCACCATCACCTGGCATCCGCCCGTGATGCCGCCCGGCGCATGGTGCTGACACCAGCGTCATCCATCATGACCGTGCTGGTCATCGCCATTGCGCTGTCGCTGCCGGCAGGCCTGTCGGTGCTGCTGGACAACCTGCGTGCCGTCACCAGTGGCTGGGATGGCAACGCGCACCTGTCGGCCTTCCTGCACATGGACATCGACGAGGACCGCCAGCGGGCGCTGGCGAGCGAATGGCGCGGCCGTGATGACGTACTGCGTACTGAAGTGATTACCCGCGCTGAAGCGCTGGAGGAATACAAGCTGCTGTCCGGCTTCGGTGATGCCCTGGACGCGCTGCCGGAGAATCCGTTGCCGCCACTGGTCATCGTGTTCCCGAAGAGCACGTCACCGGCAGCACTGGAGCGCCTCAAGGAGGGCCTGGCCGAAGCGCCGCAGGTGGATGTGGTGCAGCTGGACCTGGAATGGGTGCGACGCCTGTACGCCATGATCGACCTGGGTGAGCGCATCATCGGTGCGCTGGCGCTGGCACTTGCACTGGCGGTGGTACTGGTGGTGGTCAACACCATTCGCCTGGCCATCGAGAGCCGGCGCGAGGAAATCGTGGTGGTGAAGATTGTTGGCGGCACCGATGGTTTCGTGCGTCGGCCGTTCCTGTATACCGGCTTCTGGTATGGCCTCGCCGGCGGTGTGCTGGCAGTGATCCTGGTGCAGCTGGCGTTATGGTACATCGCCACGCCGGTGGACAGCCTGGTGTCCCTGTACCAGAGCGATTACCGCATGGTGGGACTGGACGGCGAAGCAGTACTGACGCTGCCGGTGTTCGCCGGGCTGCTCGGCCTGATGGGGGCATGGCTTGCGGTATCACGCCACCTCAAGGACATCGAGCCTCAGGCGTTCTGATCCAGCGCCAGCTGCGCCAGCAACGACGCAGCGTCCGGCGCCTGTTTGACCAGTGTTTCCTTGGCCGCCTTGCTGAGCCGCTTGACCCGCCATTCCGCCTTTGACGCCAGCGACCGATCCCCCAATGCCACGCTGTAGACCAGCGATAGCTGCTTGCGCGCGCGCAGGTAGCGGGCGCCGGGCTTGCTGCCGGCGCCGGCATGCTCCTGCAGCCGTCGCGCCACATCCGTGGTGATACCGGTGTACAGCGACGCATCATGGCTGCGGACGATGTAGAGAAACCAGGTGGCGGCCACGCGGGCTCCGTGTGCTGTCTGTTGTGCGCCAGTATACTTGAGCGCGTTCATGGCCGGACACCGGCCGCCCGCCAGAAACGGAAACACCAATGGCCTATTCACACCTTGTCTGCCCGCTGGATGGCGCACCACTGACCACCGTGGCCGGGTCGCTGCATTGCGCCAATGGCCACCAGTTCGATATCGGCAAGCCTGGTTATGTGAACCTGTTGCCCGTGCAGGCAAAACGCTCGCGCGCGCCCGGTGACAGCAAGGCGATGATCGATGCCCGCCACGCTTTCCTCAACGGCGGCGCCTATGACGGCATCAGCACGGCGCTCAACCAACGTTTGCGGGCGACAGTGGATGCGCCAGTGAATGTGCTGGATGCCGGCTGTGGCGAAGGCTTCTATCTCAAGCGCCTGGTCACGGCGCTGGGCGCGCAGGCGGGTGACTTCTACGGCATCGACATTTCCCGTGACGCCATTCGCCGCGCCGCGCGCGGCAATGACGCCGCCACCCGCCACGGCCAATGGCTGGTGGCCAACAACACCTGCCCGTGCGTGACGCCGGGCCATGTGGATCACCTGTTATGCCTGTTCGGCTTCCCGGCCTGGCCGGCGTTTGCCGCCGTGCTGAAACCCGGGGGCCGGGTGTGGCTGGTGGAGTCCGGCCGGGATCACCTGCGCGAACTGCGTGCGGTGCTGTATCCGGATGTGCGCGACAAGCCGCTGCCGTCACTGGGCGATGCAGAACGTGCGGGCTTCATTTTGCAGGACCATGACTGCCTGTGTCGGCAGGCCGTTACCCTCGACAGGAAACAGCTGGGCAACCTGCTGGTGATGACACCCCATTTCTACCGGGCGCCGAAAGAAGGGCGCGACAGGGCGTTGGCGCTGGACGGATTACAGGTGACCGTGGATGTGTCGTTGCGGGTGCTGGCAACAGCTTGACGCGGGGGCGCCGGTGAGGCTTGGGGCGTGTGCCACCAGAGGGTTCGCGGCGTACACGCCGCTCCTACGGGGAGGTTGGGTGCAGGAGCGGCGTGTGCGCCGCGAATGGCCGCCACCGGCAGGCCGCCCCCAACACTGCCTCAGGAATCCGCCGGTTCCTCCGGCGGGTCCAGCAACCCCAGCGCCCGGGCACGGGTTTCCCAGTTCTTGCGCGCCAGCGTCTGCATGTCTTCCACCACATCCAGTTCGTCGACGATCTCCAGGCCCAGCAGGGTTTCGATCACATCTTCCATGGTGACGATGCCGGCCATGCCGCCATAGTCGTCGGTGACCAGGGCAATGTGTTCCCGCTTCTGCAGGAACCAGTTGAACAGGGCCGGCAGCGGGAAGGTCTCGTTGACGACCTTGATCTCGCGGCGGATCTCCGCCAGCGTCTTGTCGCCATTGCCATGCGCCTGTTCCGCCAGCAGTTCACTGCGCAGGATGTAGCCGGTGACATTCTCGCGATGGTTTTTCTCGAACACCGGGATGCGCGAGAAACGCAGCTTCTGGTTGGCGTGGAAAAATTCCGCCACCGTGGTTTCCTGTGACGCGGTCTTTACCACCATGCGCGGGGTCATCACATCCCGGGCGGTGACATCCTGGAACTGCAGCAGGTTCTGGATGATGGCGGACTCTTCTTCCTCGAACACCCCTTCCTGGGCGCCGATTTCCGCCATGGCCATGAACTCGGAGCGGGTAAAGACGCTGGCGGACTTGTCTTTCTTCAGTGCGCGGGTAATCAGCTGGCAGGCCCACACCAGCGGGTAGAGCAGGGTGATGATGAGGCGCAACGACGTGACCGTGAACCGCACCAGCTCCTGCCAGTAATTGGCGCCGATGGTCTTGGGCACGATCTCGGAAAGAATCAGCACACCCAGGGTCATCAGCGCCGGCACCAGCAACGAGGTGATGAGCGGGTTGGCCTCGGCCCAGATCAGCGCGGCCTGCTGGCCGACGCCAATGGCGCCCACGGTATGGGCGATGGTGTTGAGCGTCAGGATGGCCGCCAGCGGCTGGTCGATGTTGGCCTTGAAGTTCTGCAGGGTGTGGCCAAGGCTGCTGCCTTCCTCCACTTTCATGCGCGCGTAGGAGGGCGTGATGGACAACAGCACCGCCTCCCACAGGGAGCACAGGAAGGAAATGACGATGGCTATCAGGAAGAAGGTAATCAGCAGGGTGTACATGGGTGCTTCAGCGTCGCGGATGACTTGCAGACACTAGCATATTTTTGTGGCGGCCGGCGTGGTGGCACAGTGCTTTGTCCGCGTGGTGGGTGCCCTCTCCCCGGCCCTCACCCCGGCCCTCTCCCACAGGGAGAGGGGACGTTTTCGGATGGGCCAGCTGTTTCTGCTGGGTCCCCTCTCCCTGTGGGAGAGGGCCGGGGTGAGGGCACATCAGCACACGATACGAGACAGCAAATGAACCGACGCCCTACACGGCGCTCCTGCAGTAAAGGCTCAGGTATCGAAGCCGGGGTTGGCGCGCTTCAGTTTGCGCAGCAGGCCCGGCCACGCCAAGGCGCCACCAAGCCCCTTGGTGACCTGCTCGGCCTGGGCCTGGATGCCGTCGACGATCTTCTGGTTGACCGGGATCAGCGCCTTGCCACCCGCCATGGCACGCACCTGGATCATGCAGGACGCCTCGAAGATATACATGCCCAGGAAGGCGTCGGCGATGCTGGCACCGACGGTGAGCAGGCCATGATTGCGCAGCATGAGGAAGTTGTTGCTGCCCAGGTCTGCCACCAGGCGCGGCTTTTCCGCCTCGTTCAGCGCCACCCCTTCATAGTCGTGATAGCCCAGCGACGACAGCACGAACAGCGACTGCTGCGACAGCGGCAACACGCCGTCTTTCTGTGCTGACACGGCGACTCCGTTGATGGAATGGGTGTGCATCACGCACTGGGCATCCTCACGCCCGGCATGCACGGCACTGTGAATGGTGAAGCCTGCCGGGTTCACCGGGAACGGCGAGTCCTCCACCTTGTTGCCGTCCTGGTCCACCTTGACCAGGCTCGAGGCGGTGATCTCGTCGAACATCATGCCGTAGGGGTTGATCAGGAAATGGTGCTCCGGGCCGGGCAGGCGCGCCGAAATATGGGTAAAGACCAGGTCGTCCCAGCCATACAAGGCCACCAGCCGGTAGGCAGCGGCCAGGTCCACCCGCAACGCCCATTCCTCGTCAGATACCTTGCCCTTGAGTGAAGGTATTTCGATGTCGGTCATGCTGCTCTCCCTGTACTGTCGTCATGTCTCATGGTCCGGCCACCAGTGTGGCGGCCGCGCCAGAACCTGCCTTGTACGCAACGGTCACGCCCGCCGACAGCGGCGATTCATGGTGCCGCCGGCGACGGATAGGCGGTCAGCACCTTGGCGGAATCCTGCGTCATGCGGAACACGATCAGGGCGCTGGCGCGCAGGCCTTCCACTTCTGCCACCATGCCCACGTCGCGGGCATAGAACACGTAGCGACGGTCATCGGCGTTGAGCGGGCCGACATTGAGCGTGTATTTCTCCTCGATCAGTACCGCGTCGAACTCGCCAGCCGGTACCCGCACCCGGTAGGCGCCCAGGTAACGACGGCTGGCATCCAGGGAGCCACGGTGGGCCACCTCACCGGTATCCGGCAACTGGTACACGGTGAGGGTGTTGTCACTGCGCCAGCTGTCGCCCACCTGCGTGCCCGGGGGCAGGGTGATGCCCGGTTTTATTTCCACGCGATAGCCGTGTTCCAGGTCGGTTTCGGTATGCAGGCGGATGCCCTGGCCGTCCACTACATCGATGCCCTCGATCAGGCTCTCGCCCACATGGCGGGTCCATGCCAGTTTCGGCCGTGCCGGGTCCGGCGTATGCCGCTCCAGCTGTTCCACCTTGCCATGATCATCGCCGGCCACGTAGCGGTAACGGTATATCCCTTCCTGCCGGCCCACCCAGTTGGTCGGATCCTGGATCACCGGCGCGTCAATCTCCCTCAGCACCACACCGTCACCCAGCTGGTCGATATGTTTTGCCACTTCCTTGTCGGCAAACAGCCCCTGCGCTATTGCCGCTGCGGGCAGGCACAACAGCAGCGTAAGCACGCGCCTCATGATGACGCCGCCCGGCGACGCCATTCGCCGGGGGATTGCCCGGTCCAGCGGCGGAACGCCTTGTGGAAGGCGCTCGGGTCGGTAAAGCCGAGCAGGTATGCCGCCTCGGTGATGGAGGCGTCCTTGCGGCGCATCAACTTGCAGGCAAGGTCGTGGCGCACAGCATCAACGCTGTCGGCAAAGGTCACACCCTCATCATCCAGCCGCCGTTGCAGCGTACGCACCGCCATGCCCAGGTGTTCGGCAGCATCACGGATGCGCGGCACTCCGCGCGGCAGGGCATGGACAATGAACTGCTTGAGCCGCTGTGGCAGGGAATCATCCGGGTCGTTATGACGTGCCTCCATCCGTTCCAGCAGGGTCTGGAACAGATCCGGGTCCGGACAGGCGCAGGCAAGCCCCAGCAGATCGGCATCAAATCGGACTTCGTTGTAAGCCTGTTCGAACGCCGGCGTGGCGCCCAGCAGCTCCCGGTACAGCGCTACATCCGCTGGCGCCGCATGGCGGAAGGAGACCGCGTTGAAGACCAACCGCGGGTGATGCACGGGATCGGTGAGGAAACGCGCGATACCAAGGATTTCCGACAACTCGTACTCCACCACCGGGCGAATGTACGCGGGGTCGTAATCGCCGGTGTCAAAGCGCAGCACCACTTCGTCGCCCTGCAATTCGATATCGGCGTGGGTGGCATCCTCGGGAATGGCCTGGAAGCGCACCAGCTGGGCGGCCACATCGCCCAGGCTGGGACTGGTGACAATGATGCTGGCCAGCGGCCCGTAGATGGCCGGATTGAAACGCCGCGCACCGAGCAGGCCCGGCACCGGATCACCACTTTCCTCAATGGCCAGGTGCCAGGCCCGTAACAGCACATCGAAAGGCACGCGGTTGTCCGGGTGTTCCAGTTCAGCGGTATCGAGCCCGGCGCGCGCCAGCACCGCACGACCGTCCAGGCCCAGCTCGGCCATCACTTGCATCAGCGATTGCAGGTAATGGACAGATGCGGAGGGCGACGCCATGGCGGTTTCCTGTTGTCGTTATTCGAGACGCGGGGCCATCAGTGGAAAGGGTTACCCATTCTCCCGGCCTTGGCAACAACGGCTGAAAATAGCCCCCTGTGGCACCGCAGGACACTGTGCTGGCATGGCCCGATATTGCCAGCATGCGGCATCGTGGCATGTTAGGCGCACAAAAAATGCCCCCGGGCAGATGAGAATAACAAGGGAGAGAAGATCATGAGCCATGTCCTGAGCCGGCTTGCCGTTACCCTGCTGGTGACATTACCCCTGCTGGCCCACGCCGGTGCGGTGGAAGACCACCAGTCCAGCTGGGCCTACCGCGCGCTGATGCTGCAACTGAAACTGGACGAGGAAGCGCCGCTGTCGCAGGCCACGTTCCTTGGCACCCATAACTCCTACAACGCCAGCGCCTACGCCACCCTCTACCGTTACCTGGACCCGAACCAGAAGCTGTCGATCACCGACCAGCTCCGCGTCGGCGCCCGGGCGCTGGAACTGGATGTGCACTGGTACTTCAAGTTCGACGGCTTCAGCAGCGGCAACAACCTGCTGCTGTGCCACGGCCAGGACAATCACCTGGGCTGCTCCACCGGTGACCGTTACTTCCGTGACGGCGTGCGCGAGATCGGCAACTGGCTGAGCCGGCCGGAGAATGCCGGCGAGGTCATCCTGCTGTACATCGAGGACCACATGGACGGCCAGTACGGCAAGGCCATCGATATCCTCGAGAATTACCTCGGCAACCGCATCTTCCGTCCGTCCGGCGCCAGCTGTGAGGGCATCCCCATGGACATCACCAAAGGGGATGTCCTGCGTGCCGGCAAGCAGGTGTTGCTGATCACCGACGGCTGCAACAACGCCGACTTCAACAAACTGGTGTTCGGCGGCATCGGCAACAGCCTGTCCGGCTATCCCACCGCCTCGGCGCGTAACATCGGCAGCTGCGATGAGGGCCGGTACTCACGCGCGTTCCAGGATGACCACATCATTCGCTACAACGAGGACCGCACCAACCTGTCGTCCGTGTTTGGCGATCCGGGCCCGCGCATCGATGCACCGCTGCTGAGCGAGATCCTCAAGTGCGGCGGCAACCTGGCCGGCATGGATGACCTGGTGGCCGGGGACGGCCGCCTGCAATCCGGCTCCGGCATCTGGAGCTGGGGCGCCAATGAGCCCAACAACGTCAACAATGAAGACTGTGCGGTGAGCCGCCCGGATGGCCGCTTCAACGACCTGCAGTGTGGCGCCTCGCGCCGCTTCGCCTGTGTCGACGGCAATGGCAGCTGGCTGGTCACCAATGTGTCCGGACGCTGGGTGGACGGCGACAATGCCTGCTTCAATGCCACCAGTGGTACGCATCGCTTTGCGGCGCCGCTGAGCAGCTACCAGAACGAGCAGCTCAAGGCGGCCAAGAGCCTGGCCGGCGTGGGCAGCGTGTGGATCAACTACGACGATCGCGAGAAAGAAGGTGTATGGCGTGCCAACGGCCACGGTGCCGCCGAGAAAGTGGTGTTCGAGGAGATCCGCAGTTTCCAGGGCAGCAAGTGCCTGGACGATTCCAGCACCCGCGCCAGCAACGGCGCCAATGTGCACCTGTGGGATTGCCACGGCGGCCAGAACCAGCGCTGGCACATGGACAGCAACGGCCTGATCCACTCGGCCGTGAACTACCGCATGTGCCTGACCCTGCCCGGCGCCGGCACCTGGAACGGCAACAGCCTGAAGATGGCGCCGTGCACCGGCGGTGCCGACCAGCAGTTCGCCTGGGGCGGTGATTTCATTCGCCTGGCCAGCAACAGCAGCCGCGCCATCGCCACCTACAACAGCAACAACGGCGCCGACGTGGTGATCTGGGACGTGCTCGACAAGGCCAACCACAAGTGGCACGGGGTGAAGTGGGTGGAGCTGGTCTCCGGCATGGGCACCTGCCTGGACCTGGACCACCAGCGCACCGGCAATGGTTCCAACATCCAGAGCTACAGCTGCAACCACAGTGCCGCGCAGGTGTGGGGCCTGGACCGCAAGGGGGCGATCCACAGTGCGGTGAACTTCAACAAGTGCGTGGACCTGTATGCCTTCCGTACCGGCAACGGCTCCAACATCGTGATCTGGGACTGCAACGGCAAGGACAACCAGAAATGGGACTGGGTGGGCCGCAGCCTGCGCGCCCGTATTGCCTCCGGCAGTGCGTTGGATATCTCCGGTGCCAGCAGCAGCAACGGTGCCAACATCCACCTGTGGGGTTACCACGGTGGACCGAACCAGCAGTGGTACCAGGTGCCGGCCCAGTAAGGATTTTATTGCGCACTTGAAGGGGCCTGCGGGCCCCTTTTTTATGAGCGACGTGTTTCCGTTCTCAATGCCGGCGCGGCATGTATGTCGCGAATGGCCCTCACCCCCTCTCCCTGAGTGAGAGGGGCTTAATACGACCAGCCTTTCGGGTTGGCACCCTCACTTCCCCGTTGAACGCGCCGAGAAGCGCAGCAAAACCGCGGAGAAAAGGGCCAACCTGTCTGAGCGCAGCGAGTTGTTGGCCCGCCGCGGTTTTGTGAGCATCGCAGGGGACCGCGCCGAGCGCGGCGCGTGAGTCGGGGCGCGGGGGTGTCCAGAGGGGCGCCGCGCAGCGCCCCTCTGGTGCCCGTCCCGCACAGGGACACCCAGCCCCCTGTCTGGCACAGGGGCTCACAGGCCGAAGGCCGCCGCGCCTACAGGTCTGCTTGCTGCTGTCGTGCCAGGACCGTTTTCCCCGCCAGGTTGACGTGCTCCTTCATCCACCATTCGGCACGCTCACCGTCACCGGCATTGATGGCATGGACAATCATGTGATGGTGGTAGTGGGAATGACGGAAGTCGGCATCGCTGTACCAATGGAACGCGCCCTGGTTAACGATGGGAATGGTCTGCGCATCGCGGGCAATCTTTTCCAGCAGGCTGCTGTCGGCCATGCGCAGCAAGGCCACATGGAAGTCGCGATTCATGCGCCGCCAGGCACTGAAATCATCCGCGCGGTAACTGCCATCGGCAAGCAGCGCATCGCCGCGCTCAAGAATGGCCGCGAGCTCATGTTTCTCGTCTTCCGTCAGGCGACGCTCGGCCAGCAGGCGGGCACCGAGTCCTTCCATGGCAGCACGGGCACGGAAGGCGATCTGGATATCCCGGGCGGTGAATTCGCGCACCCGGTAACCGCGGTTGGCGGCGTATTCCAGCAGGCCGTCTTCGGCCAGCGAACGCAGTGCCTCACGCACCGGTGTGCGTGATACGGCCAGGTCTTCTGCCAGGGGGACTTCCTGCATGCGCTCCCCGGCAGCGTAATCACCACGAAGAATGCGCGCGCGCAGGGTTTCGGCAATGGACTGGGAACGGGTCTGGGCGGCGGGGCGGTCAACCATGGGAGATCTCATGCGGGCCTGATTGTATGCAAGTTTGCCCACTGGGGCGGGGAATGGAAAGGGATTGGCTGAAATGGTGCGGGGAATGTGGACATTTACCGCGGGTGGATGGCCCTCACGCCGGCTCTCTCCCGCAAGCGTACCCTCACCCCAGCCCTCTCCCGCACGCGGGAGAGGGGGCGTTTTTGGATAGCGCGGAGGTATCGGGCCGGTCCCCTCTCCCTCCGGGAGAGGGACAGGGTGAGGGGACCATGGGCCAGCGAAGGAATCAGCGGCCCAGCAAGTCGCGGGCGATGATCTCCTTCATGATCTCGCTGGTGCCACCGTAGATGCGCTGGATGCGCGCATCCACATAGTCGCGGGAGATCGGGTATTCCTTCATGTAACCGTAGCCACCAAACAGCTGCAGGCACTCGTCAGCGACCTTGCCCTGCAGCTCGGTGGTGGTGAGCTTGGCAATGGAGGCGTTGACGGCGGTCAGCTCACCGCGGTCGTACTGGTCGGTGCACTGGGCAATGAAGGCCTTGTTCACTTCCACCTGGGCCTTGAGCTCGGCGAGCTTGAAGCGGGTGTTCTGGAACTGGGCCACGCTCATGCCGAATGCCTTGCGCTCCTGCACGTACTCGACGGTGCGATCTATCATGCCCTCGCAGGCGGCAATGGCACCGATGGCGAGAATCAGGCGCTCACGCGGCAGCTCGTTCATCAGGTTGGCAAAACCGCGGCCTTCACCACCGAGGATCTGGTCGGCACCCACGGTGACGCCTTCGAAGAACAGCTCCGAGGTGTCGGCCGCATGGTGCCCCATCTTCTCGAGGTTACGGCCGCGGGCAAAGCCGGGCAGGGAGGTGTCGACGGTGAACAGGGACACGCCCTTGGCACCGGCCGACGGATCGGTCTTCGCCGCGAGGACGATGACATCACAATGCTGGCCATTGGTGATGAAGGTTTTCTGGCCGCTGATGACGAAGTTGTCGCCGTCCTTGTCCGCCTTCGTCTTCATGCCCTGCAGGTCGGAACCGGCACCGGGCTCGGTCATGCCGATGGCGCCCACGGCTTCGCCGGTGACCATCTTCGGCAACCAGGCCTGCTTCTGCTCTTCCGTGCCCAGGTGCAGGATGTAGGGAGCGACGATATCGGAATGCACCGACAGGTTCGACGCCAGCGCACCGAAGCCCATGCGTGACATTTCTTCGATGATCACGGCAGACAGGCGGAAGTTGGCGCCAAAGCCGCCGTACTCTTCCGGCACATCCACACACAGGAAACCGTTTTCGCCGAGCTTGGTCCACGCCTCGCGCGGCAGGATTTCGTTGCTCTCCCACTGGTCATAATGGGGGGCGATTTCCTTTTCCAGGAATTTGCGGACGTTATCGCGGAACAGCTCGATCTCGGACTGGTCCAGTTGTACTTGTGCATTCATAGCGTGAGACCTCGTGATGCCAGACAGCCCCGAATCAGCGCATGGGGGGCCAAAGAAAGAAAAACGGGGGCTATTGTATACAGATTGACCAGTCCGGGCAGGTCAAATGCCTGTGATTTCGGACCGGCCGGTCAGGCCTCACTCCGGCCTTCTCCCTGAGTAGAGAGGGGCGTTGTCAGGAAGTACGTAGAAGGGGCAGCGCCATACCCTCTCCCGGGGGCCGGGAGAGGGTGAGGGGAAAAGGCGCTAGTCGGTGACCGGCTCGATGTCGATGGGTGTCACCAGGGAGTTGGCGACGAAACAGTTGCGATGGGCAGACTCGTGCAGGCGTTTGAGTTGCGCCTCATCCACGTCACCGTCGAACACCACCCGGGGCCGCAGCACCACATGGGTAATGGCCATGCGGCCCTCGTCGTTCTTGTCCACCGTGCCCTCGGGACGGTCCACATAACTGAGCACATTGAGCTTGTTCTTCGCGGCAATGGCCAGGAAGGTGAGCATGTGACAGCTGCTCAATGACGCGACCACCGCCTCATCCGGATTGACCCGGGTGCCGGTGCCGCCGTAGGACGGCGATGCTGATGCCGGCACCACCTCGCCCCCGGGGAAGGTCCACTCGTGGTCACGGTTGTAGTGTTCGTAATCAAACTCCACGCCGCGCTGCAGGTGCCAGCTGACGGTGGGGGTAAAGGTACTCATTGGCGACTCCTTCGGTGATCTCGCTGTCATTCAACGCTATAACCATGATGCGGTTGAAAGGGCTTGGCAACCTTGCGCTGCATCAAAACTTCATCAGGCCGCCTGTTCGGCATGGGCCACCGGCTCCGCCAGGCACTGCTCCACCTTGTCCAGCACCACAGGGCTGTACAGCAGGGCACAGTGGCCGTGGTAGGGCACATGGATATTGGTGGCATTGCCGCCCAGTACCGCGGTGCTGGCGGGCATCAGGAAGTTGTCGAAATTGGAGTAGATGGAATAGAAGCGGGCGCCGCCGGGTGTCTGCGCGGTGCTCGCGAGTTCCGACAGGAAGCCGGAACGGTAACGCATCTGGAAGGCGGCGCCGCGGGCTTCAAACATTGCCGACAGGCGCGTGCCCAGATGCGGCGAGCCCAGGCAGATCACCTTGTCGATCTTGCCGGCCAGGCCGAGGTGCTCAAGGGCGTAGCGGGTCAGGGGGCCGCCCATGCTGTGACAGACCACCGTGGCCTGCGGCGCGCCGGTGGCCGCGAGAATACGCTCCACATGCGTGCTGACCTGCTTTGCCAACTTGCGCGCATCAATGGTGGGCGGTGTATAACTCACCGCATAGACATTGGCATGGCCGCGCCGCTTGAGCATCCATTGCATCCACGCCATGTTGGCGCTGTTGCCGCCATAGCCATGCACGAAAATGATCGGGTTCTTGCCCGGCACCCTCGTGCGCACCGGCGAGGCATCGTGCAGCAGTCGCAGCGGATAGGTCACCACCAGCACGGTAATGGCGAGCCATTCACATACCATGGCCAGCAGGCAGCGCAGTACGGACAGCTGATTGTCTTCACCCGGCACCTCGGCGCCGGCGGGGTCATTACGCCGATCGAAATACCAGACCAGGTAAAATGCCAGTGTCTGCACCGCAGTCACTGACAGAATGATTCCCAGCACGGTGGCAAGCAAAGCCATGGCAGGCGCCCCTTGTTATTGGCCAGCGCTGAACGTAGGCAGTTTGCCGGCCGCCATCAATGCCGGATTTGCACGGACGCTGGTAATTCCGGTCAGTGCTCAGGGAAGAACATCGACCTGCAGGCGCTCCAGCGTGCCGTTCTCATGCAGCGCCTGGATGCTGGCATCCAGCCGCTGGACCACGGCACGATCAACGCTGCGACGCGAATACATGAAGTGCACCGGCGCCCGGTGCGGCGCCAGCACCGGCCTGGACAGGACCAGCCCGACGCGGCGGGAAGAATCACGCAGGGCATGGCTATCGCCCATCACCAGGTCCACACGCCCTGCCTTGAGCATGGCCACACCGGCGTCATAGTCTTCCATGAACACCAGCCGCCCGGCCTTGATCAGAGGCACACGGGCAGCCTCATAGGCGGGCCCATACCAGCCGCTGCGCGGCGCCATGATCCTGAGGTTCGTGTTCACAAGACCCAGCCAACTGTCACGGGGTGCGGCGCCGAGGTCACCCACCAGCTCGATCACCTCATCACGATAGGGGCGGGAGAACCGGGCCCAGGATTCGCGAGACGGGATCCGGCTGGCCGCCATCATCACATCCATCTGGCCCGAACGCAGCGCCTTGCTGGCACGCTCCACCGGCATCTCCACCCACTCAAAGCGGCAGCCCGCATGGGCCATCACCGCCTTGAGGATGCGCGCGTCGATGCCGGTGACCTGGGGTGGCACCTCGCCGGGGGTTTCAAGCCGCATGTAGGGCGGCCAGTCGGAGACATACACCCGCAACGGCCGCTCGTCACAGGCCTGTGCGAAGGCGGCAAAAAGGCTGTAAAAAAAGAGCAACAAGCGCATGGGCAACCACCGGGCAAACAGGCCGCTATTATCGCGTTCATGCGCCAGGCTCACCACGCCACCTGTCAGCCTGGTGCGTCAGCCGGCCAGCTGTTGTGCCTCCAGCCAGTCACAACAGTGACCCACCGCTTCGGCCAGCTTGTCCTGCTGGCCGAAGTAGTAGTGGTTGGCGCCGGTGACTTCCCGCAGGGTCTTGTTGTCGTGGGCAAACGCCTGGTAGAGCCGCTGTGTGTGGCTGGGCGTGCAGGCATCATCCGCGCTGTTGCCGATCACCAGCGCCGGCGCGCTGATGCGCGGCGCGGCGGTGAGGCCGTTGGCGCGGGAATGGTCATAGCTCCACTGGCTCATCCAGCCGCGCAGGGTATTGAAGCGCGCCAGCGCCACCGGGCCGTTGTTGACCATGCGCGGATCCCCCAGGTAGCACCAGCCGGGTTTGCGGTCATTGGGGTCCTGCGTCGGGTCGAGCCAGCGCACATCACACATGGTGCGATGGACGATAAAACCGAACTCCTCGGTGTGCGCGCCGGCGTCGCGGAAGCCCGCCAGCTTGTCCTGCACCCAGGCGGTGATCTTGCGGTTGCGGGCAATCTGCGCGGCACGGAAGCGCGCGACAAAGGCGTCGCTGTAGGTGGGCTGGTCGGGGCAGGCCGGGTTGTAGATGTCCAGCGACAGGTCACGCTGCGACGGATCGTTTTCGTCCAGTACCGACGGGTCCATCCACTCGGTCAGGGTCACGGCGCGGGACACATGGGCCGCCAGCAGCATGATGCCATCGGCCGGAATCAGCTGCTTCGCCGTCAGGTCATAGGGGTCACCGGCAGGGGTGTGGGTCACCTGCGGGTCTTCCGCCTCGGCCTGGTAATACAGCGACAGTGAACCACCACCGGACCAGCCGGCCAGCACCACCTTGTCGTATCCCAGGCGTTCCTTTGCATCGCGAATACAGGCGCCCAGGTCTGCTACCACTTTTTCCATGATCAGCGGAGCATCGGCGCCGCGGTAGCGGCTGTTGCAATAGATGACATGGTGGCCCGCCTTGGCCAGCGCCGACACCATGGGCAGGTAAGCGCCGCCGCCCACCGGATGCATGAACACAATCACTGTGTCAGAAGTGCGGCCTTCGGGTTTCAGCAGGTGCGCCTCCAGCGCCACCATGTCCATGGGGCCGGCGTAGGTATCCTTGAACTCCGCCTTTTCGGCAAACGCCACCATGTAGGGAATGCGGGTGTACGTGAATGTCTGGGTCATGGTTTTTCCTGGGCGCAGGCGGACGCCGCCGGGGGCGGGCCACACCGGCGAATGGGTTCAGTTTTCCGGCTTGCCGTGCCTGGGCATGTCCGCTTTTACCTTGGAGAAGTCGGCCTTGCTGGTGTCGATGCCGCGCATATCCAGCACCGTCTCGCCACAGGCCTTGAGCTTGCGTTCGCGGGTGAACGCGGTCCACTCGCGCAGTACGTCATGGGCTTTGGCGGCATCGGCAGCACAGATGGATTCGTAGTCAGCATCCTTGATGGTGATTTCCAGCTGGATGCCATTGGGGTCATAGAAATAGATGGAGTGAATGAACTCATGGTCGATGGGGCCGAAACACGGACGGCCCGCCTTGTTGATCCGGCGGCGCCAGGCTTTCAGCTCCTCCAGGGTGTCCACCTCGAAGGCCAGGTGCAGGTCGAAGCCGTGGCGCGGGCGGAACATTTTCTCGTCGACATCGTCCGGGGCATCAAAGAAGGCGATGAAGTTGCCGTCGCCCATCTGGAAGAACAGGTGCATGTAATCCACCTTGCGCCCGGAACCTGGCTCCTCATCAAACACCATGGCCATGGACAGGGGCATGCCCAGCACGTCCTCGTAGAACCAGCGTGTCTGCTCGGCATCGCGACAGCGGAACGCCATGTGATGGATGTGCTTGAGCGCTTTCAGGGTGCCCTCCGGGGCATCCGGGGCCGGGGCCTTGTGCGTGGCTGACATGGGGCGTCTCCGCAGGATTGCATACAATTAATGGCACTTTAAGCAGATTAAGGCTATTATTCAAGGCCATTAACGGACATGTGTATGCATTATGGGTCGCTCATACGGCCAGCACCTGCGCATTTCGCGTCAGGCCACAGGCTCACCCTGACCCTGAACCGGCCCGCGACGCCCTGCACCCGGGCGGGAAAACGCGGCCCGGCGTGCGCCGCCGGCAGGCAACCTGGCACCCGTGCATGGCATAATCCGGCCCTGCCCATGAAGCAACAGGTACGCCCATGACAGACCAGGTGATCATCAACGAAGTGGGGCTGCGCGACGGCCTGCAGAACCAGCCCGTCCACGTGTCCACGGACGACAAGGCACGCATGGCAGAAGGGCTGGTGGCCGCCGGGGTGAAATACCTGGAGCCGGTGAGCTTCGTGCACCCGAAGGCGGTGCCGCAAATGGCCGACGCCGTCGAGCTGACGCCACGACTGCCGAAAGGGGACGACCTGCACTACACCGCCCTGGTGCCCAACCTGAAGGGCTACGAGCGTGCCCGCGACAACGGCTACCCCACCGTGGGCCTGGTGCTGTCCACCACCGACACCTTCAACCAGCGCAACCTGAACATGTCGCTGGCGGATGCGGTGGCCAGCTGCAAGGCCATCATCGCGGCGGCAAAGCGCGACGGCGTGCAGACCCGCACCTACATTTCCGGAGCCTTTGCCTGCCCCTATGACGGCCCGACACCGGTGGATGTCACGCACACCCTGACCCGTGACATGCTCGCCGCAGGCAGTGATGAAATTGCCATTGCCGACACCATTGGTGCCGGCAACCCGCAGCAGATGAAGGACATCATGGCGCCGTTGATCGGCGAGTACGGCGCCACGCCGTTCTTTGTCCACCTGCACGATACCCGCGGCCTCGCCGCCGCCATGGCCTGGGCCGCCGCGGACCTGGGCGTGCGCAAATTCGACGCCTCCGTGGGTGGCCTGGGCGGCTGCCCGTTTGCGCCCGGGGCCACCGGCAACGTGGCCACCGAAGACCTGGTCTACATGCTGGAAGCCTGCGGATTGAAAACCGGCATCTCGGTGGAAGGCCTGCGCGCCGTGGTGGCATTGGCCAGTGAAGCAACACAACGCCCGGTGGGCGGGCGCATTCTTGCCTGGATCAAGTCACAGGAAGAGCGGGGGCGGGATATCTGCATCTCCTGAGCGGGCGCCCTCACCCCGGCCCTCTCCCGCAAGCGGGAGAGGGGGCGTTGTCGGATGCTTCGGTGGTAACAGGCTGGCTGCGTTTGCCAGCCTGGTCTGCCTGTCCGCACAAGAGCGGGGTGATAACAGATCGTTTGCCTTTTCCGGACAGTAAAGCGTCGCCAGCGGCGTAGCGCTCAGGCGGCAACCCGGTCCCCTCTGTCTTCGGGAGAGAGCCAGGAGGCCTGAGAAAGGGCGGCAACACAGACAAATACGCCCGCACGCGCGGGCGTATTGCTGGTGGACCAGCGATCAACGCGGCCGTACGGAGATGCCCAGGCGGTCGGTCACCTTGCCGTCAAACGTTCCCCGGTTGAAACGCCGGTATTGCACCATCCAGTCATTCCATTTCGGGTACAACGCCCAGGCCTCGGCCTCGCTTTGCAGCAGCTTGAGGTCCAGGCCCCAGTGCGGTCGTGCCGAGAATTCGTTGCGCATGGTGCGCTGGTAGGCCTTGAGCAATTCCTGAGAGCCGTTGGTGTCACTCAGCATGATCACTTCCATGAACATGGAATCGCGCCCCTGTTGCATGGCGATGAAGTTGTCGGTGCTTTTGACGAAACGCACGGCGATGGGCCCGGTATGGGGAATGCCCTGCGCAAACAGGGATTCCGCCAGCACGAAGGAACGCTCGATGGCGGCCACCGTGTCCTGCAGGTCGAACGCCGCTTCGATGGCGATAGCATCGGTGTAGTTGACCACACCGATGTTGAACACCTTGTAGGAGACGTTGGTGAAGTTGTCGTCCTGCTGCGTATCCAGCGTGGTTTCCAGGATGGTCCTGGCCAGTCCCGGGAAGGTACTGAGGATCCATGCCAGCGGCTTTTCGAACACAGTGATCAAGCCGGAAACAAATTCCGTGCCCGGCTGGCCGCGCTCGGCCTGGGGCTGCTCCGGCAGCGGATCGTAGGAGCGGTGGCGCTCCGTGACCAGCACCGTGTGGGTGCCCGCGTCATTGGCATAGGGGCTGTACTGCAACTCGAAATGTTCGGGGGAACGGCGGTCGGCGTAGACGCTCTGGCCCGCCAGCAGACGGGTGATGGCGCCGCCCGGCGCGGTCAGCTCTTCCCAGGTGGTTTTCCAGCGCACTTCGCGCAGCCAGAACTTGCGATCCGTGGTCAGCGTCACGGCATAGACCACGCCCATGGAGCCGATGGCCACCCGCGCCGCATTGAAGGCATCGTCATCCTGGATCAGCTGCACCGGAATACGGCTGTTCTCCTCCAGGTAGCCGGGCCAGGTTGCCGGATTGGTAATGCCATCGTCCGGCTCGATCTGCATCATGCGGCCGCCTTCACCCACCACCTGCAGGCTGACGATCTGGTCCGCCATGGGGCCATAGTCGAGCCCCGATCCGTGGGTGGCCGTCATCATCACGCCGGCAATGGTCTGGCCGTCATAGCCGCCCATGTTGATCAGCGCCCGGCCCCGGGCATCGAGGAAGGCGTTCAGGTCCTTGACGGTGATGCCGCTCATGACCCTGGCCAGGGCCGGGTCATCGCTGTCCCTGAGCCGGCGGCGATCCAGTTGCAGCGGCTTGTTCAGCTTCTCGGGGGTAAACAGCACCTCGCGGGTGATGGCCACTTCCGAGGCGGAGTGGCCGGAGCCGGTCATGCGCACACGCTTGCCGGCGCGCGTGGCCCGGCCGACGTAGTCCACCAGTTGGGCGGCATTCTCGGGTTGCACCAGGTATTCCGGCTCCACCGATTCGGTGCCGGTCCAGTTTTCCCAGTAACAGCCGGAGGACATCACCAGCAGGACCAGGGTGGCGCTGCGCGCCAGCAGGGCAGGTAGGGAAATCGTCATGGCATTCATCCTGTGTCCGTCTGCGCGGATCGTTGTTGTTTTTCCATGCCCGTCGCCGACTGGGCAATTTTTATACTTAGGTAAGTAACACTTACTTATCTTTCACGGCGAGTAAATAGGACGAATGTACCAAACTACGAGTGGTCAGGATCCAGGTTGCCCAGGGCGGCCTTGAGGAGCAGCCGGTAGTCCGCCAGCAGCTCGGCCATCTGGTCGGCGGGCAGGGCCGGTATCAGGCGGAAAACCGCATAGCTCAGTTCGCAGGCCAGGAAAGCGATCCGCTCCAGGCGCTCGGCACTGAGGGTGGGGAAGTGATCCGCCAGGGCCAGGGCCAGGGCGGTGGCATTATCGCGGGTATCGGCAATGTCCAGATCGCGCAACTCCGGCTCCTGGCGCAGCTCGGCCCAGAGGATGCCGTATACCGGCTCGTCCCTGACCAGCTGCAGGTAGCCGTCCAGCAGGCCATCCACCAGCACATCCAGGGGCTGGCTGCCGGCCTGGGCCAGCACGGCAAACATGGTTTCCCGGTACTGGCTGGACAGCCGCGACACCAGCTCGCGCAGTATCGCCGGACGGCCAGCAAAGTACTGGTAGATGGAGGCGATATTGACGCCGGCCGCGCGAGCCAGTTCATTCATCCCGAACTGGCTGGTGCCACGGGTCCGGATCAGGTCTTCGGCAGCACCGAGGATAGCGTCGTAGCGCTGGCGTGCACGTTGCTGGGTGGGTCGTTTGCGAACCTGTGCGGAACTGTCTGTCATGACGGCCTGTGAGCGGTAATGGTGTTGCCAGTCTACCCGTTTTCAGCGCGGTTGGCCGTGCGAACTGCCGGGCCGGCACCAGGGCATGGACAGCCCTGGCCGCCAGCGCTACACAGATCACACCACCGTCATGGCAACGGCCACAGGGAGATTTCATGCAACACGCACCCGGCAACGACAACAGCGCACCCACACGCGGCCCCTCGATGGTGCGCAACATGGCCGACTGGCGCTTTGACCATTACCTGACCATGCAACTGCTGCCATTGTTTTACCTGCTGCTGGTGTTTGGTGCGGCGGTGGTGGTGGCCGCACTGGTGGCCCTGGTGTTCTGGTTTTCACCCACTGCCGGGCTGGTGGCCCTGGCCGTGGCCCCGGTGGTGTTGCTGATTGCCGTGGCGGTGATTCGCGCCGCCCTGGAATACCTGGTCATGGCGCACCGGATCATGCGCATCATTGAACGCATGGATGCACTGCCCCACCAGGTGGCTGACCTGTCCGTGCGCGTGGACGGTATCACCGGCCATGTGGACCAGCTGATTGATCGCGTGGATGACATCCATGAAACCCTTATGCATGCCCGCCCGTTTCTGCGCAGCGCCGCCAGTACCGGGCGCCTGCTCGACCTGCTACGGCCGGGCAAGCGCCCGAAGCGCTGAAGACGATTACTTCACACCCAGGCTGCGCAGGTTGCCCTCCAGCTGGCTGGCGATGGGTGAACCCTGCTTGTAGAACGCGGCCGGCTTGCCCATGGGTACATACACCCACTGGTAATTGCCCCGCGCCGGGTTGGTCCAGCGCAACCACCAGGGTGCGCGCGGCGCGTTGGAATTGTTGCCGTAGCGGTAGCCGGTGAACATGTGCACCCAGGTGGTGTTGCCGGCATCCGGGAAGTACACCTTCTTCCAGTTGCCGGTGTAGCTTTCCTTGTTCACCAGCGGTGCCATCATCACTTCGCTGCCGAGCATGATCTGGTCGGTCAGGCCGGCCAGCTCATTGTCGTCGGGATAATGCAGCATCGGATGGCGCACCAGTGGCCAGCCGCGGGTTTCCATGTCGTCCATCAGGTCCCGGCGATAAAATGCCAGCGCCTTGTATACCCGGGCCATGCGGTCGAACTGGTCATAAGTGGTGCTGTTGTCATAGAACTGGGCGTTGTCTTCCGGCTTCAGGCCTTCGTGGGTGCGATAGGCTGCGGTAAAGGCGGCGAACTCCATCCAGCGCAGCAACAGTTCCTGCTCACGGTTGTAGCCAACACCCGCCAGCGTGGCATTGGTGTAACCACCGATGTCGGCATGGTTCATGGCCAGCCCGGAAAAACCGCCGGTCATGGTGGCGAGAATGGCGGTCTTGAAGCCGTCATACTTGTCCCAGGTCACCAGCTGGTCACCTTGCCAGAGCAGGGTGGAGTAGCCCGGCGTGCGCGCGGCGCCGGCGCGATTGAAGAACACGATCTCCTCACCAAGACCCGCCTCGTCGATGGCCTCGCGGGCAATGCGTGCCCAGTCCACCGGGTACTGGTTGTGGTACTCGGCGGCATCAATGCCGGAGTACAGCACGGCATCGAACGGCAGTGCCTCGGCGAAGTCATGCATCCAGCCATGGCAGCGGCCTTCATCAATCAGCTGGTCGGCGATCACTGCCTTGATCCAGGCCACCGCGTAGGGGTTGGTGAGGTCGATCATGCCGGCATCGAAATCCGTGTTGGTGACTTCGTAGACGGAGCCGTCGGCCTTCTTCACCAGGTAATCGTTATCGATGGCTTCCTGGTACAGGTTGCGGCGCACATTGCCTTTCGGTGAGGCGTCCACCAGGAACGGGTTGATGTAGCAGAGCATGCGCCCGCCCCGGCCCTCGACACGGTCCACCAAACCATCCCAGCCGGGGTAGCGATCCTGGTCCAGTTCCCAGTTCCACCACAGCTGTGAGCCGAACGACGTCTGCCTCTTGCCCACCCAGTCCTGCAGCCAGACGCCGGCCACCGGAGTGCCACGCCGGTCAAGCTCATCAAGCACCGCATCGACTTTGGCGGTGCCACCCTGCATGCCGACAATGGCGCCCTGGTTGAACCACTCGGGCAGCGCACGCATGCGGCCGCTGTATTCAGTGAAGCGTTCGATCAGTTCCAGCATGGAGTCGCCGGCGAGAATGCGCCCGGTCATGTCGCCATCAAACAGGCGCACGCGCACACTGTTGCTGGCGCTGAGATCAAACACCGCATAGTCGGTGTCTTCCAGCATCAACGATTGCGCCGTGCTGGTGATGTAGTGGGGCACGGCATAATAGGTGGTCAGGGGCCCGCCGGCGGAGCCGGCGCTGCCCAGTTCAACGGCGCCGGAAATGGGCTGGTGGCCGCGCCCGACACCGCCTTCCTGTGACAGCACCGGCACAGCCTGGCCGTTGAGGTCCAGGTAGCTGAACTGCTCGCCGAAGCCGTGAAAACGTGCATCGGGATCCGCGTAATAGGCAAGCTCGGTGTAGTTCACCGCCGGGTTGCTGAACTGCACGGCAAACTGCAGATGGCCCGGCCGGACTTCATTGAAGGTCACGGTGTAATCGGTGGCACAGGCGGCGCTGCCCGACAGGGTACCGCTGACCTGGATACCGGCAGAGGCATAACCAACGCTGGCAATGGCCTGGTCGGTGCACTGGCTCTGGATGTTTTCCTCGACAATGAACGAGCCACGGTTTTCCTCGGCCTGCAGGGCATGGGTGCCCGCACGCACAAAGGACGCGCCATCCGTGGAGCGCCACAGCACGCGGCCGGCACGGGTCACCTGCAGCCTGCTGCCGGTCCACGACACGGTGAAATCACCACTGGACGCAGCCACCGGTGAAGGCGCGGCGGTAATGGTATTGGCGGCCAGGCCGGGGCTGGCCAGGGTCAGGCCCAGCAGGCTGCTGGCAACAAGCATGGTCTTTTTCATCGGAGTCCCTCGTTATTGTCCGCGGTTCATGGCCGGGCGGCGGGCCCGGACGGTTCGCTGTTGTTATCGCTGCCGAGACTAGGGCGGGCACCGCGCGCGCCCTAGGAAAAACCGGGAAAAACAAGGAAAACCTTTTGCAGGACAAGCACTTGGCTACGCTGCCAGTGGCGCCTACAGGCGCTTGCGCAGCTCTGCAATGCGCTCCTTCACCAGCCGCAGCTCCTCCTCCAGGGCCTGCCGGTAGCTGGATGATTCCGACCACTTGGGAATATCGCGGGCCAGTCCATCGGCCTCGATTTCCAGTTTGCGCAACGTCATGCGCTCGCCATAGGACAGCCGCCGCGGGCGTTTGCGCGACTGGCGCGGGCGCGGGGCCGGCTCGGGGATGGCGCGCAGGGATTTGCGCCGTGCCTGCACCGCCGCATGGTCCCGGGCACTGCCCAGGATCCCAAGGCGCGGCAGGTCCAGGGGCCGGGCGCCCGCTTCACAGGGGGTATGACTGTAGAGCGTGGTTTCGGCGCGCTGGCATTTGTAGACCGGGCCGGCCATGGCCAGCAGCGGGCAGAGTCCGAGCAGGGCAATCAGGTATTTCATGATGGGTTCCTCCAGCGATGGGGAGGAACAGTCTGCGGCGCAACCCCTGGCCGTCACGACGGCTCAACGCTGGCGGGCGCGCGCGAAAACCCTGCGTCCTGCCGTGCGCCACCCTGCCGGCATGCCCGGCCCGGTCGCACAGGCCGGTT
Source organism: Alcanivoracaceae bacterium (assembly GCA_029212745.1). GTDB lineage: Bacteria > Pseudomonadota > Gammaproteobacteria > Pseudomonadales > Alcanivoracaceae > JARGOL01. The sequence goes on from JARGOL010000013.1 coordinate 47,109, forward strand.
CAGCGTTGCGCTTCTGCCGAAAGGTCCATGGCCGGATACCAGTGCCGCAACACGCGTGCGATATCTGCCTGCACTGACGGGTCCGCCAGCACCCGGTCAATGTCGGCGATACGCGCGCGACCCCATGCGTTATTCAGGCAGGCCACGTGCACCGGCGTGTTTGCCAGTGCCTCCGCCAGCGGCAGCAGCACCAGGTCGTCGGCGAGGGCGCCAAATTTGCTGCGGGCAAAATGCAGCAGATAACCGTGGCCCACGAGGTAATCCACCTGCCGCTCCATCAGCAGTTCCAGGGCATTTTCCGGGGAGGTGATATCCGACAGTACCAGCACATTGCGCTGGTCACTGGCACGCGCCAGCAGCGGCTGGACATCTTCATGGGACCAACCATCCAGGTACACCGTGCGCAGGGAACGACGCAGGGTTTCCGCCAGGGCAACGGCGCCGTCCTTGCGCGGCAGGGTCGCCAGCATGTCGCGAAAGGTGATCATGCGCAGTGGCGCCATGGTGGCCAGTGTCTGGCTGACCACGGTGGTGTCCGCGTAACGCGGCATGGCAGGAAGCAGTGGGGTGCAGACCTTGTTGCTGGTGTCATGCATCAGCACGGTAAAGGTGCTCATGGACACCCGGCGGACACGGTGCTCATAGCCGGGCAGCTGCTGCTGCAGGACGGTGAGGGTGATATCCCCGGCGCCCTGGCGGACAAACGGCCCTTTGGCCACGAACACCGGGGGCACGTCCGGCACCAGCCAGGTGATGGCGGGCGCGTCTGTCTCCACGGCCGCAACGTGGGTGGCGGCCATGATCAGGGACGCATAAAGCAGGGCGCTGGTGCGATAGCGCAGCAAGACTGACTCCCGGTGGCAACGGTGCTCCCGTCAGCTGTCCGCAGCGCCGGCCGTAATGGCGACCACAGGCAGTACGCAGGAGGCCCAGCCTAACGCGGTGGCGGTAACCATGCCGTACGACGATTCACCCGAAAACCGGCATGCCGGCCTGACAGATGCACCATGATCAGGCACGGTCGCCGCGCAGGGCGCGCACCTGTGCTTCCAGAAACGGCGCGCTGGCTTTCTCCGGCGGCACCAGGTCGCCCACTGCCAGCTCCACCCGGGACCAGAACCGTTTCGGCCGTGTCGCCAGTGCCGGCCCGTCCTTGTGGCTGAAGAAGCTGCCCCACAAGCCGCGCAGGGCCATGGGCACCACCGGCACAGGATCTCGGGCGAGGATCTTGTCGATACCGGCCTTGAATTCGGCGATGTCGCCGTCGGCGGTGAGCTTGCCCTCGGGGAAAATGCAGACCACTTCCCCTGCCTCGAGCTCCTCGTGGATACGTTCGAACGCCGCCTCGTACACGGCCGGGTTGCGGCTCTTGGCATCAATGGGAATGGTCTTGCCGGTACGGAAGATGTAGTTCAGTACCGGCATGTCATAGATCGGCTTGAACATGACAAAGCGCACCGGGCGACGGATGGCGCCGGCCAGCAACAGGGCATCAACGTAGGAGACATGGTTGCAGACCAGCACGCACGGCCCGTCATCGGGAATGTGCGCCAGACCCTGGTGGCGGATGCGGTACATGATATTGGTCAGCAGCCAGATGATCAGGCGGATCATGAACTCCGGCACCACCGTATAGATGTAGGCCGCCACAACAATATTGACCAGCGCCAGTGCCAGGAAGAACTCCGGGATGGACAACTCGAGCACACCCACGAGAACGATACCGGCGATGGCCGACAGGACCATCAACAACGCGTTGAGAATATTGTTGGCGGCGATGATACGCGACAGGTGATGGGGGTTGGCCCGGTGCTGGACAAAGGCAAACAGCGGCACGATATAGAAGCCACCGAACACACCAATGCCCAGCAGGTCCATGAGCACACGCCAGCCGGCTCCGTGTTCCAGGAATGCGGCAATGTCCACAGCCTGCATGGACGGCAGGCCCTGGTAGGAAAAGAACAGGTCAATGCCGAAGGCACTCAGGCCCAGCGAACCGATGGGCACCAGGCCCAGCTCCACACGCCGCCCGGATGCTTTTTCACACAGGAAGGAACCGAGCCCGATGCCGATGGAAAAGGTGGCCAGCAACAGGGCATAAAGGCCGTCGGTGCCGCTCAGGTAGTCATCCACATAGACCTTGAGCTGGGTGGTGTAGGCGGCACCCAGGAACCAGAACCACGAAATCCCCAGCACGCTCATCCAGACAGACCTGGTCTCCCGTGCATAACCGATGATGCGGGCGGTCTCGCGAAACAGGTTCCAGTTGATGCGCAGGTCACGGTCAGCGGGCATGGCTGCCGGAATCAGCCGTGCCGCCAGGTAACCGATGCACGCCAGCAGGATGATGGCCGCAGGCGCCACCCAGGCACCGGTGGATTCCATGCCCAGTACCACGCCGGAAATGGAGCCCAGCAGAATGGCAAGAAAGGTGCCCATTTCCACCAGCGCGTTGCCGGAGACCAGCTCACTGTTGGTCAGGTGCTGGGGAATGATCGAGTACTTGATCGGCCCGAAGAAGGTGGACTGCAGGCCCATGCAGAACAGCACCGCCAGCAGGAAGTAGACGGCATCAAAATAGAAGCCCACGGCACCGGCACACATGATGGCGATCTCTGCCAGCTTGATGCGCCGGATCAGCAGGGACTTCTCGAACTTGTCGGCGAGCTGGCCGGCAAGCGCGGAAAACAGGAAGAACGGCACGATGAACAATGCCAGGCCGACATTGTTGAGGGTGTTGATGCTTACCCCGGAGACCACACCGGAGGCAATCAGCAGGATCAGGGCCTGGCGGAACACATTGTCATTGAAGGCACCCAGGAACTGGGTAAAGAAAAACGGTGCAAAACGACGGCTTGCCATCAGCTGGCCCAGTGACGCTTTCATGAAAACTCCCTGTTAGCGGCGAAACGCCGTCATCTGCTTTGTGCCCAGCTTCCCAGGTAATGGGTAAGCAATGAATCCAGCGCTTTCTCGGCGCTGGTACTGCCACCAATGTCCAGCTTGTCACTGACCGCCAGCAGGCAGATCCCGTGGACGCTGCTCCACAGGGTGCGCGCGGCAAGTGCGGCCGCCGCTGGCCGGCGGCGCGGCGCCAGCCGCTGTAATTGCTCTTCCACCAGCGCGAACAACCTGTCCGTGCGCTGCCGGTACCAGTCCGGCACCGGCCGACCATCGCGCATGGTATGCACAAACACCAGCTGCCAGCGGGCCGGCGCCTGGCGGGCCAGCGACAGATAGTTATGGGCCATGCGCGCGATCACCCGCTGCGGCCGATTCCCCGCTGCGGCGGCCTCGTTGGCCCGGGCCAGCTGGTCCACCAGTCGTGCATTGGCCTGCAGCACCAGGTCATCGACGTTGTCGAAGACATGGTAGAGCATGCCGACGGTGTAACCGATCTGCGCCGCCACCTTGCGGGCGCTGATGGCCGTCGGGCCGTGACTGGCCACCAGATCCTCCACCGCATCCAGCGCCAGCGCGCGGATTTCATCAAGGCTGTGTTCACTGCGTCGCGGCATGGTCTGCTCCGGGCGGCACCAATTTATCGAACGGTGTTTGATTATTGCCCGGCGATTGCACACTGATCAATGTGGCCGCCGTTACCGGTTTTGTCGAAGGGTGTTCAATAAATCTGCGGGGGGATCCTGGTCAGTCCCCGCGCGCCTTCACGGGTCGTGCCGGCTGGCCGGCAACCACGGTGTTGGCGGGTACGGCACCGGTGACCACGGCCCCCATGCCCACAATCGCTCCATCACCCACGGTGACACCATCGGTAATGCCGGCATTGGCGCCGATCCAGACATCACGACCAATGATGATGCCCCGCGAAGTGACCGGCTGCTCGCGCACCAGCCGCCCGCTGGCGGTGCCATGGTTGAAGGCGTAGATCATGGTGTGGGCGGCAATCCGGCTGTGGTCGCCAATTTCGATACCGGCACTGCCGCCATCCAGGCTGCAATGGGCATTGATACTGACATGATTGCCAATCTGGATCGGGCCATGCAGGAAGGCATGGGCGGCAATGTGCACGCCATCACCGATGACGATGTCACGCCCGGGCTCGGCGAACAGCACGGCATCCGGGGATATGAAGCAGTCCTCACCGATGTGGACGGTTTCCAGCGCCATCAGTTCCTGCTGGATTTCGCGCTGCCAGGCCTGGGCCCATTCGCGCTGGTGCGGTTTGAGCTTCGGATACAGCCACGGCATGTGGCTGAGTCTTTTCTTGTGCTGGGCGCGGTAGCGGTCTTCGCTCATGGGGCCTCGTGCGGGGCAATCGTAAAAGCCTTTATCAATGCCGGGGCAGCGCATGCCGAAACGGCGTTTATGGTCTAGGATGACCGCTTCGAATGATCGCAGGATGGTGACAGGAATGAAAACACGGCTTATTCTTCTCTCGGCACTGGTGCTGGGCAGCGCCGGGTGCGCCAATGGCAACTACAGCGAATGGTTCAACGTCGGTTCCCAGGTTGCCAGTGACATGGGTTACGGCGAGCAGGCCGACGTGGCCGGCGGCATCAAGCAGGCGCTGGAGCTAGGCAGTGAACGCGCCGCCGCCACCCTGTCAGCCGATGGCGGCTACAGCCGCGCCGGCTATCCCATTTCCCTGCCGCAGCAGCTGCAGCCGGTGGCGGATACCCTGCGCAAGGTGGGCATGGGCAGCTACGTCGACAAGGTCGAAGCGGCCATGAATGACGGCGCCGAGAAAGCAGCGGCCGAATCGGTACCGGTGGTGAAGCAGGCGATCTCGGAAATGACCGTCACCGACGCGCTGGGTATCGTCAATGGCGGACAGACCGCGGCCACGGATTATTTCCGCGGCAAGACGGAAACCAGTCTGCGCCAGCGCTACCAGCCGATCATTCGTGAGAACCTGCAGAAGACCGGTTTCTATGACCAGTACCAGGCCATGCTCGGGGTGTACAACGCCCTGCCGCTGACCAGCAAACCGAACCTGGATGTGGAAGAAGTGGTCACCGAGCAGGCGCTGGACGGTCTGTACGGGCGCATTGCCGCCGAAGAAAAACTGATCCGCCAGGACCCGGTGGGCCGGGGTAGTGCCTTGCTCGGGCGTATTTTCAGCGGGCAGTGACGTCAGCGGCGGGTTGCGGCTGCCGTCACGCGGTCGCTGCAGCACCCGCCTGGCGTGCCCGGAAAAACAGGAACAGGAAGAACAGCGCACAGGCGCCGTCCCAGACGCCGTAACCGCTGTAGAACAGCGCCACCATCACATCCTCTTCAAACAGCGCCGGCAAACGGTCGCGGTTCTCCGTCATCCAGACAATCCAGCGCACATCGAACAGCAACTTCTCGGCAGCAAACACCAGCATCAGACCGGGCAGCTGCTGCCAGACCGGTGCCGCTGCCATGTAGGCCAGCCCCCACAGGGCAATGATCAGGACCCCCGGCCAGGAGAAGAACAACGGGTCCTGGGCCGCCAGCAGCTCACCGTCCAGCAGTGGCGTGAGAAAACCCAGCAGCGTCAGGTTCACAAGGCCAATAAGAATAATGGTGCGTTGCGGATTCATGCGGATTCCCCCGGGTATGTAACAACAGCTGACAGACTAGCGCGGCGCCCCCGGCAGGTACATGACCGTCCGGGGCAGGGGCTCAGGCCATCCGGGCACACTGCGCGTGCCGGTAACAGTCCACCAGGTGATCGTTGACCATGCCCGTGGCCTGCATGAAGGCGTAGATGATGGTGGGGCCGACGAAGCGAAAGCCGCGTTTCTTCAGGTCCTTGCTGATGGTCTCCGACAGCGCCGTGCTGGCGGGCACGTCCGCAAGCCGGCGGAAATGGTTGACCCGGGGGCGACCGTCGATGAAACCCCAGAGGTAGGCATCAAAACTGCCATGGGCCGCCTGGACCTCGAGAAAGGCGCGGGCATTGCTGATCGCCGAGGCCACTTTCAGGCGGTTGCGGATGATGCCCGGATCGGCCAGCAGGGCGGCTTCCTTGCGGCCATCGTAGCGGGCCACCCGCTGCGGGTCGAAGCCGTCAAAGACCTGGCGGTAGTGCTCGCGCTTGCGCAGGATGGTGATCCAGCTGAGGCCCGCCTGGGCGCCCTCGAGTATCAGGAACTCGAACAGGCGCTGGTCATCATGCAGGGGCACACCCCATTCGCTGTCATGGTAGTGCCGGTAAAGCGGGTCATCCCCGCACCAGGGGCACCGTTGACTGTCTGTCTGTGCGGCCATGCCTGTCTCCCTGCCGGAACGCCCGGGCCTGCCGGGGCCCCGTATTTTCGGCCTCACGGTATCACCGGGCATATCGGGGCGCTATACTTGGCGGCTGTTTTTTGAGCCGGAAACGGACTGGTTTATGTCGGATGCAACAAGCGCGGAAACGCGGGTAGATACGAGCACGTTCCAGGGCCTGATCCTGGCACTGCAACAATTCTGGGCAGAGCAGGGCTGTGTGGTCATCCAGCCGCTGGACATGGAAGTGGGCGCGGGCACCTTTCACCCGGCCACGTTCCTGCGTGCCATCGGCCCGGAAATCTGGAACGCCGCCTACGTGCAGCCGTCCCGCCGCCCCACGGACGGCCGTTACGGCGAGAACCCGAACCGGCTGCAACACTATTACCAGTTCCAGGTTGTGCTCAAGCCGTCACCGGACAACATCCAGGACCTGTACCTGGATTCACTGCGCCGCCTGGGGGTAGACCCGCAGGTACACGACATCCGTTTCGTCGAGGACAACTGGGAGTCGCCGACCCTGGGCGCCTGGGGGCTGGGCTGGGAAGTCTGGCTCAACGGCATGGAAGTCACCCAGTTCACCTACTTCCAGCAGGTGGGTGGTATCGACTGTTACCCGGTCACCGGGGAAATCACCTACGGCCTGGAACGGATCGCCATGTACCTGCAAGGGGTGGACTCGGTGTACGACCTGGTCTGGTCCGACGGCCCGTTCGGCCGGGTCAGTTACGGCGATGTTTTTCACCAGAACGAAGTGGAGCAGTCCACCTTCAACTTCGAGCACGCCAATACCGACATGCTGTTCCGCCACTTCGATGACTTCGAGGCGGAGAGCCAGAAGCTGATTGCCGCGGACCTGCCGTTGCCGGCCTATGAATATGTATTGAAGGCCTCACACACCTTCAACCTGCTGGACGCGCGCAAGGCCATCTCGGTCACCGAACGCCAGCGTTTCATCCTGCGCGTGCGGGCACTGGCCCGGGCCGTGGCCGAAGCCTACTTTGCCTCGCGTCATCGCGCCGGCTTCCCGCTTGCTGACGACAGCATTCGCGCCGACGTCATGGCACAGCTGGAACAACAGGCGGCCAAGGCAGCAAAACAGAAAGCCAAGGCAGACAAGAAGGGGGCGAAATAATGCAGCACGCCGATCTGTTGGTGGAACTGGGCACGGAAGAGCTGCCACCCACCGCATTGAAGTCCCTGTCAGAAGCCTTCGCCAATGAAGTGTTGCGACAGGTGGATGACGCCGGTCTTTCACATGGCGAGATGACCGTGTTTGCCAGCCCCCGTCGCCTGGCCTTTCGCATCAGCGAACTGGCGGCGCGCCAGCCGGATCGCCAGAGTGAGCGTCGCGGCCCAGCCGTCAAGGCGGCGTTCGACGGTGACGGCAACCCCACCAGGGCGGCGCAGGGTTTCGCCGAGTCCGTGGGCCTGGAGGTGAACCAGCTCGACACCATGGAAACCGACAAGGGCGCCTGGCTGGTGGCACGGGTGGAAGAGAAGGGCAAGGCACTGGCTGAGCTGCTGCCGGACTTTCTCGAGCAATCCGTGCAGCGACTGCCTATCCCCAAGCGCATGCGCTGGGGTAACCGCAAGGCGCAGTTTGTGCGCCCGGTGCAATGGCTGGTTGTGCTGCACGGCAGTGAGGTCGTGCCGCTGGAATTGCTGGAACACACCTCCGGCCGTGTTTCCATGGGCCACCGGTTCCATGGCGTCGGGGAAATTTCCCTGGCCGATGCCGGCGAATACGAGCAGCGACTGGAAAAAGACGGTTTCGTCATCGCCGACTTCGCCCGGCGCCAGGCGATGGTGCTGGAACAATCGGAAAAGGCCGGTCGCGACGCTGGCGGCAAGGCCGCCATTGATCCGGACCTGCTGGAAGAGGTCACGGCACTGGTGGAATGGCCGGTGGCCATGGTGGGTCGTTTCGAGGAAGAATTCCTGCGCGTGCCGCAGGAAGCCCTGATCACCACCATGGAAGAAAACCAGAAATACTTCCCGGTACTGGATGACAACGGCAAGCTGGTCAACGCCTTTGTGTTCGTCAGCAACATCGACTCCCGCGACCGCTCGGTGGTAAGCAGCGGCAACGAGAAAGTTGTGCGTCCGCGCCTCGCCGACGCTGCCTTCTTCTACGACGTGGACTCGAAAAAGACACTGGCCCAGCACGCCGAACCGCTAAAAAATGTGGTGTTCCAGCAACAGCTGGGGTCGGTGGCAGACAAGTGCGCGCGCGTGGCTGAGCTGGCCAGCATCATCGCCCGGCAAATCGGCGGCGACGAAAGCCTGGCCCGGCAGGCCGGTGAATTGTGCAAGGCCGATCTCAGTTCCGACATGGTGTACGAGTTCGACACCATGCAGGGCACCATGGGCTATTACCTGGCCCGCAACGAGGGCCTGGACAACGAGATCGCGGAAGCCATGCGCGAGCAGTACCTTCCGCGCTTCTCGGGTGACCAGCTGCCGGCCACCCGCACTGGCCAGGCGGTGGCCCTGGCAGACAAACTGGATACGCTGGTAGGTATCTTCGGTATCGGCCAGAAGCCCACCGGTGACAAGGACCCGTTTGCCCTGCGCCGGGCCACACTGGGCATCCTGCGCATCATCATCGAATGCGCGCTGCCGGTGGATATCGAAACACTGATCGCCGATGCCGCAGCGCTGCTGGGCGATCGCATCGACAAGGGCAACACCGCTGATGCGATCGAGTTCGTGCGCGCGCGTTACCGCGCCATGTACCAGGAGCAGGGTATCGCCACGCCGGTAATCCTGTCGGTGCTGGCCATCAATCCCACCCGACCGCTGGACGTGGATCGTCGCATCCGTGCCGTGGCCGGCTTCCAGCAGCTGCCCGAAGCGGCAGCACTGGCGGCGGCCAACAAGCGCGTGGCCAACATCCTTTCCAAGCACGACGGCGAGGTGAGTGGCCATGTGGACAGCGGCAAGTTCGAACAGCAGGAAGAGAATGCCCTGGCTGATGCCATCGCCACGGCCCGCGATGCCGTCGAACCACTGGCCGCTCGCGGCGATTATGCCGGCGTGCTGCAGACGCTCGCGGCGCTGCGCGCACCGGTTGACGCCTTCTTTGATACCGTCATGGTGATGGCAGACGATGCGGCGGTGCGCGACAACCGGCTGGCACTGCTGGCGTCATTGCGCGCCTTGTTCCTGCACGTTGCGGACATCTCGGAACTGGGCTGACAGTGAAGGACGCAGGCAACGCACCACTGATCATTCTTGACCGCGACGGGGTCATCAACGAGGACTCTGACGACTACATCAAGTCGCCGCAGGAATGGCGGCCCATCAACGGCGCTGCTGACGCCATCGCACGGTTGAAGCAGGCTGGTTGCACCGTGGTGGTGGCCACCAACCAGTCCGGTGTCGGCCGTGGGTACTACGACCTGGACACACTCAATGCCATCCATGAAAAGATGCATGCCCACCTGGCCGAAGCGGGTGCGCACGTGGATGGTGTGTTCTTCTGCCCCCATGCACCGGAAGACAACTGCAACTGCCGCAAGCCAAAACCCGGGCTGGTGGACCAGATCCGTGACCATCTGTCACAGGATGTGTCCGGCGCATGGATTGTGGGTGACAGCCTGCGCGACCTGGAATGTGGCGTGACCCGGGGATGTCGCCCGGCGCTGGTACGCACCGGCAAGGGTGAGCGCACCCTGGCGAAGGGGTTGCCAGAATCACTGGGGGATGTACCTGTGTTCGATAACCTGTCAGCCTTCGTCGACGCATTTGTGGCCGGAAGCCTGTCATGAGCCTGATCAGTGAAGCTGCCCCGCTGGGCACCAAGATAAAGAGTGTCCTGTTTTTTCTGCTGTATAACCTGATGGGCATCGTCCACAGCCTGGTGTGCCTGCTGATGGCACCGTTCCAGGACTTCCCGGCCCGCTATCGCTTCGTCAATCACTGGACCCGCGCCACCATGTGGCTGCTGCAACGGCTTAACGGCGTGAGCATCGAGGTGCGCGGGCTGGAGAACATTCCGGCGGACCGGCCGGTGGTGCTGATGTCCAACCACCAGAGCCAATGGGAAACCTTTTACCTGCAACTGCTGGTGTCGCCCCAGGCCACCATCCTCAAGCGCGAGCTGTTGTGGCTGCCGTTCTTCGGCTGGGGGCTGGCGCTGCTGAAACCCATCGCCATCGACCGCTCGAAAGGGACGCGCGCGCTGAAGACCATTCTCAAGGTGGGCAAGCTGCGGCTCGACGAGGGCATCAGCGTGGTGATCTATCCGGAAGGGACACGCCAGGCGCCGGGCACCATCGGCAAGTTCAACACCGGCGGCAGCATGCTGGCATGCCACGCCGGCGCGGCCGTGCTGCCGGTGGTTCACAACAGCGGCGACTGCTGGCCAGCGCGGTCGTTACTGCGCAAGCCCGGCACCATCACGTTGGTGATCGGCGAACCCATCAGCTGCGACGACAAGGACGCCAAGGCACTGAATACGGAAGTGGAAGCGTGGATTCGCAACCACTATCCGGGCCGCCTGAAAGGCTAGGGCAGGGTGGTCCTGCCCGGCCCTGGCAAAACAGGGCCGGGTGGTCGGCCGATCACACGTCCAGGTTGGATACCTGCAGGGCATTGGTCTCGATGAACTCGCGCCGGGGCTCCACGTCATCACCCATCAGGCAGGTAAAGATCTGGTCAGCGGCGATGGCGTCTTCCACCGACACCCGCAGCATGCGCCGGGTCTCCGGATCCATGGTGGTCTCCCAGAGCTGGTCCGGGTTCATCTCACCCAGGCCCTTGTAGCGCTGCACGTTGGTGCCGCGGCGGGCCTGCGCCATGAGCCACTCCAGGGCGTCAGAGAACTCCCGCACCGGCTGTACCGTGTCGTTGCGCTTGATGGACGCGTCGTCGGCCAGCAGGCCTTCCAGCTTCTCGCCCAGGGTCTTGATCTTCAGGTAGTCCGGCGAATTGATGAAGTCGATGGAGACCTTGTATTCGCGGGTTACACCGTGAGCGAGTACTTGCACACTCGGCATGAAGATGGCCCGCTCCGGATCCTTCCTGGCCTCGATGGTATAGCTGTAGATATCACCAGCCACGGCGTTGGCGCGGGTTTGTAAGCGCTCACACCATTCAGCAATACGCGCCTCATCTGCCAGGTCGGCTTCGTTCAGGGACGACAGGTAGATCATCTGCTCCAGAACCACCGCCGGGAACACCCGGGACTGGCGATCGATGACCCGCATCACACCGCGGTATTCATTGATCAGGGCTTCCAGGCGCTCACCGGATATGGCCGGCGCGTCGTCACCCGGGGACAGGTGGGTATTCTCCAGGGCGATGGAGGTGAGGTATTCCTCCAGGGCCGGGTCATCCTTGATATAGGTTTCCTGCTTGCCTTTCTTGACCTTGTACAGCGGCGGCTGGGCAATGTAGATATGGCCACGCTCGATCAGCTCCGGCATCTGCCGGAAGAAGAAGGTCAGCAGCAGGGTACGGATGTGGGAGCCGTCCACGTCCGCATCGGTCATGATGATGATGCGGTGGTAACGCAGCTTCTCGATGTTGTATTCGTCACGACCGATACCGCAGCCAAGGGCGGTGATCAGGGTGCCCACTTCTGCTGAGGAGAGCATCTTGTCGAAACGGGCTTTCTCCACATTGAGGATCTTGCCCTTGAGGGGCAGGATGGCCTGGTTCTTGCGGTTGCGGCCCTGTTTGGCGGAGCCACCGGCGGAATCACCCTCGACAATGTAGAGCTCTGACAGGGCAGGGTCCTTCTCCTGGCAATCGGCCAGTTTGCCGGGCAGGCCGGCGATGTCCAGGGCGCCCTTGCGGCGGGTCATTTCCCGCGCCTTGCGGGCCGCATCCCGGGCCCGGGCCGCATCAATGATCTTGCCGACGATGACCTTGGCCTCCTGGGGATTCTCCAACAGGAAGTCAGCAAACAACTCGGACATGGCGCTTTCCACGGCCGACTTGACCTCGGACGAGACCAGCTTGTCCTTGGTCTGGCTGGAGAACTTGGGATCCGGCACTTTCACCGAGATCACTGCCGTCAGGCCTTCCCGGGCATCATCGCCCGTGGTGCTGACCTTTTCCTTCTTGAAATAGCCTTCCCGCTCCATGTAGCCATTCAGGGTACGGGTGAGGGCGGCGCGGAAACCGGCCAGGTGGGTACCGCCGTCGCGCTGGGGAATGTTGTTGGTGAAGCAGAAGATGTTTTCGTTGTAGGAATCGTTCCACTGCAGCGCCACTTCCACGGAGATGCCGTCGTCACGCTCGGTGTTGAAATGGAACACCTCATTCAGGGGCGTCTTGGCACCGTTGAGGTAGGTGACGAAGGCGGCCAGGCCACCCTCGTACTCGAACACCTCTTCCTGGCCGGAGCGCTCATCCTTGAGGACGATACGCACGCCGGAGTTCAGGAACGACAGCTCGCGCAGGCGCTTGGCCAGGATGTCGTAGTGAAACTGGATATTGGTGAAGGTCTCAGCGGACGGGCGAAAATGGACCGATGTGCCGGTTTCGCTGGTGTCGCCCACCACTTTCAGGGCTTCCTCGGGGACGCCGTGCTTGTAGACCTGCTCATTGACCTTGCCACCGCGGCGGATGGTGAGCCGCAGCTCCTCCGACAGGGCGTTGACCACTGAGACACCCACACCGTGCAGGCCGCCCGACACCTTGTAGGTGTTGTCATCAAATTTGCCGCCCGCATGGAGCACCGTCATGATCACCTGGGCGGCGGAAACGCCTTCTTCCTCGTGGATTTCCGTGGGGATGCCGCGGCCATTGTCGGAGACGGAGATACTTTCATCCGGGTGGATCACCACCTGGATTTCCGAGCAGAAGCCGGCCAGGGCCTCATCAATGGAGTTATCCACCACCTCGAAAACCATATGATGCAGACCGGTGCCGTCGTCTGTGTCCCCGATGTACATGCCGGGACGCTTGCGCACCGCGTCGAGCCCTTTCAGGACCTTGATACTCGAGGAATCGTAATCTTTATTCTCAGACATAAACTGCTCTTTCCTTGGACTAGTCCAATCGCTTCAGCTGCCCATGTTCCACGTGGAACATAGAAACCCTGGCCCCTGAGTCCGCTACCCCCGGGGGCAGCCCTTGATTCAGGGCCGTTATGATTACCTGGCTCCCGGTGTCGAGCAGCCCGGTTAACACCCGCTGGCAGTGCGCTTCATCCAGCTCACTGGTGAGATCGTCCACCAGCACAATACAGGTCTGGCTGTTCAGCGCCTTGATCACGCTGAGCTGCGCCAGCACCAGCGCATACGCCACCACTTTTTTCTGTCCGCGGGAAAACACCTCCCGGACACTGCCGGCATCACTGGCCAGCCGCACATCCGCACGGTGCGCACCCACCGAGGTGAAGCCGCGCCGCACATCAAGGCCATGGCGTTCAGTCAGTGCCTGGGCGAGATCGGCACCCAACTCCCAGCCTGGATGCAGGCTCATCCGCACCCCGTCCAATTCCGGGGACAGTCGCGCCAGATGGTTCTGGAACGCATCCTGGAAAGCCGGGAATACCTGCCGCCTTAACCCATCAATTCTAACAGAACTCTGGGCCAACTGTCGGTCCCAAACGCGCAGTTCGGCGGGCGTCACCTTGCCTGATTTCAGCAGGTTGTTGCGCTGTCGCAAGGCGGAAGAGAACGCCTGCCACTGCCCCTGGAAATCATGTTCCACGTGGAACAATATCCAGTCGAGGAGCCGCCGGCGCCCCCCGCTACCACCCTCCACCAAATCCACCGTGCCGGGATGCATGACCAGCACGGGCAGAAGGCGGGCCACTTCCGCCAGGCCCCTGACCCGCTCGCCGTCGACTTTCAGCTCTTCCAGCTTCTGCCGGGATCGCGCCATGCCAACACGGCGCATCGCCGACTCAGGCCGGTCGCCATCGCTGACTTCTGCATAAAGCACCGCCCGGTCTGCACCGTTCTCCACCACCTTCTCGAGCCGCCCGGTGCGGAAACTGCGGCCAGTGGCCAGCACATACAGCGCTTCCACCAGGCTGGTCTTGCCAGCACCATTGGGGCCCACAACCAGGGTGACCTGGGCATCAGGTCGGAAGGATACGGCGTGATAGTTACGGAAGGTCTGGAGATCGAGCCGGGAGAGGAAGGGTTTCATAGGGGAGCAGGCGGGCAGGGCGGGGCACGGAGCGGCCCCGCCAGTTACCGCTCTCAGAGCCGCATCGGCATGACCACGTACATGGCCTGGCGTTCTTCCGGATCGGCGATCAGCGCTGAGCTGTTGCTGTCGCCCAGCTGGATCTCCACGGCGTCACCATCGACGGCGTTCATCACATCCAGCAGGTAGCTGACGTTGAACCCGATCTCGAGCTCCTGGCCACTGAACTCCACGGACACTTCTTCTTCCGCTTCTTCCTGCTCCGGGTTGTTGGCCTGGATACTCAGGCTGCCTTCAGCGAGCTGCAGGCGAATGCCGCGGTATTTTTCATTGGAGAGAATGGCCACCCGGCTGAGTGCCTGCTTCAGGGTCTCCCGATCAGCGGTTACCAGACGATCACTCTGCTTCGGAATCACCCGGTCGTATTCCGGGAATTTGCCGTCCACCAGCTTGGAGGTAAAGGTGATCTCGCCGGCGATAACGCGGATGTGGTTCTTGCCCACCGTGACCGCCACTTCACCGGCCACGTCCCCAAGCAGGCGGGCCAGTTCCATCACACCCTTGCGTGGCACGATCACCTGGGCCTCGGCATCAAGCTCGGGCACTTCGGTATCGCACATGGCTAGACGGTGACCATCCGTGGCCACACTGCGGAGCAGCCCTTTGCGCAACTCGAACAGCATGCCGTTGAGGTAGTAGCGCACGTCCTGCTGGGCCATGGAGAAGCCGCTTTTCTCAATCAGGTTACGCAGTGCTGACGGCTGTACGGAGAAACGGTCACCGCCGCTTTCTTCATCAAGGCTCGGGAATTCATTGGAGGGCAGGGTGGCCAGGGTGAAGCGGCTGCGGCCGGACCGCACCAGCAGTCGCTCGCCATCGATCTCGAAGCGGATATCCGCCTCCGCCGGCAGGCTCTTGCAGATATCCATCAGCTTGCGCGCCGGTACGGTGGTATCACCGTCCTGCACGTCGCCATCCAGATCCAGTCGGGCAACCAGCTCCAACTCCAGGTCAGTACCAGTCATGGACAGTTTGTTACCGCTCACTTCCAGAAGCACGTTGGAGAGTACCGGCAAGGTCTGGCGACGCTCTACCACCCCTGCAACCTGCTGCAACGGTTTCAGCAGTTGTTCCCGATTGATGCTGAATTTCATAGCTAGATTCCCGTACTTTTACTATGGTTATTACGACGTCAGGATCCGGACCAGATTCTGGTAGTCCTGTTCGAAATCCGCGTCCGCTTCCCGCAACTCTGCCACCTTCTTGCAACCGTGCATCACCGTGGTGTGATCCCGCCCGCCAAAGCCATCGCCGATCTCCGGATAGCTGTGACTGGTCAACTCCTTGGCCAGCGACATGGCCACCTGGCGCGGACGGGTCACCGAGCGACTGCGACGCGGCGACAACAGGTCAGCGATCTTGATGTTGTAGTACTCCGCCACCACCCGCTGGATGTTATCCACGCTGACCTGGCGGGCATGGCTGGCCAGCAGGTCCTTGAGCGCATCCTTGACCAGGCCGATATCCACCTGCTCGCCCGTGAACTGCACATGCGCGATCACCCGACGCAGGGCCCCCTCCAGCTCACGCACATTGGAGCGAATGCGCTGGGCGATGAAGAACGCAGCCTCACTGGGCAAGTCTACCTGACTTTCTTCCGCTTTCTTCTTAAGAATCGCCACCCGGGTTTCCAGTTCCGGTGGCTCCAGCGGCTGCGACAGGCCCCAGCCGAAACGCGACTTGAGCCGTTCCTCCAGCCCCTCGATCTCTTTCGGGTACTTGTCGCAGGTCAGGATGATCTGCTGGCCGTTTTCGAGCAGGGAGTTGAAGGTGTGGAAGAACTCCTCCTGGCTCTGCTCCTTGTTGGCGAAGAACTGGATGTCATCGATCAGCAAGGCATCAAGGGAGCGGTAGAACCGCTTGAATTCGTTGATGGTCTTGTTACGCAGGGCACTGACCATGTCCTGCACGAAGCGCTCGGAATGCAGGTAGACCACCCGTGCGTTGGGATTCTGGGCGACAATGGAATTACCCACCGCGTGCATCAGGTGGGTCTTACCCAGGCCGACACCGCCGTACAGCAACAACGGGTTGTAGCCCTGGCTGCCGGGGTTCTCCGCCACCTGCTGCGCCGCCGCGAACGCCATGCGGTTGGCCTTGCCTTCGACAAAGGTCTCGAAGGTATAGCCACTGATGAGGTTGCTGCGGTGACGGGCTGGCGCCGGTTGCTCCACCCGCGGCGGCTCTGGCGCGGGTGTGGCTGGCTGGCGCTGGGGGGAGGGGCTGGCAGCACGTTCCGACGTCAGGTGGGAGGTGACCGGCCGCGATGTGCCCACTTCCAGCTGCAGGGCAGGCGCCGAGCCTTCTGACAGCTCCAGCACCAGTTCGTTGAGCCGCTCCAGGTACTTGTCCCGCACCCAGTCGACCACGAACCGGTTCGGCGCATACAGCGTCAGCGCGGTACCGTCCACCGGCACCGCCTGGAGCGGACGAATCCACATATTGAACTGCTGCGACGGCAGTTCATCCTCCAGACGCGAAAGGCAGCGATCCCAAAGCTCTTGCAAAGCGCACCAACCCGAACACAGAAAATGAAAAACAAGTGGGCATTCTATACAGACAGACCGGCGCCGGCCAGTAATCCACAGGCCTTTTTTCCTTGTGGATAACTCTGTGGGTTGTTTTTGTGCAGCCCGGTGGAAAACCCCTTGATGAATCCACGTCTGGGTCCCGTTGCTGTCCTGTCCCCATTTCATCACGTGTCCGTCACGGCTTTTCCACAGACCTCATGATCGCTTCTCATTGGCTTAATAAACTGATTTTTAACCGTTTTTTTCGCTTATCCACAGAAAACGGCTTGCCTTATAACAAATACAGTAAAAAAACATAAATATATAAATTCTTTTATTATTTATTTCTCTTTCAAACACTTGGGTGTGGAAAGAATTTCCTGACTGAAATGCCGCTTGACTGATTGACACCCCATACCCCTTTCCCTATGATTGCCAGCCCTTGAATGACCTGAACCCGTGGGGAACACGACATGAAGCGCACTTATCAACCGAGCAATCTGCGTCGCAAGCGTACGCACGGGTTCCGTGCTCGCATGGCTACCAAGAACGGCCGGCAGGTTCTCAACCGCCGCCGTGCAAAGGGTCGCAAGCGGCTGGCGGTATAACGCCAGCCCTTGCCCGCCTGCACCTGTATATAGAACCAGACCCCTCTCCGGGTGGCTGATCTTTCCTTTACACGCCACCATCGCCTGCTGACCCCGGCTGCCTTCAAGACGGTATTTGATCACGCGGACTATCGTGCCGGTGGTGCCCATGTGCTGTTGCTCGCCCGTGAAAACGGTGGCCTGCCTGCCCGGCTGGGCCTGGTGGTGGGCAAGCGCCGGGTGCGTCACGCCGTTGCCCGCAACCGAATCAAACGCCATGGGCGCGAATCCTTTCGTCTTCGCTGCCAGGCCCTGTCCGGCCTGGATGTTGTCCTGCTGGTGAAGTCACCCTGGCCGCGTCCGGCCCCCGCCGAACTGAACACGGAACTGGCGCGCCTCTGGGACAAGCTCCTTGCCAAGCGTGGCCAAGCCTGAGAAACTGCCGACCGATTTTTCCCCCTTAGGTATTGTCCTTGCTATGGAAATCCAGCGCTCCCTGGTGATGGTCGGCATCGCCGTGGTCACCTACATGATGTTTCTCGCCTGGCAGGAAGATTACGGCAAACCCGCCCCGGTGGCCGATGCTGCTGTCCAGGAACGCACGGTTGATGATGGCATCCCCCAGGCCGTGCCGGGCAGTGAAGCGGTCCCGGCGATACAGGAAGCGCCAATGCCGGACGCCGAGGTTGTTGCCCAGTCACAACCGGAACCGGAGCAACGCCGTGACATCACCGTGGAAACCGATGTTTTCCGGCTTTCCATTGACCGCCAGGGCGGCGACATTTCCCGAGTCGCCCTGATCCAGTACCCGGACAGCGTGGAAACCCCTGACCAGCCCTTCGTGCTGATGCAGGAAGACCAGGTGCGCACCTACATTGCCCAGACCGGGCTGGTGGGCCCCAACGGCACCGATTCGCCGGAAGGCCGTCCGCTGTGGCTGGCTGATCAGTCCCACTACACCCTGTCTGATGATGCCACCGAACTGAATGTGGACCTGGTGCATCGCCAGGACGGTAACGTGGAAATTATCAAGCGTTTTACCTTCGTGCGCGGCAGCTACCTGGTGCGCATGAGCCACATCATTCGCAACAACAGCAACGACACCTGGAAAGGGGCCCTGTACGGCCAGCTGCGCCGGGATGCATCGGATGACCCGTCCAAGGCGACCGCCGGTTTCGCCCCCATGCCCACGTACCTGGGCGGTGCCTACTGGAGTGAGGAAACGCCGTTCACCAAGATCGATTTTGGAGACATGCGCGATGAGCCGATCAAGTTGACCCAGGAAGGCGGCTGGATTGCGTTCCTGCAGCATTACTTTGTTGCTGCCTGGATCCCGGATGCCAGCCTCAAGCACCAGTACACCACGCACTACCTGAAAAGCAGTGATGAATACCTGCTGCGCTTCCTGTCACCGACGGCAACCGTTGCTCCGGGTGAAGAGCAGGTGCTTTATACCGAGTTGTATGCCGGTCCCAAGGACCAGGACGTGATGGAAAGCATCAGCCCCGGCCTGAACATGACGGTGGACTACGGCTGGCTCTGGTTCATTGCCCAGCCCATTTTTGCCGTGCTGATTTTCCTGCAGAGCGGTTATATCTCCATCTTTGGCAACCAGTTTGATATTGGCGCCGGCGTGGGCAACTGGGGTGTGGCCATCATTCTGCTGACCCTGATCATCAAGTCGCTGTTCTTCAAATTGTCCGCGGCCAGTTACCGCTCCATGGCGAAGATGCGCAAGGTTGCTCCCGAGATGCAGCGCATCAAGGAGCAGCACAAGAATGACCGGCAGAAGCAGTCGGCGGAAATGATGAAGCTGTACCAGAAGGAAAAGATCAATCCCCTGGGTGGCTGCTTGCCGATCCTGGTACAGATGCCGGTGTTCATCTCGCTTTACTACGTCCTGCTTGAGTCGGTGGAACTGCGTCAGGCGGAATTCTTCGGCTGGATTGTCGATCTGTCGGTAATGGACCCGTATTTCGTCCTGCCGCTGTTGATGGGTGCGTCCATGTTCTTCCAGATGCGTCTTAACCCGACGCCGGCGGATCCCATGCAGGCCCAGGTGATGAAATGGATGCCGATCATCTTCACGGTATTCTTCCTCTGGTTCCCGGCGGGTCTTGTCCTGTACTGGTTGACCAACAACCTGCTCGGCATTGCCCAGCAATGGTTTATTACCCGAAGCATTGAACAGGATTGAGCAGCGCCGCCGGCGCTCACTGATTCCGTTCACAAAAAAAGCCGCTGCCCCAAATGGGCCAGCGGCTTTTTTGTTTTGCCTTTTCCGGGCCGCCTGTACCGATCCTGGAGCACTGTGATGCGGCCTTTTTCAGGTCTGGCTGTGCCCCCCTGTGTGGCTCTGTCATAATCGCCCGATGACTGATACCGCCACTGATACAGACACCATCGTTGCCGTAGCCACCGCCCCGGGTCGCGGGGGTATTGGTGTCATCAGGCTGTCCGGAAAAGAGGCGCTGCCTATTGCCCGTCGCATGGCCCGGCCCGGCCTGTCAGCCCAGCCACGCGTGGCGCACTTCACCGGTTTCCATGACGCCAACGGCGAAGAGATCGACCAGGGGTTACTGCTTTATTTCCCCGGTCCCGCCTCTTTCACCGGTGAGGATGTGGTGGAATTGCAGGGTCATGGTGGCCCGGTAATTCTCGATCAGCTGGTGCGTGAGGCTGTGCAGCTCGGTGCACGGCCGGCGCGTCCGGGGGAATTCTCCCTGCGCGCGTTCCTGAATGACCGCATGGATCTCACCCAGGCGGAAGCCATTGCCGATTTGATTGATGCCGGCACGGCCGAGGCCGCTCGCGCCGCCATGCACAGTCTGCAAGGGGCGTTTTCACGGGAAGTGAACACGCTGGTGGAAAGCCTGATTGCGCTGCGCATGTATGTGGAAGCCGCCATCGATTTTCCGGAAGAAGAGATCGACTTCCTTTCCGATGGAAAGGTGGTTGCCGATCTCTCCGCACTGATCAGCCAGCTCGAGCGGGTGCTGCAGGAAGCCCGTCAGGGACAGCTGTTACGTGATGGCATGACTGTTGTCATCGCCGGTCGCCCCAATGCCGGAAAATCGTCCCTGCTCAATCAGCTGGCCGGCCATGATGCCGCCATTGTCACTGACATCGCGGGTACCACCCGCGATGTGCTGCGCGAATCCATCCAACTGGATGGTATGCCCCTGAACGTGGTGGACACGGCCGGTCTGCGTGAAGCACCGGACCGGGTGGAACAGGAGGGTATCCGTCGTGCCTGGCGTGAAATCCGTAATGCGGATCGCCTGCTTGTGGTGGCAGACCTCGCCGCCGTGACAGACCTTGATGCTGACCTGCGCACATTGTTGCCGGACAGTGACGCCGAGCTGACCGAGCTGTCTGTCCCGGTAACGCTGGTGCTGAACAAGTCTGACCTGGTCGAGTCTGCTCCGCAGACGGACCATCTACCCTGGCCCTGCTTTCCGGTGTCTGCCCGCTCCGGTGACGGCCTGGCTGCATTGACCGATCACCTCAAGCAGGTGGCCGGCTACCGGGACAGTGACAGCAGCCGTTTCAGTGCCCGCCGCCGGCATCTGGTGGCGCTGGAGGAAGCGGCATCCGCACTGGCCAACGGCCAGGCGCAGCTGGCCGGCCACCAGGCTGGCGAACTGCTGGCAGAGGACCTGCGCCAGGCGCAAAAGGCGCTGGAGGAAATTACCGGGGCATTCAGTGCCGATGACCTGCTGGGCCGCATCTTCTCGTCCTTCTGTATTGGCAAGTGAGTCCCGGCCAGCGCCCATGGTTGTTAACCGGCCTTGGCCACGGTAGAAAGGAAGGCCGAGGTGCAGCGGAGTGTCTCCATGTCCGACCCGACCGACAAGAACCAGGCGGGTGCCTGGCGTATTGAAACGGATTCCATGGGTGAGGTGCAGGTACCAGCTGACGCGTGCTGGGGGGCGCAGACCCAGCGGGCAGTGAACAACTTCCCCCACTATGCGCCCATGCCTGTGGCGTTCATTCACGCCGTGGCGCGGATAAAAGCCTGTGCCGCCGCAGTGAACCTGGATCTTGGCCTGCTCGATGCCGCCACGGCCGATGCCATTGTCAGCGCCGCTACGCGGATTATTGACGGCGACCTGGACCACCAGTTCCCGGTGGACCGGCTGCAGACCGGTTCCGGCACCAGCACCAACATGAACGTCAATGAAGTGATCAGCCACCTGGCCGCCGATGCCGGTGTCACCGTGCACCCCAACGACCACGTCAATCTCGGCCAGAGCAGCAATGACACCATTCCCACCGCAGTGTTGCTGTCGTCCGTGACGGCTATGAGCGACAGTCTGTTGCCGGCCATGGCGGCGATGGACGAGGCACTATCCGCGCGGATGAAAGAACTGGATACCGTGGTGAAGCCCGGACGCACCCATCTCATGGATGCCATGCCGGTGACATTTGGCCAGGTCCTGGCGGGCTGGCGCGAGCAACTGCGCTTTGCCACAGCAACCCTGTGCCAGGCCCGCGACGCCTGTCTGGAAATTCCGCAGGGGGGCACCGCTGTGGGAACGGGGATCAATACCCACGAAGACTTCGCCCCCCGATTTGCCCGCGCGCTGGGAGCGGCCACCGGGTTCACCTTCACGCCGCTGGCATCGGCGTTTGCCGGACAGGGTGCGCTGGACCGGCCCACGGCACTGAGTGCCGCCCTGCGCGGCCTTGCCCTGGTGGTGGCGAAGATCGCCGAGGACCTGCGCTGGATGGCATCCGGTCCGCATCATGGTCTGGCGGAAATCCGCCTGCCGAAATTGCAGCCTGGTTCTTCCATCATGCCCGGCAAGGTCAATCCGGTGATCTGTGAATCCGTGTTGATGGCCTGTACCCAGATCCAGGGACTGGACCACAGTATTGCGGCGGCCTCGCAAAGCAGCCGTTTCGAGCTCAATGTCATGCAGCCGCTGGTGGCCTGCAACCTGCTGGACATGATCGAGCTGGCCGCGATAGCGGTGACCGCCCTGACTGACAAGGTGCTGCTGTGCTTTGAGGTCAACCGTCAGGCAATCGAGGCCAATCTGATGGCCAACCCGGTGCTGGTGACGGCATTGAACCCGCTGGTGGGCTATAGTCTGGCAGCAAAGATTGCCCAAAAAGCCAGTGAAACCGGGCAACCGGTGATCGACGTGGCTGAACAGATGACAGACATTTCACGCGCTGAACTGGAACGTATTCTGGACCCGCTGACCCTCACTCGCGGTGGGCTTTAATAACAACCGTTTAAAAAACATGGAGAGAGAGCAATGTCCCTGACCATTACCCGTACCCCTAGCGCCAACGAGCGCCCGCTGACCATCGGCATGATCCTGGAGGGCGGGGTTCGCAATGCACCGGCGCAGGAAATTGTCTACGCCGGCAAACTGCGCATGAGTTACCGGGACATGGAGCAACGCGTTCACCGCCTCGCCGGCGTGCTGGCCAGTGCCGGTGTCAAGCCCGGCGATACCGTGGCCGTGATGGACTGGGACAGCCATCGTTACCTGGAATGCTTTTATGCCATCCCGATGATGGGTGCGGTGCTGCACACGGTGAATGTGCGTTTGAGCCCGGAGCAGATTCTTTACACCATCAATCACGCCGAGGACGACGTGATCCTGGTCAACCGTGAATTCCTGCCGTTGCTGGAAGAAATCAAGGACCGTATCGAGCCGGTGAAGAAATACATCCTGCTGGATGACGAAGGCGGCGACCTGGACACGGCGCTTCCCATTCACGGCGAGTACGAACAGTTGCTGGAAGGCGCTGAGCCCTGCTTCGATTTTCCCGAACTGGATGAAGACACGCGCGCGACGACCTTCTATACCACCGGTACCACTGGCCTGCCCAAGGGCGTGTATTTTTCCCACCGGCAACTGGTGCTGCATACTTTTGCCTCACGCACTGCCATCTCCGGCAAGGGTCAGGGCCAGTTCGATCGTACCGATGTCTACATGCCCATCACGCCCATGTTCCATGTGCACGCCTGGGGCATTCCCTATGCCGCGACGTTGACGGGCGTCAAGCAGGTATACCCGGGGCGTTACGAACCGGCCACGCTGCTCAAGCTGCTGGTTACCGAGAAGGTCACTTTCTCCCATTGCGTACCCACCATCATCCAGATGCTGTTGCAGGCGGAAGCCGCCAAGTCGGTGGACCTGAATGGCTGGAAAGTGATCATCGGTGGCTCGGCCCTGCCGCCGGCACTGGCCAAGGCCGCCATGGCGCGGGGCATCGATATCTACACCGGCTATGGCATGAGTGAAACCTGCCCATTGATGACACTGGCACTGCTGACACCGGAAGAAGCGGCGCTGGATGAAGAACAGCAGGTGGACCTGCGCACCCGCACCGGCCGCCCGGTGCCCGGTGTGCAGATCCGTATTGTTGATGAGGACATGAATGATGTTCCCCACGATGGCAAGAGCCAGGGCGAAGTGGTGGCGCGTGCACCGTGGCTGACCCAGGGATACCTGAAAGACCCGGACAATTCGGAAGCCCTGTGGGCGGGTGGCTGGCTGCACACCGGCGACGTGGCGGTGATGACGGAAGACGGTTGGCTGAAGATCGTTGACCGGATCAAGGACGTGATCAAGACCGGTGGTGAGTGGGTATCGTCCCTGGATATCGAAGGCCTGATCCTGCAGCACGATGGTGCCGCCGAGGCGGCCGTGGTCGGTATCCCCGATGCCAAGTGGGGCGAGCGGCCACTGGCCCTGGTGGTGAAAAAGCCGGGGGCGGACATTGATGAGCAGTCGGTGAAGGACCTGGTCATGGGTTATGCCGACAAGGGTGTGATTTCAAAATACGGTGTGCCTGACCGGGTCAAGTTCGTCGATGAACTGCCGCGCACCAGCGTCGGCAAGCTGGACAAGAAAAAAATGCGTGCGGAGATGGCAGACTGACCAGCCAGCGTATGATGCTTGACGACGTGGCGAACCTGGAGCTGGTTCGTTCACGTCGGCGCACGGTAGAGTTGCGCGTGTTTCCGGATGGCCGAGCCCAGGTGCGCGCGCCGCAACGCATGGCGCTGCGCGACATCGAGGCGTTCGTGCGTGAGCGCCGTGACTGGTTGGCGCAGAAACAGGCGGAATTCGCTCAGCGCCCGGCGCCCCCGGTACCGCGGTTTGAGGATGGCGCCGAGCACTGGCTGCTGGGACGGTCTGTACCCTTGCGGGTGATACCTGCCCGTCGTCGTCGCGTGGGCCTCAGCACGGACGGCCTGCAGGTGATGACGGATTGCCAGCGTCCCGACACCGTCGAGCGGCTGCTGGAAAACTGGTACCGCGCCCAGGCGCGCGTCCTGTTCGAACAACTCATAGACCAGCACTTTCCATTTTTCCAGCAGCGGGGATATCCGCGTCCGCTGCTGACCATCCGCAAGATGCGCAGTCGCTGGGGCAGCCTGTCTTCCCGCGGTGGCATGTCCCTGAACCTGCTTTTGCTGAAGGCACCATTGCCGCTGGTGGAATACGTGGTGATCCATGAGCTCTGCCATCTGCAGGAACAGAATCACGGTGCCGGCTTCAAGGCCCTGATGGATGAGCTGTTGCCTGACTGGAAGCAGCGACGCCAGCAACTGAATGGATTGACCTACCTGTAAGCGGTTACCAGAGCGAGCCGGGTGATGGCACGTCGGCGTTACCGCGCCACCAATGGTGGCGCTGCACCCGCAGACCGGACTGACGCAGCAGATTCGCCAGGCGTACCCGGTCGTCATGGCCGAGAAATGCGCCCAGTTCAAAGGCCCCGGCGGGTGTGACCAGGTGGATAAGGGTGAGATCCGTGGGTCGTGCGGCTTCCACCAGTGAAATATGTGCCGCGTCCCGCCGACTGTGGCACAGGCGCTCGGGATAGGAGAGGCCGGACACCACGGTGATGTCATCCTGGCCGAGGCGTATTTCCTGGCGGCGCAGGGTCTGCCGCGAGACCCGGTACATGAAGAACGCCACCAGCGAAAATTCCACCCCGGCGAACGGCAGGATTACCCACATGCCGGCCAGGCTCCAGCCAATCGCCACCGCCGCCACCGGAATAGCCAGCAACATCAGCAGCCAGCGGGCCTGGCGCCAGTCCGCGGAACGGTTTGGCATCAGCACGATGCGGGTGAGGCCTTTGTCTGTGTCGACGGCAATCATGTGGACACCGGGCAGTGAGGACAGGCTTCTATCATCGCCATTCACCGTGAGCGTGTCGTCACCGGGGCGCCAGGGCCCGTTCCGGCATGTCAAAACCGGCCCAGCCGCTGGCCATGAAGGCGCGGATGTTGGCGTGGGCCGTGCCGGCCGGATCGGCCAGCACGGCCTGGTAGTGCTCGGCGAACAGCAGCAGGGTCTGTTCTTCGGACAGCCGGTGCGCTGCAGCAAATGCCAGCACCTTGCAGCTGCCGGCATTTTCCCCGGCACCGTTTTCCACGGTGCCGTTGCGGAACGGCACTGGCGTGAAGGCCCAGTCGCCATCAATGGCCGCAAGCACGTCCTGGAACACCAGGCCGGTGTCACCGTCATTCACCCGGGCGAGCAGTTCCGTGCCGTTCATGGCGCCATGGCACCGGGTGAGGGCTTGCCGGTCCCGGAGGGCATCAGCGGGGAGCAGTTCTTGATGATCACCCGGCCCTCGAGCAGGTTGCCGCGGGAGTATTCACTGAAAATGCACTGGTTCGTTTCCGGATCGTAATTCTCGATCCACAGGTTGTCTTCCTTCCAGGTGGCGGCAATGTGGTGCTGGCCTTCCGGCACGGAAATGCTCATGCGGCCGCCGTAATGTTTGACGAACACCTGCTGGAGCCAGAAGTAATAGAGGATGGTGCCGGCGATCAGCAGGATCAGCGCGACGATGGTGGCGGGCTTCCATTTGCCCATGCGAACGCCAATGCCAAACAGTGCCAGAATGACGACTGTGCCGACGAGCAGCCAGTAAAGGTAGGTAATCATGTTGTGCCCCTGGTCCGTTCAGAGAAATGGTCTGTCTGTTCTTGTATCAGAGCCCTGACAGACAGGCAAAAAAAAACCCGCCGAAGCGGGGCTTTTGTAACGTGTGACGTTACTCGGCGACGACGTTGGCCGCCTGCGGACCCTTGGGGCCCTGCTGGATGTCATAGGTTACCTTCTGACCTTCCGCCAGCGTGCGGAAGCCAGAGCCAGTGATTGCGCTGAAATGGACGAAAACGTCGGCGCCACCTTCGTCCTGGGTGATGAATCCAAAGCCTTTCGCTTCGTTGAACCATTTCACGGTGCCTGTTGCCATCTTGCATGTACCTCAGTTGAAAATTTGATAGTGCTCGGACCGGAAATGGATCGTTTGAGGAGGACTACAAGGGGAGGCGGGGCTTCATGCCCGCGCCGCCCGGCGGGCGCTACCTAAACACAACCACTGCCAGCTAACCGCAGCAATTTTTACTCTACGCCGGTTTTTCGGGGTTCGCCACTGCTTTTTCCGTGACCGTTATTTGATCCCGGCGGCCACTTCCAGCTCGTGAATGCCGTTCTCCAGATAGTCCAGCAGACGCTGCATGGAGGGCAGTGTGCGGCGGCAGCCAATGAGGCCGAATTCGAGCTGGTCCACATAACTGGTAAGGGTAATGTTCAGCGCAATGCGGTCCAGTGCGATGGATACCGGATACATACCTTCCAGCCGCGCGCCGTTCCAGTACAGCGGCTCTTTCGGGCCGGGCACGTTGGAGATAACGACATTGAACGCCTGCAGTTTCGGCGCCATGCCGGTCATCAGGTTGATGCCGGTGGGCGCCAGCATCAGTGCGGTGAAATTCAGAATTTCTTCCGGTGTCATCTGTCGGTAACGCGCCTTGGCCTCTTCCACAGATGCCTTGATGACACGGATGCGGTTGGTGGGATCCGCAATGTGCGTGCCCAGGTTGGCCAGGATAGTGGCAATCTGGTTGCCTTCAACACTGTCATCCTGGCGCAGTGATACCGGCACCATGGCAATCATGGGCTTGTCCGGCAGTGCGTTCTGGCTGATCAGGTAATCACGCAGCGCACTGCCACAGATGGCCAGCACCACGTCATTGAGTGTGCAGTCGAACTTGCGGCCGATGGCCTTGATCCGGTCGATGGAATAGGACTGGGCGGCGAAGCGGCGGCTGCCGGTGATGCGCTGGTTGATGATCGATTCCGGCGCCTGGAAGATCGACACATAGTCGGGGTCTTTGCGCGCCTTCTGCATCACCGAGTAGACCTCCCGGGCCAGCGCCGGAATGGTGGCGACCTGTCGCGACATGCCGGCGGTGAGGCGGGCCAGTCCGCTGACTGCGTCCACTGGATTGGAGGGCATCACCCGCGGCTTGCGCCGTGGCTGGTAGGCCCACACCGGCGGCAGGTCGCGCTCGTCCGCGTCAGTGGACAGGGCGCGCATACCCAGGCGCATGGCCGAGACGCCATCCACCATGGAGTGGTGGATCTTGGTGTACATGGCAAAGCGGCGCCCGCGGATGCCTTCGATCAGGTGTGCTTCCCACAGCGGGCGCTCACGGTCGAGCAGGTTGGAGTGCTCGGCGGACACACGGGAGAGCAGCTCACGGATACGCCCCGGTTTCGGCAGCGCCTCGTGGCGGAAATGGTGGTCAATGTCGAACTGTTTATCCTCATCCCAGAAGAACTGGCCAAAGCGGCTCACCAGGCGCTGGTTGAATGGCGGTACCGGGCAGCAGTAATCGCGCATGGACTGCGCCAGCTCGCTGACGTACTTGGGGCCGGCTTCCTCGGGGAAGCTGAACAGCTGCAGGCCGGCCACGTGCATGGGCTGTTGGCGGCGTTCCAGCCACAGGAAAAGCTGGTCAATGGGAGACAAGGCTTTCACGGTTCGATCCTTCTGTTACAACAATCAGTGTCACAGTATTGGGTGACACGATGGCCCTTGCCGGGCCGTGAATTTTTCAGTGCCAACATTTGCTGATGCAAACGTCGCGCCACGTCATCACAGCGCTCTCGTTTGGCGCCCAGTGTCCGTCAGTCGGTCTTGCCGCGCCAGTGCTTCATGGACGTGGAAATACCGGCAATTTTCGCCACTTCATCCCAGACCGGCAATGGCAGCGACCCCTTGAGGAAGTCGATGCCCTTGACCATGGCGGGCTGTTGCACCAGCGCCTGCTTGTCGCGGATGCCCTTGATGATCGCCCGGACCACCTTCTCCGGTGTCAGCATGGGCGACAGCAGCGGTGACTTGACGCCGTCGAACATGCCGGTGGAAATGTAGCTGGGGCAGACAGTGGTCACGTGCACATTGCCAATGCCGCGTTCACGCAGCTCCAGGCGCAGGGACTCGGAAAAGCCCAGCACCGCCCATTTGCTGGAGGCATAGGTGCTGCCAAACGGCAGCCCCACATAGGCGCTGGCGCTGGCGATATTGACCAGGTGGCCCTTGCGGCTGGAGATCAGGTCATCCATGAAGGCGTGGGTCACGGCCACCACCCCGAGGATATTGATCTGGTAGGTGTTGAGATGATCCTTGATGGCGACCTTTTCGAATTCGCCGCCGAATACCACGCCGGCATTGTTGATCAGGATATCGATGGCGCCCACCTTCTCGTGAAGGCGTTTGCGAAAGCCCTCGATGGTGCCGAGCTTGCTGACGTCCAGCACCATGCCGTGGGCGCTACCGCCGGCCTCGATGATTTTCTTGGCCACGGCCGCTGCCGCTTCCTTGCGGCGTGCGGTGACGATGATCTCGGCGCCCTGTGCTGCCAGGGCCAGGGCCATTTTCTCGCCGATGCCGCTGCCGGCACCGGTGACAAGAACGCGCAGACCGGAAAAATAGGACACGTGGAAACCTCTGCCTGTGAACGTCCCAGCACGATAGCCGGTTTGCCCAGCGCTGTCAGTGGCTGAAAGGCCTGCGGGGTGGGCCTTTTTGGCCCTGTTGGTCTTTTCCCTGTTCCCCGGGCAGGGTTATTCTTGAACAACGACACGGTATGCTGAAACAGCGGCGAGGCTCGCACGTTCCTCGCCAATAACAATAAAGGACTGGGAGAGAGGCCATGCACTGGCCCGAAAGTCCCGCCGGATCAGCGGGACGCTGGTTGTTGATGCTGTTGCTGTGTGCAACGGCAGCACAGGCCTGGCCGTCGCCGGACGCTATCGATGTGTCTGCGCCCCTGGATCGCATCAATCTCGCGCCCCATGTCAGCTATTTCTGTGATCCGGATACCTCCCTCACCGTAGACCAGGTGCGCGACCGCGATTTTGCCCCTGTAGAGCAGGACCACATCGGCTTCGGCTATCGCCTGGATGCCTGCTGGTTTCATTTTTCGGCCATCAATCAGGATGCCGACGACCTGCGCGCCTTCGTGCTGGTGGATTACGGGCTGCTTGATGAAGTCGACTTCTATACCTTTGCCGGCGACCAGGCGGTGTCCTGGGAGCTCGGCGAAAGCCGTCCGTTCGCCGCCCGGCCGGTACATATCCGTTCCTTTGCCATACCGGTCACGCTGGAGCCCGGCGTAAGCACCGATTTCTTCCTGCGTGTGCGCACTGACAGCTCAATGACCGTGCCGCTCACGCTGAGTGGCAACAACGCGTTCATTGAGCACCATGTCAATAACGACTGGTTGCTGGGCCTGTTCTACGGCATCAGTATCGGGCTGCTGTGTTATCACCTGGTGTTGTGGGTGCGCGCCCGTGAGCGCATCTACCGGTTCTATGTGCTGCATATCGCCGGCGCAGTGGGCTACCTGGCGTGTTTGCAGGGCATCACCCTGCGACTGTGGCCGGTGTCGTTACCGTTTCCCGACGACCTGCCGTATCTGCTTGGTTACATGTCCATGTTTGCGGCGACGGAATTTGCCCGTGACTTCCTCGGTACGCGCAGCGCACGGGTGCTGGATATCATCCTGCGGCTGGGCGGGCTGTTGCTGATTGCCGGGGCGGCGGCCCAGGTGATTCTGCCTGCGGGTATCGGTGTTCGCGCCATGGGCGCGGTGGCGGCGTTCAATATTGTCGCGCTGGTGCTGGTGGGCGTGGTGTGCTGGATGCGCGGTCTCGCGCAGGCGCGGATTTTTGTTTTTGCCTGGGGTGTCTTCCTGGGCATGGTGGGTGTGCTGGTGTTGAACACCTATGGCCTGATAGGGCGGGTGCCGATCATCCTGACCCTGCACGGCATGCACATCGGTATGGTCATGCAGCAGGTGCTGTTGTCGTTCGGTCTGGCGGTGCGCCTTAACGACCTCAAGCAGGCGGCGCTGCAGAAAGAGCAGGAGATCATTCGTGCCCAGGGCGAAAGCGCGGCCAAGAGTGAATTCCTCGCCACCATGAGCCACGAAATCCGCACGCCCATGAATGCGGTGCTGGGCCTGACCGAGCTGATGAAGGACACCGACCTGGACAATACGCAAAGGCGCTACATGGATACCATCGCCGGCGCGGGCACAAGTCTGCTCGATATCATCAACGACATCCTTGATTACTCGAAGATCAGTGCCGGAAAGGTGGAGCTGCAGGCACGCACCTTTGACCTGCTGCGCCTGCTGGAAGAAACACGGGATATCTTTACCGCCAATGCCCGGCGCAAGGGTATTCATCTCTTCTCGGAGCTTTCTGATGATCTGCCGCGCTGGGTCAGTGGCGACCCACAACGGCTCAAGCAGGTGCTTATCAACCTGATCGGCAATGCGGTGAAGTTTACGGATGAAGGCAGTGTGTTCCTGCGCGCATCGGTGATGACCCGGGGCGCCGGTGTTGTGCGTGTGGCTTTCGAGGTGGAAGACACCGGCATGGGTATCTCCCATGCAGACCAGGCGTCACTGTTTGAATCGTTCAAGCAGGGTGATGGCTCCATGTCCCGGCGACATGGTGGCACCGGGCTGGGCCTTGCCATCAGTCGTCGGCTGGTGGAATTGATGCAAGGCGACATTACCGTGGACAGTGAGGAAGGGCGTGGTAGCACCTTTGCGTTCTTTGTGCGCCTGGAGGAGGCCGATGCGCCGGAGGACGAACACGATGGCATGGAGCTGCATGACTGGAGCGACCGTTGCGTGCTGGTGGTGGAAGACAACCCGGTGAACCAGATGGTGATTCGCGCGCTGCTGACCAAGCTCGGGCTGAAGGTGGAAATTGCCGGCAGTGGGGGTGAAGCACTGGAGCGACTGGAAAAGGGCGATATCCGGCCGGACCTGATTTTCATGGACTGTGAAATGCCGGGCATGGATGGCTATGAAGCGACACGGCGTATCCGTCTGCTGGAAAAACGCCAGCGCCTGGCTCATACGCCCATCGTTGCGTTAACGGCGCACGTTCTGGAAGAACACCGGCGGCGGTCGCTGGAGGCAGGGATGGACGGTCATCTGTCGAAGCCGCTGACCCTGTCGCAGATTGAAGAGACGCTGCAAACGTGGCTGGCGCGGGTCGCCCAGTAAAATCTGCCAGAGCGGGCAAGAATGAAGTGAATCAGGGAAAGGGAAAATGAAAAACCGGGGCCCGCATGTGGCCCCGGTTTTTTTTGTGCCTTACTGCTCGGTGTTGAACAGCGCCGGATCCATTTGCATGGTCGAGCGGGTCGGTTTGACCGCAGCTTCGGCGTGGGCCTTGGCCCGTGGCAGCAGGCGGTCAAAGTAGAACTCCGCCGTGGCCAGCTTGCTCTGGTAGAACTCTTTTGGCTGCTCGCCGCCGTTCTCCAGCTTGTCCAGCGCCACGGATGCCTGCAGTGCCCAGAAGTACGCCATCATGGCGTAGCCGGAGTACATCAGGAAATCGTGGCTGGCGGTGCTGACCATGTCGCGGTCCTTGGCGGCCACCAGCATGATGCGGGTGGTGATCCAGTTCCATTGGGCGGCGACCTTGAGCAACTTCCACGCGTAGGGGCGCAGCTTGCTGTTGGTCATGTTGCGGGTGCCGAAATCCACCAGCTTCTGGGTGAATTCACGCACACATTTGCCACGCGTCATCAGCAGCGTCTTGCGACCCAGCAGA
>JARGOL010000013.1:79509-92728 GCA_029212745.1 Alcanivoracaceae bacterium
CCGGTGGTGCCCTCGTACAATGTCGAGATACGGGCATCGCGCAGAATCTGCTCCATGCCGTGTTCGCGAATGTAGCCATGGCCACCAAACACCTGCACGCCCAGGCTTGCTGCCTCGGTGCCCATCTCGGTGAGGAAGCCTTTCAGGATCGGCGTCAGGAAGCCCAGCTCGCTGTCCCAGTACTCGTACTTCTTCTGGTCATCTTCAAGAATGCCGGAGATCATCTTGTCGGCATACTGGGCGGCAAAGTACAGCATTGCACGGCCACCTTCGGCCACCGCTTTCTGGGTCAGCAACATGCGGCGCACGTCACCGTGGTGGATGATGGCGTCCGCCACTTCATCAGCATCTTTCTTGCCGGACAGTGCACGCATGGAGCGGCGTTCCAGTGCGTACGGCAGTGCGCCCTGGTAGGACAGCTCGGCATGGCAGATGCCCTGCATGGCGGTACCGATACGGGCACTGTTCATGAAGGTGAACATGGCTTCCAGGCCTTCGTTGGGCTGGGCCAGCAGAAAGCCGGTGGCGCCATCGAAGTTCATTACACAGGTGGCGGAGGCCTTGATGCCCATTTTCTTTTCCAGCGCACCACAGCTGACACCGTTGTCCTCGCCGATCTTGCCCGGCAGGTACTTGGGCACGATGAACAGGGAAATGCCCTTGGTGCCCTTGGGCGCATCCGGCAGTCGTGCCAGTACGATGTGGACGATGTTCTCGGTCAGGTCATGGTCACCGGAGGAAATGAAAATCTTGGTGCCGGTGATCTTGTAGCTGCCGTCGTCCTGCGGCTCGGCCTTGGTCTTCATCTGGCCAAGGTCGGTGCCACAATGGGGTTCGGTGAGACACATGGTGCCGCCCCAGGTGCCTTCGGTGAGCGGCGTCAGGTAGGTTTCCTTCTGCTCGTCAGTACCGTGCATCATGATGGTGTTCATGGCGCCCAGGCTGAGGCCGGGATACATGGAGAAAGACCAGTTGGCGGTGCCCATCATTTCCTGCTTGAACAGGCCCAGTGACATGGGCAGGCCCTGGCCGCCAAATTCCACCGGGTGGGACAGGCCTTGCCAACCGCCAGCAACGTACTCCTGGTAGGCTTCCTTGAATCCTTTCGGTGTCGTCACCACGCCGTCTTCCAGCTTGCAGCCTTCCTCGTCACCACTCTGGTACAGCGGCGCGATGGTGTTTTCGCTGAGCTTGGCCATCTCGCCGAGGATGGCATCCACCATGTCCGGGGTTGCGTCCTCGCCGTTGGGCAGGGTCTTGTAGTGCGATTCGAAATCGAACACTTCGTTCAGCAGAAAGCGCATATCGCGCAGCGGGGCCTTGTAGGTCGGCATGGTCTCACCTCAACTTCAATGTCGTTGGCCGGGGGCCAAAGAACAGCACCATCGGTCTGTCCCTGGGGACAGTCATTTCAGGGCGGCATTTATAGCCTTTGGCCCCTGATGACGCCTTGACCGGGAAAACCGGTGTCGGCGTCGCTGTTGTTAATCGCGGGCGCTACGGCCAACTCGCGGGTGATAACCCTTATCATTTACATTTGCTGTGGTCGGCGCTATGATCGCCCTCCCATGGACCAATACCCGGAGATTTCATGCGTGTTTTCCTGCTGATTGCCCTGCTGTTCAGCGCCTCGCTGGCGGTGGCCGATGAGCGTGCCGTGCTGCAGCTGGTGGATTACGTTGGCGTGGATTATCCGGAAGCGGTGGCGGAGGGTGCCGTCATCAATGCCGGCGAGTATGCCGAAATGCAGGACTTTGCCGCCCGCATCCAGGACCAGGTCGGGGCAATGGCGGCGGGGGAACGGCGTCAGGCGCTGGTGGCCCTGGCCAGCCAGCTGGCCGGGCAGATCAACGGCATGGCCGCGCCCGCCCAGATCGCCAGTACCACCCGGCAGCTGCGCGAACAGCTGATGCAGGGCCTGGATATCTCCCTGGTACCGCGGCGGGCGCCGGATCTGGAAAAGGCGGCGCGGCAATATGCACAGCAGTGCGCCATGTGCCACGGCGCCACTGGTCATGGCGATGGCCCGGCGGCGACCGGCATGGAACCGGCGCCCACCAACTTCCACGACGTCGCGCGGGCGCGCGAGCGCAGTCTCTTTGGCCTGTTCAACACCATCACCCTGGGTGTGGACGGCACCGGCATGGCCGCTTTCGATGGCCTGTCCGATTCCGAGCGCTGGGGGCTGGCGTTCTATGTGGGCGCCATGCACGCGCCGGTGCAGGCCACAGCGCCGGCAGCCTGGGAGGCGGCGCCGCTGACGCTCGAGCAGGCGGTAACCCGTGCGCCGGTGGAGCTGGCCGCGGGCGAGGATGACCGGCGTTATGCCTGGGCCCGCCAGCAACCCGCCGTGCTTTTCCCGAGCGGCGACGAGCCGCTGGTGCTGTCCATGCTGCTGCTGGAAAAGAGCGCCTCGGCCTATGCCGGTGGCTCGCCCGGACAGGCGCGGGAGCTGGCCATCCGCGCCTACCTGGAAGGGTTCGAGCTGAGCGAGGCAGCGCTGGCCAACGTGGCGCCGACGCTGATGCGCCATATCGAGGAGCGCATGATCAATTACCGCGCGCTGCTGGACGGCAATACCCCGGCGGCCGATGTCGATGCCGAGGCTGGCCAGCTGGTGGCGCTTCTGGAGCAGGCGCAGTCGGCGCTGGCCGAGGACACCCTGTCTCCGGGTGTGGCCTACACCAGTTCCCTGGTGATCCTGCTGCGCGAAGGGCTGGAAGCGATCCTGGTGGTGGCGGCCATGGCCGCGTTCCTGACCAAGACCAATCGCCATGCCGGCCTGAAGTGGCTGCACGGCGGCTGGATACTGGCGCTGCTGGCCGGTGGTGCCACCTGGATGGTGTCGTCCTATGTCATCGAGATCAGTGGCGCGGCGCGGGAACTCACCGAGGGCATTACCGCCCTGGTGGCGGCCGTGATTCTGTTCTATGTCGGCTTCTGGATGCACAGCCGGGCCAATGCCCAGCGCTGGGGCCAATACATCAAGGAAAAGATGAACGCGGCGCTCAGTGATGCGGCGCTGTGGACCCTGGCGGTGGTGTCCTTCCTCGCTGTTTACCGGGAAGTGTTCGAAACAGTGCTGTTCTACCAGGCCCTCTGGGCCCAGGTGGGGCCGGAAGCACAGGGCTCCGTGGTCAGCGGTGCCGTGACGGCGCTGGCGGCCCTGGTGCTGGTGGCGTTCATCATCCTGCGCTTTGGCATGCGCCTGCCGCTGGGCCAGTTCTTCACCGTCACCGCCTACCTGATGATTGGCCTGGCGGTGGTGTTTGTCGGCAAGGGGGTGGCCGCCTTGCAGGAAGCCGGTCAGCTGCCGTTTACGCCGGTGGCCTTCCCGCGCCTGGACTTGCTGGGCATTTACCCCAATGCCCAGGGGCTGGCACTGCAGGTGCTGGTGCTGTCGCTGGCGGTGGTGTTGTGGTGGCGGCAGAACCGCCAGCAGGGCGCTAGCGAGGCAGGCGAATCCCGACCTGGGTGACCTGGCCCGCCGTGACGCTGCGTACCCGCAGGCGCAGGCCGCCGAGGTAGAGAATGTCGCCAGCCACCGGCAACCCGCCAATACGGCGGGCAAACAGTTGCGCCACGGTGAGGCCGTCCGGCAGGGGCGGCTCGACACTGACCCCGTAGGCCAGCGCCAGGTCAGCCACCGGCACGTCCCCGCGCACGGTGAAGTCGCCATAGAAGCGCTTGATGGAGGGGGTCACGGTCTGGCACAGGTCGGCGAGGTGATCCTTTTCCCGCAACGGCCCCAGCCAGGTAATCCGGTCGCCTTCCGCCACAGCGGTATCTTCGGACACGGTCAGGCGTTGTTCCCCTCGGATCACCAGCAGCGGCTGGGCAAATTCGCCGCCCACGGTGGACAGGGGCTTGCCCAGGGCGCGCGCTCCCGGCTCGATCCGGAACTGCATCAGGTAGCGGTTATCGCTGCCACTCAGGGGCACCACTTGCAGTGGCTCCGGGGTTGCCGGCAGGGCCACGCGCAGCCAGCGTGACACGGCGCCCAGGCTGGTGCCCTGGAACAGCAATGACGCCAGCACCACCACAAAGGTGACATCAAACAGCAGGCGGGTCTCGTTGATCCCGGCCAGTAGCGGAAACATGGCCAGCACGATGGGCACCGCACCACGCAGGCCGGTCCAGGCCACAAACAGCTTTTCGCGCCAGCGGAAGGCAAAGGGCAACAGGCACAGCCAGACCGCCAGCGGCCGCGCCACGAAAATCAGGAAGGCGGCGATCAGCAGGCCGTCCAGGGCATGGTCACCCAGGCTGGAGGGCGTCACCAACAGTCCCAGCAGCAGGAACATCCCGGATTGCGCCAGCCAGGCCAGGCTGTCCATGGAGCGGAACACGTTGTCGCCAACACCGCCGCCGCGGTTGCCCACCACCAGGCCGACCACGTAGACCGCCAGGAAGCCGCTGCCTCCGAGGCTGTTGGTAAGGGCAAACACCGTGGTGCCGGCGGTGCACAGCAACAGCGCGTGCATGCCCTCGTTGCTGCGCAGGCGCACCAGCAACAGGGCAAGCAGCACACCGCTGGCGGCACCGAGGACGGCACCAATGCCGAACTGCTTCAGCAGCGTCACCAGTGTGGCCCAGCCCAGCGGGTCGCCACCGACAGTGATCACGCCCACCAGCAGCACCGTGATGAAGATGGCCATGGGGTCGTTGAGGCCGGATTCGATTTCCAGGGTGCTGGCGACACGCTCATTGAGCCGCAGGCCGCTGCCCTGGATGACATTGAACACGGCAGCGGCATCGGTGGAGCCGATGATGCCGCCCAGCAGCAGGCCGAGGCGCCAATCCAGCCCCATCAGCCAGGTGGCAAAGCCGCCCACCAGTGCCGCGGTCAGGGCCACGCCCAGCGTGGCCAGGCCCAGGGCCGGCTTGAGGCCGACGCGGAACGTGGACAGGCGCGTACGCAGGCCACCGTCGAGCAGGATGACCGCCAGTGCCAGGTTGCTGACCAGGTAGCCGGTTTCGAAGTCGTTGAAACGCAGGCCGGCACCGTCGACACCGGCGACCATGCCCACCACCAGGAAGACGAGCAGGGACGGCACGCCCAGGCGAGCGCCCAGTGAGCCCAGTGCCAGGCCGACAAACAGCAGGCTGGCACCGAGCAGCAGAACAAGATTGAGGGAATCCAAAGTGTGTTACCCGGCAAACCGCGATACAGAGTGTCCATCCATGCTAGCAGTTTTATTGCGCCGGATTCTGGTTTCCTTATACTACGCGGCCCTGCTCAAAAACTGAGCAGGAAACGGGCGCCGCTTTCGCGGCACAGTGGGCGTTTCAGGGTACGGCGGCAATGGATTTTCCAACGCGCTTCGATGTGATTGTGATAGGGGGTGGCCATGCCGGTACCGAGGCAGCCCTGGCCGCCGCGCGCATGGGCTGCGCCACCCTGTTGCTGACCCACAACATCGAGACCCTCGGCCAGATGAGCTGCAACCCGGCCATCGGCGGTATCGGCAAGAGCCACCTGGTGAAGGAAATCGATGCCCTGGGTGGCGCCATGGCCCGGGCCACTGACCGGGGCGGCATCCAGTTTCGCACGCTCAACGCGCGCAAGGGCCCGGCCGTGCGCGCCACCCGTGCCCAGGCTGACCGGGTGCGTTACAAGGCCGCCATTCGCGAGATCCTGGAGAACCAGCCCAACCTGACCATTTTCCAGCAAGCCGTGGACGACCTGATTGTTGATGGCGAGCGCTGCGTGGGTGCCGTCACCAACATGGGCCTGCGTTTTCATGCCCGTGCCGTGGTGCTGACGGCGGGCACGTTCCTCGGTGGCGTCATTCATGTGGGCATGGACCAGCACGCCGGCGGACGTGCCGGTGATCCGCCCTCGCTGGCGCTGGCCAGACGGCTGCGAGAGCTGCCGTTCAATGTCGACCGGCTGAAGACCGGCACGCCGCCACGCATTGACGGCAAGACGGTGGATTTTTCCGTCATGCAGGAGCAGTGGGGCGACACGCCGACGCCGGTGATGAGCTACCTGGGTTCGGTTGAGGAACATCCTGAGCAGATCTGCTGCTACATCACGCATACCAACGCACAGACCCACGACATCATTCGCTCCGGCTTTGCGCGCTCACCCATGTTCGCCGGTGTCATCGAAGGGGTGGGGCCGCGCTACTGCCCGAGTATCGAAGACAAGGTCAACCGCTATCCGGACAAGGACAGCCACCAGATCTTTGTTGAGCCGGAAGGGCTCGATACCCATGAGCTGTACCCCAATGGCATTTCCACCAGCCTGCCGTTCGACATCCAGCTGGCAGCGGTGCGCAGCATCCGGGGTTTCGAGAACGCCCACATAACCCGGCCCGGCTATGCCATCGAGTATGATTTCTTCAATCCGCAGGACCTGAAGCACACGCTGGAAACGAAACACATGCCGGGGCTGTTCTTTGCCGGCCAGATCAACGGCACCACCGGGTATGAAGAGGCCGGCGCCCAGGGCCTGCTGGCGGGGCTGAACGCGGCATTGCTGGCGCAGGAAAAAGAGGGCTGGTACCCGCGCCGCGAAGAGGCCTACCTGGGTGTGCTGGCGGATGACCTGATCACCATGGGCACGAAGGAGCCCTACCGGATGTTTACCAGCCGCGCCGAATACCGGCTGCTGCTGCGCGAGGACAACGCCGATCTGCGCCTGACCGAAAAAGGCCGCGAACTGGGCCTGGTGGATGACGAGCGCTGGCGTGTCTTCTGCGACAAGCGCGAGGGCATGGAAAAGGAGCAGGCGCGACTGAAAGCCTGCTGGATCCAGCCGGGCACGGAAAAAGCGGCGCGCCTGAATACGCTGCTGGAAAAACCCATCAGCCATGAATACAACCTCATGGACCTGCTCAAGCGCCCGGAACTGGACTACGCCGGTCTGCTCGACACCCTGGGCATGGACAGTGCCCCGGTGGCCGTGGCCGAACAGGTGGAGATCCTGGCCAAGTATGCCGGCTACATTGATCGCCAGGCCGACGAGATCGCGCGCGTGCGCAACAGCGAGAACACGGCGCTGCCGGATGGTTTCGATTATGCCGTGGTAAAGGGGCTTTCCAACGAGCTGCGCCAGAAGCTGGAAACCGTGCGACCGGCCACCATCGGCCAGGCCAGCCGCATCCCCGGCATGACGCCGGCCGCCATCTCCCTGTTGCTGGTGTACCTGAAAAAACATCGCAGCGCCGCCAGGGCCCGTGCATGAGTGAGCGTGCCTTGCTGGTCCAGGGCCTGGCGGCACTGGGCCTTGATCTTGCGCCGTCGCAACAGGATGCCCTGCTTGCCTATGTGGGCCTGCTGCACAAGTGGAACAGCGCCTACAACCTGACTGCGGTGCGCGATCCCCGTGACATGGTGGCACGACACTTGCTGGATTCACTGGCGATCATCGAGCACCTGGACCACGGCGACTGTCTTGATGTCGGCACCGGGCCGGGCATCCCCGGCATTCCCCTGGCCATCGCGCGACCGGAGCAAGCGTTCACTTTGCTGGACAGCAACGGAAAGAAGGTGCGCTTTGTGCGCCAGGCGGTTCTGGAGCTGGGGTTGGCCAACGTGGAGGTTGTGCAGTCCCGCGTGGAGAAGTACCGTAATGCGTTCCCCCAGGTGGTATCGCGCGCATTCGCGTCCCTTGAGGACATGCTGGTCATGGCCGGACACCTGGTTGCCCCCGGCGGGCGACTGCTGGCCATGAAAGCCACCGTATCGGACAGCGAACAGGCTGGCATAACCGCGCCGTGGCAGGCGCGCCCGATTCACCTGTCGGTGCCGCAGTTGAACGAGCCGCGTCAACTGGTCGTGCTGACACGACCGGCCTGACGGGACAAGGAGAAAAGTCGTGACCACAGTCTTTGCAATCGCCAACCAGAAAGGCGGCGTGGGTAAAACCACCAGCAGCGTCAACCTGGCGGCATCCCTGGCAGCCACCAAGAAAAAGGTGCTGCTGGTGGACCTGGACCCGCAGGGCAACGCCACTTCCGGTTCCGGCGTCGACAAGCACGAGGCCGAGTACACCATCTACGATGTGCTGGTGGATGACCTGTCCATGGAGAAGGCCATCAGTGACACGCCTGAAGCCAGTGGTTTCGACCTGGTGCCGGCCAACGGCGACCTGACCGCCGCCGAGGTGCAGCTGCTGGACATGAAGATGAAGGAGTTCCGTCTGCGCAACGCCCTGGCGCGGGTGCGTGACAACTATGACTTCATCCTGATCGATTGCCCGCCGTCGCTGAACATGCTGACGGTCAATGCGCTCACCGCAGCCGACTCGGTGATCGTGCCGATCCAGTGCGAGTACTACGCGCTGGAAGGCCTGACCGCGCTGCTCAACACGATCGAGAAAATCAGCACCGTGCTGAATCCGAAGCTGCATATCGGCGGCCTGCTGCGAACCATGTATGATCCGCGCAACAGCCTGAGCAACGATGTCTCCAACCAGCTGATCAGCCACTTCGGTGAAAAGGTCTACCGCACCATTATCCCGCGTAACGTACGCCTGGCGGAGGCGCCCAGTCATGGTGCGCCGGTGATCACCTATGACGCCAAGTCGCGCGGTGCCATCAGCTACCTGGCCCTGGCCGGGGAGATTCTGCGTCGGGAACAGGCCCTGAAGGGCCAGAAACAGCCAGCTTGAGGATTCACAGAGAATGGCGGCAAAACGCAAACGGGGTTTGAGCAAGGGACTGGACGCACTGCTGAGCAGCGCCACGCCGCCCGAGGGTGAGGTGGCGCTGGACGATGCGCCGGCGGGAGAACCGTCGGCGACGCAGGGTGGCATCCCCAGAGACGGTGAATTGCGTCGCCTGCCGGTGGAATACATGGAGCGGGGCCGTTACCAGCCACGCCGGGACATGTCGCCGGAAGCACTGGAAGAGCTGTCCGAGTCGATCAAGGCGCAGGGGGTGATGCAGCCCATCGTGGTGCGCCCGCTGGGCGAGAAGCGCTACGAGATCATTGCCGGTGAGCGCCGCTGGCGTGCCGCCCAGATGGCAGGCCTGGACAGCATCCCGGCGGTGATCCGCGATGTGCCGGATGAAGCGGCCATTGCCATGGCGCTGATCGAGAACATCCAGCGTGAAGACCTCAACCCCATGGAAGAGGCCATGGCGCTGTCGCGCCTGAAAGACGAATTCGAGCTGACCCACCAGCAGGTGGCCGATGCCGTGGGCAAGTCCCGCGCCATG
This sequence comes from Alcanivoracaceae bacterium, assembly GCA_029212745.1. Classification (GTDB taxonomy): domain Bacteria; phylum Pseudomonadota; class Gammaproteobacteria; order Pseudomonadales; family Alcanivoracaceae; genus JARGOL01. The sequence goes on from JARGOL010000013.1 coordinate 88,680, forward strand.
GTGACCAACCTGTTGCGCCTGATCGCCCTCGAGGATGACGTCAAGAAACTGCTTGAGCATGGCGACCTGGAAATGGGCCATGCCCGGGCGCTGTTGTCCCTGACCGGCGGCAACCAGGTGGAGGCGGCCCGCACGGTGGTGGCGCGGGGCCTGTCGGTGCGCCAGACCGAGGCGCTGGTGCGCGATTTCGAGAAGCAGAAGCCGGCCAGGGCGCCGGTGAAGGAAGACCCGAATGTGCGCAAGCTCATGAGCGAGCTGTCCGACCGCATCGGTGCGCCGGTGGCCATTCGCCAGGAGAAGGGCGGCAAGGGCAAGCTGGTGATCAGCTACAACACCCTTGACGAGCTGGACGGCATTCTCGCCCATATCAAGTAAGTGGCTGGCGGGTCACGGCACGTGAAGACCGTGCCCCGCCAGAAATTGCCCTACAAGGCCGAGTTTCTGGCCGTTTACGGTTGCGGCCTCCACCCCATGCCCATATACTCTGCGGCCCTGAGATCAGGCGTCGCTGTCGGCGACACCCACCGGGCATTCGGGATCGGCCCGGCCACCGCGGGATCACAGTGAACGAACAGGATTCACAAGGCTCCAGTGACATTTACTGGGGCCTTTTGCGCACACAAGGGCTGGCCATTCTCGCCGTCGTACTGATGGTGTCGGTCATCCGGGGGCCCGCAGACCTGCTACTGGCAGGCTGGGGTGGCGCGATCAGTCTGATTGCTTATGCCTGGGCGGGCTTCCAGTTGTGGATGCACCCGGGCAACCGCGAGCCAGCGCGGCAGACTGGGGCGCCAATTCGGGCCGAGGTCGGAAAGGTGGTGGTGATTTTGGCCCTGTTCGGGTGGACGTTCAGCCAGTGGCCGGACGTTGGCGAGAGCAGCGCACTCATCATCCTGGCAGGTGCCTTCTTGTGGACCTATCTGTGCGGCCTGGTCTGGTTGCACTGGTGGACCACGCGGGAACCGCAGGATCGGTAGTTTTCAGCCAAGTAACAGTTTGGGCAGAGATATGGCAGGCGATACGCAGCAGACCTCCGGCGAGTACATCAAGCACCACCTGACCAACCTTACCTATGGTAAGCACCCCGATGGTACCTGGGGTATGGCTGCCAACGCTGAGGAAGCGGCCGACATGGGCTTCTGGGCATTTCACGTGGATTCGCTGGCCTGGTCTGGCGGTCTCGGCATCCTGTTCTGCCTGATGTTCTTCATGGTGGCCCGTCGCGCCTCCTCCGGTGTGCCCTCCGGCTTTACCAATTTCATCGAGACCATCGTCGAGTTCGTCGACAACACTGTGCGGGACACTTTCCACGGCAAGTCTGCCCTGATCGCACCGCTGTCGCTGACCATTTTCTGCTGGGTCTTCCTGATGAACCTGATGGACCTGATCCCGGTGGACTTCATTCCCACCGTGGTCATGGACTGGGGCCTGGGTATCCACTACCACAAGATCGTGCCCTCCACCGACCCGAACATCACCCTGGCGATGTCGTTCTCGGTGTTCTTCCTGATTATCTTCTACAGCATCAAGGTCAAAGGCATTGGCGGTTTCATCGGTGAGCTGACGCTGCACCCCTTCACCCCGCCGAACGCAGTGGCAGCCATCTTCCTGGTGCCGATCAACCTGATTCTCGAAACCGTGTCCCTGCTGGCCAAGCCGATCTCTCTCGGCATGCGACTGTTCGGCAACATGTACGCGGGTGAATTCGTATTTATTCTTGCTGCCGCCATGCTTGGCACCTACCAGTTCGTGGGTTCCTGGCCGTGGGCAGTGTTCCATATTCTGGTCATCACGTTGCAGGCCTTCATCTTCATGGTGCTGACGATCGTGTATCTCAGCATGGCCAGCGAAGACCACTGATTTTACTTAACCAACCATAGCACTTAACGGGAGTGGAAAATGGCGGAACTGACCTTTGTTGCAGCAGGCATTATGGCCGGCTTGGCAGCGCTGGGCGCGGGCATCGGCTTCGGTCTGATGGGCGGTCGTTTCCTGGAGAGCGTAGCTCGTCAGCCAGAACTGCAGAACATGCTGCAGACCAAGATGTTCATCATCGCTGGTCTGTTGGACGCTGTGCCGATTATCGCCATCGTACTGTCCATGTACCTGATGTTTGCGGCTTGATCCGGTTGTAACAGGCCACTCGTAAGGAGGCGCCATGTCTATTAACGCAACCCTAATCGGCCAGGTCATCTGGTTTGCCCTGTTCGTGTTCTTCTGCATGAAGTTCGTGTGGCCGCCAATCGTTGGCGCGCTGAACGAGCGCAAGCAGAAGATCGCAGAGGGGCTGTCGGCTGCTGATCGCGCAGAGCGGGATCTGGAGCTGGCTCAGGAAAAGGCCACGGCCAACCTGAAAGAAGCCAAGGACAAAGCGGCTGAAATCCTCGATCAGGCCAATAAACGGGCCAACCAGATCGTAGAAGAAGCCAAGGACCAGGCGCGCGCCGAAGGCGAACGCCTGATCGCACAGGCTCAGGGCGAGATTGATCAGACGATCAACCAAGCCCGCGAACAACTGCGCAAGGAAGTGGCCGCGTTGGCCCTGTCCGGTGCCGAGAAGGTGCTGGCCAGTGAGGTCAATCGTGATACCCACGGCAAGATGCTTGAGCAGCTGGCCGGTGAACTGTAAGGAATTCCAATGGCTGAATTGACCACCATTGCACGTCCCTACGCCAAGGCAGCGTTCCTGTATGCCAGCGCCAACAACGCGCTGGACAGCTGGGAGCAGAGCCTTGGTCTGTTGGCCGCGCTGGTAGAGGAGCCGCAACTGGCGGCTGCGCTGGACAGCCCCGGGCTGACCAGCACCCAGCGTGCTGAACTGGTCGCACAGGTGTGTGGCGACCAGCTGGACGAACCGGGTAGTAACCTGGTTGCCCAGCTGGCACAGCACAACCGCCTGCCTTTGCTGCCCACCATCTTCAGGCTCTTTCACGAGCTGAAGGCGGCGCAGCAGAATGTGGCCGACGTGGAAGTGATCTCTGCATTCGAGCTTGATGATGCAGAGACCAGCAAGCTGGTGGCAGCGCTTGAAAAACGTTTCGGCAAGGAAGTCCAGGTTCGCAAGGCCGTGGATGAAAGCCTGATTGGTGGCGTGCTGGTGAGAGCCGGCGATACCGTGATTGACAGCAGTGTGCGTGGCCGCTTGCAGAAGCTGGCCGAGCAACTGAACTCTAGAGTTTGAGGGATTCGAGAATGCAGCAACTCAACCCGTCTGAAATTAGCGAGATCATCAAGCAGCGTATTGCCAAGCTTGATATCTCCACCGAAGCCCGCAACGAGGGTACCGTGGTTTCCGTCTCTGACGGTATCGTGCGTATCCATGGCCTTGCGGACGTCATGTACGGTGAGATGATCGAGTTTGAGGGCGGCATCTTCGGGATGGCCCTCAACCTGGAGCAGGATTCCGTTGGTGCCGTTGTTCTTGGCGACTACCTGGGCATCCAGGAAGGCCAGAAGGTCAAGTGTACCGGCAAGATCCTGGAAGTACCGGTAGGTCCGGAGCTCCTCGGTCGCGTGGTCGACGGTCTCGGCAACGCCATCGATGGCAAGGGCCCGATCGAAGCCAAGGAAACCGACGCGGTAGAAAAGGTAGCGCCCGGCGTTATCTGGCGTCAGTCGGTGGACCAGCCGGTACAGACCGGTCTCAAGTCCATCGATGCCATGACCCCGATCGGCCGTGGCCAGCGTGAGCTGATCATCGGTGACCGCCAGATTGGTAAGACCGCCATCGCGGTTGACACCATCATCAACCAGAAGTCTTCCGGCATTAAGTGTATCTACGTGGCAGTGGGCCAGAAGCAGTCCACCATCGCCAACGTGGTACGCAAGCTGGAAGAGCACGGCGCCCTGGAGTTCACCACGGTGGTGGCGGCTTCCGCTTCCGACCCGGCATCCATGCAGTTCCTGGCTCCGTTTGTTGGCTGCACCATGGGCGAGTACTTCCGCGACCGCGGTGAAGATGCCCTGATTGTTTATGATGACCTGTCCAAGCAGGCGGTGGCTTACCGTCAGATCTCCCTGCTGCTGCGTCGTCCGCCGGGCCGTGAAGC
>JARGOL010000014.1:0-15470 GCA_029212745.1 Alcanivoracaceae bacterium
TCACCCTGTCCCTCTCCCTGAGGGAGAGGGGACCCATATTGAAGGCGGCGCACCATGACTGACCGTGCACGGCACGCCCGCCATCTACCCGCCGGATCGCTCGCCGAGATACAAAAAAGGCGCTCTAATGAGCGCCTTTTTTGATTGGTGCCGATAGCGGGGCTCGAAGCACTGCTTCGAGCGCCCCGCCCCCGAGGGGATATCGCCCCGAGGGAAACAGGCGGGGCCGGCAGGCCCGGTCGAGAAAAAAAGAAGGCGTCCAAAGGACGCCTGCTTCTGTTGGTGCCGAGAGCGGGACTTGAACCCGCACGACCGTAAGGTCACTACCCCCTCAAGATAGCGTGTCTACCAATTCCACCACCTCGGCCAATTCGCTGTTACTGCTGTTTGCCGGTTTCGCCAGCGCCAGCGGCGGGCGATTCTACCGTGTCTTGACCAGCATTGGCACCCTGCTGTTCCAGCACCGGTACGGCAGACTCATCCGCCGCGCCCAGGGTGGGCACTTCCGGCTCTTCCTCGCGGTCAACGCTCTCTGCCGCGGGCAGCACAAAGGTCTGGCTGGCACCGGCCTGCTGGCGTGCGTACCAGGCCAGGCCCATGCTGGTGACGAAAAACAGCGCCGCCAGAACCGCCGTGGCACGGGTCAGGAAGTTGGCCGAGCCGGCACTGCCGAACACGGTCTGTGAAGAGCCGCCGCCGAAGGAAGCGCCGGCATCGGCGCCCTTGCCATGCTGAATCAGGATCAGGCCGATCAGGCCCAGCGCCGTCAGCACGTGCGCTACGTGAAGCAGAATATCCATAGTTACCCTTTAGTTCGCTGCCGCCTCGCAGATGGCAGCAAAACTGGCAATGTCCAGGGACGCACCACCGATCAGACCACCGTCGATATCGGGGGCGCCAAAAAGCGAGGCGGCATTATCCGCCTTTACACTGCCGCCGTAAAGGATGCGCAGCCCTTCTGCCACCACATGGTCCTGGCCGGCCACCCGCTCACGGATAAAGGCGTGCACTGCCTGCGCCTGCTCCGGGCTGGCCGTCTTGCCGGTACCGATGGCCCAGACCGGCTCATAGGCGATCACGGCGCGGGCCAGGCTGGCGGCGCCGTGGCGAGCCAGCACCGCATCCAGCTGCCGGGCAATCACGGCTTCGGTATCGCCGCCCTCGCGTTCCTCCAGGGTTTCCCCCAGGCACAGGATCGGCGTCAGCCCGGCATCCTGGGCGCGCTGGTACTTGTCGGCCACGCAGTCGTCATCCTCGGCAAACAGGGCGCGACGCTCGGAATGGCCGATGATCACGTACTGACAACCGCAGTCGGCCAGCATCTGTGCCGACACCTCGCCGGTGAATGCGCCGTCTTCGGTGCGCGCCACATTCTGGGCCCCGGCCTTCAGGTGCCCGGCGGCCCCGGTCACCGCCCCCAGATAGGGGAACGGCGGGCAGATCACCACCTCGACACCGGCCAGCGCCTTCTCCGCCAGGCCGGCCAGCAGGTCGGTCGCAAACGCCTGGCGCCCGTTCATCTTCCAGTTTCCCGCCACCAGCGGCTGTCTTGCCATGTCTCTGTTCCCCTTGTTGACGTAAACGCGGCTCAGGCAATCACGCTGCGGACGGTGTCCGCCAGCGATTCGCACAGGCTGGCCACCAGGGCCTCGTCCTCACCTTCCACCATCACCCGCACCAGCGGCTCGGTGCCGGATGGCCGCAGCAACACCCGGCCGCGCCCCTGGAGTCGCTCTTCCACATCGCGCACGGCACTGACCACGCTGTCGTGGCTGTCGAACCCGTGACGATTGGGGCCGCGCACATTGATCATCTTCTGCGGCACTTTCTGCATGTCCCTGAGCGCATCCCGCAGGGAGCACTGCTTGCGGTACAGTGCCGCCAGCACCTGCAGCGCGGCGACGATACCGTCACCGGTGGAGGTGCGGTCCAGGCAGACGATGTGCCCGGATGACTCGCCACCCAGGGTCCAGCCCTGCTTGTCCAGGCCTTCCATGACATAGCGGTCGCCCACCTTGGCGCGCATGAACGGTACCTTGTGCGCCGCCAGTGCCATTTCCAGGCCGAAATTGGTCATCAGCGTACCCACCACCCCGTCGGCGATGCCACGCTCCACGCGGTCCATGGCGAGAATGTAGAGCAGCTCGTCACCATCCACCAGGCGGCCCTGGTCATCCACCATCAGCACGCGGTCAGCATCGCCATCAAAGGCAATGCCCAGGTCAGCGCGCACTTCCACCACCTTTTCACACAGGGCTTCCGGATACGTGCTGCCACAGTCACGATTGATGTTGAACCCATCCGGCTCTGCCGCCAGCGTGATCACCTCGGCACCGAGCTCCTCGAACACATCCGGGGCGATGTGATAGCTGGCGCCATTGGCGCAGTCGATGACAATGCGCATGCCGGACAATGACAGGGGCGCCGGAATGGTGCTCTTGCAGAATTCGATATAACGGCCGCGGGCATCGGTGATGCGGCGTACCTTGCCGAGCTGGTCGGTGCTGACCATCTCCATCGGCGCGTCCAGCAGTGTCTCGATGTCATGCTCGACGTCATCCGCCAGCTTGCGACCATCCGCACCGAAGAACTTGATGCCGTTGTCGGTGTAGGGATTGTGGGACGCCGATATGACGATGCCGGCGCGCGCCCGGAAAGTGCGTGTCAGGTAGGCAATGGCCGGCGTCGGCATCGGGCCCAGCAGGCGCACATCCACACCGGCTGCAGATATGCCGGCTTCCAGGGCGGATTCGAACATGTAGCCGGAAATACGGGTGTCCTTGCCGATCAGGATCTTCTTCTCCCCGGCGCTGACTTTTTCCGCCAGCACACGGCCGGCGGCCCAGCCCAGTTTGAGTACAAAATCGGGGGTAATCGGCGCTTCGCCCACGGTGCCACGGATACCGTCGGTGCCAAAATGTTTTCGACCCATCTGCCTAGTCCTCGTGTTCCCTGGTTGCCTGCAGCAGTGCCAATGCATCCACTGTTTCGCGTACATCGTGTACACGCAAGATATGTGCGCCACGCTCCGCCGCCATCAACGCCAGGCTGATGCTGCCCGCCAGCCGCTCTTCCACCGGCCGGCCGGTGATGCGGCCAATCATGGACTTGCGCGACAGGCCCACCAGCAGTGGCCGGCCCAGATCGCCAAAGCGGGGCAATTTTGCCAGCAACCGGAGGTTATGTGCATCTGTCTTGCCAAATCCGAAGCCGGGATCAAGCAACAGACGGTCAGCGGGGATGCCGGCCGCCTCGGCCGCGGCCATGCGCGCGGCGAGAAAATCGACCACCTCGTCCACCACATCGGCGTAGCGGGGCGCTTCCTGCATGGTGCCCGGCTCACCCTGCATGTGCATCAGGCAAACCGGCAAGCCAGTGGCAGCGGCAGCCTCGAGGGCACCGGGACGCCGCAGCGCGCGCACGTCGTTGATCAGGCCGGCGCCCAGGCCAGCGGCCTCACGCATGACCTCCGCGGTGGACGTGTCCACCGACACCAGTGCGCCGAGCTCCCTGACCAGGGCTTCCACCACCGGCAGGACGCGATCACATTCTTGCTGGCAGGAAACGGGGGCAGCCCCGGGACGGGTGGACTCACCACCGACGTCGATGATCGCCGCACCGTCATCCAGCATGCGTTGCGCCTGGCGCAACGCCGCATCGCGCTGGATAAAGCGACCACCGTCGGAAAACGAATCGGGGGTGACATTGAGCACCCCCATAACGACGGACGCGGACAAATCCAGTGTCCGCGTCCCGCAGTGAAGTTCCGTCATGGCTCAGTGCGTGTTGGCCGGGCCCCCAATGGGATCGGTGCCCGCATCGCCCTGCTCGTCATCACTGACCGCACCGCCGGTGCCGGCGCCGGGATCATTCCAGTCCTTCGGCGGCCGTGGCTCGCGGCCTTCCATGATGTCGTCAATCTGGCGCGCATCAATGGTTTCATACTGCATCAATGCCTGCGCCATGAGTTCCAGCTTGTCACTGTTTTCCTCAAGCAGGCCACGGGCACGGGCATAGCACTTGTCGATGATGGCGCGCACTTCGCGGTCAATCTCTTCCGCAGTCTGCGCCGACACGTGCTTGTGCTGCGTCACTGACTTGCCCAAGAAAACTTCGCCCTCGTCTTCTTCGTAGGCCAGCGGCCCCAGCTTCTCGCTCAGGCCCCACTTGGTCACCATGGCACGGGCCATCTTGGTGGCGCGCTCGATGTCGTTGGAGGCGCCGGTGGTGACACCGTCGAAGCCGTTGATCATCTCCTCGGCAATACGGCCGCCGAACAGGGAGCTGATGCTGCTCTCGATGGCCTGCTTGGTTTGCGAGTACTTGTCCTCTTCCGGCAGGTACATGGTCACACCCAGGGCGCGGCCGCGCGGGATGATGCTGACCTTGTAGACCGGGTCATGCTCGGGCACCAGGCGACCAACAATGGCGTGGCCTGCTTCGTGGTAGGCGGTGTTCAGCTTTTCCTTCTCGGACATGACCATGGAGCGGCGCTCGGCACCCATGAGGATCTTGTCCTTGGCTTTCTCGAATTCTTCCATGCCCACCAGGCGCTTGTTGGCGCGCGCAGCAAACAGCGCCGCCTCGTTCACCAGGTTGGCCAGGTCCGCACCGGAGAAGCCGGGCGTACCACGGGCGATCAGGTCAGGTTCGACATCATTGCCCACCGGCACCGAACGCATGTGCACCTTGATGATCTGCTCACGGCCGCGGATATCCGGCAGCGGCACCACCACCTGGCGGTCGAAACGGCCCGGGCGCAGCAGCGCCGCGTCGAGCACGTCCGGACGGTTGGTGGCGGCGATAACGATAATGCCTTCGTGGCCCTCGAAACCGTCCATTTCCACCAGCAGCTGGTTCAGGGTCTGCTCACGCTCATCATGGCCGCCGCCCATGCCGGCGCCACGGGAACGGCCCACGGCATCGATCTCGTCAATGAAGATGATGCAGGGTGCATGCTTCTTGGCCTGCTCGAACATGTCGCGCACGCGCGACGCGCCAACGCCCACGAACATCTCGACGAAGTCGGAACCGGAGATGGAGAAGAACGGCACACGGGCTTCACCGGCAATGGCCTTGGCCAGCAGGGTCTTACCGGTACCGGGCGAGCCCACCATCAGCACACCCTTGGGAATCTTGCCGCCCAGGCGCTGGAACTTGCCCGGGTCACGCAGGAACTCCACCAGCTCCTGCACCTCTTCCTTGGCCTCTTCCACGCCCGCCACATCGGCAAACGTGGTCTTGATCTGGTCTTCGCCCAGCAGCCGGGCCCGGCTCTTGCCGAACGTCATCGGCCCGGCGCCGCCACGACCGCCACCCTGCATTTGGCGCATGAAGAACATGAAGATGCCCAGCACCAGCAGGATCGGCAGGATGGACAGGAACAGCTGGGTGAGGAAACTCTCGCGCTCCGGCTCTTTGCCGACGATGGTGACACCGTTCTCGTCCAGGGTTGCCAGCAGGTCGAGATCAAGGATCGGCGGCTTCACCGTCTCGAACTGGTCAGCGCCGCCAATGGAAGTACCAGACAGGGTGCCGCTGATGCGGTTGGTGCCGATCTGCACCTCTTCCACCTGGCCAGACTTCACCATCTGGATGAATTCGGAATAGTTCACCTCGCGGGTCTGGGCCTGCGGGGTGATGCTTTGCGCCACTACATAGAGCACGCCAGCAATGACCATCCAGAGAATTACGTTGCGCATAATATCGTTCAAGGGGCACCTCACCCTGTGATCCACACGAATTGTGTGGATAAATCAATGTCTTAACCTACGTTACACCATTTTCAGGCCCGACCCCAGCAAGTACACCTCCGGGGAGCGGGGCCGACTGGCGGCCGGTTTTCGTGTCACCACCCGGGTAAATGTGTCCCGGAATGCCTTTCGGTAGGCGTCTATGCCCTCACCCTGGAATGCCTTGACCAGCAAACGGCCGTCTTCAGCGAGTACTTCCCGCGCCATCTCCAGGGCCAGCTCGGCCAGGTACATGGCGCGCGGCTGATCCACGGCCCGGTTACCAGACATATTGGGGGCCATATCCGATAACACAAGGTCCACTGGCCGCCCGTCCAGCACATTGAGCAACTCACGGAAGACATCATCCTCCCGGAAGTCACCCTCGATAAAGGTGACACCGGCTATGGGCTCCATAGGCAAAATGTCACTCGCAATCACCGTGCCAACATCGCCCACCTGCCGGGCCGCCACCTGCGACCAGCCGCCAGGGGCGGCCCCCAGGTCCAGCACCGTCATGCCGGGCCGGAACAGACGATCCTTTTCGTCGATTTCCAGCAGCTTGAAACTGGCGCGGGAGCGGTACCCTTCCGCCTGGGCCTTGGCCACCCAGTGGTCATCAAAGTGCTCGCGCAACCAGCGCTGACTGCTTTTCGAACGTCCCATACCCTTGCATCCTCACCGCGAAAGCGGTGTGAGCCCTTGCTTTCCGGCCGCCAGCCATAGCCATGGCCGGCGGCCTTTCTGTTAGACTACGCACCCGGAACGAGGAGAACACCATGGCACTCAGCCCCCAGGACCGTAAGCACTTTCGCGTCATCGGTCACCACCTGAAACCAATCCTGATTTTCGGTGGCAACGGCCTTACCGAGGGTTTCATCGAGGAGCTGGACAAGCGCCTGGAAGACCATGAGCTGATCAAGGTAAAGGTCAACGCGGAAACCCGTGAGGACAAGGCTGCCATCGTCGAGGCGCTGTGCGAGGCCGGGCAGGCCGAGCTGGTGCAGCGTATCGGCAATGTAGCCCTGCTCTATCGCGCGGCGAAGAAGCCGTCTCCCAAGCTGTCCAACCTGCTGCGCTTCGCCAACAGCTGACGCCGAAAACAACACAGGCCGCTTTCGCGGCCTGTGCAGACACCGTTACAGGTGCTCCACCTTGTCGATCTCGTACTCCACTTCGCCTCCCGGCGTGTCGATGGTGACCACGTCACCCTCTTCCTTGCCGATCAGGCCGCGGGCGATGGGCGAGTTCACCGAGATCTTGCCCTTCTTGATGTCGGCCTCGTCGTCACCAACGATCTGGTAGACCTTTTCCTCATCGGTTTCCGTATTGATGATGGTGGCGGTGACACCGAAGATCACCTTGCCGGTGGGCGCGATGTCTTTCACATCAATAATCTGCGACGCACTCAGCTTGGCTTCGATCTCCTGGATGCGGCCTTCCACGAAGCCCTGCTCTTCGCGGGCCGCATGGTATTCGGCATTCTCTTTCAGATCGCCATGCTCACGGGCATCGGCAATGGCCGCTGAAATACGCGGACGCTCCACGGTCTTCAGGCGCTGCAGCTCTTCGCGCAGGGCCGCAGCCCCCTGTACGGTCATCGGGTAACGTTGCATGCACTCTCCTCAGGCCAGTTCCGCATGCAGATCCTGCAAGCGGCGCACCTGGATTTCCTCGTTATGGGCAATCGCCTGGCACACGGCCAGCGCTGCGGTAATGGTGGTGGTGTAGTAGGTCTTGCGCTGCAAGGCCGAACGACGAATCGTGAACGAGTCACGGATGGCCTGCTTGCCTTCCGTGGTGTTGATGATCATGTCGATGTCACCGTTCTTGATCATGTCGACGATGTGCGGGCGCCCTTCAAGCACCTTGTTCACCGGCGTCACGGCAATGCCTGCCGCCTCGATACGGCGCGCGGTACCCCGTGTCGCCACCAGCTTGAAACCAAGGTCCACCAGCTGGCGCGCCACGTCCACGGCACCCTCCTTGTCCACTTCGCGCACGGAAATGAATACCGTGCCTGAGCGCGGCAACAAGTCACCGGCACCCAGCGCCGCCTTGGCAAAGGCCTCGGCGAACGTCGCACCGACACCCATGACCTCACCGGTGGATTTCATTTCCGGGCCGAGGATCGGGTCCACCTTTGGGAACTTGGCAAACGGGAACACGGCCTCCTTGACGTGGAAGTTCTTCGGCACAATCTCGGTGGTGAACCCCTGGTTCTTCAGCGATACACCCGCCATGCAACGGGCGGCCACCTTGGCCAGCGAGGTGCCAATGCACTTGGACACATAAGGCACCGTACGCGACGCACGCGGGTTCACTTCCAGCACGAACACTTCGCCATCCTTGACAGCGAACTGTACGTTCATCAGGCCCACCACGCCCAGTTCGCGGGCCATGTCGGCGGCCTGCTGGCGCATCACGTCCTGCACTTCAGCAGACAGGGAGTACGGCGGCAGCGAACAAGCAGAGTCACCGGAGTGCACGCCAGCCTGCTCGATATGCTGCATGATGCCGCCAATCACCACATCGGTGCCGTCGGATACCGCATCCACATCCACTTCCACGGCATCGTCGAGGAAACGGTCCAGCAGCACCGGTGATTCGTTCGATACCGATACCGCGTTCTTCATGTAGTTACGCAGCTCTTCCTCGTTGTAGACGATTTCCATGGCCCGGCCACCGAGCACATAGGACGGCCGCACCACCAACGGGTAGCCAATCTCCTCGGCCAGGCGGACACCGTCCTCGATGCTGCGCGCAGTGCGGTTGGGCGGCTGCTTCAGGTTGAGCTTGTGCACCATCTGCTGGAAGCGTTCACGGTCTTCCGCTTCGTCGATAGCATCCGGGCTGGTACCGATAATCGGCACGCCCGCCGCCTGCAGGGCACGGGCCAGCTTCAGCGGCGTCTGGCCACCGTACTGCACGATCACACCCTTGGGCTTTTCCTTGTTGACGATTTCCAGCACGTCTTCCAGCGTCACCGGCTCGAAGTACAGGCGATCAGAGGTGTCGTAGTCCGTGGACACGGTCTCCGGGTTACAGTTGACCATGATGGTCTCGTAACCGTCTTCCTTCATGGCGAAGGCGGCATGCACACAGCAGTAATCGAACTCGATGCCCTGGCCGATACGGTTCGGCCCGCCACCCAGCACCATGATCTTGTCGCGATCGCTGGGCGCCGCCTCACACTCTTCATCGTAGGAGGAATACATGTACGCCGTGCTGGTAGAGAACTCTGCCGCGCAGGTGTCTACACGCTTGTACACCGGGCGGATATCGAACTCATGCCGGCGGGCACGCAGGTCCGCTTCCTTGACGCCGAGCAGGTCAGCCAGGCGGTAATCGGAGAAACCCTTGCGCTTGAGGCGATAGAGGGTGTCACGATCCAGGTCGCTGAACGTCATCGTCGCCAGCGCCTTTTCCTCGTTGAGCAGGTCCTCGATCTGGACCAGGTACCAGGGATCAATCTTGGTCAGCTGGAACAGCTCATCCAGGGTGTAACCGGCACGGAACGCATCCGCCAGCACCCAGATACGGTCCGGGCCCGGCACGGCCAGCGCCTGCGCCACGGCACTGCGCATGTCGCCGTCGCTGGCTTCCAGCACCGGGTCAAAGCCGTTCTTGTCGTTTTCCAGGCCACGCAGGGCTTTCTGCAACGACTCCTGGAAGTTACGGCCAATGGCCATGACCTCACCCACAGATTTCATCTGCGTGGTCAGCACCGGGTCCGCCTCGGCAAACTTCTCGAAGTTGAAGCGCGGAATCTTGGTAACTACATAGTCAATGGACGGCTCGAACGAGGCCGGCGTCTTGCCGCCGGTGATCTCGTTCTGCAGTTCGTCCAGGGTGTAGCCCACCGCCAGCTTCGCCGCCACCTTGGCAATCGGGAAGCCGGTGGCTTTCGACGCCAGCGCCGAGGAACGGCTCACCCGCGGATTCATTTCAATCACCACCATGCGGCCGTCGTCCGGATTGACACCGAACTGCACGTTGGAGCCGCCGGTTTCCACGCCGATCTCACGCAGCACCGCACAGGAGGCGTCGCGCATGATCTGGAATTCCTTGTCCGTCAGCGTCTGTGCCGGCGCCACAGTGATGGAGTCGCCGGTGTGTACGCCCATGGGGTCGAAGTTCTCGATTGAGCAGACGATGATGCAGTTGTCGTTTTTGTCACGCACAACTTCCATCTCGTACTCTTTCCAGCCCAGCAGCGACTCATCAATAAGCAGCTCATTGGTGGGCGACAGGTCGAGACCGCGCTGGCAGATTTCCTCGAACTCTTCCCGGTTGTAGGCGATGCCGCCACCGGAGCCACCCATGGTGAATGACGGGCGGATAATGCAGGGGAAACCGATGCTGTCGAGCACCTGGAAGGCTTCTTCCATGGAATGGGCAATGGATGCACGGGGGCACTCGAGGCCGATGGACTTCATGGCCTTGTCGAAACGCTCGCGGTCTTCTGCCTTGTCGATGGCATCGGCATTGGCGCCAATCATTTCCACGCCGTGCTTTTCCAGCACACCGTGGCGCTCGAGATCCAGCGCACAGTTGAGTGCGGTCTGGCCACCCATGGTGGGCAGCAGCGCGTCCGGCTTTTCCTTCTCGATGATCGCCGCCACGGTTTCCCAGGTGATCGGCTCGATGTAGGTGGCATCCGCCATGGCCGGGTCGGTCATGATGGTGGCCGGGTTGGAATTTACCAGGATGACCCGGAAACCCTCTTCGCGCAGCGCCTTGCAGGCCTGGGCGCCAGAATAATCGAACTCACAGGCCTGGCCGATGACGATGGGGCCAGCGCCAATGATGAGGACACTCTTGATATCGGTTCTCTTCGGCATCGTCGCTTACCCCTTCTGTTCTTTGATCAGGTCAATGAAGTGATCGAACAGGGGTGCCGCGTCGTGCGGCCCCGGGCTCGCCTCGGGGTGCCCCTGGAAACTGAACGCTGGCTTGTCGGTGCGATGGATGCCCTGCAGCGATCCATCAAACAACGACACATGCGTGGCGCGCAGGTTGTCGGGCAAGGTGCTTTCATCCACGGCAAAACCGTGGTTCTGGCTGGTGATCATGACGCGGTCGTTATCGATGTCCTTGACCGGATGGTTGGCACCGTGGTGACCGAACTTCATCTTCATGGACTTGGCACCACTGGCCAGCGCCAGCAGCTGGTGCCCCAGGCAGATACCGAACACCGGCAGGCCGGTGTCAACGATCTCGCGGATCGCCTCGATGGCGTAATCACACGGCTCCGGGTCACCCGGGCCGTTGGACAGGAACACGCCGTCCGGCTTCATCGCCAGCACATCTTTCGCCGGGGTCTTTGCCGGCACCACAGTGAGCTTGCAACCGCGGTCCGCCAGCATGCGAAGGATGTTGCGCTTGTACCCGAAATCGTAGGCCACCACGTGGTACGGCTGCTCAGCCGGGGTGACATGGCCTTCGCCCAGTTGCCAGCCACCCTCGGTCCAGCTGTGCTGCTCGTCGCAGGTCACCTCTTTGGCCAGATCCATGCCCTTGAGCCCCGGAAATGCCCGGGCCTGTTCCAGCGCCTTTTCTTCATTGATGGCATCGCCCACCTGGATGCAGCCGTTCTGCGCGCCCTTCTCCCGCAGGATCCGTGTCAGCCGCCGGGTGTCGATGTCCGCGATGCCGACCACATTGCGTGCGCGCAGGTATTCCGGCAGCGACTGCTCGCTGCGGAAGCTGGAAACGGTCATGGCCAAATCGCGAATGATCAGCCCCCGGGCCCAGATGCGCGCAGACTCCTCGTCCTCGGCATTGGTGCCGGTGTTACCGATATGCGGGTAAGTCAGGGTGACCATCTGCTCGGCGTAGGAAGGATCCGTGAGGATTTCCTGGTAGCCGGTCAGGGCGGTGTTGAACACCACCTCTCCAACGGCTTCGCCGGGCGCACCGATGGCGACACCACGGAAGAGACTGCCGTCTTCCAGTGCGAGTAGGGCCGGTACCGTCAAGGTAACCTCCAGTGTGTATCCGGGTGGCGGGCATGGCCGGCCGCAGGTCGCAAAAAAGCGAGATGGACTGATCCACCTCGCTCTGAGTACGTCGCTGATTGTGGGCCGGGATCACATCCCTTGGGCGGGCGCCAATTGTAGTCGCTGGCGCGGCGTGTGTCACGGGTAAACAGGGTGTTTTGGCGGGTCGGCCCCGCCGGGCCTCATGGGGTGCGGCCTTGCGGCCGGGATAGCGGTGTGCCGCATCGGCGGGTGCGTGTCCCTGTGCGGGACGGGCACCAGAGGGGTATCGCGCGATACCCCTCTGGACACCCCCGCGCCCCGACTCACGCGCCGCGCTGTGCGCGGTCCCCTGCGATGCTCACAAAACCGCGGCGGGCCAACAACTCGCTTCGCTCAGACATGTTGGCCCTTTTCTCCGCGATTTTGCTGCGCTTCTCGGCGCGTTCAACGGGGAATGAGGGGTGCCAGCCTGACAGGGTGGCAGTGTTTAGCCCCTCTCCCCCTGGGAGAGGGGTTGGGGTGAGGGAACCGAGGCGCTGAAGAAAACCACCCTCACCCTGGCCCTCTCCCTGAGGGAGAGGGGACGCGCTTCAGCGGCCTTCTGCGGGGCCGTTATACACCGCCCCCTGATGCGCCTGGTAGGCGGCCAGCACCGCCTGACCCTGACGGCGGAGTCGTGGGCCGCTGACGTCGATGCCCCGCTTCTTCAATTCACTGCGCCAGCGCGGCGTGGCCGGGCCCTCGTCGAAGCCGATGGCTTCCACCTCCGCACGGGTGGTGGAAAACAGCACCCGGCGCACGCCGCTCCAGGCAATGGCACCCAGGCACATGGTGCAGGGGGCGCTGGAGGTCACCAGCAGCACTTCAGGGCCGCCGGCATAGTCGAGGGAAAAATGCTGCAGGCGCTGCTGGGCCAGGCCCAGTGCCATGGTTTCGGCATGGGCCAGGGCGGTGCAATTGCGCACCACCGTATTGACGGCGGCCGACAGGCGCTCGCCGCTGAGCTGGTCATAGACGGCCGCCGCAAAGGGGCCGCCGGTTTCGCGCACCACGTTTTCCTCAGCCATGGCCAGCACTTCGCGCAGGCGCTGGCTGTCATCGGTGGCCGCGGGACGGTGATGCAGCCAGCTTTCCAGCCAGACCGGCTGGTGCAGGGTGACCTGTTGGTGGCTCATGGCGACTCCGGACGTGGCCAATGGTCCTTCCAGCATACGCCGGTCTGCGTGCGCGTCACCTGTGCGCGTGTGCTGGCACGGCGGCAAAGCCGGCACACAGGGGAGCCTCAGAATGAATGCCTGTGCCTGGTGCGCCGCCTGAAGTGCGCTGCACTTTCTCGACATAGCACCACTATGCCTTCAAAATTGCGCCCTTATAGCAGGCCAGCCTGATGGCCCGAGAACGCAGGGAATCGTCCAGAGGCTCCCTTGCGCCCTTTCACGAACCGGACAGACTGTGATGAAAGTAGGAATCCTTGGCGCCGCCGGCCGCATGGGCCGCACCCTGATCGAGGCCGTGCTGGCCCACGATGACCTGGAGCTGGCCGCCGCCGTCGATGCCCCGGGCAGCTCCCTGATCGGCGCAGACGCCGGCGAGCTGGTGGGTGCCGGCAAGCTGGGCATCGCCATTGCCGACGACCTGGCCAAGGTGATCACGGACGCCGATGTCTACATCGACTTCACCCTGCCGGAAGCCACCGAGAGGCACCTGGCGCTGTGCGCCCAACACGGCCGCAAGCTGGTGATCGGCACCACCGGCCTGACTGACGAGCAGAAGGCCGGCCTGAAGAACGCCAGTGAACAGGTGCCGGTGTGTTTTGCCGCCAACTACTCGGTGGGTGTGACCCTGTGCCTGAAGCTGCTCGATACCGCCGCCCGCGTACTCGGCGATGACGTCGACATCGAGGTGATCGAGGCCCACCACCGCCACAAGATTGATGCCCCATCCGGCACCGCGCTGGCCATGGGTGAGGTGGTGGCGGACGCCCTGGGCCGCGACCTCAAGGAATGCGCCGTCTACGGTCGCGAGGGCCGCACCGGTGCCCGCGAACGCAAGACCATCGGCTTCGAGACCATTCGCGCCGGCGACATCGTCGGTGAGCACACGGTGATGTTTGCTGCCGACGGTGAGCGCGTGGAGATCACCCATAAAGCCACCAGCCGGATGAACTTCGCCCGCGGTGCGGTGCGCGCTGCCGCCTGGCTGGGCCAGCAGGACGCCGGCCTGTACGACATGCAGGACGTGCTCGGCCTGCGCTGATACCCGCGCTAGCGTCCCCTCTCCCTCAGGGAGAGGGCCAGGGTGAGGGTGGTTTGCCCAAGCGCAGAAGCCCTCACCCCAACCCCTCTCCCAGGGGGAGAGGGGCTAATGGTCACCCCACGATAAACGGCTCGCAGGTCACGCAATACAGGTTCACCCCGGTCTTGCGCATGTGCTTGCGCCGCGCCCGGTCAAAGCTGGCGAAGCTGCGGCCGCTGTCGTGCAGCGCCTGCACTTCGGCAAGGCGCTTCTGCGCGTACATGGCATCCAGCACTTCCATGCTGAATTCACCCTTCAGGGCCACGGCTTTGTGCAGGTGGGCCAGGGCCTCCTCGGTGGAGGCGCTGCGGTCGATGTACAGCCGGCTGTTGGCGAATTCGTACTGGGTGATGGCCATGTCATCCGTGATCGACAGGGATTTTTCCAGCAGCTCACCGGCGTTCACCGGCTCTGCCCCGAGGGCAATCTTGCCGGCAGTCTTGCCCACCCGGCGGATCACATTGGCATCGAATACCGCGTTCATGGCCATCACCAGCGGATGCTCCGGCTCCACTGCCAGCGCCTCGTTGGCGGCGTTGATCACCAGCGGCGCGTAGCCGTTGGCGAGCATCACCGGTACCGGCTCGTCCTCGGCCAGGCGACCCACGGCATAGGCCAGGCCCAGGCGGAACAGCACATAGTCGTCGTGGAACTCGTCCTCGCTGGGCAGGTACGGCGCGGCCGTGGCGTAGGCCTCGATGCGGTCGATGGCATCCTGCAGCAACATCTGCTTCTTCTCGTGGGTCTTGGCCAGGTAGATGGCCTGCAGTATCTGCGCGAACACCCCCGGCACCTGGGCATAGCCGCCGTACTTGATGCCCAGGTCGCGGGCCTTGCGGAAGTCACCGCGGAAGAACGCCTGCCAGACCTCCAGCACGTTGAGGCTGTGGATCTCCCAGTTGTCATCCTGGTAGCCCAGCTCATACATCAGCGCAGGGAAGCGCTGGTAGCGCTCGCGCAGGTACTCGGCGGAGGGATAGGGAATACGCAGGCCGCGCATGAACTCGGGCCAGCGCGCCTTCATCTCGGCAAAGGTGTAGGTGTATTTCGCCTGGTCAAACGGCACCGGCTCCCAGGGCCCTTCGACAATGGCCGGGTCCAGCGCAATGCGCGCCTCGGGCTTCTGGGTAAAGGACGCCATCACGCGCGCACGGGCATCGTCGATGGGTGCCGCCCACGCGGCCCCGGTGCTTCCTGCACATATCCCCAGTACCACCAGCATCCACGCCAGTGTTCGACTGCGTCTCATAGACAACCCTGTGTTGTTTTTATTTTGAGCTGCGACTATAGCAGTGGCGGGCGAGGCAACAATCCGTAGAAGTTCGCAGAATCAGCAAGGAAAAAGGGGTCATTCCGGCGAGCTGGGGGCGCTGCCGGTTGTCAGTTTGCGCCATCCGGGGCGGTAACGGGGAGGGTTCGCGGCGTACACGCCGCTCCTACATGGTGTGGTGCCCGTAGG
>JARGOL010000014.1:15480-43433 GCA_029212745.1 Alcanivoracaceae bacterium
GGGGGGGGGTTCCCCCCGCGAGGGGTCTGTCAGCGGCTCACAGGTCCTCGAAGAACCGTTTCACACCCTCGAACCAGCTGCTGCGGCGCGGGTTATGACGCTCGCCACCGTCCTCCAGGGAATCCTGGAATTTCTTCAGCAGGTCTTTCTGCTTGCTCGACAGCTTCACCGGCGTTTCCACCACCACCCGGCACAGCAGGTCGCCGGTGGGGCCACCACGCACACTGGTGACGCCCTTGCCGCGCAGGCGGAACAGCTTGCCGGTCTGGGTCTCCGGCGGCACCTTGAGCTTGACCTTGCCATTCAGGGTGGGCACTTCCAGCTCACCACCGAGGGCCGCGTCGACAAACGATACCGGCACTTCGCAGTACAGGTTGCTGCCGTCGCGCTGGAAGATCTCGTGCTCGCGCACCAGCACCTGCACGTACAGGTCGCCGGCGGGGGCGCCATGGGCCCCGGCCTCGCCTTCTCCGGCGAGACGGATGCGATCACCGGTGTCGACACCGGCGGGGATGCGCACGTTCAGGGTCTTGGTGTCCTGCACCCGACCCTGGCCGCCACAGTCACCGCACGGGTTCTTGATGGTCTTGCCTTCACCACGACAGGCCGGGCAGGTCTGCTGCACGGTGAAGAAACCCTGCTGCATGCGTACCTGGCCGGCACCACCACAGGTGGAACAGGTCACCGGCTGCTCGCCGGCCTTGGCACCGGAGCCGTCACAGGTATTACAGACCTTGTAGGTGGGCACACGGATCTTTTCTTCCGTGCCACGCACGGCCTGCTCCAGGTCCAGCTCCAGGGTGAAGCGCAGGTCTGCCCCGCGCGCGGGCCCACGACGGCCACCACCGCCGCCACCAAAGATATCGCCGAAGATGTCGCCAAAGATATCGGAGAAACCGGCACCGCCGGCCCCCGCGCCGCCGCCACCGAAACCACCCTGGCCTTCCAGGCCGGCGTGGCCGAAGCGGTCGTACACGGCACGCTTGTCCGCATCATTGAGGACTTCGTACGCTTCCTTGGCTTCCTTGAACTTTTCTTCGGCCTCTTCGCTGTCCGGATTACGGTCAGGATGGTACTTCATCGCCAGGCGGCGATAGGCCTTCTTGAGGTCGTCCTTGCCGGCGTCTTTCGACACACCAAGGACTTCGTAGTAATCACGCTTTGACATGGCTGCGGTTCCGGCGACTGTCAGTTACGGCGGCGCGGGCACGACAAGCCCGCGGGGGAATGCGGCGGGGAATCCCCGCCGCGCTTCGCCGTGGGTTACTTCTTCTTGTCGTCGTCCACTTCTTCAAACTCGGCGTCGACCACGTCGTCACCGGCCGGGCCCTGCTGCTCACCCGCAGCGCCTTCGGCACCGCCTTCCTGCTGGGCGGCTTCGGCATACATCTTCTGCGCCAGGCTGCCGGACGCTTCCGCCAGCGCCTTGGTCTTCGCTTCGATGTCGTCCGGGTCGTTGCCCTTGAGCGACTCTTCCAGCGCACTGATGGCGTCATCAATGGCCTTCTTCTCGTCGTCGCTGGCCTTGTCGCCGGCTTCTTCCACGGTCTTCTTCGTGGCGTGGATCAGGTGGTCGGCCTGGTTACGGGCGCTGACCAGCTGCTCGAACTTCTTGTCCTCGTCAGCATGGGCCTCGGCGTCCTTCACCATCTGCTCGACTTCTTCATCGGACAGACCGGAGTTGGCTTTCACCTGGATGGTCTGTTCCTTGCCGGTGGCCTTGTCCTTGGCATTCACATGCAGGATGCCGTTGGCGTCGATATCGAAGGTCACCTCGACCTGCGGTACGCCGCGCGGTGCCGGCGGAATGTCTTCCAGGTTGAACTGGCCCAGGGACTTGTTCTCGCCCGCCTGCTTGCGCTCACCCTGGAGCACATGCACGGTCACGGCGGTCTGGTTGTCTGCCGCGGTGGAGAACACCTGGCTCGCCTTGGTCGGGATAGTGGTGTTCTTCTCGATGATCGGCGTCATCACGCCACCCATGGTTTCGATACCCAGGGTCAGCGGGGTGACGTCGAGCAGCAGCACGTCTTTCACGTCGCCCGACATGATCGCACCCTGCAGGGCCGCACCGATGGCCACGGCTTCGTCCGGGTTCACGTCCTTGCGCGGGTCGTGACCGAAGAACTCGGCAACCTGCTTCTGTACCAGCGGCATGCGCGTCTGGCCACCCACGAGGATGACGTCGGTGATGTCGCTGTTGGACAGGCCGGCGTCTTTCAGGGCGGTCTTGCACGGTTCCAGCGAACGGGTCACCAGGTCACCCACCAGCGACTCCAGCTTGGCGCGGGTCACTTTCACCACCAGGTGCTTGGGCCCGGTGTTGTCAGCGGTGATGTACGGCAGGTTCACTTCCGTCTGCTCGCTGGAAGACAGCTCGATCTTGGCCTTCTCGGCGCCTTCTTTCAGGCGCTGCATGGCGAGCGGGTCGCCACCGAGGTCGATGCCGGTGTCTTTCTTGAATTCGTCGGCCAGGAAATTGATCAGGGCCAGGTCGAAGTCCTCACCACCGAGGAAGGTGTCACCGTTGGTGGACAGCACTTCGAACTGCTTCTCGCCGTCCACATCGGCAATCTCGATGATGGAGATATCGAAGGTACCGCCACCGAGGTCGTAGACCGCAATCTTGCGATCCTTGCCGTCGGTCTTGTCCATGCCGTAGGCCAGCGCCGCCGCGGTGGGCTCGTTAATGATGCGCTTGACGTCGAGACCGGCAATGCGGCCGGCGTCCTTGGTAGCCTGGCGCTGGGAATCGTTGAAGTAGGCCGGCACCGTGATCACGGCTTCGGTGACCGTCTCACCGAGGTAGTCCTCGGCGGTCTTCTTCATCTTCTTCAGCACTTGTGCGGAAATCTGCGGCGGTGCCAGCTTTTCATCTTTCACGGATACCCAGGCGTCGCCGTTGTCCGCCTCGATGATCTTGTAGGGCACCATCTTGATGTCTTTCTGCACCACGTCGTCCTTGAAGCGACGACCGATGAGGCGCTTCACCGCGTACAGGGTATTGTCCGGATTGGTTACCGCCTGGCGCTTGGCCGCCTGGCCCACCAGGATTTCCTTGTCGTCAGTGTAGGCAATGATGGACGGCGTGGTACGCGCGCCCTCGCTGTTTTCCAGAACCTTGACCTTGTCGCCTTCCATGACGGCGACACAGGAGTTGGTCGTACCCAGGTCAATACCAATGATCTTACCCATTTCTCGCTCCTTCACACTTCCGCAGATCCCTGTCGGCAACCTGCGATGCTGAACTTGTCTCGTTGCCTATATGGCGACGTCTTCCTGCCTTTCAAGAGACCGGCGAAAAAATGTGGTCTCTGCCGTAAAATCGTGCCTCCCCTCCCAGGAGAGGCGAACGCCGGGGCGGCTTATTCGCCCTTGGCCACCACCACCCGGGCCGGGCGGATCAGCCGGCCATTCAGGGTGTAGCCCTTTTCCAGCACCTCGATGACGGTATTCGCCGCCACGCCCGGCATGGGCACCATGGTCATGGCTTCGTGCTGCTCGGGGTCGAAGCTGGCGTCCTTCGGGTCGATCTGCTCGATGTTGTGCTTCTGGAACGTATCCAGCAGCACTTTCAGGGTCAGCTCCACGCCTTCGCGGGCGGCCTTGAAGGTGTCGTCATCGCCCGGCATTGTCGCCAGGCCACGCTCGAGGCTGTCGGCCACGGACAGGATGTCGCCGGCAAACTTCTCCACCGCGAACTTGTGCGCGCTGGCCACATCCCGCTCGGCCCGGCGGCGCACGTTCTGGATCTCGGCCTGGGCCCGCAGGTCGGCCTCGTCGAGGGATTTCTGCACCTCGGCCAGCTGCTGCTCCAGGCGCGCCACGTCGGCGGCCGGGTCCTGCTCGGCGGCCATGGCTTCGGCATCCTCGCGGGCCTCCACATCACCGTCCTTTACATCACCGGCCTGCGCCGCCTCGGCGGTGACCTCTTCAGTGTCCTGTGTCTTGTCCTGATCGCTCATGCTTCAGTTTCTCCAGCACAAAAGCCTGTGGCTCGCTGCAGGCGCGGCGTGTAATGCGCCCCCGCAGGTTTTATCGCTTCCAGTGGGCCGGCAACGGCCGACCCCGGCTTTCGGAAAGCCGGAGACAATATGGGAATGGCCTTGCGGCTTTCAAGGGAAAAGGGGCGAATCAGGCACAATTCGCCGGCTGTTGGGCCCGGAAGGCTGCAAATCGATCAAATATTGCGCAATGCGGCGGAGAGAATGCGCGAGGTGATGTCCACGGTGGGGATCACCCGCTCGTAATCCATGCGCGTGGGCCCCACCACCGCCAGCACGCCGACGGTGCTGTCATCGGCACGGTACGGCGCCGACACCAGCGAGTACTGGTCCAGGGCATCGTAGCCCGCCTCGCGGCCGATGTAGATCTGCACCCCCTGGGCGTCCGAGCAGCGCTGCAGCAGGTGCAGGATGTCGCGTTTGTGGCTGAAGGCATCGAACAGGTCGCGCAGCTTGTCGAGGTTGTCCGCCTCGGCACTGTCGAGCAGGTTGTGCTCGCCGGAGACCACATAGTCCTCGCCGCTGTCCTCCTGCTTGAGCGCCTTGGCCGCCACATCCACGGTGGTCTGCATGAGGCTGCCCATCTGGTCCTTGTCCGCCTGCATGGTGCTCACCAGCCCGTCGCAGATGTCATCCAGGTTGCAACCGGCGTAGGTCTGGTTGATGTAATTGGCCGCCTGGCGCAGCTCGCTTTCCTCGTAGGGACGGTCGGTATGGATGATGCGGTTCTGCACCTCCGAGCGGTTCACCACCAGCACCACCAGCACGCGATCACCCGACAGCGGCAGGAACTCCACCTGGCGCAGGGTGGTGACTTCGCGCCGGGGCACCGCCACCACGCCGGCCATGCGGGTCAGCTCGGCCAGCGCTTTTGAGGCCTGCGCCACCAGGTCGGCCGGGCTCTGGTCGGGGCTGATCAGCTGTTCCAGCTCATGCTTGAGGCCGCGGGCGCTCTGGTGCCTGAGGGGCGCCGAGCCAAGCAGGGAATCCACGTACATGCGATAGCCCGCTTCCGTGGGCACGCGCCCGGCGGAGGTGTGCGGGCTACGCAGGATGCCCAGGTCCTCCAGCTCAGACATGATGTTGCGAATGGTGGCCGGGCTGACCTTGAGATCGGTGCTTTCCGCCAGCGCCTTGGACGCCACCGGCTGGCCGTCACGGATATGACGGTCCACCAGCGCCATCAGCAGCCGCTGCTTGCGTTCATTCAGGTCGAAGTGAGCCATGGCGCTAATATGTACCAGATAACGGTGTGTCGTACAGGTGAGCGAGTATATGCCGGGCGCGGCCAAAGCTCACGTGCCGGCCGCCCCTCCCCTGCAACCAGTGTTTGGCAGCCGGCCCGGTTTGGCCTACCATGGCCACTACTGACCATAAGAACAGCAGGACGCTGGCATGCACGAGCCCGACAATCAGCCCGACAGGCAGCCCGACAGGCAGCCGGACACCCCGGCCACCAACCCCTACCAGGCGCCGACGGCCACCACCGCGGCGCCGGATGACGAGCTGCTGGCCGGGCGCGGTACGCGCCTGGCGGCGGTGCTCATCGATGCCGTGATCCAGATGGCGGTGGTGATACCGATCATGTGGGTCACCGGTGCCTGGGCCCAGGCCATGTCGGGCCAGGCCGCACTGAACATGGAATTCGCCATCACCTGGTTCCTGGTGGGCGAAGCGGCCTTCCTCGCTGTGCAGGGCTGGCTGCTGTTCACCCGCCAGCAGACCATTGGCAAGATGCTGCTGAATATCCGCATCGTCGGCATGCAGGACAGCCGCGTGCCGCCCGGGCGCCTGTACGGGGCCCGCTACCTGTTGTTCCACCTGATGGCACAGGTGCCGCTGTTCAACCTGGTCCTGCTGGTGGATGCCCTGATGATCTTCCGCCGTGACCGCCGCTGCCTGCATGACCTGATCGCCGGCACGCAGGTGGTGGACGCCCCTGCCGGCAGCTGACCCGACCGAGGCCAACCATGCTGACCCACCTGAGCCTGAGACATTTCGCCACCGTCGAACAGCTGACGCTGGAGCCGAAGAACGGCCTGACGGTGATCTCCGGGGAAACCGGCGCCGGCAAGTCGATCATTATCGACGCCCTGGGCCTGGCCCTGGGCGATCGCGCCGACGCCGCCATGGTGCGTGCCGGCACCGAGCGTGCCGAAGTGGAAGTGACCTTCGACCTGGCCGACTGCCCCGCAGCCCGGGCCTGGCTGGCCGAGCGCGAGCTGGACGAGGATGACGACTGCATCATCCGCCGCACCATCCGCGCCGACGGCCGCTCCAAGGCCTACCTCAATGGCCGCCCGGTGACACTCTCGGACCTGCGCGAGCTGTCCGAGCAGCTGATCAGCATCCACAGCCAGCACGAACACCAGGCGCTGCTGAAAACCCAGGCCCAGCGCGCACTGCTGGACAGCTTTGCCGGCGCCACCGAGCTGGCGGGAAAAACCCGCAGTGCCTTCAATGCCTGGCGCAGCGCCCGGCGCGCCCATGAAGAGGCGCTGTCGCGCGCCAACGAGCAGGACGAGCGCCAGAACCTGCTGCGCTTCCAGCTGGAAGAGCTGGACGCCTTTGACCTGGGCGAAGAGGAACTGGCGCAACTGGAACAGGAGCAGAAGCGGCTGGCCAATGCCGACAACCTGATCCGCCTGTGCCAGCAATCCGTGGGTCTACTGTATGAGGGCGAAGACAACACCATCACCGGCCTGCTCGGCCAGGTGAGCCACTGGGTCACGGATGCCAGCCACGAGGACGGTGCCCTGCGCGAAGTCATGGACACGCTGGAGTCGGCACGCATCCAGGTGGAAACCGCCGCCGGCGACCTGCGCCATTACCTCGACCGGCTAGAGCTGGACCCGGAGCGCCTGGCGCAGGTGGAAGACCGCCTCGGCCAGGCCTACACCCTGGCGCGCAAGCACCGGGTGCGCCCGGAAGAGCTGTACAGCCACCACCAGGCCCTGCGCGCCGAAGCCGGCACCCTGGACAACCTGGACGATCACCTCAAGGGACTGGAAGCGGCGGAGAAATCCGCCCGCGCGGATTTCGACAAGGCCGCCGGCGCCCTCAGCGAACGCCGCCGCAAGAAAGCCAAGGCACTGGCCAAAGGCGTGATGGACCATCTCAAGGCCCTGGGCATGAAAGGCGCCGAACTGGACATCACCCTGACCGACTGCGAGCCCAGCGCCGATGGCGCCGAGCAGGTGGAATTCCTGTTTACCGCCAACCCCGGCCAGCCCCTGCGACCGCTGGCCAAGGTGGCCAGTGGCGGTGAACTGAGCCGGGTGAGCCTGGCCATCCAGGTGATCTGTGCGCAGACCCTGACGGTGCCGGCGCTGGTGTTTGATGAAGTGGACGTGGGCGTGGGCGGCGGCGTGGCCGAGATCGTCGGCCGCCTGCTGCGCCAGCTGGGCAGCCACGCCCAGGTGCTGTGCATTACCCACCAGCCGCAGGTGGCCTCGCTGGGCCATCATCACTGGCACGTGCTCAAGCAGCAGGGCAAGAAAGACACCCGCACCGAGATCATCAACCTGGACGAGAGCCGGCGCGTGGAGGAAGTGGCACGCATGCTCGGCGGCGTGGAGATCACCGACTCCACCCTCACCCACGCCCGCGAGATGCTGCAGCGCAGCCAGACCAACTAGGCCCCCTCACCCTGTCCCTCTCCCAAAGGGAGAGGGCACCCTCCAGTAAGCCCCTCTCCCTCTGGGAGAGGGGTTGGGGTGAGGGCCCACCCAACAGGCACACCCCCTCCCTGTCCCTCCCCCGCAAGCGGGAGAGGGCACCCTCCAGCAAGCCCCTCTCCCCCCGGGAGAGGGGTTGGGGTGAGGCCCCACCCACAAAAAAGCCCGGCGTCAGCCGGGCTTTCCCATAACCGCTCCTGCGCGCAGGGCGTCAGCTTTTCTTCTTCGGCCGCACGTACAGCACCAGCGTATGATCCACCAGCTCATAGCCGTGCTGCTCGGCAATCATCTTCTGGCGCTTCTCGATTTCCGGGTCAACGAATTCGATCACCTTGTTGGTGTCCAGGCAGAACATGTGGTCGTGGTGCTCGTCCTGGGCCAGCTCGTAGACGGCCGGGCCATCCTCGAACTTGTGACTTTCCACCAGCCCGGCCTGCTCGAACTTCTCCAGCGCTCGGTAGATGGTGGGCAGGGCCACGTCCTCGCCGGCCTCCAGCAGGGCCCGGTAGATGTCCTCCACACTCATGTGGCGGCCATCGGCATCCTCCAGCTGCTGGAGAATCTTGACCCGAGGCAGGGTCACTTTCAGCCCGGCCTTGCGAAGCTCCTGGTTATCCACGTCCGTACTCTCCCGGTTTTCTGCGCGCCCGGTTTCCTGCGCGCCTTTCCTTTATGGTGCCGCCGGTGCAGGGCCGGCAACGGGCCCGGAACCTTGTTTCCGGAGGCGAGGTCTGTATTATCGCCCGAAACTTACGCGGAACGCGAAACAGATGCAAAAGCTTCCAATTATCATACTGATTGCGCTTCTCGCCGGCTGCAGCAATTTGCGCTTCCCCTGGGTCTACCGGATCGACATCCCGCAGGGCAATTTCGTTACTGAGGAAATGCTCGGTGACCTGGAGTCGGGCATGACCCCGGAGCAGGTGGAATATGTGCTCGGCGTGCCGACCCTGATCGACCCGTTCACGGCGGACACCTGGTTCTACCTGATGACCTACGAGCCGGGCAAAGGCGAGACCGTGACCCAGCAGATCGTGGTGCATTTTGCCGGCGGCGCCTACAGCCACTATGAAGGCCAGGTCACCGACGACCTGAAGTCGAAAACCACCGCCGGCAGTGACCGCGCCCTGAGTGAACGGGCCGAAGACCGCCGCCGAGATGTGGATGGTGTGGAAGCCGTGGAATTGCCGGCACCGAACCCGGAAGCCGACGGTGACAGCGCATCAGACAGTGCTGATGCCGATGCGGCGGAAGACGCGGGCGATGCGTCCGCCAGCGATGAAGAGACCAGCGACGCGCCCCCGTCCAGCGACAGCTGAACCCGTAAGGCGTTAGCGGACCACCCTCACCCTGTCCCTCTCCCGCAAGCGGGAGAGGGCACCCTCCAGCAAGCCCCTCTCCCCCTGGGAGAGGGGTTGGGGTGAGGGCCCAACCACCAGATACACACCCCCTCCCTGTCCCTCCCCCGCAAGCGGGAGAGGGCACCCTCCAGCAAGCCCCTCTCCCTCCGGGAGAGGGGTTGGGGTGAGGGCCCAACCCCTCAAGACCCTACTTTCAAAACCCTACTTCCCCGCCTTCCTCGCCTTGGCCTGCTGCGCCCGCGCCTTGCGGTTTTCCTTCGGGTCGGCGGTGAGCGGCCGGTAGATCTCCACCCGCTCACCCGGCTGCATCACCCGCT
Organism: Alcanivoracaceae bacterium; assembly: GCA_029212745.1. Classification (GTDB taxonomy): domain Bacteria; phylum Pseudomonadota; class Gammaproteobacteria; order Pseudomonadales; family Alcanivoracaceae; genus JARGOL01. The sequence continues at coordinate 24,840 of JARGOL010000014.1, forward strand.
TCTTCGGGTTCGCTTCCAGCTTGCCGAAAATCCCCATGGCGGATTTCGACAGCTCCAGGTCGGGGAAATGCTGGGTAATGCCGGACTGCTCGGCAGCCTCATACATGGTGGTGCCCTGCGGCACCTCCACGCTCAGCAGCTTCTGCTTGTGCGGCAGCGCGTAGGCCACCTCGACGCAGATAAAGTCCTCAGCCATTGGCGGCCTCCGCAGCGTCCGTCGGTGCCTCGTCAATCACCGGCACATCTTCTTGCGCAGGCGCCGACTCAATTACGGGCACGCCGGAATCGTCAGCACTTGCCTCGGGGGGCAGGTCATCCGCCACCGGGGCCGGTGCGGACGTATCCACCACGGCGGTGTCGTAGGTGGCCAGCTCACACTCGGCCCCTGCCTCCACGGCCTTTACTTCACCCGGCGTCCACAGCCCGGTGGAGTAGGCAAACACCAGCAGGATGGCCAGCGGCGAGAAGATCCGCACCACCGCCCGCCAGACCATGTAGAGCTTGAAGTTGCCCATGGCCAGCTCCTTGCGCACATGGGTTTCCTTCATGATCCAGCCGACAAAGATGGCAATGAACAGGCCACCCAGGGGCAGCATGATGGAGCTGGTGAGGTAATCGAAGAAATCGAACCAGGTCTTGCCGTTGGCCTCGGCACAGGCCGCGGAGAGCGCCTGCCAGGTGGGCGTGTCCACAAACAGGCCCCAGTCATTGGGTGTGTTCACCACCACCTGGAAACCGCCCCAGTCATTCAGCGACAGCACCGACAGGATGCCCAGCGCCCAGGCGCCCAGGCCCACCACTACCGTGGCGGTGACGCGCTTGACGCCCTTCTCCACCGCCCAGGCCACGGCCGGCTCGATCAGCGAGATGGCGGAGCTCCAGGCAGCGAACACCACCAGCAGGAAGAACAGGGTGCCAAACAGCACGCCGCCATCCATGCCACCAAAGGCAATGGGCAGGGTGACAAACATCAGTCCCGGCCCGGCCCCCGGCTCCAGGCCGTTGGCAAACACGATGGGGAAAATGGCCAGGCCCGCCACCAGCGCCACCACGGTATCAAGCACACCGATGATCACCGTGGTGCTGCCGATGGACGCCTTGCGCGGCATGTAGGCGCCATAGGCCATGATCGCGCCCATGCCCAGGCTCAGGGTAAAGAAAGCATGGCCGAGGGCGATCAGGGCGGCATCCGCGGTGAGCTTGCTGGCATCGAAATCGAACAGGAAGGCCGCGCCCTCGGCAAAGCTGCCCGAGCTGAGGGCGTAACCCAGCAACAGCACCAGCAGGATAAACAGCATCGGCATGAGCACGCGGATGGCTTTCTCAAGGCCGGCGTTGACGCCACGTGCCACCACCGCCACCACCAGCACCGCAAAGGTGGAATGCCAGCCCAGCAGCATGAGCGGATCGGCCAGCAGGGTATCGAAAATACCGCCCACCGCTGCGGCATCGGCACCGACAAAGGCGCCGGAGCCCATCTTGAACACGTAGTAGAGCGCCCATCCGGCCACCACCGAGTAGAACGACATGATCAGGAACCCGGCCAGCGCGCCGACAAAGCCGAGATAGCCCCAGCGCCGTGACACCTGGGCGTCCTTGGCCAGCTTGACCATGGAATTGATCGGGCTGTGGCGGCCGCGACGGCCGATCAGGATCTCCGCCATCATCACCGGAATACCGATCAGGGCGATACACAGCAGGTAGAACAGGACAAAGGCGCCACCGCCGTTCTCACCGGCGATGTAGGGAAACTTCCAGATATTGCCCAGGCCCACGGCAGAACCCGTGGCGGCGAGAATGAAGATGAGGCGGCTGCCCCAGATACCATGAATGGAACTGTCCGATCCCAAGCGCATGTGACGCCCTCAAAAATCCGGTTTGGCGGCATTCTCTGCAATTACGGCCCGTGCCTCAAGCGCAAAGCAGGCCGCAACCGTATCAAGGTGCATCACAGCTGCGTATAATCGCGCCCCTATGAGCAAAACCAAGAAAAAGCCCGGCACCCCCTCCAGTACCATTGCGCTGAACCGCAAGGCGCGCCATGAGTACCACATCGAGGAGACCTTCGAGGCTGGCCTGGTGCTGGAAGGCTGGGAAGTGAAATCCCTGCGCGAAGGCAAGGTCAACCTGACGGAGAGCTATGTGCTGCTCAAGGGCGGCGAGGCGTTCCTGTTCAATTGCCGCGTGGAGCCCCTGAAGACGGTGAGCACCCACATCACCCCGAATCCGGTACGCAGCCGCAAGCTGCTGCTGCACCAGCGTGAGCTGGGCAAGATTTTTGGTGGGGTACAGAAACAGGGCCTGACCTGCGTACCGCTGGCCATGTACTGGTCACGCGGACGCGCCAAGCTGGAAATTGCCCTCGCCAAGGGCAAGCAGAAGGTGGACAAGCGGGCCAGCGAGAAAGAAAAAGACTGGAACCGGCAAAAACAGCGCCTTCTCCGTCAGCGCTGATCGCTGGCTGGCTGCGGCGCCTTGCACGCGCCGCAGCTCGTTCACCGGTTCAGGCTACCTTATGTGACTGCAGGTGCTCCCTCAGCTCGCGCACGTCCTTGCGCACTTCCCAGTAGAACAGCATCCAGGCACGCAGTACCGCCGGCAGGAAGTACACGGCCACGATGGCGACCGGGAAGATGGCCTCGCCACTGACCGCATCCGCAGCCAGCACGCCGGCGCTGTAAAGCACCAGGGTCAGCATCAAGCCCAGGCCACGATAGACCAGCGGGTGACGCTTGATCGGAGCAGCAGCCTGCTCCAGGGTTTCGCTTGCGCGATCAAACAACGTTTTCATGTTCGCCTCCTTGGTGACGAATAACGGTCTGATCAGCTTCCTCGTATTGCTTTCGTTATGTCGGGGACGCTGTAAGTACCATTGTGTGGTTAAGTCCGGTGGACCCCTGACAGACATCGGCTTGTGGCCGCTGCCTGCCCATCCAGCTCGCTTAATGCGGGCTGTATGAGCCCTATTCAAGCGCAAGGTTCATTACAGCCCAGCGAATCCCGCCTGATTGTCCGACAACTTAATCTCAAATATGTGTTTCAGATCACAACCGACTGATTTTCAATCACTTTCCCCGCACACCCGGGAAGGACGGACGTGCAAGCGGCGCCCTCCTCTCCCCGGAATCTGTCCTACAGACTCCAAAACCCCGCCAAACCGCCGCCACCGGCCAGAAATACCGCCCTTCCCACCGAAACCCCTTGAACTTGCCCCCACAAACCCCATCTAATACACACGACAGGGGCCGACCTGGTTTCGACGCCGGTTATGAACCTTGTGGTGCATGTCGAGGAAGGTCACATTTCTCGTAAATCAAAAAGTGGCAAACTAAAGTAATCGCAAACGACGATTCTTACGCACTAGCGGCCTAAAAACCCCGCTTACCATCAAACGACCCAGCCTGTGGGGGAGTGCGATGGGCAAAGCTACACAGGCTCGCAGCAAAGTTCGCCCCGAACGGCGCTGTTAAAACTCTCAGGGGATCGGCTTTACCGTCCTGCCTGTCGGGCTGGTAGAGCTTAACTACAATCGACAAGGCTAAACATGTAGACCTGCAAGTGGATTGCTGACGGACGCGGGTTCGATTCCCGCCGGCTCCACCAATCAAAAAGAAAGGGCCACCCCGATGGGGTGGCCCTTTCTTTTTGAGCGTTGAGGCGGCCGGATGAGAAGCTGCGTGCCGGGTTCGACAAGCATCTTGCCGCTACCGGCAAGATGCGCAGAACGTCACCGCCCCCAGGCGGTGACGGCCCCGAAGGGGTGAGCAATAGCCCTTAGGCTATTGCGAATCTTCCCGCCGGCGAGCTGGAATCACCGAACCGCCAAAAGTATGTTCTCACGATGGTAGTCCAGATATCGGCGCTCCCCCTCCGAGAACATTCTCGCCCGGAAAGCTCTTTCTGCCATCGGAATACCCATTTTTGTGAGCGTATCGATTTCAGCCGCTTCAGAAGGAATGATGCGCCCGTCGTTTTCGAAGCTAATGAATCCTTTATCGAATAAGTGATCAATAGAGGGAGTGAGCAAGAAGCCATTCTCAGGATCAAGCCGCTCATCATTGCTACCGTTTCGCCAAGGTTTGATATGGCTCGCAACAAGATGCTCAGGCTTTGAAACACCGGTGATAAGGCAGGCCCCGCCCTGACTTTTCGCGAAAAGTGCCTTTCGGAATTGCCCCTGTCCAATCCTAGCCTTCAACAAGGCACGCCGCTCAGTTTCTGGTATAGCATCGTCATTGGCTATCTTATCCTGCAAATAACGCTCCCAATCTGCCTGCCCTCTCCAGGTATCTGACAGAGGAGTAACATCTAGCACGTAATTACCTTGAACAAGGTCAAGCACCCACCGATCCGTCAGCCTTGCAATCTGAACAGCTAGATCCCGAGAAATCTTTCCAAGATAGATACCTTGCTGACCATGGCCTGTGGAAGGGTGTATGGGTGAGTATTTCTCAGGTAGATATGATGTCAGCTGTGCGATGTGATCTGCAGGGCGAATCGAAGAAAAATTCTCATAAAACGCCACATCTACTCGCCAACCAGACTTATCCCAATAGGCTCCAGTGGAACCAAACTCTTCTGGCTTGGGGCAATCATAACCGCTACTTTGTGCCACACCTAATGCGTTTACCCGACCATCTGCAAAGGCAAAGATTACATCTCCTGGCTTTACAATTCGCATCCATTCATATGACTGCTGCCGAGCACCATCAGCCCTTCGCTTGGGTGACCACAAATATCCGCCCTGGCGCTCTTGCCTAAATGTCTGCTTGTGATTAACCCACCAATAATTCATAGGCTCCCCATACCAGGACCCAGCTATACCAGGTTTTTCTTCCTCCACTCAAGATATTCCTGCTTTGGCCAAAGTCGCTGCTCTCTGGGCAGGATGAGATCGGTGCCATGAAGACGAGACAACAATTCATTTTCTGGATGCCGCCTATCGACCTGACTAGATACATGCCACTTGAAGTCAGGGCCAGGCGCGATCACATGTTTATCCATAGCCCAGTGCATGTCCGGCGTTAGCGCCAAACCGTTCCTTGGGTCGTCATTACCGGACACGGAGAACGGTTCTATATGGGCTGCCTGAACCATAATTGACTCGTCAGGCAAGATAATCCTAGTGGCTGTTGCAGCACACCTATAATCGTAAGCCTCCAAAACCACTCTCCGGAAAGCCCTATCCCTAACGTAGGCTGGAGGAATCTCTCGCAGGTCCTTTTCAACATTCAGGCCACGGAGGCTTTGTTCATACCGATTGACCTGCTTCCCCATGTCCACCATCAACCGCAGCTCTTCTGATTGGCGGTCGAACCAATAGTTAACAATCGCCTTTGTCAAAACAGCCCGACTCTCTTCAATCTTCAGGAGTCTGAATAAAGATGGATCGAGAGACGCATATGCAACAATATCTGTTAACTGGCGCGATGAACGCACCGTTGAAAGTGAAGATAGACTATCCGCCTTTCCCTCTTTCGGGTGAAGTATCCAGAAGCCCTCCTTGCGCATGTGGAAGAATGGGAAATACGGGTTCGGGTGGTCGCCCTCTCCCTTAACAGCATTAAAAAATACTGAATATCGGTCTAGCAGCTTTGGTGAGTACTCAATCCTGTTTGGGTGCTCAGGATCACTGTCGAATAGGTCCAAAACAGCCAAGAGCATGCACATCTTGTGCGGACTTATTCCTCCCACCTTGTTGACATTCAGAGATTGAAAAGCCTCAACGTACTTACTAGTCTCATCCATATTTCTGCCTCGAAGGAATGACACCTCGCAACCCACCCCGCGGATCCTCAACATCCCCCACATTCCTGGGAATCAAATGACAGTGCATATGCATCACCGTCTGCCCCGCCGCTTCGCCGCAGTTCATGCCGATGTTGTAGCCATCTGGTTGATGCTGCCGTTCTAGCCACGCTTTGGCCTGGTTGATCAGCTCGGCCACCGCCGCCTGCTCTTCGATGCTGAGGTCGAACCAGTCCAGCGCATGGCGCTTCGGGATGATCAGAAGATGCCCCGGGGAGACGGGGAACTTGTCCTCACGCACATAGGCGAGATCGTTTTCCAGACGGGTACCGTCAGACAGGGATACATCGGATGCACAGAAGGGGCAGTCGGCCATGAGGTTACCGTTTCAGCAGGTACTGGCAGGCTAGCAAGGGCGTTGTCGGGGGCGCAAGGCGCTGCCCCTGGAGGACATGATCCGAAACAGGCCCCGGGGACATGTTCGTCACCAAAACCGGCCTACTCCGCCAGCCGCGCCAGCCGCCGGCGCAACGCCGCATTCTCCTCGCGCAGCCCGTGCACCTCTTCGAGCAATTCTAGTGCCAGCGCCACACCGCCCCAATCGATTTCCAGGTCGCGTCGCAGCCGCACTGCACGGGCCACCTGAACCACCAGCACTTCATCAAACTGCCACTCGTCTGCCTGCACATCCTGTGGCCGCACGATGCCGTGGCTGACGATCTCCACCAGCTCCTGCTCAGTGATCGACACGCGCTGGCACAGCTCCGCCGTGCATACCGTTACATCCATTTGAGAGGCCATTGTTATCGACTCCATTCCGCGCGCGGGTCGAAGCCGGCCTTGTCGGCCAGCTGTTCCCACAGTTGATCCACGTCCTCATCCGTTTTCGCCGGCATCACCACCTTGAGCACGGCAAACAGGTCGCCCGGGCCGGCCTTGCCCGGCAGCCCCTTGCCGGGGATACGCAGTTTCTGGCCGTTCTGGCTGTGTGCCGGGATGCGCATCTGGATGGCACCGGTGAGGGTGGGTACTTCCACCTTCGCGCCCAGGGCCAGCTCCCACGGGGCCACCGGCACGGTGACGATCAGGTTGTGGCCTTCCACATCGAACAAGGGGTGCGGCACCAGGCGGATGCGCAGGTAGACGTCGCCGGCCGGGGCATCGCCGACACCCGCCGGCCCCTGGCCTTTCAGGCGGATGCGCTCGCCGCCGGTGACGCCGGCGGGGATTTTCACATTGAGGTGTTTGCTGGTTTCCCCGGTGACCCGGCCGTACTCATCGTATTCCGGCAGCCGGTAGGCCACTGATTTCGATTCCGTGCTGACAGTGTCTTCAAGAAAGATGGGCAGCTCGATTTCCACGTCCTGCCCGCGCCGCTGCGGTGGCGGCCCGCCGCGCCCGCCCTGGCGCGCGCCAGTAAACAGGGATTCAAAGAAATCGGAAAAGCCGGCGTCGGACGGGTCAAAGCCGGCACCGCCGGAGGGTTGCCAACCCGGCGGCGGCTCGAACGGCCCGCGGCCACCCTGCTGGTTGCGCAGGGCGCGCAGCTGGTCGTAGTCAGCGCGCTTGTCTGCGTCCTTGAGCACCTGCCAGGCCTCGGCCACTTCCTTGAACTTCTCCTCGGCATCGGCTTCCTGGCTGACATCCGGGTGGTACTTGCGCGCCAGCCGCCGGTACGCCGCCTTGATGGTGGCCTTGTCAGCGTCGGGCTCGACCCCGAGCAGTTTGTAGTAATCCTTGAATTCCATCTCGACCTCGTCATGTCCGGCGCGGCAGCGCCCCACGGGTGGCAGACTGCCATTCAAGCAAGTCGCCGCGGGCCCAGCATTGCGCCAGATCAGTATCCATCGTGACGCCTCAGGATGACATATCCGGGGAGGACGGCCGGTGTCTGGGGGAACGCGGTCTGGCCCTTGCGGGTGTGCCGGGTTGCGACCGGGTGTTCCGTTGGTGTCGGAGGGTCGGTGGTTTTGGGGGGTGTTTGCGGGGAGGTTGGGGGCGGGTTGATGAAGAAACGGTGGGATGGAGAGAGGTGGGCCCTCACCCCAACCCCTCTCCCGGAGGGAGAGGGGCTTTTATGTGACGGAAACGAAAAATGCCGGCGGGGAGGCCCGGCCGGCATTTTTCTGGCGCCCTGATGCCTCAGGGCAGCGGCCGCAGCTCGCTTTCATAGAAGCCAGCCAGGCTCTCGGTGCCGCCATCCACATGGCGGAAATCCACCAGCACGCGCTCGCTGCCATCACTGGTGCGCACCGGCGCGAATATCCAGTGGCCAGTGGACTGGTCCGACGGGATGGTCTCGTAGTAATCCAGTGCACCGGTCTCCGTCACCACCCAGGGCGCGTCAATGACGCTGTCTTCTTCATCTGGCGAACCCGCTGCCAGCACAATCGTGCCGGAGCCATCAGACACCAGCGTCACCTGGCTCACGGTGCCCTCGCCCACCATGTCGTATTCGAAGCCCTTGCCGGTGCCGCTCTCGAAGACACCGTCGTCCAGCCGCTCGACCACCACCTGTGATGACACGCCGGCGAAGTCCTTCAGCTCTGCCAGGAAACGGCCGATGCGGCGCATGGCAAACGGTCCTTCGTCCGTGGGATCGAATTGCAGGTCGCCCCAGGCGGTGGCGTCAATATCAGCCACGAGGCCTTCAGCGCCAACGCTCTCGGCGTCATAAAGGCCACCGCTGCCATCGATCTCTTCCTCTACGGCGGTCGCTTCAAAGGTGCCGCCTGAGACATTGTAGAAGCCCCACTCGGAGGACACCGGTGTCACGCTGCCGCCCCCGTAGGATTCGCCATTGTTGCTGTGGGCAACCACATACTGGTCGTTGTCCAGGATGGTGAGCACATGGAAGTCGCTGCCATCTTTCAGGTACCAGGCCCCGACCATGGGGTTATTGGCATCCGAAACACGCTGGAACGGTGTCTCGGCACCGGCCTCGCTGCCCAGCATCAGTTCGTCGCCCACCAGCTTGATGGTATCGCCAGTGGGCAGGTCACTGAGGCCGCCGTCGCCATCGGACTCGCCCTGCACGCTGATGCCCAGATCGCCCGATGCCGGGTCCCAGGAGTACGTGCCCCACTCGGCCGTGGCCGCTCCCTGGTCACCATTGCCGTACTTGTGCGCCACGATATAGCGGCCACCATCCAGGAAGGTGAGCACGTTGATTTCTTCGCCATTCGGGCCCAGGCCACCACTACTCTCTGCTTCCGGCTCGACAAAGATCCAGCTGCCGCGCAGGTCGGCCTGCTGGGACGCGTCGAAGTGGGCTTCGGCGTCCGCGGCGCTCACCAACGTCTCGCCAATGGCTGTCTGGGCCTCGCCCTCGAAAGTGGCTGCTGCACCGGTCACATCAAGCTCAACACCGGTGAAGTCGGCATGGGTGGTCTCGGTGATGGTGATGCCATTATCCGGGTTGCCGTCGTCATCCAGGGTCTGCAGCAGGCGCAGGATGTTGGTGACAGTGTCGGGCTGGCCGTCCACGGTCATGTCGGCCGGGGTGACGCGGCCGGTGGCCGGTACCGGCGGCAAGGGCGTGCCGCCAATGCTGAAGGTGACGGTTTCGCCTTCCTGGTATTTGTATTCGCCCAGGGCATTGGTATAGCCGCTGCGGGTCTCGGTCTCGTAGTAAATGCCGGCCACGGCACTGTCGGTGAAAACACCGGTTTCCGATTTTGATGACGGCGCCACCACGTCGGATGACGAGTCACCGCCACAGGCGGCCAGCATCACGGCCAGCGCCGGTACGCTCCATTTCACTGCGTTCATGATCCCTCCAGATCCCTGACAGACAAGAGGGGTCAACCTAGCCGGCCGCCACTTGCGGGCGCATCCCCCAAATTGGGTATGTCCTTTCAGCCAGGCCGTGACGCCGGCGGTTTGCCGGGCAAAAAAAAGCGGGCCCGAAGGCCCGCACTCAATCTTTACCAATGCAGTTTCAAGGCTGGCTCAGAGCGCCACACCCTCAGCCTCTGCGGCGGCCCGGGCCTCAGCTTCGGCCTTGGCAGCCGCTTCCTCTTCCTCGGCCTGCAGCGCCTTCAGGCGACGGATATCCTCGGCTTCCAGATGGATCTCCTGGCCCGGCTCAATCACGTCCGGATCACTGATGCCTTCGGTGAGCCACCAGATTTCCGGCCAGCGCAGCGGATCGCCCAGGTATTTCTCGGCGATATCCCAGAGGGTGTCACCGCTGACCACCGCGTAGCTGCGGAAGGTCCAGTTGTCACCCACCACGGCCGGGTCCAGCAGCACATTGACGCCGCCGGAGATACCACCGCCTTCGGCGATCCACATGGCCTGCACCGGCATCGGCTGGCCTGCTTCCATGTTGGCATCCCACACGGCGTTGTGCGTGCCGTGGGCATTCACCAGCAGGGCCTGCTGGGTGCTGACGCTCAGCGGTGCGAAGTCCAGCATCTGGTAGTTGATCGCATCGATGCTGGTGCCGGAGACAAACTTCGGCTGGATGGCACCACCCACGGCCCACTTGTTGAACACGATCAGGCCGGGCACGTAGAGCAGCTCCTGCAGCCGCTGGGCATTGCCCACCAGGTGGGCAGAGACACCGTAGGCGTCAAGGCTGCCTGCGCCAATGCTCATCAGGTCACCCACGTCGACACGCAGGGCCTGCTGCGCCGGTGCCAGGTTGGCATCCAGGGCGATCTGCGAGGTGCCACCAACAGTCCCGTTGAGTGCGTACAGCACCATGGTCTTGTCAGCCACCACATGGGTGAGCTCCTGGTCCGGGGTCAGGTCGCCAGCGGCATAGTCCACGGACCATCCGGAATCGATGGAGTCGTGGGCGAACAGCTTGACGTTGACCGCCTGCAGGGCCGGTACCGGCACGTTGGCGGGGGTATCCAGGAAGTTCGGATCCAGCGCCAGGTTGGCCAGCAGGTCATCCAGCACATCCTGGCGACCCAGGGTAATGCTGCCGGTCACCGTGTAGGTGGTCGGGCCTGCCGGGCCATCGAACGTGTAGGTCTCGCCGGAGCGGCCGCCATTGGTGTAAACAACGATGTCACCGATGCCGTTGCCGTTGGCATTGGCGGTCACGTCGTAGAGCACGATGTCGCCTTCCACCGCGTCGATGCCAGTGGCCTCGACCACGCTGCCGGTGATGTTGTCGGCACCGATCAGCACACTGCCGTCAGCAAGGATCGCCGTGTCCGGATCCATCAGCACGTTACGGGCAGACAGGATCACCAGGTCACCCTCGGCGCTGACGCCCTGGGACACACGGAACGTGGCAGCGTTGGTGAAGATCACATCGAAGCCCTGGCCCGGGCTGAGAACCACCCGGCCAGCGGCACTGGTGTCAGAGTCGATGATGATGTCACCGCCACGACCCGGCGCCTCGATGGAACGATCCTCCCGGGCAAACACGTTGCCGTCCACCAGCACGTTACCGAAGGCCGACAGCGTACCGGTGTCCGGCGTACCGATGTTCTCGGCCAGCACGTTGACACCCGGCAGCACATAGACGGTACCGGCATACTCGGTGGTGTTGAACTGGCCCGCCCGCACTTCCAGGGTCAGGTCCAGTGCCGAGGACAGCGCACCCACGTTGACGTTGCTCGGGAAGTTGATGCTGCCGTCATGGGTGGTGTTCACACCGTCATCCTGACGCAGGCTGATGGCGCTCGCCGTACCGGTGCTGAACAGGCCGTAGTTGTTCTCGTCGAACACATACGGGTAGAACGCATCCAGGTCGGTGATCCAGGTCGGCACACCGTCAGACGCCGGACGGGTGATGATGATGGACTCGAACAGGATCGGGTCATCCACCACGGCAATGTCACGCTTGCTCAGCTGGATGTTGAGATCAGCGTTCTCGCCGCCGGTGCCCGGCGTGCCACCAGGCGCCACCTGGTACAGGCCAGTGCCGGTGATATCGATGCGATCCACGGTGGCTTCCACGCCCAGGTCACCGCCGGTGACGATCACCAGATCGTCTGCGGTCAGCACCAGGCCGTCACCCACATTCAGGAAGCGCGAGCCGTCGCCATTCAGGAAGGCACCGCGCGGCGCCGACAGGCGCATCCACTGGGCCACCAGGTTGACGTCGTTGGCATCACCCACCTGCGCCTCGTTCAGGGTCAGGTCACCATCCACAGCCAGCAGCTGCACGTTGCCGTTGAATTCCACCGCGTTGCTTTCGGTGGCGAATTCAAGGCCCAGTGCGCGCATGGCTTCACTGGTGCGCACCCACACGGAGGAGCCGTTGCTGACATCCGCCAGCGGCAGGTTGAACACCACATCCACTTCACCGTCCGTGGACGTGTTGTCGATGCCTACGGTGCCGGCCTGGGCCAGGAACACCTGGATATCGTTCTCCACTTCGGTGATCAGGCGCTGCTCGTTGGACGGATCCGTGAACTGGCCCGCTGCCGTCAGGCCGATGGTGTCATCGGCGCTGGCGATCAGGGTATCCGCGATCACGTTGACCGCACCGGCAAGACCGGCGTCCAGCGCGTCCAGATTATTGTTCAGGATCTGGTCGGTGGTGGTCAGGGTTACCGTGTTGCCATCGGCAGACACACGCTGCAGCAGGATGTTGCCGTTGGTGGCATCCATCTCGACATTACCGGCCACGGCAATGATCTGGTTGAGCTCAGGCTGCGCGGCGGTTGCACCGTTCTGCGTGATGGCACCATTGCGTGCGGTGAGCAGGATGTTACCTGCCACTGAACGCACTTCCTGGGTGATCAGCAGATCGTCCGCTTCCACGTCGATCTCCAGCTGCGCCAGGATGCCGTCCAGCTGGCTGCCCGGCTGGTTGATGGCACTGCTGTCGATACCGACGCGCAGTACATCAATGGCCGCCACGGAGCCAATTTCCAGATCATCGCTCTCGAACAGGTAGACGTTACCGGCCGTCGCTTCTGCCGCCAGCACACCCACCGTGGTCTCGACCGGGCCGTTGTTGGTGCCACTGATCTCGCCAATGCTGTTGCCGGCAACCAGCTGGGCATTGGTGGCGATCACATCCACATCGGTTTCGCCGTTGTCGATGATGTCGTTACCCGCATCCACCCGCACATCAGCACCGCTGAGGCTGCCCAGCAGCACATCATTGCTGGCCAGGTAGCGGATATTGCCGGTGGCGGTGCTTACCGCACCATCGGTCATGTCGATATCACCGCCCTGCGCGTTGACATCCAGCGTACCGCCAACCGTCACGTCGCCCGCAGCGGACTGGGTGACATTGGCGCTGGCCAGGAGGCTGGCATTGCCGCCGGCATCCACTGTGGCGTTGATGGTGAGATCACCGTTCTGCGCATCCAGCAACAGGTCGGCAGCTGTGGCGTCCACGGCGTTGGACACCGTGAGGCCGCCGTTGACGGTTTCCACCTTCAGGTTCTGTGCCGCCACAGCACCCTCAAGCAGTGCGCCGGTGTTCAGGCTGGAACCCGCATTCAGGCCAACACTGTTGACGTCGATGGCAGCGACGGAACCGATATCCAGCGCATCCGTCTCGGACACATAGATATTGCCGGTGCCTGCGGTGGCCGCCAGTGTGGTCACCGTGGTTTCCAGCGGACCATTGTTGGTGCCATCAGCCTCACCGATGCTGGCGCCTGCACGCAGCTGGGTGGTGATGGCCACCACATCCACGTCGGTCTCACCGTTGTCGGTGATGCTGCCAGTAACATCCACCAGCACATCGCTGGCTACCAGGCTGGCAATCAGCAGATCAGCACCTGAACCGTAGAACAGGTTGCCGGTGGCGTTGCTCACTGCACCGTCGTCCATGGTGATGGCGCCATTGGCATCGACATATATGTCGCCGCCTGCGGAAATATCGCCATCCGCCGACTGGCCGAGGGTGCCGCTGACCACATCAATGGTGGCATTGCCGGCCGTGGCGGTAACTGCAGCGTTGAGCTGCATGTTGCCGGTCTGCGAGCGCAGCAGCATGTCACCGGCAATGGCGGTCACGCCGTTGTCGACAGTCAGGTCGCCATTGGTGCGGATGATGACATCGTCACCGGCGAAGGCACCGGCCAGGACACCGCCCGGCTGGTTGATCGCGGTGTCATTGATGCCAACGCGCAGCACGTCGATGGCCGGCACGGAGCCGATCACCAGGGCGTCAGACTCATCGATATAGATGCCACCAGTATTGGCCAGTGCACCGAGTGTGCCCACCGTGGTTTCCAGCAGGCCGTTGTTGCTGGCATTGGGCTCACCGATGCTGTTCTGCGCCTGCAGTTGCGCGGTGGTGGCAATGATGTCGACGTCGGTTTCACCGTTGTCGACGATGCTGCCTGCGGTGCTTTCAACGCGTACGTTGTCGCCGCTGAGGCTGCCCACCAGGATGTTGCCAGCGGCCAGGTAACGGACGTTGCCGGTGGCCACGGTGGTAGCACCGTCAGTCATGTCGATCGCGCCAGCCGCATCCGCGTCCACAGTGCCACCGGCGGTCACATCACCGAGGCTGCCCTGGAGCAGGTCGGCGCTGGTCAGCAGGCTGGCATTGGCGCCGGCATTGACGGTGGCCTGCAGCGACAGGTTGCCGCCCTGGGCATCCAGAAGCAGGTCACCCGCCGTTGCGTCGACCGGCGCATCCACATCCACCAGGATGGCGCCGCCGGCTTCGATGGCCAGGTCCTGCGCCGCGGTGGCGCCGGCCAGTGTACCGCCCACCTGGTTGGTGGTGGTGTTATCGAGGTTCACGCGCAGCACATCAATGGTGGCAAGATCATCAATAACCAGGTCATCGGTTTCGCTGACCCAGATGCTGCCCGTACCTGCAGACGCTGCCAGCCCAGTAACAGTGGTATCGATCGGGCCGTTATTGGTGCCATCCGGCTCACCGATACTGGCGCCCGCACGGAGCTGCGCGTTCGTGGCGATCACATCCACGTCGGCGTCGCCGTTGTCAATGATGCTGCCACCGGCATCAACCAGCACATCAGCACCACTCAGGCTGGACAGCAGGATATTACCGGTCGCCAGGTAGTGGATATTTCCGGTCACTGTGCTTACCGTGCCGTCTGCCATGGTGATGGCCCCGCCCTGGGCGTCCACGTCCAGGGTGCCGCCGACAACCACGTCGGCACCGGCATTCTGGTCAATGGCACCGCTGGCCAGCAGGCTGGCGTTACCGCCTGCCGTCACCGTGTTGTTCAGGGCCAGGTCACCGCCTTGAACGTCCAGAAGCAGCTGGTCCGTGGCGCTCACCGAACCGTTGACGGTCAGGCCGCCGGCGGTACGAACAAACAAGTCACTGCCAGCATTCGCGGCATCCACCAGGAAGGCGGTGCTGCTCTGTGTTGCGGTCGTCGCATCCGTCGCCACTCGCTCGACGCCGATGACCCCGACAATGTCGATAATCAGTGCATCAGTTACTTCATCAACAAAGATATCGCCACCGGCGTCTGCCGCCAGAGTCACGGCCTCGATATCAATCAAACCATTACCGATGCCGTCCGCTTGACCGATATTGGTGCCAGCTTCCAACTGGAGGTTATCTGCCACGATATCGGTATTGGCATCTCCGTTGTCGATGATGCTCCCACCCGCGTTGACGAGCACATCGCTACCGTTCAACTGGCCCAGCGCGATATCGAAAGCACCGGAAGCTGTCTGGTAGGCAATGTTGCCTGCGTTAACGTTGGTAGAAGTCCCGGTACTGGTGGTCACCGCGCCATCCGCCATGGAGATGGCATTGGCGGAATACACATCAACAGAACCGTCTGCGGTGATATCGCCATCAGGACCCTGGTTAAACGTATGGTCCGCAGACCCACCGTCATCACCCAGCAGAATCGAGACATGCCCATTGGCGCCGGTGGTGTTGGCATCCAGCAGGCCGCCCAGTGAAATTCCGCCATCGAAGGTCTGCAGCAGGATATTGCCGTCATCAGTGGTAATTGAGTGACCACTGTTAACGGACAGGGATCCGGCGCCTGTCACGTCAATGATGACGTTGGTACCGGCGGTGGTGCCAGCCAGCGAACCACTTGAGAGCGTGGAGCCGATGGCGCCATCAAGGCCTATACGATTGATGTCAAAGGCGGTGATGGTATCAACGACAACGCCGTCGCTCTCACTGATATATACACCACCATCAGTGGCTGACGCCGAGAACAGCAACATGGTTGTTTCCAGCGGATTGGCATTCTCGCCAATATCCCTGCCAGCTTCCAGAATCACGCCACTGCCCGGGCCACCACCGAAGATATCCCTGTCGGTGTCACCGCCGTCCAGAATATCCTGGCCAGCATTGACGTAGACCTGATTGGCGTTCAGCTGGCCGACGGTAATGTCGAAGGCGCCTGCCGCCGTCTGGTAAGACAGGTGGCCTGCGTTGGCACCTGCAGATGTCCCCGCCGCTTGCGCCACGGCATCATCAGCCATGGTGATTCCGTTATCGGAATAAACGTCAATGGAGCCTTCAGCAAGGATGTTGCCGTTGGCACCCTGGAAAACGCCATTGTCCCCGGAGCCATCGTCATCGCCAGCAACCACTGAAACATGGCCATTGGCAGCCGACGTGAACGACAGAATCTGGTCATTGATCGTCAAGGTGCCATCAAAGGTCCGCAACAGGACATTGCCTTCCAGATTAAGAATCTGGTGGCCAATCGTCAGGTCGCCCGCCCCTGAAACATCGAAAACGACGTTGGTGCCAGCGCTCGTGCCGGCCAGACCAGTGGTTGCAGGCGTGGGAGTATTCCCTCCATCCAGACCAATCTGGTTCACATTGAAGGCAGCGACATCATCAACAATCAGGCCGTCGCTTTCATTGATGTATATGCCGCCACTGGTGGCAGATGCAGCCAGTGTGCTGACACTGGTATCCAGTGCATCGGACGTTTCTCCGATATCACCGCCTGCCTGAAGGTTGACATTCGTCGCCAGAATATCAGTGGCAGCGTCGCCACCATCCAGAATGTCACCGCCGGCGTTGACGCTCACATTGGCACCGCTGATCGAAGCAACGGTCACGTCATTAGCCGCCGCGTACGCGACATTGCCAGAAGCACTGCCAACAGCACCATCCGTCATGGTGATATCGCCGGTACCTGCGGAAACACGCAGGGTGCCGCCAGAGGCGGTGACATCACCATCCGCTGCCTGGGTCACGTTGTCGGAAGCGGCCAGCTCGACGCTACCACCTGTAGAGGTAACCGCATTGTTGATGGCCAGATCACCATTGGCCGCTGACAACAGGATGTTGTTCGATGCCACCAGGCCGTCTTCAACGGTCAGCGCCGTGGCCGCCTGGATAACCGCATGGATGTTGGCCGTTGAGCCACCGGAGTAACCGGTCGCGCCCACGGTCGTCGGCGCAGCAGCAAAGTTCAGCACCTGATAAGCCGGCACAGATACGTCGGCAAGGACCAGGGTGCCGCTGTCGGAAACTGCTGCGGAGCCTGACAGGGCGGTAAAGTGCAGAGTGCCAATGGTGGTCTCGATGGCATCATCAGCCGCCGCCACCATGTCAACCTGACCAATGCTGTTGCTGTCCAGCACGACATCGGTGGCCGTGATGTCGACATCGGTGTCGCCGTTGTCAACGATATCGTCGACACCCGTCACCAGCACAGTGGTCGCAGACAGGCCGCCAAGGAGCAGGTCACCGTTACCGGAAACCACTTCGTACACCAGGGTGTCGGCGGCGGACGACGTGGCGCCGTCCACCATGTTCAGGGTGCCGCCATTGGTGCTGGCCACGTACAGGTCCGCACCAGCACTGATGTCACCGTCAGCCGTCGCTTGCGCGACACCAGCGAACGCCTTGACCGAAACATCGGCGCTGCCGGTAACAGCCTGCCTGATGGTGATGCCACCCGCCTGGGACTCAAGCAGCAGGTCACCGGCAGTGGCTTGCGTGGGCTGGTCTACCGTCAGGTTGCCAACGCTGGCGCTGATCTCCACAGCGTTTGCCACAACACCGCTGTTTGGCGTCGCCGCCGCATCGTTGACGGTGGCAACGGTCAGGCCCAGTGCATCGTCATTCTCGAAGCGAACCGTTCCTGCAACCGTGCCTACGGTGGCCACATTGCTGATCAGGTTGTTGGCAGCATCAGTGACGAGAATGAAATCACCACCGCCTTCCAGCAACAAATCATCTGCATTGAGGCCGCCATGGTTGGCCGCATCCTGCAGTACGCCGCTGCTGGCAATCAGGTGGATCAGGCGACTGCCCGCGGTCACTGCACCAGTGTTCAGGGCAATGTCCTGGGTCGCTTCCAGCAACACCTCGGCGAACGAGGTGATCGCGGCGTTCTGCACGATCTGGTCGCTGGTGATGTTGATGTCACCGGTAGTGGAAGTAAGCACACCATCCAGCGTGGTCACGCCGGTGCCGGCCACCTGGGTAATGGTACCGGCAGTGACGGCATCGAGATTGGTGTCAGCCGCACTGTTGATGGTCAGGGAGGTCAGCGGCGCGCCGCCACCCACGGTGCCCTGCACATCGACGTTGCCGGTACCGGCTGTAATGGCCAGGGTCTGCGCACCGTCTACGTCACCGATCACGGTGATGTCGCCGGCGTTGGCACCGCTATTCAGCGCGGTAGCCGACTGCAGTGCCACCGCACCCGTCAGGCTGATGGCGCTGTCGGTGGTGGCGTGGGTGCCATTGGTCTGGATGGTGCCCGCCGTCACATCCTGGGTGCCGTCAGTGGTCACATCGCCGCCAAAGCGCGCTGTGGTGGCACTGTTCACCGTCAGGCTGGCCAGCGCATCGGTGGCGCCCACCGCAGACTGCAGGTCGATATTGCCCGTGCCCGCGGTCAGGTCCAGCGCCCAGCTGTTGCCGGCGTCGCTGTCGACGCTGCCGGTGACCGTAATGTCACCGCCGTTCGCACCCGTGTTCAGGGCCGTCGC
>JARGOL010000014.1:43533-81852 GCA_029212745.1 Alcanivoracaceae bacterium
CGCTGCCGGTGACCGTAATGTCACCGCCGTTCGCACCCGTGTTCAGGGCCGTCGCCGCCTCAAGGATCACATCGCCGGTCAGGCTGATTGCGCTGTCGGTGGTGGCATGGGAGCCATTGGTCTGGATGGTGCCCGCCGTCACTGCCTGGACGCCGTCAGTGGTCACGTCGCCGCCGAAGCGTGCGGTGGTGGCACTGTTCACCGTCAGGCTTGCCAGCGCATCGGTGGCGCCCACCGCAGACTGCAGATCAATGTTGCCCGTGCCCGCAGTCAGGTCCAGCGCCCAGCTGTTGCCGGCGTCGCTGTCGACGCTGCCGGTGACCGTAATGTCACCGCCGTTCGCACCCGTGTTCAGGGCCGTCGCTGCCTCAAGGATCACATTACCGGTCAGGCTGATTGCGCTGTCGGTGGTGGCATGGGTGCCATTGGTCTGGATGGTGCCCGCCGTCACAGCCTGGACGCCGTCAGTGGTCACGTCGCCGCCGAAGCGCGCGGTGGTGGCACTGTTCACCGTCAGGCTGGCCAGCGCATCGGTGGCGCCCACCGCAGACTGCAGGTCGATATTGCCCGTGCCCGCGGTCAGGTCCAGCGCCCAGCTGTTGCCGGCGTCGCTGTCGACGCTGCCGGTGACCGTAATGTCACCGCCGTTCGCACCCGTGTTCAGGGCCGTCGCTGCCTCAAGGATCACATTACCGGTCAGGCTGATGGCGCTGTCGGTGGTGGCATGGGTGCCATTTGTCTGGATGGTATCCGCCGTAATGGCCTGCGCACCGACGGTGGTAACGTCACCACCAAAGGTCGCGGTCGTGGCGCTGTTGACAGTCAGCGACTGCAGCGGCACTACATCGCCCACGGCGGTAGAGATATCAATGTCGCCGGTGCCTGCAGCCAGCGTCAGGTTCTGGCCGCCATTCAACGAACCGCTGATATTGATGTTACCCGCACCCGCGCCGGTATCCAGCACCGTGTCAGCGCCAAGGCTCAAGCCACCGGCGAGGAAATTGATGGTGCTGCCGCTGGTGGTATGGGTGCCGTTGGTGGTCGCAGCTGCATCAGCATTCACGTTCTGGCTGCCAGTGGTGGTGACATCCCCGGCGAAGGACGCCGCGTTGGTCAGCACCTGCAGAGCGGCGAGCGGGGTCGTGCCACCCACGACATCATTGAACGACACGACACCGGCCAGGTTGGAGGTGCGTACATCCAGCTCAAAGCCCCCGTCCACGGTATTGGCAAAGGTAATGAGCGGCGTGCCCGGTGAGGCCGTGGCATCCACCAGCGAGTTGGCGGTGAGGACCACCGGGCTGTTGAAGTCAACATTGCCATCAGTGGTGATGGTGGCGCCAAGATCAATGCCTGCAGCGCCAGTGAGGTCCACTGCGCCTCCGGTGGTAATATCGCCATCGACATCCACCTTACCGGGGTTGGCTGCCAGGGTAACGGCGCCTGTGGCGTCGATGCTGCTCACAATCAGATCACCCACCGACTGGGACACCGTCACGTCATCGGTAGGACCACCGGTAATGGTATAGGTGGTGGAGCCAGCGCCGTCGCCGATGAGGCTGATATCACCACTGGTGGTGTTGGTGGCAGTCACCGTCGTCGCATCGACGTTCAGGCCACCACCGCTGCCGATGCCATTTTCGGCAGTCAGCGTCAGGTTATCGATATTGTCGAGGCCGTTGCCCAGCAGTTCGTCACTGATGGTTGTGCCGATCAGGGACAGGTTGATGCCGCCAAAGTCCGCCGCGTCAGCACGAATCGCGCTGCCGGTATTGTCCAGCTCAAGATCACCGGTCACCGTGGTGAGCACGGACAGATCCGTGGCATCCAGGTTAATCACGCAGCCACCAGCACCGGCGGCACTCCCCAGACACAGATCGCCTGCCTGGGTGAAGACCAGATCGAAGATGCCACCAGCCACGAGGTTGGCCGGGGCAAGATCAAATTCGAAGTCCGCGCCGGTCAGTGTCAGGTCACCAGCGCTGTTCACCGTTGAGCCCACCGCCAGGGTGAGCAGGCCAGCCCCCGAAGCGTCGTCGTCGGCGTTCAGGGAAATATCACCAGCAGCGGAGGTCTGCACCGTACCGGTAATGGTCAGGTTGTCGTCGGCCGCCAGGGTGATGTCACCGGCCACATTGGCATTGCCGACAGACAGGGCATTGTCATCACTGACGCTGACATCGGTGTAAGTGCCACCGTTGAGCGAGTTGAACGTCACCGTGTTGAAATCATTAGTGCCGTCGGACAGGTCCACAGACACGGTACTCAGGTCAGACGTCACCGTAGTGGCACCGGTCACGGTCACAGCGCCGGTCTGGTCGAGTGTGCTACCACTGCGAATGGTGGCGTTCAGCGTGTTGTAGACACCACCGCCCAGGGTCAGGGAGGTGCCGGCTACCGCGCTGAGGGTGCCCGCATCACCGGACACGGTGACGTTGTTCGGATCGAAGATATCGGCAGAGGTGAAGGAACCGCCGTTGGCACTGGCCAGCGTTACAGAACCGAACTCGTTGCCAATGCTGCCCACACCCAGGGTGATGGCGTTGGTATCTGCCGTGAAGGTGGCCGCACCGGACACGGACACATTACCGCTCTGGCTGATGTTGCCGCCGGCGGTGACATCCAGGCTGGTCATGCCGGTGCCGTTACCATTAAGAATGATGCCATCGGCGTCCCGATATGACACGGCGCCAAAGTTGCCGCCACCATTAGCCAGCTGCAGCGTGCTCATGGCGTTGACTGACGTGGACAGGTCCACATTGATCGGCGTCACGCCGTCGGTGCTGGTCACAGTAACCACCGAACCGCTCAAAGCGCCGCTCTGGGTTACATCATCAGCAGCGGTAGCGTTTGCAACGGCATAGCTGCCGCCCGTGAATTCAAGAGCGCCCCCGGTGGTCGCATTGAGTGTCGTGCCGGAATCTGTTCCTGCGCCACCAATGGCGAGACCGTCAGCTGCGGTGTCTGCATCGTTCACAGTGACGGTATTCATGGTGCCGCCGCCAGTGCTTTCCAGCGATACCGACGCCAGCTCATTGCTCGCGGCAAGCGTGATATCGATACCTGCAACCAGGCTGCTGGTCAGGGTGGTAGTGCCATCCACAGTGAGTGCACCGCTCTGGGTGACGTTGCCGCCCGCCGTAGCATCCAGCGTGGTGTAGGTGCCACCAGTGAACGCGAGGGCGCCACCAGCAACTGCGGTCAGTGTCGTGGCGCTGCCGCCGATGCTGAGCGCATTGGCATCAACCACGGAAACAGCGTCGAAGGAGCCACTGTTGAGAACGAAGGAGCCAAAGTCATTGAGGGCCTCTTCCAGCGTAATATCGAGATCGGTCCCTGTTGAGGCAAACGTGGCCGCACCCGTCACGGTCACCGCGCCAGTCTGGATCACGTTGCCGCCAGCAGCGCCGAACAGAATGCCATAACTACCACCGGCCAGCGTCAACTGGCCGCCGAACAGCAGCGTCACATCGGCCGCATCGCCACCAAAGATATAACCGCCGGTGCCCGACACATTGACGTCACCGAAGTCACCCGCGCCATCTACCAGGGTAACCGTGCCAAAGCTGTTGGCCTGGGTAGCCAGGTCTGCCGTCATGTTCACAACATCGGCGGTCAGGGTGGTGGTACCGGAGACGTTCAGGCCGCCTGACTGGGTGATGCCGCTGTCAGACTGTGCGTTCAGGGTGGTGTAGGTGCCGCCTGCGAGATCCAGCGCGCCAACGACATCAGCTGTCAGGGTGCCTGCATCGCCGCCGACGCTAAGGGCGTTGGCATCGACAATTGAGGCAGAGGTAAAGCTGCCGCCATTTACAGTGGCCAGGGTGACGGAGCCGAAGTCGTTCGTAGGCTGCGTGGACAAGTCTGCGGTGATCGCATTGGTGTCCGCCGTCAGTGTGGTAATACCGGATACGCTCAGCGCGCCGCTCTGGGCAATGTTGCCGCCCGCGGTGCCATTCAGGGTGGTGTACGTACCACCGGCAAAATCCAGCGCGCCGCCGGTGATGGCCGTAAGGGTCGTAGCATTGCCACCAACAGTGAGTCCATTGGTGCCCACCGTGTCGTCGTCGTTCACGGTGACAGTACTGAACGTGCCGGAACCGGTGTTCAGGCTGACCGTGGTCAGCTCATGCGCATCATCCAGGACAGCCGTGACATCTGCCGCAGTACTGATCAGCTGTGTGGTGCCGGACACATTGAGTACGCCACTGTCTACGATGCTGTTGCTGGCCGTCGCATTGAGGCTGGTGTAAGTACCAGCGGACAAGGTCAGATCAACTGCCACAGCAGAGAGCCCGTCCGCCGTGCCACCAATGGTCATCGCATTGGCATCGGCGACAAAAGCACCATTCATGTTGCCGGTGCCCGCAGCACCCACCACAACCGTATTGAAGTCGTTGGTGCCAATGTCCAGCGTCGCCGTAATGGCTGACGCATCAGCCGCCGTCAAGGTGGTAGTGCCGGAAACCGTCAAGGCACCGCTGTCTGTAATGTTGCCGCCTGCGGTTGCATTCAGCGTGGTGTAGGTGCCGCCAGCAAAATCCAGTGCCCCGGCAGTCTCTGCCGTCAAAAGCACCGCATCACCGGCCACCTGCAATCCGTCCGTGGCGGTATCGGCATCGACGAGGCTCACGGAGGTAAATGTGCCCGGCCCCGTCAGGTCGACGTCGTTCAATTCGTTGGCGGCATCGGTGAGCGCCACGGTGGTTGTGCCACCCGGGGACAGAATGGTGGCAGTGCCAGATACCGAAACGGCGCTGCTCTGGGAGACGCTACCGCTTGGCACCAGATTCATTGTCGTGTAGCTGCCACCGGCCAGAGTCAGGTCGCCCGCTGACGTCACCGTCAGCGTGCCGCTGTCACCGCCAATGGTGAGGCCATCGAGATCAGTATCTGCATCTCTCAGGATCAGGGAGGTAAAGCTGCCGCCGGCACCGGCCAGCGTGACGCTGTTGAATTCGTTGGCGCCATCGTTCAGGGAAGCCGTGATCGCCGCCGCGTCAGACGTCAATGTGGTCGCGCCAGAAACAGACAGCGCTCCGCTCTGGGTAATATTGCCACCCGCCGTGCCGTTCAAGGTGGTATAGGTGCCGCCGGTAAAGTCCAGCGCGCCGCCTGCATCTGCTGTCAGCGTAGCTGCATCGCCACCGATGGCCAGGGCGTTGCCGTCAGTAACCTGAACAGTATTGGCGCCAGCACCCGTCACCGAAACACTGCTGAAATCATTGCTGTTGGTCAGTGTGACATCTGCGCCCGCGCCCACATCGATGGACGTCGCGCCAGCGGTGGCAGAAAGGACCGTACCGCCATTCTGGGTAATGGCATCCGCCGTGGTGGTGATATCCAGGGTGCCGGTTGCAGTCACGTTTCCGAGGGCAAGGGCGCCACCACTGGCAACACTGACATTGGCGCCGCTGAGGGCGCCGCCACCAGAGAAGTCCACCGTCCCGATGTTGTCTGGCACCACACCGCCCTCGCCGGAGAGGTCCGCATCACCAGCCACAGACAGGTCGCCCGAAGCAGTAATGTTGGCACTGACCTGCACGCCATTAGATGCCTGGAAGTCCACTGCCCCGGTTGTATCTATGGTTTGACCAACAACAACACTGTCTCCAGTGAAGGCGCCAATATTTTCATCGATGTTAACGACACCATCGAAAAACAGATTGGAGCCAGTACGGAAAAGCAGCGCGTCATTAATATCTGTGAGACCCAGCGCGCCCACCCGCACCACACCGGTACTCGCATCACCGATAGTGATCAGGGAGAAACCATCAACAAAGTTGGTGCTAAACAGGCTGGCCGCCAGGTCGATATCAAATCCAGCCAAACCGACACCGATGGTGCCACTGGCTGTAAACGGACGGATTTGTAGCGTACCGCCTGTGGATGCAAACGTAGACGCCGCATCAACAAAGGTCAGGTCGCTATCCAGTGCCAGATCGATACTCCCAGTGCTACCGGCATCAACAGAGCTGGCCGCATTCAGGTACACCCCGCGGATGGACTGATCGTTGATGGCTATGGCGCCGCCATTGGAGGTGATCTGCGATGCATCCAGCACCAGGCCATAGTCCGCACTGTTGGTGTTAAAGGTAAGATCTCCGCCGCCAACAGCAGTGCTTCGTACAATACCGCCATTGACCAGCCCCATGGCCCAGGTAGACAGGGTTGAAGGTGAGCCGTGGGTACCGTTAAAGGTCACGGTGCCCGAGCCCGTGGTTTCAACCGTCGCACCGTCTACGCGAATGCCCTGGCTGTAATCACCACCCGTGGTGTTGCCGTTGACGACAATGTCGCCAGTAGCGGTGGACAGGCGCGTGCCTGCACCGCTGAAGCGCACACCCGCCACCGACAGCGCGTCGCTGGTCCCGGTTGCACTGGTGTCACCGGTAATGGTCGTGGTGCCATTGCCCGTTACCAGGCCACCGGTGAAGTTGACACCGGAACGTGACGTAGACGTGCCATCAATGGTGATGTCGCCGCTGCCTGAATCAACATTGGCAGCACCCTGCACCAGGACACCATCACTGAACTGGTTGGCAGCGGTCGCAGCACCGGTACCCGTCACACTGATGCTGCCGCCAGCGGTCGTGGTAATGGAGCCAGCGATATTCACACCCATGGCAGTAAACGTATTTGCTGCCAACGGAATAACTTCGCCTGTAATGGAGATTGCACTGGCCGTCGTATTTGCAGACGTGATGCTGCCGGACATTTCAAAGCCCTGGGCGTTATCGCTGCCCTGCCCCTGGCTGATACCGTCGATTAATACGGTGCCAGTACCACTGTCGATACCGCCGTCAAGGGAGATGCCATAGAAGGCGCCACCTGCGCCGTTGCTGCCGCTGGCACCGTGCAGGAAAATATTGCCGCCGGCTGAGTCGAGCGACGATGTGCCGTCGATCCAGATGCCGCGGGTTTCACCACTTGCTCTTCCGTAGGCATATTCAGCTGTGGGGTCACTGCCGCCGCCCAGCACTATATTGCCGCCGTTACTGGAGAGCGCTGCACCAGCCAGATTAATGGAACCATCCAGGCTGGCATCCCTGTCAGCGTTGAGGATCAGATCACCGGTAGTGGTCAGGTTGGCGTTGACAAAGATATCCCTGTCAGCTTGCGCCGTTAATGATCCGCCTGTGGTCACAGCACTGTTGAAGGTTATGTCCTGACCGGCCTGCAGCGTCAGGCTCGGGGTCATATTAACTTCAGCGTTTACCAGAATATCAATGTTAGCTTGCAGCGTGACGTCCGCCGTGGTCGCATCAAGCAGATCATTGGAGATGGTAAAATCTGCCGCGCCGCCATCAGCGAACAATATTTCATTGTCCGCCGGATCGGTAATCTCGCCGTCATCAGCGGCAGGCGCTGCATCAACGATGGTGATGTTATTCGGGTCCAACAGCAGCGTGCCAAGCGCTCCCAGAGGCGCACTCAGGTCCACCGTTCCCCAGAAACCAAGATTCTCCTTACCGGAGACTTCCACGAAACCGCCGTTGCCGGAAGCTGCGCCACCCACGGCACTGATGTGGCCGTAGTAACGGGTAATTTCATCGGCCCAGACAATGACTGTGCCGCCGTCGCCGTTATCGAGCGCATCCGCGCTGATGGAAGCATCGCCGGCCACGAAGGTGCGTGATGCGTTGCGCACATCCGCGTCGTTGCCCTGGAAACCGCCGCCGATCAGCACGTCACCACCGCCATTGACGCCAGAGGCATCAATGTCAGCGTCCGCACCCAGACCCACCTGGTCGCCCAGTACTTTTACCGAGCCACCAACACCGCCTTGATCGCCGGAACCCGCGCTGATAGCGCCACTGACAATAGTGGTTCCGTCGGTGTCCAGCGTTACCTCACCGCCATCAGCCGCGCCAGCACCCGCGACATCAATGCTGCCTGACGAGGCGATATCACCACCTTCGGCAACCAGGAATACCTTGCCGTCACGTTCCTCGATGGAGGTCGCCTCGATCACGCCGTCGTTGTTCACAACAGTGGCGGCCAGGTCGCCGGCCGCCTTGGCGGTCATATACACCACGCCACCTTCGGCATAGACCATGCCGTGATTGGCCACCAGCGCATCCACGGCGGCTTTTTCGACGTGGAAATTCACCAGACCGTCGCCATTGAGATCAAAGGTGACGCGCTCGCCGGCACCGATGGCCACGGTGCCCATGCGCGCGGCAATGATGCCGCTGTTGATTGCTTCCTGGCCAAGCAGCGCCACATAGCCGCCGTCAGCCACATTGATGGTGCCCTGGTTGATAACGCTGCCACCGGTGCCGGCAAAGTCGTAGTTGCCAGACAGGAAATCTTCATCGGAGATATCCAGGGTGGACGCGACGAGGCCAGCCGCATCAACCCGGGACGTGGGCGAGAAAAGGATGCCGGACTGGTTGATCAGGAAGACCTGCCCGCCTGCATTGATGTCGCCATAAATGTGTGACGGGTTGTCCCCGACCACACGGTTGAGCGCAATATCCGTGACGTTCTGCAGGAAGTTCACCTTGTTTCCTGCCGCGATACTGAAGTCATCCCAGTTGACCACCAGGCTGCCCGTGTGCTGATCAACGGTGAGCGAGTTACTGTCGCGAACGAAGTCCGCGGAACCATGCTGCACCTGTTCACCGGTAGGCAGGTCCGCCTGGGCGAATGCGCCCGGCGCGACAAAGGCGCAACCCAACATGGCTGACCTCACTGCGGTAAACAGGCGTTCGCCCTTGCGTTGCTGACCCCGACGGGAAGCGTAATCTGCGCTCATAACATTGGCCTCGTTATCAACTGCACAGGCTCCACACTTTTCAGCGCGAAGCCCGATATTCGATTTGTTTTTTGCTGCCTTACGACAGTTATTTTTCTGCATCGATATTTTCATTGGGTCAGAACCAGTAAACCGCCTGCGCCCAGAAATTGGTCTTGCTGTCGTCCGGCTGATCCACCAGAGACTCGCGATCGCTCAGGCGGAATGCACCCACCAGGTCGATATAGAATTCATTGCCACCACTCAGGCGCAGCCCCCCGCCCCAACCGCTGCGCTGGTTGGTGAGGCGGCGCGAGATGTTGTTGCCGTTGTCGTTGAGCTCGGAAGCGCCCGCATCCACAAGCAGGTAGCCCTCCACGCTGGACAGCCAGCCTGCCCAGTCGGCGATACCCGGAAACTGGCGACGCAACTCGGTCTGCATGACGATGCCCTTGTCGCCCAGCGCCTCGCTGGGACGGTAAGCGCGCACAGAGCCGGGACCACCAAGGCTGATTCGTTCGGCGGCATCCAGGTCGTTACTGCTGGACTGACCGTCCAGTTTGATGGACAGCGTGGTCAGGTCGGTGATGCGCTGCAGGCGTTGCCCGCCAAGACGCAAAGAGGTGAACTTGCCATCAATGCGGTCCGCACCCGGGGTGGTGATGCCGGCGTCAATCTTGTCGACGTCGGACAGGCCCTTGCGCACGGCGGCGTACCAGGTATTGATCCCGCCGCTCCAGAGTTCATCACGCCAGTCGCCGCTGGCGCCGAGCTCGACCACGTCCAGCTCGTAATCAGCATCCTCGATGACCGGGATCAACTGCGTCTTGCAGAAGCCGCACTCACGCTCGAAGGCACGATCGGAATACGTCAGTGTCGCAAACAGGTTCTTGTTGCGGCTGCGAATGAAGGCGTGGGAAATATCCAGGCTGATGGCGGTGGCCGTGTTCTCCACTTCCAGCTGCTCGAACTCTTCACCGAGCTCGGAGGTCAGGCGGGAGAAACGGATACCGGCGCGGGTGGCCGGGGTAAACAGCGGCATATCGAAGCCGGCGGAGCCGTACACGGTGTCACCCGAGTCCGAGACAATCGGCCTAAGGGTGATGCGGTCACCGGCATTGAACAGGTTGTTGATCCCGATCTGTGCGCCGAACCGGTTTTCACCGGTGACTTCGGAACCGTAATTGTTGTAGTCCAGGGCGAATTCGAAGGTGCCCTCATCTTCCATGTCGAGAATGACATCGGACAGGCCGGTTTCAGCACCGGGCTGCAGCGCCACTGACGCACGGGTACCTGGCAGATCGTTGAGCAGAAGGGCGCCGTATTCCAGATCGTATTCGTTGATCAGGCCGTTACGCGCCAGGCGGTCCATTCGCTGTGCCGAGCGCTCGCGGGTAATCGGCGTGTCGCCGGTAAACTGCACCTCGCCGAGCACGCCTTCAAGCACGACAATATCAATGATGCCGTCACTGACTTCCTGCTCGGGGACATACGCCCGGGCGACGATGTAACCATTGCTGCGGTAGTAATTCGAGACGACTGCCGTCGCCTCAAGCAGTCGGGAGAAGGTAATGGTGCCGCGAAAATCGTTGACCAGCGCAAGCAGGGTATTGTCATCAAAAGCGGTGTTACCGACGATCTGGAAACGCTCGACGGTGAGCTCGGCATCCGGCACCGCCTGCATGGGCGGCGCATCAGGCACTTCAAAATCCAGTGGCCGGGGCGCCCGGTAGCGGTCCGGGTCCACCTGTTCCAGCTCGCGCAATTGAACCCCGGGGCTCTCATCTGGCGCAGGCGCCGCCCACGCACCGGAGAAGGCCATCACACCGGCCAGCAATACCGGCAACGGCATCAGTGTACGAGCTGTTTTCATTCTTTCCCCCAGACAAAAATCAGGGCGGGCCGATGAGGGACAGCTGGACCAGACACAGGGAGATTGAGGGAGTGCGTATGAAACGCAGCACTGCCGTTCCCTGGCCCAAATCGAGCGTTCTGCCATCAAGCCAGCAGCCTGCGTTTCCGCATTGTTCGATCGGTAGGCGCGTGCCGCGTGTGCCTTCGACAAGGGCATTCTGGCGACCACGTGCCGTCGCTGTGACCGCACTCATCAGTGGTACAGGCGTCACAATGACATCGGGATAACAGCATATTTTGTGACGCAGTTCCAGAAAAAACCGGAAGAAAATCTCAGCGCAACCATGACCTATTTTGCACTAGGGCGTGGCCCAGACCCTCAGCCGACAGGGCCAGCGACCCACCCGATCCTGGCGATGGACCCCCTCCAGCGCCCATCAAAACCATGCACATAAGGCGAATATCGCTACATATCGATGCACATTTAACACATTTGGGCGAACTTAGACCCCTTGTGTCTTTTCCTCTACAATTGCCGACCCTCGGGCCGGTCGGCATGCCTGGCAGCCACCCGCACCCGATCACCGACCGGCACTTCTGCCGGCATCCGGCAGCACGCACTGCCATCCCGGCGCTTTGGCGCCACGCACGCGCCCCTGGCGCATACAAACCGCGCTCCCGGCTCCACGGCACAGTCTGTCGCGGCCGCACCGCCACTTTTCGGCGTTCGACAGGGCCAGCAATGCCGGGACGAGCATCAACCACCAACCTGACAGGGATGGATAACCATGCCGACGCAGAACATTGTTGCCATCAAACAAGCGCACACAGACCACATCGTGGAACAGGCGCCGCAACGGTTCAGGGTTTTCACCGCCCGCCAGCTGGACAGGATCGAGCCACTCAAACGGCTTTCGGCGCAGCAACGTTTCGACATGCAGGTGGTGGCCAGCGTGCTGCCGTTCCGGGTCAACGAGTACGTCATCAACGAACTGATCGACTGGGACGCGGTGCCGGACGACCCCATCTTCCAGCTCACCTTCCCGCAACGGGACATGCTCGACCCGGCGCATTTCGAGCAGGTGGCTGAAGCGCTGCGCGGAGGCGACAAGGGCACCATCAAGCAGGCCATTGATGACGTGCGCGCGGCGCTGAACCCGCATCCCGCCGGCCAGCTGGAGAAGAATATTCCGCAGCTGGACGGCGAAACCGTGGAGGGCATCCAGCACAAGTACCGAGAAACCGTGCTGTTCTTCCCCTCATCCGGCCAGGTCTGTCATACCTACTGCACCTTCTGCTTCCGCTGGGCACAGTTTGTTGGCGACAAGGACCTGCAGATCGCGGCGAAAGAATCCGGGCAACTGCAGGACTACCTGCGTGCCCACCCCGAGGTTACCGACGTGCTGATTACCGGCGGCGACCCACTGGTGATGAAGACCCGCAACCTGCGCGCGTACATTGAACCGTTGCTGAGCGAAGAATTCAGCCACATCCGCACCATCCGCATTGGCTCCAAGGCGCTGACGTTCTGGCCCCAGCGGTTTGTCACTGACGCCGATGCCGACGACCTCCTCGCCCTGTTCAGGGAAATCCAGGCGACCGGCAAACACATGGCACTGATGGCGCACTACAACCACTGGCGGGAACTTGAGCCCGCCATCGCCCGGGAGGCCATCCGCCGGGTGCGCGCCACTGGCGCACAGATTCGCGCCCAGGGTCCGCTACTCGCGCACATCAATGATGATGCCGATGTCTGGGCGCGCCTGTGGCAGACACAGGTGGAGCTGGGCATCGTGCCTTACTACATGTTTGTGGAAAGAGACACCGGTGCGCGACGTTATTTCGAGGTACCGCTGGTGAAAGCCTGGCAGATTTACCGTGATGCCATGCAGCGCGTCTCAGGCATTGCCCGCACGGCACGCGGCCCGTCCATGAGCGCCAATCCCGGCAAGGTGGAGATCCAGGGCGTTACCGAAATCAACGGCGAGAAGATCATTGCCCTGCGCATGATCCAGGGACGCAACCCGGACTGGGTACAGCGGCCCTTCTTTGCCCGTTACAACGACGAGGCCACCTGGCTCAATCATCTTGAGCCCGCTTTCGGTGAGAACGCGTTCTTCTTCGATCAGGACTGAGAGCCTACTGCATGACCTTCTTTCCTGTGCGGGAGAAAGTCATGCAGCGCCCACCCTTTCCTGTTTCAGAGCAGCTCCTCCGGAGCGAATGTGCGCGAGCCCCACGACAGGAACTTGCGCCACAGCGATCCCGGCTCCACCTTTCGCACCGCATCCCCCCGGGGACCCTGGTAGTGCCAGCGCACATGGCCGTGTTCGTCACGCATGA
Source organism: Alcanivoracaceae bacterium (assembly GCA_029212745.1). Taxonomy (GTDB): domain Bacteria; phylum Pseudomonadota; class Gammaproteobacteria; order Pseudomonadales; family Alcanivoracaceae; genus JARGOL01. The sequence continues at coordinate 56,471 of JARGOL010000014.1, forward strand.
CCCGGTAACTGATTTCCGTGTCCATGCCGCGCAGGGCCAGAGATCGCAACTGGCCAGCCAGGTCTTCCTGGTGCAGCAGCACACCAATTTCGGTGTTCCAGAACGCCGAGCGCGGATCCATGTTGAAGGTGCCAACAAACGCGCTTTGCTGGTCGAACACCAGCGCCTTGGTGTGCAGGCTGGACATGGCCCGCAGCCGCGCCACCTTGCTGCGCACCAGGTGCCGGGCGCGCATTTCGTACAGCTCCACGCCGGCGTCCAGCAGTGCTTCCCGATACAGGGTGTAACCGCCGTGCACCAGTGGCAGGTCTGTGGCTGCCAGCGAGTTGGTCAGCACACGCACCTTGACGCCACGCTCGGTCAGCGAACGAAGCAGCTCGATACCCTCATGACCGGGCACGAAGTACGGGCTGACCAGCACAAACTCATGCTGCACCCTGGCAATCTGCTCCAGCAGGCGGCCATACATCAGCTCTTCCACCGGCGGTCGCTCGGGCGTACCGATCTTCTCTGGCGAGTCCGCCAGGACCTCACCGCGCGCCCAGCACAGGCCGGCTGCCACATCGCCCACGCTGCGACTGTCGTAACGATCGCGCAACTGGGCCACATAACGCGGGCGCTCGCGGATGGATAAACGCAGTCGGTCACGCAGGCGCAGGCGCCAGGCCTTGACCTCGTCAACACTGGGCCTCAGACGACTCACTGCCTGCCCGTCTACCGTAAAAGGACTGTCCCAGTAATCATTGAAACTGCGTTGCATATCCGCCACCAGCGGCCCGGCCACCAGCAGGTCGAGGTCGGTAAAGTTCATGTCTTCGGACGCGCCGTAATACTCGTCGCCGAGGTTACGGCCACCAGTAATGCCCACAGCACCATCCACCAGCCACAGCTTGTTGTGCATGCGCCGGTGCATGCGATGAATATTGGTGAGCACAAAAACCGCCCGGGCCAGGGCGCTGTGCCGGCCGCTGGGTACGGCATTGAAAAAACGCACCTGGATATTGTCGTGCCCGGCAAGCGCAGCGAGACGTGCGTCCTGCCCGTGACTGGTGAGATCATCAAGAAGGATGCGCACGCGCACACCCCGGTCGGCGGCCTCGAGTACCCGCTGGATCAGCAAACGGGTGGTCAGGCCGTCATGGGCAATGTAGTACTGGATATCCAGCGTTTCCCGGGCCACGTCCGCCAGGCTGGCGCGCACGCTCAGTGCATCCAGCGCGTCTTCAAGCAGACGAAAACCACTCAGGCCTTCATGGGCGCGCGAGGCGTCTCCCACCAGGCGCGCAAGGGCATTGTGCATACCGCGCTCCAACCCGTTGCGTGGCCCCGAGGTTATCTTATTTGTCCACGCCGTGGCAGGATGTCGCCATGTGTGGACGCTTCACCCTGACTCACCCGCCCGAGCAATGGCCAGTGAGCATTGATCACAACCTGCTGCCGGGCTTCACCCCGCGCTACAACATCGCCCCCTCCCAGCATATCGCCGTGCTGGTGAACAGCGGCGAAGGCACACAGGTGCGCCCGATGCAGTGGGGCTTCGTGCCGCACTGGGTACACGACGACAAGCCGAAGATGGCCCCCATCAATGCCCGCATCGAGACGGCTGCCGAGAAACCCATGTTCCGCAAGGCCATGGCAGAGCACCGCTGCCTGGTGCCCGCCAGTGGTTTCTATGAGTGGCAAGCCACCGGCAGCAACAAACAACCCTGGTACATTCACCCCGCAGACGAAGGTGTGCTCCTGTTCGGCGGCGTCTACAGCCGGTGGCAACATGGCGGCCAGGTCACCGATACCGTGGCCCTGCTGACCACCGCCGCCCGCGACAACATGACAGCGATCCACGACCGCATGCCGGTGCGGGTAAAGCCAACCCACGCGAATGCCTGGCTCGCTGGCGCCCCAAACGAGGGCGACTGGCAGGATGCCAGCCCCATGCTGACGCACCGCATCGGCACCCGCGTCAACAGTCCCCGCAATGACGACCCAAGCCTCATCACGCCACCAGAGCCCCGTCACCAGACCCCCTGAGGGACTGGCTCACAGGTTTCGCAACCCGGCCGTCACATTACTTTCACATTAGAAGCCACCGTGTTATGACTATAGCGCCCAATATTGGTGCGTTTTTGCGCTCCCGGCGTCAGCCTGCCCCAGCCCGGGGCAACGGCGCGGGATGGGCCAAATAAAGGAACGTTCGCTTGTCGAGCAAACAATCAAGGAGATCTCACCGATGAAAAAAACCATCCTACTGGCGGGCGGGCTGCTGGCGATTTCCGCCCAGAGCGCCCTGGCGGCCGACTGGGACGGCCTGTATGCCGGCGCCAGTGTCGCCAACTACCGCTACACCGGGTCGTTCTTCGACCAAAGCTACTATGACAATGGCGGGACTTTTGACGAGCATGATATCGGCACGGCCTATGGCCTGCAGGTTGGCTTCAACAAGACCAGCGACAGCTTCCTGTATGGGGCCGAGCTCGCCTACACCCAGTATGACTCCGAGCTCAGTTCATTCATCGACAGCTTCGTCCTGTTCAATCACACCCTCGATGCCGCCACCAGCCTCAAGCTGCGCGCCGGCATCACCGAAGGCAACTCACTGTTCTACGTGTTCGGCGGTATTGCCGACATGGATGAGTCCCATGAGTTGCTGGAGCCCGGGGATCCAACTGGCTACAACACCGGCGAGTTCGATACCGAGCGCCCCATGACCCTGGTCGGCGTGGGCGTTGAACACATGGCCACCGAGGCACTTTCCATCCGTGCCGAAATCACCCAGGGCTCTGGCCAGGAAACCACGGGAAATACCATCCAGGATCCTGAAGCTGACTGGGAAGCCACCGGTGACATTCGCCAGTTTGCACTGGGCCTCAACTTCCACTTTTAAGGGACATGAGTGATAGCCGCCTTTAGCTGCGGCGCGGGGAACTACCCCCCTTTGCACTCAAACGTTTTCAAGGAGCAAAGCAATGAAAAAAGCCTTACTGATTGCCGGCAGCCTTGCACTGGGTTCCCAGGCAGCGTTGGCGGGAGAATGGGACGGTTTCTATGTCGGCGGCGGCATTGCGCAAACCGAATACACCAACAGTTACACAGACCGTGACTATGACTGGTTCGGCGGCACGCTGGAAGAATCCACCACACGTGTCACGCCGTCTGTTCACGTCGGCTACAACATGTCGAACGAAAACGTTGTGTTTGGCATCGAAGCCGATTACCGACAGGCCAATATGCGCACGGACACCTACTATTCCTTTGACGTCTTCAAGCAGGACCAGTTCGATAGCAGCATGTCCGCTCGCCTGCGCCTCGGCATTGCCTCCGGCAACACGCTGGTCTATGCCACCGCCGGTGTTGCGCAAATGGAAACGGAACACCAATGGATCGAGGACGACGATGTTCCTGATTCCTGGCCAGCGTTCGAAAACGACAAGACCGGCCAGGCCATCGGCTTCGGCATTGAGCGCATGATAGGTGATGCCCTCTCCATTCGTGGCGAATGGCAGCGCATTAACCTGCCCCATGTGACGGAATTTAACATCATGACACAGCACCGTTTTCAAGTGGATGATACTTCCGAAACCGTGGGCATCGGTGCCAGCTTCCACTTTTAAGGACAACGGATAACACATGCTGATTCGCTTTCAGCATGGAACCGATTCAAGGAGCCAGAAAATGAAAAAATTGATCTTCGCGGCAGCGGCATCACTGCTGGCCTGCCAAAGCGCGATGGCCAGTGACTGGAACGGCCTTTATGCCGGTCTTGGACTGTCGCAGAACAAATCCTCTGCAATGTACTCCGATCCCACCTACGACTACTGGGGCAACACCCTTGAGAACCGTGGCAGCGGCATGGGTGAGTCCGTATATGTGGGCTTCAATGCCGGCAGTGAAGGCGCCCTGCTGGGTGTCGAGCTGCAATACGGCGACATTGGCATATCCGATGACTACTACTACGACGGCGGCCTGATCGCAGATGACTATGGTGACAGCCTGTCCCTGAAGCTGCGCACCGGTGTCACCATTGGCCAGGGCCTGGTTTACATCAGTGCCGGCCTTGTCGACGCGGATATCAGCCACTCCTTCTCTTTCCCGGGCGCGCCTTACCTGCCAGAAACCGACAACGACAACCGTGGCTACAGTTACGCGGTAGGCGTTGAGGGCAAGGTAAGCCAAGCCGTTTCCGTACGGATGGAGTTCAGCGAGACGGCGTTCTCCGACGAAGAGACGTTCTCAACGGGCGGCGCGCCATACAGCCTGGATGACGAGCTTTCGTCATTCACCCTCGGTGCCGCTTTCCACTTCTGAGTAACACCCCGGCCCGCCGTCTTCACGAGGGCGGGCCACCCCCCTTCCTTCCGATACACCCCGACCGAGCACTTTGCTACCCTGCGGGCCCTGTCAGGGAACCTGACACGCTCCCAGCTTTCAAAGGGGTAACCCCGAGGGATCACCGGAAGAGAGAATTTCCCACCCATGAGTACCCATCGTTTTCTGCTCGCTGCCCTGACAGCGCTGATGCTCGCCGCCTGTGGCGAAAAAACCGAAGACAGTACCGTCACCACGGACAGCACACCGACCTACCAGGCACCGGTGCCCGCCGAATCCCGGCTGATTGCGGGTCACTACCGCTACATGGCCGACGCTGCCGTCTTTACCGGCTGTCACACCGGCCAGCGCTGGCCGGTGGCACCCACTGCCGCCGCTGCAGACCTTGAGCGCGCCTATCTCGACGCCCGCAGCGTACCGGGCGAAAGCCTGGTGGTATCCGTCTACGGGCACATCGAGGTGATGGCGGGCATGGAAGCCGGTACCGAGATGCCACATCTGGTGGTTGACCGCGTTGAACAGGTGCCCGCTGACATCGACTGCCCCTTACCCAACGCCGAACTGCACGGGCGCAAGTGGCAGGCGGAATCCCTGGCCGGCGACAGCATCAGCGGCGACAACCCGCCCTGGCTGTCGTTCAGCGAGGACGGCACCGTGCAGGGTTTCGCCGGCTGCAACCGCTTTACCGGCTCCTACAGCTATAACGGCACCGACATGGATATCGGCCCGCTGGCCATGACCCGCATGGCCTGTCGCGATGGCGCTGAAACCGAGAAGAACGTGGTGGACGCACTCAACCGCGTCAGCGAGGCGGACATCGAGGGCGATCTTCTACGCCTGCGTCATGGCGGCGACACCCTGATGGAGCTGCGCGGCATCGCGCTTCCCTGAGTGAGGCCAGCCATGGACAGGCGTCACGCACTGATCATCCAGCACGTACCGTTTGAAGGGCCAGGCGCCATCGACACCTGGCTGGCTGCCAACGGCTACCAGCGCAGCATCTGCCACCTGTATCGGGGAGACCCCCTGCCGAATATCAACGGCATCGACTGGCTGGTGATCATGGGCGGCCCCATGGGCGTCGCAGACGAACAGGACGTGCCTTTCCTGGTGCCGGAAAAAGCCTATCTGCGCGAGGCCCTGGCAAGGCGGATACCCATAGTGGGCATTTGCCTGGGGGCACAGTTGCTGGCCGACGTGCTCGGCGCGCCGGTGAGCCGCAATCCGGACACGGAAATCGGCTGGTTTCCGGTATCACCCACCAGCAGCCACGCCATGGCGCAGCCCTTTGCTGACCAGCCCGAGGTGCTGCACTGGCATGGCGATACCTTCGCCCTGCCGGAGGGCGCCACCGCGCTGCTTGCCAGCGAGGCCTGCGCCAACCAGGCATTCCTCTACAAGGATCATGTGCTGGGCCTGCAGTTCCACCTGGAAATGACGGCAGGCGGCGTCCGTGCCATTTGCGAGGCCTGCGCGAACGAGCTGCAACCCGGGCCCTGGATCCAGGACGCCCACACCCTGTGCCAGCCGCGCGACTTCGACGCCTTGCACCTGCGCCTGTTCGCGCTACTGGACGAACTGGCCAGCAACGGCAGCTGACCTGCTCGTCGCTCAGGCACTCCAGCGAACCGCATCCACGGCCCGGGCCACGGCATTGAGGACTGCCTGCAAGGTGGCACTGGTGGTATCCGCCGCCAGCGCCACGGCCTGCACTTCCTCACCCGCCACTGTCACTCGCACACAGGCCATGGCATTGGCATCGGTGACATCGCCGAGGGAAAACTCATCAAAGTCATGCACGCTGATGTCGCTGTGGTAACGACGCCGCAATGCATCCACCAGGGCGGATACGGCACCCTCGCCATTGCCCACCAGCAGGGTCACCGGCTGCTCGCCATCACCGACGCTGATTTGTGCGGCCACGCTTTCATCACTGCGATGCAGGTCATAGGTGCGTAACTGCCAACCCGCCGGCGTGGCCAGGTAATGCTGCTCAAACAGGCGATGAATGGCGGCACTGTCCACTTCACCGCCCTGCTGTTCGGCGGCCTGCTGCACCACCTTGGCGAACGACACCTGCAACCAGCGTGGCAGAGTGATGCCATAGTCACGCTCAAGCACATGCACCACGCCGCCCTTGCCGGACTGCGAGTTGATACGCACCACTTCCTCGTAGCGACGCCCCACGTCGGCCGGATCAATGGGCAGGTAGGCGACCTGCCAGGGCTCATCAGCCTGCTGCACGGCAAGGCACTTGCGAATGGCATCCTGGTGCGAGCCGGAGAAGGCGGCGTAGACCAGGTCACCCGCATACGGATGGCGCGGATGCACCTGGATATCGGTGACATCCTGCACCGTCTCGACGATGTCTTTCATCTGTGAGAAATCCAACTGCGGGTCCACGCCCTGGGAATACAGGTTCATGGCCATGGTGACCAGGTCCATGTTGCCGGTGCGCTCACCATTGCCCATCAAGGTGCCTTCAATCCGGTCAGCTCCGGCCATGACACCCAGCTCGGCAGCGGCCACGGCACAGCCGCGGTCATTGTGCGTATGCAGGCTGATGCGCACATGCTCGCGGCGCGCCATGGTGTCACAGACGGTCTCCACCATGTCGGCGAACACATTCGGGGTGCTGACTTCCACCGTGGCCGGCAGGTTGATGATCACCGGCTGCCCCTGGTCTGGCCGCCACACTTCGGTGACGGCATCGATCACCTCGACGGCGTAATCCACTTCGGTGCCGGTAAACGACTCCGGCGAGTACTGGAACACCCACTCGGTGTCCGGGTAGCGAGCGGCATAGTCTTTCACCCACTGCGCGCCCTGCGCAGCAATGGCCTTGATGCCGGCACGGTCCTGACGGAACACACGCTCGCGCTGCACCGTGGAGGTGGAGTTGTACACGTGCACGACGGCGCGGTGCACACCCTCGAGGCTTTCATAAGTGCGCGCAATAAGTTCCTCGCGCGCCTGCACCAGCACCTGGATGGTGACGTCCGCGGGGATCATGTCCCCCTCGATCAGGGCACGGACAAAATCGAAATCCGGTTGGCTGGCCGCCGGAAAACCGACCTCGATCTCCTTGAAACCGATGTCCACCAGCAGCTGGAACAGACGTTTCTTCTGCGCCACGGTCATCGGCTTCACCAGCGCCTGGTTGCCATCCCGCAGGTCCACCGCACACCAGTCAGGGGCGGCTTCAATGATCCGGCCCGGCCAACGACGGTCAGTCTTGTTCAGCGGCGCAAACGGCCGGTACTTCTGGTGGTCAAATGCCATCTCTACGTCCTCCTCGCTTGCCCGGGATCGGGCCCAGTCATGTGCCAGTCACACGGTTGGTGTGAGCCGCCACCGCGGCCGGGTAGGCCGGGGTGGCGGGGCAGCGTCGCCACTTTTGGTGTCAACGTGGGAAGCAGAATACGCCCTCAGCGGCGCAATTTGGTTGCAAATGGGCGTCCAAATCGTGGCTATATAGCTATTTATTGCTGCTTTATCATTTTTATTGGCATAATCGATCCATGAGCACAAAAACGCCGCACAAAATGGACCGTTACGACCGCCATATCCTCGCCCTGCTGCAGGCGGATGCGGGCCTCACCAACCAGCAACTGGCCGAGCAGGTGGGCCTGTCGCCGTCGCCCTGCCTGCGCCGGGTACGGGCCCTGGAGGACGCCGGCATCATCGTGTCCCGGCACACGCGCCTGAACCAGAAGGCCCTGGGCCTGGACCTCACCGTGATCATCCAGATCAGCATGGACCGGCACACACCCGAGCGTTTCCAGGCGTTTGAAGAGACCGTCAGCAGTTACCCGGAAGTGCAGCAGTGCTACCTGATCACCGGCCAGGATGCCGATTACCTGCTCAAGGTGGTGGTCCCCGACATGGACGCCTACCAGGTGTTCCTGCTCAACAAGATCACCCGCATCGAGGGCGTCAGTGGCGTCCATTCCAGCTTTGTCATGCGCAAGGTGGTGGATACCACCGCCCTGCCCCTGGACTACGTGGAGGCTCGGCGATGACGGAACAGGAGCTGGCGTGTGCCTATGTGCGCGCCTTCAGTGAGGGCGACCTGGACGGACTGGCAGCGGTGCTGACAGAGGACTTCTGCATTCGCGGCCCGCTGTACACATTCACGGACCGCGCGGCGTTCCTGCAGCGCTTGCGTGAACTGAACGCGCCGAAGGCCGCCTTTGATATCGTTCACTGCCAGGGCGGGAACAACAGCGCCAGCGTGTTCTTCCACTACCGTCTCGGGGCACTGGAACTGCTCATGGCCATGCACCTGCAGATACGTGACGGCCGTATCAGCGAGGCGTTGCTGGTGTTCGACACTGCCCGGCTGCCAGGCCGGCGCGACTGATCAGGCCTCGTCCCGGTATTGCTTCGGTGACACCCCGTACCATTTCTTGAATGCCCGCGAAAAGGAACTGACATCGGAAAAGCCGAGCAGGAAGGCCAGCTGGGTAATGGACATGTTGGGCGCGCGCAGATGACGCTCCACCAGCAAGCGCCGGGTCTTCTCCAGCAACTGCTGCCAGGTCAAGTCTTCGTCACGCAGGCGCCGCTGCAGGCTGCGGGCACTGACATGAAACCGTTCGGCCGCTTCCGCCAGCGGCGGTTCGCCCTCCGGCAAACGCTCCTCCAGCCAGATCGACAACTGCATGGCCAGTGAGCCGCGCTCTACCTCGGCCAGTCGCTGCGTCAAGGTGGCATCGAGCATGGCCGCCAGCTGCGGATCACTGGCCTCCAGCAGCGCATCAGCGGCCTGGCGATCAAAGCGCAGGGAAAAATGATCGCACTGGCGCACCGGTGCACGGAAGTAGCGCGACAGGGCCCGGCAAAAGACATCATTCACCGGCGGCGTGGTGACCTCGACAGGGTTCAGGTCACGCCGTATCCGGTAACGCAGCATGCCCATGATACTGGCAAGCACGAACAGCAGGGCCTGCGGGTGCGGCGCATGGGCATCGTTGGCGGGACGCAGGTGCAGCGTCAGGCTGTGCGCATCTTCAGACAGGGACGACACCACCACGTCACTGATCAGCCGGTGGAAGCGCACGATTCGATTGAGCACACTGCGCAGGCTGCCGCCCGCCGCCAGGGCCAGGCCCAGGCCGCCAAAGGTGGAGTACTCACTGTGCCGGGCCATACTGATACCCAGCGACGGATCACCGAGCAGCTGCTCGGCATGGTCCAGCAGACGCGACGTGCTCTGTGCATCAATGCGCGTTTCCGGATCAGCCACAGAGGCCGGGTCCACCTGGTAATCACGCAGCAGGCTGTCGGTGTCGACACCATGGTGGCGCAACATCTGCACCAGGGGGCGCAGGAAAATGCCGGCTGTCTGCTGCGTCTGCGTCACCATTATCCGCCCGTTCCCTTGCATGGCGTGACATTGTCACTGCCGGTCAACTGGTTGGCGGCCCTTGCAGGGCCACCCTGTGGAGTCGCCGCTATTGTGACGATGTGACAATCAAGGAGTATTGCCATGTCTTCGCAAACCCGACGCGCTGCGGCCAACCCTGACCGCGCGCGTGACAAGCAGATTCAACGTGAGCTACTGGCTATCAGTGATGATGTACGTGCGCGCCATGGCTGGCTGCGTCACCAGAATGCCATTGGTCTCGCCATCTTTACCATCAGTATTGCCGGCTGTGTGGCCAACGCCTGGTTGTACATTGCAGGCATCATGCCGGCCTGGCTGGTAATCATCGGCACCGCGTTCTGGACATCCTTGCTGCATGAGCTGGAGCATGACCTGATTCACTGGATGTACTTTCGCAACAACCGCTTCATGCATCACCTGATGATGGCCGGTGTCTACCTGTTGCGCCCATTTACCGTGAACCCCTGGGTACGCCGGCACCTGCACTTTCATCATCACAAGCATTCCGGCACCGAAACAGACCTCGAAGAGCGCGGCATCACCAACGGTGAGCGCTGGAGCCTGAAGCGCCTGTTCATGGTTTCCGACAACATGCTGGCCGTCTACCTGCGGGCAAAGACCTACCTGACCGAACCGCGCAGACTTTACCGTGAAGGGCGAATCAGCCGGCAGGATCTGCATAACTTCCGCTTGATAAGCCTGCTCAGCTACCAGCCACTGGGCCCTGTGGCGCACCTGTTATGGCATGGCTTCATCCTGTTCCATGTAGCCAATGGCGCCGCCGCCCTGCTCGGCACCAGCATTGCCTGGCCGGCACTCCTGCTTGAACAGATGCCGTGGATCAACACCCTTGCCGTGGTCCTGTTTGCGCCCAACGCCCTGCGCACCTTCTGCCTGCATTTCATCTCGTCGAACATGCATTACTACGGTGACAACAAGCCAGGCGTGATCGCCGAGCAGTGCCAGGTGCTCAATGTATGGTGGCTGTGGCCGTTGCAGGCGTTCTGCTTCAACTTTGGCAGCACCCATGCCATTCATCACTTCGTCGTACGGGATCCGTTCTACGTGCGACAAATGACCGCTTCCAGGGCCCATGCTGTCTTGCGACAACACGGCATCCGCTTTAATGACCTGGGCACCTTCCGGCGCGCCAACCGCCTGCATGAGGCCCCGGATACCGTGTCTTCACGCACCGCACTGCAACACTAGGCTGTTTTTCCGATTGGCATAGCGGGCGCCGCGGCCGTTTATTCCCCTGACCGCAGCGCCCGTCTTTTTTGCCAACTCGGTGCGTGACAGCACCGGTCAAATCCCTACAATGCGCGCCTGTTCAAGCCGTTCACCCAGGGATTGATGGCATGCCTGTTTCCGTACCCGGCCCGGCCCGCAAGGCCGCCCGCTACATCCGTCACACCTCACGCAATGCGCGTACGCGCCTGCTTGATCCCGCCTCCCTGGTGGAAGCGGAACGCACCCCTTATGAGGTGATCTACGAGGAAGACATCGTCCGGGTTCGCTATTACCCACCGCTGGATGTGGACCACATCACCGTCAACGGCGAGCAGGTAACCGTGCAAAAACAGGCGCACGCCACACCGCTGGTGCTGGTGTCACCCTTGGCCGTGAACATGTATATCTACGACCTGTTCGAGCAGCGCAGTCTGGTCAAGTATTTACGCGCACGCGGTTTCGAACTGTACCTGATTGACTGGGGCCGTCCCGATGCGCGCCACAACCATTACACCCTGTCCACGTACTTTGCCGACTGGATGCCGCGCCTGCTGGCACAGGTGCGCCAGCACAGCGGCTCTCAGAAACTGAGCCTGCATGGCTGGAGTTTTGGCGGCCTGTTCAGTTATGCCTACACCGCGCTTGGTGACCCGGACATTGCCAACCTGGTGTTGCTGGGCGCACCGTGTGACTACCATGCCAATGGCGCGCTGGGTAAGCAGTACCAACGTCTGGCCCGGCAGATGCGCTGGATGGAAAAGCGCTTCGGCTTCAAGGTCCACAACACCCGCAAACGCTACTGGCGCTCACCGGGCTGGATGAATTCGCTCGCCTTCAAGCTGACCAACCCGGTGGCCAGCGTGCAGGGCTATGTGGATCTTGTACGCAACCTGCACGACGCCGAATACGTGCGCAGTCACACCACCAATGGTGCCTTCCTGGACGACATGGTGGCCTACCCCGGTGCTGTGGTGCAGGACATCATCCAGCACCTGTGGACGGACAATGTACTGGGTAATGGCGAGCTGCCGTTGCAGGACTCACGCAAGCGCAATGTGCCGCTGCAGCTGAACAATGCCAGCGTGCTGATGATCTGCGGCGAGGACGATCCCATCGTCACCAAAGACTGCTCCACGGCCCTGCTGAAACAGGTGCACAGCGATGATGTCACGGTGCGCGACGTGCCCGGTGGCCACATGGGCATCCTGGGTGGGTCACGGGCACCCCGCGAAAGCTGGCAGGCGATCAGCGACTGGCTGGCCGAGCGCAGCAATCCGGCGCAGGCGCAACGCAGCGCCTGACTACCGTGATCACTGGCATCACTGCCGGTGGCTCCCTACACTGGCGACATGACTGATAAACACCTGCTGATCGTGGCCCACGCACCTTCACCCAACACCCGGGCGATGGCCGAGGCGCTGTTGCGCGGCGCCCGACACGAAGACGTCGAAACCGTATCCAGCCGCTGGCTGGCGCCCCTGGATGCCGGGCCCGATGATGTGCGCCAGGCTGACGCCATCATCCTCTGCACCACCGAGAACCTTGGTTACATGAGTGGTGCCATGAAAGATTTCTTCGACCGCAGTTATTACCCGGTACTGGAAGAAAAACAGGGACTGCCCTGCGCCGTGGTCATCCGTGCCGGCCATGACGGCACCGGCACACAACGGGCACTGGAATCCATCCTCACCGGACTGCGCTGGAAACTGGCCCAGGACATCCGCGTGTGCCGTGGCGAATGGCAGGACAGTTTTATTGCCGAATGCGAGGAAGTGGGCCTGTACATGGCAGCCAGCCTCGACGCCGGCATCCTCTGACGCAGTCCGCTATAGCCCCTCGAACCAGCCCACCAGCATGGCGGTGACAAACGACAGGCTGTCCAGCCAGCTGTCCGCCGGCGCCAGCAGTTGCTGGTCCAGTTGCTCGGTGACCTCGCGGGCTGCGGTCAGCAACAGGTCCGGGGCACCGTCCGCCAGCAGCATCACGCCATCATCCAGGGGCGCTTGCTGCAGCGGCGCGGTGGCGTCCGCCACGGACAACAGGCTGGCACGTACGGCGCCCACAAACAGCTCACTGCTTTCACTGGTCTCAAGGCGCACCAGCGCTTCCAGGGACAGGGCAAAGCCGCGACTGAGTGCTGACAGTGACGCCGTCGCCGTAGAAAGTACCGGATATGGCCGCCCCTCTTCCTCCACGGCATCAACGATGTTGTCGAGGTTGGCCGCCAGCTGTACCAGCGGTCCCACCAGAAACGCCAGGTCGGCACTGGTGTCGCCCTGCGCTTCACCATTGCCCATCCCGGCTGCAAACGCGGCGAAGGCATCATCCAGCTGGTCAAAGGGCGCAGGTAGCGCCGCGCCGTCTATCGCCTCAAGCTGCGTCGCCACCGCCAGCATGTTTTCGATCGCCGACTGCAACTGCGCCGGATCCTGTTGCGCTGCCGCCTGAGCCAGCGCATCCAGCGACGCCATCATGTCGTAACCGGCATCCACCAGTGGCGCCACGGCGGCGCCCTCCTGCGCCGGCACCCGTGCAAGCACGCCATCCATCAGCTGCTGCCAGGTACTGCGGAAAGCCAGCAAGGGCCCACTGATGGTGGACGCATCCAGCGGCACCCCGGCCGGCAACGGCACCGCGTCACCGATATCGGCAAACAGCGACGTTGAGGGTGTCACCAGACCTGCCGGCGCCGCCTTGTTGAAGCACTGGCGGTGGACGGAATCCAGCGTGTCCATGGCAGCGATCATGTCTGCATCAACATCCAGCGGAAAACTGTACGCTTCGATGCACAGCCGCGCGGGCAGGCTGCGCGCGGCATCGGCATCCCGCGCCTCGACCCAGAAAAACCCGTAGCGCTCGCCCTGCTGGAACGAAGCGTCGTTGCGTTCGGCGTCGGCCAGGGAACGGGTCTTGCCGGCGGCACCGCTGACCATGAAGCGGGTGCGACCGCAGTCACTCACTGGCGCCAGCAACTGCAGGTCATGGTCATGCCCGGCAAAATACATGTCGGCCTGGTCACAGACACCCTGCTGCAGGAACGACTGCCAGCGACGCCCTGCCGCCACCGGCAGAATGTCACCGGGGATGCCATCGTAGTTGCCGGCATTGCCATGTTCACCGTTGGAAAGATAAGGGTGATGGGCAAAGGCAAAGCGCCAGGTGGCGGAGGACCCGGCCATGGCATCCACCAACCAGTTCAACTGGGCCTGGCCGTACGCACTCTGGCGAAAGCGGCTGTCACTGTCGGCGCCGGTGCTCGCCAGCGGATTGGAATCCAGGGCGAAGAACGACACCAACGGCGCGCCGTCGTCACCCCCTGCATGGAACTGATAGTAACGCGCCGGCATCTGCCAGCGTTCACTGCTGCGTCCGTCACGGTAGTGGTACGCCACCTCGATGTCGCCGCGGGCATTGTTGGTGCCGTCTCCGGCGATATAGCCGGTGTTGTCGTGATTGCCGAGCACCATGTAGAACGGCAGGTCTACCGGTGCAAAGGGTTGCTCGAACTTGTCCTCGAACTGCACATCAAAGGCATCTTCCGGCCCGTTCTCGTAAATGTTGTCACCAAAGCCCAGCACCAGGTCGCAACCGGCACGGCCGTCGCCCTCACTTTTTTCCGCGCACAGGCGGGCGATTGCCGCACCCACGGCATACTGCCCGGCACTGCCGGTGCCGGAATCACCGAGGGCGATAAAGCGCACCTGCGCCGCTGCCACTGGCGGCTCTCCTGACGGCGCCTCCGGGGCCGCCGGCACGGCGTCGCTGCCCGGCGACCCCGCCAGCGCGGGCGCCGCGTCCTCACCGCCACAGCCCGCCAGTACCAGTAACGTGGCCGCTGCAAAGACGGCTGTTGCCAAACGTTCCCTGTTCATGCCATTACCTCCCGGGGTTTCGGACTGCGCATGGCGCTTTGTACGGTGCGCGCCGATGAACGCGGTGTGTCTTCGACAATGCGGCTACTGCCATGCCGGACTGCCACGACCTTGGTCTTGCTGTCATCGAGCTGGCCCATCAGGTCGAGGGATTCAATCGTGCGTACGTAATAGAACTCCGCCTGCGCACGCTCACGGGTTACGTCCATGAGGATGAAACCGCGCGACTTCAGCTCGGTGTAACGGATGTGCGGATTGGCCAGCGGAATGGCCAGCGATGCCGCCTCTGCTGCGCCTTCGGGAAATCCCGGTGACGTCACGGCCGGGGTGACGAACTCGGCAGCCAGCGGCTCATCAAACAGATCCCCCAGCAACGTCGCCGGATTGCGGTAGATCTCGTTGGCCCAGGAGGTATGGATATCACCGGTGAGAATCACCGTGTCACGAATATCGTTGTCCGCAAGGAAGTTGAGCAATGCCTGGCGATCGGCGGCATAGCCGTCCCATTGGTCCATGTTGATCGCCACCAGGTTGCCGCGCAGTTCCGGGTCATCCTCGATGCCGGGAATCTCGGCAATGTTCAGCTGCGCGAACATCACCTGCTGGCCGAGAAAACGCCAGCGGCTTTGCGAGGCCGCCAGCCTGTCCTGCAGCCAGCCCATCTGCGCCGGGCTGATCAGCTGCCGGTCCGCGCTGTTGCGCGCCGGGTCTGCCGGGTTGGTTACCTGCTGGTCGCGCCCCTCCAGGCGTGTATCCAGCATCAACAGGTCGATCAGGTCACCAAAGTGCATGGCCCGGTAGATTTCACCGGCCACCACCATGTCGTCACGAATCGGCATCCACTCGGCATAGGCCTGGCGCGCTGCGCCCTGGCGTTGTTGCCAGTCGCCTTCCGTGAGCGGGTCATGGTTCTCGGCGCCGTCACGGTAACTGTCGTTGGCGGATTCATGGTCATCCCAGGTGACCACAAACGGAACCTGCTGGTGCAGCGCCTGCAACGCCGTGTCTGTCTTGTACTGGGCATGGCGCTGGCGGTAGTCAGACAGGGTCACCATTTCATGGGGAGGCTGCGGCTCACGGCCGGGGAAATCCCCGTATTCACCGGCGCCGTATTCATACACGTAATCGCCCAGGTGCAGAATGAAATCGAGGTCGGTGGCGTTGGCCAGCGCGCGGTACGCCGAGAACAAGCCGTAGGCATAGTTGGAGCAGGACACCACCGCAAAGCGGGCCCTGTCCTTGGCACTGCCCATGGCCGGGAAGGTGCGCGTGCGCCCCACCGGCGACATCTGGCCACCGACACGGAAGCGGTAGTAATACCAGTGATCCGGCAACAGGCCGGCTGCGTCGACCTTGACGCAGAAGTCATTGCTCGCCAGCGCATAGGTTTCAATGACCGTCACCAGTTGCTGCATGGACGGATCGCGCGCCACCTGCACCGTCACCGGAATCCGCAACGCGGTATCGTCTGCGGGGGTGACCCGGGTCCAGAGGATGACGCGATCGGAAAGCGGATCACCGGAAGCGACGCCATGACGGAACGACACCCGTGGCGGCGGCGGTACGCTGGCCGGCCCGCGATCATCGGTGTCGGCACCCATGGCGGTAGCGAGCGCGGCGTCGCTGCTGTCAGCGCCGCAGCCCGACAGGCCGGCAAGGGAAGCGGCGCCGGAAAGAATAAGCATGTCTCGGCGAGTGAGTGTCATGACGGTTTCCTGTCCTGGTTGGTCAGGAAACACTAGGCCTTTGCCGTGACAGTGCCAGCAGGTTTAGCCAAAACACAGCACAACAACAACAGCGTTTTTGCCTGTTGTCACAACGGGAAACCGAGCCTTTACGTGGCGCAACATTTATCGGTCATCACACCGACAGTAGCGTCAGCTGTTCAGCTGATGCGGATATCCCAGACCACTTCCGCCAGGGCCTCAAGACCCCGCTCGGCAAAACGCGGTTCGTTGGCGAGGATGTCAGCGCGGGACAGCTGAGTGACCTCATGGCCGGCGAACAGTTCTCTCACTTCCGCGGCGGCCACCGAAAACGGCGGTCCGTCCATTTGTGCCTGCGGGTATTCGAGGGTGATCAACAGACCACGGGCACCGCTGGCAAGTTGGCCCAGCAGGTGATCGACATAGCGGCGGCGCAGGGACGGTGGCAGGGCAATCAGCGCGGCCCGGTCATAGAACGCCGTAAAGGGCTCGGCGGCCTGGAAATCAAACCAGTCACTGCAGAGCAACCGCCAGCCATTGCCGTGGTAACCGGCGGCGTCAGCCACCAACGGCACATCATGCTCGCTGACGAAGGCATCCAGTGCCTGTTGCGATAACTCAATACCCGTGACTGCATGGCCCTGCGCATTGAGCCAGCACATGTCCAGGCTCTTGCCACACAGCGGCACCAGAACATCCGCAGCCACGGGGTGTTCCAGCGTGGACCAGTAACGGCACAGTTTCGGATGCGGGCGCGGCAGGTGAAAACCGATCTCGCCGGCCTGCCAGCGCGCATGCCAGAAATCCGGTTCCATGCTCAGGCCTCCGTCAGCATGATGCGCGGTGCATCAATGAAATGTTCCAGCGTGGCGATGTTCTCCGCCAGCCTGTTCATCGGTTGGCCCAGGTCATTGGCCACCCAGCCGGCCAGCGTCAGGCCGGCCGCCCGAATGGCTCCCACCGACAACAGGGCATGGTTGATGCAGCCCAGGCGCATACCCACTACCAGGATCACGGGCACATCCAGTTCCCGGGCCAGGTCGGCCATGGTCTCGCGATCATTCAGCGGCACCAGCCAGCCGCCCGCACCTTCCACCAGCACCAGGTCTGCCTTGCGGCTCATCCAGGCGCCCTTGACGTAACCGGCCAGGCGCGACGCCGTAACCAGGCGCTTCTCTTCCGCGGCGGCGATATGGGGAGCAATGGCCGCTTCCAGCGCCACCGGATTGACCAGGTCATAATCCAGCGCCTCCGTGGCGCAGGCCATCAGTGCCGTCGCATCCTCGTTGCGCCGGCCGTTTTCGGTCTGCTCCGCACCCGCGGCAATGGGCTTGAGTCCGTAGCAGGTTTTCCCGGCCGCCGCCGCCGCCTCCAGCAGCCGGCAACTGACCCAGGTCTTGCCCACTTCCGTATCCGTACCGGTGACGAAATAACGCCCACTCAATGCCGTCATCTGTCTGTCTCTCCAGGTCTCAGGTTGTGCTTACAGGCTGTCCGCAGCCGGCTTGTGCGCCACCAGGTAGCCCACCTGCCAGGTGAGCGGCAATCCGCGCGGCTGCCGGCGGCGCTCGTAAGCGGCCTGCATGTGGGCAAACCGCCGTGGTGATACCAGCCCCCCGGCGCGGCCGCGCACGACATGGGCACCGGTGGTGCGCAACATGGTGGCGACGGCGCGGACATCGTCGTAATACTCCACCACCTGCACCTGCTGGCTGACATCCATGCCCAGACCGGCCGACGCCAGCGCCTGCTGCCATCGCGTCAAAGGCGCCAGCGCGTTCACATGCTCACCGGCATCCGCTTGCGCCCAGCTGTCACGCAATTCAGCCAGGCTGCCCGCCAGGGGCAGGCACAAGGCCAGGGTGGCGCCCGGCGTCATCACACGGGCTGCCTCGGCAACGGCACGCTCGGGTGAAGCGGCCCACTGCAGGGCAAATGAGGAATACACCAGGTCGACACTGGCTGATGCCAGCGGCAGTGCCTCGGCGTCGGCACAGACCAGCGACACCTGCTCATCACAACGCCCGCGATCGCGCGCTTCGGCAAGCATGGCTGTGGACACATCCAGCGCCAGCCAGTGGCAGGTGTCAAAGGCGGCGCGCAGGGGCCTGATCAGTGGCAGGGTGCCGCATCCGATATCCAGCGCCCGGCGCGGCGCCGTCTCGGGCAACATGGCCAGCAGGGCCCGCGCACTGGCCTGCTGGATACCGGCGGCGGCATCGTAACTGTGTGCGGCCAGGGAAAACGCCCGTTGCACCGAGGCATCAAGCATCCACCACCCCGTTGTCGCGGTAGAAGTCCATCAGGGCCGTGACGAATATGTCCGGTGCCGAGATGAACGGCACGTGCGCAACACCCTGCTGCACGGCGATGGTCACGGCCGGGTTCAGGGCCTGCACGTCCACCGCCACGGCCGCAGGCACGATATTGTCCTTTTCACCAAACAGCATCAGTGTGGGCTGCTGCAACGCAGCCAGCGTCTGGCGCAGGTCGGCGCTGGCGAGTATGTCGAGACCGCCCGCCAGTGCACGGCGTGCCGGCAGGCCGCAGAAATAGAGAATCTCCTTGAGCTTGCGCACATCGTCTCGCATGGTGTCCGCGCCCTTGCAGTTCAGCGCCAGGAAACGGATCAGGGTGCCCTCCACATCCTCATCGAACACCTCCCGGAATTTCGCCAGGATGTCCACGGGCATCGCCGCCGCCCAGTCATCTGCCTGGACAAAGCGCGGATTGGTGGCCACCGTTACCACACTCTGCACCTGCGCCGGCAACCGCTCGGCCAGTGACAACGCCAGCAGTCCCCCCAGGGACCACCCCAGCAGGTGGCAACGGTCGGGCAACAACGGCGCAATCTGCGCGCAGAGGAAATCCAGGTCGTAATCACCCGCCGGCAACGGACTCTGGCCCATGCCCGGCAGGTCGATCACGGTGACACGGAAATGCGCCAGCAACGCCGGCATGATGTCGTCAAAGGCAATGGCGTGCAGGCCCCAGCCATGCAGCAGTACCAGGTCCTGCGCCGCATCCGCATCGGCGGCGGTGCAGCGGTAGGTATTGTGAAAAGGCACCAGTGCCGTCATCGGTCCTGATCTCCCGGATTCAGTGTGCGCCGCGCCAGGGCCAGCGCATCAAGCAGTTGCCCCAGATCATCCTGTGTGTGGGCGGCGCTGAATGTTATGCGCAGACGTGCCTCGCCGGCCGGCACCGTGGGTGGCCGGATGGCCGGCACCAGCAGGCCCTGCTCACGCAATTGCTGCGCCAGGGCCAGTGCATCGGCCTCGCGGCCCACCAGCAGTGGCTGGATCGGCGTCTGCGACGGCAGCAACTGCCAGCCCTGTGCCGTGGCCTGCTGGCGAAAATCCTGCACCAGCTGCGCCAGGTGCTGACGACGGCCATCAGCAGCGGCAATGATGTCCAGGCTCGCCAGCGTCGCCGCTGCCAGGGCAGGTGGCAGCGCCGTGGTATAGACGTAGGGGCGGGCAAACTGGATCAGGGTTTCAATCAACGCCTCACTGCCGGCAACGAACGCCCCGAACGTGCCGGCGGCCTTGCTCAGCGTGGCCATGTACACCGGCACGCGCGCATTGACGCCCTGGGCATGCACACTGCCGCGACCGCCCTCACCGAGCACGCCAAAGCCATGGGCGTCATCCACCATGACCCAGGCATCCTGCGCCTCAGCCACATCGCACAGGGCGGCCAGGGGCGCACTATCACCGTCCATGGAAAACACGCCATCAGTCACCACCAGCTTGCGCCGTGCCGGACTGCCCGCCAGCTTGCTGGCCAGGTTATCGGGCTGGTTGTGCAGGTAACGGCGAAAGCGGGCGCCACTGGCGAGCCCGCCGTCGAGCAGGGAGGCGTGATTGAGCCGGTCTTCAAAGACCGCGTCCTGCTTGTCCAGCAACGCCGTCAGGATGCCCTGGTTGGCCATGTACCCGGTGGAGAACAGCAGCGCCCGGGGACGCCCGGTGAAGGCCGCCAGCGCTTCCTCCAGCGCTTCATGAAGATCCGTGTGGCCGGTGACCAGATGCGACGCCCCGCTGCCGACACCGTAGCGCGCCGCGGCGTCCTGCATGGCGGCCACCACGTGCGGGTGCCCGGCCAGGCCCAGGTAATCGTTGCTGGCAAAGTTGATCAGGCGACGGCCATCCAGCCGCGCTTCCCGGCCGCTGCCGCCGGACAGGGTCAGGCGCTGGCGATACTGGTGCCGGGCCCGACGCTCCGCCAGCGCGCTGTCGAGATCGAAGGCCATGGCAGGTCAGTGTTCCGTGGCGCGTTTCTTGAGCACATCCTTGGCCGGGCGTTTGCCCATGGCGTCATAGTAGAGCCCGGATGCCGGGTTTTCCCGGGCGGCGACAGTGTCCAGCAGGGCACCCTCGGTGGCCTCATCCGAACACTCCTGGCGCGGGTCCAGGGCATGCAGGCCCAGGCGCTGGAACAGCACCCGGTCGGCATTGGTTTCCGGGTTGTCCGTGGTCAGCAGGCGCTCGCCATAGAAGATGGAATTGGCCCCGGCCATGAAACACAGCGCCTGGGTCTGGTCGTTCATTTCCTGGCGACCGGCAGACAGCCGCACATAGGACTCGGGCATCAGGATGCGCGCCACGGCCACCGTGCGAACGAACTCGAACGGGTCCAGGTCATCCACCTCCGCCAGCGGCGTACCCTTGATCTTCACCAGCATGTTGATGGGCACCGACTCCGGGTGCGCGGGCAGGTTGGCCAGTTGCTGCAACAGGCCAATGCGGTCGTTGCGGTCCTCGCCCATGCCGATGATGCCGCCGGCACAGACCTTGATGCCGGCGTCGCGCACATGGGCCAGGGTATCGAGGCGGTCATTGTAGGTGCGCGTGGAAATGATCTGGCTGTAATACTCCGGCGAGGTGTCCAGGTTGTGGTTGTAGTAATCCAGTCCGGCCTCGGCCAGCTCGCCGGCCTGCTCATCGGTGAGCATGCCCAGGGTCATGCAGGTTTCCAGGCCCATGGCCTTCACCTGGCGCACCATGTCGAGCACGTAAGGCATGTCCTTGTCGCGCGGGCTGCGCCAGGCCGCGCCCATGCAGAACCGGGAGGCGCCTTTCTCTTTTGCCGCACGCGCCTCTTCCAGCACCTTCTGCACTTCCAGCAGCTTCTCTTTCTCCAGCTCGGTGTTGTAGTGCCCGGACTGGGAGCAGTACTTGCAGTCCTCCGGGCAGGCACCGGTCTTGATCGACAGCAGGGTGGACACCTGCACGGCATTGGCATCGAAATGCTGGCGGTGGACGCTGGCTGCCTGGAACAGCAGGTCGTTGAACGGCAAGGCAAACAGTGCCTCGATCTCGGCGCGTTGCCAGTCGTGGCGTACAGAATCCATGGGTGCTGACATCTTCCTGTCCTGCGGTAAAGGGCCCGACACTGGGCCAGAAGCGGCCTCCAGCCTAGCACCGCCCCCTTTTCTGTCAACTGACGAAAGATGTCAAAAGTTTACATTAGATCAATAATTAACCATTTCCGCCGCTGCCTGCTGTGTGCCGGCCCGGCGGGTGACGACGCCCTGTGCGCCCCGTGCCTGGAACAGGCCAGCCTCAGCGCCGGCCCCGTGGCCGGCCCAGCATGCCAGCAGCCCCTGTGCCGCTGTGGCCTGCCGCTGGCCGGCGGCCGTGAAGACGTGGCGGCGGATCTGTGCGGCCGCTGCCTGGGCGAGCCACCGCCGTGGTCCTGGCTGGCACCCATGGCCGCCTATGCCGGGCCGGTGCGGCCGCTGGTCAACCGTTTCAAACACCAGCACTGCCACGCCGCTGAACGCGCCCTGCAGCAGCTGGCTCGCCACCACTGGCCGGCGCGACTCAACCAGCTGCCGGCGCAGGCGCTGCTGGTCCCGGTGCCGCTGCACTGGACCCGCCAGTGGTTCAGGGGCTTTAACCAGGCCGCCCGGCTGGCGGCATTCTTCAGCCACCACACGGGCCTGGCGATGGCACCGGTGCTGCGCCGGCGCCGGGGGCGTCCGCAGCAATCGGCATCGCGCCGCGGCCGCAGTCGCGCCAGTCCCGGCTTCCACTGCCGGGCCAGCCTGTCCGGGCGCACCGTTATCCTGGTGGATGACGTGGTCACCACCGGCCAAACCGCGCGCGCCGCATGCCTCGCCCTGGAGGCCGCCGGGGCCGAAATCGCCGGGGTGATTTGCCTGGCCCGCACACTCCCCAAATGACCCGGGCTGAGCGCAGCCCCGGGAGAGCAAAACTCAGAAACACAGGCCATGTGCAGCGCCGGAGCTTCTGACATAATGCCCACGACCGGGGAGCGCCAGACACGCTGGCGGTTTCCTGAATTGGGGGTCAGGAGGTTTACATAATGATAATTCGATACTGTCTCATCGCCCTTGTGGCATTGCTGCCGCTGTCCATGACGGCGCAGGCGGAAGATCCGTACTCCGGCGTCAAGGTGCTGCGCGGCACCGTGGTATCCGCCGGTCGCGTGGACCCGGTGGAAAACATTGGTACCGGCCTGTTCTTCGATGCCAACTACTCCAGCGTGGCCGTCAACTTCGGCGCCGCCACCAAGAAGTTCGGCAGCCTGCCCGGTACCGATGTGCTCGACGGTGACTGTGAGGAGTGCGTGGCCGATGGGCGTCGCGTCAACAATGCCTACGCCGGTGTCGGCTTCAGTCGTATCCTGCAGTTCCAGTACGGGTACGGCACAGAGGGCGGACTGCTGCGCCTGCGCTCGGACTTCAACTTCCGCGCCATCGTCGATTTCGTTACCCAGACACAAACGCGCAAGGACCGCATGCTGCTGGCCGATCGCATCACCTTCACCATTTCCGGGGAAGCCTACCAGGACAAGGAAAGTGAAGGCTTCGACAACACCACCTGGGGCATCGGCCTGCTGTTCTGATGGACATCACCCTGTACCGGGGCCACACGCCGCCGGCCAATCCCGACGGTATCACCGTGGTCATTGATGTGATCCGTGCATTCACCACCGCCCACGAGGCCTTCGTGGGCGGCGCCCGCCACATCCACCTGGTGGCCACCGCGCGCCAGGCGCTGCAACTGAAACAGGACAACCCGGACTGGCTGCTGGCCGGCGAGGTGGACGCCCTGCCCATCGACGGCTTCGACTTCGGCAATTCGCCCTGGGAAATGCGCCGTACCGACGTGGCCGGACGCGAGCTGGTACAACGCACCACCAACGGGGTCACCGCCACCCTGGCCGCGCGCAACAGTGCCACCGTGCTGGTGGCGGGCCTGATCAACGCGCGCGCCACCGCTGCCTGGATCCGCCAGCAACCGCCACAACCGGTGCTGCTGGTGGCCTCGCACCCCACTGGCGACGAGGACATGGCCTGCGCCGAATTCATTCGCCAGCAGCTTACCGGTGAAGGCACCGACCTGGCCGAGGCCATGACCCGTACCCGTGATGCGACGGCGGCGGCCAAGTTCCTGCGCGGTGATCACCCACGCCTGCGTGCGGATGACATCCATATCGCCGCCAGTGACGCGGGCGAGGACGCCCTGGTGATGCAGGCGGACTTCAGCGAGACCCTGCCACGCCTGACCTGCCTCAACCGGGCCGGCCTTCACGACCACAGCTGACGCAATACCTGCCCGGCCGGTACTCTGCTGTCATTGACCCTGCTGGTAGCGCCGTGATCTGATGGCGTTCAAACGAGCGTTTGAATCTATCGGAGACAGTCATGATCGAGTGGAGCGAATCCCAGCAGATGATCCAGAAAATGGTGCGCGACTTCGTCGAGAAGGAAGTGGTGCCCCAGCTGGACGACATCGAGTACAACGGTGTGCCCCCCTACGACATCCTGCGCAAGCTGATCAAGACCTTCGGCATGGATGTCATGGCGAAGCAGTCCTTCGACAAGCAGATCGCCCGTGAGAAGGCCCTGGCGGCGGGCGAGGACGTGGCCAAGAAAGAGAAGAAGGACGGCCCCAGTGCCATGGCTGGCGAAGAAGCCGCCATGCGCATGATTCCCATCATCGAGATCTGCAAGCATGCGCAGGGCCTGGTCACGGCCATGGGCGTATCCATGGGACTGGCCGGTGGCGCCATCATGAGCAAGGGCACCACCGAGCAGAAGGAGCGCTGGGCGCTGGAGCTGCTGACCCTCGAGAAGGTTGGCGCCTGGGCCATTTCCGAGCCCAATGCCGGCTCTGATGCCTTTGGCCAGATGAAGACGCTGGCACGGCGCGACGGCAATGGCGGCTACATCATCAATGGCGCCAAGACCTGGATCACCAACGGTCCCTTTGCCGACACCATCATCCTGATCTGCAAGCTTGATGAAGAGGGTGTGGCGCCGCAAGACCGCAAGATCGTCTCCTTCATCCTCGACAGCGGCATGGACGGGCTGGAACAGTCCAAGCCGTTCAAGAAAATGGGCATCGGCTCGTCACCCACGGGCGAGCTGTTCCTGTCAGACGTGAAAGTGGGCGTGGACCGGCTGCTTGGCGGCAGCGAGGACGGTTACGGCCGCTCCGGCGCCAAGGGCACCTTCATGCAGGAGCGTGCCGGCGTCGCCGCCATGGCCCTGGGCATGGTGGAACGGGCCCTGCAGCTGTCCACACAGTATGCCAACGACCGCGTCCAGTTCGGCCGCGCCATCGGCCAGAACCAGCTGATCCAGCTGAAGCTGGCGAAGATGGAGGTGGCCCGCACCAACCTGCAGAACATGGTATTCCGCTATATCGAGATGACCGCCGAGGGCAAGCAGATGACCATGGCAGAGGCATCGGCAATGAAGCTGTATGCGGCCCAGGCGGCCATGGAGGTGGCCACCGAGGCGGTACAGATTCACGGCGGCTACGGCTACATGCGCGAATCACGGGTGGAACAGCTGATGCGCGACGCCAAGATCCTGCAGATCTA
>JARGOL010000003.1:0-219707 GCA_029212745.1 Alcanivoracaceae bacterium
CATAGGCCGGATGACGGCCATGGTAAAGCACATCCCGATAGGCCTGGCGTACCGCATGGCTGACCACCTTGTCGCGGATCACCCGGCCGTTGACGAAGAAATACTGCAGGTCCGCCTGCGAGCGCGAAAAGGTCGGCTGGCCCATCCAGCCGTGCAGACGCAGGCCGCCGATCTCCACATCCACATCCAGGGCCTGCTCCATGAAAGCGGTGCCGCACAGGCGGGCCACCCGTTGCGCGCGATGGGCCGGCGTTGTTGCCGCCGGCAGCTGGTGAATCACCTTCTGGTTGTGACTGAGGCGAAACGCCACCCCGAATTCGCTCAGGGCAATACGGCGAAACACTTCCTCAAGGTGGGCATACTCGGTTTTTTCCGTGCGCAGGAAACGACGACGGGCGGGCGTGTTGAAGAACAGGTCGCGCATCTCCACCGTCGTGCCCTGCGGATGCCCGGCGGGCTTCAGCACCGGTGCCATGTCACGGCCCTCGACCTGCACCTCCCAGCCCTCGGCGGCCTCGGTGTTGTTTGATGTCAGCGTCAGGCGCGAGACCGAACTGATCGC
Organism: Alcanivoracaceae bacterium; assembly: GCA_029212745.1. GTDB lineage: Bacteria > Pseudomonadota > Gammaproteobacteria > Pseudomonadales > Alcanivoracaceae > JARGOL01. Next base: position 563 of record JARGOL010000003.1, read on the forward strand.
CGCCAGCGCCTCGCCGCGAAAACCCAGCGACCCGATGGCTTCAAGGTCCTCCAGCGAATGAATCTTGCTGGTGGCGTGCCGGGACAGGGCCAGCGGCAGGTCATCGCGGGGAATGCCGCCACCGTCGTCACGCACACGTATGAGGCGCACACCGCCCTGCTCCACGTCCACGCTGACCTGGTGGGCACCGGCATCAATGGCGTTCTCGAGCAATTCCTTGAGCACGGATGCCGGCCGCTCAACCACTTCGCCGGCAGCAATCTGGTTGGCCAGTCGGGAATCAAGTAACTGGATGCGCGTCATGGACGTCCCGGGGTATCTCAAAGGTGCGAGTGTAGCCAGCGTGTCCGTGCCTCGCCAGTACGGACCGGATTCAGCGGGGAATTTCCAGCACCTGGCCCACGCGGATCAAATCGGAATCAAGCTTGTTGTGCCGCCGCAACGCCGTTTCACTGACGGCATAGCGCCGGGCTATGGAGCTCAGGGTTTCCCCGGGCGCGATGCGATGGCTGCTGGCCTGGCTACCGCCCTGGCTGCGCTGCACCGCAAACCAGGTGCCTGGCTTGGGGTAGGTTTCACAGTAGCTCTTCACGCCGGCGGCGATGGCCCGTGCCAGCCTCTTCTGGAAGCCGGCATCACGCAGGTTGCGCTCCTCGCCGGGGTTGGAAATGAATCCGGTTTCCACCAGCAGGGAGACCATCTCCGGCTGCTTGAGCACCGCGAATCCGGCCTGTTCCACCTTGCGACGGTTGCCGTGCAGCTTGGTCACCCGGGCCATTTCCTCCAGCACCAGCCGGCCCATGGTCAGGCTGTGGGTCATGGAGCCTTCCATGGTGAGATCGGCCAGCACCCCCAGCAACTGGTCATTGCTCGCTTCTTCCTGGTACACACCTGCGACGCGGTCGGAATCGTTGGCGATGTCGGCGAGCAGTCGCGCGCGGGCACTGGTGGCACCTCGCAGGGACAGGGCAAATACCGAGGCGCCGTGGGCACGCTTGTCAGTAAATGCGTCCGCATGAATCGACAGGAACACATCCGCACCCAGTTTCTCACGGGCAATACGACGCCGGTCGGCCAGGGGCACATAGTAGTCACCGTCACGCACCATCACCGCCTTGAGGCCGGACAACCCGTTGAGTTCATCGCGCAGTTTGCGGGCAATCTGCAGGACCACATCTTTTTCCCGCGTGCCACGCGGCCCGGATGCGCCCGGGTCTTCGCCACCGTGGCCGGCATCAATGGCAACGATTACCGGGCGCGCGACATTGGATGAGCTGTCCGCGGGTGCTACCGATTTCACTGGCTCGGACTGCCCCTTGTCGAACAGGTCCAGCACCAGGCGCCAGCCGTGCGGATCGATCGGCTTGAGCACCATGGTGCGTGGCCGCACGGCCTGGCTGAGGTCGAACACCACCCGGGTACGGTTGCCTTCATGGCTGCCCACGCGAATACCGGTAATCGGCGTGGTCTCCAGGGAAAGATCGGCGACGTCAAAATCCATTTCCGCATCAAGCAGGTCGACAACAATGCGGTCGGGGTTGGCCAGCTTGTCCAGTGTATGGTCCAGCGGGCCCTTGAGGTCGAACACCACGCGGGTATGGTCCGGCGCGCGGTGCAGGCGCACTGACTCGATCTGTTGCGCAGCAAAGAGCAGCGACGACGACACCATGGCCAGGATGGCGGTAATCGCAATAACGCTGCGTTTGATCATAGGGTCTACCCTGCCACGCTGTGCGAACGGCGACTGTCGGCTGCCCGGCTCAGGCGGGCGCGCCTTCCATCGCCGTCTGCCTGCAACACGATCCGCAACACCGGCACCGGCAAGGCACCGGTACCACGCTGCGGCCACTCCACCAGGGTCAGTGCCCGTTCGGCAAAATAGTCGCGCCCGCCGATCATCTCCAGTTCCTGCGGATCGGCGAGTCGGTACAGGTCAAAATGATATACGTTTGTCCCGCCAAGCGCATAGGGCTCGACGATGGTGTAGGTGGGGCTCTTTACGGCGCCCTGGTGACCCAGGGCACGCAGCCAGCCCCGCACCAGGGTGGTCTTGCCGGCGCCAAGGTCGCCCTCAAGGAAAACACAGCCTTCGCCCACTTCACCGGCGAGCCGCGCGCCGAGCGCTTCGGTGGCCTGCTCATCCGGCAAAAAACATTCTTCAACATCTGCCATTGTTTCCTCCCGGGCGATTCAGGCGGCGCCGTATCCACGGCAGCAGGTCGGTGGCCACCAGTCCCCGTTCACCGTCTTCAGCCACCGCATCATCCGCCGCCGTCGCATGCAACCAGGCGCCAACTCTTGCCGCGTCATGGGGCGCCAGCCCCTGTCCCAGCAGAGCACCAATGACACCGCTGAGCACATCGCCCATGCCACCACTGGCCATACCCGGATTGCCGGCATTGACCAGCGCCAGGGCGTGTTCACCGGCACTTGCCACCAGTGTGCCAGCGCCCTTGAGCAGCACTGTGGCGTGCCATTTTTCCTGCAGTAATCGTGCACTGGCGAAACGGTCGCGCTGCACGGCTGCGGTATCCGTATTCAGCAGCCGCGCTGCCTCGCCAGGATGCGGCGTCAGCACCGTTGCCGCCTGTGTTGCTTTGACGCCGGCTTCCGCCAACAGGTTCAATCCGTCTGCATCAATAACCCTGGCCAGGTCCGTGGCCAGCACCTTGCGAAGCAGGGCCTGTCCCCAGTGCCCCCGACCAAGGCCGGGCCCGATAACAACCACAGTAGCGCGATCCAGCAGCGGCAGCAGATCCTCCACACTCTCCACGCCCCGGGCCATTACTTCCGGCTGTCGCGTGGTCACCATGTGCGCATGTGCCGCCCGGGTAGCCACGCTGACCAGGCCCGCACCGGCGCGGATGGCTGCCTGTGCCGCCATGGCAACCGCACCGGCGTAACCGTGATCACCACCAATGACCAGCACGTGACCAAAATGCCCCTTGTGGGCATCACGGCGCCGCGGCGGCAGCAATGCGGCGACATCGGCAGCCACTGTGCGGCGGGCCGACGCCTCCACGCTGGCAAACACTTCCTGCGGCACCTGCAGGTCATCGAAGACCAGCTCGCCGGTGACCGCCGGTCCCTGCCCGGTGAGCAAACCCTGCTTGACGCCGATGAAGGTGGCCGTCAGCGCGGCCGTTACCAAGGCCCCTTCCGACATGCCGGTATCCGCGTTCAGGCCGGACGGCACATCAATGGCAAGCACAGGAGCCGGCGCCGCGTTCATCGCCTCGATCAGGGCGCGGTAGTCGTCGCGCACCGGCCCATTCAGCCCCGTGCCCAGCAAGGCATCCACAATCACATCCGCGCTGCCAATGTCCGCCAGGCTGTCCTCAACCGGCTGCCAGTCGATGCCGGCATCGCGTGCCCGGGCGGCATAGTCGTGCGCATCACCCGAGAGCTTCGCCAACGGCACATGCACATACAGTGTCGGAGACAGACCGGCGGCCTGTGCCGCCAGCGCCACCACAAAACCATCACCGCCGTTGTTGCCACCGCCGCAGACCACCGCAATCTGGCGCGCCTCCGGCCAGCGGCGCCGCAGGGCCGCGAACGCAGCTTCACCGGCACGCCCCATGAGGGTGGCGCCGGGAATACCAAAGTCATTGATGGCGGCACTGTCCAGTGCCCGGGTCTGGGCGGCGGTATGCACGGCGATGGGTAACTCGGCCATGGGGCTCCTGCCGGAAAAATGCGTCCGGACCAGTATACGTGTCACACAAGCGTCTGGATATTGACTATCCTTGCGCCATGAACATGCAACGGCTTGCCGACAATATCCGTCATTGGGCGCTGGAACTTGGCTTCCAGGACGTCGGCATTGCCGATACCGACCTGACACTGGCCAGCGAACGCCTGCAGACCTGGCTGAATGCCGGCCATCATGCCGACATGGACTGGATGCACCAGCATGGCGACAAGCGCACTCACCCGGCACAGCTGGAGCCCGGCACATTGCGCGTGATCAGCGCCCGCATGGACTACCTGCCGGCCGGCCGCGATCCACAGGATGTACTCAATGACCCGGCCAAAGCCTATATCTCGCGCTACGCGCTGGGACGCGATTACCACAAACTGATGCGCAAGCGCCTGGCACGACTGGCGGAGCGAATACGTGAGGCCGTAGCCGATTCGGAACTGGCCCGCGCCTTTGTGGACTCGGCCCCGGTGATGGAAAAACCGTTGGCCGAAAAGGCGGGACTGGGCTGGCAGGGAAAACACACGCTGCTGATCAACCGCCAGGCCGGCAGCTGGTTTTTTATCGGCGAAATCTACACCGACCTGGCGCTGCCCACGGATTCATCCGGCAGCGCCCACTGCGGCAGCTGCACCACCTGCATGCAGGTCTGTCCCACCGATGCCATCGTCGCTCCTTACCAGCTGGACGCGCGCAAGTGCATTTCCTGGTTCACCATCGAGAACCGCGGCGCCATCCCGGAGTCATTGCGCGCCGCCATGGGCAACCGGATTTTCGGCTGTGATGACTGCCAGATTTTCTGCCCCTGGAACCGGTATGCACAAATCACGGGCGAAGATGACTTCCAGCCACGCCACGATCTCGACAATGCTGACCTGCTGACGCTGTTCTGCTGGAGTGAGGATGAGTTCCTGGAACGCACCGCCGGCTCGGCCATCCGCCGTACCGGCTACCAGGGCTGGCTGCGAAACCTGGCTGTCGCCATTGGCAACGGTCCGGCTACAGCGGCCGCCCGCGACGTGCTGGAAAGGCGCCTGCCGGGTGCCTCAGACCTGGTGGCCGAACACATACGCTGGGCCCTGGAGCAGCTGTCCGCCCGCGCCGACAGCGCGCGCTGATTCACTCGGCCAGCAATCGCACACGATTGACCGGCACCGGCTTGCTCGGGAACGAGTAGCGCAGAATGCGCCAGATCACCTGGCCGAACTGCAACCACAGTGAGCCGGTGTTGTAGTGCACCCCGTAGCGCCGGCAGATGGCCCGCACCTCCGGCGCAATGTCACCGTAGCGGTTGGCCGGCAGCGTCGGGAACAGGTGGTGTTCGATCTGGTGGCTCAGGTTACCGGTGAGGATGTGGAACAACTTGCCACCACGCAGGTTGGACGAACCACGGATCTGGCGCAGGTACCACTGGCCACGACTTTCCCCGTTCATGACGCTCTTGGGGAACACATCCACATCGGCGGTGAAGTGACCGCAGAAGATGATCATGTAGGTCCACAGGCTGCGCATGATATTGGCCAGCGCGTTGCCCGCCAGTATCGGCAGGAACAGCGGCCCACCCAGCAGCGGGAAGACAAGGTAGTCCTTGATCATCTGCCGGCGCATCTTGCGCCCCACCGGGCGGAACGCCGCAGCCATCTCACCCGGCGCCATCTTGCCCTTGAAGTAGCGGCCCAGTCGCAGGTCCTGGATCGCCACGCCCCACTCGAACAGTAGCGCGAAGATCACCGCAACCAGCGGCTGGAAAAGGTAGAACGGCCGCCAGCGCTGCTCCGGGAACAGGCGCAGCAGGCCATAGCCGATGTCATCGTCCATGCCCTTGATGTTGGTGTAGGTGTGGTGGCGGAAATTATGCGTTTCGCGCCAGTTGTCACCGGTGGCAACAATGTCCCACTCCCAGTCACGGCCGCGCAGGTAGGGATCATTCATCCAGTCGAACTGGCCGTGAATCACGTTATGACCAAGCTCCATGTTGTCGAGAATCTTGGACAGGCCCAGCAACAGCACACCCAGTACCCACAGTGGCGGCAAGAACCAGCAATACAACAGCACGCGGCCGGCGGCTTCGGTGTAGCGCACGGCGGCGAAAACACGACGGATGTAGTCGGCGTCGTGCTGGCCCAGGTCGTCACGCACACGGGTGTGCAGCGCATCCAGCTCGGCACCGAATTGATCCACCTGCTCGCGTGTCAGCGGACGTGATTTGCTCTGTTTCATGATCGGTCCTGTTATCCGTTACAGATCCAGTGTGATATCGGAGCGGGCAGCATTGACGCACAGCCGTACCGGCCCGGCCTCTGCATGCTGCTCGCTGTTGTAGACGTGTTCGGTGGTGCCGGCGCGCTTGTCACAGACGCAGGTATTGCAGACCCCCATGCGGCAGCCGTAAGCCGGTTGCACGCCCTGTTCTTCGAGGCTTTCCAGCAATGGCGCCCCGGCGGGCACCTGTACCTGGCGCTCACTGCGCAGCAGGGTCACCGTGACGGCCTCGCCCGCCTGCGTGGCTCTTGGCGGCGGTGTAAAACATTCGCTGTCAAAATCGGCGGCGATGGGCGCCAGCAGTGAAGACACTGTCTCGACAAATCCCCAGGGACCACAGGCGCGCACGGCGCGGGTGGCGATATCCGGCACCTGTGCAGCGAACAGCTCGGCGCCGGGGCGCCCCGACAGCTCGTTGGGCAGGCAGCGGGATTCCCGGGTCAGCACGGGCAACACACGCAGGTTTGGATGGCGTGCCCGCAGGTCGGCAAAGGTACCTGAGAAACACAGGTCCGCACGCTCACGGGCCCACATCATCAGGGTGATATCCGCAGACGGGTTCTCGGCCAGCAGCGCACGTGCCAGGCACATCAAAGGGGTGATACCACTGCCGCCGGCCACCAGCAGCCAGGGACGGCTGGCGCCGCCATCCGGCAGCACCATGTCGCCAAACGCCGGCCCCAGCTCCACCACATCACCCACCGACAGCGCGTGCACCAGCGCAGCAGAGACCTTGCCGCCATCCACCTCGCGGACGGTAATGGCCAGCCGCCGGTCACCCTGCCAGGGCGTCACCGGACTGTAGGTGCGTGTCAGGCGCACACCATCCACTTCCACGCTGACAGGCACATGCTGGCCGGCGGCATAGCCGCGGAAATGGCGGTTAGCCTTGAGGGTCAGGGTGACGGTGCCGCGCGCGGTGACCTCTCGCCCCACCACCCGGGCAAGGGGCCGCTCCCAGCTCAGGGTCCGATTGATCTTCTGTACCCAGAAGTCGAACACCGGCGGTGCCACCAGCGGCGCCATGGCTTTGTGCAGTACTCCGTCAGACACGGCCATTCCCTCCTGCATACCGGTGTCACAGACCCCGGCTGACCCATAATGGGCGCCACTATACCTACGTATATACGTTTGTCTATACACATGTGCATTATTGGCAGGAACAGACCAGGATCGTGGGCAAGAGCGCGGGCAAACCGCTATCATTGCCCGGCGAATGACGGTTCAGGGGATCACTGATGCCAGAAAACAGCACACCGGGAGGCAACCGCCGCGCGCCGCAGGGCCGCCGCGCCGTGATCTCGCGAGAGGACCTGATTGCGGCCGCGCTGTCACTGCTGGGTCCGCACCGCAGCGTTTCCACGCTGAGCCTGCGGGAAGTGGCCCGTGAGGCCGGCATCGCCCCGAACAGCTTCTACCGTCACTTCCGTGACACCGACGAACTCGCGGTGGTGCTGATCGAGGAGGCCGGTAGCGCCCTGCGTCGCATCATCGGCCAGTCCCGCACCCGCGCCACCACGGAACGCTCGGTGGTGCGCAGCTCCATCGAGACGTTCATGGAACAGCTCAACCCGGACGAGAAGTTCCTGCCCATCCTGCTGCGCGAGGGCACGGTGGGCTCGGACGCGTTCAAGCAGGCGGTGGAGGAGCAACTGCTCTACTTCGAGGAGGAACTGTGCTCGGACCTGGTACGACTGGCGGACATCAACAACACCGGCATCGTCCACGCCCCACTGGTGGCCAAGGCCATCACACGGCTGGTTTTTGCCATGGGCGCCACCGCCATGGACCTGCCGGAAAGTGAGCACCCCCGCATCCTTGAAGAAATGGTGGTGATGGTGCGCATGATCATTGTCGGCACCCAGACCATGGCGCGCGAGGGCGCCAAGCTGAACTGACGCGCACCTGCACAAAAAAAGGCCGCCCGTGGGCGGCCAGCGAACGGAGATTCGATACTCAGATGGCCAGGCTGATCACCACCAGCCAGCCCAGTTGCGCCCCCAGTGCCTGGCGCCAGCCAGGCACCTGATTGGCGCCGGTGAAGGCGATACCCGCCAGCACTGTCTGCCAGAGCACCACCTCAGCCATACCCACAGCGCCAGCGCTGAGCGCGTACACCGCGGCCACACTGACGGCCAGATTGAGCGCCGCGGTGACCAGCCAGCGCGTCGAACCGCCGCCGATACCCAGCGCCAGCATCACCGTCGCCTGCACCAGCAGCAGTACCGGCTGCCAGGTGCCGGCCGGCAGCCAGGCAAGCGCCGCCGCCAGCGCCAGCGATGCCACCCCGCCGAGCAGGAACGCCAGGTCCGGCAACAGCGCCGACAGGGCCATGCCGGCACCACGCATGGCCACCACCGGTGCCGTGCTGGCCCGTGCACTGCGGTCAAACAGCTCGCGGCCGATGCGTTCATCAAGATCGTGACTGTCAAAAAATGCGGTACTCATGGAACACCTCCGGGGCATGCGCCCAACTTGTTGCTACAGGAACCAGACTAGTCCTTGACAGCGGGCTGCTTAAGTGGCGTTATTGACATTATTAGTGCTATTTACGCCATTATTACGGTGCCATAAATGCCAAATGTTGCAGTTTTCGCCATTGATGACATTCTTGCCACGGGTGTGACGGGCCCCCTGGAGGCCTTCAACATCGCCAATGTGCAGGCCGACGTGCTCGGCCTGCCGCCCGAGCAGCGATTTACCTGGACCGTGGTGTCCGTGGACGGCAAGCCCGTGCGCAGCTCCGCCGGGTTCATGCTCCCCGTGGCCGGCAACTACAACCTCGCCAGCAACGCCGACATCATCATCATCCCCGGCTTCAATCACCGCAGCGGCCGGGATGTCAGCGACTTCGTCGCCAATGTGCCGGATGGCTACCTCGACTGGCTGCGCGCCCAGGCACGCCGTGACAGGGTGCTGTGCGGTATCTGCTCGGGCTCCTTCGTGCTCGCCGAGGCCGGGCTCCTTGATGGCTATCGCGCCACCACCAGCTGGTGGCTGACCAAGGCCTTCCGGCGCCGTTATCCGGCGGTGGACCTGCATCCGCGCGAGGTCGCCACCGAGGACGGCAACCGCTACTGCGGCGGCTCGGCCAGCTCCTGGATGCATGTCTGCCTGCGCCTGGTGCGCCGCTACATGAATGATGAGGTGGCCCAGGCCTGCGCCCGCATCCTGCTGGTGGATCCGGATGCCACCCAGGCGCCACTGCTGGACGCCGAGCACCTCACCGTCAACCGCGACGACGTGCTCGAGCGTGTCATCGAGCACATGCGCAGCCACCTGGACAGCGACCTGCCGGTGTCGGAACTGGCCCAGCTGGCGGCCATGAGCGAGCGCAACTTTGTCCGCCGTTTTCGCGACACTACCGGCATGCCCCCAGGGCACTACCTGCAACGCATGCGGCTGGACACCGCCAAACGCCTGCTGGCAGACACCGACGAACATCTGGAAGACATCGTTCACCGGGTCGGTTACCGCGACGTCAGCTCGTTCCGGCGCCTGTTCAAGAAGGAGGTGGCGGTGTCACCGGCGCAGTACCGTCGCCGGTTCCGGCCCGGCCATTGATGTCATTCCGAACAGGCCAATTGCAGCCACCCCGTTTGCAGCCGGTGTCGCGACAGATAAGATAGCGAGCAACTACTATCTAAGTGAGTTGATCCATGCGCTACGATCTGATTATTGCCAACGGCCGCCTGTTTGATGGCACCGGCGGCGACTCCTTCATTGCCGACATCGCCATCAAGGACGGCAAGGTCGCCCGCATCAGCACCGAGGCCCTCGACGCCGAGGCGGAACAAACCATCGACGCCACCGGCAAGTGGGTGACGCCCGGCTTCATCGACCTGCACACCCACTACGATGCGGAAATGATCGTGGCACCATCGCTGGGCGAGTCGGTGCGCCATGGCGTCACCACCTGCTTCGTCGGCAGCTGCTCCATCAGCATGATCTTCTCCGAGCCGGAAGATGCGTCTGACATCTTTACCCGGGTGGAATCCATTCCCCGCGAACACGTGCTGCCGATCCTGCATGAGCGCAAGACCTGGCACGATGCACGCGGCTATGTGGATTTCCTCCGCCAGCAGCCGTTCGGCGCCAACATTGCCAGCTACGTGGGCCACTCCGACCTGCGCACCGCCGTGCTCGGTCTGGGCCGGGCCGTGGATGGCAAGACCCGTCCCACGGCCGATGAGATGGCACGCATGGAACAGCTCCTGCAGGAGGGTATCGATGCCGGCCTGCTCGGCATGTCCAGCATGACCAACCCCTGGGACAAGGTGGACGGTGACCGCTACCGCTCCAGTGCCCTGCCGTCCGTCTATGCCCACTGGCGCGAATACCGGCGCCTGCACCGCCTGCTGCGTCGCAACGGCGCCATCCTGCAGTCGGCGCCCAACCTCAACACCAAGATCAATGCGCTGTTCTTCCTGTTTACTTCCGCTGGCCTCTGGTTCCGGCGCACGCTGCGCACCACCCTGATCACCCTGATGGACCCGAAAGCAGACCCGTGGCTGTCACGCCTGGCCGCGGCCGGTGCCAACTTTTTCAACCGGGTGTTTGGCGCCGACTTCCGCTGGCAGGCGCTGCCCAGCCCGTTCAAGGTCTACTCGGACGGCATCGACTTTATCGTTTTCGAGGAGTTTCCTGCCGGGGAAATGGCCCTGCATTTGCAGGAAGACCTGCAACGCAATGAGCTGTTCAGTGCCCCCAGTTACCGCGAGCAATTCAAGAAGGATTATCGCAAACGCTTCGGCGGCCGCGTCTGGCACCGGGACTTCGGCGATGCCTGGGTGGTGGAATGCCCGGATGACAGCGTGGTGGGCAAGTCCATCTCGCAGATTGCTTCCGAGCGCGGCGAGCATGAGGTGGACACCTTCCTTGACCTGATCATCGACTACGGGCGCAAGCTGCGCTGGCGCACCGTGATCGCCAATCACCGCCAGGACGTGGTGCGCCGCAACGTCAATGAACCCTGCGCACTGATCGGTTTTTCCGATGCCGGCGCTCACCTGCGCAACATGGCGTTCTACAACTTCCCGCTGCACATGCTGCAGATGTCCCTCACCGCTGACCCGGCCCTGACACCGGAGCGCGCTGTCTGGCGCTGCACCGGGGAGATTGCCGAATGGTTCAATATTGACGCCGGCACCATCGCCGAGGGCAAACGCGCGGATATCACCCTGATCGACCCGCAGGCACTCGAGCAGGCTGACCTGGAGGCCTACGCGGAAGCACCGTTCGAGGAGCTCGGTGGATTGATGCGGGTGGTCAACCGCAATGACGATGTGGTGCTGGCCACCATCATCAATGGCCGGGTGGCCTGGGACGGCAAGGCGTTCCATCCGGACCTCGGACGCAAGCAAGGGTTCGGCACCTTCCTGCCGCGCGGCGGCGCCCGCGCATGAGCGCCCGGGCTACAGACTCCGGCGTGCGCCGTTCACAGGCGCAGCGCCGGGCCCTGACCATTGAGCGACTCACCAATGCGGTTGTGCATTGCCTGGTGACTCTCGGCTACAGCGGCACCACCACCGCCGCCATCGCCCAGCAGGCCGGCTTGTCCCAGGGTGCCATCTTTCGCCACTTTGACAGTCGCCAGGCCCTGCTGGTGGCCACCATGGAGGTGATTGCCGACCGCTTCATTGCCCGCTACCGGGACACTGTCGCCCGTATTCGTGCAAGCGGCGCGGATGACATCAGCGTGGCGGTGCTGGCCCTGCGTGACGTGACACGTTCGCACGACCAGGTGGCCTGGTTCGAGGTGCAGCAGGCTGCGCGCACGGATGATGCGCTGCGGGCAGGGTTTCGCCCGGTATTCCTGCGCAACCAGAAGGAAAACATGGACCTGGCACGGCAACTGTTCCCGGATACGCTGGCAACGCTGCCCTTTTTTGAAGACCTGGTGCACATGCTGATCCAGGTGTTCCACGGGCAGACACTGGACGCCCACATCGACGACAGCGGCCAGCGCGACCAGCGTGTGCTGGACACCCTGCTGGTGCTCGGCAGGGTTGCGTTACCCGGTCTCGCCGGGGCGTGGGAGGATCAACGCCACTGATGCACCGCCGCGATCACGGCACGGCGAGGGATTCACTATCCCGACAAGCCCAGCCGGGCGGCGGCCATCAATCCGCCACGCGGCGCCTGGACATGGACTGATACCTGATCCTGTCCCGTATCAATCAGACATCCAGCAGTGTTGAGCGGTAGTGCTCCAGCTCACGGATGGAGTCGCGGATATCGTCCAGCGCCAGGTGCTTGCCTTCCTTGCGCACGCCTTCGAGGGCTTCCGGCTTCCAGCGCCGGGCCAGTTCCTTCAGCGTGGAGACATCCAGATTGCGGTAATGAAAGTAACCTTCCAGGCGCGGCATGGTGCGCCACAGGAAGCGCCGGTCCTGGCATATGGAATTGCCGCACATGGGTGACATGCCACGGTCCACATACTGCTCGAGGAATGCGATGGTCTCTTCTTCGGCCTGCTTCTCGTCATGGCCGCTGGCCCGGACCCGCTCCACCAGACCCGACCCGGTATGCTGCGTGGTATTCCACTCGTCCATGCCGGCCAGCAACTCATCGCTCTGGTGCACGGCGATCACCGGCCCCTCCGCCAATACGTTCAGATCCTTGTCGGTGACGATGGTGGCGATCTCGATGATGCGGTCGGTGTCCGGATTGAGGCCGGTCATTTCCAGGTCAATCCAGATCAGGTTGTCACGACGATTGTCAGTGGCCTTGCTCATAAGTGTGCTCCTGTGAGCTCCTCTGACAGGCGCCAGAGCTGCTCTGCCGCCTTGTCATCAAGGGCGTGTTTTGCCGGCTGTTTTTCCTGGCAACGGTAGAAATACTTGCCGGTGGCCTTGCCGCCGGTCTCGCCACTGGCCAGGTAGATGGTGGTGCGCGCGCCTTCTTCTGCACTGATCAGGAACAACCGCAGGACGCGACTGAAAGCCCGCTCCCACCAGTGTTTTTCCGGCCAGATACTGGTGGAAACAGCGCCCGGGTGAAGGCAGTTCACCTTGATGTTGTCACCTGCTACGCGCTTGGCCAGCGCCCGCGTGAAAAGAATGTTGCAGAGTTTCGACTGGGCGTAGGCCTTCAGAACCCAGTAACCCCGGTGCAACTGCAGATCCTGCCAGTGCATGCGCCCGATACGGTGGGCATCCGATGCCACATTGATCACCCGTCCACGCGCCGCTTTCAGGCTGGGCACCAGCGCCACGGTAAGCAGGAACGGACCGAGGTGATTGGTGGCAAACGTCTTTTCGAAGCCATCCACCGTGGTTTCCCGCGTCATATTGGCGATGCCGGCGTTGTTCACCAGCACATCCAGGCGCGGGCACATGTCGCGAAGCTGGCGGGCACACTCGCGCACGGCATCAAGGCTGGCCAGGTCCAGGGGCACGAAGGCAAGGTCTGCCTGCGGGTATGCGCGGCGGATATCCTGCATGGCGGCTTCTGCGGCCTGGCGACGGCGGCAGGCCAGTATGACCCGCGCACCCATGCCAGCCAGCGCCGTGGCCGCCACTTTGCCTATGCCGCTGTTGGCGCCGGTAATCACGACCACTTTGCCTTTCATGGCGTCTGCGCTCATGGTGAAGCCTCCTGTTCTGTCACGGGCAGGCGGGGCGCGCCGGAATTGATGGTGTTCCTTTATAGCATGGCCGCCCGGTCTCTTGGATAATGAAGCCTACAGGGATGGCGCCGGGTATCAACCGGCACCGCCACCGACTCATCCGATCACAGGCACCCATGGCCAAACGGAAACTGTCGCGGCGCCAGAAATGGCGTATCGAGAAAATTCAGCAGGAACGTCTCGCCCGTGCAGAACGCAAGGCAGAACGGGACACGGCGGGCATGCACCTGGGCCCCGCGGACCACGGCCGCGTGGTCACCCACTTTGGCCAGCAGGTGATTGTCGAAAACGACCGCCAGGAACGGTTTCGCTGTCACTTCCGCGCCAACCTGGCACAACTGGTGGTCGGCGACCGGGTCATCTACCAGCTGCCGGAAGACCGCAGCAACGACGACGGCCTTGGCGTCATCACGGCGATGGAACCGCGCCACAGTGTGCTGGAGCGGCCGGACCCGTACGGCAAGCTCAAGCCCGTGGCTGCCAACGTGGATCTCATGGTGATTACGGTCGCCCCCTTGCCGGCACCGTCGTCGATACTGATTGACCGCTACCTGGTGGCAGCCGAGCTGTCCGGCATCGAGCCACTGTTACTGCTCAACAAGGCCGACCTGCTGGACGCCGATGACCGCGACATCATCGATGAACTGGAAGCCCTGTACCGGACGCTGGGATACGGTTTCCTGGAGGCCTCCGCCACGCGCGCCGATGGCCTGGCCGACCTGCGCAAGGCCCTGGCCGGCAAGACATGTGTGCTGGTGGGGCAGTCAGGGGTCGGCAAGTCGTCCATCATCAATGCCCTGCTGCCTGACGCTGACCTTGAAGTGGGTGACATCTCCAGCACCAGCGGGCTTGGCCAGCACACCACAGTCACAGCACGGCTTTTCCACCTGCCTGAGGGCGGCGACCTGATCGACTCGCCCGGGATCCGCGAGTTTGGCCTTTGGCACATCAGCGAGCAGCAGCTGCTGAGCGGCTACCGTGAGCTGGCCGAGCTTGCCACCCGCTGCCGGTTCCGCAACTGCAGCCACCACCAGGAGCCGGGCTGTGCCCTGCAGGCCGCTGCCGATGAAGGCCTGATCGCAGGCGAGCGACTGGATAATTTCTATGCCATCGCCGCGTCGCTGGAAGAAGAGGACCGCCGCGAGCGCTACCAGTCCGATTGAGGCCCACTGCAAACAGGGCCTGTGGTGCTTTACACTAGCGGCTGGACGATTCGCGGTGCCGCCGCACAATCACATGACCGGGAAGACCTGATGACTGCCAACTTGCCGCTGCTGCTTGAGCCGGAAGTGCTCGCCGGACGATTGGGCGAAACCAACCTGATGGTCATCGACCTGAGCAAGGAACAGGTGTACCAGCAGGCCCATGTGCCCGGCGCTATCCACCTGGACTTCAAGGCCCTGCAGGCGGGCGAACCGCCGGCACCGGGGCTGCTGCCTGACCGAGAGTCTCTGGAGGCACTGTTCTCCAGCCTTGGCCTGACCCCCGACACCCACGTGGTGGCCTGCGATGACGAGGGTGGCGGCTGGGCCGGTCGCCTGCTGTGGGTGCTGGAGTGCATCGGCCATCGCCATTACTCCTACCTCAACGGCGGCATTCATGCCTGGCTGGCCGAAGGACTGCCCACCGAGGCGCGCGCCAACGAGCCCACACCGGGCAGCTACAGCATCGATGCCGGACCCTGCGATGCGCAGGTGGACCTGGAATATGTGCTCCAGCACCTGGATGACGACAACGTGGTGATCTGGGATGCGCGCTCGGAGGAAGAGTATTCCGGCGTCCGTGCATTCGCACCGAAGGCGGGGCACATCCCCGGTGCGGTTCACTATGAGTGGACCGAAGCCATGGACAAGAGCCGCCACCTGCGCGTACGCGATCTCGAGCAGGTGCGCGAGGAACTTCGCCAGCGTGGTATTACCGAGGACAAGGAAATCATCACCCATTGCCAGACCCATCACCGCTCCAGCTTCACCTGGCTGGTGGGCCGCCTGCTCGGACTGGATATCAAGGCATACCCGGGCAGCTGGTCAGAATGGGGTCATCATCCGGACACGCCGGTTGAACGACCTGAATAATCAACGTTACAGGACAGCCACCCCGTGAACCCCTTCTTCGAGAAAGCTTTCGCCGTGCTGCAGTACGTGCTGCCCCATCATTTGCTGTCACGCCTGGTGGGCTACCTGGCCCGCAGCCGGACACCCTGGATCAAGAGCACCTTCATCCAGGTGTTCATGAAACGGTTCGATATCAACCTGTCAGAAGCGGAAATCGAACAGCCGGAGCGTTTCGACAATTTCAATGCGTTCTTTACCCGCGCCCTGAAAGACGGTGCCCGCCCGATTGCAGCAGAAGCTGATGCCATTGCCAGCCCGGCCGATGGCGCCGTCAGCCAGCTGGGCCCGATCCGGGGTGCTGACGTGCTGCAGGCCAAGGGTCATTATTTCTCGCTCTACGAACTCCTCGGTGGTGACGGCGAGCTCACCAGCACATTCAGCAACGGCAGCTTCTGCACCATCTACCTGTCACCCAGTGATTACCACCGTGTGCATATGCCATACACCGGCACATTGCGGGAAATGATCTACGTGCCGGGACGCCTGTTCTCGGTCAACCAGGCCACCACGCGCAATGTGCCGGACCTGTTTGCCCGCAACGAACGTGCCGTGTGCATCTTCGACACCGATGCCGGACCGATGGCGGTCATCCTGGTGGGCGCCATGATTGTTGCCGGGATCGAAACCGTTTTTTCCGGGCAGGTCACACCGACGCCGAGGCAAGTGCAGCGCCAGCGCTATGACAGGAATGCGCCGGTGACACTGGAGAAAGGTGACGAGCTGGGCCGCTTCCTGCTGGGCTCCACCGTGATCATGCTGTTCCCTGAAAACAGCGCCGGTTTCAGCAGCGCCCTGTCTGAAGACAGCCCGGTACGCATGGGGGAAAACCTGGGGCACTTCAGGGCGCCGGAGGCGTCGTAACAAGGCCGTTGAGACTGTTCAGGCCGTTGAGACTGTTCAGGCCGGCGAGGCTGCGCCAAGCTTGCGGGCCTGCTCACTCACCAGTCGCTGGTAACGCTGGGCCAGTTGCTCGATGGGCTGAACACGCAGCTCATGACCGACAGCGGTTATCACCAGGCACCGTTCCGGCTTGAACAGTACCCGGGCGTCCAGTTCGAGGCTGACCAGCTCCTGTTCCGGCACATGCACACGCCCCGGCAGACCGGCACTGCACAGCGCCCAACTGGTGTCCTGGTTGCCCATGCCTGTAACCAGCTGCTTGAACTCCAGCGGTGTCTTGTCGTGATTCTTGCGGTGATCACTGTATTCCCGCACCAACTGTCGCAACAGCATGCCGGCACACAGCGCCTGGAAACAGGCATCCGACCGTGACCCGGCCGAGAACTCCAGTGCCGCCTGCTCGCCTAGCGGGCTGACCACGCGGGCGCCGTAAACACTGGCTACCTGCTGCAACCGCTGCTGGTAGCCGGCCAGCATTTCAGTCATCAGTGCGTCCGTAAAACGTTCCCGGTAGCGGTCAAAATTGACAATACTGATGCGCAGCCATGCTTTTGCCCCGCCCGATGCAGCACTGCCCATGCTCAGTACCGGCAGGATATCTGCTTCCATATCCTGCTCATCAGTCTCGTCGTCCGTGGCGGCATCCCTGGCTTCAAGACGCCGCTGAACCAGCGACACCAGCACCCGCAACGCCAGCAAACACAGAGTGATCAGGACAAAACGCGTTTCCAGGCGTTCGGCGACCAGGCGCACATCGCTGGCAGGCCAGATGCGCACTTCACCTGCCAGCACGTCTTCGTCGATACGGATACCCCGGCTCACCGGTTGCATGTCGGGTGCTTCATCGCCGGCGCGGGCGAGGACATCGCCGGCCGCACTGACGATCTCCACCCGGGAGACCGGCTTCAGGTTAACGGTGTGCGTCGCGATGACATTGAGGCTGACCAGGTTGGACGTCACCAGGTATTCGCTGGCACTGTTGGCCACTTGCTGGGCCAACGCCTCGTTGCTCTGGCGTTGGGTATGCTCCAGCGTCACGCTGACGTTTTCGAGAAAGTACATGCCGATGATCAGGGCGGTGGCAATCATCAGGCTGAGGTCGGTCAGCAGCCGCTTCTCACGCAGCATCAATGCCCGCCACCGGTTGGTCTGCCCGGTCATACCCTCTCCTGGTAGAAACTGTGATAAGTGATTGCCGGGGCCAAGTATACCCGTCCACGCACCGGATCGGGCAAGGCGCGCCCCGGTCTTATATTCAGGGCGCGGCAGAATACTGGTACCCTTGGCGCTGAGACCGCCAGACAGCATCCAAGGAGCCCTACCCACGTGCGCGAGATCATCCTGATCCAGGTATCCGGCGGCGACCGCCCCGGCCTTACGGCAGCGTTCACTCGAATTCTCGGCCAGTACCACCTGAACGTGCTCGATATTGGCCAGGCGGTGATTCATGACACGCTGTCACTGGGCATCCTCGTGGAAATTCCGCCACAACAGGAAGGCTCATCCCTGCTCAAGGATCTCCTGTTCGAGGCGCACAAACTTAACACCTCGGTGCGTTTCCGGCCGATCGATCATGACCGTTATGAGGAATGGGTCGCAGGCCAGGGCAAGGACCGGCATATCATCACCATGCTGGCCAGGAAGATCACGGCCGAACAGCTCAGTGATGTCACCGCCGTTGTCGCGGCCAACGAACTCAATATCGACAGCATCAACCGGCTCTCTGGCCGGGTTCACCTCGAGGGCGAGGCCGGTGATGAGGATGCGCGTGCCTGCGTCGAGATCTCGGTGCGCGGCAACCCTGCAGACAGCCAGGCCATGCGCGCCGCATTCCTGCGCATTGCCAATGAACGAAACATGGACATTGCCTTTCAGCGCGACAGCGCCTTCCGGCGCAATCGACGATTGGTGGTGTTTGATATGGACTCGACCCTGATCGAGTCTGAAGTCATTGATGAGCTGGCCCGGGAGGCCGGTGTCGGCGAGCAGGTTGCCGCCATCACCGAACAGGCCATGCGCGGCGAGCTGGACTTCGACGAGAGCTTCCGGCAACGGGTGGCCCAGCTAAAAGGACTGGATGAAGCTGCGCTTGAGCGGGTCAGGCAACGTATCTCCCTGACAGAAGGGGCGGAGCGACTGATCAGTACGTTGAAAGCACTGGGCTACCGCACTGCCATCCTGTCCGGTGGCTTTACCTGGTTCGGGCGCTGGCTGCAGGAGCGCCTTGGCATCGACCACGTCCACGCCAATGAGCTCGAGATTGAAGACGGCCAGGTCACAGGGCGCGTTGTCGGGCGCATCGTCAACGGTGCCCGCAAGGCCGAGCTGGTCAGGGAGATTGCGTCCAAGGAAGGGATCAGTCTGGAACAGGTCATCGCCGTGGGCGACGGCGCCAACGACCTGCCCATGCTCGGCATCGCTGGCCTGGGCATCGCGTTCCGCGCCAAGCCGCTGGTCAAGGAAACCGCCGAGCAGTCCATCTCCACCCTGGGGCTGGACGGCATCCTCTACCTGATTGGTGTGCGCGACCGTGACCAGGCCGAGCTACTCACCCGCGGCCGCCCCGGGCAGTGACCACCCTTAATCTTCACCCAGGGTAATGGCGTCGCCTGGCGGCTGCAGATAGATGCCCTGCAGGTAATCGACACCGCCCAGGGTCCAGATTGACTGCATCTGTGCCGCACTCTCGACAAAGCCCACCATGACGGTCTTGCCGCTGTCACTCACCGACGCAATCAACTTGCTGAACGCGTCCTTGCTTTCTTTCTTGTCCAGCTCTTCCGTGTAGCTGCCGTCAAACTTCACCATGTCCACTGGCACATGCTTGAACAGCTTCATCGGGTCAGGCACGCCACCAAAGCGGCTGACAGACACCTTTGCTCCCAGTTCGTGAATGGCACTGATGAATGTGCCGGCCTGCTTGAGGTAACTATCCAGGTCCGCTTCGGTAAACTGGAAAACTACCCGCGACGGGTCAAGCTTGGCGGCTTTCAGCGCCTTGCCCACCCACTGGGACAGGGCAGAATCCTCGAGGGAGTAGCCACTGAGATTGATCAGGATGCGAACGTCATCGGAATAGGCGGCCGCCGCCTTTACGGCATTGAGAATCACCCAACGGTCAATCTTTCCGGCAAGACCCCGTTCCGCCGCCACCGGCATGAATTGTGCCGCGGACAACGTCGAACCGTCTGGTTGCGGCAATGATACAAACACCTCCGCAAAACCTTTGCCATCGTCTTCCATGGCCATGATGGCCTGGTACTTCAGGCTCAACGCATTCTTCTCCAGCGCCGTACGCAGCACCATGGCGATAGCCTCGGACGAGCCGGCCTCAACGTCATCCATGGGATTGTGCACATGAATGGCATTACCCTTGCCGTCATTTTCAGCTGAGGCCCTGTTGCAGCACTCGATCGCCTTTGTCAGGGCCGCATGACTGGAATGACTGTCTTCACGGACGAAGGCAACACCGACGCTTGCCGTCACCTTCACGGTCTTGGACTTGATCGCAGGCATCAGGTGTTCAAAGGCATCGCGGATACGCTCAGCCATATCCCGTGCTTCATCGAGGTCCGACACCTTGCGCAGAATTGAGAAATCCTCGCCTGAAATACGGGCAAGCGGCTCATCACCTGCAAATTTCTCCAGCGTCATTGCCGCCGTAGCGAGGAGCTCGTCAGAGCCATCAATGCCGATGGAAGTCTGGTGCTGCTCGAAATCATCAATACGGACCATGAAGACGCTGTACAACTGACCACTGCGCACGGCATCGGATACAGCCTGGTCCATCTTTTCCAGGAACCAGCCACGGTTGTAGAGACCGGTGAGAGGATCGGTCTGGCGCATTTCTGCCAGCTTTTCCTCCATCGCTTCCTCGTCGAACCCCTCGGCACGGATGACAATCTGGGTGCAGGCTTCACCGTCATAATTGGATGCCGAGAAAACAAATGTGGCATCGAATTCCTTGCCGTCGGTGGTCACACCCTTGCAGGGCAGTTCATTGGTCTGGCTCTCGTCCTGGGCGCGGCTGCGCAGCAGTTTCTTCAGCGCTTCGTGATTCTCCGCCGAGACCATATCCATGATCGGCACGCCCGCCAGGTCATCTGCCGTCTCGTAGCCAAACATTTCAAGATAAGTGTCATTGGCATGGATGTGCATGCCGTCCACCACGTAGGCAATGGCGTCGCGGGACTGGTCCATGAGGATCGAGAGACGGCGTTCCGCCTCATGCAGGGCAATCTGGCTGTGTTGCAGGTCCTTGCGCAGGCGCACCAGCTCCATGGCGCGATCCAGGATCAGGCTGAGCAGGTCCCGGTCATCTGCCGGCGCAACGAAGCGAACGCCTTTTTCATAGGCCTCGCGCATGGCCAGACCATCCATGGTGTCCACCAGAAGCATCATCGGCACGGACTTGCCCAGCCGATGCTCGGTGGCAAGGGCGTCTTCAAAGCTAATGCCACCAAAAGAGGGGCGACATAGCAGCAGCTCCCATGCGCCGGATTTCAGGGCACGCACGAAGTCGTCTTCCGTCAGCGCCAGTTCGGCACGGGTGACCTTGCCAGCGTTGCGCAGGGCATTGATCAGCTGCTCTGCGTCATCCTGCGAATCGTGGGCTATCAGAAGCCGAATGGTATCTTCGGTGTAACTCATGGTTTAAGGCCGGAAATACTGTCACCCCAGACAAGGAACCGGAAAGGCTCCCTCCAAACGCAACTCCGTTACAGACTTGACCAGATAGAGTCGAAGTCTTCACCGCCTTCCCTTTCCTCGGCGTCAGGAGCCGCTGTACCACCCTGTCCCTGTCGGTACTCATACTGGCCAAAACTGGCCGTACTGTTAACTTTTCTGCCCAGCACGATACGCTGGGATTCACCCGCCACCGCCATTTCCACCTTGGCCCCACTCTGGAAGCCCACCGACGGCACCAGCAAGGTGGCCGGCTGGCCAATGGCATGCAGGGCGGGCAACACCAGCGCGCGCATGAAGGTGCCGGCATCGCCGGTCTTGCGAATGACGCGAGCACCCACGGGCATGGCACGGGGAGCGAGCAATTCCACACCGAACTGGGCCCCCTGCTGCGCCAGCTGCTTGACCCAGCGTACCACACCAATGGCCCACTCATTCTGGCCAATCTCGCGCACCCCGAGAATCTCCCCGGTGCGCATCTGTGCCGGCGCCTCACCCTGCCACTGCAGGCAATAACCGCCCGGACTGGCGTTCACTTTCTGGCAGCTCAAATGCTCCAGTTTGGCGGTTGACTGGTTTTGTTGGGCCGCCTGCTTCATGGCCGAGGTGATGTGCGAGAAGTCGATGGTGTCCACCGCCAGGTCATTGGACATGCGATGGGAACCGCCATCAAATGCCCGCGACCAGGCATCATCGTCCTGCATACCAGGCCGCGGAGAGCCGCCCGCCTGCTTGTTGATCAGGAATGGGTTCTCGCCAGCGCCATCCGCCAGCACCTCCAGCCGATCACCCTTGAGCACGCGTTCGAATTCCATGCCACCGGCCAGATGCAGGTGCAGGGCGTTCAGGCCAAGACTGAGATCCACGTCACCGGTCTGGCCGACGCGCTTGAAGGAGCGCTCGGTCAGCGCCCCCCATGCCTGTTGCAGATGGGCCAGCAGGTTGTCATTGATCCCCTTGGGCACATGGAAGCCCTCGGGTGTGGTACCCGCCGCCACCTGGCCAAGCTTGCCAATCAACAGACGCGAATCGATGTAACGGCTTTCCGCACCCGCCACAGACACGTGCGTGCGGTAGGTGGGTGCCCGGTCCTGCTGCAGGTCAAAGACGAACAGGTCATCCTCGTCCCAGGCGTGTTTGATCTCCACATACCCGCTCCACTCCTCGGTGGCGCGGTAGAGCACGGCGATTTCCTGCTGGCGGAGCTGGTTCGGCTTCGCCGTCGCCAGCAACAGCACCCGGGCATAGGCATCCGCCACGGACGAACTTTCAATGTCCCGGAACTCGGCGTCAGCCACTTCCATGTCCTGCACCCCATGCATCTCGGCCAACAGGTACAACTGGTGCATTTCCAGCCACAGGTGTCGGGGCGTGGGGAAGTAGAGCTGGTAGCTGCGCACCAGGGTTTCCGTGAGTGCGGTCATGGCGCGATGAATGGCCAGGGCCAGGTTGGCCTTGCCGTCGCGCTCGCGCAAGCGCTTGAGCTGCCGCACCGCAACCATCTTGTATCCGCCCGCCAGGTGGTTCTGCAGGGCCTGGGCAAGGCTGGCCACACGGCGCGCCTTTTCCGGCAGCACCAGCGACTGGTTCAGGTAATGCTTGCCCAGGGACGAGCAGACATGCTCGATCACCGGACGCACCACCTCCAGCAACTGCAACCGCTGCGGCGTACCGATCTGCAGGCGGTTCAATTCCTGGATGAACTGATAAAGCTGGCGCGATGTTTCACCCATGTTGACCAGGGGCAACTCATCCACCCACGCTTTCAGCTTCTTGGGCTGATCGCTGCCGACTGTCAGTACCTGAAGGTCCTGCTCCGGCAACTTCAATCGAATTTTCTGTGGCTGCTGATCCATGCCGGACGGTTCCCGGTCCCGGTTTCTGGCAGTCGCGCTGACCGCTGGGCGGCCTATTCACATCGCGACTGAACTTGTTTTTACAACTAATTGATTTGACTGCAATTGTTTTGATCTTCGACTTTAAGGTATCACGTCGACGCTGTAAATCGCCGCAACGCCGGTCTGGTTGTCAGACCAGCGCCGTTTTCGACGCCGCGCCGGGCAGCTCCTGCACCAGGCGCGGCACCAGGTAGCCAGGCAGCCGGGCCTGCAACTGCCCATGCAAGCGGCGGGCCGCCTCATCACTGACCTGGAAATGCGCTGCCCCCTGGACCCGGTCCAGCTGGTGCAGGTAATAGGGCATCACTCCCGCGTCAAAAAGAGTGTTTGCAAGCGCTAACTGCTGTTCCAGACCATCGTTTACGCCCTTGAGAAGCACCGCCTGATTGAGCAGGGTGACGCCAGCCTGCGCCAGTTGCTGACACGCCTTACGCACACTGTCATCCAGTTCCCGGGCATGATTGGCATGCAGCACCATGACCCGGCCACCGGGCCAGCCCGCCAGCATCGCAAGCAGGCCGTCACTGACCCGCTCGGGCATGACCACGGGCTGGCGAGTGTGTATGCGCAACCGCTGCACATGGGGGATGCCGGCCAGGGCGTCCAGCAGCTGGCGCAGGCGGCGGTCGCTGACGGACAGGGGATCACCACCGGACAGGATCACTTCCTGGATGTCATCCCGGCCGGCCAGCCAGTCCAGGGCCCGGGCCAGGCGTTCGCCCCCGGGCACGTGCTCGGCATAGGGGAAATGGCGCCGGAAGCAGTAGCGGCAATGCACCGCGCAGGCGCCGGTGACCATCAGCAGGACGCGGCCATGGTACTTGTGCAGGATACCGGGCACCGGTGTGCTGTCGCGCTCCTCGAGCGGGTCGGCACTGTAGCCCGGCACCACGTCCACTTCCTCGGCCGATGCCAGCACCTGTCGCAACAGCGGGTCATCGGGGTCACCCTTGCGCATGCGCGCCACGTAACTGCGTGGCACCCGCACGGCGAAACCGTCAGCCGCCGCCAGGGCGTCCGGCGATGACGTATCGGGAAGATCAAGCACGCGGCGCAGCTCTGCCAGATCAGTGATGAGGTCGGCGCCGGCCGGCTGCCAGTCGCCGCACGGCACTGTCTGCGTTATCATTGCGCTCCGCTGAAAAGGCATTGGCATTCAACATCCTGCGAGTACTACATGGCGACTTATTCTACCAACGAATTCAAATCCGGTCTGAAAGTAATGCTTGATGGCGATCCCTGCGCCATCGTCGAGAACGAGTTTGTCAAACCGGGCAAGGGCCAGGCGTTCAACCGCGTGCGTCTGCGCAACCTGAAGACCGGCAAGATATGGGAACGCACCTTCAAGTCGGGCGAGAGCCTGGAAGGCGCCGACGTCATGGATACCGACATGCAGTATCTCTATAACGACGGCGAGTTCTGGCATTTCATGGACCCGAACACCTTCGAGCAGCAGGCCGCCGAGGAATCGGCTGTGGGCGACGCCAAGCAATGGCTGCGCGAAGAGGATGTCTGCACGGTGACGCTCTACAACGGATCGCCGCTGTCAGTCAGCCCGCCAAACTTCGTGGAACTGGAAATCACCGAAACCGATCCGGGCCTCAAGGGCGACACCGCCGGCACCGGCGGCAAACCGGCCACCCTGTCCACCGGCGCCGTTGTCCGCGTGCCGCTGTTCGTGCAGACCGGCGAGGTGGTCAAGGTCGACACCCGCACCGGCGAATACGTGGGCCGCATCAAGGACTGACCGGCATGAGCGGGAGCGACTGGCGTCCACTGGCGCCGCTGCCGGCGCTGCGCCAGCGCGCCCGCCTCTACCAGCACATCCGCGCCTTCTTCGAGGCCCGTGACGTCATGGAGGTCAGCACACCGATGCTGGGCCGGCATGGCGTCACCGACCCCGCCATCCAGTGCATCCGGGTACCCGGTCACGGCGTGCTGCAGTCATCCCCGGAATACCACATGAAGCGGCTGCTGGCTGCCGGCAGTGGCGCCATCTACCAGATATCGCCGGTGTTTCGCGAGGGTGAAAGTGGCGCCCGCCACAACACCGAATTCACCCTGCTGGAATGGTATCGGCCCGGGTTTTCCCTGCCCCGCCTGATAGACGAGACCTGTGCCCTGATGGCCCCGCTACTGGGCCAGCCGCCGGTGAAGCGGGTCAGCTTCCGCGCCCTGTTCAAGGCTGTCACCGGCCTCGACCCCCTGAGCGCCGACATGGCCAGCCTGCAACAGGCGATACCCGCCGGCCAGCACGTACCCGACATGGATCGCCCGCAACTGGTGGATTGGCTGATGGGATTCGTGGTGGAGCCGGCCATGGACAGGGACACACTGGTGGTGGTGCAGGATTTTCCCGCCTGGGCGGCTGCCCTGGCGCGACTGCAGACAGATCCTGAGGGCGACACCGTGGCCGCTCGCTTCGAAATCTATTTCAACGGACTGGAACTGGCCAACGGCTACGATGAACTCACCGACCCGGCGGAGCAACGCGCCCGGTTCGAGGCCGACCGGGCCCGACGCACAGCCCTGGGCCTGCCGGATGCCAGTGTCGATCCACACCTGCTGGCAGCGCTGGAACACGGCATCGGCGATTGCGCCGGTGTTGCCCTGGGAGTGGAACGCCTGCTCATGGCAGCCAGTGGCGAACAGCGCATTGACCGGGTGATGGCATTTACCCGGGATAACGCCTGACAGACGTCAGGCCAGCGCCACCGGGGCGCCCTGCGGTTCAACACGCAGGGCATTGTCATGAATCAGGTCGGCGATCTGGGCCAGCGCTGCCTGCGGCAAATCGTGGCCCATGCCGGGAATGATTGCCAGGCGCGCATCCCGGATGGCACGCGCCGTTGCCTTGCCGCCCGCCACGCGAATCAGCGGGTCATGGCTGCCGTGAATCACGGTGGTGGGGGCAGTCACCCGGCGCAGGTCGCGGGCAAAACCGCCGGTGGCCATGATCCCGGTGAACTGCTGCAGCACACCGCGCGGGTACAGGCCGCGCTCGAAAGCCTGCCGGAAAATACCCTCGAGCAAGTCATCGCCCTGCTGCAGGGTACCGCCAATCACACGCCAGACGCGCATGCCGTGGGTGACATACTCGTCCGCGCTGTTGATGGCCACACGCGGACCCACCAGCGTCTTCAGCGCCGCTGGCTTGGGCGGCGGCAACAGACGGCTGTTGGGGCTGGACATGATCGACGTCAGGGAAGCCACCCGGTCCGGCCGGTGTGCTGCCATCAGCTGGCTGATCATGCCGCCCATGGAAGCACCCACCAGGTGTGCTTTCTGGATGCCCAGGGCGTCCAGCAACCCGCAGGTGTCCTCAACCAGGTCATGCAGGGTGTACGGCGCCGCAATGGGCAACCCGGTCATGTAACGTCCCATCAAACCCATCGGGCTGTGACGCAACGGCGCCCGCAGGCGCGTGGACAGGCCCACGTCGCGGTTATCGAAACGGATGACACGGTAACCACGCGCGGCAAGGTCATCCAGCAGCGGCTCCGGCCAGAACACCATCTGCGCTGCGAGCCCCATGACGAACACAATGGCTTCGCCCTGCTCCGGGCCGCGCGCATCATAGAACAGCTCAATGCCGTTGCTTTCCACCTTGCCTGAGGTTACCTGCATAGCCGAATTACACCTGGTCTGCTTTAATGCTGCCCTTGTTACCGCGCGCCCTGCGGCCGCGCAACCGTCACCACCCATATTGGCCCGAAAAGATATCGCTGGCCAGAATGTCGCGGCAACAGCGACAACCGGGCACAGGCCCGTGGTGCACAACATCCGGACAAGTGGGCAAACACGCAATGCAGCAACCCTCACAGCAACAGAACACCTGCACCGGCTGCCAGCGCCCCCTGGGGGCGCGCAGCGGCCTGTGCCGGGAATGCCAGGCCGACCGTCGCCGCCAGCGGGTGCGCCTCGGGGTGTGGCTCACCAGCCTCGCCGTGGTCGCCGCAGGACTGGCGTGGACGTGGCAGGCCTACCTGGCCCCGTGGCTGGACGAGTACCGCAGCAAGCAGCACCTGGCGCACGCCACGGCGCGCGTGGCGGAGGCACAGGAGGCGGTCACCGCGGTCTACGAGCGCACCGGGTTCCTGCCCAATACCAACCTGGATGCCAAGCTGCCCGGCGCCGACCAGCTGGGAGACGACATTGTCGCCAGCATACGCGTCGGCTCCAGTGCCCAGATCACCCTGACATTACAACCGCAGCTGCCACTGGTGGGCGGCAAGACATTGATTTTCCTGCCCGAGAAGCACCCCCGCCATGTCCTGAAATGGCGCTGCGAAGGCGGCACCCTGCCGGCCGCGCGGCGGCCGCAAAGCTGCGTGCACAAGCTGGTGCTGTCGCGGCCGGACGATACCCACGCCGTGGACCTGGATGAGATCAAGGAACTGGCAACGACCCTGCCCGCGGCCGGCAGCAGTGACGACCCGCTGGCACGCCGCAAGCAGGTGGCCCTGGACGAGATCAGCGACATCATCGCGGACAGTCGCAAGCTGCGCCTGAAGATGATGGTCTATTACACCTCGGCCGGCGGCGAGTGGCCCGCCAGCAACGCCTACCTGGACCTGCCTCCGCCAAACAGACTGGGTGGCGGCAACATCCAGTCGGTCAAGGTCACCGCCGCTGGGCGCATCGAGTACCGCTTCAGTGGCGGCGCACCCGGCCTTGAAGGCCACCGCTTCTGGTTGCAGGCCGGCGGCCTGGGCCAGTGGAAGTGCGGCGCTACCCTGCCGGGTGATCATCTACCACCGGCCTGTGACGGGCCAATCCAGTAAGGCGGTTGTCCGCGAGCCCGGATTCGTGGTCTGCTTCGCAGAACAGCACAAGGGAGACCGAACACCGTCATGCCTGCCTCATTCCGGCTCATATTCCGTGGCCAGATAGCCACCGGGAGTGATCCTGACGCCGCCGCCAGCGTACTGGCACGGCGCTTCCGGCTGGACAGTGCCACCACGGCCAAGGTGATGTCCGGCCGCAAGGTGGCACTGGCCCGTGAACTGTCCGAAGCCGACGCGTTCTCCCTGCAGGCAGAACTGGAAGGTGCGGGCATCATCACCCGCATCGAGACCGACCCGCATTCGGCGTCCGAGCCGCAGGCGCCTGTGGAGCACTCGCCCACACCGGCCGCCCCGCCACCCGAGCCGACCGCGCCACCCGTCACGCCCGACTCCCCGAATGCCCCGGTTACTGCCGACTTCTCAGCCACGTCCGGCGCCACGGCACCCTGTCGCCAGTGCATGCGCGAGCTGGCCCCGGGCAGCAGCTTCTGCCCCTGGTGCGGCGCCCGCCAGGGCAACCGTATGGTCCGCTCCGTGATCATCATGGTGATGCTGCTGCTGATGCTGGCCGCCATTGGCATTCCCCTGTATTACGCCGCCAGCGACGCCATTCAGGCGCGCTCTGCATCGCACCAGCATGTGGAAAAGGCCATGGCGCGTGCCGGGAATATCCAGCAACAGGTTGCCGCGTTTATCCAGCGCACCAATTTCTGGCCCAACAGCAACCTCGACGCCGGACTGCCACGGCCCGAGGCACTGGCGGATGACAGCCTGAAAAGCATCACCGTCGGCAACCAGGCCATGATCGCACTGGCGTTCCGTGACGAGCTCCCCGGCATCGGCGGCCACACCCTGCTTTTTGTGCCCGCCAGTGACAGCGGCAAACTGCCCAGCTGGGAATGCCGTGGCGGCACCCTGCCCGCCAGGTGGCTGCCGGACACCTGCGAACCGCCGGAAGCAGAACCCGCACCGGCCGCCGCGCCGGAAACCACACCGCAACCAGCGCCCACCGGGGGCGACCTGCCGCCGGCCAACTATCTGCGCCGGGTACTCACCCAGGAGCTGAAGCAGAGCCAGTACATTCGCGACAAGATGATCGCCTACCAGCGCCGCCATGGGCGCTGGCCGGCAGGGCATGACGCGCTCGACCTGGCCGACCCGCTCAAGCTGGGCAGCTACGCCATGCGCCGGGTGGAGGTCCAGGCCGGAGGCAAACTGCTGTATGAGTTTTCCACCGCCCTGGAAAACATGGAAGGCCGCCAGATCACCCTGGAAGCGCGCGATGACGGCAAACGCTGGCAGTGCCTCAGCGATCTGCCAGTCACCCATTTACCGACCATGTGCCAGCCATGAAAAAGCCCGCCGTTAGCGGGCGGGCCTGAGTCTGCACGAGTCACCCTGCCCGACGTTCAGCCGGGCCAGATGGTTTTGACGCTAGATAATTTCGAAGATGGTGGCGTTCGCCGTGCCCAGCCCCTCGCAGATGGCGAGCAGGCCGTAACGACCACCACGACGGCGCAGCTCGTAGATCAGCGTGCCTGCCAGCTTGGCGCCCGTGGCGCCAAGGGGATGGCCCAGTGCCTGGGCGCCGCCATTGACGTTGAGCTTTTCAAGGTCTGCACCCAGCGCCTTGGCCCAGGCCAGTGGCACCGAGCCGAATGCCTCGTTGACCTCGTAAAGGTCCATGTCGGCCATACTCAGGCCGGACTTCTCCAGCACCTTTTCCGTGGCCGGGATCGGCCCCTCGAGCACCATGGTCGGGTCAGAGCCCACCACGGCCATGGTATGCACCCGGGCCAGTGGCGTGAGCCCGTATTCCTTCACCGCTTTCTCGCTGGCCACCAGCACCGCTGACGCGCCATCACAGATCTGGCTGGCGAAGGCCGCGGAAATCACGCCGCCCTCCTGGATCGGGTCCAGGCCCAGCATGGCGTCATAGTCCGGCTCCCAGCGAATGCCCTCGTCGGTGTCGTGGACCAGGGTGGTGCCGTCTTCCATCTCCACATCAACCGGAATGATCTCGTCCTTGAACTTGCCGGCCTTGGTGGCCGCTGCCCCATGGACATGGCTGTTATAGGCAAACCGCGCCAGTTCTTCGCGCGTCACCCCGTATTTGGCGGCCATGCGCTCGGCGCCGACGAACTGGCTGAAGGTCTCGTTCGGGTAGCGCTTGCTGATCTCGCCCGCAAATGGCGTGCCCAGATCCATGGCCTTGGCCATGGGCGAGCCGATCGGCACCTGGCTCATGGATTCCACGCCCCCGGCGATGACCAGGTCCTGGGTGCCCGACAGTACCGCCTGGGCAGCGAAATGAATGGCCTGCTGGGACGAGCCGCACTGGCGGTCAATGGACACACCGGGCACGGACTCCGGCAGTTTCGAACTGAGGATGGAGGTGCGTGCCACATTGAACGTCTGCGGGCCGATCTGGCTGACGCAGCCATACACCACGTCATCCACTTTTGCCGGGTCCACGCCGGTCCGGTCCAGCAGCGCATCAATCACCATGCCGCCGAGATCGGCGGGGTGCTTGCGACTCAGGCGCCCGTTACGGCGCCCCCCGGCGGTGCGAACCGCATCCACGATATAGGCTTCAGCCACGGTCTTCTCCTTTTGCTACGGGGCGTTAATGGCGGCAGACTAGCGCCCCCACCGGGCGGCCCACAATGACCGTGTGCATCGCCGGCACTAGACATCTGGTCAGCTACCGTTCGTCAGCTGGCCTGACGCGCGCATTGACCCCCGTCGTTTTTGGGAATAATTTCCCAAATATGGAAACGCAAACGTCGACAATCCTGCTTGCACTCGCCCGGCTCCTGCGACCGATCGTCCGGGTGTTGCTGCACAACAAGGTGTCATACGCCACCTTTGATGAGATCGCCCGGCAGGTGTTTGTCGAGGTGGCGGACGAACATTTTGCCATCGACGGCAAGAAGCAGACCAACAGCCGGATCGCGGTAGTGACCGGCCTGTCACGCAAGGAAGTGCTGCGCATCAAGCGCCTGGAGCCCCTGGCAGACCGGGACCTGGGCAAGCAGTTCCATCGGGCCGCACGCGTGGTGTCTGCCTGGACCAGCGAGGAACGCTTTATGGACAGCGACAGCAAGCCGGCAGTACTGCCCTTCGATGGCGCTGACAACAGCTTC
Organism: Alcanivoracaceae bacterium; assembly: GCA_029212745.1. Taxonomy (GTDB): domain Bacteria; phylum Pseudomonadota; class Gammaproteobacteria; order Pseudomonadales; family Alcanivoracaceae; genus JARGOL01. Next base: position 31,689 of record JARGOL010000003.1, read on the forward strand.
TCGGCACTGGTGGCCAGCCACAGTGGCGACATGCCACCGCGCGCCATTCTTGACGACCTGACCCAGGCCGGCGTGGTCAGCATCGACGATGACCGTAATGTACGGCTGCTCAAGACGGCCTATGTCCCCAGCCAGGACGCCGCGCAGATCATGCGCATCCTTGGCACCGACGTCGGCGACCTGGGCGAGACCATCGTCCATAACCTGCATGCCAGCGACCGGGACAGCCGCTTCCAGCTCAAGGTGGCCTACGACAACCTGCCCGAGGAAGCACTCAACGACTTCCATGACATGGTTTCCCAGCGCGGTTACAGCGTACTGAAAGATTTCGACCAGTGGTTGCGCCAGCACGACCGTGACAGCAACCCTGACGCCTCCGGCTCCGGACGCATGCGCGCCGGCGTGGGCATCTACTACTTCGAAGAACAACAGGAGGCATGACTATGGACAGCTTGCCCATGCTTCGACAGATTGCCCTGACCCTCTTGATTGCAGCCATCAGCGGCTGCGGTGGTGGCAGTGGCAGCGACCCGTTTGCCGGCGGTGGCGTCGGCGGTTCCTCCAGCGGCACCGAAACGGCCGAGGGCGGCATCGGTGGCTCCGGCTCCGGCACCGCCACCGGCTATGGTTCCATCTACATCAATGAGATGCGCCACTTTGAAGTGGATCCCGATGCCCTGGTGACCCTTGATGGCGTTGCCCTGTCAGCCGACAGCGTCAATCCCACCGATATGGGCCTGCCGGAAGGTGTCACCGTGGACTATCTCCTCGCCGAGGATGCCAACGACACGCTGACCAGCGGCACCGCAACGCGCCTGCGTGCCTGGCACCGCGTCATCGGCCCGGTGACCGGTGTGGCCCCGCTGGAAGTGCTTGGCCAGCCGGTCCAGAGCACCGCGGATACCAGTGTCGAAACGGCCCTGGGCAACACACTGGGCGATCTGGAAAACCTGGTGAACGGCGACATCGTCGCGGTAGCCGGGCCAGCAGACAATGGCGGCCTGATCCGGGCCAGCCGCGTCGCCGAACGCGACACCCTGCCCCTGCAATGGCAGCTGGTGGGCGCCGTGCAAAACTATGACAGCGGTGCGGGCACCTTCGAGATCGGCAACCAGAGCATTGCCCTGGGCGGCGTCCTGCCTGACAACTGTGACAGCTTCGGTAACGGCAGCCAGGTGCATGTGCTTGCCGCCAAGGACTCCACGTTCCTGGCCGGCGACACCCTGGACACCGTCACCAGCGTCACCTGTGTCGATAACGCCTTCGACCTGATTGGCGCAGAGGCGCCAGAACAGGTGCCGGCCACGTTCGAGGGCATCATCGTCGATGTCAGCGCCCTGCCGGAAATCCGGGTGGGCGGCCAACGGGTCAATGTGGCCAACGTCCTGGACCTGGTGTTCGGCCGCGTTGGTGACCTGTCCGTGGGCACGCACATTGAGGTGGAAGGCGTACTCGACACCACCACCGGCATCCTCAGCGCCAAGCGCATCATCTTCCTGAGCCCGCTGGTGGAGCTGACCGGCCCGCTGGAAAGCGCCCTGGCGGGTGAGTGGTTCAACATGCTCGGCGTCACGGTGAAGAATACCGCCGGCACACTCGACCCGGGCATGGTGCTCCAGAATGGCGACACCAGCAGCCCGGTAAATGTGCGCGGCTTCGTCACCGGGTTCCGTGACCGCGCCGGCAGCGACTGGGATTCTGTGGTGTACGCAGAAGAAATCGAACAGGTGGCCAGCTCCGACGAAAGCATCTACGGCCCGGTCACCAGCACCACCACCGACGTGATCAGCATCCTCGGTGTGGACTTCGACCTGGACACGGCCAGCGGCATCAGCATCCTGACGCTGGACGACAGCGTCTCTGGAACGATCGCGGAAACAGCGGAGAACATCACCAGCATCTGCCTGCTTGATCTGCTGCTGTGCCCGAGCAATGAAGAGATCACCGCCATGGCGGCCAACCAGGCCACCGCCGAGGCCACCGGCAACTTCGAGAGCCCCCTTAACCGTATCGCCGGCGAGCTGGCGCTTTACGCAGACTGACCCCCCGGGCACAACCCGTGCCCGTTTTATGCCGCGACACACCCCTTGTGTCGCGGCTTTTTTTTGCCTGCTGATTTTGCCCTGCATCAACAACCGGCCGGCGCACCACCTTACACTGTCTGCCTGTCACCGCACGGAACCGGCACGCCATGACCACACCCGACACATCGCTCCGGCGCAGCATTTCCCTGCCGCAACTGGTGTTGTATGGCCTGGGCACGACCATTGGCGCGGGCATCTACGCCCTCACCGGCGAAGTGGCCGGTGCCGCCGGCTACGGTGCGCCCCTGTCCTTCCTGCTCGCGTCGATCCTGGCCGGCTTCACCGCGCTTTCCTTTGCCGAACTCTCCGGCCGCTTTCCCCGTGCGGCCGGCGCTGCCATGTATGTCCAGCAAGGCATGGGCAGCCGCCACCTGGCTGCCACGGTGGGTCTGCTGGTGGCGCTGGCAGGTATTGTCTCGGCCGCTGCGTTGATCAACGCCTTTATCGACCAGGCGACTGCGCTGCTGCCCGTGGCGCGCCTGCCGGCGCAGGTCATCGCCAGCCTGCTGGTGGTGGCAATCGCTGCCAAAGGCATTCGCGAGTCCGTACTGGTCGCGTCCGCAATCACGCTGGTGGAAGTCTCCGGGTTACTGCTGGTGGTCTATGCAAGCCGGGACGGATGGCTGGACGCGGATCTGGCTGCACTCACTGGTGCCGGGCAACCGCTTGCCTGGCAAGGGGTGTTTGCCGGCGCACTGCTGGCTTTCTATGCCTTCATCGGGTTTGAAGACATGGTCGACGTGGCGGAGGAAGTGAAACAGCCACGTCGCAACCTGCCCCGGGCCATCCTGTTGACGCTGGTGAGTGTCACCGTGCTGTACACACTGATCATGGCTGCGGCTGTGCTGGCCGTGCCACCACAAACGCTGGCAGCCCAGAAAGCGCCGCTGGTGTTCCTGTACCAGCATTATGCCGGTGGCAACGGGATGACGCTGGCCGTGATCGGCCTGCTGGCCATCATCAACGGCGCCCTTGTGCAAACCGTGATGGCCTCGCGCGTGCTCTACGGACTGGCCTCGCGCGGCCAGCTGCCCAGTGTCTTCTCCAGCGTCAACACGATGACGCACACGCCGCTGGCCGCCACCTTTGCCGCCGGCACAGCACTGCTGTTGCTGACGCTGGCGGGCAGCCTCGCCGGTCTGGCCGAGGCCACCTCGCTGCTGATGCTTTGCGTGTTCGCGCTGGTCAACCTGGCGCTGCTGCGTATCAAGACAAGGTCCGCACCGGCCCAGGGCCTGCAGGTGCCTATCTGGGTACCCGCCCTCGGCCTGCTGGCCTGTGCCGGATTCATTCTTGCCCGCGGGCTGCAGGCCGCAGGCATGCTCTAAGGGCGCGCTAGCTCTCCTTACGCTCCACGGCCAGGGCATCCACGTTCTGGAAGCCGCGCGGCAACTTGGCTCCACGGCGGCCGCGCTCACCCATGTAATGTTCCAGGTCGGCCGGCTTGAGGTTCAGGTGGCGGCGCCCGGCATGTACCACCAGCGTGTCGTTGGGCCCCAGCACCTGCATGTCCTGGACGAACTCCACCCGATCCTGCACCCGGGCCGAGGGAATGGACATCATCTTGTTGCCTTTGCCGCGTGCCATCTCCGGGAGGTCCTTGACCGCAAAGACAAGCATGCGCCCTTCATTGGAGACCACGGCGATGACATCGTTGTCGGTATCGTTCACCACGCGTGGATGCATGACCTTGCCGCCCTTCGGCACCGTCAACACGCTCTTGCCCGCCTTCTTGTTGGCAAACAGGTCACCGAGGCGGGCGACAAACCCGTACCCGGCATCTGTGGCCAGCAGCCAGGCCTGTTTTTCCGCGCCCATCATCGCAGCCACGAACGAGGCCCCGCTGGGCGGATTGAGCAGCGCGCTGAGGGGCTCGCCATGACTGCGGGCACTGGGCAAAGTATGCGCCAGCACCGAATAACTGCGCCCGGTGGAATCGAGGAAACAGGCAGGCTGGTTGGACTTGCCCTGGGCCGCACTGCGGAAGGCATCGCCTGACTTGTAGCTGAGGCTGGCCGGATCGAGGTCGTGGCCCTTGCCGGCACGCACCCAGCCCTTCTCGGACAGGATCACGGTGACCGGATCGGCGCTCAACAGGTCCGTCTCATCCATGGCTTTTGCTTCACCACGCTGCACCAGCGGCGAACGCCGGTCATCGCCATACTTTTCGGCGTCGGCCATGATCTCCTTCGACACCAGCGTCTTCATCCGCTTCATTGAGCCGAGCGTCTTCTCCAGCCAGTCGCGCTCTTCTTCCAGCTCGCTCTGCTCTCCGCGAATCTTCATTTCCTCAAGCTTGGCGAGGTGACGCAGCTTCAACTCGAGGATCGCTTCGGCCTGCTTGTCGGAAAGCCCGAAGCGCTCCATCAACACCGGCTTGGGCTCGTCCTCGGTGCGGATGATATGGATGACCTCATCAATATTGAGGAACGCCACCAGCAAACCATCAAGGATATGCAGCCGGTCCAGAACCTTGTCGAGGCGGTGCTGCAGACGGCGGCGCACCGTAACCATGCGGAACTGCAGCCACTCGTTGAGAATCACATCCAGTGATTTCACCTGCGGCTTGCCATCAATACCGATCATGTTGAGGTTGACCCGGTACTGCTTCTCCAGATCAGTAGTGGCAAACAGGTGACTCATCAGCTGTTCAAGGTCGACGCGGTTCGAGCGCGGCGTAATGACCAGTCGGGTCGGATTCTCATGGTCGGATTCATCACGCAGGTCCGTCACCATGGGCAGCTTTTTCTTCTGCATCTGGTCGGCAATCTGCTCCAGCACCTTGGCACCGGACACCTGGTACGGCAGGGCGGTAATGACGATGTCGTTCTCTTCCTTTTCCCACACCGCACGCATCTTTATGGCGCCACGGCCCTCGGCATACATGCGAATGATGTCATTGCGCGGCGTGATGATCTCCGCCTCGGTGGGAAAATCAGGGCCCTGGATATCCTCGAGAAGATCATCCAGGGACGATCCCGGATCTTTCAAAAGACGCACCGCGGCGTTGGCCACCTCACACAAATTGTGCGGTGGAATATCCGTACTCATGCCAACGGCGATACCGGTAGTGCCATTGAGAAGCACGTTGGGCAGGCGCGACGGCAACAGTTTCGGTTCGTCCATGGTGCCGTCGAAGTTGGGCACCCACTCCACCGTTCCCTGGCCAAGCTCGGACAGCAGTACCTCGGCATAGGGAGCCAGGCGCGATTCGGTATAACGCATTGCCGCGAACGACTTCGGGTCATCGGCAGAACCCCAGTTCCCCTGGCCATCCACCAGCGGGTAGCGATAGGAGAAAGGCTGCGCCATCAACACCATGGCCTCGTAGCAGGCGCTGTCACCATGCGGATGGTATTTACCCAGCACGTCACCCACGGTGCGCGCTGACTTCTTGTACTTGGCCGTGTTCTTCAGGCCCAGCTCGCTCATGGCGTAGACAATGCGTCGCTGCACTGGCTTGAGGCCGTCACCAATATGCGGCAACGCACGATCCAGAATGACGTACATGGAATAATCCAGGTACGCCTTCTCGGTGTAATCGCGTAGGGAGTGTTTCTCGAAATCGTCAGCCATGTTGATCTTCGCTGTTGGTTATCTGACGGCTTCCCGTACGGGAAGCGCCTGTACTTTGACGAACGGCCCTGTCACACGTCAGCAAGGTTACCCTTGCTTTCCAGCCACGCCTTGCGGTCCGAGGCACGCTTCTTCGACAGCAGCATGTCCAGCAACTGGTGCGTGTCGTCATCGCCGGAGATCGACAGCTGCACCAGGCGACGGGTATCACGGGCCATGGTGGTCTCGCGCAGCTGCAGCGGATTCATTTCACCCAGGCCCTTGAAGCGTGTGACCTGGACCTTGCCACGCTTTTTCTCGGCCTTGATGCGATCGAGTACGCCCTCGCGCTCATCCGCATCGAGGGCGTAGTAGACATCCTTGCCGATATCGATGCGGTACAGCGGCGGCATGGCAACAAACACATGGCCCTCCCGCACCAGCGCCGGGAAATGACGCACAAACAGGGCACAAATCAGGGTGGCAATGTGCAGGCCATCGGAGTCGGCATCAGCAAGGATGCACACCTTGCCATAACGCAGGCCGCCAAGGTCGTCGTTACCCGGCTCAATACCCAGGGCCACGGCAATGTCATGGATTTCCTGGGAGCCCAGCACCTCCGCCGGGTCCACTTCCCAGGTATTCATGATCTTGCCGCGCAACGGCATGATCGCCTGGTACTCGCGCTCGCGCGCCTGTTTGGCGGAGCCGCCGGCCGAATCACCCTCGACCAGGAAAATTTCCGTCATGGCGGGATCATCACTGGTGCAATCCGCCAGCTTGCCCGGCAGGGCCGGCCCGCTTGTCACTTTCTTTCGCGCCACTTTCTTTGACGCCCGCAAGCGCTTCTGCGCATTGCTGATGCACAGCTCCGCCAGCCGCTCGGCCTCATCGGTATGCTGGTTGAGCCACAGTGAGAAGGCATCCTTGACCACGCCTGATACAAACGCGGCGGTCTGGCGTGAACTGAGACGTTCCTTGGTCTGGCCGGCGAACTGCGGGTCCTGCATTTTCACGCTGAGCACGTAACAGGCCCGGTCCCAGATATCTTCCGCCGACAGTTTCACCCCGCGCGACATCAGGTTCCGGAACTCGCAGAACTCACGCAGGGCATCCAGCAAACCGGAGCGCAGGCCGTTCACATGCGTGCCGCCCTGGGCAGTGGGAATCAGGTTGACGTAGGATTCCGTCACCAGCTCGCCGCCTTCAGGCAGCCACAGCACAGCCCAGTCCACCGCTTCGGTCTCTGCTGACATGGCGCCGTCAAACGGCACCTCGGGAATGCGCTCCCAGCCACGGGTGCTCTCGAGCAGGTATTCCGTCAGGCCATCGGCAAACTGCCAGGTTTCCGTTTCGCCGCTGTTATGGTCCACCAGCTTCACTTCCAGCCCCGGGCACAGCACCGCCTTGGCCCGCAGCAGATGGCGCAGCTTCGACACCGAGATTTTCGGCGAATCAAAATAGGAAACCCGGGGCCAGAAACGGACGCTGGTGCCGGTGTTACGCTTGCCCACCGTGTCGATCACTTCCAGGTCCCGGGTCTTCTCACCGTCAGCAAACTCGATCTGGTAGAGCTGCCCGCCGCGCTTGACCTGCACCTGCAGCTTTTCCGACAGGGCATTGACCACGGAAACGCCGACCCCGTGCAGGCCACCGGAAAACTGGTAGTTCTTGTTGGAGAACTTGCCGCCAGCGTGCAGGGTGGACAGGATCACCTCCACACCGGGGCGTTTCAGTTGTGGATGCAGGTCCACCGGCATGCCGCGCCCGTCATCCTCCACTTCCACCGAACTGTCCTTGTGCAGGGTGACGGTGATGGTCTTGGCGTGGCCGGCGAGGGCCTCATCCACCGAGTTATCAATGACCTCCTGCGCCAGGTGATTCGGGCGGGTGGTGTCGGTGTACATGCCGGGGCGCTTGCGCACTGGCTCAAGGCCGGAGAGAACTTCGATATTCTCGGCGGTGTAATCATTACTCATGGGTGTCGGGGCCTGTTAACAACAGAATCAGTCCAGGGCGATGCCGCAAAAACGCAACACTAACGGAATACAGGCATCGAAGTCATCAAAACCGTGGCTGCCACCCAGCTGGCGCAGCAGGTGGCAGTCACCGTAGTAGTCCCAGGCGTCACGCCAGTCAAGGGACTCATCACCGGTCTGCAACATGACCAGCAGGTTGTCGGGGCGTTCCAGGGCATCAACGCCGTAGTGCCGTAGCTGTTCCACCCATTCCGGCTCGAACTGGTAACGCTCACCGGTGTGGTAGTTGGCGTTTTCACCGATGTATTTCTCCAGCAGCTGCCACGGGCGCACCGCCGGATTGATAAGTACCGCACGCATATCATGATGCTGTGCCAGCCAGGTGGCATAGAATCCGCCCAGGGATGACCCCACCAGCGCCGCCGGTCCGGCGCCGGCAAGGGTGGCTTCCAGGGTGGCCATGGCATCACGCGGGCACGGCGGCAGGTCGGGTGCGTGGAACCGGGCAGACGCACCCCGGGCATCAAAAAACCGCGACAACGCCTGCGCCTTCCAGGACTGCGAAGAGCTGTTGAAACCGTGGATATAGATCAGGGAAACATCGGATACGGACATGGCCGTATCATGCACCAATGGCTGCACCGGCGGTAGCCCGCCGGCACGCTGTCAGCACGAACCGGTCAGTAACCCTTGACGGAGAAGTCGACCTCGAATTCGATCCCCTGCACGCGGGACACCTGGGTGTCGATGCGGCCGTCCGGGTAGAGGTCGAACCAGCGGTACCCCGGCGGCTCCTTGTCCACGGCAAAATCCTCACTGCCGGGCTTGAACTGGACACAGGTCGAGGGCACCGAGTACAGACTGATGCCGTTATGATCGCCAGCATACTCCTGGTGAACGTGACCCCAGATGATGGTACGGATCTTCCGGCTGTTGCGGTCGATAACGTCGAAGAACCTATCGGCGCTGGCGACCACCTGGGTGTCCAGCCACTTGCAGCCCATGGGCACCGGATGATGGTGCAGGCAGACCATGACATGGTCGCCGCGGGCGCTCTTGAGTGACTGCTCAAGGAAAGTCAGATCATCGTCATAGAGCTCACCCGGCACTTCACCGGGGATGGTTGAATCGAGCATGATGATGGTCCAGTTGCCAACATCCACCACGCAGGGGCCCACCTGTTCACGCTGGTCGGCGAACGCCTCCAGCATGGGCGCGGGCTTGTCATGATTGCCTTCAATCCAGTAGACCGGCACACGGAACGCGCGCAGGGAATCAGCCAGGCGCTGATAGGCCTCGAACGATGCATCCTGGGAAAGGTCACCGGTGGCCAGGATCAGGTCCATGTCCGGCTGCTCTTCGCGCACCAGATCAAGCACCTTGTCCAGGCTGAACTGTGTATTGAGCCCCAGCAACTTGCCTTCCGTGTCAGCAAACAGGTGGCAGTCAGACAACTGCACCACCCGCAGGGGCGTATCTCCCGCCTTGCTCAAGTCCCTCTCCCTCAGGGGTTGTCCAGTTCTTATAGCGAAATGGGCGCCAATTTTCTAGCCATTTCCATAACTTAGCGGGGAAACCTGCGACCAAGCCTGCAAATTTTACGGTTCTCCCGGCGTCATGCCTGCCCGGGCAGCCCCTCCCAGACGCGGCCGGCATGCAGGCCCTGGTCCTGCACATGGGCCAGCCAGTCACTCAGGAACAGGTTCCACTGGTGCTTCTCGTCACGCTGGTGCATGGCGTCATTGGGGTAGTCGTAGCGCGCCCGCGCGCGCTGGTAGGGCTCGGCAGCCGTCACCTCGGCCATGCGCGCATCGTGGTACAGCCGCACACGCATGACCGGTCCCGGCAGCGCCTCGTGCAGGGCACTCAGCTCCAGCCGCAGCATGGTGGTATAGGGGCAGGTTTCCTCCACCGTCACCGTCATGCTGCGCTGGCCGGTGGTATGCAGGTTCACGGTCAGGGACGGGTCGGTTTTCCTTTCACGCATGGCCAGCAAACGCACCAGCCGGGCATAGTTGGACTCACACCGCGCCAGCATTCCGCGCAGGTCCACCCGATACCGTTTTCGCTGTTTCAGTGCCGCGTTCATCATCACCCGACTATAGCAGTTTGCCGGCTACAGACTACCCGGCCCAGCGGCGGCGCCACTCCTCGCCATGAAGCTGGAACCAGTACAAGGCAATCTGTGATGCCGCATTGTCGACCCGGCCGGATGCCAGCAGCTCGGTAATTCGATCGGCAGACACCACCAGCGCCCGTATATCCTCGCCCTCGTCGGCGGCGCCGAATACACCGCCGGCCCCGGACAGGTCGGCACGCGCCAGATAGATAGTGAGTCGCTCGTCACTGCCACCGGGGCTGGGCATGTATTCGCTGATCGGCACCATGTCCGCCAGCGCCAGGCCGGCCTCTTCCTGCGCTTCACGGCGCACCAGGTCGGTGGCCGCTTCACCGTCCTTGTCGGCAATCCCCGCAATCAGCTCCAGGCACCAGGGAGAGTCGCGCCAGTCCAGCGCCCCCACCCGGAACTGCTCCACCAGCAACAATTCGTTGCGTTGCGGATCGAACGGCAACACCGCCACGGCGCGGTGACGGACAAACAGCTCGCGCTGTATCTCGCCACTCCAGCCGCCGTTATACAGGCGGTGGCGCAGCCGCAGGCGATCCACCCGAAAGAAGCCCTGGAACGGTGCCTCCCTCTCGATCACCTCCACATCACTGGCGTCAAAGCGCGGCTCGATATCCTTCACGGTCAGGCCTTGCGGTACAGCGCACTGCCCTGCTCGCGGAACTCCGCCGCCTTTTCTGCCATGCCCTGCTCCGGATCAGCCTGGGCCTCCTGGCTGGCGGCATAGTCACGCACCTGCTGGGAGATCTCCATGGAGCAGAATTTCGGCCCGCACATGGAACAGAAGTGCGCCACCTTGTGGGCGTCCTTGGGCATGGTTTCATCGTGGAATTCCCGCGCCCGGTCCGGGTCCAGGCCGAGGTTGAACTGGTCCTCCCAGCGGAACTCGAAACGCGCCTTGGACAGGGCGTTGTCACGCATCTGTGCACCCGGGTGCCCCTTGGCCAGGTCAGCAGCATGGGCGGCAATCTTGTAGGTAACGATGCCTTCCTTGACGTCTTCCCGGTTGGGCAGGCCCAGGTGCTCCTTTGGCGTCACGTAACAGAGCATGGCGGTGCCGTACCAGCCAATCATGGCGGCACCGATGGCGCTGGAAATATGGTCATAGCCTGGCGAGATGTCGATGGTCAGCGGGCCGAGCGTGTAGAACGGCGCCTCATGGCACCACTTCAGCTGCTCTTCCATGTTTTCCTTGATCAGGTGCATGGGCACATGGCCGGGCCCCTCGATCATCACCTGCACATCATGTTTCCAGGCAATGTCCGTGAGCTCACCCAGCGTGCGCAGCTCGCCAAACTGGGCTTCATCGTTGGCATCCGCCAGTGAGCCGGGGCGCAAGCCGTCTCCCAGTGAGAAGGTGACATCGTAGGCCTTCATGATTTCGCAGATGTCTTCGAAGTGGGTGTAGAGGAAGCTTTCCTTGTGATGCGCCAGGCACCACTTGGCCATGATCGAGCCACCGCGGGAGACAATGCCGGTGACACGCTTTGCCGTGAGCGGTACGTAGCGCAGCAGTACGCCCGCATGAATGGTGAAGTAGTCCACGCCCTGCTCCGCCTGCTCGATCAGGGTGTCGCGGAAAATTTCCCAGGTCAGGTCTTCGGCGACGCCATCCACCTTTTCCAGCGCCTGGTAGATGGGGACCGTGCCAATAGGCACCGGAGAGTTGCGCAGGATCCACTCACGGGTTTCATGGATGTGCTTGCCGGTGGACAGGTCCATCACCGTGTCGGCACCCCAGCGCGTGGCCCAGGTCATCTTCGACACCTCTTCCTCGATGGAGGACGTCACGGCCGAGTTGCCAATATTGGCGTTCACCTTGGTCAGGAAATTGCGGCCAATGATCATCGGCTCGATTTCCGGGTGATTGACGTTAGCGGGAATCACGGCACGGCCCCGCGCCACCTCGTCACGGACAAACTCGGGGGTGATTTCTGCCGGGATCGCCGCACCGAAACTCTGGCCCGGGTGCTGGTGCACCGGCAGGCCGCTGTCGCGCGCTTCCTGCAACCGCTGGTTTTCGCGGATAGCGATGTATTCCATCTCCGGCGTGATGATGCCCTGGCGGGCATAATGCATCTGCGACACATTGGCGCCTGCCCGGGCCCGGCGCGGCTGGCGCACGTGCTCGAAGCGCAGGCCGGCCGTTGCCACATCGTTGGCACGGCGGCGGCCATACTCACTGCTCAGGTCGCCCAGCTGCTCGGTATCATCACGTTCCTCGATCCAGCCCTGGCGGACCGGGGCCAGCCCCTTGCGCACATCGATGGTCACGTCCGGGTCGGTGTAGGGTCCGGAGGTGTCGTACACGGTCACCGGCGGGTTCTCCTCGAAGGAGCCATCGGACAGCGGCGTGGGCGACTGGTTGATCTCGCGCATCGGCACACGGACATCGTCGCGCGAGCCGGTGACATAAATTTTCCGGGAACCACTGATGGGTTCGCAGGCCTGATCTATGGCAGAAACGGGTTTGGCGGGAATATCTTCCGGCACAGCTACCTCCGGCAGGCGTAGGGGGGATGAGCCAGCCATCATACGCGCGCCATCCGGCCACGAAAACAGACCCGTTTTGTGGATTAACGCCAGCCCTGCAGGAGCAGTGTCCTCACGGGCCGGGAATCGCTACCATAGCCAGCGACCAAAGAGAGGGGTACACCATGCACCAGCACTTGCGCTATCTGGTCCGGGCCACGGCACTGGGCCTGGCCCTGACCAGCTCCGCCGGCGCCACGGACCTTGAGGATGTCCTCAATGCCGCGCGCGACGCCGACCCGGAATTCGCCGCCGCCCAGCGGACCTGGCAGGCCGACCAGCAGGCCGTGAAGCAGGGACGGGGCGCCCTGATGCCATCCATCAACGCCCAGTACTCACATGTGCGCAGTGACCAGACCCTGGAAGATGCCCCGGTGGCCGTCGCCCCCGGCGACCCGGAGCAGACCACGGACGCCGACCAGGATTTTGACCTGCAGACCACCACCGTGTCAGTGGTGCAGCCCCTGTTCCGGCCCGAAGCCTGGTACAGCTACACCCAGGGCAAGGCCCTGACGTCCGTGGGTGAAGCCCGTTTCGAACAGGCCCGGCAGGACTTCCTGCTGCGCGTGGCACAGCGCTACACCGAGGTCCTGCGCACCTGGGACAACCTCCTCGCCGCCCGTGCTGCAGAGCGCGCCTTCAGCCGCCAGCTGGACCAGACCCGGGAACGGTTTGATGTCGGCCTGGTGCCGATTACCGACCTGCATGAAGCCCAGGCCGCCCGGGACCTGGGTACCGTCAACCGCATCGTGGCGGAATCCGACTTCTCGGTGGCGCGCAACAACCTGGAAGCGTTCACCGGCATGTCGCTGGACAGCATCGACGGCCTGGCCGCCGAGATCCCCATCAGTGGTCCCCAGCCGGCCGACCCGGAAGCCTGGGTGGAACGGGCGCTGGCGGCCAATCCGTCCCTGCTGGCGGCGCGTTACCAGGCGGATGCCGCCAAGGCCACCGCACGCCAGGGCCTGTCCCGGCAGTTGCCCACCGTGGACCTGGTGGGTCAGTACCAGCACCAGCATTACCTGGATGAAGATTTCTACGATCCGTTCAACACCGGCCGCGGCGGGCAGAACGTACGCGGCAACTCCATCGGCGTGGAGGTGAATATTCCCCTGTTCGCCGGCGGCGCCCTGAACAGCCAGCGCCTGCAGAGCAGCTACCAGTACCAGGCCACCGAAGAACAGTACCGGCTGACCCACCGCAATATCAGCCAGAACGCCCGCTCCCTGACCCAGGTGGTGGCCGCCAATGCCCAGCGCGTGGGCGCACGGCGCCAGGCGCTGGTATCGGCAAAATCCGTACTCCAGGCCACGCAGTCAGGCTATGAAGTGGGCACACGCAACGCCGTGGATCTGCTCAACGCGCAACAGCGCCTGTTCCAGGCCCAGAGTGATTACGCCAATGCGCGCTACGACTATATCCTCGACAGCCTTCGCCTGAAGGCGCTGGCGGGCATGCTCACCGAGCAGGACATTCTCGAGATCAACGGCTGGCTGTCAGCGTCGGTCACCGTGCGTATGGAAGCACCCGCCCAGGGGGTGGAGGCATCGACTCAGGCCGAGGCAGACGGCAACAACGCCGCCAACCCCTGAAGCAAACGTTCAAGGGCACCGCGATGGGCATTGACGACGGCCATCGCGGCCTGCCCCTGCTGATGGCGGGTCTCCGTATTCCCGAACAGCCGGATCAACTGCTGCGCCAGGGCATCGGCGTCTTCCACCAGGGTCAGCCCCCCGGCCGTCTGTAACAGCTCGGCGATGGCGCTGAAGTTGTGCAGCACCGGGCCACTCAGTACGGGCTTTCCCCATGCCGCAGGTTCGAGCAGGTTATGGCCGCCCACCGGCGCCCAGGAGCCGGCCACGAACGCCACATCGGCGGCACCATAAAGCATCAGCAATTCACCCATGGTATCCGCCAGGTACACCTGGCCATCGGCCGGCGACTGTGAGGCACTGCGGCGCGCCACTGTCAGGCCCTCGCGTTCCACCAGCCGGGCCACATCATCAAAGCGCTCCGGGTGCCGCGGCACCAGCACCAGCAAGGCATCCGGCTGCGCACGACAGAGCGCCTGGTGCGCAACCAGCACCTGCTGGTCCTCGCCGGGGTGGGTGCTGGCGGCGATCCACACCGGCCGTTCACCGATCTGCTCGCGCAGGGTCGCGGCGCCGTTTCGCAGGGCGTCATCAATGACCAGGTCAAACTTGACGCTGCCGGTCACCTCGACACGGTCAGCCGGCGCGCCCAGCGCAACAAAGCGTTGGGCTTCTTCTTCGGTCTGCACAAACAGGCGCCTGAAAGCCGCCAGCATCGGTCGCACCAGTGCCGGCAGGCGCGCATAGCCCCGGGCACTGCTGGCGGACAGTCGCCCGTTGGCCAGCACCACGGGCACCCCGCGACGGGCAGCCTGCGCCACCAGGTTGGGCCACAGTTCGGTTTCCATCACCACCACCAGGATGGGATTGAAGGCCAGGAAGAAACGACGCAACGCACCCGGCAGTTCCCACGGGCAATAGACGTGGGTGACGCTATCGCCAAACAGGGCGCGCACGCGTTCGGAGCCGGTTGGCGTGGTGGTGGTTACCACCAGTGCCAGGGCGGGATAGCGGTCCCTGAGGGCCCTGATCATCGGTGCTGCGGCCAGTGCTTCACCCACCGACACCACGTGCACCCAGATGCTCTGTTGCAGTATTGCCGGGCGATAGCCCAGCGCCAGCCGCTCACGCCAGCGCAGGCGGTATGCCGGCGCGCGGCGCCCGCGCCACCACAGTCTCAGCAGCAGCAACGGCACCAGCAGGTACCACAAAATGGAGTAGACAATCCGCATGGCAACACCCGAACCCAACGCGCGGCTATGCTACCATACGCCACCGACAGACCGGTGGATGGAGTGATGACCGAGGCAGTAAAAACGGATGTGCTGATCGTTGGCGGCGGCATCGCCGGGCTGTGGCTGTGCAACCTGTTACAGGCCCGTGGTTACCAGTGCCTGTTGCTGGAAACCGGCGATCTCGGTGGCGAACAGACCCTGCTCAGCCAGGGCATCATCCACGGCGGCCTCAAGTATGCGCTCGGCGGCACCCTGTCGAACGAATCCGAAGCCATTGCTGCCATGCCAGACCGCTGGCGCCAGTGCCTGGACGGCAACGGCGACATCGACCTGCGCGGGACCCGCGTGCTCAGCGATACCCAGCACCTGTGGTCGGCCGGCTCGGTGGCATCACGCGTCACCACCTTTTTTGCCAGCAAGATGCTGCGCGGCCGAATCAGCAAACTGCCGTTCGAGGAATTCCCGTCCGCCCTGCGTGATCGCCAGTTCCGCGGTAACGTCTACCGGCTTGCCGACCTGGTGGTGGACACACCGTCGCTGCTGGATACCCTGCGGGCGCCGGTGGCTGATCGGCTGATTCGTTTCGACCCGGCCACCGACCGGATTGACTGGCAGTCGCAGGGCGTTACCGCTGCCACTGTCAGCGGCGTGCGTATCGAGCCCGGCGTGACCGTGCTGGCCGCCGGCGCCGGCAACGAAGCCCTGCTCAAGGCCGCCGGCGAACACCAGCTGGCGGCAGACATCCGCAGCCAGCGCCGCCCCCTGCACATGGCCCTGGTGCGGCATAACATGGGTCACCGCCTGTACGCCCACTGCGTTGGCGCCAGCAACAAGCCGCGCCTGACTGTCACCACCCATGACCTGGATGACGGTTCACTGGTCTGGTACCTGGGTGGCGACCTGGCCGAACGCGGCGTGGACATGAACGCCACCGAACTGGAGCAGGCCACGCGCAAGGAGCTGCTGGCCCTGTTTCCGTGGCTGGATTTCTCCGCGGCCGATATCCGTACCGTGCGCGTGGACCGTGCCGAACCCCTCCAGGATGCCCTGGTGAAACCCGACAATGCCTATGCCGTGCGGCGAAAGAACCTGGTCGTCACCTGGCCCACCAAGCTGACGCTGGCACCTGACCTGGGCGACCGGGTCTGTGACCTGCTTGCCGACCTGCCGGCCGCTGCACCGGCCCAACCCGTGCCTGCGGCCCTGCCGCGCTGCCAGGTGGCGCGGCCACGCTGGCAGCAGATGTTCGGGGAAACCCATGACTGAATTCATGCGCGAACTGGGTAGCACCGGGCTTGAAGTCAGCGCCCTTGGTCTGGGCACAGTCAAGATCGGCCGCAACCAGGGCGTCAAATACCCGTCCGGTTTCTCGCTCCCGGATGACCAGGCCGTGACCCAACTGCTGGCAACGGCTCGCGACCTGGGCATCAACCTGGTCGACACCGCGCCGGCCTACGGCATCAGCGAACAACGTCTGGGCGAGTTGCTCACTGATCGCAACGACTGGGTGATCTGCTCCAAAGTGGGCGAGGAATTTGATAAAGGCGAAAGCCATTTCGACTTCAGCGCTGGCCATGTCCGGCGATCTGTAGAGCGGTCACTGAAGCGCCTGCGCACAGATTTCATTGACCTGGTACTGGTGCATTCCGACGGCAATGACATGGACATCCTCTCAAACGGCGAGACGCTGGATGCGCTTGCCACCCTGAAACAACAGGGCCTGATCCGCGCCTTTGGCATGTCCACAAAAACCGTCGCCGGTGGCCTTGCCGCACTGGAGGCCAGTGACCTGGCGATGGTGACGTACAACCTCAACGAGCGCGACGAGCGCGCGGTCATCGACAGGGCGGCAAAGGCCGGAAAGGGCATCCTGGTGAAAAAGGCATTCGCCAGCGGCCACGCCTGCCTGCCCGGCGGCGCCACGGACCCGGTGCAGGCAAGCCTGGACATGATCCTCGGCACACCCGGTGTCAGCAGTGTCATCGCTGGCACCATCAACATTTCCCACTTGCGGGAAAACGTGGAAAAGACACACAAGGCACTTTCTGCCGCGCACAAGGAAGCAACCGGCAATGACTGAACAGACCCATCAAGCGCCCTGCGTACTGGTGACCGGTGGCGCCGGTTACATCGGCAGCCATACGCTGGTGAGCCTTGTCGAGGCCGGCTACCGGCCACTGGTGCTGGACAACTTCAGTAACTCGGCGCGCCAGGCCATCGAACGTGTGGGCGTGCTGTGCGGCGAAACGCCGGAATGCATTGAGGGCGACATTCGCGACCGTTCCTGTCTGGATGATATCTTCCAGCGCCATCCGGTCACGGCGGTGATCCATTTTGCCGGTCTCAAGTCGGTGGGCGAGAGCGTGCGCGAGCCCCTGCGTTACTACGACAACAACGTGGCCGGCTCCGTCACCCTGCTACAGGCCATGCAGGCAGCCGGCGTTGATACCCTGGTGTTCAGTTCATCGGCCACGGTGTACGCCCCCGGCGTCACCATGCCGGTGGCCGAAGACGCCCCGCTCGGCCCGATCAATCCCTACGGCCAGAGCAAGCTGATGGTGGAGCAGGTAATCCGCGATCACTGTCTGGCGCACCCGACGTTCCGGGCTGCCCTGCTGCGTTATTTCAATCCCACCGGCGCGCACCCATCGGGCAAGCTGGGCGAATCACCGCGCGGCACGCCGGAGAACCTGGTGCCCTACATTGCCCAGGTAGCCACTGGCGTGCGCGACGCCCTGACCGTTTTCGGCAACGACTACGATACCGTCGATGGCACCGGGGTACGCGACTACATTCATGTCATGGACCTGGCCGAGGGTCATGTCCATGCCCTGGATGCATTGCGGGAAAGAACCGGCGCACACACCTGGAACCTCGGCACCGGTACGGGCTACAGCGTGCTGGAGATGGTGCGGGCCTATGAAAAAGCGTGCGGTCGGGAGATTGCCTACACGGTGGGTGAGCGGCGCCCCGGTGATGTCGGCACCTGCTATGCCTGCACGCGCAAGGCGGCATCGGAATTGCACTGGCAGGCCAGCCGCGACCTGGAAGAAATGATGCGTGACAACTGGCGCTGGCAGGTCAGCCAGGACGCCTGAGCGCGCCGTCAGTTGCCGCCGCGAATCTGCTCGACGATGCGCGTGGTGCTGACATTCTCGACAAAATCGAGCACCTTGACCTCGCCTCCGTGGGCCTTGACGATATCAGCGCCCACCACTTCAGTGACACTGTAGTCGCCGCCCTTGACCAACACTTCCGGCCGTATCTTGCGTAGCAGGCTTTCCGGCGTGTCATCGTCAAAGCTGACCACCCAATCCACGGCTTCCAGTGCGGCAAGCACCGCCATGCGCCGATCACAACTGTTGATCGGCCGGCCGTTGCCCTTCAGGCGCCGGACCGAATCATCGCTGTTGACCGCCACCACCAGCCGGTCGCCCTGGCGGCGCGCCGAATCAAGGTAACCAACATGGCCGGCATGGACGATGTCAAAGCAGCCGTTGGTGAAGACAATACGTTCGCCCTGGTCACGGGCATCCTCCAGGGCGATCAGCAATTGCTCTTCGGTCATGACACCGCGGCCACCGCCGCCCGCTTCGCTGACAGCCCGGCGCAATTCCGGGGCACTGATAACGGCGGTACCGAGCTTGGCCACCACGATGCCGGCGGCAATGTTTGCCAGTGCCACGGCGTCGTCCATGGCGCTTCCCGCCGCAAGGCACACCGCCAGGGTGGAAATCACGGTGTCACCGGCACCGGTGACATCGAATACCTCGCGTGCCCGGGCCGGCAAATGCAGTTCCGCATGACCGGGTCGCAGCAGCGTCATGCCCTGCTCGCCGCGGGTGACCAGCAACGCCTCCAGCTCGAGACGTTCGATCAGTGCCAGGCCTTTTTCCACCAGGTCGCTCTCGCTGCGCACCGCACCGACCACGGTTTCAAACTCGCCCATGTTCGGGGTCAGCAGCGTGGCGCCACGATATCGCTCAAACGCCGTGCCCTTGGGATCAACCAGCACCGGCACACCGGCCTGCCGGGCCAGCGCGATCAGGCTCTGGCAATCACGCAGTGCGCCCTTGAGATAATCGGACAGCACCAGTGCACCGCAGTCCGCCAGCGCTGCCTTCACATCGGCGGTGAACGGCTCTGTTTCCAGGTCGTCGAAAGGTTCCTCGAAGTCCAGGCGCAGCAATTGCTGGTGGCGACTGATGACCCGCAGCTTGGTGATTGTCGGACGCCCACGGGCATCCTGGAACCGGCAATGGATACCTGCCGCCCCGAGTCTCTCGCGGAGAATATCTTCTGCCTCATCGCGGCCAGCGACACCCACCAGTTCGGCCCTGGCGCCCAGGGCCGCCATGTTCAGGGCAACGTTGGCGGCGCCACCGGGGCGATCCTCGATATCGGACACACGCACCACAGGCACCGGCGCCTCCGGCGAAATACGACCGGTGGGCCCGTGCCAGTAACGGTCGAGCATGACATCGCCGGCAACCAGAACGCGGGCGTTGGCAAAAGCTGGAATTGTCGGAGCGTGCATGAGAATTTCCTGGCTGTTTCTGGCGCAAAGTGTAGCACAGGCACTGGCAAAAACCGGGTGCAGGTGACGCCCTGTTGGCCAGGGGCTAGACTTGCGCCCCGCCTTCGATCAACGTAGCCGCCATGACAGACTCGACAACCGGCGCCGCTTCACTGGCCCACCCCCGTTACTGGCCATTGTGGCTGGCCATCGCGATCACCTGGCTGGTGGCCCAGTTGCCCTGGCGCATTCTCCAGGGCCTCGGCCGCGCACTCGGCCACATCCTCTGGCGGCTGGCCCGGTCCCGACGGGAAACCGCACGCACCAACATCAGGCTGTGCTTCCCCGAACTGTCCGCCGCAGAGCAGGAAGCACTGGCGCGGGAAGCGGTGATCCAGATGGGCGTCGCCATCACCGAGCTCGCCGGCAGCTACTGCAACCGCTGGGTCCGCTTTGACAACCGTATTGAAATAGAAGGCTGGGAACATCTGGAGGCCGCCCGCAGGAACGGCGGCGTGCTGCTGCTTGGCGTGCATTTCAACACGCTGGAAGTGGCCGGCCGGCTGCTGGCGACCCGGGCGCCATACAGCGCCGTGTTCCGGCCCAACGACAATCCCCTGCTGGATGCTTTTATCCGCTATGGCCGCAGCCGCTACACCGAAAAATACATCGACCGCCAGGACATCCGGGCGCTGGTACGGCAGCTGCGTGACGGGCGTATTGTCTGGTATGCGCCGGACCAGGACTACGGTGTACGCCATGCCGTGTTCGCACCGTTCTTCGGTCATCCGGCAGCCACCATCACGGCCACCTCGCGGCTGGCAAAGATGGGCCGGGCCACGGTGGTGCCCATGGGCTACTACCGACTGTCCGGCGGGCGGTACAAGCTGGTATTCCTGCCACCGCTGCAGGACTTCCCCGGCGACGACGACATTGCCGACGCCACACGCGTGAACAGCACGGTGGAAACCCTGGTCCGGCGGGCACCCGCCCAGTACCTGTGGGTACACCGGCGCTTCAAGCACCAGCCCGAAGGCTGCAGGAATCCCTACCGCAAGTAGGTCAGCGCGACAGCACCAGCACGCCCTTGTCGTCCCCGTTATCGGCCTGGAACACCACCTCGGCAAAGCCATAGTCCTGCTTTACCTGTTCCAGCGAACGAGCAATGTCCTCGCCATCCTTGCGCACCAGCAAGACCAGCGTCTGCGCCGCATCAACACGCGCACGATCGGCCAGCGGCAGAGGCACCTGCTTCTTCGGCCGGTAGCGGTCACCGGCGTAGAACGCCACCCGGGCATCGGTGTAGTACACCGGCGCCAGTTGCGCATGGTGCTGTGCGACAAATTCACCGGCATCACGCATGTAGCCCTTGCCGCCACCGGTGGAGAACGAGGCTGACAGCGCCGTGACAATGGCAAGCACGGCAAACCCCTTGAAGATACGCGGGAAGTCCCTGTCCAGGCGCAGCATGCCCTGGTACACCCAGGGCATCAGGCAAATGGCCAGCGGCACCAGATAGCGACCGGTAACAAACTGCATCACGAACAGGAAAGCCAGCACCACCGCGAGGAACACCAGCAGCATCACCGCACTGGCGCCATCATCCTGGCGCAGCACCGACGTTGCCCGCTTTTGCAGCCCAAGCACCAGTGGCAACAGATAAATCCCCAGCAATCCGGTCAACCCGATCAGCGGCAGCGCCACCAGCCCCGCCGTGAGTACGGTGGACAGGTCACTGCGCACATAGGGGTTTACATGGGCCTCCAGGGACGCAACAAAATCAGGCAGCAGCATCAGGTCCGGACTGCTTCGTACCGCGTCCAGGTAAAAGCGGATATGGCCAAGGACAAAATCCCAGGCCAACGGAATAAGCAAGGCGGCAACCACCGCTGCAGCGATCAAGGTCACCACCATGGTTTTTGCGCCACGTCGCCAACCCGCCACCAGCGCCAGCCAGCCGGGCACCACCAGCAACACCAGCATTTCAGTACGAAACAGGAAGCCGAAACATGCCACTGGCAACATCAATACCAGCCAGCGCCACTGATGACCCCTGACCCAGAAGCGGGCCAGCATCAGGGTTGCCACCAGCGCCAGCCAGGCCGCGCTGTCGCGAATCACATAGGCCTGGTATTCCAGCAGCCATGGCACCGTCAGCGCGGTGAGCGCCGCAACCCGCGGCGCTCCGGCATGACCGCTCCGATACAACCAGACAAACAGGCACACCGCGAGCAGGACACTGGCCACCAGTGAATACACCTGGGCCACCCGCAAGGGATCCACCGAGAACAGGTCTGCCACGCTGGCAAGCATGGTGGGAAAGAGCAGCCACTCATGGTCGGCCAGCGCGTTGCTGGACAGCATGGCTCGTGCCGTATCCACGTAGTACATACCGTCCCGATTGAGTACCGGATCGCTGAGCATGGCGGTGACCACCAGCGTCAGGGAGACAAGGCTGACCAGGAACACTGGATGCCGTGCCAGCAGCAAGCGCTTGCCATCTTCGACCATGGTTTACTCCTCACCCGTGCGGGCACGTGTATCGACTTCGCCACTGCGGTCGACGAACTGGGTCCAGTTGTGGGCAAACCGCAGCACGTCCTTGCGATGGTGTCGCCGGGCCCGCGCCGGCCAGCGACTCCAGCCCGCCGCATCAAGGTCTATCCAGACTGTGTGCTCCCCGGCAACAAGTATGTTCTGCGCCTTTACGTCGCCGTGCCAGAGCTGCGCCTGCCCCATGCGTGCCAGGTCCTGCTCCAGCGCCGGCCTGATACGGTTTCCTTCCTGGCGGTGGTATTCCAGCACCTCGCTGTAACGCTCTCCGGGCTGGAAGGGAAAGACAATCACGGCGGAACCGTCGCGGCAGCGTTTCAGACCCACTGGCCGCGGTGTTGGCAGACCAAGCAGATGCCAGGTCCAGCCAAATCGCCAGCTGCGTTGCGCCGGGTGGATGCCCAGTGCCTGCTTGACCTGCATTTTCAGCGACGCCTGCCGGTAATGCTTGATGATCCAGTTGGCCTGGCGATAGACGGTAATGCGCGAGCCCTGCTTGAGCGTGTCAGCCTGCTCCGGATGATCCAGTAACGACATCACCGTCTCACGCGCGGCCGGGTCCAGCGTGCGATCAAGGTGAATGGTCGCCTGCGCCTGCGCAACCAGCGCCACCGCCGAACAGTCACGCAACCATTTGCCGTTGGCATGACGGATACGCTGCAACAGCTTCTTCTGGATGGCGTCACGCAACCGGCTTTCGCTGTCGATATGGCCGCCAAGATGCGCCAGCACCAATGCGGTCAGGCGTGCCTGGTCGGCCAGCGGTGCCTGGGCACAAAGAAGCGCCAGATTGTCGCGCCG
Organism: Alcanivoracaceae bacterium; assembly: GCA_029212745.1. Classification (GTDB taxonomy): domain Bacteria; phylum Pseudomonadota; class Gammaproteobacteria; order Pseudomonadales; family Alcanivoracaceae; genus JARGOL01. The sequence goes on from JARGOL010000003.1 coordinate 54,664, forward strand.
GCGGCCAACGGACACCTTTTCCAGCGCAGCGATGTCGCCGGCGTCGACAACATAAAGGCCATCACCGGCAATGAGGAAGTTACCCAGGTGCAGGTCATCCTGGATCAAGTTTGCCGCCAGCATACTGTCCAGCTGGCGACAGAAATCCGCGGCCAGTTCCGGTGACCAGTCGTCAACGGCAATGTCAGCCAGTGGCCGGGCATCAGGCAGCCACTCCAGCAACAGCACGCTGATCCCGGGCTGCTCGACAACCCCCCTGACAGACGGCACACGCACACCGGCATCGGCGAGCCGGCCCAGGTTGCTGGCCTCGCCGGCAATGGCCCGGCGATGATCAGGTGCGAAACAGAGCTTGGCAAAAACTTCTTTGCCATCATGGATGGCACGGCAGGCCATGCGCTTGCCCGGCAACAACCGCAGGCAATCGCGCACATCCAGCTCGCCATCGGCGAGCGGCAGACGAAAGGGCCGCCAGTCCTGCCAGGAAATCTGCCTCAGCGCATCCGCATTCATCGTCGCACCACGCTGATAAGGAATCGTCGCAGGTAGCGCGGTGACAGGGCCCTCAGCGGCATTACCGCCAGCGCCTGGCGCCAGTATGTCACCACACCGGCATAGTCCTTGCCGCGGTAGCACAGCTTGACCAGGGAAAGGGCGCGTTTGCCACGGTAGCGGGCTCGCAATGCCTGTGCCCATTGCGGCAGCCCGGAGCCTTCAAAAATGACCTGCTCCAGCGTCATGCCCACGCGGTGCGCCTGGGCTATGTCATTGCGCATGCTCTGCGGATGCTTGTAGATGCGCGCCACCGCATCCCGTGTGGAAATCACCGGATAGTGGGCCAGCACATGGGCGAACACCGGAATGTCTTCCGTCTGGCGCATTTCCGGCCGGTAGCGGATCGCCGAAAAACCACGCCGGTGCATGGCACAGGCGCCATTGGCAATGGAGAAACGCTTGAACAGATAGTCCTGCAACGCCTGCTCGGGGTTGTCCGGGATCACTGGCGGTGTCACCCGGCGCACACGGCCGTCCTCGAACACACTGTCGTGCGCGGCAATGACCATGGCTGCCTGCGGCGCCGTGGCGATGGCCGTGGCAAAGGCGCGCAGGGCACCGGGCAGCATTTCATCGTCCGCATCAAGGAAAATGAGCCAATCGTGCTTCGCTTCATCAATGCCCCGGTTGCGCACGGCGGCCAGGCCCGCATTGGCCTGGTCGAGGAGATCGAAGCACTCACCGGCCTGACGCAACCGCGCCAGCAGGTCGAGGGTATCGTCGGTGGAACCGTCATTGATGACCAGGCACTGGAAGGCAGGATACTCCTGCGCCGTTACTGAGCGCAGCGCACGCTCGACACAATGGCCGTAGTTGTAGGCAGGGATGACAACCGTGAAGCCCGGATCACTCATATGTCCTTCCCGGGATGCTCGGCCCAGGCCAACGGAAAGCCCGGCTCCACTTCATAATAACGGCGATAGATGCGTTCCGCCTCGAGCCGCGCCGCCTGCCACAGGGCGGGCCGCCAGGCCAGGGCCTGCGCCAGCGGCAGGCCGGTGTAGGCACAGATGAAACGGTACAGGTCACGACGGGTGAAATTCATCCGCGCCACGGAAAAATACAATCCGCCCAGGTCCTTTACCAGCCAGCGGCGCGGCACCCGCGAACGGACCTGAGAGCGGTGCAGGTCAATCAGGTAAAGGGGTGCCGCCATGTCACCGCGAGCCAGCGCCTCCTCGCACATGAGAAAATGCCCGAGGTAAAGATCGCGGTGATTGATACCGGCACGGTGCATGGCACCGACAATACGTCCCACGCGTTCAATCAAGGCGCGCTTGACGGTCACGTCAGCGCCCTGTTGATGCCATCTTTCACCGAGGTCCTCCAGGCTGATCGTGCCAGTGAGGTCATCTGTCACCAGGAACGATTCACGGCTGGCCGGATTGATACCGCGCACACCAAAGCCGGCCACGGTCATGGTAGCCAGCCCTGCCTGCTGCACCGCTTCAATGGCCCGGTATTCCTCTTCTGCTCCAAATACCGGCATCTTCACCTGCAGCAGGTTCTTGATGATTTCCTGCCAGCCGATGCCGGCATGGTACTTGAGGAAATAACTGCGGCCCCCGGCTTCGAAACGCAGGGTGCGCCGCCCCTCGCGCGCGCGGTACAGTTCACCGTCCTGGCGCCGGGCCTGTTCAAACGGGTCGTCGCTGCCCGACCAGGCCGCTGCCAGGTCTTCGCGCATGAACAGCCTCATGGCCGGTCCTCCAGAATGGCATCGGCGGCATGCGCCACCAGCGAATAGATGTCCGCATGGTCGGCGAAGGCACGGGCCTTCGGCAACCAGCTTTCCCGCGGCACGCGCAGCAGCGCTCGCGCATGATCTTCCAGCTGCTGGTCGCTGACCTCGCCGGCGTCGATCACCGAGCCCATGCCTGAGGAATGAATGTAAGGCGCGTACCCACAGGCACTGGTGGTCAGCACAGGCATGCCGGCGATGGCTGCCTCCAGCAGCACCGTGCCGGTATTTTCCGCATAGGCCGGATGCAGCAACAGATCGCCCGCCCACAACCACTCGGGAATATTGTCCTGGCCACCGACAAACATCACCTGGGCGGCGATACCGGCGGCCGCCGCCTGCCTCTGGTACGGGCCATCACGGTCGGCGCCCACCACGACAAAACGGTCATCCTTGCCCATCACCGCCGCCGCTGCCACCAGCGCCCGGTCCAGGCCCTTGGTGCGAAACCCGGAGCCGACAAAAAGCAGCAGCCGGGCGCCCTCGACAAGGCCCAGCGCGCTGCGGTGGGCAGCGCGTCTTGCCGGGTAGTCCGCCGGCATCTGCCGGTCGCGACGAATGCCGGGTGGCAGGTCGACAAAACGGCTGTCGTCGGTGCCATAGACCTGCTGGTAGAGCGCCTTCTGCGGCGGCGATATGGACAGGATGCGTGTCTGCGCCTGCGGAGCAAAGACCGATTCCTCCATGGCCAGGCGCGTGCGATAGCGCGGCAGCCAGTATTTCGGCCCGCGCCCGGCGGTGGCAGCAATGCAGCCGTCCGCGGCGTAATAGAAATCCAGGCCCGCCATCTTGTTGAAGCCCACACAGACATCAAAGCCGCGCCAGTACGAGCGAACGCTGCGGGCAAAGCGGGCGTCTGCTGCATGGTTGCTGATTGCCCGGTTGGGCAGCGTCTGTACCGTCATGTCGGCGGGCATCTCTCCCTGCCAGTCGCGGGTAAAGATGGTGACGTCATGACCGCGTGACACCAGCTCGGCACCAATGGCCAGCATGTCGCGCTGCAGGCCACCAAAGGGGAAAAAGCGGAACAGGGAAAAGGCTATCTTCATGGACCCATCACCTCCCTGAACGCGCCCCAGACGGTTTCCGGTGGCAGCGTGGAAAAACAGGGCGGCTGAACCGGCGCGCCCTGGTCACCGCGATAGGTACATTGTTCCTGCACACAGGGCGCACATGGAAACGCCGCTGACAGGCTGCGGGCGCGCGCGCCCAGCACACCGGTGAGCGACGGATCGGTGGGGCCGTAAAGGGCAACGCCGGGCAATCCGGCGGCCGCGGCAAGATGGGCAAGACCCGTGTCCACAGCGACAAACCCGTCCAGCCCCTGAAGCGTTTCGATCAGTGCGCCAAGCGGCATGCGTGGCATCACGCGGGCGCCCGGATTGCCCGCAGCAATGGCCTCGGCACGCTGCTTTTCCATGTCGTCACCGTGCGGCAACAGCACCTCGTAGCCGGCCTCGGTGGCCTGCCCTGCCAGCCTGCGCCAGTAGTCCATGGGCCAGTGTTTTGTCGGCCAGGTGGTGCCATGAAAGAACACCAGCCGGTTGCCGGCGGCACTGCCATGGGCCTGCACGCCATAGTCCGGCGCGGTGTCCGGCAGGGCATAGCCCAGGGCATCGGCAAACAGTTGCCGCACCCGGCTGATGGCATGCTGCTCGCGCGGCACCGCATGGGCCACATCAAGGGCCCGCGCCGACCACCCTTCGCGGGCAGACGCCTTGTCCAGGCCATGTTTCTCGCCGCGGGCGCGACGGGTGAGGAAGGCACTCTTGATCAGCCCCTGGGCATCAATGACACGATCATACGTCTGTGCCTGCAGGCGCTCACGGAACTGGCGCCACTCACCGGAGCGCCAGGTACGCAGGGGATGTTTGCGCCACCGTCGCAGAGCCACCGGCAGCACATCGGCTACTGCCGGATGCATTGCCGGGATGGCCTGGAAGGCTTCCTCCACCACCCAGTCAAACTGGATGCCGGGCAGCGCCTGCGCCGCATCTGTGAGTGCCGGCAGGGTATGCACGACATCGCCCATGGAGGAGGTTTTCACCAGCAGCACGCGCATGCTCAGTGGCCTCCCTGCAACCGCTCAAGCGCATCCAGCACGCGCCGGGGCTCCAGTGTATTGAGGCAATCCAGGTGGCCGAGCGGACATTCGCGCTCGAAGCAGGGGCTGCAGGACAGGCCCAGCCGGACCACCTCCACCTGCTCGCCCAGCGGCGGCGTGAATGCCGGCGAGGTGGATCCATACACCGCCACCAGCGGGCGGCCGAGGGCAGCCGCGATATGCATCAAGCCGGAATCATTGGTGACAACGGCATCGGCACAGGACATCAGGTCCACAGCCTGGGCCAGGGACGTCCTGCCGGCCAGCACGTGCACATTGGCACGCGCGTCGTCGGGCACCGCATCGCGGATGGCCTCGGCCACCGGCACATCATTGCCACTGCCGAAAATCCAGACCTGGCCACCGGCGGCAATGCGCGCCGCCGCCACGGCGGCATAGTGACGTTCCGGCCAGCGCTTGGCCGGGCCGAACTCGGCGCCGGGACACAGCGCCGTTACCGGCCGGCCCTGCTGCAGCCCCTGGTCGGAAAGGGCCCGCGATACCTCGGCAGGGTCGACCTGCAGATGCGGCGCGCTGATGTCCGCCAGCGCCGGCACCGGTGCGTCCGGCGGCAACGCCAGGGCAACAAAACGCTGCACCATCAACGGCAGTGCGTCCTTGTCCAGCAGGCGCAGGTCATTGAGCAGGCCATAACGCATTTCACCGCGCCAGCCGGTGCGCACCGGCACCCGCGCCCACCAGGGCAACAACGCGGACTTGAGGGAATTGGGCAGGACGATGGACTGGTCGTACTGGTCACGCAACTGGCGCCCCAGGCCCCGGCGCTCGCCAAAGCGCAATTCGCCATGGGCAAAGGGCAGCGACAACGCCCGGTTGACCTCCGGCATACGGTCGAGGATGGGGCGCGACCAGTCAGGTGCCAGGACATCAACAACACAGCCCGGGTGACGCTGGTGCAGGGCACTGAACAACGTCTGCGCCATGACCATGTCCCCGACCCAGGAAGGGCCAATGACCAGGATGCGTCGTGGCGTTGATGCAGACATGGACCGTCCTTTGCGCAGTGCCCCGCCAGGCGGGGCAGCGCGTCAGCCTACCGGGGTCAGCCAGTGGTTGTACTTGTCCAGCTTGCCACGTACGAGGTCGAAATAGATAGCCTGCAGCTTTTCGGTGATGGGGCCACGAACACCGGCACCGATGGCACGGCCATCCAGCTCACGGATCGGCGTCACTTCCGCCGCCGTGCCGGTGAAGAAGGCTTCATCGGCGATATACACCTCATCACGGGTGATGCGCTTCTCGACAATACGGTAGCCGTTGTCTTCCGCCAGCTGGATCAGCGTCTTGCGGGTGATGCCATCCAGGCACGACGTCAGCTCCGGCGTGTAGATGATGCCGTCCTTGATGACAAAGATGTTCTCGCCACTGCCCTCGGCCACATAACCTTCCGGGTCCAGCAACAGGGCCTCGTCGGCACCGCCGGACAGGGCCTCGTTCAGGGCCAGCATGGAATTGATGTAGTGGCCGTTGGCCTTGGCCTTGCACATGCTGATGTTGACGTGGTGACGGGTATAACTGGAGGTGCGCACCTTGATGCCCTTCTCCAGGGCATCGGCACCCAGGTAGGCGCCCCATTCCCAGGCGGCCACCATGACATGCACCTGCAGGTTTTCCGCACGCAGGCCCATACCCTCGCTGCCGTAAAACACCATCGGCCGCAGGTAGGCACTGGGCAGGTTGTTGTCACGCACCACCGCCAGTTGCGCCGCATCGATGTCCGCCTTGGAGAACGGCATCGGCATGTTCATGATGTGCGCAGAATTGAACAACCGCGCGGTGTGCTCGTGCAGACGGAAAATCGCCGCACCCTTGTCAGTGGGGTAGGCGCGCACGCCCTCGAACACGCCCATGCCGTAATGCAGGGTATGGGTCAGCACATGTACCTTGGCATCGCGCCAGGGCACCATTTCGCCATCAAACCAGATGACACCATCACGATCAGCCATCGACATGGCAACGCACTCCAGTTACACGCGGCAAGGGCCGCTACAGTTCAAACCAGTTTTTCCAGATGGCACGCACACCGTCGCGCAGGTCGCTGTACTGGCCGGCTTCAACCACAGCCGGCTCCTTGCGCAGAGCCATGCGATGGGCCGCTGAGCGGTAGGCGAGGTATGCCTCCCTGAGGAGCCCGGCATCCTGCGCCGGAATCAGTTCGAGTTCTGCCAGGGTTTCCAGCAGACGCACGTTATCCGTGACCCGGGTCAGGTCAGGGTGGCGGGAGGCCCATCTGAGAACGGCATATTGCACCATAAATTCGATATCGACGATACCTCCGGCATCCTGTTTGATGTCGAATTTGCCGGCATCACCACTGGAAAGCTGGCCCATCATGCGCTCGCGCATGGACAGCACATCCTTGCGCAACGTGGCCGGGTCCCGCTCCAGCTGCAGCAGGCCGGCACGAATCTCCTCGAAACGGCCGGCAGCGCGCGGGCATCCGGCCACGAAACGGGCCCGCACCAGGGCCTGGTGCTCCCAGGTCCAGGCCTGTTCACGCTGGTACTTGTCGAACGCGTCCAGGGAGCTGACCAGCAGGCCGGAAGCCCCGGACGGGCGCAGGCGCATGTCCACCTCATAGAGCTGGCCGCTCATGGTGCGGGTGGTCATGATATGGATGATGCGCTGGCCGAACCGGGCAAAGAACTGCTCGTTGGCGATACTCTTTTCACCGTCGGTCATGCCGTCGATGGACGCATCGTGCAGGAATACCAGATCCAGGTCCGAGTTGTAGCCCAGTTCGATGCCGCCGAGCTTGCCGTAGCCGACCACGATAAAGTCCGGCTCGCAGGGACTGCCATCCGCCCGCACCGGCCGGCCAAACTTGGCTACCATGGGCTTCCAGGCCAGCCGCACCACTTCATTGAGGATCGATTCCGCCAGCCAGGTCAGGTAGTCACTGACTTTCATGACCGGCAGCACTTCCGCCACCTCGGACGCCGCCACACGCAGCAGGTGCGCCTGCTTGAAATTGCGCAGGCCTTCCATCTGCTGTTCCAGGTCATCCTCGGGAATACGCAGCAGCGACTGCCTGAGCTCATCATCCAGCTCGGCACGTTTGGGCGGCGCATAAAGAGTGCCGACATCCAGCAGTTCATCCAGCAACACCGGATGCCGGGTAATACGCTCGGCAATCCAGGGGCTGGCGGCAGACAGCTTGACCAGCTGCGTCAGCGCCGAGGGGTTTTCCACCAGCAGGGCAATGTAGGCGCTGCGGCGCACCACCGCCTCGAGAAAGCCCAGCAGCCGCTCGGCGGCCACGGCGCCCTGGCCCTGGTAGCCCAGCGTCTCCAGCAATAGCGGCATGAGCCGGTCGAGGCGTTCTCGGCCGATACGCTGCATGTTCGCCACCGCGCGGCAATCCCGGAACCGCGCCAGCGCCTCCAGCACCACACCGGCATCACCCAGGCCTGCCTCGGCCAGCGCCTGTTCAGCGGCGTCACCCTGGACCGCCATCAACCAGACATCCGTGAGCGCATCGTCACCGCTGACAGCACAGGAGCGGGGCTTGTCGGGGTCGGTAATCACCTGGCTGAAATGGTACCGGACCTGTTCGCGAGCCAGGGTCAGGCGGCGCTCGAAAGACGCCCGGTCAGGCTCGCCCATGGCATAAGCCAGACGCTCCCAGCCGGCCACGTCCTCGGGCAGGCGCTGGGTCTGGCGATCGGCCACGGCCTGCAACCGGTGCTCCACGTCGCGCAGGTAGATGTAGGCATCGCGTAATTCGTGCACCACCTCGGAAGGCAACAACCCTTCCGCTTCCAGCCGGGGCAATACCACCAGCAGACGCGGGTCACGCAGTTCCGGCACCTGGCCACCACGGATCAGCTGGAACGCCTGGACGACAAACTCCACCTCGCGGATGCCGCCGGGCCCGAGCTTGACGTCATGCTGGATACCCTTGCGTTGCACCTCGCGCTCGATCATCGACTTCATGTCACGCAGTGATTCAAACGCGCCGTAATCGATATAGCGGCGGTAAATAAAAGGCGCGAGACGCTCGCGTAATCGCTCACCGGCCTCGCAGTCGCCAGCGATGGGGGCCATCTTGATCAGCGCATAGCGTTCCCACTCACGTCCCTGGCTTTCGTAATAGCCTTCCATGGCGTCAAAACCCACCGCCAGGGCGCCACTCTTGCCCCACGGGCGCAGGCGCATGTCCACCCGGAACACAAAGCCATCGGCAGTGTTCTGGTCGAGCACACGAATCAACTGCTGGCCAAGACGGGTAAAGAACTGGTTGTGGGTCATGCCCTTGCGGTGATCAGGCAACTCGCCTTCATGCTCATAGGCAAAAATAAGATCGATGTCCGAGGACAGGTTCAGCTCCCCCGCCCCCAGTTTGCCCATGGCCAGCACCACCAGCTGCACCGGTTCGCCATCCGGCCCCATGGGCATGCCTTCGCGCGCACAGGCCCAGCGGTACAGCAGCGACAGGGCCACATCGATCAACACCTTGGCCAGCAGACTCAGGTCGGCCACCGTGTCGTGGTAGGTGGCCCGCGGGGTCAGGTCACGCCAGATCACCCGGCACATGTGGAAGTGGCGCAGGCGACGCAGCGCCGTGCCCAGCGCCGCCTCATCCTCGCAGGCCATGAGCGCCTGCTGGACGTCCGCGCGCAGGGCGTCCTCACGCAGCGGCGCGTCCAGCACGCCGCTGGCCAGCCACTCTGGCAGCGCCTGATAGCGACGCATCTGTTCGGCAACATAATCGGAACCGGCCCAGACACGCACAAGCTCATCGGCAAGTGCATCTGGCAGGTTGCCGCCGTCATCCTGGAAACGTTGCCAACTGGTGGACAGTGACTCGCCCAGGTTGCCGGGGAGTTCACTGAAATCGGGAGACTGCATTACTGATCCTGGTCGACGGGTTCTACGGTGAAGGTCATGTCATCCATGGATACGAGACGGACGCGGGTGCCAGCGTCCAGGTCAGGGCCGGTTACACGCCAACGGGTATCGTACACGCTGACATAGCCCTGGCCATTGCGAAGGTCGGTTTTCAGTGTCGTCACCTTGCCGACCAGGTCTGCACCACGCCGGTTCAGGCCGGCGCCTTCTGCAGACACCGGATCGCGCACGTAACGGCGCCAGGCATACAGTGCCAGCAGCGCGCCCAGACCAAAAAGGCTGAGCTGCCATTGCCAGCTCAGGTGAATGCCCACCAGCGGACCCATCAGCACAAGCAACCCCAGTGCCACGGCAGAAAAACCAATCCACATGAAGAAGCCGCCACCGATGAACACCTCAATGACCAGCAACAACAGGCCGAGCAGAATCCAGTGGTGGAAATCCAGGTCGTAGAGCCACTCGATCATGCTGCGCCCTGCCCTTTGCCCATGGCTTCACGGACGATATCGGCAACACCGCCCACGGCGCCAATGACACTGGACGAATCCACCGGCAGCATGAAGACCTTGCTGTTATCAGAGGCTGCAATGTTGCCCAGCGCCTCCACATACTTCTGCGCGACAAAATAATTCACCGCCTGGATATTACCGGCGGCAATGGCACTGGAAACCATCTCCGTGGCCCGGGCTTCCGCCTCGGCCTCACGCTCACGCGCCTCGGCATCCAGGAAGGCGGCCTGGCGCTCACCCTCTGCTCGCAGGATCTCCGACTGTTTCAAACCTTCTGCCTTGAGAATGGCTGCCTGGCGCAGACCCTCTGCTTCCAGAATGGCGGCACGCTTCTCCCGCTCGGCCTTCATCTGGCTGGCCATGGCCTGGACCAGGTCCGCCGGCGGCGAAATGTCCTTGATCTCGATACGCGTCACCTTCACACCCCACGGGTTGGTGGCATTATCGATGATGGTGAGCAGCTTCTCGTTGATCTCGTCGCGCTGGCTGAGCATCCAGTCCAGATCCAGCGCACCCAGCACGGTACGGATATTGGTCATGGTCAGGTTGCGGATGGCGTTGTGCAGGTTGTTCACCTCGTACGCCGCCTTTGCCGAATTCACCACCTGGAAGAAACACACGGCATCAATGGTGACCATCGCGTTGTCACGTGAAATGACTTCCTGTGGCGGAATATCCAGCACCGTTTCCTTCATGTTGACCTCATCACCGATGCGATCCATGAACGGCACAATGATGCCCAGCCCCGGGCGCAGCGAGTGGGTGTAACGGCCGAAGCGCTCAACCGTGTATTCATAGCCCTGGGGCACCAGGTTGGCGCTTTTCCATACCAGCACCACCATCAGCCCGAGAAACGCAAACACCCATCCATACTGGATTAACAGTGACATTACCGATCTCCTTGAATGCCGGGTTTGCGCGTCAGGACAGGATGTCCTGCACCGGCGTTACGCGCATCACTTCCTCGATCGTGGTCAGCCCCTTGGCGACTTTCATGGCGCCGCTGATGCGCAGGGGTTTCATGCCGTTTTTCAATGCCTGGCGGGTAATATCCTCGAGATCGCCCGTGCGGGTGACGATGCCTTTCAATGCCGGATTCATGGGCATGGTCTCGTAGACACCCATGCGCCCAAGGTAACCAGTGCCACGACACTCAAGGCACCCTTTCGGCTGCATGACCTTTGCCGGTGGTTTCATCTTGAAAGGACGCACCAGCTCCTGCCAGGCCGCTTCATCCAGCTCGGCCTCGACCTTGCAATGCGGACACAGGGTACGCACCAGGCGCTGGGCCATGACACCAATCACGGAGGCAGACACCATGTAGCCGGGCACGCCCAGATCAATCAGGCGGGTAACGGATGACGGCGCATCATTGGTGTGCAGTGTAGACAGCACCAGGTGACCCGTCAGCGACGCCTGCACGGCCATTTCGGCCGTGGGCAGGTCACGAATCTCACCGATCATGATGATGTCCGGGTCCTGGCGCAGCAGCGCTTTCACACCTTCGGCAAAATTGACGTTGATATTATGCTGCACCTGCATCTGGTTGAAGGTGGGCTCCACCATCTCGATGGGGTCCTCGATAGTGCAGACATTCACTTCAGGGGTCGACAGCAGCTTCAGGGTTGAATAGAGCGTGGTGGTCTTGCCCGAACCGGTGGGCCCGGTGACGAAGATGATGCCGTGGGTGTTGGCCGTCATCCGGTTCCAGGTATCGTGATCCTCCGGGGTAAAGCCCAGCTGCTCAAACGAGCGCACCAGCACATCCGGGTCAAAGATACGCATCACCATCTTTTCCCCGAACGCCGTGGGCAGCGTGGAGATACGCAGTTCCACCTCGTCATTTTCCGGGCCACGGGTTTTCAGGCGGCCGTCCTGGGGCTTGCGCTTCTCTGCCACGTTCAGGCGGCTGAGAATTTTCAGGCGCGCGGTTACCGCGGCCATGATCACGGCCGGCAGTTCATAGACATCATGCAGGACGCCGTCGATGCGAAACCGCATCTTGCCCACATCACGTCGCGGCTCCAGGTGAATGTCCGACGCCCGCTGGTCAAACGCGTACTGGAGGATCCAGTCCACGATCGCCACCACATGCTGGTTGTCGGCCTCAATGTCACCCTTGCCACCCAGCTCCAGCAACTGCTCGAAGTTGGTCACGCCGGTCAGGTTCTGGCCGCTGTTTTCGCGCGCGCCGGCAATGGAGCGACTCAGGTTGTAGAACTCGATCCGGTAGCGCCGCAGGTGCTCCGGGTTGACGAATACGGTGTTGAGCTTGCGCTCGCGCAGGGTGGCTTCCAGGTGCTGCGCCCAGTTGCGGATAAATGGCTGTGCCGTGGCCACCGTGACTTCGTCACGACTCACTTCCACGGCGAGAATGCCGTTGCGTTCAGCAAACGCATAGGACATCACCGTGGTGACCTGGTCCACCTTGGTGTTCAGCGGGTCGAGATTGAAAAGCGGCAGCCCGGCCTTGTCCGCCAGCCACTGACTGAGCCAGTCCAGAGTAAGGGCCTCACCGTCGCGCTGGCGATCGGCCAGCTGGTACTTGGCCACCACCTCCAGCGGGTGCCAGGACAGCTCGGATTTCTCCCGCGGCGTGGTGGAGATGACGTTGAACTGCTCTTGGGTCACACGCTGCTCGTCCAGCAGTTCACGCATGATCCAGCGTACGTCCACCTCCGTACCGGGTGCCGTGGCACCACCGCCGGGGCTTTTCTTCGCTGCTGGCTTGCTGGACACGTCGCTGGTCACGGAGTTCTCCCTGTCATGGTCAGCGCGGGCCACCAGAACCACCGGAAACCGCTGGGCCGCGCTACTTCCAGCTACTTTACCCCCTGTTCGCTGCCACGCAAAACGGCACCAATCACGTTTATCGGGTGTACCTGATCGGGGAAATATTACAGAATCGTGTCTCCAAAATGACAGCGCGAGGACACCATGGCCCTGGGAAGCTCCATTGCCGGCCTTTTCGGACGGTCACCGATCAAGCCCCTGCAAGCCCATTACGGCAAGGTTCACGAGTGCACCGCGCGCCTGGCGGACTTCTTCCGGGCCGTCACCGCTGGCGACTGGGACCAGGCCACGGCCCTGCAGCAGGACATCGCCCGCCTGGAGAACGAGGCCGATGAACTCAAGAAGGAGTTCCGCCTCAACCTGCCCAAGAGCCTGTTCCTGCCCATGCCCCGCACCGACCTTCTCGACATGGTGTCGATGCAGGACCGGGTGGCCAACCGGGCCAAGGACATTGCCGGCCTGATGCTGGGCCGCAAGATGTCTATCCCGCCGAGCATGGCGGCCGACATGGCGGACTACCTGGACATCACCATTGCCGCCTCCGCGCAGACCAACACCGCCATCAACGAACTCGACGAACTGGTGGAGACCGGCTTTGGCGGCCGTGAAGTCAAGCTCATCGAGACCATGATTGATGAACTCGACCGGCTCGAACGGCAGTCGGATGAGCAGCAGATCCGCATTCGCGCAGCCTTGTTCGCCCTCGAGAGCGAGCTGCCGCCGGTGGATGTGATGTTCCTTTACAAGATCATCGACTACATCGGTGACCTGGCAGATCGCGCCGAGAAAGTCGGCGGCTTCCTGCACATGCTGCTGGCCCGCTAGGAGACAGTCGAATGGAATGGTTGCTGCAACACTCTGACACCGTCCTGATCATCGCGGCCTGCGCCGGCTTCTTCATGGCCTGGGGCATCGGCGCCAACGATGTCGCCAACGCCATGGGCACCTCGGTGGGCTCACGCGCCCTGACCGTGAAACAGGCCATCCTCATCGCCATCGTGTTCGAATTTGCCGGCGCCTACCTGGCCGGCGGCGAGGTCACCGACACCATCCGCAAGGGCATCATCAGCTCCGATGCCTTCGGCGACCATCCGGAATACCTGGTCTATACCATGATGTCGGCGCTACTCGCTGCCGGCGTCTGGCTGCTGATCGCCTCGGCGTTTGGCTGGCCGGTCTCCACCACCCACTCCATCGTTGGCGCCATTGTCGGTGCAGCCTCGGTGGCGCTTGGCGTGGATGCCATCTCCTGGGACAAGATCGGCAGCATCGTGGCGTCCTGGGTGACCTCGCCGCTGATGGCGGGGATCATCTCCTTCATTCTGGTGCGCAGCGTCCAACGCCTGATTCTGGACACCGAGGATCCGTTCGCACGCGCCAAACGTATCGTCCCGTTCTACATGTTCCTTACCGGCTTCGTGCTGGCACTGGTGACCTTCACCAAGGGTCTCAAGCATGTCGGGCTGGAACTGAGCATGGGCGAGAACCTGCTCTATGCCGGCCTGTCCGGGATCGTCGTCGCCATCATCGGCGCGCTGTTCCTGTCACGTATCCAGCCTGACCCGGAAGCCGACCGTGATTTCCGCTTCAGCTCGGTGGAACGCATCTTTGCCGTGCTGATGATCTTCACCGCCTGCGCCATGGCGTTTGCCCACGGCTCCAACGACGTGGCCAACGCCGTTGGCCCGCTGGCCGCCATCTACAGTGTCATGACCAACGAAGGCGTTATCGGCGCCAAGGCCGTGCTGCCGCAGTGGATCCTGCTGGTGGGTGGCCTTGGCATCGTCTCCGGCCTGGCCATTCTCGGCGTCAAGGTGATGGGCACGGTGGGCAAGAAGATTACCGAGTTGACCCCCAGCCGCGGCTTCGCCGCCGAGCTGGGTGCCGCCACCACGGTGGTGGTGGCCTCCGGCGCCGGCCTGCCCATCTCCACCACCCACACGCTGGTGGGTGCCATTCTCGGGGTCGGCATGTCCCGTGGCATTGGCGCGCTGAACCTGCGCGTGATCGGCGCCATCTTTACCAGCTGGGTGGTGACGCTGCCCGCTGGCGCGCTGCTGTCGATTATCTTCTTCTACTTCTTCAAGGGCGTGTTCTCCTGACGGAGAGCCGCCCCCACGGGGACAGCGGCTTTTTACATCCCTGACTGGCCAACACCGGCTGGCGGCGTTACAGTAAAAAGCATGAACAGTGCCGCGCCCCAGGTGGCGAGCGCCACCACCCCGCAGGAACTCCTGGCTGCCATCCTCGACAGCCATCATCCCGAGTCGTTGCTTACCATCAGCCAGAACCCCGTGCCGGTGGTGGAAGAATGGCTCAAGGCACACCCCACGGAACACCACGCCATCACCGCAGCCGACCCGCTCGAGCGGCTGTCTGCCGACGTGCGCGTGGACCTGGCGGTTGTGGCGGAGCAGCTGGAGTTCATGAATCACCATGCCGGCGAAGAACTGCTCGGCCGGCTGCGCAACCTGCACACCGGCATGCTGGTGGTGCTTTACCAGCCCGGGCTGGCGCCGGAGAAGCTGCGCTGGCACATGAATGACTTCATCGCCATGGGCATGCGCCGCGAGGGCACCTTCCTGGACGGCAGCCGTGAGATGACCGTCTACAGCTACGACCTGGACCAGTACAACTTCAAGCGCACCTGGAACAATCCCCGTTTCTGGGCCAACCCCGAGAACTGGGGCAAGTACTGGTGGTAGACTGCCCGCTCCCGAGCCGGAGTTGTGCCCGCCCCTGACATGAATCCTTCACAGCTGTTTCCCGCATTGCGCTTCTGGTGGCAGAAGCTGCCTTCCCTGATGCTGGCAGGCGCCCCTTTCCTGGTGCTGCTCAGCCTGATCGCCATGGGCTTTCCGCCGCCGGTCAGTGACGCCGGCGAAGCCGGTCCGCCAGTGATTCGCTGGGACATGCTTGCCCTGTCCGGGCTGGTGTACACCTTCTTCGAGGGCGCCGTGATCGGCCAGCTGCTGGCGCTGCATCACGGCAAGAGCCGTGGACCCGGCGCGCTGATGCTGTTTTCACTGCTGCTCCTGCCGGGACTGCTGCTGATCAACATCATCACCTATATCGGCCTGGTCACCGGACTGGCCCTATTCATCCTGCCGGGCGTGTGGATATTCGTGCGACTGGCCCTGGCCCCGATGATCCTGGCGGCGGAGCAGGCCAGCCCACTGATGGCCATCCGTGCCAGCTTCCAGCGCACCCGGCCGCTGCAGCTGGGCATGATGGCCGACGTGATGCTGTTGCTGCTGGGCTACCTGGGCATTATTGCCCTGACGCTGTCCGTCGTCGGCGAACAACCCGGCAACCTGGCCCAGCTGGGCTTCACCACCATCGAGCTGCTGGTGGCCATGGCCCTGGAAGTGCTGGTGTTTCATTACTACCTGCTCGGCTGGCCGCGATCACCGGAGAGCGAACCACCGACCACACACTAATCGGGACTGTCGTACAATTCAGGCCGGCCTGCGCTATAGTGTGTGCTTAATTGAAGGCCGCCAGACAACAAGAAAAGGCAGGAGCTGTACATGCCGCAACATCGCATCCACCTGCGCTGGAACGCCAGCGAAGACAACGAGAACTACCGCTGGACGCTGGAAAATGGCCATGAAGTCTGCGCCGTTGCCCCGGGCAGTGACGACCGCGATCACGATTTCATCGACCCCGAAGAAGCCTTCATTGGCGCCATCGCCAGTTGCCACCTGTTGTCGTTCGTCACCGAGGCTGCCCGCGACGGCTTTGTGGTGGACGGCTACGAAGACCAGCCGGTAGGCATGCTGGAGAAAGACCGGCAGGGAAAACTGTTTGTGGGCAAGGTTCTGCTGACCCCGAAGGCCAGTTTCGGCGGCGACCGCCAGCCCAGCGACAGCGAAGTGGATGCCATTCACCGCCGGGCGCGCGGCAAGTGCATCATCAGCAATTCCGTCACCTCCGAGATCATCCTCGAACCGATTTTCTGACAACGCGCCTCAGCGGCGCTGGTACACCACAAAACTGTAGTCATACGGATTGGGGCCTTCGGCGGCAAAATCCTCGCGCCCCAGTTCGTCAAAATCACGCATGTCACAGGGCGGGAAAAAGGCATCGCCTTCCACATCCGCATGCACTTCCGTGACATACATGCGTGTCACCTGCGGCAAGGCTTCCTGGTAGATCTGCGCACCGCCAATCACCATGACCTCGTCGCCGTCCTCGATGTGCAGCACAGCAGTAGCCAGCTCCAGGGCCTCATCAAGATTGGCCACAACGCGCGCGCCCTCGGCGACATAATCCGCCTGCCGCGTGATGACGATATTGGTGCGCCCCGGCAGCGGCCCTTTCAGGGATTCCCAGGTCTTGCGCCCCATGATGATGGGCTTGCCCAGGGTGACGCGCTTGAAATACTTCAAGTCGCCGGGCAGGTACCAGGGCAACTTGTTGTCGCGGCCGATACAGCCATTGGCAGCGCGGGCAACGATCAGGGCGATATGCATGCAGACTCCACGAACAGGGCCGGTGCGCCGTCGGCTCAGATGGCCACCGGCGCCTTGATATGCGGATCGGGATCATACCCTTCAAGGGTGAAATCCTCGTAGCGGAACGCGAACAGGTCCGTCACCTCGGGATTCAGGTGCATGGTCGGCAGGGCCCGTGGTGTACGTGACAGCTGCTCGTCGGCCTGCTCGAGATGGTTGCTGTACAGGTGCGCATCACCGAGCGTATGCACAAAATCCCCCGGCTCCAGGCCGCACACCTGCGCCATCATCATCGCCAGCAGGCTGTAGGAGGCGATATTGAACGGCACGCCCAGGAAGATATCACCGCTGCGCTGGTACAGCTGGCAGCTCAGCCGGCCATCCGCCACATAGAACTGGAACAGGCAGTGGCACGGCGGCAACGCCTGGCGGCCCAGCGCGGCGTTGGCATCCGGGGAGATGGTCGGGTCGGGCAGCACCGCCGGGTTCCAGGCCGAGACCACCAGGCGGCGCGAATCCGGGTTGCGCCGGATCTCTGCCAGCACGTCTTCAATCTGGTCAATCACGCGCCCGTCCGGCGTCTTCCAGCTGCGCCACTGCTCGCCATAAACAGGGCCCAGTTCGCCATCTTCGGTGGCCCATTCGTCCCAGATGGAAACGCCGTTCTCCTTCAGGTAGCGGATATTGGTTTCGCCACTGAGGAACCACAACAGCTCGTGAATGATGGAGCGCAGGTGCAGCTTCTTGGTGGTCAGTACGGGAAAGCCATCCGCCAGGTTGAAACGCATCTGGTAACCGAACACGGCATACGTGCCGGTGCCGGTACGGTCATCCTTGTAGATGCCGTTGTCGCGCACATGCCGGAGAAGATCGAGGTACTGTTTCATGGCTTTGCATTCCCCTTGTCTGCCTGGCGGTAGCCCCACACCATCATGGCCGCGCCGATGAATACCATTGGCAGGCTCAGCACCATGCCCATGGTCAGCCAGCCGCCGGCGAGATAACCAATGTGCGCATCCGGCTCGCGGAAAAATTCCGCCGCGATGCGCGCCACACCATACCCAACACCGAACAACCCCGTCACTGCCGCAGGCGGACGCGGGCGCCGGGAGAACCACCACAGCAGCACAAACAGCAACACGCCCTCGAGCATGAACTGGTACAGCTGCGACGGGTGGCGGGCCAGCTGCTGCGGATCGGTGGGGAATACCATGGCCCAGGACACGTCCGAGGGCCGGCCCCACAGTTCCGCGTTGATGAAGTTACCCAGGCGGCCAGCACCTAGGCCGATGGGCACCATGGGCACGATGAAATCCGCCGTCTCGAAATAGCCCTTGCCGGTCTTGCGCTTGAAATACCAGAACGCGGTGAGCACGCCGAGCATGCCACCGTGGAAGGCCATGCCGCCCTCCTGCAGCTTGAACACCCAGAGCAGGTCCTCGCTCCACTGGTCGAGACCGTAGAACAACCCGTAGCCCAGGCGGCCACCGACGATCACGCCCACGGCACCGTAGAAAATCAGGTCGCCCACCTGCTCGCTGGTCCAGCCACTGCCGGGCCGGCGAGCTCGCCAGACGCCCAGCCCCCAGGCACCGGCAAGGCCCACCAGGTAGGTAATGCCATACCAGTAGATCTGGATCGGGCCCAGGGACAGGGCAACCGGGTCAATGTCCGGATACTGCATCGCGTTTCTTCCCGTCAGGAACATCCATCATCAGGCCACCAGCCGGCCGTAAACCAGCTCGGCACCAATCAGCAACAGCACCACCGCAAACACCTGGCGCAGGCGCTTGCCCGGCAGGCGGTGGGCCAGGCGCGCACCCACCCGCGCCATCGGCACGCTGGCGACAACAATGGCACCCACAGCGGGCAGGTAGACATAGCCGGCCGATCCTGCCGGCAGGCCCGTCACACCCCAACCGGCATACAGGAAACCGAGGCAGCCACCCACGGCAATCACCAGGCCACAGGCCGCGGCCACGGCCACGGCCTGCTGCATGCGTACACCGCGCCAGCTCAGGAACGGCACCGTCAACGAGCCACCACCGATACCGAACAGGCTCGACAGTGTACCGATCACGGCGCCGGCTGCCACCAGCAGCGCCGTGCCGGGCAGGCGTTCCGGCACGGACGCGGCCCGGCGCTGGCCACTGACCAGCATCTGCACGGCAATGACCATGGCAAAAAAACCGAACAGGCCGGCCAGCCAGGCGCCGGGCATGATGCTGGCAAGCTGCGCCCCGCCCAGGGCGCCAACCACGATGCCCAGCGACAGCCGCACCACCAGCGGCCAGCGCAGCCCGCCAAGCCGGTGGTGCGTGTGAATGGCGCTCATGGAGGTAAAGGCAATGGTGGCCAGCGACGTGGCCACGGCCATGGGCGCGGCCTGATCGAGGGAAATGCCCTGCAGCGGCAACAGGTACAGCAGGGCCGGCACGATCACCACGCCACCGCCCAGGCCCAGGGCACCGGCCAGCAGGCCCGCCAGCAGGCCCAGCATCAGACAAAGCAGGATCAGTTCCAAAACACCCCCGGCACCGCCAGCACCCGGACTCTATTGTGCGTAACAAGGATGCCCCGGGCGCGTCAGGACGCTATCCTACCACCACGCCAACAAAGGGTCAGAGAGGTATGTGCATAATCCTGTTTTCCTGGCAGCCGGAGCGCGATACGCCGCTGGTGGTCGCCGCCAACCGGGACGAATTCCACCACCGCCCTGCCGAAGCAGCGCGCTGGCGCAGTGACGTCCTCTGCGGCCTGGACCTGGAGGCCAACGGCACCTGGCTGGGCGTCACCCGGGCGGGCCGCTTTGCCGCCGTCACCAACTACCGGGAGCCGATCCAGGACCAGCAACCGGGGCGACGCTCGCGCGGCATGCTGCCGCTGGACTTCCTGCACAACGACCTTTCCCCGGCCGAGTACATGGACAGCATCGTGCCGGAGCAGGAGGAGTTCGGCGGCTTCAACCTGCTCGCCGGGGATGGCCGGGCGCTCTGGTACATGAGCAACCGCGGCGCCGCCCCGTGCCCGGTGGAGCCCGGCATCCATGCCCTCAGCAACGGCCTGCTGGACACCACCTGGCCCAAGACCGAGCGCGGCAAGGCGCGGCTGGCCCAGTCCCTGGACCAGGACGACCTGCTGCCGGCCCTGCTGGATGTACTGCGCGATGACACCGTGCCGGACGACAGCGAACTGCCGCAGACAGGCGTGGGCCTGGAGCTTGAGCGTCTGGTGGCACCGATCTTCATAGCCTCCGCCACCTACGGCACCCGCGCCAGCACGGCGCTGGCCATGAGCGCCGACGGCGGCCAGTTCACCGAGCAGCGCTGGCAGCCCAGCGGCATGCCGGCGGACGACGCCAGTACCTATCGCTGGTGAGGCACCAACAGAAATGCATATAAATAATCTTTTTTATTCTTTTTAATTTTCCTGCGCCCTGACTAGACTGCCACGGTTCAGGTATTTCCGGGGGACACCATGGACTGGCAAGGCTGGTTCACCATATTCATCACGGCCAGCACGCTGGTCACACTGATGGCCACACGCCTGAGCCCGGACCTGGTGCTGATGGGCGCGCTGTCGGTGTTGCTGTTCAGCGGCATTCTCGATGCCGACCTGGCGCTGGCCGGGTTCTCCAACAGCGGCCTGATTACCGTCGCCGCCATGTTCGTGGTGGCCGCCGGCATCCGCGCCTCCGGCGGCGTCGACCTGGTGGTCCACAACCTGCTCGGCCGGCCACGCTCGGTGCGCGGTGCACTGGCACGCCTGACCCTGCCGGTGGCGTCCCTGTCCGGCTTTCTCAACAACACCCCGGTGGTGGCCACCATGATCCCGGCGGTGACGCGCTGGGCCAGGCAGATCGGCATCCCCTCATCGCGGCTGATGATCCCGCTGTCCTATGCCTCGATCCTGGGCGGCTGCGTCACCCTGATCGGCACCAGTACCAACCTGGTGGTCAACGGCCAGTACCAGGCACTCACCGGTGAGCCGGCGCTGGGGCTGTTCACCATCACCGGCGTGGGCCTGGCGGTGGCGGCGGTGGGCCTGCTGATCCTGCTGCTGGTCAGCCCGATCCTGCTGCCGGAACGACGCAGCCCCGATGAAACCTTTGCCGACAAGCGCAGCTTCACCTTTGAAGTGGCCGTGGCCCATGACGGCCCACTGGTGGGCAAGAACATTGTCGAGGCCGGACTGCGCCACCTGAAACGCATCTACCTGGTGGAGATCGAACGCAACGGCGGCATCCTCACGGCGGTGACGCCGGAAGAACGCCTGCATGGCGGTGACCGTCTGGTGTTCGTGGGCGATACCGAAGCCATCGTGGATGTGCTGCGTATTCCCGGGCTGGTGGCGTCCGTGGGCAAGCAGCCGGTGATCGAGCGCAACGCACCGGAGCGCCGCCTGGTGGAAGCGGTGGTTTCGCCCAACTGCGAAGGCATCGGCAAGACCATCAAGGACGGCCGTTTCCGTGACCGCTACGGCGCCGTGGTACTGGCGGTGGCGCGCAACGGCGAACACGTCAAGGGCCGGCTGAGTTCCATCGTGCTCGAGCCCGGCGACGTACTGCTGCTGGAAGCGCGGCCGGCGTTTGTCAGCCGGCAACGGTTCTCCCGCGATTTCCTGCTCATCAGCGAACTGGATGAAGAGCGTCCCGACCACAGCCGGGCACTGGTGAGCTGGGCGATTCTGTCGGCCCTGGTACTGCTCGCCTCCACCGGCATCACCAGCATGCTGGAAGCGGCCCTGCTCGGGGCCGGCGCCATGGTCGCCAGTCGCTGCGTCAGCCTGGCCGATGCCAAGCGCAGCCTCGACCTGACCGTGCTGATCACCATCGCCGCCAGTTTCTCCCTGGGCAACGCCTTGCAGGCCACCGGTGCCGCCGACTACCTCGGCGAGTCGCTGCTGACCCTGTCCGGCGGCCACCCCTGGTTGCTGTTGCTGCTCACCTTCGTGGCGGTGTCGGTCCTCACGGAGATGGTTACCAATAATGCCGCGGCGCTGATCATGTTACCCATCGTGCTGGCGGTAACGGAAAGCCTGGGACTGAACGCAGTGCCTTACGTGATCACGGTGATGCTGGCCGCATCCGCCAGCTTTGCCACGCCACTGGGCTACCAGACCAACCTGATGGTGTACGGCCCGGGCGGTTATCACTTCTCGGATTTCCTGCGCATGGGCCTGCTGATGAATTTCTCGGTGGGTGTCACCACGGTACTGGTGGTACCGCTGATCTGGCCGTTGCAGTGATATGGCTTGATTTGTGGGGGGGAGCCCTCACCCCAACCCCTCTCCCAAAGGGAGAGGGGCTTCAAGCCACCTGGAGAGTCCCCTCTCCCTTCGGGAGAGGGACAGGGTGAGGGAATCACCCACCCCGAATGAACCGCAAACGTCTCACTGAATATTCCGGCGCCGGCCCAGCAGTTCCTCGAGGCCGGCCTTTTCCAGCTGCAGGTCCACGTACGCACTGATCACTTCGCTGTTATCCATGGCCAGCACCTCGTTGAGCAACTGACGGGCAAACATGGCACTGACCTGGCGAATCGCCGCCTTGACCTTGAGCAGGTTGGACGCGCTCATGCTCAGGGTGTTCACCCCCATGGCCATGAGGATCAGCGCCGAGCCCGGGTCACCGGCCATCTCGCCACACACGGACACGGGCTTGCCTTCCTCGTGCGCCTGCTCGACCACATGAATGATCGCCTGCAGCACCGCCGGGTGCCATGAGCTGTAAAGGTCCGCCACCTGGCGGTTGTTGCGATCCACGGCCAGCAGGTACTGGGTCAGGTCGTTGGTACCCACCGACAGGAAATCCACTCGCTGGGCCAGGGCACGGGCCTGGTACACGGCGGCCGGCACTTCGATCATCACGCCCACCGGTGGCATGGGAATATCCATGCCTTCCTCGCGCACTTCCAGCCAGGCACGGTGGATCAGGTGCTGGGCTTCTTCCACCTCGATCACCGAGGTCACCATCGGCAACATGATGCGCAGGTTGTTGAGTCCTTCGCTGGCCTTGAGCATGGCGCGCACCTGCACCATGAAAATCTCCGGGTGGTCCAGCGTCAGGCGGATGCCCCGCCAGCCAAGAAACGGGTTCTCTTCCTCGATCGGGAAATACGGCAGCGACTTGTCGCCGCCAACGTCCAGCGTGCGCATGGTCACCGGCCGCGGCGCAAACGCCTGGAGCTGCTCCCGGTAAATCACGCGCTGCTCCTCCTCGGACGGAAAACGGTCACGCACCATGAACGGAATCTCGGTGCGGTACAGGCCCACGCCCTCTGCACCGCGGTCCAGGGAGCGGGCGATATCGGTCATCAACCCGGTGTTGACCATAACCTCCATGGCCAGGCCGTCGGTGGTACGGGCCGGCTCGTCCCGCAGCTTCTCGAGGCCAGCCTGCAGGGTGCGTTCTTCCTCGATGATCTGCTCGAACTGCTCGCGCAGCTCGGCACCCGGGTTGCTGATCACCCGGCCGCGGTAACCGTCAATGATCACCTCGGCGCCATCCATCTGCTTGAGCGGCAGACCCTGCGCTCCCACCACGGTGGGAATACCCATGGCGCGGGCCACGATGGCCATGTGCGAGTTGCGCGAACCGACCCGCGTGGCGATGCCGGTCACTTTGTCGCGCGGCACTTCCATCAGCATGGGCGTGGTGATTTCGTCACCGATCAGCACCGCGTTTTCGGGAAAATCCTGCTGGCGCCGGGACCCGGTTTGCAGATAGGCCAGTACACGCCGGCCGATGTCGCGCACATCCGCCGCACGCTCGCGCAGGTAGGCGTCGTCCATCAACTCGAAGTTGCGCACGTGCTCGTCCACCACCATGCGCAATGCACCCTGGGCCCAATGGCCTTCGCGAATGCGGGTCACCACCTCACCCGGCAGTGCATGCCGGTCGAGCATGCGCAGGTAAACCTCGAACAGTGCCTGCTCCTCGCGGCCCAGCGAGCGGCTGGCGCGCTCGGCCAGCTCACGCACTTCACTGCGCACCTGCACCAGGGCGGAATCAAGACGGGAGATTTCTTCCTCCACATCCTCGGCCGCGCGGTCGGGCACCGAGGACAGGTCCGCGGGCGGATACAGCAGTACTGCTTCACCGATCACTGCACCCTGGCAGGCCGACATGCCGTCATAGAAAGCCGTGTGGGTGTCCCCGGTATCCATGGCCTGCAGCTGGCCGGTGGCACGGGCGTGGGCCACCACCGCAGACAACTGCGCCGAAATGGTGACCAGGAAGGCCTCCTCACTCTGGTCGAAACGGCGACTGTCGCGCTGCTGGATGACCAGCACACCCAGCACCTTGCCGTGATGGATCACCGGCACGCCAAGAAAGGCATGGAACGGGTCTTCGCCGGTCTCGGCCAGGTAATGGAACTTGGGATGGGTGTGGGCGTTCTCCAGGTTGACCGGCTCCTCGCGCAGGCCCACCTGGCCCACCAAGCCCTCGGACAACCCCAGGCTGACATTGCCGATGGCCTCCGGCTTGAGACCTTCCGACGCCATCAGTACATAGCGCTGGCCACTGTCATCAAGCAGGTAGATGGAGCACACCTCGGTGCCCATGGCATCACGCACCCGACGCGCCATGAGGTCCAGGGCCAGGCGCACCGTTTCGGCGCTGTTGACCTCCTGGACGATCTTGCGCAGCACATCAAGCACGATCACCTCCGGCGGATGGCGCGCGCATGTCCTTCAGGGCCGGGTGCAGCTCTTTCAGGGCACGCAGGTACACCCCGCGCTTGAACGGCACCACCTTGCGGATCGGGTACCAGTAGCTGACCCAGCGCCAGTCAACAAACTCGGGCGAGTCGGAGGCGGCCAGGTCGATGCAGCTTTCCTCGGCCTCAAGCTTGAGCAGGAACCATTTCTGGCGCTGGCCGATGCAACGCTTGCCCTCGGTCTTGCGCCGCAGGAAACGCCGCGGCAGGCGATACTTGAGCCAGCCACGGGTGCTGGCAACAATGCTGACATGTTCCGGCAGCAGGCCCACTTCTTCATGCAGTTCCCGGTAAAGGGTCTGCTCCGGGGTTTCCTCCGGCATCATCCCGCCCTGCGGGAACTGCCAGGCGTCGCGGTTTCCTACCCGCCTGCCCCAGAACAATCGTCCCTCCGGCGAGGCAATAATGATCCCCACGTTGAGACGAAAGCCGTCATCATCAATGATTGCGCTCATGTTGCTGCCTGTATGGGCAGGGTCAGTCGCGATGAATAACCCTGCAATATGCCGGGGAAAGGCCGCCAACGGCGGCGATTTCCATTGCCTCAATTAAACCTTGCCGGGCACCATGCAATCAATCGGCCATTCAGAGGACCGTGAAGCTCTGCTATGCTCACGGCCGTTGGGGGGATGCAATGGCACTGGCAATATTTGATCTGGACAACACACTGATCGCGGGCGATTCCGATCACCTGTGGGGTGACTTCCTGGTGGCGCGTGGGCTGGTGGATGGCGAGGCCTACAAGGCCACCAACGACCAGTTTTACCAGGATTACCTGAACGGCCGGCTGGATATCATCGCCTACCTGCGTTTTGCCCTTGCCGTGCTCGCTGAACATGACATGGATGAACTGGCCACGCTGCACCAGCAATTCATGGCGGAAATCATCGAGCCGATCCTGCTGCCGAAAGCCTTTGAGCTGCTTGAAAGACACCGCAAGCGCGGCGACTTCCTGCTTATCATCACCGCCACCAATGATTTCGTCACCGCCCCGATTGCCGAGCGCCTCAAGGTGGATGACCTGCTCGCCACCTGTGCCGAGCAACGCCACGGGCGCTACACCGGTGATGTCGCCGGCACGCCCTGCTACCGCGAAGGCAAAGTGGAGCGCCTGCGTCACTGGCTCGCCGACACCGGCCACAGTCTCGACGGCAGCCACTTCTACAGTGATTCACACAACGACCTGCCCCTGCTGGAAACCGTGGATACGGCCATCGCAGTGGACCCGGACCCGGTGCTGGACCGGGAAGCGCGCGAGCGCGGGTGGCCGGTCATCAGCCTGAGGAGCTGACCATGCGCGCCCTGCTATTGAGCCTGATGCTCCTGCTGGCCGCCTGCGACCAGTCACCGGCGCCGCCGGCACAGGATGCGCCGGCGCCGGTCACCGCCCAGCCCGTGGCCATGTCCGAACAGGAAAAGGCACTCAGGGCGGCACTCACCGCGGCCAGTGACCAGCGCCTGCGGCGGCTCAACGCCACCGCCAACGGCTTCGCCGATGCCATCACCGGTCTGCTCGACGACCCGGGCGATGCGCGCCTGGCCACGGCCCAGCAGGCCTGGGAGCATTTCTATGCCGCCTTCAACCAGGCCGGCGTCATCCTCGAATGCCGGGCACAGAGCAGCGAGCACGGCCAGGCCCGGCTGGCGCGCAGCGATCCGTTCCCGATCCTGCCCGGCTATATCGACAGCCTGGCGCGCTGGCCCGGCAGCGGCATTGTCAACGACACCAATGTCAGCCTGACCCGCGAGGCACTGCTTGAGCAGCAGGGCGCCACCAGCGATGCCGAAGCCAGCCTCGGCTTCCAGGTGATCCAGTTCCTGTTGTTCGGTGAGCCGGAGAAAACCCGGGCCGTGGCAGACCTGGCCCTGCCCGGCGCAGCGCCGGCAGACACTGCCGAAACGGAAAAAACGGTAGAAACGGAAGAAACGGCAGACGATGCGGGCAACCCGGCCGAGCCCGAGCCGGCACGCGCCGACGAACCGGCTGCCGACGCTGCAACCGCACTGGCCGAACCTGACGCTGATGCCCTCGAGCACGCGGGGGCGGACTACGCGCCCCTGCCGCCGGAAAACCAGATTGAACGGCGCCGCGCCTATCTCGCCACCGCCACCGAACTGCTGGTGGAAGACATACTGCTGCTGGCCCACAACAGCAGTGCCCTGCCGCAAAGCGTGCAGGACTGCCCTGTCAGCGCCCTGCGCCGTGTGACAGCGCGCCTGCTGTTACTGGCGAACATGGATGCCGAGCAATCCGTGGCCGGCGACTACATGGCCGCCAACGCCCAGCAGATTGCCCGCGACAACCTGCACCAGGCACTGACAGGCTGGCTGGAAAAGGACGGCGCCCTGGCGGCCTGGGCCTACAGCCAGGATGAAACCATTCGCCCGACCCTTGACCCGCTGCTGGAAAGCCCGCCTGCTGCCAACGACGTGGAAGCACTGCAGCAAACCCACGCGCTGCTCGCCGCCCTGGCGCAATAGCAGTCAAGTCTCCACCAGCGACGCGCACTGTCCCGCCATAAAAAAAGGCGCCCGAAGGCGCCTTTACTGATCGGTTCCGCAACCATCATCCGCTGCGGAACCCGCCAGCCAGATCAACCAGACTCAGAAATTGTAGCGGCCAAACACACCAAACTCGGTGAGATCACCACCCAGCTTGACGCCGGCACCGACATCAAACTGGTCATTCAGGTGCAGCAGGGCATCACCAAACAGGCCGATGTCATCCTGCGGGCCCACGTCATTCAGGTAGACACCACCGGCCAGCTCGAGCTCCTGCGTGGCACGCATGCGCACACCGCCAGTGAGACGGATGCCGGTGTCGTCATCATCAACGTTCGCAACGCGCACGCCAAAGACACGGTAGCCGTCGTTCTCATACTTGATATGCACCAGGTCACCGGTCACCACCAGGTCCAGGTCATCGGCCAGCGGCGTATTGAAACCCACGCCCGCACCCAGCAACCAGCCGTCAGTGTCCGCATCCACGAACCCCACATCGAAGTCGCCGTCAAACACCTGGAACTGGCCACGCAGGAACAGGTGCTCATCAATGGCCATGGACAGCTGGGCATCAATGGCGTCCACGTCGAAGGCACCATCCCAGTCCTGCATGACGTAGCCAAGCTGGGCGTAGTTGTAGGAAAAGTCGTTACTCTTTACCGGCGAGGTCTTTGCCTCGGCAGCCTGCAACGCCACAGGCAGCGCACACATCGCCAGTACAAGAGCTCTCGGAGCAAAACGGGTCATGACGGGTCCTCATTCACGCAAATGATGGCGCCATGCTACTCGCACCCGGAACCTTGGCAAGTGGATTGTGTCACAATTCATTCACTGCACCCGTTGCCCAATAACTGGCCAAGCACACCGAGGAGCTCGCCATGAACGCACTCAGACACGCCTTTTTCCTTGTTGCCCTGTTTGCCTTGCCCGCTTTCGCCGCCCCGGTACTGGATGTGTACAAGGGCCCACGCTGTGGCTGCTGCAGCGACTGGGTGACCTACATGGAAGAACAGGGCTTTGAGACAACCAGCACGGAAATGGCACCGCAGGAGGTCTTCCCGACCAAGAAGAAGGCACGTATTCCGGAGGGCAAGGAGAGCTGCCACACCGCCTTTATTGGCGGCTACAGCATTGAAGGCCACGTGCCGGCGGAAGACGTAAAGCGCTTGCTCAAGGAAAAACCGGACGCCGTGGGCCTGACCGTGCCGGGCATGCCGGTGGGCTCACCGGGCATGGAGATGGGCGACCGCAAGGACCCCTATGAGGTACTGCTGATCAACAACGACGGCAGCACCGAGGTATTCAGCCGCCATAACTATCCACCCGTCAACTGATAGCCGCCGGCCAATTTCTTGCTCAGGTGTTGGGCAGGATGCGGGTAAACCAGCTCTTCAGGTACGACGTCTCGGGGATCGCCGGCTGCACAGGGTGATCCTCGCCCTGCCCTTCGCTGGCAAACACCTGCACCTGGCGGTCGTTATGCCGCGCGGCTGAGCGCACCGTATCCAGCAACTGGTCGCTGCGCAGGTGCATGGAACAGGAGG
The DNA here is from genome assembly GCA_029212745.1 of Alcanivoracaceae bacterium. Taxonomy (GTDB): domain Bacteria; phylum Pseudomonadota; class Gammaproteobacteria; order Pseudomonadales; family Alcanivoracaceae; genus JARGOL01. Next base: position 83,462 of record JARGOL010000003.1, read on the forward strand.
CGCTGATCAACATGCCACCGGGCTGCACCAGGCGCACACCCAGTTCGTTCAAGGCGTGGTAACCCTGCAGGCCTTTCTTGAAGTCTTTCTTGCGCTTGATGAACGCCGGCGGATCCAGAACCACCACATCAAACTTCTCGCCATCGGCCAGCAACGCCTTGAGCACATCAAAGGCATCGCCCTGGATGCTGCGGATGCGCTCATCCACGCCGTTCAGGGCAGCGTTCTTGTGCACATAGTCCAACGCCAGCTCGGAGGAATCCACGCAGGTCACTTCCGACGCCCCGTGGGCAGCAGCCAGCACACCCCAGGCGCCGCAGTAGGAAAACACGTCCAGCACGCGCTTGCCCTGCACCAGCGGAATGAGCCGCTTGCGGGCACTGCGATGGTCATAGAACCAGCCTGTCTTCTGGCCAGCGGCGAGCGGGGCGAGATACTTCACCGCATTCTCGTCCACGGACACCTCATCGGGCATCTCGCCAATCAATGCACGCGTATACAGCGGCAGCTTTTCCAGCTCACGCACGGCGCTTTCATTGCGGGCCACCACCGCACGCGCCTCAAACTGCTCCTTGAGCACGTCGGCGACGATATCCTGCACCTGCTCGGCACCGGCGGTGCCACTCTGGATAACAAACACATCATCAAAGCGATCAATGACGATACCCGGCAGGCCGTCACTCTCGCCGAACACCAGGCGGTAGAACCGCACACCGATAAGGGTCTCGCGCAGGGCCAGGGCATCCTTGATGCGGGCCGCGATAAAGGCGCGATCAAATGCCTGCTTTGGCTTGCGCGAATACAGCCGCGCACAGATCAGGGAATGCGGGTTGGCATAGGCACGGCCCAGGGACTTGCCCTTCTGGTCCACCAGCTGCACTTCCTGGCCGGGTGCCAGGTCGGTGAGCGGCGTGGCCTGCACATCCACCTCGTTGGAATAGACCCACACATGGCCGGCCCGCAGGCGGCGCTCTTCACCACGCTTGAGTTTCAGCTGGGCAATGTCCGACATGATGCGAATCCCTGATTGAGTGGCGTCTAGAATGGAGCGCGAGTGTAGCATAGCCGCCTCAGCCAGATGACGCATTTACGGCGCCGGCACAGCGCGGTAGCGTTATGACTGCCTCGCAAGGAAACCAACATGGAAACGTCAGTACTGATCGCCGGCGCCGGTCCCACCGGCCTCGCCGCGGCCCTCGCACTGAGCGGCCACCAGATCCCGGTCACCATCATCGACCCGGTGGTGACGCGCAGCCCGTTCTCGAAAGCACTGGCGTTCAACCCGCGCTCGCAGGAGCTGCTGGAAGCCTGCGGCGTCACCGCCGCCATTCGCCGGGAAGCGCGTGAGGTTACGGGCCTGCGCATGCATGATGCGAAGAGGGTCTTCCTCGCCATCGACTTCGACTGCGTGGATCACGACCCCAACACCATGCTGGTGCTGCCACAGGCCCGCACCGAGGCGCTGATGGAACAGGCCCTGGCCGAGCGCGGCATCACCGTACAGCGCGGCATGACCCTGGTGGACGCCGAGCAACAGGGCGACGCCGTGATGAGCACCCTGCGCGATACCGACGGCAACGAGAGCTACCTGGCCAGCACCTACCTGATCGGCGCCGACGGTGCCCACAGCCGGGTGCGGGAGATCACCGGGCAGGATTTCCCCGGCGATGCCCTGGCCCACGACTGGACCCTGGCCGATGTGCGCATCGACCCGGCGGCCTGGCAGGCAGACACCTTCAACAAGGCGCACCTGGTGCGCGAGAAAAACCGGTTCGTCTTTGTGCTGCCGGTGAGCCCGGGCATCCTGCGGGTGGTCTCCGACGATGAAGGTGTGCTCGACAACCTGCCGGGCCTGGTGCGCGACGCCACCCCGCAGGAGGTGGTCTGGCAATCCAGTTTCCGCGTCAGCCACCGCCAGGTGGCCAACTATCAGCACGGCCACCTGTTCCTGGCCGGCGACGCCGCCCACATCCATTCGCCCGTGGGCGGGCGCGGCATGAACATGGGCATAGAAGATGCCTTCTGCCTCGCCGACTGCATCGGCCAGGAAACCCCCGAGGACTACCACCGCCTGCGCCATGCCTACGGCAAGCAGGCCATCCGCCTGATCAAGGCACAAACCCTGTTCGCCACCAACCATTCCCTGCTCACCAACCTGGTCACACGCCTGTTTGGCCCAATGCTGTTCAGCGCTACCAGGGCCCGCCGCGAATTCGCCCGGCGCAACCTGGGCCTGCAGAACTAGAGGCGCACCATGGAACCCAGAAAGCCCCTGGATGACCGGCCCACCAAGGAACGCTACCAGTACACCCAGGGGGACGGCATCGTGGCGCGGGAGCACCAGCGGGAACTGCGTCGGCAAAAGCAGAAGAAGGCAAAGAGCTGGGTGATCAACGGGCTGATTGTGGTCTGTTTCTTTTTCTTTGTGTTTATTGTGGTGGGGTAGTCTGTCGGCGTGATACGCCACCAGTTCCAATCCCTACCTCGGTCTGCGGGCCATGCATACCGGCCACCTACTATCCCGTTTCTCCTTTTTACCAATCAATTCTTGTAACCAGTTGAGCGGCCGGCAATCTCCAAGCGAGCAATATCATTGCGCCATCATTATAAATGCCAGAGTTAGGCTGTTTTCGCCAGATTTACCATAACGCGTCTGGCGATGTACTCTTCTACTTGACTGATAACCATTAGATATCTGGCACCCACGCATTAAACTCGCCAGATTTTTATAGATAAGAATTATTTAGGTCGCATCGGCCTATTTCGCTGTTAGCTGGATAAAGGGGCGAGCATGGATAACACTCAGATCGTAGCATGGTGGGGCGCAATAGTAGCCACCCTGGTTCTACTCTGGGATGTTGTGAAGTGGCTTAAGTTCGGCCCGAAGATTAAAAAGAGAGTTGCTTTGAATACGGGCTATTTTGACGGGGCCGTTGTGTCAAAGGAAAAAATTGAGAACGGTGAGGTAACGACTCGAGAAGTGTATTGTCATGTAGAACTGGTCAATGTCGGGACTGCGCCAACCACCGTAATGGGGATATCCGCAACGCACAAACCTATTAAAGGCAAGGCCCAAATTGGGGCCGCGTGTCAAGCATTTGAAGCTCATTACGGAAAGCACCTTCCCCAAGTCATTGCACCGGGCGAAGTCTGGAGTTGTAGATTACCGATGAGCCATTATCACTCCATTCATAAGCATGGCGCTCCTGAAATACATGTGTCTTTATCTCATTTGGCAAAGCCCCTTGTAGTTCGTGCGAGAAAGTCAGCTAACAAGGCACTGAAGCGGGACGCCGAAGAATTCGGCGCCGCTTAGCTGGGCGTTAGGCGGAGTGCATGAGCGACGTAGAAGCTAGGATCAGAGATTGGTGTCGCAGAATTGCCAGGTCTGTAAGGTGGCAGCGCACGCCTTTTGATGCTTCGGAGATAGATCAGCTAGAGCAGTACTTCCTCGAGGTGTCTCTCACATCGGTACCCTACAATAGTGAGAGCAGAGAGCAGGGCCTTATTTGGGTATGTGGCGCGCTTGAATATCTTCATGAATCAATTTGCGGCCCTAATAACGATGACCCTGAAGCCTGGTTTTTCCACTCAATGATGGCCCTGACTAATATCGCCTGTCCAACAGGCATGATAAGAACTGATGAAGGCGCTCACTTTCTTTCTAGGATGCGAGAAGGTTTAGATGAAATGGACAGCACGAGCTAAATGCCTAACAAGGCCAAGCAAGCAGGGACTCGTTAACGCGAGCCCTGTTGGTGACGTTATGCATACAAAGGTTAAGGATCAACGAAATGAAAATTAGCAATTTTTCTGTAAATAATTACCGAGGTATAGCTGGGGGATTAGAAGCCAATCGCATTGATTTTGATGGCATATACACACTTTTTGTTTTCGGGCAAAACAATACGGGAAAGTCGACATTTCTTAGAGCTTATGAGTTCTTCTATCAAGATATTTATCCAAAGAAAGAGGATTTCTATCGTCAGGCTAATGAAAGCACTCTGCAAATAGAAATAGAGGTTGAGCTTGATGAATGGGATATGAATAGGATCGAAGAGGCTGCGCCTAAAGCTAAAGACAGCTATAAAAAATACCTCATTGACGGTAGTCGTATTAGACTACGAAATGAATGGATTTTAGATGGAAAGAAACCATCAAAAAAGGCTCTAAGCTGGAGCCCAGAAGATAACGATTTCGTTGAGAAAGGATATGCTTCCGTAGGACTTCATTCAGTTTTTCAATCATGCTTACCCAAGCCAATTCTTATAAAAGCGATGCCTAACGAGGAAGAGGCAAAGAATATCATCAATGAAATTCTTAAGTCTGTTGCGGAGTCCCGGCTAAAAGATGCGGAATTAGCAGAATTGCGGGCGGCTCAGTCAAAAATAAAAGAATTGCAGGAGAAAATGTACGACAAAGATGTCATTGCCAGATATGAAGATTCAGTCAATGAATACCTGAAGGATCTATTTCCTAAAGTACGTCTCGGAATTGAAGATAAAAAGGATCGTGTAGCATGGACCGAAAATAAGCTAGGGCGTGAGTACGATATTCATTTCCAACATGTAGATAATTCTGGAGACATCGATACTGATCTTCCAAGCCACGCAGCCCATATTGGACATGGAACAATTCGGACGACAATTTTTGCATTACTTCTGATGAGAGATATTGCCGAGGAATTTAAAAGGATCGAGGGAAGGAAAGACTATTTGGTATTATTTGAAGAACCTGAACTATTCCTTTATCCAAAAGTAATACGTGAGCTGCGAGAGCTTATTTATAAAGTAAGCTCTGGAAACACACCGTACCAAGTTCTTTGCGCCTCGCATTCGCCGTCAATGATCGACATATCCAAGCTAAAATCCTCAATAGTCAGGCTAGTTAAAACGGAAGCATCCACACAGCTTTATCAAGTGTCAGACCAGTATTTAAAATTAGCTGCTGGATCAAAATCAGATGCCGAATTTAAACAGGAGATGTATGAAGTCCTGAGGTTTAATCCACATATTTGCGAAGCATTCTATTCTGACGAAGTCATTTTGGTTGAAGGACCTACCGAAGAAATAATACTGCGGGCATACCTCCAAGAGCATCCGCAGTCAAAGTTCTTCTTTATCCTAAACTGCGGCACAGTGAATAACATACCTTTCTACCAGAAAGTCCTGTCACAATTTTTTATTCCTTACAGCATTATTTGCGACACTGACAAGGCAAAGATTATAGATCATGATAAAGCTGGCAACCCCAAATTTGATTCAGGAATTCAAAAATCGATCTCAGATCAATTTGGCGTAGATTTTTCTGATGGGATTTCGCGAGTACTACGCTGTCACGTAACTACTTTCGAACCTGCGCACAGAGATAACGGTATTCCAGACCATCTAAAAATGCCTGATGGTACTAGCCAAGGAAAACCCGTTGATGCCAATAAGTATTGGAAGGATGTTCTTCTTCCGAATTTAAATGATCCAAATATCGACTCGGTTCCTATTATATCAGCCATGCGCGCGATCACGGCATGATAGAAATGCATAACAAATCGCTGCTGTCGGACAGATTTTCCGCTGCGCTCCAAACTTGCCGCAGAGCGCGGCGTTATAAGGACTATTAGATATGCTCGAGAGAGTATTTCTCGCGATTCTTTTGCTTACCCATGTTGCTGCCTGTGATTTTAGTTTTGGCATTACAGGGCGGTCCGGCTCTGAATCTGATGATTATATAGCAGAACCATTAGGAGATAGATTCAAGAAGTACGCTAAAGTTTTGGAGGCGTCAAATGCAACGATTGAGGCCATCCAGGAGCGAGATGCAGAAAATCTCTATCACAACATTGCCGGCGAGCTGATGAAAGAATTGGTGACTTATGGAGATCTTGAGGCACTGATTGAGAGCATTCACGACGGTGCAGGCCAGCTTACTGATTATAAACCGATGCAGTGGCATTTTTTTGGTGGCTCAGAGAATGGAATTGACCTGATCTATTCCGTAAAGATTGCAGAGCACCAAGCCGGAATGGTGAATTACCTTTTGGTTTTCGAAGGTGGCATTGACCGCCCCAAGCTGTACGGAATTTTTCTAAAGGATCGGGAGGGCCCGCTTATCCCGGGTCACTTTTGAAACCTATAACAAGGCAAGGCAGCGGACGCCTTCGGCGACCCTGCTCGCGACGTTACGTTCAGGGAGGATAGGATAATGAGTTTAGGCGAAATCACACAGTTGGTAACTATTATTGGCGTTTTAATAACTGCCTTGGCTTTGCTTTTTACTATTCATAGCTTTAAGAAGCAGCTACAGCTTAATTTCTTTGCCGAGTATACGCGCAGATACCAAGAAATAATTCTGAATCTTCCCGAGACAATTAACCAGCCTGACTTTAATTTTGATGCACTTGATAGCTCATCAAGAGACAAATCGCTCCGCTATATGCGGGCATATTTCGATTTGTGTAGCGAGGAATATTTTTTGCGCAGGAGCGACCACATTGGGAGAAAGACCTGGCAGGAATGGAAGGCTGGGATGGAGTTCGCTTTTTCCAAGACTGCCTTTCAGGACGCGTGGGACATTCTAAGCAAAGATACGATTTATTATGGCGAGTTCTCAGAATTCGTGGAAAAGAACATGGATTTTCCACGTAACAAGGAAAAGCAGGTGGGGACGCCATAGAAGGCGCCCCTGTTTTCGACGCTAGCCCTTGAAAAGCAGGATGCAGAAATGCGAAACATATTTGATTTAGAGCCACACACCCAAGTTCTGCAAGATGATTCGTACATAATTTCGTACCCACATATTCTCTCCTATTTCAGTGGACTAAAAGAAATTCGGGACGCCGATGTAGTAAGGGGTGCGCATATGGTTTACGGCTGGATGCCAACCGTTCTAGATCTGTACCCGGAAAGCCCAAATAAAACTCTAATTGAAATAGCTGAGCTGCTAACTCAAGCCAAAAACAAAAACACACTGTCGAAAACGCAAATTCAAGACATTGCATCTGTCGTAAATAACTCGTTAGTGGGAGCATCTAAATTGCTCCACTTTGTTGTGCCTCATAAATACGCAATTTGGGATTCAAAAATTTATGCTTTTGTCCATGAAAAGAAGGCATACAACTATCGAGTTAATGATGTAGACCTGTATGTTAAATATCTTGAGGCTCTAGAGGAATTAGAGGGAAAAGAGCAGTTTGGAGCGTTTCATCGTAGTGTTAATGGAAAGATTGGCTACGATGTTTCATGTAAAAGAGCCATCGAGCTGATTATGTTCTTAAACTCTCCCGAGCTAGGGGGCTAACAATTTGCTGTACTCGGGCCCAACTACGCGCCGCAAGCTTGTGGTATGGTGCGCAAACCTTACCACAAGCTTGCTCTGCTCCGATGGGCCGGCAAGCAAGGCGTTGATCCCTGGGCCGGAACCCCGCCCCGCCTTTCACCACATCGACTAATCCGTCACCATAAACGCTTTCCAACGGCAAAGGATCTTCTATGGCACGGGAATGGCGCTTCTGGCTCGTGGGTGCGACGTTACTCATCGCCCTGCTCTGGCTACTGCATGGCATCCTGCTCCCCTTTGTGGCGGGTATGGCCATCGCCTACTTTCTCGACCCGGTCGCGGAGCGCCTGGAATCCTTCGGTTTGTCCCGCCGCGTGGCCGTGGGCCTGATCGTCCTGTTCTTTACCCTGCTGGGCCTGGCCGTGGCGATCCTGGTACTGCCCATCGTGCTCACCCAGACGCTCGAACTGCTGCGGCAGATGCCTGAGTATCTCGAGCAAGCCCGGGAGTGGCTGGATGCCACGGCCGGCGGCCGGCTTTCCACACTGCTGGGCATCGACCCGGGCGATTTCCGCAACGCACTCAAGTCGGCCGTCGGCCCGGCCATCAAGATACTCGGCTCCATGTGGAATCAGGGCATGGCGCTGCTTGGTCTGGGCTCGCTGCTGCTGGTGACTCCGATAGTCTCCATCTACCTGCTGCTCGACTGGGACCAGCTGGTGGCACGGGTGGACAGCCTCATTCCGCGTCATCATCGCGAAGAGGTGCGCGAGGTGTTTGTGGAGATCGACCGCACACTGGCGGGCTTCGTCCGCGGCCAGGGCACTGTGTGCCTGTTACTGGCGGCCTTCTATGCCGTAGGCCTGTCATTGGTGGGGCTCAAGTTCGGGCTGCTGGTGGGCCTGGCCGCCGGGCTGATCAGTTTCGTGCCCTATCTGGGCGCCATCATCGGCGGGCTGGCAGCGGGCCTGCTGGCCGCGGTGCAGTTCTGGCCGGACCGGATGGCCATTGCCCTGGTGCTGGCGGTATTCGCACTGGGTCAGTTCCTGGAGGGCAATTTCCTCACCCCGAAACTGATCGGTGATCGCGTGCGGCTGCATCCGGTGTGGGTGATGTTCGCGCTGTTTGCCTTCGGCTATCTGTTCGGCTTTGTCGGTGTGTTGCTGGCGGTGCCGGTAGCGGCGGCCCTGGGCGTGCTCACCCGCCACGGGATCGAGCACTACCAGCACAGCGAAGTGTTCCTGGGGGATGACGGCGACGGATGAACAGGGCCCGTCGCCGGCCCAGCCCGCTCAACCGGCTTGTTTTAGCGTCTCGGTCAGTTCGTCCACCAGCGTGCGCCCGACACTGTAGAGCGCCTTGATGTCGCGGGCGAAGAAGGTCTTTTTCTCCCGGGTCTGCACCACCAGCACACCCAGCAGCGCGCCATCATGGTGCAGGGGAATGCCCAGATAGCTCTTGTGCTGCTCCTCGTCCGAGCCCTCGATGTGGAAGTATTCCGGGTGCCGCTGGATATCCCGCGCCGCCACCGGCCCGTCTGTGCGCGCTACCTTGCCGGTGAGGCCCTGGTCATAGCTCAGGCGCGCGCCAATGGCGCCGTCACTGAGGCCGTCCGTCGCGACGATTTCCAGGGACCTTTCCGCCGGATCGGCGAGATAAAGGGTGCACACGTCCACGCCCAGCTCGGCACGCAGGCCAGACACATGGGTGCGCAGCGTTTGGCGGGATAAGGGCATATGGGCCACCTTCAGGGTTTGGGTTCACCCCTTAGGCAGCAAGTTACGTGCCAGAATAAATCATTAGACTATGCGTGGGGACCGTCATTTAGAATCTGATCGCCTCAATTTTCCCGCAAAGAACACCTTCATCTATCAGTCTCGAAGCCTCCATAAATGCGTTTGACTTCACATCATCGGAGAAAGGTATGCCCAGATTGATACAGTTCTGCAGGAAGTCTTGGAGTTGCTCCTGATTTTCAAAGCGCTTAATCAGTTTCCCCCGCCGGATTTCGGAATTCTCGTCGGAGAAATCCGATAGACGCTGCCCCCCCTATATTGACTTGCCTTACCCCAATATAGGAAACATATGCACTACCCCCTGAATCCAGCATTCGTTCACCTCAATGATCCATGCATTCGGAATAGTTTGATTTTCAACCATTTCCTGTGTCGGGGTTACTTTAATGTCCCGACTGTAACCACTGAACGGGGCCTACCCCTTTGCGCTTTCGTTCGAATGGGCATGAATTATATTATTGTTTATGTGCATTTTTTCTTAAGCCGGGAATGTCGGTTTTCACTGAAGTCGGGATCGGGATAAAACGAATGATCGGCTTTTCCTCCTTTCAACCGGAAAAAAATTGACCAATCGATGAAATATGGGTAAGCCGCGTATTATGTCTAATTTTCTCACAATCTTTAGCCCAATTTTTCTCCTTTTAGCAGTAGCTGGAGACGCGCTCTGCGATACTCCCCCCTCAACGGGAAGGTTTGTATATGAGGCGACCCCTAATCCAATGGGTGCTCGGTCGTCTCTGAGCGGGGATGGAAAAGTATTCACATCAGCCGGCAGCGCCAGGATTTCGGTATGGCGTCGATCAACCAACACAAAACTCTTTGAGATTTGTTGCTTCGCTCCGGGCTCTTCTCTATATACCCGTCATTTTATACTAGGGGAATATGAAAATTTTGGAATCGCCATCATAAAGAATGATGATAGCGGAGTGGTGACATTTACCGGTTATGGGCCGGATGGTTCGAGCGATTTCGAGACAAAGGTTGGCGCAAATTTTGAGAAATTAAACTATTCGCTGAACAGACGCAAAGACCGTCTTTATTTTTGGGATAGCAACAATCTATGGGCATATTCAAAGGGTGCCAAAACGCTTAAAGTTTATACCACTCCTTGGGAAGATTACTCCCCTGACAATGTTGCTTTTGGAGAGAATGATTCTGTTGTTGCGTATAACGACGGCTCAAATGGTTTCATCAAACAGCAAGATAAAAATGGAAAGGTATATGGGCGTGTTTGCGAGAATCTTATCGCAAGCACCAGGCAATACTTGTCTCTTGATGGTGGTTCCAATGAGCTCCTGGCATTGGATGAGTTTGGTAATTCGTGCTATCTCAAAGATGGAGAAGAAGTTTTTCGCACATTAGATATTGGTTCAAATTTAAGAGACATACTCTTGATCAATAACAACATCTTTATTTTAACGGGAAAATCCCTTGCGGTTTATTCGAAGCCCGATCTCAATCCGATTTCTCGCATCACGATCGATGAAATAATTGAAGACATCGGTATAAAAAAAGACAGGATGTATGGCTTCCATTCAATTGGATATGACCACACAAGAGACAGATTTTTTGTGATAGGAAATGGCTCAACAGGCATGTTTTTTTTAGTTACATATGAAGAGTAACCAGGGATATTCAAAATTTCGATTCTTGATGCTCAGTAGGGGCGCGAATTAGTTAGGAGCGAATAACCGGGGTCAGACCTCACACTCTATGCCCGGGTTCAGGCCTCAAATTTCACAGGCCCTGGCATAAAGTAAGCGATCCCTCGCCAATTCAGCCGGTCACGGCTGAATTGGCGACTGGTCAATGATGACCATACTTATCCTCGCTAGCGAATCGTTCTACCACCCTTCTTGCTCCATTCGTAAGTACCCGAACCCTGCAACCAAGACATCAACGGCGCCTGCGTTTCCGGGTTTCAATAAACTCGAATACCATCGCAAGCACGACAAAATGGCCGGCCACAAGAAAACTAGCCTGCTTTGTGTCTTCTGGATGGTTGAGCTCCCCGGTCCGGAGGTGTGTCATCTGAAGGCCGAAGTACGGTGGAATAATCAAAATCAGTGCCACAACAGCCAGACTAAGGCACATTGCCGCGCGCCTGGAAGCCAGCACGTTTCGCGTATATAGAAGGGCCGACGCAACGTAGGCCAGCCCCAGTAAAATCAATGCAATAATTTCGAAAACCATCAGTGAAAACAGGGCGCCCGGAAGAGACTAAACAGCGCTTTCACTGCGCCTTCCACACCAGATCCAGCTCCCGCGCTGCCTTCACATCATCCAGGCGTCGCACGGGCTGGGTCCACGGCGCGCCGGTGACGCGGTCCGGGTCGTTCTTCACTTCGTCCATGATCTTTTCCATGGCATCGACGAATTCATCTAGCGCTTCTTTCGCTTCGGTTTCCGTGGGCTCGATCAGGAAGCACTCGGGCACAAGCAGCGGGAAGTAGGTGGTGGGTGCGTGCTGGTTGTAGTCCAGCAGGCGCTTGGCGATGTCCATGGCAGAGACGTGATGCTCTTTCGCCTCTTTCGCAAACGTGAGGATGAACTCGTGGCTGGCGCGGCGCTCCGGGTAAGCCGCGGTGCAGCCGATGGCTTCCAGGCGCTTGAGCAGGTAGTTGGCCGCCAGGGTCGAGTACTCGCCCACGCGCAGCATGCCTTCGCGGCCCAGCACGCGGGCGTAGAAGAAGGCGCGCAGCAGTACGCCGGCATTGCCCATGAAGGCCGACATGTGGCCGATGGTGTCGGGCACATCGGCATAGTCGAGCCAGTCGTAGCCGTTGTCGCTTTTGCCCACCATGGGTGTGGGCAGGTATGGCTTCAGGCGCTCGCTCACGCCCACCGGGCCGGCACCCGGGCCGCCACCACCGTGTGGCGTGGCGAAGGTCTTGTGCAGGTTCATGTGCAGCACGTCAAAGCCCATGTCACCGGGGCGCACCTTGCCGAGAATCGCATTCAGGTTGGCGCCGTCGTAGTACAGCAGGCCACCGGCTTCGTGCACGGCCTTGGCGATGTCCTCGATCTGGCGCTCGAACACGCCGCAGGTGGACGGGTTAGTCATCATCAGGCCGGCGGTCTGCGGGCCGCAGGCGGCTTTCAGTGCCTCCAGGTCCACGTCACCGTCGCTGTTCACCGGGATCTCGCGCACCTTGTAGCCACACATGACGGCGGTGGCCGGGTTGGTGCCGTGGGCCGCTTCCGGAATCAGGATCTCGGTGCGTTCATCGTCGTTGCGTGCTTCGTGGTAGGCACGAATCATGGCAACACCGGCGAACTCGCCCTGGGCACCGGCCATGGGCGCCAGCGACACGCCCTGCATGCCGGTCACTTCCTTGAGGAATTCCTGCAGGTCGTGCAGGCAGGCCATGAAGCCCTGGCTGTGGCTGGCCGGCGCCAGCGGATGACGACCAAGGAACCCCGGCAGCATGGCGGCACGGTTGGCGCCACGCGGGTTGTATTTCATGGTGCAGGAGCCGAGCGGATAGAACTGTTTGTCGATGGCAAAGTTCTTCGACGACAGGTTGGTGTAATGGCGCACCACCTGCATCTCGGAAACCTCCGGCAGCACCGGGCGCGACTGGCGACGCAGGCCGGCGGGAATGGCAGACAGCTTGCCCTCTTCCACCGCAGGCAGCGCCTGCGCGGTGGCACGACGGCCCGGACGGGACAGGTCAAAGATCAGGTTGGACTCGCTCATGCCAGCACCTCCTTCAGTGCCGCCGCGTAGGCGGCAATCTCGTCATCGGTGCGCACTTCAGTGGCGCACAGCAGCACCGCGTTCTCCATGCCGTAGGCAGCGGCCAGTGACAGGCCACCGAGAATGCCCTTGTCCGCCAGCGCGGCCAGCACGTCGTCGGCTTTTTTCGGCAGGGTCAGTACCGCTTCATGGAAGGTGGCGGTGCTGAACGCCGGCTCGACTCCGTCGATGGCAGTGAGTGCCGCCACCAGCTTCTGCGTGTTGGCGTGGGAGTGGCCGGCAACACTGGCGAGACCATCCGGGCCCAGCAGTGACAGGTAAATGGTGGCAGCCGCCATGGCCAGGCCCTGGTTGGTGCAGATGTTGGAGGTAGCCTTGGAACGGCGGATGTGCTGCTCGCGAGCCTGCAGCGTCAGGGTGAAACCCTGCTTGCCTTCCAGGTCCACGGTGCGGCCAATGATACGGCCGGGCATCTGGCGCACATGCTTCTGCTTGCAGCACATGAAGCCGAAGTACGGGCCACCGGATGACAGCGGAATGCCCAGCGGCTGGCCTTCGCCCACGGCGATGTCGACGCCATCGTCGCCCCACTCGCCCGGCGGTGTCAGCAGCGCCAGGGCGGTGGGATTCACCGCCGCAATGGACAACGTCTTGTTGTCACGGGCCCAGTTGGTCAGCGCGTCCACGTCTTCCAGGCAACCGAAGAAGTTGGGCTGGCAGATCACCAGCGCGGCGATGTCTTCTCCTTCGTAATGGGCCAGGGATTCCGTCAGTGTGGTGCCCATCTCGGAGCAGAACGGCACTTCGATCAGCTCCACGCCCTGGTTGGAAACGATGGCATCCACGGCCTGGCGGTAGCGCGGGTTGAGCGCGCCCGGGATCAGCACCTTGCCGGATTTCGATTTGCGGTTGGCACGCAGCGCCATGAGGATGGCTTCGGCCAGGCCAGACGCACCGTCATACACAGAGGCGTTGGACACGTCCATGCCGGTGAGGCCGGCCATCATGGACTGGTATTCGTAAATGGTCTGCAGGGTGCCCTGGCTCGCCTCGGCCTGGTACGGGGTGTAGGCGGTGTAGAACTCACCGCGGGTGACCAGCTCCCACACCGCTGCCGGAATGTGATGCTCATAGGCACCGGCACCGATAAAACAGACAGCGCCCTCATCCTGCTTTGCCCGCGCGGCCATGATGGCCGTGACTTCCATTTCCGTCAGGCCATCGGGCAGCTTTTCCAGCTTGCCGGCCTTCAGGTGGGCAGGAATTTCATCAAACAGGTCCTCGATGCGCTCGGCACCAATGGTGTCGAGCATGGCGCGGACGTCGTCATCGGTATGCGGGATATAGGGCATGACAGTGCGGTTCCTGGTGCGACAGGTTTAAGGTCCGGTCATTGCCGCCCCGGCAACAGGGCCGGGCGGCACGGGGTGGCAGGTTGCACCACCCCGGGTGAGCAGCACGTGGCGCTCGTAGCTGGCCAGGCTGGGGCTCAGTCCTCGGCTTCCAGCTGGGCCGCGTAGGCATCGGCGTCGAGCAGGTTTTCCAGCTCGGACGGATCAGACACCTTGAGCTTGAACAGCCAGCCGTCGTTGTACGGGTCGTTGTTGACCAGCTCCGGCTCGTCCTCGAGCTTTTCGTTGATGGCGATCACTTCACCGGCCACCGGCGCGTAAATATCGGAAGCGGCTTTTACCGATTCCACCACCCCGGCTTCGTCACCGGCGGCCAGCTCGGCGCCCACGTCCGGCATTTCCACGTACACCAGGTCACCCATGGCGTCCTGGGCGTGCTCGGTGATACCGATCACGGCAGTGCCGTCCTGCTCCAGGTGAATCCACTCGTGGCTGGAGGCGTAACGCAGTTCTGCGGGAATGTTGCTCATCGTAATGTCCCTTTCTTGGTAACTCGTGTCGGTTGACGGTCAAAGGTCCTTGAAAACGCTCTTGCCGTTGCGAACGAACGGCGGCCGCACAATACGTACCGGCTGGCGCTTGCCACGGATTTCCACGTCCGCCTTGCCGGTGCTGCCCGCCGGCACGCGGGCCAGGGCAATGGCAACACCCAGCGTCGGCGAGAACGAGCCACTGGTGGTCTCGCCCTCGCCGTTGGCGGTTATCACTTTCTGGTGCGCGCGCAGCACACCCTTGCCTTCCATCACCAGCCCGACAAGCTGGTCATGGCCATGTTCTTTCTGGCGCGTGAGCGCCTCTTCGCCAATGAAGCCGCGATCGTTGAACACCAGCGTCCAGCCCATGCCGGCTTCCAGCGGTGTCACGCCTTCATCCATGTCATTGCCGTACAGGTTCATGCCCGCTTCCAGGCGCAGCGTGTCTCGCGCACCCAGGCCGCAGGCATGCACGCCCGCGTCCAGCAGCTGCTGCCAGAGATCCGGGAGCATTTCGCCCGGCAGGATCATCTCGACACCGTCCTCACCGGTATACCCGGTGCGGGCAATCAGCCACTGGCCGGCCTCGAAGAAATTGAAGAGGCCCAGCTCACCAATCTGCTGGCCGCGCTTGCCGCCCAGCACCTCGGCCACCCGTTGCCGGGCGTCCGGGCCCTGTACTGCGAGGATGCCGAGCTCGGCACGCTCGTGGATATCCACGGCGAAGCCGGCGGAGCGGCCTTCCATCCAGTCCAGGTCCTTGTCACGGGTGGCGCAGTTTACCACCAGGCGGAAGTCTTTTTCGCGCCGGTAGACGATCAGGTCGTCCACCACGCCGCCTTTGTCATTGAGCATGCCGGAATACAGCGCCTTGCCCGGCGCGATACGGGCCACGTCATTGGCCAGCAGCTTCTGCAGATAGGCTTCGGCATCGGCGCCGGCCACATCCACCACGGTCATGTGGGAGACATCGAACATGCCCGCGCCCTTGCGCACCGCATGGTGCTCCTCGAGCTGGGAACCGTAATGAATCGGCATGTCCCAGCCGCCGAAATCCACCATCTTGCCGCCCGCGGCGAGGTGGGCGTCATACAAAGGGGTCCGCTGTCCCATAATGGTACGCTCGTGCCAGAAAAGAGGAATTCTACCGGGAATTTCCCAAGGCGCATAGGATGACCGGCAAATGCGTGACTGTGAAGTGCAGGTATAAAAAAAGCCGCGCCCGGGAGCCCGGGACGCGGCTTTTCAAGATCAGCCCGGTCAGTCCTTGACCGGCTTGCTGATGTAGTCCAGGCGCACGCCGCCCTGGGGAATGCTCAGGCTCATGCTCGCCGCACCGATACCGATCAAGGCGATGTTGACGTCGATGTTGTCCGGCGCGGCCACATTGACCTGCTCGATGCGCATGCGACCGTCCGGCAGCAAGGTCACCGGCCCCGACAGGGACAGGCTGAGCGGGTAGCTGTACAGGTCATGGGTGAGCGTCAGGCCGAGCGCCTCCGGCTCCAGGTCGGGCGCGTCCAGGTAGACATCCAGATCAATCTCGAGCACCGGGCCGTCGACGGTGTTGCGGATCCAGCCGGTCACCGGCTCGGTGCGATTTCCCAGGCCGTCATCCTGGTAACGGATCCGCATGATCTGCGGGCCGGTGGGGATCAGCTTGATCTCCTTGGCCACCAGCAGGAACAGCACCGCATAGGTGTCCAGCGAGGTGGTCATCAGCACTGTCGGATACACCTTGACCTCGACCGCACCCTCGCTCTCGTTCCAGCCCACCACATCGGCATTCAGGGCACCGGTGAGATGGATGAACTTCTTGTCGTTGCACACCTGCTTGTCCGGATTGGCACCGAGGAACACGTCGCCGGGGTCACGCCCGACGAAACCGCAGCCCAGGTTGGCATCCAGCAGCAGGCCGCCCGGCGCTTCAAACGCCAGCCGTGTGCCGTTGGGTGGCGTCAGGTAGTCGCCCACGTTGTCCGGGTCCGGCTGGGCATCCGGCTCGGCGTCTTCATGCAGGTAGTTGCTGTTGGTATCCAGCGTCGGCAGGTTGTCCAGGGTCTGGAACACATGCTCGACCGGTGCCGCGCCACGGAAGAACAGGCGCATGTCCGGCCCGCCGCGGTCAGCATCGCGGCCATCCAGCACCGCTGTCTGCAACGGGTAATCGAAGCTGGAGCAGACACTGCTGACGCCACAGTCCGCCGGCGTGATATCGGTCTTGGACATCACCCGGTAACCATACAGCACGCCGTCCTGCCAGGGCTCATCGGGGGTGAACACAATGCTGCGATCCGCCACGTCCAGACGGCCCGGCACCGGCGCGATGCAGCCGCCGCTGTCGTTCACCTGCTCGACGCGGAAGGTCCCCTCGCCACAGTTCTGCCCGAGCACAAAACTGTCGGCACGCATGGACTGCGAAAACTGCATGCGGATGCTGCGATCCGCCGGCATGGGCATCACCGGCAGGTTGTCGTCACCGCTTTCACCGTAACGGCAGCGGCCGTGATCATCATTGGCCAGGTCCCAGGTGCCTGAGTCAAAGGCACAGGGGTAACCCGGGTAGGTGACCATGGCGATAGGTGCGCGGTCACCGCTGCCCACATACACCGGCATGTCAAAGCTGAGGTCGTAGTCCTGGTCGAGCATGTTGCCGGCCAGGTCCGTCACCGCACTGGTCAACGACACGGTATAGCTGGTGGTGGAACCTTCGCTGGAGAATTGCAGGCCGGCATCCGGTGTGATCACCAGTGATGAACCGTCAAGGCGCCAGGAGAAAGGCTCCGCGGCGCCATTCTTCTCCAGCGTCACGGCACCTGGCTGGGCCAGGGATTCGCGCGCCACGGGCTCGTTGAAATTGACGATGATAGGCTGGCCGGGACGCAGGCGATCCGCTTCGGTATCCGGCATCCAGCTCTGCACCGAGGGCAAGGTGGCATCCACCACTGGCGCCGGCGCGTTGGGCTGGTCCTTGTAGGATTCCAGGTGGAAACTGAGCACACCCCAGGCCTGCTCCAGGCCCAGCACTTCCGGCTCCACCACGCCAATGGCCTCAATCACCAGGCGTCCGTTCTGGACGATGGCCGTACCCACCACTTCCACATGCAGGATGTCCTGGCTGAGCGCGCCGTTGGCCTCGGCGGTGTCGGCATTCATGGCCACATCCAGGTAAAGCAGCACATGACGCGGCGCATCTTCTTTCTGGCTGTAGGCATTGGGCAACAGGAAGCCGTTGGCGTCACTGATGAAGCGCACGGAAATATCACCGGTTTCCAGCGGCGTATCCGGGGTGCCGTCGTCATCCGTGTCCACCAGGATGGGCACGTTACCGGCCACCCGCACGGATACGGAACTGCCGGACAGCAGGCTGCCGCGGTCCACGCGCAGCGGGCTGACTTCCGGGTAATTCGGCACGAAGGCGAGCTCGGCATGCACGTCACCGCTGGTCTGCGAGACACTGTCATCACCCAGCAGCAGGGCATTCACCGGCACACAGTTGATCGGCGAACCGGTGAGCGGCGACAGAATCACGCCCGGCGCATCGGCATCACACTGGTCCAGCGGATCGTCGGCGGAGGCCGCGCCTTCCTGTACCAGGATTTCACGCGGGCGCGAATTGCCCGCCGTCCATGTCTCGCTCACGGCCGCCAGTGCGTCACCGTTGCGGTTGTAGACACTGTCCGCATCAATGCGCAGTTCGTAATCGGTGCCGGCCTGCAGGTCATCCACCGGATCGATGCTGAGCCGGTTGGCCTTGACCATCACCGTGGCTGGCACCAGCACATTGGCCTCGTCATAAAGACCAATGCCAGCGCCGTAGCTGACACTGTCACGATCCAGTGGCTGGGTGAACTGCAACCGCAGGGTGGAAAAGTCCATGAACGGCTGGGTGTCGCCATCCGGGATCATGCGCTGGATGTCGAAGACGTCGGAAGAATCTGTCAGCGCGCGCGGGCCATCCAGGTCACCGCGTGTGCTGAATTCCAGCGGCGCGGTCACCAGGGACACACCCCCTTTCGGTGTCTGCACACCATCCAGCTCAAGGTAATAGGCAGCCGCCGGGTCCAGCGGCGCCTGCGGGGTCAGCACAAAGGTGTTGATCACCCAGGTATCACTATCACGGTCCGCCACCAGTGCCTGCGCCGAGAACGCCACGTCGGCGTCATCATCGCGGCGGAAAACGGCCTGGCTTTCCAGGTCCGCCACCAGCGCATCCAGCAATGCCTGACGTGACACTTCATCCACGCCAGCCACATCGTAGACTGCCAGCGGGTCGGACAGCTGCACCACCACCGGCGCATACGGCGACACCTGGCGCTGGCCGTCATAGGGGTAGGTATAGACAACGTCATTGTCGCTGTTGTCCGGGTAGAAGAAGCTGGCGGCATCGGGATCACACCCGGCCAGTGCCAGCAACGAAATCAGTATCCAGTGACGCATGACACCCTCCTCAGAACTTGAGCGTCAGCGAACCGGAGAAGACATGCACTTCACCCTCGGCTGACACGGTGGCATAGGGGTTGGACGGGTTGCTGGTATCGGTGGTGGTGAGCTGGAAATCGCGCTCATCCAGCTGCTGGTACTGGTAACCGAATTCCAGCCGCACCGGATACGCAAGGATGTACGGGTCCTGGAGTTCCAGAGCCGCACCCAGGCCGATAATGGTCTTGTCGGTGTCGAGATAGTTCACGTCCAGGGACTGGATGCTGTCCAGGGGGGACTTCTGCAGGGCCACACCGCCAGTGAGGAACATGCCCTCATGGAATTCCCACTCGGCGCCGATGCGCGGAATGATGATGTCATCGAAGCGCAGGTTGGCCTGGTCCTTGATGGTGTCGCGGGTCAGCTCGTCCTCGAGATCAGACCAGTTCTGCTTTTCCAGGGCCACACCCACACGCCAGCGGTCACGCTTGTACTGGGCGCCGAAGGTGAAAATGTCCGGCTGGTAGGAATCCAGCGTGGTCAGGGCAATGGTCAGGCCCGGCGAGGGAATGGTGCCGGGGATCACGGTGTTGGCTGACACCGTCGTCTTGGTGTTGGAATAACCGCGGAAGGAAAACGCCAGCTCGACACCGTCCAGCAGGCAGTCTTCGCTGTCACAGAACAGGGTGGCCAGGTCCGCTGCCGCACCCAGCACCGGGCGGATGGATGGCTTGGCGCTGACGTTCAGGCTCTCGTACTGGGTGTTGCCCGCCAGGTCCGTCTGCGCCACCAGCTCCGCCTCGGAGTGCAGGGTGATACGCGCGGAACCGCCCAGCATCAGGCCATCGATGGGCGACAGGGCACCACCGAGATTGAGGAACAGCGGCTCGCGACCATAGGTCAGGTACTGACCTTCCAGGCTGGTGCGGGATTCGAACGCCAGCATCTCGGAGCCGTACTTTTCCACGCCGGCAACAAAGCCCAGGTACAGCGGCCGCTCGAACTTGGTCAGCGAGGTGAGGTTGGTCTTCATGCCGATGATGGTGTGCTGGGTGGGCTCGTCCAGCAGCGTTTCACCCTGGCGCACCTGGAAACCGTTGCTGGTACCGGCAGCGGCACGCAGGTCATGGTCACCATGCAACAGTGCGCCGGTCAGTTCGCCACGGTCATCGGATGCCAGGTAGGCCGGGTTGTAGTAGGTCGCGCTGACCTGCCCGTTGAACAGTGACAGGGCCTGGGCAGATGCCACATCCGACGGCAGTACGCCGTAGGTGGTGGCCAGGTTACCCATGGCGCCATGGGCGGCAAGGGGCAGACACGCAAGAGACACCATCAGGCCGACAACGCGGCTGGCGCGAGACAGGGTTTTCATGTTTTACCTCTGAGAAAGCCAAAAAAGCCACATGGGTGGCAAAAAAGGAACCTTGTGTACGCTTGTTATGTTTTGGTACGCACGTGGCAACTCTAGAGGCAGGAAGAAGCGTGGGGAAACCGAAAAAGGACTGAATCGTACTAATAATATGTTACGTAAATCGCGGTGTTGTGATGCGGTTTACGTAGTTTCTGGCGCAGTGTCATGCCAAAAGTATCCTGGCGCCCCGTGCGAAAGTACCAGCCGAAGTGGCACTTTCACCGGGGCTTCCAGGCCGGCCGCCGTTACTCCTTCGCCGGCGCCGTGATGTAGTTCAGGAACACACCATTCATGGGAATGGCCACGTTGATGGATTCGGTGATGCCGGTGGGCACGGGGATCAGACCACCAATAGTGATGGTGCCATCCACTTCCAGGTCGAGCAGGATCGGGTCGGCATTCTGCTGGGCAATTTCCAGGCGCCCGTCTGCCAGGGTATTCACCGGTCCTTCCAGGGTCACCGAACGCGCCAGGCTGTGCACATTGTGCTGCAGGGGCACGCCGGCAAGTTCCGGGCTCAGGCTCGGCGCATCCAGGTACAGGTCAAAGGTGATGCGAAACACCGGGCAGCCGGTAGACCCCGTCACCGTATCACCAACCACTTCCCGGTCCGGGCAGCGATCAATGATCTGGCCCGGAATGAGCTGGTTGCGGTCCAGCGGATCCGAGGTGTCTTCCGGATCGTTACAGACAGCATCATCCGGGTCATCACAGGAATAGCGCGCACGCAGTACCTGCGGCCCCGTCGGCGTATAGATGGTGCCGAGGACATTGGTGCGCGCGTACACGTCCAGGCTCGACGCGGTCAGCAGGGTCGGATAGATGTCCACGCGTACGGCGGGCTCGCCACCGACGGGCGAATCCGGTCCCTCGTAGGTGAACGGTCCACGCAGCTCGGCATTGAGGGCGCCGGTGAGATGGATGAACTTGCGCTCATTGCACTCCAGCGGCGTAGCGCCATCGAATGAACAACCGACGTTGGCATCCACAATCACCGTGTTGTCCTCGGCGACACTGTCGATTACCAGCTGGGTGGCGTTGGTGGGGGTCAGGAAGCCGCCCATGCCATCACTCGGCGGCAGCGCTTCGCAGCTGTCCGGATCGGCGGTGCAGCCCGGATACTGCTCGGCAAGGGTAGCGCCATTGTTGTCGTAATCAGCATCGGTACGGCCGTCGAGGATATTGTTGCTGTTCACATCCGTGGCCGGCAGGTTCAGGGCGGGCTGGTAGACCGTATCCACCTTCTCGCCACCGACGAAGTAAATCTGCATGTCCGGGCCGCCCTCGGTGGGGGCAGGCACGTCGCCCGGGTCCTGGGCCAGCACTCGCGTCTGCAGCGGGTTGCCGTTGACGTCGCAGATCGACTGCGTGCCGTCACACAGCGGCGCACTGTTGCCGTCTGCACCCAGCGAGCCAAGCACGTAGCGATACATCACCGAGCCGTCATCCACCCACGGCTGGTCGGGCATGAAGCGCAGGCTGCGCGGCCCCATGACCATGCGGCCCGGCACCGGCTCCCACACGCCTTCGTTGTCACGCTCGACCCGGAAGCTGCCGTCCACGACGACGGAGGCCGGATCGATGTTGGCGGAAAACCCGACACGGATGGGACGGTCCGCCGGCATCACCGGTACCGGCAGGTGATCATCGGTGGCGAGACCACCCGCGCACTGGCCATGATCCATGTTGGCCAGGTCCATGTTCTCGCTGTAGCACGGGAAGCCCGGGTACACGGACGTGGCGATGGGCGCACGCAGGTTTTCGTTGATGAAGTTAGGCAGTTGCAGGGCGACCTCATAGTCCATACCCAGCTCGCCGCCGTCCTGCAGTGCATTGCCGGCAATGTCGGTGATCATGTTGGACAGCTGGATGCGGTATTCACTGTTGAAGGCGATGCCGCCATCCAGATTGATGACCAACGCAGAGCCGTCCAGGTACCACTGGTAGTCTTCCGCCGGCACGGCCATGTCATCCTTGAGCACGGTGAAGGCACCGGGCAGCAGCAGGCTGTTCGGGTCCAGCGGCTCATCAAAAGTAAGGATGACCGGATCGTCCGGGGACTGCTTGGCGGTATTGCCCACCTCCGGGTTACCGGGGATCCAGCTTTGCAGGATCGGGCCGGTGACGTCAGCGGTCTGCTGCGGCGCCGTGTTCTGGTCCTTGTACGCTTCCAGGTGGAAGCTGAGCAGGCCGAAGGCGTCTTCCACACCCAGCAGGTCCGGCTCAACCACACCCACAGCATCAATGGTCAGCACACCGTCTTCCACCAGGGCAAGGCCGGCCACTTCCACGTGCAACAGGTCCTGGCTGAGGCCGCCATTGGCGCGGCCATCTTCGGCCGTCATGGCCACGTCCATGGTCAGGCGCACCAGCTTGGGCGCGTCCTTGCGGGTGGCGTTGGTGTTCGGCAACAGGTAACCGGCGGCATCGGAAATGAACGTCACACTCAGGGTGCCACTTTCCACACCGGCAGGTACGGCACCGGCCACCACCAGCTCCACGTTGGAACCGGCCAGCAGGTTGCCGCGCGGGATGCGCAGCGGCGTCACTTCAGGAAAGCGCGGCACAAACGCCAGTTCCGCATAGGCGTTGCCGCCCTGCTGGCTCTGGGTGTCGTTGCCCAGCAGCGTGGCGTTCACCGGCACGGCGTTGATGGCTTCGCCGGTCAGGCGGGAAACGATGGTGAAGTCGTCGGAGTCCGTGACCTCCTGCACCTGCACGGCACGCGGCCGCGAGTTCTTCGGCACAACATCAAAGCTGACGTCCATACCCAGGTCATTACCAAACTCGCTCGCCAGTGACTGGCCCAGCGTCAGCGTATAGGTTTCACCGGGCGTCAGGTCGGCAATGGGGTCCACCGTCAGGTAACGGTCCTTGGCGATAACCACCGCCTCTACCAGACCGCCTTCGGCGTCCACCAGGTTGATGCTGTCTTCCATGTCCAGGCCATAGGACAGGGAGGCCCGGTCCACCGGCTGGGTGAACTGCACGCGCAGGGCGGAAAAATCCATCACCGGCAGGAACTCGCCGTCCGGCATCATGCGGGCCACTTCAAACGTGGACGACAGGGAGCGACTCTCTGCCGGCCCGCGCAGGGCCGCACGGGTGGTGAAGTTGATGGCGCCATCAGCCAGCGTCACCGGGCCCCGGGTCGATGTTACTGCATCGAACCGCACCTGGTAGTCAGCACCGGGCGCGAGCGGCTCATCGGGCGTCAGCACAACACTGCGCTTGTCATCCACGAATTTCACTGACACCGGGATCGCCACGCCGGGCTCGGCGTCCGCTTCCAGCTGCAGCTGGCTTTGCAGGGCCGCTTCATCTTCTGCCGTCAGCGAATCCGAGAAGCGCAGCACGATGGGGGCGCGCACGGACACTTCTGCCTGTCCATCATAGGGATAGCTGTAGATCATTTCACCGGGGCGAAGGTCGGCAAAGATCACCGGGTCCTTGTCGCCGCCGCAGGCAGCCAGCGCGAACAACGCGGCGACTGCGAGTGTTTTCTTAAGCGCTTTCATGGGACACCTCCGCTCAGAACTTGAGGGTCAGGGAGCCGGAGAATACGTGAACATCTCCATCGGCACTGACGCGCTCGTAGGGGTTGGAGGGATTGTCCGGGTTGGACGTGGTCAGCTCGAAATCGCGCTCCTTGAGCTGCTGGTACTGGTAACCGAAATCCAGGCGCAGGGGATAGGCCAGGATCGGCGGATCATCCAGCCGCAGGGTGCTGCCAAGACCGACAATGATGCGGTCGTTATCGAAGTAATTGACGTCCTCTGAACGCACGCTCTTCAGGGGTGAATCCTGCACGGCAATACCTGCGGTGAACAGGAAGTGTTCACCCACCGCAAGCTCGGCGCCAATGCGCGGCACGGTAACATCCTCGAACTGCAGGTTGGCCTGGTCACGCACGGTGTCCCGGGCCAGCTCTTCCGACAGGTCAGACCAGTTCTGCTGCTCCACCGAGGCAGCCACACGCAGGTTGTCGGTGAAACGGTAATGCACACCGAAAGACATGATGTCCGGCTGATAGGAGTCAATGGCATCAATCATGATGGTCACGCCCGGCTCGTTAACGGTGCCAGGGATGGTGATGTTGGACGTCACACTGGTCTTTGCCGTGGAATGACCACGGAACGCAAATGCTGTTTCCAGGTTACGGGTGATGCAGTCGTTGTTGCCGCAGATCAGCTTGCCCCAATCCAGGTTGACGCCAACCACGGGACGAATAGACGGCTTGGCGTTTGCCGTCAGCGTCTCATACTGGGTGTTGCCCGCCAGGTCTGCCTCGGCCACCAGTTCGGCCTCCGAATGCAGGGTCACCAGCGCTGACGCACCGACACTGATACCGTGCAACGCTTCCATTGCGCCGCCCAGGTTCAGGAACAGCGGCTGGCGACCGTAAGTGAGGTACTGGCCTTCGCGGCTGGTGCTGGCATCGAACGCGAGCATCTCCTTGCCGTACTTTTCCACGCCGATCATGACGCCGAAGTAGATCGGCATGTCGTACTTGGTCAGGTCGGTGAGATCGGTCTTCAGGCCGATGAGCTGCTGCTGGGTAGGCGTGTCATCGAGCACGTCGCCGGTACGTACGTTGTAACCGTTACCATCCACACTGGTGGCACGCAGCTCATGGTCTCCATGGAGAAGACCCAGGGTCAGTTCGCCACGCGGGTCTTCGGTAAGGTAGCCCGGATTGTAGTAGATCGCGGACACCTGCGAGTTGAACATGGACAGCGCCTGGGCCGAGCCCACGTCCATGGGCAGAATGCCGTAGTTGGTGCCGATATTTCCCATGCCGGCCAGGCTCTGCCCGGCGAACAGCGCCGACGCGAGAACAGTGGCGCAGCGAGTCTTGGCAAGCGCTCTCATGGGTTTCTCCCTTGTTATCCTGATTGGTCTTTATAGGTTTCGGTCAGGATAGGCGGGAGGCGGGTTACGTTCCGCAGGCAAAGCGTTCTGAAAGTGCTGCGCAATGAAACCGGATGACAAACAACCTTTTCCGCTTTGTAACAGCGCGCAGAAATGAAGATGCCGTGAAATTCAGGCGAGAGTGCGCTGGCGCGCGGCTTCGGGAAGGTCGCCTTCAACGCCGAGCGCGGCGCGGGCAAAACGTTTCTTTACAAACGGGGTGTCATTGACCAGGCGCATGCCAGTGTTGCGCAACCAGCGGATGGGCAGCTGATCATGTTCGAACAGGCCCTTGAGGCCGATGAACGACGCCTGCATGAGCGCGTTATGGCCGCGCCGACGGCGCTGGTAACGTTTCAGTGCCGACACATGGGCCAGCCCCGGGCCACGGCGCCGCGCCCGCAGCAGTTCCTCGGCAAGCAATCCGGCATCCAGCATGCCCAGGTTGATGCCCTGCCCGGCCAGCGGATGCACCACGTGGGCGGCGTCACCGATCAGGGCCAGCCCGTCGCGCACATAGTCGCTGGCATGCAGGTTCATGATCGGGAACACCTGGCGCTCACTGGCGAGAACGACATCGCCGAGCTGGTGCTCACTGGCGACTGACAGGGCAGCGGCGAATTCGTCGGCGGGCAGGTTCATCAGCCGCTCACTCTCGGCGGGCGTGGTGGACCAGACCAGGGAACTGTGCTGCCCATCGCCAAACAACGGTAGCAACGCTACCGGACCCGTGGGCAGGAACCACTGGCGTGCACAGTCGTCATGGGGCCGGGCGGTGGTAACACTGGCAACAATGGCGCGGTGACCGGTGTCCCGGACCGGCGCAGCAATACCGGCCGCCGCACGCACCCGCGAGCGGGCGCCATCGGCGCCCACCAGCAGGGACGCCTCGATGGCGTCACCGGCTGCCGGTACCACCAGCCAGCCGTGGGCACCACGACGGATATCCGTCACCGGCGTCTGGCACCGCCAGTCCACACCCAGCTCGCAGGCGCGAGCCCACAACGCGGCGACGGTATTACTGTTTTCGATGATCCAGCCCAGGTCACTGGCGCCTGCATCCGCCGCCGTGAACACCAGCTGGCCGGCGCCATCACTGTCCTGCACTTCCATGCGCGTGTAAGGCGCAATGCGCTGGTCATCCAGCTTCTGCCAGACATCACAGGCGGCCAGCAACTGCCGGCTGGCCATATTGATGGCCGACACCCGCAGGTCGGCGTCACCCTCCGGCGATTGCGGCGGCGGACCCGCATCAAGCACGGTGACAGGGACATCCGCAGCGGCCAGAAGGCAGGCCAGCAGGCCGCCGGCCATGCCGCCGCCGACGATTACCACTGCTGGAGAGGCGGTTTCATTCATGACGCCATCAGGGCCTCGATATCCGCCACGGCCGAGGGCACGTCCGCCGTCAGCACCTCATGGCCGTCACGGGTCACCGCCACGTCATCCTCGATGCGGATGCCGATGCCGCGCCAGCGACTGTCCACTGTGTCGTCGTCGGGTGCCACATAGATGCCGGGCTCAACGGTCATCACCATGCCCGCTTCCAGCACCCGCCAGGCATCATCGACCTTGTAGTCGCCGACATCATGCACATCCAGGCCCAGCCAGTGGCCGGTGCGGTGCATGAAGAAACGCCGGTAGGCTTCCGTTTCCAGCATTTCTTCCAGGCTGCCCTGCAGCAGCCCGAGGTCGATCATGCCCTGGGTGAGTACGCGCGTGGCCGCCTCGTGGGACTGGTTCCAGTGATAGCCCGGCTGCACCTGCTCGATAGCAGCAGCCTGTGCCGCCAGCACCACTTCATACAGGGCCTGCTGGTCAGCACTGAACTTGCCGTTGACCGGAAAGGTGCGGGTGATGTCCGAGGCATAGTTGTGCAGCTCGCAACCGGCATCCACCAGCACCAGGTCGCCGTCACGCAGCTTGTCGGCGTTGTCGATGTAATGAAGGATGCAGCCGTTGCGGCCACCGCCAACGATGGACGGGTAGGCCGAGTAGCGGGCACCGTTGGTCATGAACTCGTGCAGGTACTCCGCTTCCAGCTGGTACTCATACATGCCCGGCTTCACCACCTGCATGGCCCGGCAATGGGCGGCCGCCGCGATTTCACCGGCACGTCGCATGATCTTCAGCTCGCCGGCACTTTTGTATAGCCGCTGGTCATGGAGCAGGTGCGTGAGTGCCAGGAATTCGCCGGGCGGATGGGCGCCACTGCGCACCTTGGCGCGAATGCTGTTGACCCAGCCCATCACCCGGCGGTCAAAGTCGGACTCTCGCCCCATGTCGAAATATACCCGCTCACGCCCCTCGATCAGGCCGGGCAGGATCTCGTCGATGTCGGAGATGGGAAAGGCGTCGTCGGCACCGTATTTTTCTACCGCCCCGTCGGGGCCGGCACGATAGCCGTTCCAGGTTTCCATGGTGCGGTCCCGCTCGCGGCAGAACAGCACGAACTCACCGTGCTCACGGCCGGGAATCAGCGCCAGCACGGCCTCCGGCTCGGGAAAGCCGCACAGGTACCAGAAGTCACTGTCCTGGCGGTAGTGGTATTCCACATCCCGGTTGCGGGTGCGCTCCGGCGCCGCGGCCAGGATGGCGATACTGTTTTCTTCCATCAGCGCCATCAGTGCTCGACGACGACGCGCGAATTCCTGCTTGCCGATAGTCATGTCAGTGCCTGGTTACCGGTTTTTCCTGTTTGTTTGACTGGCGTGCCCGCAGGGCCAGCTCGGTGAAGATCATCATCGCGGCCACGCGACAATGTTCGCTGACCTGCTCGAACATGTCTTCCTCTTCGGCCCCGTCATCGGCGGGCAGCTCCACGTGGGACACCGCCACCAGGTCGGACAGGGCCTCCTGCAGGCCGGTGGGCAGGTCGGCGTCGCGGACGCCGGCTGAGCCGGTGCCGAAGCCGGCCAGGAAGCCCTCACACCAGTGGCCCAGTGTGGCAACACGGATTTCCAGTTCCTCATGTTCCGGCAGCAACAGAACCAGGTCCAGGCCCTCCCCCTCATAAGCCTGGCGCACCTGGTCACGCAGGCCGAGCAGGAGCTGCCGCGCCTCCTCGCTCCAGTGGCCGTCCAGGTCCACATGGGCAGCCAGCACCCCCAGCAGGCCCGGATCATCCTCGGTGAAGCCGGTACTGAGCAGGCCACAGATGACACCGTGGAGCTCGGCGGGGCTGTGGGCCACACCGGCGCGCGCCAGGGTTTCGGCCAGCGGCTGGTAATATTCGGGGGTGCTTTGGTATGTCATGGTAAGGCTCTGCCCTCAACTTGAAGTCAGTTATATAAAGCGCTGCTAAGTGGTTATCAAATCAGGATTTCTGGATTGACCCCCCGGTGGGGCCTCTCTAGTATTACTCGAGGGTGGATAACATTAGGCGAACTGGCAGCAATTTGCCATGAATGAACAAGAACAACTACAGCAGCTTGAACAGCGGGTAGAGGAACTGCTCTCCCTGAGCGCACGCTTGCGCCAGGAAAACGAGGCACTGTCTTCACGTGAGGGCAAGCTGCTGGAAGAGCGCGCCGACCTGCTGAAGAAGAATGATGTCGCCCGCGCCAAGGTGGAAGCCATCATCACGCGCCTCAAATCCCTGGAGCAGGAACCATGAGCGACCAATCCTCGGTGGTAGTCCACCTTCTCGACAAAGAGTATCGAGTGGGCTGCTCGCCGGAAGAACGCGATGAACTGCTGCAGGCGGCCCGCTTCCTCGACGACAAGATGCGTGAGGTCAAGGAAGCCAATGTCATCGGCCTCGAGCGCATTGCCGTCATGGCGGCACTGAATATTTCCCACGAACTGTTGCAGGCAAACAACACCCTCAAGGACCGCACGGACAGCAGCGCACGGGTCTCCACCCTGCTCAACAAGGTGGAAGCCGAGATTCGCGCCGTGCAGAAACAGCAGGATGAACAGGGCCTGGCCTGATTCACACTGACGTCACTGCCCTGCCTTGATATAATCCCCCTGTTGTTCCCTGGTGTGTTTGCCAGCCCGGCGATGTCCCTGAGCCGATGCTTTTTACCCAGGGGGCGAAAATGGCAGTCCTGTGCGCATGTCCGCTACGGCGGAAAGCCTGATGGCCTGCATGACGTCTCCACCTTGAACCGAAGGGTTCAAGGGCCAAGCCGGCAGCGGCACAGCCGGGGAACTTCCTTATTCTGTCCCGGGGGACCCATGCGCGCGACACCCGCCCTGACACCGTCGACCAACGCCACCCGCCCGGG
Source organism: Alcanivoracaceae bacterium (assembly GCA_029212745.1). GTDB lineage: Bacteria > Pseudomonadota > Gammaproteobacteria > Pseudomonadales > Alcanivoracaceae > JARGOL01. The sequence goes on from JARGOL010000003.1 coordinate 113,091, forward strand.
ATCTCCGCTGTGACACAGGCTGTGCACGACACGCTCAGCGACCACCACTTCCAGCAGCGCCGCGTGATTCGCCGGCGCATGCGCGACAAGCGCCGACAGCTGCCCGCCTGGGAACGCGAGGAAGCGGCCTGGCGGCTGGAGCGCCACCTGCAGAGCCAGATCTGGTTTGCCCGCGCCAATCGCATCGGCCTGTACCTGCCCAACGAGGGCGAGCTGGATGTGCTGCCGGCGGTGCTGGGCACCCATCGCCGCGGGCGCAGCCTGTTCCTGCCGGTGCTGCGCAACCGCCATCACATGTCATTCTGCCGCTGGATCCCTGGCGAACCGCTGGTGGAGAACCGCTTCGGCATTCCCGAGCCACAACCCGCCCGGCAGCAGCCCGTGGCCAACTGGAGCCTGGATGTGCTGCTTTTGCCGCTGGTGGCATTCGACGCCCACGGCAACCGGCTGGGCATGGGAGGGGGGTTCTACGATCGCACCCTGGCACAGCTGATCAACCGGCCTCGGCGGCCGCGGCTGATCGGCATCGGGTATCGATTTCAGGAAGTGGATGCCCTGCCCGTCGCACCATGGGACAGGCGTCTGGACGAAGTAATTACTGACTAGCGGATACCGGGTGCTACCACACCGGCCATGGCCGTTTTCGCAGCGGGCTGCTCATCGTCGCTGCTGCCATGGCTGATGGCGCTGACCAGTACGCCGAGCCCGAATACCAGGGCCAGAATCAGCAGTGCGTCGGGTTTCTTGTTGTTCATGTGTCCGTTTTACCTGTGTTGTTCGGCTTGATAAGCATTTTTACCGAGCGCGGAGCGACACAATACCCACTCCGGGGTCCTGTAAACCGAGATACAGTTCAAAAAATAGACACTGGATGGCCAAAACTCAATAGGTTAGACGACCTAGTTCACACTTTCAGCGAGATGCAGGCCCCAACAACGCGGAAACACAGGCGTCAGTTCAGGAACAGCCGGTATGCCGGGTTGTCGGTTTCTTCCACCATCCGGTACGGCACCTTGCGCAGGTCGCGGCGCAGGCGCGCCACATCGCCGGCCTTTACCTGGAACCCCACCAGCACGCGCCCGTAGGCGGCACCGTGGTTGCGGTAATGGAACAGGCTGATGTTCCAGCGCCCGCCGAGCGCCAGCAGGAAGGCCATCAGTGCGCCCGGGCGCTCGGGGAATTCCACCCGGAACAGCATCTCATCCAGGTCACGGCGACTGGCATGCCCACCCACCAGGTGACGGATATGCAACTTGGCCATCTCGTTGCTGGTCATGTCCTCCACCGGATAGCCCTTCTCTTCCAGCGCCGCAATCAGCGGCGGCAGGTCTTCGGCGCCGGGCTGGGTCTGCACCCCGACGAAGATATTGGCATCGCTGTCATCGCTGTAGCGGTAGTTGAATTCGGTGATGGCCCGCTTGCCCAAGGTCTGGCAGAAACGGCGGAAGCTGCCCGGCTTTTCCGGGATGGTCACCGCCAGGATGGCTTCACGCTGCTCACCCAGCTCGGCGCGCTCGGAGACATGACGCAGGCGGTCGAAATTGACGTTGGCACCGCTTTGCACCGCCACCAGCGTCTTGCCACTGACACCTTCGCGCGCCACCCATTTTTTCAGGCCCGCCAGCGCCAGCGCACCGGCCGGCTCGGTCACCGCCCGGGTGTCCTCGAAGGTATCCTTGATGGCGGCACAGATTTCGTCCGTGGTGGCGGTGATGACTTCATCCACGGTCCTGCGCAGGACGCGGAAGGTCTCCTTGCCGATCTGCCTGACGGCCACGCCGTCGGCAAACAGCCCCACTTCCTTGAGCACCACACGACGCTTCTTCTCCAGCGCCGCTTTCAGGCAGGCGGCATCCTCCGGCTCGACGCCGATGATGCGCACCTCCGGGCGGACATACTTGATATAGGCCGCCATGCCGGCTGCCAGGCCACCACCGCCCACCGGAATGAACACGGCATCCAGGTCACCGGTGTGCTGGCGCAGGATCTCCATGCCCACGGTGCCCTGCCCGGCAATGACTTCCGGATCATCGTAGGGGTGGATAAAGGTCAGCCCTTCTTTGGCCTGGATCTCAAGGGCATGGGCCAGCGCATCATCAAAGGTATCGCCGTGCAGGATCACGCGCGCGCCGCGCTGGCGCACCGAGCGCACCTTGATCTCCGGTGTCGTGCGCGGCATGACAATGATGGCCCGCACTCCCAGGAACGCAGCGCCCAGGGCCAGCCCCTGGGCATGATTGCCGGCTGACGCGCAGATCACGCCGCGGGCCTGCTCTTCTTCGCTGAGGCTGGCGATCTTGTTGTAGGCACCACGGCACTTGAATGAAAACACCGGCTGCAGGTCTTCACGCTTGAGCAGCACACGGTTGTCCAGCCGACGTGAGATCAGCGGCGCTTCGTGGATAGGTGTTTCCACGGCCACGTCATAGACACGGGAGCGAAGAATCTTCTTGATGTATCTGTCTGGCATGTGGGCGCGGCCGGTTGATAGCGTGGGGTCAGGCGTTGATGTTACGCAGCCGCGGGGACCGGCGTCTACTGTGCCGGTGCCCTTTCGGCCACCATACACGCTGCTATACTCGTCAGCCTCTGGATGATTCACCGCGCACCCTGCGCGCCCCGGCCTATTTGAAACATGGTGCGCTGAGGGCCACCCGGAGGCCCCCTTGCACCCGACAGGAGTACGGCATGGACCAGCAAGCGATGAAACGCGCCGCCGCCGAGGCCGCGCTGGACTATATCGATGACGACACCATTGTCGGCATCGGCACCGGCAGCACAGCCAATTTCTTCATCGACGCACTGGCCGCGCGCAAGGGGCGCATACGCGGTGCCGTGGCCAGCAGTGAAGCCAGTGCCGAGCGCCTCAGGGGTCATGGCATCGAGGTGCTGGACCTGAACAATGTGGATGGCATCCCCGTTTACGTGGACGGTGCCGATGAGGTCAATGAGCACCGCGAAATGATCAAGGGCGGCGGCGGCGCACTGACGCGGGAAAAGATTGTCGCCGCCGTTGCCGACCAGTTCATCTGCATTGTCGATGACAGCAAACGGGTGCGACGACTGGGCAGCTTCCCGCTACCGGTGGAGGTGATCCCCATGGCGCGTTCCTATGTGGCCCGCAAACTGGCGGCACTGGGCGGCCAGCCCGACTACCGCGAAGGCTTTGTCACCGACAACGGCAACCTTATCCTGGACGTGCACAACCTCGAGATCGACCGGCCGATCAAGCTGGAGGAAACCATCAACAACCTCACAGGCGTGGTCACCAACGGCCTGTTCGCCCGGCGCCCGGCAGACGTGGTGCTGGTGGGCACGAAATCCGGCGTCGACCGCTACTGAGGCGCACTTGTATCGCATACGGGTGCGCGGGGTTGGCAGTTTTGACTGCGCACCGGACGAGACCATCGTCGAAGCCGGCCACCGGGCCGGCTTCGGTTTTCCCGTGGCCTGCCGCAATGGCGTGTGCGAGCGCTGCATGGGCGCGCTTGTTCGCGGCCGCGTGCGACTCGCGCGGAAAGACCATACCATTGACGCGGACGAAGCCGGCGCCAGCCGGGTGCTATACTGCGTCGCCCATCCACTGACTGACTGCGAGATTGCCGTGCCTGATGTCACTGCACCGGGACACATACCGGAACAGGAACTGGCTTGCCAGGTGATGGCGGTAGAACCCCTCAATCACGATGTCAGCCGCGTCATGCTGCGCCTGCCCGCCGGCCGGCAGGTCCACTGGCACGCCGGCCAGTACCTGCTGCTGCAGCACGACGAGCCGGCGGCGTTTTCCATTGCCAATGCCAGTGCCGCAGGCAACCGTGAGCTGGAATTGCACATCCGCCACTCGGAAGACAATCCGTCATCCCTGGCGATCATGGAGCGACTGGCCCACGACAGTGTGGTGCGTGTGACCTTGCCGATGGGCGTGCGCTACCTGGACCATGTGCCGCAACGGCCACTGTGGTTCATCTGTGGCTCCACCGGTTACGCACCGGCAAAGGCGATGCTGGAATTCCTGCGTGAGGCCGGCTGCCAGCAGCCGGTGCGACTTTACTGGGGCGCACGTAACCGCGAGGACCTGTACCTGCACGAGCAGGCCGAAGCCTTTGCCGCCGAGCTGGCCGACGCGCGCTATGTGCCGGCCCTGTCCGACCACCCGGAAGCCGGTTTCTTCCACGGCATGATTCACGAAGCGGTGCTGGCGGACCTGGATGACCCGAAGGCGCCGCTGTTCTACATCGGTGGTTCACCGCCGATGGCGTGGGCGGTATTTGATGCGCTGGTGGCGGCAGGGGTATCGCCGGGACAGATTCATTCCGACGTGTTCGACTACGCGCCGCGCTGACACCACCACGCCGGTATCGGCCGCGGCAACACAGACGGTCAGCGCGGGTCCTTTTGCCGGCGCTTCTGCGGCAGCGGCAGATCCGGCAGGCTCTGGCTGAGCAGGGACAGGCGCCGTTGCTGCAGGCCTTCCGCCCCCGATTCATCCCCCATGGCAATGCTCAGGCGCAGGTATTCTTCCAGCGCCACCAGGCTGCCAGCATTGCTGGCTTCGTTGAAAAAGGAACGGGCCTTGCCCCACAGTTGCGCGCGCAGTGCCACACGGCCAGCGGTCAGCAGCAGCGAAGCATTGCCTGGGCGCACACCCAGCCACTGCTCAAGCTGTGCCAGCAGCCGCTCCGGTGCCACATTGTTGATGCTTTCCAGCACCGCCGGCAGACGGTCATCCCAGCCGTGTTCCATGGTCTTGCGCACCTGCTTGAGCGCGCCCTCACCATCTCCGAGCTGGGCCAGGTAGCCGGCATACTGCGCCGCCAGCGCCGGGTCATGTTGCAGGTGTCCGGGCATGGCGCGCCAGTGCTGGCGCACGGCCGCCAGTCGCTCGGCCGCCGGGTCAGTGGTTTCCGCCAGCGCTTTCATGCGTCCGTGCCATGCCCGCCGCTCCAGCGCAGCATAGTCTGACGCCGGCAGGAACGCCTTGGTGCGCGGCAACAACCCGGTCAGAGTTTCCCAGTCGCCGAGGCGGTCACAGGTTCGCGCCGTCAGCACCAGCAGCAGCGGGTTGTCACCGTGACTGGTGCGCAGCAACTGCAGTTGTTCCAGGGCCTGTTCCGGGGCGCCCATGCGCAGGGTGTACCAGGCGCGCTGGAGGCCAGCCGGGAGGGCGCCGCGTCGCTGCTCACCGGCCACCCGGAGATGTTCTTCAAGAGCGGTCTCGTCGAATTGCTGTTCGGCGGCCCAGGCCGCACCGAGTTGCGCCGGCACGGTCCAGTCCGGGTCGGCCGCGGCGGCATTGAGCATGCGCTCAGCCTGCTTCCACTTGCCCGCCACCAGCGCATGGAAACCGGCCAGCAGGCGTCGCCGTGCCAGGTAGCGGCCCCAGCGGCCTCGCACCTGGAACGGTGACACCATGTCCCAGAAAATTGCCAGCAACAGGGTCAGCAGCACCAGCGACACGGCGGCCGTCACCGTCACCAGCAGGAAGAAGACCAGGGTCATTTCCACGTGCACATCACCGTGCTGCATCAGCACGTAGCCACGGTCACTGATCAGCATGTGTCCTGTAACGGCCGCCGCAATGGCCAGCAGGACAAGTAACAGCAGCAATCGCTTCATTGTGCCTCCGCCGCCTGCAGGTCGCGGATGGCCGCAAGGCCGGCACCGATGTCAGGCAGCGCCTGCTTCACCGGTGCCGTCGCCAGTTCGGTGAGCCCGTCGCGCAGGGCGGCCACACCGCTGTGGCCTTTCGGGTACCAGCTATCCAGCAGGGCAAGGGCTTGCGCGAGTGCGTTCTCATAGACCGCGGGACGGCCCTGCAACAACGCCAGCTGGGCCTGCTGCAGGGCGGTCTGGACCTGCAGCCGGACCAGCCGGGCCTGCTCATCATCCAGTGGCCGTGACAGGCCATCACTGCGGCTCACCGCGATGGGCAGGCGCGCCAGCAACTGGTCCCACCAGTCGCCCTCAACCTCCACCGCACGGTTACGGAAGTCTTCCGCCTGGGCGGCGGCACCGCTGTCGATATCGTCGGGAATGCGGGCGGCCAGCGCACCGAGGCGCAGCACCAGGCCGGGAACATCCACCTGGCGGGCGGCATCAATGGCTTCCATGTCCTTTGCCAGTGCCCGGCGGGCGGTCAACACCTGGCTGTCGCTGCTGCGCGCCAGGGTGGCATCGGCCGCCGCCAGCAGGCGGTCAGCAGCGGCCAGGTCTGCGGTCAGCAACAGGCGCTCCTGGGCAAGACTGGCCAGGGCCTGGGCTTCATTGAGCAGCCAGTTGCGCTGGCCACCGGCGGCCATGTCACGCAGGGTGGCGGCATTTTCCTGCAGCCGGCGCTCCAGCTCGGACAGGCGCGAATCGCCCGCCGCCTGCCCGGCATCAGCCTCACTTTTCAGGCTTGCCTGACGCGACTGCAACTCGGCCAGGCGTTGCTGCAGATCCGCATTGAGGGATTGCTGCGTCTGCCAGGCTTGCCAGCCATACCAGCCGGCTGCCGCAAGGCCCGCCAGCAGCACAAGCAACAGCAGGTTCGGCAGCACGGCGCCGCGCATGCGGTGAACGGATGGCTTGGTCATAGGCGCTCCAGTGTTGCCAGCATGTCCATGTCATGGGGACTGGGTGCTGCCAGCACCCGGCCTCCATGGTCTGCCCTGACTGCGTCGGCAATACGTTCGCTGCCGGCCAGGATCACAGGGTCTCCGCTGATCTTCCCTGCCATGCACTGCCAGCTTTGCACGCTGGTCACGAGCACGACGTCCGTGTCAGGCGGGTAACGGAATCCACTGTTGCAGTGACGCCGATACACTGCAATATAGTCAACCTCGGCCCCCCTGTCGCGCAAGGCGCCGGCAAACAGTTCACGCCCGCCGTCACCGCGAAAGACCACAATACGCCTGCCCTCGAGGCTGGCCAGACAGGGCAACTGCAGCACAGCCTCCGTGTTAAATCCCTGTGCCGGCACCACCACCGGCAGGCCGGCGTCACGCAACACCGCCGCCGTGGCCTCACCCACTGCCAGGCAGTGCAGCGATGGCGGCCAGTCGCCCACATGCGCGGCGATCAGGGGAAGCGCCAGGCGCGCCGCGTTGGCGCTGACAAAGAAAACGGCATGGGCCCTGGCAAGGCCATCCAGGCTGTTGCCCGGCGGCGCCAGCGCCTCGATGGTCAGTGCCGACTCGTGGGTCACGTCATGGCCATGTTCGGCCAGCAATGTCACCAGGCTTTCAGCCTGTCCCTGCGGGCGTGTCACCAGCACCTTGAGCGGCATCAGCTGCGTCCGTAGATCTCGCCGAGAATGTCCCCGGCACCCTTGTCCAGCAGTTCACCGGCGACATCATGACCCAGCTGCGCCGCTGCGCTGCGTGGCGCTGAGCCTTCGGCATGCAGCACCCGGGTACCGTCTTCGCTGGCCACCAGCGCGCGCAGCCACAGGTTGTCGCCCTGCAGTTCGGCATAGCCGCCGATGGGCACCTGGCAGCCGCCTTCAAGACGGCGGTTCATGGCCCGTTCCGCCACCACCCGGTCCCAGGTGTCCACATCACCCAGCGGTGCCAGCAATGCAGCGGTGTGGTCATCACCGTCCCGGCACTCGATGCCGACAGCGCCCTGACCCACCGCCGGCAGGGATTCTTCCGGCGGCATCTCATAGCGGATGCGTTCATGCATCTGCAGACGCTTGAGGCCCGCCGCCGCCAGCAGGATGGCATCGAACTGGCCGTCATCCAGCTTCGACAGGCGCGTCTGTACATTGCCGCGCAGGCTGAGCACTTCAAGATCCGGCCGGTTGGCACGCAGCTGTGCACTGCGACGCAGGCTCGAGGTGCCGACCCGGGCGCCCTGTGGCAGGGCGGCAAGACTGTCATGGTGATTGGACACAAAGGCATCGCGTGGGTCTTCGCGCTCACAGATCACCGGCAGGGCAAACCCTGGCGGCAATTCCATGGGCACGTCTTTCATCGAGTGCACGGCGATGTCGGCACGGCCGTCCATCATTGCCTCTTCCAGCTCCTTGACGAACAGGCCCTTGCCGCCGATTTTTGCCAGCGGCACGTCGAGGATCTTGTCGCCCTGCGTCTTGATCCGGACAAGCTCCACACGCAAACCGTCATGCAACGCTTGCAGCCGCTGCTGGACATACTCGGCCTGCCAGATGGCCAACGGACTGGAGCGTGTCGCGATACGCAGTACTTCTGTCATGGGATCTCCCGTGTTCCTGATGCCCGCCAATTCTGCCAGAAACCGCCGGGGATGACCGCAGCCACGGCGAAATGATCGCCTTTGCCATGACAATCTGCTATTCCATTTGCAGGATCATCAACAAGGACGAACAACATGGAAAACGTCACCGACCTGGACCTGGACAAGGCCAGCACCTACCTGGACATGCTCACCGAACTGGCCGTGGCCTATGTGCCAAAGCTGCTGCTGGCCATCGCCACGCTGATCATCGGCTTCTGGCTGATCCGGCGCATTACCCGCGGACTGGGCCGGCTGCTGGGACTGCGCAGCGTGGAAGAAACGCTGACCCGGTTCCTGGTCAGCTTCCTCGACATGCTGCTGAAGGTCATGCTGATCATCAGTGTTGCCGGCATGGTCGGTGTGGAAACCACATCGTTCATTGCCATGCTCGGTGCCATTGGCCTGGGTGTGGGCATGGCGCTTCAGGGCAGCCTGGGCAACCTGGCCGGCGGCATCCTGATTCTTTTCTTCAAGCCTTACCGCGTCGGTGACGTGATCGAGGTGCAGGGCCATACCGGCAAGGTGCGCGAGATCCACATCTTCAACACCATCATGGTCAACTACCAGAACGAGAAGATCGTCATACCCAACGGCAGCATCTCAAACGGCAGCATCAAGAACCTGTTCAGCGAACCGACCCGGCGTATCGATATTGTGTTCGGCATCAGTTATGGCGACGACATCCGCTATGCCAAGCAGGTGCTGCAGAAAGTGATCGATGCCGAGCCGCGCATTCTCAAGGAGCCCGCCAGCAATGTCTTGATCAGCGGACACGCCGACAGCGCCATCGAAATCACCACGCGCACCTGGGTCAATTCGGAAGATTACTGGGATGTGTATTTTGCCCTGTATGAGCAGGTCAAGCTGGCGTTCGACGAGGCAGGCATCACCATCCCGTTCCCGCAACGGGATGTGCACCTGTTCCAGGCGCAGGGATAAAGAATGGGGCTGCCACGGGCCGGCCGGCCCGTGGCACTGGATCAGTTGCCGTAGACCACCACGGTGTACTCGGCGAGCACCCCGAAGAAGTTCTGCGACTCGTAATCGACATAGGTGATTTCACGGATACCGCCATTGCGTGCTGCCGTGGCAATGCTGGCATCACCGGTGGCGAGGATACCGAGAATGGAACGCACCGAGGCACGACCCACACGCTGGGGCTTCTCACCGGCCTGGGTGGCCGTCAGTGGTGCTTTGACATTGGAATACAGCAGGCCGGTAACCGGGCTCTGGGCAGTGGCACACCCACCGAGGAAGGCGGACAGCGCCAACAGGGCAAGAATCTTTTTCATCGCTAACATCCCCTCTTTTGTTTTTCTGCTTGGCGACAGGGCCCGGCAAGCATAGCACGATCGTCGCCCGGCGCCAGCGTCACAGCTTGGCCATCACCTTGCGCAGGCCCGCCACATGGCGGCGGCTGACCGTCAGCCTCTCCTCCACCCCCCGCAGGCGCACCTGGTAGTGGCCGGCGTTGGCCAGTTCCATGCCCTCGAGGAAGCCCAGGGACACCAGGGCGTTGCGGTGGATACGCACGAACTGGTCGCCGAACTCGTCTTCCAGCTCCTTGAGGGTCTCGTCGATCAGGACCTCACCTTCCGAGTAGCGCACGGTGACGTACTTCTGGTCGGCCATGAAATAACGAATATCATCCACCGGCACCAGCTCGATGCCCCGGTGGGTGCGGGCACTGATGTGGCGACGGCGACTGCCTTCCGGGTGGACCTCCTGGTCCAGTGCCTCCAGCCGTGCCCGGGTCACGCCGCGGGCCCGCTCCAGCGCCTGGGCCAGGTCATCGCGCGACACCGGCTTGAGCAGATAGTCCACCGCATGCACCTTGAAGGCCTGCAGTGCGTGTTCGTCATAGGCGGTGCAAAAGATCACCGCAGGCGGATGCTCGCTTTTCATCAGGTGCGACGCCGCCTCGATGCCATCCATGTCCGGCATGCGAATATCCAGCAGCACCACATCGGGGCGACTTTCCTGCACGGCTGACAGGGCCTGCCGGCCGTTCTCGGCCTCGGCCACCACCTCATTCCCGTCCATGGCGTCCACCAGGCGCGCGAGCCGGTCTCGCGCCAGCTTTTCATCATCACACACCAAAACCCGCATAAAGCTCTCCCTCAGCCTACGGATCCCGTACGGTCCCGTTCCGTCAGCGTATAGCCGATCTCCACCTCATATTGGTCATTTCCCGGCCGAGAATCCAGTCGCGCGGATGGCCCATACAGGGCCTGCAGGCGATGGCGGATATTGTCCAGGGCCATCTGGTTGCCGCGATGCCCGGAAGCACCCGCCTGGCAGGGGTTGATGACGCTGAGCGACACGGCATTGCCGTCGCGCTTGACCCGCACAGTCACCACACCACCCTCCGCCAGTGGCTGCACCCCGTGATAGATGGCGTTTTCCAGCAACGGCTGCAGGGTCAGCAGGGGCACCCGCGTGGTCTGCTCGTCGGCCTCAATGTCCCACTCCACCTGCAGGCGCTCGCCGATCCGCAGCTGCTCGATGCGGATATAACGGCGGCACAGGTCCAATTCTTCCGCCAGGCTAACTTCGTTGCCGGTTTCCTTGAGACTGGCCCGGAACAGGCGCGACAGGTCTTCCACCACCTGCTCGGCGGTTTCCGGGTCCACGGCGATGAGGCTGGCAATGATGTTCATGCTGTTGAACAGGAAATGCGGGCGGATACGCGACTGCAGCGCCTGGATGCGGGCCTGCAGCTCCGCCTCGCCCTTGATACGCAGCAGTTCCTGGACATAGAAGTAGCGCATCATGACGCCGGCAATGATGGCGGCAATGGCGCCATTGACCAGCACCTCGAAATCCCACAGCGGGAAGAACACGCCCTCCGGCCCCAGCATCCAGCGAATCACCAACCGCACGATCAGGCTGAAGACCATGCTGATGGCCACCACCACGATGACCACGCCGACACTGGCGGCAGACAGGGACAACCGGTTCAGGCGTTCGCGCAGACCACACAGCACCGCGGCCGATGACAACGCCACCCACTGGATGAACAGGGAGGAGAGCGCCAGGCGCTCAAGGGAAAAGTCGTCGTAGTGGGTGGCCGCCAGGGTCATCACCAGCGCCAGCAGCTCCGCCACCACCACCACCACCAGCACCGACCGGGTGGCGCAGAAATCCGGCAGGAATGCCCGTTGCAGCGCTGCTTCGTCCTTGCTCATGCGTCGCCCGCCCCCCCTGCTGCAACCGCCCGGCCCTGTGTCCATACACACGGCACCCATGCCCCCTTATACCCCAGCAGACGCGCCCGGGAAAATGCTATACTCCGCGCCTTTCCGGCCAGCCACCGCGACGGGACACCATGACAGACAAGCAGCAGAACAAGCTCTGGGGCGGGCGCTTCAGCGAATCCACCGACCAGTTCGTGCAGGAATTCACCGCCAGCGTGAATTTTGACCAGCGCATGTACGCGCAGGATATCCGCGGCTCCATCGCCCACGCCACCATGCTGGCAGAGGCAGGCGTGATCAGCACCGACGAGCGTGACGCCATCATCCAGGGCCTGGAAGGCGTGCGCGAGGACATCGAGAACGGCCAATTCCAGTGGTCCGTGGCGCTGGAAGATGTGCACATGAACATCGAGGCCAGCCTCACCGACCGCATTGGCATCACCGGCAAGAAACTGCACACCGGCCGCTCGCGCAACGACCAGGTGGCCACGGACATTCGCCTCTGGCTGCGCGACGAGATCGATGCCATCGACGCGGAGATGGCACGCATGATGGAGGGCCTGCTGGGCCTGGCCGAGCGCGAGGCCGCCACCATCATGCCCGGCTTCACGCACCTGCAGACTGCCCAGCCGGTGACCTTCGGCCACCACATGCTGGCCTGGTTCGAGATGCTGCGCCGTGACCGGGAGCGACTGGCCGATTGCCGCAAGCGGGTCAACCGCATGCCCCTGGGTTCGGCAGCGCTGGCCGGCACCACCTACCCGATCAACCGCGAAACCACCCGCGAGCTGCTCGGCTTTGATGAGGTCTGCTACAACAGCCTGGACGCCGTCAGTGACCGTGACTTCGCCATCGAATTCTGCGCCCTGGCCGCACTGTGCATGACCCACCTGTCGCGCATGAGCGAAGAGCTGGTGCTGTGGACCAGCGCCCAGTTCAACTTCATTGACCTGCCCGACCGCTTCTGCACCGGCAGCTCGATCATGCCGCAGAAGAAAAACCCGGACGTGCCGGAGCTGGTGCGCGGCAAGACCGGGCGGGTGAACGGCCACCTGATCTGCCTGCTGACCCTGATGAAGAGCCAGCCGCTGGCCTACAACAAGGACAACCAGGAAGACAAGGAACCGCTGTATGACGCCGTGGATACCCTGCGCGGCTCCCTGCGTGCCTTTGCCGACATGATCCCGGCCATCGAACCGAACCGGGAAGCCATGCGCGAGGCAGCCCGGCGGGGATTTGCCACTGCCACCGACCTGGCCGACTACCTGGTGCGCAAGGGCATCCCGTTCCGCGACTCCCACGAGATCGTTGGCAAGGCCGTGGCCTATGGCGTGGAAAAGAAGAAAGACCTGGGCGACATGAGCCTCTCGGAGCTGAAGCAGTTCAGTGACCAGATCGACGAGGACGTGTTCGAGGTGCTCACCCTGGAGGGGTCTGTGAGCGCCCGCAACCATGTTGGCGGCACCGCACCGGACCAGGTCCGGGCGGCCGTACAGCGCGCCCGCGCACAGGGCAACGCCTGATGAAAGCCGTGCTCCTGATGGCACTGCTGGGGATCGCCGGCTGCGGCCAGAAAGGCCCGCTGTACTTCGCCGAGCCCGAGGCGCCGGCCGAAGACACCGTGCAACAGGCGCCGGCCGCTGAAGAAAACAACGATGAAGACACCGGGGACGAGACCACCCCCTGAGCCACGGAGACCCGGATGGACCATTTTCAGTACCGCGATGGCGAGCTGTTCGCCGAAGACGTCAGCCTGACCCACCTGGCCGAGCGGTTCGGCACGCCACTGTACGTCTATTCGCGCGCCACCCTGGAGCGCCATTACCGCGCCTTTGATGACGCGTTTGGCGATCATCCGCACCAGGTCTGCTACGCGGTCAAGGCCAACTCCAACCTGGCGGTGCTGAATGTCCTGGCCCGGCTGGGCGCCGGTTTCGACATCGTGTCCGGCGGTGAGCTGGAGCGGGTCCTCGCGGCTGGCGGCACGCCGGACAGGATCGTGTTTTCCGGTGTCGGCAAGACCGCGGCGGAAATGGAACAGGCGCTGCAGGCCGGCATTCACTGCTTCAATGTGGAATCAGCCGCCGAGCTGGAACTGCTCAATATTGTCGCCGGCGAGCAGGGTGTGGTGGCGCCCATTGCCCTGCGCGTCAATCCGGATGTGGATGCACAGACGCACCCGTACATCTCCACCGGGCTGAAAGAGAACAAGTTTGGTGTCGACATTGAACAGGCGCCGGCCATCTATCACCGCGCCCGGGAAATGGCCCACATCGAGATCGTCGGCGTGGACTGCCACATCGGCAGCCAGCTGACCTCGCTGGCGCCGTTCGAGGATGCCCTGGAGCGCGTGCTGGCTCTTGTGAAAACGCTCGCCAACGACGGCATCAGCGTGCGTCACCTGGATCTCGGCGGCGGCCTGGGCGTGACCTATCGTGACGAAACACCACCGGCGCCGGCGGATTACATCAAGGCATTGCTGGCTCGGCTGCCCGCCGACATGCCGGTGCACATCGAACCGGGCCGCGCCATTGCCGCCAATGCCGGCGTGTTTGTCACCCAGGTGCTGTACCTGAAGCCCACCGAGCACCGTAACTTTGCCATCGTCGACGGCGCCATGAACGACCTGATCCGGCCGAGCCTGTACTCGGCCTGGCAGGAGATCGTCCCGGTCACGCCGCGGGATGCCGACTGCCGTAACTGGGATGTGGTGGGCCCGGTGTGCGAGACCGGCGACTTCCTCGGCAAGGACCGGGTGCTGAGCCTCGAAAGTGGCGACCTGCTGGCGGTGCGCTCAGCCGGCGCCTACGGCTTCAGCATGGCAAGCAACTACAACAGCCGGAACCGGCCTGCAGAAGTGCTGGTGGATGGCGACCAGGCCTGGCTGGTGCGGCAGCGGGAAACGGTGGCGGACCAGTTGCGCCAGGAAAGCCTGATTCCGTAAAACGGGATCAGGGTTGCTGGCCGGGCTCGCCGCTGAGGGACAGTTTTTCAGCCGAGGCGAGCAACAGGGCGTACATCTCGTCCGCCAGCTCTTCCAGCGGCATGTCGTAACCCCGAAAGACCCAGTTGTTGGCCACCTGGATCACGGCCCCCGCCATGGATGCACCCACCACACCGGAGGCGAACTTCTCCGCCGGGATATCCGGGAACACCATGCGCATGGCCAGGCTGATGAACTCGCCCAGCTCGGTCATGGCGCGCTGGTATTCACGGTTGAGCGCATCACTGACACCAAGAATTTCCTGCAGCTGGATGCGCGCCAGCACCGGATCGCTGACATGGCGCAGGAACATGCGCGTGGCGTCCTGGCCGCGCTGCCCGGAAGAACTTCCCCGGTCATTCATGATATCGATGAAGCCATCACGCAGACGGTCGGTGACATGCTGGTACACCGCCGACAGCAGCTCTTCCTTGTTGGCGAACGACTCGTAGAAATAGCGCTCGGAGACCCCGGCCTTGCGGCACAGGTCTTTCACCGTGGTCTGGGCATAACCGCGGTTACCGATGATGTCGACACCCGCCTCAATCAGGTTTTCGCGCCGCAGTGCTTTTCGCTCTGCGGCCTTGAGCCCGCGATAGGATCGGGAAGTCGGGGGAGTGGCTGCGCTATTCATGGGGCGAAATTCTTACATTATTTGATGGCAAAATGAACCCAAGAGCTTGCAAAACACACAATTAGGCGAGATCAGCCATGCTGCAGGCCAGAAAAACCCGTACGCACCGGCGCCCCACCGGGGGTCATTACTGGCCCGCTGGCGCGCCCACCGGCAACTGCAGACGGTAAATGGCGTATGGTCCCTGCGCCGCCATGTGCGCCTTGCTGCGCAGCATCTGCTCGGGAATGGCGCTGTCGAGAATGTAGAGCATGTTGTCCGGGCCAAAGCTGAGGGCATCGGCCCAGCGGATGTCCGGGTGCTGGACCAGGGTGTGGTGGTCACCGTCCGGGCTGATCACGTAGACGCCCTGGTGCTCCACATCGGTGAGGTAGACATTGCCGGCGTTATCAATGCTCATGCCGTCATTGAGGGGCTTGGGCACCAGCGGTTGCACGGCACCGTCCAGCTGCTCCGCAGCCAGGTCGGCGGCACGCAGGGCGGCGGTGGGTACGCGGTAAAGGGTATCGTGGGTCATCGCACCATAGAACAGCCAGCGGCCGTCCCGGCTCAGGGCGAGACCATCGACGCCGGGCTTGAGCACGAACAGGCCGCCGAGGAATTTCATCTCGCGGGATGGCGTCCGGATCAGCCAGTCCTGCGGCATCACCGAGGGATGCCCATCAAGCACTCGGCGCGCCGTGCCACTGACCACGTCATAGACCACCAGCCCGGGGACCCCGCGCAGCAGACCGACGTCGGCGATGTAGACGGTGTCGCCGTTCGGCGACACCTGCAGGTCCTGGAGGAACGACCCCATGGGGGCCACCGCGCCGCTGAAGCGATGATCATGCACCACTTCACCGGTGCGCGGATCAAACGCCAGCAGGCGCGGATCGCCGAGACCGTGAAAGCCGTGGTCGATGGTCCATACCCGCCCCTGGCGATCGATGACCATGCCCAGCGGCGTCTGGAACAGGCTGTCCTGGCGGGCGGCATCGGGGAACGGGGCGAAGGCCTCACCGTCCCAGACCAGCACCTTGTGCCCGGATGGCCGCGACTCCGGATGCACGGTGAAATAGACACGGCCCTCGTCATCCACGGCCAGGTTGCCCAGGGGCTCCGGGTATTCCAGCACCTTCTCCAGCGCCTGCGCCGGATAGCGCGGCTCCGTGACCACCGCCGGATAGGGCTCGCCACCCGAGAACCGGACGCCCACCCAGACCAGTGTCACCACTATCAGCAGCACCGCAGTCGCCGCCAGCCAGCCTAATCGTTTCATCTGCCGCCCCTCCGGTTTCCAGCGCACACCGTGCAGCCTACAATACCTGATTCGTCCCATCTGCCCAGCCAGGACAGCCATGACACTGCGATTCACCAAGATGCACGGCCTCGGCAACGACTTCATGGTTGTCGACGGCATCAGCCAGCCTCTGCCCGAGGACGGCCTGCCGCTGCCAGCTGCCCGCATCCGCCAGCTGGCCGACCGCCATTTCGGCATTGGCTTCGACCAGCTGCTGGTGGTCCAGCCGGCGCGCACCGCCGGTGTCGATTTCCGCTACCGGATCTTCAATGCCGATGGCTCGGAGGTGAACCAGTGTGGCAACGGCGCACGCTGCTTCGCCCGCTTCGTGCGCGAACAGCAGCTGACCCAGCAACACGATATCCGCGTGGAAACCGCCGGCGGCACCCTGACACTGCACGTGACCGACGACGAACAGGTAACCGTTAACATGGGCCAGCCGCGCTGGGCACCCGCCGACATCCCGCTGCGTGCGCCACAGGAGCGCGACACCTACGTGGTGGTGGCGGGCAACAACGGCTACGAGGTGTCCGCGGTGGGGCTGGGCAACCCGCACTGCGTGCTGCTGGTGGAAGACGTGGACAAGGCCCCCGTGGCCAGCGTCGGGCCGCTGCTGGAATCCCACGCCGACTTTCCCGAACGGGTCAACGTCGGCTTCATGCAGATCATTGACCGCAGCCATGTGCGCCTGCGGGTATTCGAACGCGGCAGCGGCGAGACCCTGGCCTGCGGCTCCGGCGCCTGTGCCGCCGTGGTCTGCGGCCAGCGCCGTGGCTTGCTCGATGAACACGTCAACGTGGCCCTGCCCGGCGGCCACCTGCAGATCAGCCACACAGCCGGCCAGGACATCCTGATGACAGGCCCGGCCACCCGTGTCTATGATGGCGAAATTCCCCGGGACGACAGTCCCTCGCCGGCCACCCGCGCATAAAACAAGGAGAGCGTCAGCATGAGCGAAGACAACGGCATCAATGCCGACAAGGTGGCCGCCTGGTTACGTGACAACCCCGACTTCTTTATCCAGCGCGACGAGTTGCTGGAACTGCTGCGCCTGCCGGACCCGCGCGGCGATGCCGTGTCGTTGCTGGAGCGCCAGGCGCAGGTACTGCGCAGTCGCAATCACGAACTGCGCGACCGCCTCAATGCCCTGCTGGACGTGGCCCGTGAAAACGATGGCCTGTTCGAGAAAACCCGCCAGCTGGTGCTCAAGCTGGTGGAAGCCCGCACCGCCGAGCAGCTGTTCAACAACCTGCTCGGCAGCCTGCGCGACGACTTCCACTGCGACGCCGTCACCCTGATCGTCTACGACCGTGACCTGGATGTGTCCGGCGAGCTGCGCGCCAGTGTGCGCTGCATTGCCGAGGAAGAACTGCATGACGCCATCCAGGTGCTGCTGCGCAAGGGCAACCCGGTGTGCGGCATCCTGCGTGACGTGGAAGTGGAACAGCTGTTCGGCGAGCGCCGCGAGCAGGCCCGCTCGGCCGCCATGGTGCCGCTGGAATTCCAGGGTCGCCAGGGCGTGCTGGCCATTGGCAGTGCCGATGCACAGCATTTTCGCAGCTCCATGGGCACGCTGTTCATCAGCCATATCGGCGATATCCTGGCGCGCCGCCTGGCCGACCTGCTGCGCCACCACAACAAGCTGGAAGCGCGGCGCGCCTGACCCGGCCGCTGCCGCTTTTCCACGCCGCGTCAGCCAGCCTCCCCGGCAAACAGCGCCACCGTGTCGCGCAGCGGCGCCATCGGCAGCGCGAAGGCCAGGCGAAAATCGCGCAGGGCGGCGGCATCCCCTCGCAGACGAAAATCCTCCCCCGGCGGCGCGCCGGAAACAGCGCGCGTGAAACCCGCCGCCGTTGCCTGCAGGCGCACATCCGGGATCACCGGTGCGGCGTCCGGGCGGATCGCCAGACGGCCGTGACTGACGAAACAGGTGAACCGCTCCTCGCCCACCTGCACTTCGATGATCCGCTCCATGTCACTCGCCTGGAGGGGGTCAAACAGCACGCCCAGGACGGTCCGCGCCGGCACCGGCGCGTCGCCACCGCCGGCTGGCAGGCCAAGGAAATGGCCCGTGGCCATCAGGGTACGCAGCAAAGGACGCAACGCCTGGCCGCGCGGCGTCAATGCATAGCCGTGCTCGCCGGCCTGAACCAGCCCGCTTGCCTGTAACTGACCCAGCCGGGCGGAAAGGAGGTTGGGCCCGATCCCCCTGAGCGCCCGCAACAACTGGTTAAAGCCGGCGCTGCCGGCACACAGGTCGCGCAGGATCATCAGGGTCCAGCGCTCCCCCAGCAGGTCCAGCGCCTTTGCCACACCGCATTGCTGCCCGTACGTCCGCGCCATAGTACTAATCCATATACTACTAACTATATGTTTCTATATCACTGGATGCGCGGACATGCAATCCGCTGGCGGCCAACGGTGAGCTGGTTACAATGGGGCATGACAGCAGCCCAGCCGACGCACCTGATCGACCGCTTCCTTGCCCATCTCGAGCGCGAGCGGCGGCTGTCCGCCAACACGGTGAGCAATTACCGGCGCGACCTGGCGCGTGCGCTGGGCGTGCTGCAGGACGGCGGCATGACCGACTGGCCCGGCGCATCTGCCCACGACGTGCGTCTGCTGGTCAGTCGCCTGCACCGGCAAGGGCTGGGGGGCAAGTCAATCCAGCGGCTTCTGTCGGCCCTGCGCACCTTCTACAACTGGCAGATACGGGAAGGCCTGTGCCAGCAGAATCCGGCTGACGGCATCAGCGCGCCACGCAGTGGCCGGCGCCTGCCGAAGACACTGGATGCGGACCAGGTGGGCCAGCTGCTGGACACGCCTGGCGCCGGCGATGACCTGCTCAGCCTGCGCGACCAGGCGCTGATGGAGCTGATCTACTCCTCCGGGCTGCGGCTATCGGAGGTACTCAGCCTGGACGTGGATACCATCGACTTCGCCGACCAGACCCTGGTGGTGACTGGCAAGGGCAGCAAGACCCGCCACCTGCCGGTGGGCACACCCGCCATCCAGGCGGTCAAGGCCTGGCTGGAACGCCGTCATGAAATCACCGGTGCGTCAGGCTCGACGGCGCTGTTCCTGAGCCAGCGCGGCACACGCCTGAGCCCGCGCAGCGTCCAGGACAGGCTCGCCCGGGCGGCCCGCCAGCGAGGGCTGGACGGACGATTGCACCCGCACATGCTGCGCCATTCCTTTGCCACCCACATGCTGGAATCCTCCGGCGACCTGCGCGCCGTGCAGGAACTGCTCGGCCACGCCAACCTGTCCACCACCCAGGTCTATACCCACCTGGATTTCCAGCACCTGGCCAAGGTCTATGACGCCGCCCACCCGCGCGCCCAGCGCCAGCCAGGCGGCGACGACAGCGAAAAGAACGATTAGGAGAGGGTCAGGGCAGCCGGCCGCCGGCATACTGCCAAAGCAACGCCGCGCTGGCACCGGCCAGCACCAGCGCCAGCAACAACGGCAGCCAGGCGGTGGTGCGCGGCTCATCCGCCGCTGTCTCGCGATAGAGCCAACGCCGCAGAAGCCGGGCGTTGCGGGTATTGGCCTTGAACCAGGCGTCGAACAGGTCGCCGGCCACGGGCAGCAGACCGCCGACAGCATCAATGCCCATGTTGGCCAGCATGCGCATCTTCAGGGAAAACGGCGCCCCGGCACGCTGGGCTTCCAGCAGCAGGTAGGAGGACAGCACCAGCCCGGCGGCATCACCGACCCCGGGCAACAGGCCAATCAATGGTTCGAGACCCAGCTGGAAGCGTGTGAAGGGCACGCTGATGCTGGTATCCATCAGGTCGGCAAAACGGTCAACCCGCGCCAGCACCTGCTGCCGGTCTTCCCGGGAGGGACTCACAGCTCGACAAACAGCCGCTCACCCTCTTCCACCACCGTGTAGGTCTTGAGGGCCTTTTCCTGGCGCAGGGCATTGAGCAGCTGCACGCCGGGCGGGAAATTCGCCCACTCCTCCACCTCACCGGTGCGGATATTGAAGCGGGCCCGGTGCAAAGGGCACTGGACACACTTGTCTTCCAGCACCTTGCCCTTCTCCATGGAACGGAACAGGTGTGTGCAGCGCGCCTGGGTGGCAAAAAAACCGTCGGTGAGATGGAACACCAGCACCTTCTCATCACCGGCCTTGATCAGGCGGCTTTCGCCCTCGGGTATATCAGCCTTGTTTCCTGCATCCACGCGCATGAACGAACTCCCTGTGTGGGGTAATGAAGTCGGTGTCACTCAAGATACGTGTAACCATCCAGCCCGTCACGGATCTCGGCAATAAATTGGCCACGCTCGTGTTCATCCAGTGTGCTGTCATGACAATGGCGCTCAAGGGTTTCCAGCAACCGGTCGGGATCAAAGTTCACATAGCGCAGCACGGAGCGCACCGAGTCCCCATGAATCGGGTGACTCAGGGTGATGGCGCCGGCCGGGCCAATGTCCACATCCACGGAGTCGGTGTCGCCAAACAGGTTGTGCATGTCGCCAAGAATCTCCTGGTAGGCGCCCACCATGAACACACCCAGCTGGCCATCATGGTTCTCCGGCAGCGGCAGGGTCGTTTCCAGGCCCTCACCGTCGACATACTGGTCAATGCGGCCGTCGGAATCACAGGTAATGTCCTGCAACACCGCACGCAGGGTGGGCGGCTGGTCCAGCCCGGCAATGGGCAGGATCGGGAACACCTGCGCGATGCCCCAGACATCCGGCACCGACTGGAACACGGAGAAGTTGACGAACACCTTGTCGGCCAGCTTTTCGTGCAACTGGTCGAGCAGCTCACGCTGCTGCTTGCGCGCCGGGTCCAGGCCGCTGCGAATCAGCAGCTGGCAATTCACGTACAGCGTTTCCGCCTCGGCACGGGCCGGCAGCGACAGCTCGCCGGCGAGGAAACGCTGGTGCAGATCCTGCCAGGCGCTGAGCACCTCCTGGTAGGCCTCGAGCAGGTTCTGCCGCTCACCGGGCAACGCCTGGTGCAGCTGCCACAGGCGCGCCAGCTCCGGCGCGGCGGCCTCATCGGGCGCTGCCACATCACGCTGGCGCAGGCGCTCCCGGTCGATTTCATTGACCAGCAACACGGCATGATGCGCCGTCAGCGCGCGCCCGGATTCGGAGATGATGGCCGGCATCGGCAGGCCGGTGCGCTCACAGGTTTCATGCAGGGTCTGGACGATGTGCCAGGCATAGTCCGCCATGCCGTAATTCATCGAGCAGTAGGAACGTGATCGGGTGCCCTCGTAATCCACCCCGAGACCACCGCCCACATCCATGGTGTCCACCGGTGCGCCCAGGGAACGCAGCTCCTCGAAATAGCGCGCGGCCTCGCGCATGCCGGCCTTGATGTCCTGGATGTTGGCCACCTGGGAACCCAGGTGAAAATGCAGCATGCGCACATGGTCCAGGGCGTCCTGGTCACGGCACAGGGCGATGGCCGCCATCAGCTGCTGCGCGGATAGCCCGAACTTGGATTTTTCACCGCCGGAGTTCTGCCAGTTGCCCTTGGACACGGACATCAGGCGCACGCGCAAGCCAATACGCGGTGCAACGCCCAGCTGCCGGGCCTGATCGAGAATCAGCGGCAGCTCCGACAGTTTCTCCACCACGATATGGACGCGAAAGCCGAGTTTCTCGCCCATCAGCGCCAGGCGCACATACTCGCTGTCCTTGTAGCCATTGCAGACCACCAGGGCACCGGGGCGCGACAACGCCAGTACCGCCAGCAGCTCCGGCTTGGAACCCGCTTCCAGTCCCACCGTTTCGCCTTCATCACCGGCCCGCAGAATCTCCGACACCACGCGGCGCTGCTGATTCACCTTGATCGGGTAAACCGGTGTGTAGCCACCACGGTAGCCCTGCGCCTGCATCGCCTCCCGGAAGGCGCCGGCGAGGGCCTTGACGCGGTCCCGCAGGATGCCCCCGAAACGGACCAGCACCGGGTTACGCAGGCCGGCCGCCTGGCACGCGGCCCTTACATCCGCCAGCCGCGCCTGCGGGCCATCTTTCGTGCCACACGGGCGCACGGTGACAAAGCCCTGGTCATCAACACCAAAGTAGCCATCGCCCCAACGATCCACGTTGTAGATGCGCAGCGCGTCTCTGGTAGCGGCCATGGACTCTCCCTTTGCTGGCCCCGACGGGGCGTGAACAGGCTGGCTGCATTATGGCAAACCGGTCGCCCGGGTCACAGGAATTTGTGGGCGCTGGCGCAGGGAGTCGCTAGAATGGCCCCGTTTCACGTTTACCCCATCCTGGAGACGGTCATGACCGAGTCAAAGTGGTTCTTCGAGCATTTCGACAGCGCCGGCACCGCCTTCGGCCTGCGTCTCAAGCGCAAGCTGGAAGAAGTACACACCACCTACCAGCATATCGAGATGTGGGAGACCGACACGTTCGGCTACCTGATGACAATCGACGGCTGCACCATGCTCAGCAGCCGCGATAATTTCCTCTACCACGAGATGATGTCTCACCCGGCACTGTTCACCCATGCCGCGCCGAAGGATGTGGTGATCATCGGCGGCGGCGACTGCGGCACCCTGCGTGAAGTGCTGCGCCACGACAGCGTCGAGCACGCCACCCAGATCGATATCGATGAAATGGTGACCCGCATGTCGGAGAAGTATTTTCCCGAACTGTGCGAGTCAAACTCTGACCCGCGTGCCCGGCTGTTATTCGAGGATGGCGTCAAGTGGATCAAGGAGCAGCCGGACCAGAGCGTTGATGTGCTCATTGTCGATTCCACCGACCCGGTAGGTCCGGCCGAGGGCCTGTTCAAGGCGGACTTCTTCCGGCACTGCCACCGCATCCTCCGCGACGGCGGCATCATCGTGCAGCAGTCGGAGTCGCCCCTGCTGCACAGCGACACCATCATTCGCGAATTGCATATCAACATGCGCGACGCCGGCTTCGACGCCACCCAGACACTGCATTTCCCGCAGCCGGTTTACCCGTCCGGCTGGTGGAGCTGCACCATGGCCGGCAAGAACGTCAATCTGGAAAAATTCCGCGAAACAGATGCGCGCAACAAGGCGTTCAGCACACGTTACTACGCATGCGACATTCACCATGGCGCCCTGTCACTGCCACCGTTCCTGGCACAGGCGCTTGAGGGGATCAGCTGAGCGCTGCCATCAGGGCGCCTCGCCGGAAAGCCGGTCGAGGAACTCCTGCCGCTGGCGCACGCTCTCGTCGACGTAGGGCTCATCACTGTAACTGCCAAGATTGAACCCGGGCACCGGCCAGGATGGCTGCGCAGACGAGCCATAACCCGTGCTGTCTCCCGGGCGCGCCGGACTGCGGGTGATGTCGATGTCGGTAAGCAGGTAGGGCCCGGGCGCCTGCATGGCGCGCAGGGTTTCAGCGTGCACCCGCAGCAGCCCCGTGGCTTGCGGCGGGTCCAGCATGAACGCCGCATTGATATGTGCCACCGGCCGTTCACCCTCCTGCTCGAACAGGTTCGCCCGCACCCGGTAATAGCCGCGCGTGGTCACCTCGAAGTGCGCCGGGATGACCAGGTTGGCGCCATCGACATAGGGCGCGCCCAGGTACGTCAGTCGTGCCTCGGGCAGATACAGCTTCAGCTGTGCGGACACCGTCACCGGCTCATCGCCCATGACCGAGAGCGCTGCCAGTAACGCCACATCACCCTCGCCCAGGGACAACAACAGCGAGGCCGGCACCACACCGGAGAAGACCTGCCCCCCGCTCACGGCCGCCTGCTCGGCAAGCGCCACCGACCCGCCCGGCCCACGCGCCGACAACAGCGACAGGCTGGCCGCCGATACCACCCGCGTCGGCGATGACACCCGCACGCGCACCGACAAGGGACGGTTTACGTCGACAACATACCGGTCCACCTCAATACTGGCCGCGACATCCGGATAGCCCGCCAGGGGTGTTTCCCGAGGCACGAAGGCGCGCGGATTGAGAAGGTCCCAGTCACTTGCTTCAAGCGGCCTGGAATACGACGGAAAGCGGCTGCTGTGCCGATACGCGTCGGCAATATCCTTGAGCTGGCTGTTCATCAGGCCGGCCGCGTCCGGCGCTGCGGAAGGCGGCTCGTCGCCACGCGCAGGGGGCGCGGCTGCTTCGCCACCCCGGTCACTGCCAGCCGTCGTTCCAGGCGCTTCAGGGCCAACCGATGACGACGCCTTCGCAGGCTGGCCTGGCGGCTCCCGCTCCGCCACCGGTGGCGCGTCGCTGCTATGCAGCCAGACAACCGCAACAACCACGAGCAGCACTAACCCCGCTGCCGACAGCCTCTTTGCCCGTGTCATCGATCTCCGCCTCCCGGCACTTCCGCCATCTGGTGATGAACCCCTGAACGAAAAAAACCCGGGCCGCTCGCACGGCCCGGGCACCAGGGTACGCTCTCAGTGATTGAGCGTATCGTAGATCAGGTAGGACAGGGACTGGCTGCCGGAGCCGCGGACATATTGCCAGGTGCCGGTTTCCTTCCAGAATTCCCACCAGTTGGCGGTCTTCGTCTTTGTGCGCGTGGCGAAATCCACCTGCAGGCCGGCGTTGAAGTTGTTCAGCACATAGGTGACCTTGCCCTGATGCTGGTCCTGGGTCAGGGTGAAGTGATCATAATCGCCCGCCATCAGCACCGGAAAATGGTTGTGCAGGAAACTGCCCGGGCCGAACTCCCATTCCCGCTTGCCATCGTAGGCAACGCTGGATGAGCAGCTTTCATATGCCCACGGCGAGGCCGCGCCACAGGTGGAGTGGGCGGGCACCACGGTGTCATCGGCGCCGCGCAGCAGGGTCTTGGTAACGGTGCGCACTTGGCCCATGCCCAGCTCGCCAAGATCACCGCCACTGACGGAGAACCGCAGGCGCGGGATATCCTGCGGCCACATGGCGTGGTTGCGGGCCACATGGGTCTGCAGGTCAATCAGTACGCCGAGTTCGTTGTAGGCAATGTCGCTCAGGTCGATATGCAGCATCTTGCCGGCGGCCCACACAAAGTCGGCCGCAATGGCACTCCCCATCACGGCGCCAACGGCCACATCCGCCAGGTCTGTGCCGCCACCAGCGCCGGCAAAGTCGAGGGTGGCGACGATATTCAGTGGCTCCAGCCCGGCGTTGCGCATCCAGGCGTCCTGGTGGGCCATGAAGTAACGTGCCACCAGATCGCCGGTACTGTGCGTCAACAGCACACAGCCCTGGTCACAGACACCTCGCTCAGCAAGGTCACGGGCCTGCTCGAACACCACTTCGGCAATGCCGCCTTCCAGGCGGTCTGCCCCGCTCCAGTTCAGGTAACCCTCAGCGCGATCCTGCCAGAACCTGCTGACCTTGCGACGGGCCAGAATCTCCTCGCGGGAGGGCTTGTTGACCACGTCATCAAGGATGAGGCCGTGGACCAGGATCAGGTTGTGGCCAGCCAGCTGCGCCGTGGCCAGCGGGGAGGCCATCCCGGCCAGGGCCGCCAGCAGCGCCGGCACCAGCCAGCGCGCGATGCGATGCGAAATTGCCATGGTCATTGTCCTTTTTATTGGCGTTTTCGGCCCTGCGCCCCGGCGCGCAAAACAGCGCCGGAGGGCCGCCTCAGGAGCCATACAATAGTCCCGGCACGCCAACCATACTGGCCAAGATGCACGCAAAAACCGCCAGCCGGCGCCGTGAAGGCCTGCTGTCCGTTTGCCATCACCCCGCTTTAGCCCGAGAATCAAAAGAAAAGAATGCAGGCCACCATGCCCAAGATAGCCCTGGACAAGAAAGAGCTGCGCTTCCCGAGAACCGTGATCGAACCGGTGCTGCGGGCGTTCAGCAGTGGCGACACCGGGGTCACCATGGCGCAGCTGCTGGAGCGACTCGGTACCACGGAAGAGCAGTTCCATGATCCCGCCTTCAGCATCAACGGCGAGCAGATGGTGGACCTTTACCATTGGCTGCCAGAGCAGACGCGTGGCCGCGTGGACGTGGGCCACCTGCTCCGGCACTTCTCCGCCACCAGCGCGGGCCTCGCGGGCATGGCGGCGCTCAGCGCCAGTAATGTGCGCGAATCTCTGCAGGTGGCCGTGCGCTACTTGCCACTGATGATGCCGGTGGTCCGCGCTGACCTGCTCGAGGACAGCCGCCACTGCCGTTTCACCGTGGATATCACGGTGGACCTTGGCGCCATGGAACGCTTCCTGGTGGAACTGGTGGTATCCGTGGTCAACATCATTTCCGAAGATGTCATGTCGCGGCCGGTGCCACGCACGATCCATTTCACCCACGGCTATGGCGACAGCGAACAGGCGCGCCGCCATGTGGCCATGCTCGAGCAGGTGCTCGGCTACCGGGTGATCATGAACAGCACCTTCAACGGCATGGAGGGCAACGCCGCCGACCTGGACACGCCCACCCGAAGCCCCAACGAAGCCACCTTCAGCACCGTCAAGCGAATCCTCGAGAACGAGGTCGCCACCCAGGCGCAGTCACGCACGTTTGACGGTGTCGTGCGTCATGAACTGATCAAGCTGGCTAACGATGGCCGTCACCCGTCGCTGGAGGCATTTGCCGAGAAGATGAACCTGTCACCACGAACACTGGTGCGCAAACTGGCGAGCGAGAACACGTCGTTCAAACAGATCAGCAACGACGTGCGCTTCAGGCTGGCCCGGGAGCTTCTGGAAAAAACCAACTTCTCGATCAAGCAGGTGGCCACACGCGCCGGCTTCAGCAATGCCAATTCCTTCAGCCGCGCCTTCAAGACCCAGTGCGGGGAAACCCCGGTGACCTGGCGCGATCGCCACAGCCGCAAAAACTAGACCACACCCTGGGCCAGCATGGCATCAGCAACCTTGACGAACCCGGCAATGTTGGCGCCATTGATGTAATCGATATTGCCGTTGCTGTCGCGGGCGCCATACCGCACACAGGCGTGGTGAATCTTCTGCATGATGTCGTGCAGCCGGGCGTCCACTTCCTGTTCGGTCCAGCTGGTGCGCAGGGCATTCTGGGTAATCTCCAGGCCACTGACGGCAACGCCGCCAGCATTGGCGGCCTTGCCCGGGGCAAAGCCGATGTTGGCATCACGGAATACCTTGATGGCTTCAGCGGTGCACGGCATGTTTGCGCCCTCTGCCACCAGCCGGCAACCATTGTCCACCAGCTTGCGTGCCGCCTTGTCATCAAGCTCGTTCTGGATTGCACAGGGCAATGCCACATCGGCGTGCAGATACCAGGGTTGCTTGTTTTCGTGATAAGCCGCGCCCTTCATGTCCGCGAGCTCGGACAGACGACCCCGCTTTTCCATTTTCAGGTCGTAGACATCCTGCCATTGCTCACGCGACATGCCGTCACGAAACACCAGCACGCCACCGCTATCGGATACGGTGATCACTTTGGCACCGCTGTGAATGGCCTTGTATGCCGCATACAACGCCACCGTTCCCGCCCCGGACACCAGCACTTTCTGCCCTTCCAGGTCGCGACCAGCGGTGTTGAGTATTTCCTCGACAAAATAAACCAGGCCGTAGCCCGTGGCCTGCGGCCGGATCAGGCTGCCGCCATAGCTGGCGGCCTTGCCGGTGAGCGCGGCAGAAAACTCGCCCGCCAATTTCTTGTAGGTGCCGAACAGGTAACCGATCTCGCGATCATTGACGCCGATATCCCCGGCGGGGATATCCCAGGAGGAGCGAATGTACTTCTGCAATTCCATCATGAAGGCCTGGCAGAAACGCATGATCTCGCCTTCGCTCTTGCCGTGCGGGTCAAAGTCAGCGCCGCCCTTGCCACCGCCCATGGGCAGGGTGGTCAGGGAGTTCTTGATGGTCTGTTCGAAGGCCATGAACTTGAGCACATCCAGGCTGGCCGCCGGGTGGAACCGCAAGCCACCCTTGTAAGGGCCTATGGCACTGTTCATCTGCACCCGGATGCCGCGATTGACCTGCACCTGGTTGGCATCATCGATCCAGGGCACCCGGAACGTAATCACCCGCTCCGGTTCCACCAGCCGCTCCAGCAACGCCTTGTCCGCGTAGCCCGGATTCTGCTCGAGGAACGGCCACAGACTGTGCATCACTTCCCGCACCGCCTGCTGGAACATGGGCTGGTCCGGATCACGCCGACACACCTGTTCCATGAATGAATCCAGCGACTGCATACTCACATCTCCTGTCCGGACAGCATCAATTGTCGCAACCAGGCATGCCCGGGATCCTGCTGTTGGTCACGGTGCCAATAAACGTACAGCGACATGGACGGCAGCTCCAATGGTAATGCCTGTACATGAAAACGGGATGAGGGGGCGAGCATGCGCGCCAGCACCTCAGGCGCCGTCAGCAACAGGTCCGTGGACGCCACCACCTCCATGGCAGCCTGGTAGTGCTGGCAGCGCAGCGGGATCGAGCGCCGGTGGCCATGCTGGGCCAGGCCGAAATCTTCAAGACCCGGCCCGCGTCGGCGGGAGGACACCAGCACATGGTCCGCCGCCAGGTAACGCTCAGCGGTCAGCCGGGACCGTGCCAGCGGATGCCCCTTGCGCATCAGCACCACCAGCGGCACGTCCATGAACGGCTCCTGCTGGATATCGGCGGACACCGGCAACTGCACATCCATGGCCAGGTCCAGGCGCCCCGCAGCCAGCTCCTGGGCCAGCTCACGGCGCGGCACCAGCAGGGACTGCAGGTCGACACCCGGCGCCCGCGCCAGCACGGCGCGGGTGAGCTGCGGCAGCACACAGGCTTCCAGGCCATCACGCAGGCCGATGACAAAGGTGCGGCGCGCCGCTGCCGGGTCGAACACGGGCTCCTCGTTGAGACAGCCTTGCAGCCCTTCCAGCGCCCGTCGCACGGGCTCCACCAGCTGGCGCGCCCGCGGCGTCGGCGCCATCTGCCGGCCCCGGCGCACAAACAGGGCGTCATCCAGGCGCTCACGCAGGCGGCCCAGGGCATGGCTCACCGCCGGCTGGGTCAGGTTCAGGCGGCGCGCCGCCAGGCTGATGGAGCCCTCCCGATAGATGGCGTCAAAGACCACGAACAGGTTCAGGTCGAGCCGACTAATATCAATTTCATGCATAGTGGGTGATGCACGCTATTCATTGGATGAATTAAGGCATGCTGCCATAGACTCGATGGCAATTCATCAGGGAGAGCCATCATGGACTTTGCACATTCCCCCCGCGCCGAGGAGATGATCCAGCGCGCACGGGCCTTTATCGAACGCGAGATCCGGCCCGTCGAGGAGAAGTACCACCACGAGCTGCAGTCGCTGGACGATTCCTGGGTGGTGCTGCCGGTGGTTGAGGAACTGAAGGAAAAGGCCCGCGCCGAGGGCCTGTGGAACCTGTTTCTGCCCGATGAGGACCTCGGCGGTGGCCTGTCCGTCACCGAGTATGCCCCGATTGCCGAGCTCACCGGCGCCTCCCTGCTGGCCCCGGAGGTGTTTAACTGCAATGCCCCGGACACCGGCAACATGGAAGTGCTGTACCACTACGGCAGCGACGAACAGAAACAGCAATGGCTGATGCCGCTGCTGGACGGCAAGATCCGCTCCGCGTTCTGCATGACGGAACCCGGCGTCGCCTCATCTGACGCCACCAACATGGCCGCCACCGCTTCCGTTGAGGGCGATGAGGTAGTGCTCAATGGCCGCAAGTGGTGGAGCACCGGTATCGGCCACCCGAATTGTGAAGTGCTGATCTTCATGGGGCTCACCGACCCGAATGCCCACCGTCACGCCCAGCACTCCATGGTGCTGGTGCCGAAAAACACGCCCGGCGTCACCGTGGAGCGCATGCTGCCCGCCATGGGCCGCCTGGATGAGCCCTATGGCCATGGTGAAGTGTCCTTCGACAATGTGCGCCTGCCGAAAAGTGCCATCATCGCCGGGCCGGGCCGCGGCTTCGAGATTGCCCAGGGCCGTCTTGGCCCGGGTCGCATCCACCACTGCATGCGCCTGATTGGCCTCGCGGAAATGGCCCTGAAGCTGGCCTGCGAGCGCGGCCTCAGTCGCGAGGCCTTTGGCAAGCCGATCATCAACCTGGGTGGCAACCGCGAACGCATTGCCGACGCCCGCATTGCCATCGAACAGGCTCGCCTGCTGGTACTCAAGGCAGCCTGGCTGATCGACCAGCGCGGTGTCATGGCCGCCATGAGCGAGATTTCCCAGATCAAGGTGATCTGCCCGAACATGGCGCTGGATGTCATCGACATGGCCATGCAGATTCACGGCGGCGGCGGTCTCAGCGATGACTTCCCGCTGGCGGCGGCCTGGACCGGCGCCCGCGCGCTGCGTCTTGCGGATGGCCCGGACGAGGTGCATCGTGGCCTGATTGCGCGCTTTGAACTGATGAAATACAAGACGTAAACGGACACAGGAAGGAACCCACATTGACCACGCAACGAGTATTGATCACTGGCGGTGCCTCCGGACTGGGCCGCGCCCTGGCTGAAGCCTGGCTGGCGCGCGGCGCACGCGTGCTGATTACCGACATCAACGATGAGCGCGGTGCTGAGACCGTGTTCGCGCTCAAGGGTCGCGGCGAGATTCACTACCAGCGCGCCAACACCTGTGTGGCTGAAGACTGGGTGCGGCTGCTGGAGTGGGTGGAAGAAAACTTCAACGGCCTGGATGTGCTGGTGAACAACGCCGGCGTCGCTGCTGCAGGGCGAATCGATCGCGTCAGCATGGACGACTGGGACTGGATCATCGATATCAACCTCAAGGGTGTGGTGCAGGGCTGCCGGACTTTCACGCCACTGTTCAAGAAACAGGGCGACGGCCAGATCATCAACATCGCCTCGCTGGCTGCAGTGGCCTGTGCCCCGGCCATGTCCAGCTACAATGTCACCAAGGCCGGGGTGGTGGCGCTGTCCGAAACCCTGCGTCATGAACTGGCCCCCTACGGCATCCGCGTGTCCGTGGTCTGCCCGAGTTTTTTCCAGACCAACCTGGCAGACACCATGCGCACGCCGGAAGAAGGCATGGACAGTACGGTCAGGAAACTGCTTGCCGGCGGCAAGATCGATGCGGACGAAGTGGCCCGCCGAATACTGAAAGGCGCCGGCAAGAACCGGTTGATGATCCTGCCGCACAGCGAAGGCAAGATGCTCTGGTGGATGAAGCGCTACCTGCCCCCGGTGTTCAACTACGCCCTCGGCGACGCCGGCCGCAAACTCAAGCGGAAGCTGGAGCGCAACTCATGAGCAACGCATCAGTCCTTGACCAGGCGAAGGCCGTTCGCGACGGCGAGTCCTTCGATGTGGCACGGATGAATGAATGGCTGCAGGCACAGGTGCCGGGCCTTGACGGCACCCCCGAGGTGCAACAGTTCAGCGGCGGCGCGTCCAACCTCACCTACCTGCTGCGCTACCCCGACCGGGACCTGATCCTGCGTCGTCCGCCTTTCGGCCACAAGGCCAAGGGCGCCCACGACATGGCGCGGGAATTCCGCATCCAGGAAGCGCTAAAACCGGTTTATCCCGCCACCCCGACGATGGTGGCACTGTGCGAGGACCCGGCGATAATGGACTGTGACTTTTACGTCATGGACCGGATCAAGGGCATTATTCCGCGTGCCAATTTGCCGCGCGGCATGACACTGTCAGAAGTAGACACCCGCCAGCTGTGCCAGGGCGTGATCGACAAGCTGATCGAGTTGCACCAGGTGGACTACCAGGCCGCAGGACTTGAGCACATCGGCAAGGGCGCCGGTTACGTCAAGCGCCAGATTGATGGCTGGAGTCACCGCTATGGCAAGTCAAAAACCTGGAACGTGCCTGGCTGGAAATACGTGATGGACTGGCTGCAGGCCAACATGCCCGATGATGTCGCCACGGTGGTAATCCATAATGATTTCCGTTTCGACAACCTGGTGCTGGATGCCGACGATCCGCAGAAAATCATTGGCGTGCTGGACTGGGAGATGGCCACGCTGGGTGACCCGCTGATGGAGCTGGGTAATACCATGTCCTACTGGGTACAGGCGGATGATGATCGCCTGATCCAGATGATGCGGCGCCAGCCCACGCACCTGCCCGGCATGTTCACCCGCCGGGAAGTGGTGGACTATTACTGCGACCGGATGAACCTGAGTGCGGACAACTGGACTTTCTATGAAGTCTACGGATTGTTCCGCCTGGCCGTGATCCTCCAGCAGATTTATTACCGCTACCACCACAAGCAGACCCGCAACCCGGCGTTCAAGCATTTCTGGCTGTTCAACCACTACCTGCACTGGCGCAGCAAGAAAGCCATCAAGGCCGGTTGATGGCACAGATACTCCTGATACGTCACGGCCAGGCCTCGTGGGGCAAGCGCAATTACGACGAACTGTCTCCCCGGGGCGTCGAGCAGGCACGCGTACTCGGCCAGGCGCTCAAGCAGCGCAACATCCAGCCCGACCGGATCATCACCGGCGCCATGACCCGCCACAAGCAGACCGCCATGGCCTGCCTGGATGCCATGGGCCTGCCCCATGACTGGGACGAAGACCGGCGCTGGAATGAATACGACCACCAGGAACTGATCGTGCGCCACAAGCCCCTGTATCGCAGCCGCACCGTCATGATGGCGGACCTGGCGCGCACCCTGCGCCCGCGTGAGGCCTTCCAGGAAATGTTCGAGCAGGCCCTGGATCGTTGGCTTGAGAAAGGCCATAGCCGGGAATATCGCGAAACCTGGCCAATGTTCGCCACACGGGTGGGCGCCGCACTGGACACACTGGCCACCACACCGGCTGGCACCACACTGGTATTCACCTCCGGCGGCGCCATCAGCGCCACGGTCGCCCGGCTCTGGAACATGCCGGACAGCGAATGGAAGAAACTCAACCGGGTGATTGCCAATGCCACCGTCACCAAGGTGGTGGTCGGACGCAACGGCGCCCACCTGAGCAGCTTCAACGAACACACCCATTTCGAGGGCGATAACCGGCATTTGCTGAGCTATCGCTGAACCACACGGCAGTAAGACGGAGACAGGCAATGCGCAAGAACATTCTGATCACGGGTGCCAGCTCGGGACTCGGCCGCGGCATGGCGCGGGAATTTGCTGCCATGGGTCGCAACCTGGCCCTGTGTGCCCGCCGGATGGACCGCCTGGAAGAGCTGCGCGACGAACTCAAGCAGCAGCACCCGGAGATTACGGTCAGCATTCGTCCGCTGGATGTGAACGACTACGACCAGGTGTTCGAGACCTTCAAGGCATTCCGTGAAGACCTGGGCAGTATCGACCGGGTCATCGTCAATGCCGGCATGGGCAAGGGCCAACCGTTGGGCACCGGCTACTTCTGGGCCAACCGCCAGACCGCGGAAACGAATTTTGTCGCCGCACTGGCACAGTGCGAAGCGGCGCTGGAGATTTTTCGCGAGCAGGACGCCGGCCATCTGGTGATGATTTCATCCATGAGTGCCATGCGCGGCATGCCGAAAAACCTGACCACGTATGCCGCCACCAAGGCCGGTGTGGCCGCTCTCACCGAAGGCATTCGCTGTGAGATGCTGGACAAACCCATTGCGGTAACGACGATCTACCCGGGTTACATCCGCTCGGAGATCAATGAAAAGGTAAAGAACACACCGTTCATGGTGGACACAGAGACGGGCTGCCGCCTGCTGGCGAAGGCCATCGAAAAAGAACCTGGCGAGGCCAATGTTCCGGCGTGGCCCTGGAATCTTGTCGGCTTCCTGATGCGCAACCTGCCCCTGCGCTGGGTCAAGAAAATGGCCTGAAAAGGTCGTGCTGACAGGACAGCGCTGCCGGATTATCGTAAAGCCCAGCCGTAAAGGAGCGAATGCATGCGCAAAACAACAATAATGGCCCCCCTGGTTGCCGGATTGCTGTACCAACCGGCACTGGCCGAGGTCAACCAGGCCTGGGACCTGGTCCAGGAAGCGGAATCCCGTAACGATGTCACCACCTGGACCCGCAAAGTGGAGGGCTTCACGCTAAAGGCCTTCAAGGGCCAGACTGAAGTGCCCTATTCCATGCTCACCGTGCTTGCAGTGATCGCCGATGTGGAGCGATTCCCAGACTGGGTATTCCAGTGCGAAGCCGCGAGGCTGCTGCCGGAAGTAGGCGACAACGTGGCGTATGTGCGCATCAAGGGCATCTGGCCGGTCAGCGACCGGGATGTTGCCACCGAGACCGTAGTCACCCAGGATCCGGAAACCCTGAGCATAGAGCTCTCCACCACCGCCGGTGACAACCTGTATCCGGTGCAGGACGATGCCGTACGCATCCCGGCACTGCAGAATACATTCACCCTGGAACCCCTGGACGACGGCTGGACCCGGATCACGTTCGACACCTTTGTCGACCCGGGCGGTTATATCCCCGGCTGGCTCGCCAACCTGGTGGCCGTACGCGCCCCCCGTGATTCGCTCAACGACATGTACACGCTCATGCAGGAGCCCACGTATCACGTCACGGAAAGCAACCAGCTGCCGGACTATTTTCCGCAGTGGCAGACGCTTGAATACCCGAACCGGCTGAAGGCACCGGGCATCAAGGACGGCGACGCAGAATAGGCACGTGACAGCCCATTGTTGCAATGGCATTGCGCAGTAATGCAGACAAAAAAAGGGCGCCTTTCGGCGCCCTTTTTTATTCCGGTAAAACCGGATACTTGCAAGCTTACTTGGAGCTGACGAACTCCGGGTAAGCTTCCATGCCACACTCGGCGAGGTCGACACCTTCGTACTCTTCCTCTTCGGTGACACGCAGGCCGATGACAGCCTTGATGACGCCCCAGGTGATCAGGGAGGTGATGAACACCCAGCCGAAGATCACACCGGCCCCCACCAGCTGGCCACCGAAGGTAGCATCGCCGTCAGTCAGCGGTACAACCATGACACCCAGCAGACCAACCACACCGTGGACGGAAATGGCACCGACCGGATCGTCGATCTTCAGCTTGTCCAGGGTGATGATGGAGAAGACCACCAGGGTACCACCAGCAGCACCGATCAGGGTGGCAACCAGCGGAGTCGGGTCAGCCGGCTCTGCAGTGATGGCCACCAGGCCTGCCAGACAGCCGTTCAGCAGCATGGTCAGGTCGGCCTTACCGAACAGGATGCGGGCAACGATCAGCGCAGCAATACCACCACCAGCAGCAGCCGCGTTGGTGTTCAGGAACACGTTGGCCACTTCGTTGGCAACTGCGATACCACCCAGCTTCAGGGTAGAACCACCGTTGAAGCCGAACCAGCCCATCCACAGGATGAAGGTACCGAGCGTAGCCAGCGGCAGGTTGGCACCCGGGATGGCGTTCACTTCACCGTTCTTGCCGTACTTGCCCTTACGAGCACCCAGCAGCAGGACACCAGCGAGAGCAGCAGCAGCACCAGCCATGTGCACGATACCGGAACCGGCATAGTCACTGTAGCTCAGCTCGAACATGCCCAGTACGGCGTCGCCGTTCCAGGTCCAGGCACCTTCCATCGGGTAGATGAAGCCAGTCATGACGACGGCAAATACCAGGAATGCCCAGAGCTTCATGCGCTCGGCAACAGCACCAGAGACGATGGACATGGCGGTAGCCACGAACACGACCTGGAAGAAGAAGTCAGACGCACCGGCGTACTCACCCATGTCGGAGAAGCCCGCTTCCTTGGAAGCAGCCAGGACACCGGCAATCGCCGCATCATCCATACCGGCAACAGTCGTTACACCGGACAGGAAGAAGCCACCGCCGTACATGATCTCGTAACCGCAGATCAGGTACATGGTGCAGGCAACGGCAAACAGCGCCACGTTCTTGGTCAGAATTTCGGTGGTGTTTTTGGCACGCACCAGACCGGCCTCAAGCATGGCAAAGCCTGCGGCCATCCACATTACCAGTGCGCCACACACCAGGAAGTAAAACGTGTCCATGGCGTACTGGAGTTCAAAAATATTGTTTTCCATGACGAAAACCCTCGATTAGTACATTCAATTCACTGGCATGGATCGCGCGAGGCGATACTTAAACGGCGTCTTCCCCCGTCTCGCCAGTACGAATTCGAATCGCCTGCAGCAATTCGGTGACGAAGACTTTCCCGTCGCCGATCTTGCCGGTGTTGGCGGCCTTGGCAATGGCTTCGATCACCTGGTCCAGCGCGCTATCGGCGATGGCAACCTCGATCTTCACCTTGGGGAGAAAATCCACCACGTATTCCGCACCGCGGTAGAGCTCTGTATGGCCTTTCTGGCGGCCAAAGCCCTTTACCTCGGTGACCGTGATGCCCTGAACGCCGATCTCTGACAGTGCTTCACGCACATCGTCGAGCTTGAACGGCTTGATTACGGCAGTGACAAGTTTCATGTCGGTCTCCTGTGGCTTGCGCCGCTGTGGGCGCCTTCCGTTCCGAACAAAGTGAGGCAAGCCTCATCCATTACAAACAGAGGTGATCCTCTGGTTGCCCTGATATCGCACGATCCATGCCAATAGGAAAATGTGAATGCAAATCAAGGATTTAGCCTGAGCAGGCCCGATAAGGCCCGATACAGACGCCCCATAATATCGCACCAAAGCAGGGCATAACCCAAATTGGTGCACGCACCATGGGCGGGCGCGCCGTGCTACCATGCGGCCTTTATCCGCAAGGCACAAACGCATGAATGACCAGCCCCTGATCGAACGCATCGTCAGCGAAATCAGTCGCCGCCTGCCGGCCGGCGTTGACCAGGTGCGCGAGGAAGTGGAACAGAATGCCCGGGTGGTGCTGCGCGAGGCGATCAGCCGTCTGGACCTGATCACCCGCGAGGAATTCGACATCCAGCGCCAGGTACTGGAGCGCACCCGCGAGCGACTGGAAGCCCTGGAGAAGACCGTCACCGACCTGGAACAGCAGGCCAGTCCGCGGAGCTGATACCCATGCGTTACTGGCTGCTGCTGTGGCTGCTGGCCGCCGCGCCACTGCAGGCCGCCCTCAGCGACGACCTCTGTCAGCTGGACACGGACCTGTCGAGCGCGCTGGCCGAGGCGCCCCCGGAAACACTGGCGCCGGCCCTGATGGCGCTGTTTCGATGCCCGCTCGCCGCCGATGACAGTCGCGCCATGACCCGTGTCCGCCAGCTGCTTGATGCCGGTGCCGACCCCGCATTCGCGGACCCGACAGGGAACAGCCCGCTGCATGCCGCCCTTGAGCACATTGCCGCGCCGAGCACGGGGGCGGTGCATTTTTACCGCGACGCCGCACGGCTGTTGCTGGCCCGCGGGGCCGACCCGCTGGCCATCCGTGATGACGGCATGGCGCCGCTGCAGCTGGCCGCCCGCGAAGCCAACGCACAGGTGTCCCAGCTGCTGCTGGACCTGGGCGCCGACCCGACAGCCGCCGCGCAGGACACCCGGTCCGCCCTGGAGATCGCCGCCACCAGCACCGACAACCTGGACACCTTTGCCCTGCTGCTGCGCACGGCGGAATCCGACACGCCGCTGGCAGAGGACACCCTGGCCCGGCTGGCCACGCTGGCGGCGGCACGCCATGACCACGGCAAACTGAACCTGCTGTTACAACGCCAACCGACGCTGACCATCGAGCGCACCGATGCCACCGCCAGCCTGGCCCGCGCCCTGTGGCAAGGCGCCCCGCTGGAAGTGGCGCGGCGGCTGGCCAGCGCCGGCGCCGATCCGGTGGCATTACCGACCATGGGCGGTGGTGACCTGGCCTGGCGCCTGGCCACCCTGGGCCGCGAGGCGGAGCTGGACTGGCTGCTGGAGCAGGGCTATCCACTCAACCAGTTGCCGCAAAGCGGCATCCCGCCCCTGTTCTACGCCGATACCGACGCCACCCGACTGCTGCTTGCCCGCGGCGCCGACCCGGCCCTTTCGTCTGCCACCCTTGGCCCGACAGCCGCCGCCCTGACGCCGCCGCAGGCACCCTTCGATGAGGGCGGCACGATCATCCGCCCGGACAAGCTGGCCCTGCTGCTGGAGGCTGGCTATCCACCCGACCTGAAGGATCCACAGGGACGCACCGCCCTGGAACATGCCGTGCGCGCCGATGCGCACTGGCTCAGCCGTGCGCTGCTGCGCGCCGGCGCGTCCCCCTTGCCCAGCAGCGACGGCAATGCCTCACTGCTGCCGCTGGCCGTCACCCATACCCGCGTCACCACCTTGCAACTGTTGCTGCGCCGCATTGAAGACGCCACCAGCCGCCATCCCGGCCTGCTGCTTGATGCCCTTGCCGGCGACAGCATCGACCCGCTGGTTGTGGAGGCCCTGCTGGTGGCCGGCTTTGATACCGAGCAGCGCAATGCCCGCGGTGAAACACCCCTGCTGCTGGCCGCCCGCCAGCAACAATGGCCACTGGTTTCGATGTTGCTCCGTTACGGCGCTGACCCGCAAAGCGTCAACAGTGCCGGCTGCACCCTGCAATGCTATGAGTGGAGCATGCCCGATCCGGTATACCGGCAGCTGGCGCCCTTGCTCGGCCATGAACCGGCTCGCTGGCAGCCGCCCACGGTGGACCAGCGCCCGGCGGGTTTCTTCGCCCTGTCACTGGTGCCCCTGCTGGCCGCCTGGCTGGTGCTGAGTGGCTGGCGGCTGGCGCGGCATGAGCCCCTGGCCGGGCCCGGCAGCTGGATGCTGGCCGGCGCCGTCAGCGGCACCCTCACCGGCGGCGCCCTGTTCTACCAGTGCCAGCCCTGTGTGCTCACCGATCCCTGGGGGCAGATGACCATCACTGGCACCGTAGCCCTGCTGGTATTCGGCCTGCTGGCCTGGCGCCAGACACGACAGGCCAGCAACGCCGCAGCTCCCGCCCGCGCTGAAACAGGCGCCGGCGACTCAGCCGACGACACAGCCGACGACACCACGCCGGCGCCAGCGCCGCCCGCCGAGCCAGCGGACGAGGACTGGCCGACGTTGCCGGATGACCGGGATCCACCCCGCGGATTCTGGTAAGCAAAAAAAAGCCCGGTCGTTGCCGGGCAGGATCGAGGGTTGTTGCGTTGCTCAGCGCTGTGTGACGGCCATGTGGACATCGGTACCGACCCAGGGGCGCAGGCGCTGCACCTGCCAGATCGGCCCACAGAAACGTTGCACCCGCTCGGCCGCCTGCCCGGCGGGAGACCCTTCCCCGGCGGAGGCGGAGACAAAGTCGAGAGGATCGGGAGAACAGGACACGGCATTGAGCACGTCCCGCGCGACCCAGGCCATGTCGGCCCTGGGACCGCGGAAATGGCCGCTCAGGGCGCGCTCATGGGCAAGGCCCCAGTCGGCAGACAATTTCTCCGCCTGGACACTGAAGGCGTCCACACCCTGCAGCACGCCGTGGCGGAACGCCTGGCACAGGTCACCGTCAGGTGCCGACTGGCACGCCGCGGCAATCTTCTCCTGCATGGCATTGAAACGATCAAGGGCGGCATCGTCAGCCCGGGCGAGGCTGGCCGCAACGGCGGCAACAGCAATCAGTATCAGTCTTGGCAACATGGTTGAACGTCCTGTAAGCGACAACAGCATTGTCGTCTTTCCCGACCGCATCCGTCGTCTATCAGCGCACACAATCACCGGGCTCCTGATCACAGTCTTGTCAGTCAGGCCTGCGCCGACAATGGCAAATGTCTCAACCCGCTGTAATCGTGATCTCCGTCACAGTTTCCTGTGAGCCGCCCGCCCCGGACAGGGCGCTGGCCGACAGCATGTCGGGCAGCCGGCTGACAGACGCCGGCGCGCACCCCGCCACCATGGTGACGGAGGTACAGGATGGCACTTTCACAACTGACCAGTTACGCCCTCGTCGGCATGGAGGCAGCGGCGGTGACGGTGGAGACCCACCTGGGGCCGGGACTGCCTGCTTTCCAGGTGGTCGGCCTGCCAGAGGCCACAGTGCGCGAAGCCCGTGACCGGGTGCGTTCGGCAATCTGCAACAGCGGCTTCAGCTTTCCCCAGCAACGCATCACGGTAAACCTGGCGCCCGCCGACCTGCCCAAGCATGGCGGCCGCTTCGACCTGGCCATGGCACTGGGCATACTGGTGGCCAGCCGGCAGGTGCCCGCCCCGCAACGGGCCAGTGCCTTTCTCGGCGAGCTGGCCCTTGGTGGCTCGGTGCGCGGCGTGCAGGGCGTCATCGCCGCCGCCCTGCGCGCCCGGCAGGACCAGCGCCAGCTGGTGCTGGCCAGCGACAATGCCGCCGAGGCAGCACTGTGCAACGATGGCGAGCACCGCCAATGCGCCACGCTGGCCCAGGCCTGCGCCTGGCTGGCCGGACACAAGACACTGGACGGCATTGCCGGTGCATGCACCGATACGCCGGCTGATGAGAGTGGCCCGTGCCTGTCCCAGGTACGCGGCCAACCGCTGGCCCGGCGGGCCCTGGAAGTGGCCGCCGCAGGCGGACATTCCATGCTGTTATGCGGCCCGCCGGGCAGCGGCAAAAGCATGCTGGCCACCCGCCTGCCCGGCCTGCTGCCACGCCTGAACCGCCAGCAGGCACTGGAAGTGGCGGCCATCCACTCGCTCAAGGCACCGCGCGACACCGGTCAATTCTGGACACCGCCGCTGCGCCAGCCACACCACACCGCCTCACCCGTTGCCATGGCCGGTGGCGGCAGCCAGGTGCTGCCCGGTGAGATTTCCCTGGCGCACAACGGCGTGCTGTTCCTCGACGAGCTGCCCGAGTTTGACCGCCGCGTGCTGGAGGTTTTACGCGAACCCCTGGAAACCGGCCGTGTGCACCTGTCGCGTGCCGCACGCCAGGCGCGTTACCCGGCGCAATTCCAGCTGGTGTGCGCCATGAACCCCTGCCCCTGTGGCTACTTCGGTGATCCGGCACGCGGCTGCGGCTACCAGTGCGAGAAAGCCCGGCGTTACCAGGGCCGGTTGTCCGGGCCGCTGCTGGATCGCCTCGACATGCGGCTGGATGTGGCACCGCTGGATGCCCGGGCGTTACTGGGTGCCGGTGCCGGTGAAGACAGCGCCACTGTGCGCGAGCGGGTGGCGAAGGCCCGCCAACAGCAGGCCAAACGCCAGGGGGTCATCAATGCGCGTCTGCCACGGGCGGCATTCAACACGACCATCAGCCAGCACCAGGCCTGGCTGGTCACGGCCATGGACAGACTGGGCCTGTCCGCACGGGCACTGGTGCGGCTGCTGCGGGTATCACGCACGCTGGCGGATCTGGCTGGCAGCCCCGGGATCAGCCAGGACCATCTGGAAGAAGCCTTGCTGTTCCGGCAGGACGGGGTGGCCGGTGACGGTCAGTCGAGCCCTTCGGCCCGCAGGTAACGCGGCGCACTTTCCTCCACCTGGCGCAGGGTGACCTGCCAGAGCAGGGATCGCAGGGTGGCGTCTTCATCCGCGTCCCCGACACGCACCCGGCGCGCCAGCTCCCGGTGCAGGTCGGGCAATTCACCATCCACACCCAGCAGGGCCGACAGCTGGATGGCCTCCGCTTCATCGGGCAGGCCGCCCGCCAGCAGCTGGCGCCGGGCAATGGACAGGGCATTCAATGACATGCGCAGGGCGTACTGATGCTCGGGTGGTGCCGAGGGCAGCACCGATTCTTTCAGCGTACGGCTGACTTCTGCCAGCAGGTCCGCACCGTCAGGCTTGATGCGCATGGTCCACTCCCGTCATGCGAAGAATATGCAGGGACAGCTCCGGCACGATGTGTGCGGTGAGGGCCAGTTCCAGGGACGGCTCTTCCCCGGCAATGTGGCGTTCGCCCTGCTTGATGGCGATCATCGCCCAGCGCACGTGGGCGAAAACTTCCCAGTAATGGATGTCTTCCGCGGCCAGGGTTCGGCCCGCTTCCTCCCGGTAACCTTCAAACAGTGCCTCCCGCGAACCCAGGCCGCCGGCGGCCTTGCTCTCATCAAGCTGGCCAAAACGCCAGCAGCGGGCACAGAACCAGCCCAGGTCCTCGAGGGCATACGACCAGCTGGTGAACTCCCAATCCAGCACAGCGGTGAGGCCTTGCTCATCGGCCATGAAGTTACCGGTGCGAAAATCACGATGCACCAGGCACAGGTCTTCTTCCGCCGGGAGATGCTGCTCCAGCCAGCGCAACCCCCATTCCAGTGCAGGAAAGGCCGTGTGGTACTGATCAAGGAACTGTCGCGATTCGCGGATGAACGCTCGGGCCGGGTGGCCGTCAGGCAGGGGCAGGAAATCCAGGTCATCGCGCGGCGGGCGAATGGAGTGGATACGTGCCATCTCCCGGCCCACCTGGCGCACCAGCTCCTCGCGGTCCGGCGCAATGCTCATGTCGCGCACCAGTTTGTGACCGGCGGCGGTGCCTGCAGCACGGCGCATGATGAAAAAGTCACGCCCGAGCACCGACGCATCACCAAGCCACAATGGGCCGGGCACGGTCACACCGGCCGCAAAGGCCGCCTTCAGCAGGGCAAATTCCTGCGGCCGCGACAGGCTGTCAGAAACACCAGACGGTGCATCACAGCGCACCACGGCAGCGATGGTCTCGTCGGGCAGGACAATGTCCACCGCCCAATTCTCCTGAATGGCGCCGCCCGACAGCAGCGTCAGGTTCTGCAGGTGGACCGGCTGTCCGGTGACGCGGGAAAGCCAGCTGGCGATTGCATCTTCAAGCATACATCCCCCTTTCTGGCCGGCGATTATTCGCTGTTCCGTCCCGGCCAGTAAAGGACAGGACCCACCAGCCGCCCATCACATATGGTCACCTGACAAAAAAGCCCGCGTGGACGCGGGCTTTCGGGCGGACAACACAGGACGTCACGCCACATCGAACAGCGTGGCACCGGGAAAGTAGATCACCCGGCATTGCTGGTTTCGCTCGTTCATGCCAATGAATACAAAACGGGTGGACGCCCAGATGGCCTCGTTTCGGTACCGGGCCACATACTCGTTTTCCACTTCCGTGAATATGCCCACAGAATCGGTCACCTCGCCCCGGCCATGACGGGCCAGCAAGTCATCACGCAGCTCCTTCACCATGGTCGCGGCCAGGTCATGCTCGCGGCTTGCGGCGGCGACGAAAACCCGGAAGTAATGTACAGGCTGGTTAATCAGTGGCGCACGCTTGACCAGTGCCGTGAGCAAACCACAGATGGCGCCGTCCGGATCCCGCACCAGCAGGTAAACCTGCCCGACCCGACTCTGGGCCACCTGTGCCGGGATGGCGCCCTCTTTTTCCCAGAACGAGAGAATCTCACTCCTGAGAGGCTCTTCCACATTTGCGCGGGGATACTCCATGACAAAGCCGTCGGGCAAAACCCGATCACGGGCAATGACGTCGCCACTGTGCTCG
Organism: Alcanivoracaceae bacterium; assembly: GCA_029212745.1. GTDB lineage: Bacteria > Pseudomonadota > Gammaproteobacteria > Pseudomonadales > Alcanivoracaceae > JARGOL01. The sequence continues at coordinate 156,571 of JARGOL010000003.1, forward strand.
CTGGTGATACGGACATTATCAAACCAGGCCACGCGCGCATTGCCCGCAGACGGGTTGTGCGCACACAGATAGAACGGCACATCCTGCGCCATGAAAACCGTTGCCATGGGTCCCTGGGGAATCATGTGCGCGGGCACCTGAATGTATATGCCCAAAGGACCGTTCCCGCTTTCCTGGCGCCGCGCATTGGCCTTGTGAAAGAAACCACTCATGAGCGCTTCATAGACCCCTGCCTGTTGCCAGTCACTGTCAACCAGGTTCCGGTACAGATACATGAGGTTGTTGTTGAGCTGCGGCACCCGCACTTCCATGGCCGAAGCAACCGCACGCACCTGGCCGTTGCGGTCGCGACCCACCGCCACCAGTGCCGCCAGCCGCTCACGTGCAGCCTCCTCGGTAAACTGGGCACCCTGGTCGGCCCAGAAGGCTCGCACTTCGCCGGCCAGCGCTTCATCCACTTGATCCAGTAGCTGTATATCCAGCGCCGAGCTTTCCATCAATGGTTCCTTGCGTCAGAAAATGGGATCAGCCGCCAGCTTACACACCCCAGCGGAAAAAGTCGGTCTTCTCCTTAAGATACGCCCGGGACAGCACCATCTTGTGGATCTCGCTGGCACCGTCCACCAGGCGTGCCTGGCGGGCGTACCGGTAGATCCACTCAAGCAGGGTGTCTTTCGAATAACCACGGGCACCGCACAGCTGGATGGCGGTGTCAGCCGCCTTGTGCAGGGTATCGGCCACATGAATCTTGGCGGTGGAAATCTCGGTGCGGGCGAAGTCCCCCTGGTCCAGTTTCCAGGCCGCATTCATGGTCAGCAGGCGACCCACATGGATATCCTTGGCCACATCGCCAAGCATCCATTGCACGCCCTCGTGTTCGGCCAGCGTGGTACCAAAGCTCATGCGGTTCTCCACATACGCCCCGGCCTCTTCCATGCAGCGCTTCGCCAGCCCCAGCCAGCGCATGCAGTGCGTCAGGCGTGCTGTGCCCAGGCGGATCTGTGTGACCTTGAGGCCGTCTCCCACTTCCAGCAGGCGGTTTTCATCCGGGATCACCAGGCCATCGAACTTCAGTTCGCAATGACCGCCGTGCTCTTCAGGACCCATGATGGGAATGCGACGGACGATCTCCCAGCCGGGCTGGTCGGCATCAAACAGGAACGCCGTCAGCCCCTTGCGCGGATCATCCGACGTCTTCGCCACGAGGATGAAGGTCTGTGCGCCCTCGGCACCGGTAATAAACCACTTGCGGCCATTGATCACCCAGTTGTCGCCTTCGCGTGTGGCCGAGGTATAGGTCAGTGACGGGTCCGACCCGCAGCCGCCGTCCGGCTCGGTCATGGCGAAGGCCGAGCGCACCTTGCCGTCAATGATCGGCTGCAGCCAGCGGTCTTTTTGCGCATCCGACAGGATCTTGTTGAGCACAATCATGTTGCCATCGTCTGGCGGCGCACAATTGAACGCCAGTGGCCCGAACGGTGAGCGTGCTGCCTCTTCATACAAGGCCGCCATGCCCACCACACCGGTTTCCTGGCCGCCGCGGGCCTTTGGCATCTGGAATCCCCACAGCCCCTGGGCGCGCGCCTTTTCCTGCATGCCGGCAACCACAGACTCCTTCAGGTTCTCGTGGTCATCGTAGTTGGCCGGGTCTTTCTCCAGCGGCATCACATGCTGCTCGACGAACGCAGCCACCTTCAGGCGCAGCTCTTCAATACGGGGATCAAGGGTGAAATCCATCAGGCTTTCCTCGGTTATCAGGCACGGCCCCAGCGGCAACAGGCTGCCAGGGGCAATCAGGTGACGCCAGGCGTGTTACAGCGACGAGCAGAGGTGCGCCCCATCCACCGGCACGATGGCACCACTCATGTAGCTGGATGCATCCGAGGCCAGCAACAGCAGCGGGCCGCTCATCTCCGGCATGTCACCCACCCGCCGGAACGGGATACGCTTGATCTGCTTCTGGCCCGGCTCACTGGCAAGCCAGTCGCGGTTGATCTCGGTTTCGAAAAAGCCGGGGCAGATGGCATTGCAACGAATGCCGAGACGGGCGTAATCCAGGGCAATGGACTTGGTCAGCTGCACAACGGCAGCCTTGGATGCGACGTAGGCGGGCAGCTGGTTGCCAACCCGCAGGCCGAGTATGGAGGCGATATTGATGATGTTGCCGGGGCGCCCTTCCTTGCTCCACTGGCGAATGGCCTGCTGTGCCACCGCCCAGACGCCCTTGAGGTTGGTATCGAGCACGGCATCCCAGTCGCTCTCCGGCAGGGTGTCGGTGGTGCCCACACGATTGATACCGGCGTTGTTGATCACCACATCCACGGACGGCATGGCGGCGAATGCTTCCTCGATGCTCGCCATGGACGACACGTCCATGGGCACCACGGTGGCATGGCGGCCCAGGCTCCGCACCGCCTCAGCGGTCTCTTCCAGCCGGTCCACGCGGCGCGCCGCCAGTACCAGGTCGGCCCCCGCTGCGGCCAGCACGCGGGCGAAGTGGGCGCCGAAGCCGCTGGAAGCGCCGGTTACCAGCACACATTTGCCGGCCATGGAAAACAGCTCGCTCATCGGGCAGATCCTCTCGGTGTCATTGCAGATCACCGGAGACTAGTCAGTCGGGCAGGCGCACTCAAGGACGAAAACGCTCAGCGGCACGATGGCTTCGGCCATTGCCGTCACTCGTGGGCGATCGGCTTGTCCGTGAACAGGTAATCGCGCAGCTCCTTGTCCATCACCGGGTCTCGGCGGCGAATCCACTCCATCACCATGGCCGCGTGTTCTTTCTCTTCATCGCGGTTGTGCCGCAGGATGGCCTTCAGCTCCGGATCCTTGCAGGCATCCATGCGCTGGTTGTACCAGTCCACCGCTTCCAGCTCCTCCATCAACGACTGGATGGCACGATGCATGTCGCGCGTGTCGTCACTCAATTCCCCGATCGGCTCGTGATAACCCTCACTGGCCATGTTCACACTCCTCTCTCCGGCCTGACAAATTTACCCCCGGCAGTATTACCCGGAACTGGCCGGGTGCGCCACCGCCCGAAACGCTAGCGGCGTTCGACGCTGAACCAGAAGATGTTGCGCGGTGCCCAGCGCGACCCCGCCGGGCGGTAGACGCCCCGGCCAAGCAGCCGGCTCTGGTCGACAAAGCGCACTTCGTCGGTGAGACCGCGCATGATCCACGGATTGCGGGGCTGGTCATAATCGATATTGATCACCTGCAGGCCCGGCGTCAGCTGGCTTTCGCCGATACTGGCACGGTAGTAGCCGGTATTGATGCCCCCCAGGAAACGGTTGTTGCCGCTGAAGTGCCCTTCGCCATCGGCACTGAACAGCTTGCGGTGACCGAGGAAGCGCACCGGCACCGGCCCGAGCAGGCCGCGCACAACCCAGTCGCCGGACAGGTCCAGGGTGTCCGGCACCCAGCCGGCAAGGAAGGTTTCCAGGTAAGACATGGCAGACTCCACTGTTGTTTGCTGTCCCATAGTGCCCCGCCAGCGCTGTGCTTGCTTGTCTTGTTGCGCAAGCCCGGCAGGGGGCAAGGACAGGCGGCAAGGGCCCCAGCCGAAGTGAATGCTCGCTGCACGGCGCTGGCGCCTAAACCTTGATCAATCAGCACACGCGCCCCTGTCCGCCGGGAGCCAGACTGGTATCATGGCCGCTGCCAATCCGGAGACCCCTGTGAATCACCTTAATCCCCGCCAGCGCGAAGCCGCACGCTATACGGATGGCCCCCTGCTGGTACTGGCGGGTGCCGGTTCCGGAAAGACCAGCGTGATCACCCAGAAAATTGCCTACCTGATCCGCGAACGCGGCATGCCGGCACGCAATATCGCCGCGGTGACCTTCACCAACAAGGCTGCCCGCGAAATGAAGGAGCGGGTCAGCAAGCTGGTGTCCCGGGATGAGGTGCGCGGCCTGATCGTTTCCACGTTCCATAACCTGGGCCTGCGCATTCTCAAGTCGGAACGCCTGGCGGCCAATCTGCGCAGTGGTTTTTCCATTCTCGACCAGTCCGACAGCCGCGAGCTGCTCAAGGACATCCTGCATCGGGGTGAATCCGAGCGCGACGTGGCCGCCGTGGATTACATCCAGCACCGCATTTCCCAGTGGAAAAACGACCTGGTGCTACCGGAAGCAGCAGTATCCCGGGCTGAAAGCGACGATGACCTGCGCGCCGCCATGGCCTATGGCGAATACAACCGCATGCTGCGCGCCTGTAACGCGGTGGATTTTGACGACCTCATCATGCTGCCGGTGGTGCTGTTCAACGAGCAGCCCCGCATACTGGAGAAATGGCGCAACCGTATTCGCTACATGCTGGTGGATGAATACCAGGACACCAACAGCGCCCAGTACGAACTGGTCAAACTGCTGGTGCAGCCGGACGGCAAATTCACCGTGGTGGGTGACGACGACCAGTCGATCTATGCCTGGCGCGGCGCCCGCCCGGAAAACCTGGCGCTGCTACAGGATGATTTCCCCGACCTTGAAGTGGTCAAGCTGGAACAGAACTACCGCTCTACCGGGCGTATCCTGAAAGCTGCCAATGCCGTGATCGGTAATAACCCGCACGTATTCGAGAAAACCCTGTGGTCCGACTACGGCTATGGCGAAGCCATCCGCGTCAGCGCCCTGCGCGATGAGGACGGTGAGACCGAATGGATCGCCGGCGACATCATGCACCGGCGGCTGACCCAGGGCATGAAGTGGCGCGACTTCGCCATTCTCTATCGCGGCAACTTCCAGGCACGCCTGCTGGAAACCAAGCTGCAATCCATGCAGATCCCGTACAAGGTCTCCGGCGGACAAAGCTTTTTTGCACGCACCGAGATCAAGGACCTGATGGCCTACCTGCGCCTGCTGGTGAACCCGGACGACGACAATGCATTCCTGCGCATCGTCAACACGCCGCGGCGCGAGATCGGCTCCGCGACGCTGGAAAAGCTGGCCAACTGGGCGGCAAAACGGGAACAGGGCATGTACCACGTGTGTGACGACTTTGCCCTGCAGGAAATCATGGGCGAGAAGACCGCGGCCAAACTGCGCGACTTCAAGGCCTGGCTGGATGCGAAGCGGGAATTCTGTTTCAGCGAGAACAGCCTCGGCGCGGTGAAGGAACTGATTTCCGACATGGATTATGAAAGCTGGGTGATCAACCAGGCCAGCAGCCCGCGCATCGGCGAGCGCCGTGTTGAAAACGTCTGGCAGCTGGTGGGCAGTATTGAGCGCATGCTGCAGAAACAGGAAGAAGAGGACGATTCCTCCGACCTTGAAAGTGTCATCGCCAAACTGGTGCTGATCGACATGCTCGAGCAGCAGGAAGAGGAAGATGACTCGGACCGCGTCCAGCTGATGACCCTGCATGCCGCAAAAGGGCTGGAGTTCCCGCACGTGTACATGATGGGTGTGGAGGAAGAACTGCTACCCCACCGCACCAGCATCGAGGAAGACACCATCGTCGAGGAGCGCCGCCTCATGTACGTGGGCATCACCCGGGCACGGGAGACGCTGGCGCTGACCCATGCCCTGAGCCGCAAGCAGTATGGCGAAAAGTCTTCCACCACACCGAGTCGCTTTCTCGAGGAACTGCCCGCGGAAGACCTAGAGTGGCTCGGCGAAGGTGCGCCGGAGGTGGATCAGGAAAAGGCCGACCAGTTTGCAGAGGATACCCTCGCCGCCCTGCGGGCCATGCTGAGCAGCTAGCCTCCATTCCTTGATCCAGATCAATATAACTTGACCTTTCTAATACATTCGTACTAGATTCTGAGCGCATTAGGCTGATATACCTAACGAACGTGGGCAAGGATTGTTGCCCAATCATCGATCAAGACCCAGTCACGAGGGCTGGGTCGCCTTACCGGGCTGGCATCAGGCAAGCAAGGTAGAGGGCGAATTTCGCGTGCAGATCCTGCACGTGATGCGCTTTGCTACCTGCTTGTGCACGCAGCCAGCCACCCGCATCCCAAACCATGAAATTCGCCCTAGGCAACCGATGGCCGGCCACAGCTTGGTCCGTTCGACCGGTTCAGCCACAACAGGGAGCGAATCATGGCAAATCAGGCACACCAAACAACAAAGTCACATTGCCGCATCCACCACATTGGGCTGGATGACCGGGAGAGTCTGGTAATCCAAAGCATGTTCAGGATAGAGCCCCGGCTGAATGACCGTTTCGTCTATGGGCCAGGCGCAATGGATGATCCTGAAGACCTGCTGTTCGTCAATGCCGATGACCGACATGCGTTGGCGCAATGGCAAACACTGCATAAGCAGCGCCCCGAGCTGGAAGCGATCATGGTTGCCGACGACACCGAGCCCTTTGCCGCGACCGGCCAAAGCGCGATAAAGCGCCCCATCGCATTCCGGAAGTTTGTTGAGATCCTGAACCTGATCACGTCCACGGGCGCCGCCGCCAAGAAACAGGCCGCCGACGCCGACGTGCGCATCCTGATAGTGGACGACAGCTTTCCGGCCCGTCAGTTCATCAAGCTAAAAATCGAGGAGCTTTGTTCAGCCGGGGTCAAGGTGGACATCCACCTGGCGGAAACCGGTGAAGAAGCGATTGAGGCTGTGCGCAGCAATCCCTACGACCTCGTATTCCTCGATGTAATGCTTCCCGGCATGGACGGATACGAGGCATGCCGTGAAATCAAGAAACTACGTGATTGCCGCGTTGCGATGGTCACCGGCCACTCCGCCATGACTGACAAACTTCAGGGCAAGCGTGCCGGCAGCGACCACTTTGTTGCCAAACCACCAGGAGACAGGGAGCTGTCAGACATTCTGGCCCTCGCTGCCCATACACGAACCGTCGCTTTTGGCTGAAACCTTCTATCCAAGGAGATATGACATGTCTTTTTTTAACCAGTTGCGACTGAGTACGCGCATCTATATCCAGCAGGCAGTACTGCTAGTGGCGCTGATTGTTATCGCTGCGTACTCGTTAATGTCCGTTCGCTTCGTCAATGACGAAATCCATCTTATCCGCGACCAGCAGATGCCGCTGTCCCGCGTTCTAAGCACCGCCAGCGACGCACTCCTTGAATACGAGCATCATCTTGAGCGAGTGATGCGTCACGGCCCGAACATCAATCGTGATGACGAAGCTATTTCTGAGTTTACCGACGCAGCAGAACGCGTGGAACAACTCTATGCGCTCTCTGAACAGAGCTTTATAGAAGCAGAAACGAAAATTCAGGACATCATCGACACAGATATAGGCGCAATCCACCGCGATACCTATGAATCAGTCCTGGAGGCAATGACACCCTTACGGAAACAGTACCGCGATTACCATGCGACCAGCTTGAAAATCGTCGCTGGATTCAAAGAGCGAAGGGATGTCAGCGCTCTTACGGGTCAAGATCTTGAGCAGATTGAAAAAGACCTGGCAAAGACATCAGAAACTTTTATTGCAAGTGTGCAGGACATCATTGAGGAACCATTGGACGCGAGCGCCAATAGTCTCAGCGATCTTTCGGGTTCTTTGTGGGTTCTATCGATTGGCTCTTCCGCGATTGCCCTCGTCATGGCGGTTCTTACCGGCATGATTCTCTCATCACTTCGCAAATCAATGGGAAACATCGAAAACTCCGTTCAACAAGTGGCATCGGCTTCATCACAAAGCAGCAATGCTATTGGTCTTGTAGCGGATGGCGCGAAGCAGCAAAGCCAGGCCATCGACCAGGCCGTCACTGCGGTTAATCAATCAGTCTCCGTCCTCGCAGACGTTTCCAATAACGCAGAGAAAGCCACCGGGCTGTCCAAGCAAGCCGCCGAGACTGTTACCGATGGCCAGGCACAGATGCAGGAAATGATTGCCGTGGTCAATCGGATCTCTGAGAACTCGGAAAAGATCAACAAGATCACCGACATGATTGATGAAATTGCCAACCAGACCAACATGCTTTCCCTGAATGCTGCGATTGAGGCAGCCCGGGCGGGCGAGCATGGCAAAGGCTTCGCTGTTGTGGCCGATCAGGTACGGAAACTGGCTGAGAATAGCCGAAATTCGGTGAAGGATATTGTCGAGCTCATCTCAATTGCATCAGGCGATGCAGATTCAGCCGTCACCGTCGCCGGAAGAGTCAACAGCGAGATGGAAAAGATCGCTACGTCTGCCAATGACACTGAACGCATGATGAGGAGCATTGCCACGGCTATGGAAGAGCAGGTTGCCACCACGGAGGAGCTTCAGCACAACATGGACACCCTGAAAAGCATAGGCGAAAACAACGCCAACGCAGCTGAGGAGATCACCCAGACCATTATTGAGCTGTCGCGCATTGCAGACGAAACCAACACGGAAGTGTCGCGGTTCAACATTTAACGGAGCAACCCATGTCTTCCGCTGACCTGACAACGTTCCTTGATAGCCTGAAGCAGCTGGCAAATGCGCAACCTGCTTCCGCAGGGGACATTGACCTGGACCAGGAGGCACATCAGCAGAAGCTGCTGCAGAGCCTGCACACGGCTGCCGGTCTTCGTCCGTCGGCGGCGCTGTCACGGCGATTGCGCACTGTCCTGGAACGGATCCCCGCGGAGGAGGTGGAGCTTTGGATCAAGCGCATCAGCCATGTGCCGGACCACCCGGAACTGCAAAGCCTCATAGAGGACATCACCAACCACGAAACCTATTTCTTCCGTGACCATATACAGCTGGAGGCGCTTTTCTGCGACCAGATGCCCGATGTGGTAAAGCGCAAGGCACGCAGCGGCGAGCGCACCCTGAAGCTCTGGTCCGCCGCCTGCGCTACCGGTGAAGAGGCCTATACCCTGGCCATCATGGCCACCGAACTTCTCCGGGCCCAGGGAGAGATAGAGATCACCGGCACGGATGGCAAGATCCGCTGGAACGGCTGGCAAGTCCAGGTCCACGGCACCGACATATCGCGTCAGGCTGTAGCATTTGCCAAACAGGCAAGCTACCGCGTCGGTGGGCTAGGTCCCTTTCGACAGCTTCCTGCCGGCATGGAGAGATACTTTGCGGACCAGGCTCCCTGTGACGCCTTGACGCCGTTGCTTCGTCGGCCCATTGAGGCAATCCGCAACATCACCCAGTTCAGAACCTGCAACCTTATTTCTGCCAAGCCCCCGGTCCAGGGCATGGATGTGGTGCTGTGCAGAAACGTGCTCATCTATATCGATCCAGCGCTGCATGGCCACATTCAGACCATGCTGTCAGCAGGTATGCGCACAGGCGGCATGCTTGTGATGAGCCCCGTCGACCGGGATATGACCAAAGGCTCATTTGTTGAACATTGGCACAGGCGATGTGTTATCCATGAAAAACGAAGCCGCTAAAAACCACATGTCTGAGCAGTTCCTGCTCGTCTCTGCCGGCCCGACAACACTGGCGATATCCGGCACCCACGTGCTTTCGGTAGGCGAGCACAGGGGGATAACGGCCTTACCATTGATGCCGGAGGTGGTTTCCGGGCTATGCGCCTATGAAGGACGCGTTCTTCCGGTTTTCAACTTGTGCGCGGCTGTTGGCGAAGGCGCCTCATCGCCACAGTGTCTGATTGAAATATCCACGGGGGAAAGCCGGATATTGGTAGCCGCCAATGAGGCACAGCATTGGATAAATGCCGACGAGGTCACGGCCTGTGATGCGAATACCGATGACGACGACCGTCTTCTTTTCCACAAGCAGGCCATTATCGACCAGCACGGGTTCGCCATCCTTGAACCGGCGGAAATCACGCGATTTTTCTCTTCTTTTTCAATTGACTCGGGCGAATCAGGCTACCTCTCCACTGCCGAAGACTCGCATCAGAAAGCCCGAGAACGTCACCAGCGCTTTCTCTTTGTGGAAGAAGCAGGAGTAAGATTCGCCCTGGATGCAAGCAACGTGGAACAGGTTGAGAGGGCAGGAAGCATCGACCCCTCGCCCGGAAGCGCTCCATTTCAGATCGGTTTTTGCACGCTCCACAATCAGCCGGTCGCCATCTACAGCTTGCTTGGCGCCATTACCGGGCAAAAGGCTGTCCCAGCTGATAATTCGCAGCTCGTAGTAATGTCAGTGAACGGGCGTTGCTGGGCGTTTGCCGTTGACCGGGTTGATGCATTCCATGAGGTCCCTGAAAGTCATATCCATGCTGCTGATGAAGACAATGTATTGGTTCAATCTCTGGTACGTGATGAAGATAACGCGCTTCTCGCTCGCATTGACATTGATACCTTCGTGGAGGATTACGCTCGCAGCACCTTCGCTCTTATCACCCGCGAGGAACAAATGGCGAATGACGATGATATACACCATTTTCTTTCCATTCAGGTAGGTGAGGCATCGTATTTACTTGATGCTGACTTGATATCCCGCATCACAGCCTATTCGCCTGCTTCGGCGCTGGGAGACGGGCAAGCCGATGGCTTCATGGGCATTACCTCCTCTGAGGGAGAAGCCGCTCTTTCAGTGGATATGCATAAGCTTCTCGGGAAGAAATGCAGCCGCCCTAACCTCTATGCCATTTGCGACATAAATGACGTCAACATCGCTCTCGCGCTTGATTCTGCAGACCGGCTTCTATCTGTGCCGAGCGGACAGATAGACACGCTGCATGGAGATCGGAGATCGCGGCGAGTGGCACGACTTGAAAAAGGAAGCCGCGAAGTGCTTGACCGCGATTATATCAGTGCATTCATCGCTCGATGCAACGGAAAAGGGGCAGCATCCTGATGATCAAGGTGTTGATTGTAGATGATTCGGGATTTATGCGGCTGGCATTACGAAAGTTGCTGGATCGTTCCGGCGCCATTGAGGTTGTAGGAGAAGCCTGTACTGGCAGCGACGCCATCCAGAAAGCACGGCTGCTTATGCCGGACGTTATCACCATGGACGTAGAGATGCCTGACATGGATGGCGTCACCGCTACGCGGGAAATTCTTTCCCGTCAGCGGATCCCCATTATCATGATTAGCAGCCTTACCAGGGCTGCAGGACGGACTACACTGGCAGCCATGGATGCAGGCGCGGTGGACTTTATCCCCAAGGCGTCCTCATATGTGGACCTCGACATCATTGCCATTGAACGCGAGCTGACAGAAAAGATAGTAAGCTGGCATGAGCGATACCGCACCACCCAAAGCGCCACGCCATCAGCGGGCCCCGCAAACATTCGCGCACGACGTCACACTAATTTCAGGGCCGACCTTCTGGTCATTGGCGCATCAACTGGCGGTCCGCGGGTCATTCCTGATCTGCTTCGGCAGCTGCCAGAGCTTCATTGCCCACTGGTAATCGCTGTTCATATGCCCGAAGCATATACCGCCGGCTTCGCAAGCCACCTGTCCGAGACTACCGGGCATCGTTGCATTGAATCCTACACAGGGCACGTTCTGGTTGCCGGCCAGGTAGTTATTGCCGCCGGCGGGCGCGACACCTTTATCAAATGCAATTTTAACGGGCCTTTGATGTTGCAGGTACGCAAGGACTCTGATTATGGCATTCACCCCTCTGTTGACGCCCTTTTCTCATCGGCTGCGCATACCGGGCTTTCCGTAGGAGCGGCCGTTCTAACCGGGATGGGCCAGGACGGGCTGCATGGAGCGGAATTGCTGTCCGGCCGCAACCAGCCAGTTCTGAGCCAGGATGAGGCATCGTCGCTAGTCTACGGGATGCCGCGCGCCGTTGCGGAAGCAGGTTACGCATCCGGTGTTATGGATATTGGCGGTATTGCCGAAAACTTTGCTACATGGGGCAGACGAGAAGCACTCACAGGAGTATCCGCATGACATTATCTCGACCTGAAAAACCGAGCTCCGTCCTGCTAGTGGATGACTCATTCCTGATGCGGAAATTGCTCGCAGAAATCATAAGCCGTGACCCGGATATCTGTCTCGCCGGTGAGGCATCAGATGGACTCGAAGGCCTTGATAAGCTTTCTGAATTGCTACCGGACGTGGTCCTGCTAGATATGGAAATGCCACGTTTGGATGGCATCGGATTCCTCGAGCGCGCGCGATTCGTATGCACAGCACGCATCATCGTCGTCTCTTCGGTAGCCATGCTGGGCACAGAAACCGCCCGTCGAGCGATGGAATTGGGAGCATATGCCATCGTTGGCAAGCCATCGGGTGTGCTGAGCATGGACATGGCAGAAGAGCGCGGACAGGAACTCCTGGATGCCATTCACGGCAGCATGCCGTCAGCGCACCGGGAAGGCAGGACCACGCAATGAGCGACTTTCATGAACGCATGTGGCCCGCCTTCAAGGCCGAAGCGGAAGAACAGCTTGAAGCCCTGGACATGGCACTCGTGCGACTGGAAAAGAGCGCTGATTCGGAGGACCTGCGTACGGTCTTCCGTCAGTTCCATACCCTTAAGAGCAGTGCTGCGATGATGGGCTATTCCGGCATGGAATCGCTAGCGCATGCAGCCGAAGACGTTCTCGGCGAAATACGAGCGCAATCACTGGATATGACCAGTGACTTGCTGAGCATGCTCCTGGAGGCCACAGACTTCATTCGTTCGTCGATAGCCCAACTGGAGGGCGGGCAGGGCGAATGCGCTCCGACGGATCTTGCCCAGCGACTTCGCCAAGTCATGGATGGCTCGACTGGGCACGAACACACACCGGAAGCTGACGATGCCGCTGAGGATACACTGGCGCCCCTTTGTGACCATATTGCCAACGCGCTCGAGCAGGCACCGCACAGCTATGGTGATTCCAGGTGGGAGACAGTCAGTAACAGCGCGGGCAACCTGGGATTCCGCGCCGCCACCCAGTTGCTGGAGGTCCTCAAGGAAAGCAAAGAGGTCAATGAGGCATCTGAAGCCACCCTGATAACGCAGCTGACCATGATTTTCGAGCTGGCCGGACGTGACATACAACCATTGCTGCAGGTTGATCCACTGCGTTCGGAGCTGACCGAGGCCTTTGCCAAGGACGTTCATCGTCTTTGCAGCACCATCCCTGACCAGAGCGGCGGGATTGATCAATGGACTACCTTTCGTAGCGTGATTGACCCGGCACTCTGGCACACTCAACTTCTTGGGTTCCGCGGTGCTCAATTGCTCTTGCGGCATCTTGGCAATCTTGCACGTCATGCGAGCCTCGCAAAGGCTGCAGATACATCCTGGCATGATGACCTGGTCGTATCCACGCAGCTTCTGGTCGATATCGCAGAACAGGGGTATGAATCTGCTGATCTTCGGGATTACTGCAATTCCCTCGTGATATCCTCAGCGCCCACCTCAAAGGACGCTGAGCAAATTGCCCAGCGGGACGGCCTGTTGGCCGGCGAGATCGAGATCGACACTGAAAGCTTACCGGACCATGGCGAGGAGCTCATTAGCTGCCTGACGTCACTTGTGCAAGTTACCGACAGCACGACCCGCTTTCATACCCCGGAGAAAGGCAGGGCCGAGAAAACAAGCATACGTTTCCGGTTTGTGTTTGATGGTGACCGAAATGATCTACAACGGTCGCTTGCCCGCCCGGGGTTTACGCCCGAAATCATTTGGCTGGACATGCACGCAGACACAGCAGAACAGCGCGGCACGGATGAGAAAGTGGGTCGTCCTTCCGCCCACAGGTCAAATGTAACGGCACAGTCGGACACCATCCGCATACGCTCACGCTCTGTTGATGCAGTAGCCGGTCAGGTCGGCGGATTGCTAATGCAACGCAATCGGCTTCAGCATTTGCTGAGCGAATACGAAAGCAGTCTCGATGCGCTCACATCTGCGCAACGTTCTCAGGCGCTGCCCGACTTCCTCGCCCAGCCGGTGGCTCAGCTCCTCAATTTCGCAAGCCAGGTCAAGGATGTGGACGATCGCATCGGCGCGCAGATGCATACGCTACAGGAACACGCGCTGTCTCTTCGGGTCGTACCAATCTCGACGCTATTTAATCGATTCCACCGGTCGGTCCGTCAGATTGCAAAGGATCACGACAAGGACATTGCGCTGCATGTTCGTGGCGAGGACATACGCATCGACAGGGGTCTGGTTGACCGTCTGGTCGAACCCCTTCTGCACCTGTTGCGCAACAGCATTGATCACGGCATTGAATCTGCAAGTCGCCGACGGGAATCAGGCAAGGACGCTGCTGGTGCCATCACACTTGGCGCTGAGCAAAGTGGCAGTCAGGTACGGATTCGGCTAACCGATGACGGTGCCGGCATCGATCCCGATCTGATCCGCAAGAAAGCCGTCCAGCGCGGGCTACGTACTGAGAACCACGTTAACGCCCTTAGCGACGCCGAGGTCCTTCAACTGGTATTTATCCCCGGGTTTTCCACACGCGAGCAGGTTACTGAATTGTCCGGCCGCGGTGTGGGCATGGACGCCGTCAAGCATGTTGTAGAAGCGGTCGGTGGCAACATAAAGCTGGCATCAAAACCCGGGGAAGGGTGCACCATAGATCTCTATCTACCGCTTAGCGCAGCGATACAGAATGTAGTCATGGTGCAGAGCAACCTGAGTCCCTTCGCGATTGCTGACCGGCATGTTCGTGAGATCATCGACATGCGCCACCTGCCCTTGCAGACCGTAGGCCTGCAGCATTATGTAGTCATCCGTGACAAAACGGTCCCGGTTTATGTCCTGGAACGCCTTTTGGGGCTGAAAAACGCCGATTCACCTCTGTCGCGGCGTCAACTGGTCCTTCTCGAGAGCGAGGGCCATATCATGGGAATACTGTGCCCTGCGGTGACCGGTCGTCAGCAACTGTTCATCCAGGATGCAGATTCGCTGGTAGCCACCCTTCCGTTTGTGAGTGGTACATCGCTCCTCGGCGATGGGCGCGTTGCCATTATCCTCGATTGCGAAACCCTCTTTGGAGTTGCACAGGAAGGCACACGCTTTCTGCACCGGCAAGAGGTGAATGCATGAGTGAGCGCTTTCTCACCTTTCGTTGCGGGGCTTATCGCTTTGCCATTGACAGCACACAGGTAATACACGTCACTGACGGCGTTCATAGAGACATAGGGCCTGACCACATCGCTGACCTGCCAAGCCAGGAGGCCGATCTTAATATGTTACTGAAAACCGATGAGCGGAGTTGCGCGAGTCTGTTCCTGCGGGGAGATGATGGCCAGGTAATACGCATCGGTGTCACAGATATCGATGGGCTTGAAGATCTGGAGCCTGAGGCCTTCGTCAACCTGCCGCTGTTCAATAAGCTACTCAGCCAGCTTGTGGCTGGGGTAAGTAGCACCGACAAGAACAGGATATTGTTCCGTATCAACCCTCCTGCCCTATGGCTGGACGATCTGCGCGAGGATAGTTGACTACTTCCGTGTCAAATCAGGTCTCGCTGCTCGTAAAGCGCGCGCCACATTGGCGATTCCCGCTCGCCGAGCTCGGTATCAAAGTAGTAGCGCAAACGACGGCGATCGTCATCACGGTCTTTCAGCGCCGTGCCGATAATGAAATGCACCAGGTCCCGGGGCTCCACCTTTCCATCATTGAAGTACCAGGCGTGCACGGACAATGAATGCATCACATTGATGGCTTCGGCGGTGGAGAGCGCCGCGCCGGCAAGGCGATGAGTGCTCTTGCCATCCATGGACTGGCCGGTGCGCAGCTCGTGGAACAGCGTCACGAGTGCCTGCAAAAGCTCATCCGGCACCGAGAGCTCAATGCCGGACGCGCGGTTCAACAGCGCCACTTCCGATTGCACCACGCTGATCTCATCCTCCAGGTGCTGGATCGGGCCAATGGTTTCAAAGCTCAGCCGGCGCTTGAGGGCCACACTCATCTGGTTAACGCCCTGATCAGCGCTGTTCGCCGTGGCCACCACATTGAACCCTTGGCGCGCATACAGACTGGCATCGTTGTCACCCAGCTCCGGTACGGCCACCACCCGCTCGGACAGAATCGACAGCAAGGTATCCTGGAGCGGTTGCGGACAACGGCTGAGCTCCTCGAAACGGACCAGCTTGCCGTCGCGCATGCCGCGGTAGAGCGGGCCTGGAACCAGTGCATCGCGGTGGTAGCCCATGGTCGCCAGACGCGACTGGTCCCAGCCATACAGCAGCTGGCCGATCTCGGTGACAGAGCTGCCCTGGATCACCAGGGTCGAATCGCGGGAGACCGCCGCCGCCAGCAGCTCGGACAACCAGCTCTTGGCCGTGCCCGGGGGGCCCACCATGAAAGAACCGCGCCCGGACAGCAGCGCCACGATGATACGTCGCACCACGCCTTCGCGGGCCACGAACTTGCGCGAAATGTCCCGGCTCGCATCGCCGGTTATGAAGGTTTCCACGGCTTTCGGTGACAGCGCCCAGCCGGGCGGCACCGCACCACTGTCGGCCTCAACCAGCCTGGCCAGCTCATCGGCAAAGCGCTGTTCGGCGGGTAGGCGCTGGATGTCTTTTTGTTCGGTCATCGGAAACCCCTCTCACCGCCGCGCCGTTCCGGCGCCAACCGCTCCTGCGGCAGGATGCGGGGCAATTCGGACATCGGGATAATGCCGGCAAGGACCAGCTCAAGGGCGCTGTCACGCATGGTCACCATGCCGGCGTCCAGCGCCCGCCATCTCAGCTCACCCAGATGCGGCCGGGCACTGATCACATCCCGGTAGTCATCATTCACCTGCAGATATTCGGTCACAGCAATGCGTCCGTGCGTGCCACGGCCATTGCATTCATTGCAGCCCGCACCCTCGTAACAGACAAAGCCGGAAGGCACCTCTTCAGGGAACAGCTCCTTGAGGATGGCCGCCGGCGGCCTGCTGCGTTGGCGGCACTCGGGACAGATGCGGCGCGCCAGCCGCTGCGCCATCACCGCACGTAATTCACTGGCAATGGAGTTGGGGTGCAAGCCCAGGTCATACAGGCGCTGGATCGCATCCACGGCATCGTTGCAGTGCAGCGTGGACAACACCAGGTGGCCGGTCTGCGACGCCCGGGCCGCCTCCAGCGCCGTTTCCGCGTCGCGGATCTCGCCGACCAGGATCACATCCGGGTCCTGGCGAACAAAAGAGCGCATGGCATCCGCAAAGCCAAAACCGATGCGATTGCGCACGCGCGTCTGCTGGATATTGTCGATGGCATACTCCACCGGGTCTTCCACCGTGATGACCTTGCGGGCACCGTCATCCGCGAGCTCCTGGAGCCCGGCCGACAGCGTGGTGGATTTGCCTGAACCGGTGGGCCCGACAATCAGGACCAACCCGGCGGGGTTGTCGAGCAGTCGCCGGTAACGCGCACGCAGGCGCGGCGACAGGCCCAGCTCATCAATGCCCATGGCGCGGCCGCTCTGCGGCAGCAAACGGATCACCGCATGCTCGCCATGCAGTGACGGCTGGGTCTGGACGCGCAAGTCATAGGTGGTCTGCCCCACCTTCATGCGCGAGCGTCCACCCTGGGGCAGGCGGTGCTCGGAAATATCCAGCTCGGCGCGCGTCTTGATCACGTTGATCACACCAATCAGCTCTGCCGGTGTGAGCTTGAGATGCTTGAGATCGTACAGCTCTCCATCGACACGCAAACGGATCCGGACGCGGTCAGGATAGCGTTCGAAATGAATGTCGCTGGCGCCTTCGGAGACAGCATCCAGCAGGATCGATTCGTAGATCGCCACCAGGTAGGGACTGACCTCGTTGTCGAGATCATTGGAAAACGTGTCTTTCTCGCGCTGGGCCACGGGCACCACCAGTCGCCCGCGATTCCTGTCGCCTTTGTCGAGAATATTGATCGCCGACCAGAGCCGCCGGTAATCCGTCGGCGTGACCAGTATCTTGTCGACGCCCTTGCTTTCGTACAACGCCGACAGTGAATCCGTCTGGGCATCGGCATCGTCCGTGACCACCTGCAGCCGTCCGTCTTTGACGTACACCGGCAGCAGGCGGTAATGATCAAGGAAGGTGCGCGAAAAGTGCCGGAACAGGTTCCTGTCCTGCAGTTCGAACAACTGCTCGGCATCCATGAACGGCACGCCGGTGCGCTTGGCCAGGGCGCGATACACGGCCTTGTTGTCCGGCCCCAGGTGGCGCTGGATCACGGACAGCACCGGCTTGTTCAGCTTGCGCGCTTCCTCACGGGCGCTGGCGAGTGCCTGCTCATCAATAAGGCCCATGTCGATCAGCATGGCACTGGCATCAATACTGAAATCCACCAGCCCCAGCCAGTGCCTGTCGATCTCGCCCTTGTCACCAAAGCGGCAGGCGATAAGGGCGTTCAGCTGGCCCTGGGCATCGTCCAGGCAGAACAGTTCGCCGTCGTTGCCCAACTGCTCCAGCAACGTTTCAAGACGCTCCAGCAGACATACCGCCAGCACACGGTCATAGGGCGCGCCCGGCGGATAACCGGCTTCGCCCTCACCGACATGGATATCCACGGTGCGGATATCCAGACTGGCCAGATTGCTACGCGCAATCCCGGCAATATCAGGGTCACGCTCGAGCACATCCAGATGATCCAGCTGGCGGGACAGGATGGCGGCCAGATAGCCAGAGCCTGCCCCTACCAGCAGCACGCGCTCCTGACGATGCAGCGGTGGCATCAGTGCCAGCAGTGAGCGCACCGCCTTGCGCGAGGGAATGCTGTGGCCGGACAACATGCCTTCCAGATCTGGCGAGGCGATGAAGGCACCACGGGGCACGCCGTCAATCACGGCGGACAAGGACGCGTTTGGTATGTCTGTCATGCGACTGCAGCACTCTCCTGGCAGACCCGGGTGCCGGCCCTGGAAACGAGTGGCGCGGCGCTCCCTTTCATTCACCCACAAAAAAGCCGGCTGTGGAAGCCGGCTTTCAAGTAGCGTTGACGCCAATCAAGGTTACTTGCTTTCAGCCACCATGTACTCGACCGCGGCCTTGATCTCGTCACGGGAGCAGTCCATGCACAGGCCCATGGCCGGCATGGCGTTGAAGCCATCCACCGCGTGCGTCACCAGCGTGCTCATGCCCTTGCCGATACGCGGCGCCCAGTCGCCCGCATTGCCAACCACCGGGGCACCTGCAGCGCCGGACGCATGACACCCCGCACAGGCACTGTTGTAGACATCGGAACCGGAACGCGGACCGGAAGCCACCTGCTCGGCCGCAGCCGCGGACCCGCACTCTTCACCTTCCACGCACACGGCGCCAACCGGTGCGATGCGCTCTTCCAGGGCGCGCTCGCTGAATACGGAATTCTGCCCGAACGGGTGCTCAAGGGTGCCCGCAATGGCGCCAGCGGAGGCCAGCAGGGCGATGACGGCAAACGTCTTCATGGTCAGCTTCACGGTAAAATCCTCTCTTGCTGTCGCGGCCCCAGGCCGCGTTTGGCGCGCATTATACGCACCTGCCACAGGAAATTCACTGCCCGATTTCGACCGGGTCAACTGACTGTATCCAACTCTATGCGGGGTAACAGCAAGGTGAAGCTGCTGCCCTCGCCCGGCTCGCTCTGGACGCGGATATCGCCGCCATGGCGCTCGGCCACCACGCGCACAAAACGCAGCCCGAGGCCGGCGCCCCGGCTGCCACCGCTGTTGCTGGCGCGGGAGAAGCGTTCGAACAGGTGGTCCATGTATTCCGGCGGAATACCGATGCCCCGGTCACGGACCTCGCACATCACCTGCTCACCCACTGTGCGCAGGGTGACGCTGACCGAGCCCCCCGGGTGGCTGTACTTGATGGCATTGGTCAACAGGTTGACCACCAGCCGCTGTAACAGCTCGTGGTTACCGCTCACCCAGACATCGTCGTCGTGGTTGTAGTCGAAACGCACCACAATGCCCCGCGACTGGGCCTGGGCGCCGACGTCATCCAGCGCACTCTCCAGTACCGGCAGCATGTCCAGTGGCTGCATCTCCACGGTCTCCAGGGATTCCACCCGGGCCAGCTGCAGAAACTGCTCGGCGATATTCAGGTTGCGCCGGGCGTGATGGTCAATGGCGTCAAGGAACTCACCCAATCCTGCCCCCTGCTCGCTGTTGCGCATCTTCTCGGCCAACGCCAGCAGCGAGATCATCGGCGAGCGCAGGTCATGGGAGAGGAAATCGAGTAGCTCCGAGCGCTCACGCATGGCCTGCTTGACCTCGGAAATATCCTTGAGCGTCATGATCAGCACCCGCCCCGGGCGGCTGCCAGCATCCACCCGGATCAGCTCCAGGTACAGCTCGGCCCCCTCACGGGTATGGCACTCGAACTGGACATTCTCACCGCCCATGGTGGCCGCCACGAGCTGAGCCCAGTCATCATGATCGCGGGGCAACACCAGCTCGCGGGCCAGATCGAGAAAATGGATATTACCCAGCTGGTCCGGCGCCAGACCCAGCCAGGAAAGCGCCCGCTGGTTGGCAAACAGCACCTCGCCACAGGCATCGCAGATGGCCACACCATCCTGCATCTGCGCCAGCGATGCATTGAAGAAACGCGTCAGGGCCTGCTGGCGCACCTCCTCCTCGCTGACCCGTTCAATGTAATTTTCCACCATCTCGTAGGGCGCACCGCCCGGGCCGGGGCCGACGCTGGCGCGGGCCGTCATTGCCCGTACCCAGGCCTCCAGGCCGGCATCCGGCTCCTCATCGCACCACAACAGGCTCAGCTCCACCTGCTGCCGACCACGGACCAGCGGGTAATGACGCGCCCGGCGCGACTGCCAGGCCGACTCCGCCACCGGCTCACCGCCCAGCTGTTCGCGCTGCTCGCCGACGAAATCAAGGCGCCAGGCCTGCACCGGCAGGGCCTGCTCGATCAGGCGAATCATCGGCGCCAGCGGCACCGGATCACTGAGGCGGCGATTCAGCTCGCTGTATTCGGACAGGCGACCCAGGGCCGCCTTGAGGTAGTCCAGGGTGTATTCCAGCCGCCGCCACGTCCACAGCGGATAGGCCAGTGCCGTGGCCACCAATACCGGCCCCAGGGGCAGCCACAGTTCGGCCAGCCGGAGCAACAGATACCCCGTCAGGACAATGCCGGCGAGCAGGCCAAGCACCAGCGGTACCGCCCAGCGCGGCGCCATGAATGGCAGCAGCAGGGGTGCCAGCAGCGCCAGCAACAGGCTTGCCAGCACCACCACCGGCTTGGACAAGGGGGTGATCAGGCGATCCTGGCGAATGGCATCGATGATATTGGCATTCAGCTCCACCCCCGGCATCAGCACGCCGTCGTCGGACATGGGCGTGGGCAACAGGTCACCGAGGCCGGCGGCCGTGGCGCCCACCAGCACCAGCTGGCCATTGAGCAACTGCGGGGGCACGCGGCCATTGATGACATCCGCTGCCGACAGGGTCGGATAACTGCCGGCCTGGCCGGCGAACGGGATCAGGCGCGGGTATTCCCGGATATTGGCGAAGCTGCCCCGACGTGGCGGCTCCATGCGGGTATAGGCCGCCATGGAGCCAGGCTGCAGATGCTCAAGCATGGCCACGGATATGTGCGGCCACCAGGCCTGGCTGATACCGCTGCGCAGATAGACGCGGCGCACGACACCATCACTGTCCAGTTCCAGGTCGACATGGCCGAGGGCGGCAGCGGCTTCGGCAAATTCGCGGTACGGCAACACCTCTACCAGCTGGCCGCCGGAGCGCAACTGCTCCACATGCACGGGCAGGTAGACATTGCCGTGGCGACGCATGGACTGCGCCAGCGCCCGGTCACTTTCCGGGCGCAGCAAGTCCGGCTCGGCCAGCAACAGGTCCAGGAATACCGCCCGGGCGCCATACTGATGCAACCGGTCGATCAACTCGGCATGCAGGGCCCGGTTCCACGGCCAGCGGCCGAGCTCGCGCAGGCTGTACTCATCAATGGCGACAATGATGATGTCGGTTTCCTGCGGCGCCGGCAGGGTATTGAGCATACGGTCGTAAATGACCCGGGACAGAAAGGCAGGACTGGCGCTGAGGACCAGCACCAGCGTCAGCACCATGACCGCCAGGGTCACCAGCAAGTGCTCGAGATGAAAACGGCGCTGATGTTGTGAAAGACCGGCCACCCTGGACATGCTCCCGCGTTGCGTGCGGCAGCCCCGGGGCTGCCACGTTCCCTGTGTATTCAGGTTATGGCATATCGGCGGCGGCGCTGCCAGCGGTCCTCAGAGTGACAGGAGAATGGCCGCACCGATGACGAACAGGATCTCATCCATCCAGCCATCCTGCTCGGGCGCCGGCGGTGCCTCGGTGACCTGAAGCGTCTGGCGACTTTCCTTGCCACGCAGGCCCTGCTCATCCTCGGCCCGCGCCACCAGCAGGTAGTCACCCGGGGGCACGGTTGCCTGCCAGTCACGGCCAGTGACCGACCAGCTGCCCACCGGTTCTGCCATATCGGCGCCGGTGAACAACGCCAGCCGATAGCGGCGGGCTCCTTCCACGGCGGGCCAGGATGCGCGTGCGGCCCCATCACCGGCCACCGACAGGCGTGGCGGCTCAAGCATGTCTCGCGGCGGCAAAGGCGCCTCGCCTGGCCGCGCCAGGGTTGCCTGGCCAGCGCCAACGCTCTGCTCCACCCCCTCGCTGGATACCGCCACCTCACCCGCAACCACCTCGTTGCGCATGACCTGGTCAGCATCCACGGAAACGTCAAATTCGGTGCCACGCACCGCCGCCATGGCAGATGGCGTGACAATCATGAAGCGGGTGTCACCACGGCGACGCGGACGCACCCAGGTGCGCAGGTCACCGCGTTCCAGGCGCAAACTGGTATCCACCATGCCGGACTCACGGAACTGGCTGTAGCGGTCGAACACCACCAGACTGGATGGCCGGATCAGCAGCCAGCTGCCGTCGGCGAATTCGATACGTGCGTAGCCTTGCTCGCCAGTTTCCAGGGCGTCGCCAAACTGGATTTCGCTACCCACACGGCCCGGCTCCGGCGTGCCGCCGTCCTTGCGGTAGACCGTGAGCTGGCCACTGGCCACCAGAATACGGGCCGGGGTCGGCTGCAGGCGCAACCACTCAGCAGGAATTCTCAGGCGGGTGCCGGGCTGTATCGCCCGGGGAGAGGCAATGCCGTTGCGCTGGGCCAGCTCTTTCCAGCACAGGTTGGGGTCGCGGGCGAACTGCTCGCACACTTTCCACAGGGAATCCCCGGGGCGGAAGGTGTATTCCATGTCTTCGGCCTGTGCGTGCGCTGCCGGCAAGGCCAGCATCATCAGGCAGAACAGTCTCAGGACAGCAGCTTTCATGGCAGTCACATCCCTGTTGCCGCCTTCAGGCGTCGGCGGCATCTACGCGTTCAAGACGGTAACCGTGCTGGTACACCGTCTTGATACGATACCCCCGTTCGGGCCGGATTTGCAGACTGCGGCGAATGCGGCTGATATGCACATCCACGGTGCGTGACTCGATGGCCCCCATGATGCCCCAGACCTTCTCCAGCAGGTGGGCCCGGGAGAGCAGCTTGCCCGCGTTCTGGAACAGGTAGCTGGCAAGCTCGTAGTCCTTGTCGGTGAGCTTCACCGGCTCCCCGTCCAGGGATATCCGGCGCGCCTCCCGGTTCACCGACCAGGGACCCAGCTCGAAGACGCCGTTGTCGCTGTCGTCGACCACACCGCTGCGCCGGCCGAGGGCGTTGATGCGTGCCAGCAGTTCCGCCTTCTTGGGCGGCTTCACCATGTAGTCATCAGCGCCGTTGCTGAGGGCACCGACGATGGAGCTTTCATCATCACGCTGGGTGGTGAAGATCACCGGCACCCGGTTGCCACTGGCACGCAGCTCCTCGAGCACGGCAATCCCGGACATGCCCGGCACCTCCCAGTCCAGCACCAGCAGGTCAAAGGTGTCCCGACGCAGCAACCCCATGAAATCCCGCCCACTGTCGCAGTGGGTACAACTGTGTCCGGCCTCTTCCAGCCATTCCCTGACCAGTCCCGCCTGGTCAGCGTCGTCTTCCAGATAGGCAATACGCACGCATCAAACTCCTGTGCTGATTACTGGACAGGGTAATCACCCCGCATCCCTGTGGGCTGAAAAGATTGTAAAACAGGCAGGCTGCCAAGGTCTCCCCACCCACGCAACGCGCTGGACGGCAGCAACCATGAGCCGGTATCATCCGCCTTCCGCAACGCTGGCCAGACGCCACGTCCTGCGGGCCTTCAGGCGAAGCCGAGGGGAGCGTTGGCAGCACAGCGTGCTGCTCAAGGGTCAATCCAGTGACCAACGCTCGAACAATGTGGAAAGTTTTGCGCCCGTAGCTCAGCTGGGCGCAGCCGGAAATGCCAAAGCACCGCTTTGGCCCGGCGGAGCGCCCGCGCGATACCGCGCGCGGGCCGGACCCGAGGCGAAGCCGAGGGGAGCGTTGGCAGCACAACGTGCTGCTCATGGGTCAATCCAGTGACCAACGTTCGAACAATGTGAAAAGTTTTGCGCCCGTAGCTCAGCTGGATAGAGCGTTGCCCTCCGGAGGCAAAGGTCAGAGGTTCGAATCCTCTCGGGCGTGCCAAATAAAAAGGGCCCCTCAAAGAGGGGCCCTTTTTATTTGGTAGGCCTGAGCGCTTGATAAGAACCTCCGTTCGACCATTTGCACCGCAAATGGTGACGAGCGGCAACGCCGCGAAGCCCGAAGGGCCACAACGGCAACAAGCCGTTGGGGTCCATCCTCACGGACGATACCCCACCCCGAAGGGGCCCTTCTTATCCGGCAGGCGTGAGCGCTTACGGCAGGGATGTGCCATCTACTGGCAGGCCGTTCTGTTCGGCAGCAGGCCCAATCACACAGACCCGGTCACGCCCCTGGCGCTTGGCCTCATACAGCATCCTGTCGGCCTTGTTGACCAGCTGTTCCAGCGTCTGCTCATCATCCAGCCCGGCAATGCCAAAGCTGGCGGAGACCGGCAAGGCACCCTGGCCCGCCAACTGGATACGGTCCTGCAGGTACTCACGCAGACGCGTTACCAGCACCTGTGCACGCACGACATCGGTGTCCGGCAACAGGAACAGGAACTCCTCACCGCCCCAGCGTGCGGTCAAATCACCCGCGCGGCACTGCTCTTCCATCAGCCGGGCCGTATCGCGCAGCACCTGGTCGCCGGCGGCATGGCCATGGCGGTCGTTGATGAGCTTGAAGTGATCCAGGTCAAACAGCACCAGCGACAGAGGCTGGCCATTGCGCCGTGCCATGGCCAGCAGGGCCTCCCCCCGGCTGGCAAGGGCACGGCGATTGCACAGGCCGGTAAGGGGATCGATGCTGGCACGATGTTCCGCCTGGCGCCGGGCCATTTCATGACGCCGCACCAGGTAGGCAACAGCCAGGGCCAGCAGCGTCGCCTCCACCAACAGCCCAAATTCCACCGCCCGATAGGCCAGGCGGCTGTAAGGCACCCACCCCCAGACAGTCAGGGTGGTTATCAATGTGCCCGCCATGCCGAAACAGGCCGCCGCGAGGAAATAGCGGCCCGCGGGATATCGCCGCGCCACCGCTGCCCAGCCGAGCTCCACCATCACCAGGGAAAAAAGCAGCGCCATGGTGAACGCCACGTATGCCGCTTCCCGGTGCAATCCCATGGCGATGGTCGCCACCAGCGCCGCCATAAACGCCGCACAGCCAAGACCAATCGCCTTTGCCATGCGTGGCGAATAATCACGCAGGGCGAGAAAACCACTGGCAAATCGCAGCCCGGCACAGGCAAACAGGGCCATGAACACGAAGATGATATAGCGCTGCACATCCACCGCGCCCGGCCACAGCCAGGCATAACCGTGACCGGTGTAGGCCAGGTTCATGGCAATGAAGGACGCCAGATAGACGGAGTAATTAAGGTGACTGCGCTGACGCAAGCCGATGAACAGCATCAGGTTGTAAGCGAGCAACGCAAGCAGGAAACCATACACAAAGCCGTAGGCATAATGCCCGGCCTGCAGGGTGCTGTCCCAGGCGGAGGGTCCCATCAACGTCATCGGCAGGACCAGCGGATCATCCGTCTCCACGCGCAGGAGCAACTCGCTGATCCCGGGCTGCCAGTCGTGTTCAAACAGGTAGCCCAGGGCCGGCACAGCCGCCTGCAACCGGGCGGACGAGTCACCGGCACGCACCTGCGTAATCGCGCCATCGGGATCCACGAACCAGGCGTCGACCAGATCCAGCCATGGGGCGCCAGCCAGCAACAGGCGCCTGGCGTCACCGTCGCCGGGGTTTTCCACCAGCACCCGGACCCACACCGGCTTGTTTCCAATACCGAAAGAAAGGGCGTCGTGACTGGCCGCCACAGCCTGGCCATTGGCAAACCGCTGCCGGGCCTGCTCCAGCGTCAGCGGGGCATCCTGCTCCAGCAGATAAAGGGCCCGGGCACCCAGATGTTGCTGTCCATCGTCCGTCACCCAGACGCCGGCGGCTGACGCCGCCACGGGCCAGACAACCAGACTGACAAGCACCATGGTGAACAAGCGGAAAGCGGATTTCACAGTGGCCATTCCCCGGATGTATTGCGGCAAGCATACCGCGTAAACCACTGCCACAGTATCCACCGCCCTGAATATGGCCAGTCACTGCCAGCTGGGCTACAGTGACCAGCGCATGGGCCGGCCACGGCAACCGTGCTGTCAGAAACCGCCCGGGACCATTCATGGAAAACGGCTTCGCCATCATTCATGCCAACCGTCTGGAAGACCTCACTGCCCTGACCGTTGACTGGATCAAGGGCCAGCCCCTTCCCCCGCTGGTGGATGATGTCTTCCTGGTGGAGTCGAACGGCATCGCCCAGTGGCTGAGACTGGCGCTGGCAGATGATGCAGCCTGCGGTATCGCCGCCGCCCAGCAGTTCCAGATGCCGTCCCGGTTTCTCTGGCAGGCCTATCGTTCGGTGCTGGGCGAGGAACAGGTGCCGCACACATCACCGTTCGACAAGTCCCGGCTTGTCTGGCGACTGATGCGACTGCTGCCCACGCTGTCCACTGACGAGGCCTACCTGCCGCTGGCACGCTTCCTCGCCGACGACACCGACCTGCGCAAGCATTACCAGTTGAGCGAACGGCTGGCAGATCTGTACGACCAGTATCAGGTGTACCGCGCCGACTGGCTGACGCACTGGGAGCAAGGCCACGACAGCCTGCCGCAGGCAAACGCCGACAGCGTGCCACTCAACGGCCAGCGCTGGCAGGCCCGACTGTGGCGCCTGCTGCGCGACGACATGCCGGCCGACCAGCGCGACACGTCACGAGCCAGCATTCATGCGCGCTTCCTGCAGGCACTGGACCACAACCGCATCGCCGGCTCCCTGCCGCCCCGCATCATTGTGTTTGGCATCAGCGCCCTGCCGCAGCAGACGCTCGAGGCCTTGCATGCGCTCTCCGGCCACTGCCAGATCCTGCTGCTGGCGCAGAATCCGTCCGAACATTACTGGGGCGACATTGTCGAGGACCGGGAGCTGTTGCGCCGCCAGCAGCAGCGCCATGCCAGCAAACCGGGTCTGGCTGGCCTGTCCGGGGATGAACTGTCGATGGCGGCCAACCCGCTGCTGGCCAGCTGGGGCAAACAGGGGCGCGACTACATCAACCTGCTTTACAGTTATGACGTGCCGGAACGCTACCAGGACTGGTTCCAGAGCATTGATGTGTTCACGCCACCCCGCCCGCAGGACGACACCGGTGCGCCCCTTCTTCGGCAGCTGCAGCAGGATATTTTCTCACTGACCAATGCGGCCGTGGACGAACGGCGCGTGCGCGAGGACGGCGATGATTCGCTGTCTTTCCACGTTGCCCACAGCCGGCAACGGGAGGTGGAGGTCCTGCACGACCAGCTCCTCGACCTGTTTGAAAAGGACAGCGCCTTGAAGGCCCGGGACATCATTGTCATGGTGCCGGACATCCAGTCCTACGCCCCGCATGTGGAAGCCGTTTTTGGTGGTATTGCGCATGACGACCCGCGCCACATCCCCTACACCCTGTCGGACCGCAGCCAGAAACATACCCTGCCCCTGGCCGGCGCGTTGGCACAGCTTCTCAACGCACCGACACTGCG
Organism: Alcanivoracaceae bacterium; assembly: GCA_029212745.1. GTDB lineage: Bacteria > Pseudomonadota > Gammaproteobacteria > Pseudomonadales > Alcanivoracaceae > JARGOL01. The sequence goes on from JARGOL010000003.1 coordinate 184,403, forward strand.
TTTTACCGTGAGCGACATCCTTGACCTGCTGGATGTGGCTGCCATCCGCCAGCGTTTTGGTATTGCCGCCAGTGATCTGCCACTGGTACGCCAATGGGCAGCGGACGCCGGTATTCGCTGGGGGTTCGACGCCGGGCACCGTGCGTCACTGCAATTGCCCGAACACCTGGCCCATAACAGCTGGCTGTTCGGGCTCGAGCGCATGCTGCTCGGCTATGCCACCGGCGATGCGCCGGCCTGGCAGGCGATCGAACCCTTCGACGAAGTGGCCGGCCTGTCGGCGCGGCTGGCCGGACAACTGGTGGCATTCATCCAGGTGCTGCAACGACACTGGCAGCAACTGTCACAGGAAGGCACACCGGCCCAGTGGCGCGAGCGCCTGACACAACTGCTTGATGACATAGCGCTGGTGGAAGATGAAACAGATGCACAGCTGCAGGCCAGCGTCATCGACGCCCTGGAACAGTGGCAGCTGGCCTGTGATGAGGCCGCATTCAGCCAGGCCGTGCCGGTATCCATTGCACGCGCGGTGCTGCTGCGCACCCTGGACCAGGGCAGCCTGTCACAGCGCTTCCTCGCCGGGCGCGTCAATTTCTGCACGCTGATGCCCATGCGCAGCATCCCGTTCCGGGTGGTCTGCCTGCTCGGCATGAATGATGGTGATTACCCGCGCAGCCAGTTGCCCATGGATTTTGACCTGATGGCCATGCGCGGACAGTACCGCCCGGGCGACCGTTCGCGCCGCGAAGATGACCGTTACCTGTTTCTGGAAGCATTGCTGTCGGCGCGGCAAAAGCTGTATATCAGCTGGGTGGGGCGCAACATCCGTGACAATAGCCCGTCACCGGCATCTGTGCTGGTGGGGCAGCTGCGTGACTACCTGGCCCAGGGCTGGACGCTGGCAGACGCTTCATCGGGTGACATTCTTGATGCCCTGACCATCGAACATCCCCTGCAACCGTTCAGCCGTGACTATTTTCGCAGCGACGCTGCCACAGGCCGGCTTTTCACCTACGCCCACGAATGGCGTGAGGCGCTGGAGCCGCGAGACAGTGCCGGCCCGGACAGCCTGGCGCTGCCACTGACAGAAAACATCCAGGCCACCCCGGGCGAAGTGGCGCGTTTCCTGCGTGACCCGGTGGCGCTGTTCTTCAATGAGCGCCTCAAGGTGCGCGCACTGAACACCGACAGCGGTGCCATGGATGATGAGCCGTTCGCCCTGGATGCGCTGACAAGTGCCCGTATCAACGGTGACCTGCTTGATGCCGGCCTGCGTGCCATCGACAACGGCGATGATGTCGCGGTCGCCATCAACCGGGAGGCAGCGCGCCTGTGTGCCACCGGCCAGCTGCCGCCACCGCCGTGGGACAGCCTGCATGCCGAAGCCCTGACAGACGAAGTGGGCGCCCTGGCCATGACCTGGCAGCAGGCCCTGCAACACTGGCCTGACACTGCCGAGCCCATCGAACTGCGCCTTGACGACCTGGCCGGACCACCACCTTTTGCCATTGAAGGCTGGCTGAAGGGCCTGCGCAGCGGACCGGAAGGGCTGTGCCAGTTGCTGCCGTTTACCGGCGACATCGACAAGAAACCCTGGCGGCTGGTCAACGCCTGGGTCGATCACCTCTGTGGTTGCGCCACCGGCCTGAAGCTTCACAGCTGGCTGCTCAATGCGGAAAAATCGATCCAGTTTCCAGCGCTTGATGCCGCGCAGGCCCGGCTCTTGCTCGAACACATGGCGCAGGCGTGGCTGCAGGCATTGCAGATGCCGCTGCCACTGGCGGTGCGCACAGGCTTCGAATGCATGAGCGGTAATGCGCCCAACATGAAGAAGGCACAAAGCGCCTATGAAGGCGGCTTCAACCACACCGGTGAACGGGATTACACCAGCAACCTGCTACTGCGGCGCAGCTTTCCTGATTTCGACACACTGGTCCAGGCGCACACCGGCGACGAGCCGCTGATGGTGCATTGGGCCGAACGGCTGTATGCGCCATTGCTGGCCCAGCGCAGCACGCTCGACATCGGGGGCCGCCAATGAGCAGTGCCCTGAACCCGCTGACGTTTCCACTGCAGGGCAGCCACCTGATCGAGGCCAGCGCCGGCACGGGCAAGACATTTACCCTGGCGGCCCTGTACCTGCGACTGGTGATGGGGCATGGCGGCGACAACGGGTTCCGCGGGCCGCTGCTGCCGCCCGACATCCTGGTGGTGACATTCACCGAAGCGGCCACGCGCGAGTTACGCGACCGTATTCGGCAACGACTGGCCCAGGCGGCACAACTCTTCGCCGGCCTGGAGACCGAGGCCGATGCGTTCCTGCTGGCATTGAAAGACGACGTGCCACCGGCGCAGTGGCCGGAGCAGGCGGCACGCCTGCGCGCCGCCGCCCAATGGATGGATGACGCGGCCATCTACACCATCCACGGCTTCTGCCAGCGCATGCTGCGCCAGCATGCCTTTGATTCCGGCAGCCTTTTCACTCTGGAGCTGGCACCGGACGAGGAAAAGCTGCTGGTGACGGCAACGGACGATTACTGGCGTACCTTCTGCCTGTCCCTGGATGCGACACAGGCGGGATGGCTGGCGCAGGTCTTTGCATCACCGGAGGCCTTGCTCAAGGCCGTCCGCCCACTGCTTTCCAGTTGCGGCCACCTTGCCGCAACGCCTGCGTCCTTTCCCGACCTGCTGGACACCTGGGTGGAGGAGCGCGCACAGGCTTCCCTCGCGCTCAAGCAACGCTGGCAGCAATGGGCCAGCGAATTGCTGCCACTGTTCGAGGCTGCCTGGGACGACGCGCGACTGCCCAGGGGGAAACCCTCGAAAAGCGCCTCCATTAGCGGCTGGCTGAAAGGCATTGTCGCCTGGTGCGATGACGCCAACGACATGTCCAGGCCAAAAGCCATCACCGACACGTCCCTGAGATGCTTCACCCGTGCCGCCCTTGGCAAGGTCGGCACCGACATCGATGCGATCCTGGCGCACCCCGCCATCGACCGGTTCGATGAACTGAAAAACCCCGGCAAGGCGCTGCCCGACCTGGGCCCGCGCCTGTTGCCCCACGCCTGCCACTGGATCGCCGCGAGACTGGCCAGCAGCAAACACCAGCAGGCCCTGATCGGCTACGACGACATGCTTCAGCACCTGCATGACGCCCTGCATGGCAGTCAGGCCGAGGCGCTTGCCGGGCAGGTGCGCCAGCAATACCCGTTCGCACTGATCGACGAGTTCCAGGACACCGACCCGGTCCAGTACCAGATATTCGAGCGTATCTATGCCGGCACCACGGACACCGGCTGGCTGATGATCGGTGACCCGAAGCAGGCCATCTACAGTTTCCGCGGCGCCGATATCCACACCTATCTTGCCGCGCGCCGCGATACCCGGGGTCACCATCACACCCTGACCACCAACTACCGCTCGGCGGCGCCACTGGTGGCGGCCATCAACCACGTGTTCAGCAACGCCGAAAGCAAGCCGCAAGGCGCGTTTCGCCTGGGGAGTGACGTGCCGTTTCATGCGGTGGCCGCGAACGGCCGGGCAGAAACCTTCGTCATCGAGGACGCGGCTGTCTCACCGCTGACGTTCTGGCACCTGAAAAAACCCGCCGACGACAAGGACACGACGTTTTCCAAGAGCGCCTACATCAGCACCATGGCAACGGCCTGCGCGGCGCAGATCGCTGCGCTGCTTGAGCAGTCACAGCACGGAGATACCGGCTTTCGCCGCGACGGCACCGTGACCCCGGTGCGGCCCGCTGACATTGCCATCCTGGTACGTGACCGCACGGAGGCGGACAGCATCCGCTCCGCCCTGCGCAAGCTGGACCTGGCGTCTGTCTATCTGTCCGATCGCGACAACGTGTTCGCGTCTGCCGAAGCACAAGACCTGCTGGCATGGCTGGCCGCCTGTGCCGAGCCGGCCAGCGAGGCCCGGGTACGACTGGCGCTGGCTACCGCCACACTGGGGCAGGACTGGGACACCCTGCACGCCCTGGTCAGCGATGAAGGCTTCTGGGAAGACACGGCAGAACGGTTCGCCGGCTACCAGCGCCAATGGCAGCTCCGCGGCGTGCTTGCCATGCTGCGCCAGATCCTGCGCGACTTCGATGTGCCGGCGCGGCTGCTGGCACGCAGCGATGGCGAACGCATCCTGACCAATGTGCTGCATATGGGCGAGCTGCTGCAGCACGCTGCCGGCCAACTGGACGGTGAACAGGCGCTGGTGCGCTGGCTGGTGGAAATGATCGAGACCAGTGACAGCAACAACACCGCTGACGAAAACATCCTGCGCCTGGAAAGTGACGCCGGCCTGATCAAGGTGATCACCATGCACAAGTCCAAGGGGCTGGAATACCCGCTGGTATTCATTCCCTTCGCCTGCGCGTTCAAGCCGGTGGACCCGGACCGACCGCCACTGCGCTACCACGATGACAGTGGCCAGCTGGTGGTAACGCTGGCGCCCGATGAGGCGGAAACGCAACGGGCCGACAGCGAACGCCTGGCTGAAGACCTGCGCCTCATGTACGTGGCCATGACCCGCGCCCGGCACGCCTGCTGGCTCGGCATTGCCGCCACCCGCCTCGGCAATCGCCAGGGCGTGTGCGAGCTGCATCGCAGTGCCATCGGCGACCTGCTGGGCGCCACCAGCGCCACCGGCGCGGGCGACGTGGCGGGTCTGCTGGCACAACTGGCGCATCCGGGCATCAGCATCTGTGACGCCCCGGACGGCGGCGACGCGCGCCCGGTGCCGGCACCGGCAACGGCGTCACTGGCCGCTGCGCGCACCTTCACCGGGCAGGCCGGCACGCACTGGTGGATTGCCAGCTACAGCGCCCTGACCCGGGCCGACAGCCGTGACGCCCCGGATGATGTCACCGCGGACATCGTGCGCGAGGAATCATCCCGCCAGGCCCGCCAGCCACAACCGGCCGGTGACTCCGCGCATGCCTTTCCGCGTGGTCCGCTGCCGGGCACGTTCCTGCATGAATTGCTGGAATGGGGTGCCGACAACGGCTTCGCCCGCTGTCACGCCGATGATGAGGACTGGCAAAAGATGCTGGCCACGCGCTGCCACGGCAGGCGCTGGGACCAGTGGCAGGGCACGCTGTGCCACTGGCTGCAGTCCGTCACCCACACACCACTGGCCGTGCAGGACACCACGCTGACCCTGTCGGCACTGGACAGACGGTGTTACCAGGCAGAGATGGAGTTCTGGCTGCCGTCGCACCATGTGGCGGTGGAGGAACTGGACCGGCTGGTCTGCGAGCACACCCTGGGCGGCGCCCGGCGAGCGCCGCTGCAGGCCCCGCAACTTAACGGCATGCTCAAGGGCTTCATCGACCTGGTGCTGGAGCACGACGGCCGTTTCTACGTGCTCGATTACAAATCCAACTGGCTGGGCCCCGATGACCACAGTTATGCGCCGCCGGCGCTGGCACACGCCATCCTCGAGGGCCGCTACGACATGCAGTACTGCCTCTACCTGCTGGCACTGCACCGTCTGCTGCGCGCCCGCCTGGGCGAGCGCTACGACTATGACACCCATATCGGCGGCAGCCTTTACCTGTTCCTGCGTGGCATCGGTGATGACAGTGGCGGACTGTTCCATGAGCGGCCGGACAAGGCGCTGATCGAGGCCATGGACCACTTGTTCCGGGAGGGCCACGCCTGATGCACCCGTTGCTCGCATCGCTGCCAGCGCCCGTGCGCGAGGCGCTTCAACCGGCCTTCGACGCCGGTGTGCTGCGGCCGCTGGACCTGGCGCTGGCACAACTGCTGGCCCGCCACAGCGATTCACCCTGTGTGACCACGCTGATCCTGTCGGCCTGGTGCAGCCAGCAGCACGGCAACGGCCACGTCTGCCTGGTGCTGGCCAATGCCTGCCAGGACCCGGCCAGCCTGGCGCCGGAGCACAGTAGCGATGATGCGGCGATCCTGGGCTGGTGGCGCGACCAGTCCGCCAGCACCCTGGCAACCGCCCTGTCCAAATCTGCGTTGGTGGACCACAGCGGCGACCGGGACGGCAACAGCCCGCTGGTGTTCGATGACGGCCGCCTGTATCTGCGCCGCAACTGGCGCGACGAGGTGGACGTCAGTGACCGCCTGGCGGAACGACTGTCGCACACCGCACAGACCCCCGACGCGCTGACGCAACAACTGGATGCCCTGTTTGCGCCAACGCCGGGCACGGACTGGCAGAAAGCCGCCTGTGCGCTGGCGGCGCGCGGCTACCTGACCCTGATCACCGGCGGCCCGGGCACCGGCAAGACCACCACCGTGGTGCGCCTGCTGGCGCTGCTGCAGCAGAGCGCGCTCGACGCCGGCAAGGGGTTGCGCATTCGCCTGGCGGCACCCACGGGCAAGGCGGCCGCGCGCCTGACCGCATCCATCGGCACTGCCATTGATGCCCTGCCGGTATCGGGCCACGTCAGGGAAGCCATCCCGCGTGAGGTCACCACCCTGCACAAGCTGCTGGGGCGGCGCCCGGACAGTCGCCGCTTCCGCCACAACAGCGACAACCCGTTGCATGCCGACCTGGTGGTGGTGGACGAGGCATCCATGATCGACCTGGACATGATGGCGTCGCTGCTGCGGGCACTGACACCGACCACCCGGCTGGTGCTGATTGGTGACAAGGACCAGTTGGCATCCGTGGAAGCCGGCGCCGTCATGGGCGATCTGTGCATTGACGCGGCCGCTGGTCATTACCATGCCGACACGGTTGAGTGGTTGCAGGACGCCACCGGCATGGACCTGGGTGAATGGCGCGGTGAGGGTTCGCGCCTTGCCCAGCATACCGCCATGCTGCGCACCAGTTATCGCTTCCGCGCGGACAGCGGCATCGGCGCGCTGGCCGGAGCCGTCAATGCCGGTGACGCCAGCGCCAGCAAGGCCATCTGGGAACAGGACCATGATGACCTGGCACGCACCGGCACCAGCGCCGCGGCGATTGCGGCCCTGGCGGTGGCCGGTTACCGCGACTACCTGGAAACGCTGCAGCAACAGCGGCCGTCAGGACGTGACGGCGTTGATGACTGGGCAGCGGCGGTACTGTCACAGCTGACCCGGTTCCAGTTGCTGTGCGCGCTGCGCCAGGGCCCGGCCGGCGTGCAAGCACTGAACGACCAGGTGGCGCGCGCGCTGCATGAAGCCGGGCTGCTGCCCCGTGACGAAGGCTGGTATGAGGGCCGTCCGGTCATGGTCACGCGCAATGACTACCAGAGCGGTCTGATGAACGGCGACGTGGGTGTCACCCTCGAGGTACCACAGGCAGATGGCAGCCTGCGCCTGCGGGTGGCATTCCTGCTGGCTGACGGCAGCCTGCGCCTGATGCTGCCCAGCCGACTGGACCAGGTGGAAACCACCTTCGCCATGACGGTGCACAAGTCACAGGGCTCGGAGTTCGATCACGTGGCACTGGTACTGCCCGATGACAGCGCGCCGGTGGTGACACGGGAGTTGCTGTATACGGCCATTACCCGGGCGCGGAAGCGGTTCACACTGGCAAGCCGCACGGATGCCAGCTGGCTGGCAGCACTGGCGCGGCCAACCCGTCGCGCCTCCGGCCTGGCCCAGCGCCTGCATGGCCGCTAGCGGCTGTCGGTCACGGCCAGGCGCCGCACACTGCGCTGCACCAGCACCGATCCCTCGCTGACAAATAACCAGGCACTGAACAGCGCACCCGCCGCCAGCAGTCCCAGGCCGGCAAACCAGGCCAGCACACCGGCACCCATGAGCACGGCAAACTGCTCGCTGACACCGGCCAGGGCCAGCTCACTGGCGACTCGACCGGCGAATGCCAGGGACATGCCCAGCACCAGCCATACCCTTGCCCGATCAATGCGTCTCATGTCCGGCCTCCCGCAGTTATCACCGTGACAGTGTGGCAACTGGCACAGCGCGGCTCAGTGGGCGTGCGGTATAACAATGGTTCTGCTTGTGTAGCCGCGGGTTACGCGGCAATAACGCCAGGAAACAGACTGTCACCGGCGCTGCCCCTTGAGGTTATTCCCCGGTGCCCTAGAATTGCCGGTGCGCACAGGAGCCCCGCCATGACACAGACGCTGACCATTACCCGCCCCGACGACTGGCACCTGCATTTCCGGGACGGCGACATTCTCGGCGAGACGGTGCCCGCCACAGCCCGCGTGTTCGGGCGCGCCATTGTCATGCCCAACCTGACGCCGCCGGTGACCTCCGTGGCGCTGGCCAATGACTACCGGGATCGCATTCTCAAAGCCGTACCGGCCGGCGTGGATTTCCAGCCGCTGATGACGCTGTACCTGACCGACAACACCACCGCCGGGGACATTGCCGCCGCCGCCGCCAGCGAAACCGTGTTCGCCTGCAAGCTCTACCCCGCCGGTGCCACCACCAATTCAGACAACGGTGTCACGGATCCCACCGGCATCTACCCAGTACTGGAGGCGATGCAGGAACATGACGTGCCGCTACTGGTGCACGGCGAAGTCACCAGTGCCGACATTGATATCTTTGATCGTGAGAAAGCCTTCATCGACCGCTATCTCGCCGATATCCGCACCCGCTTCCCGGCACTGCGCATTGTCTTCGAGCACATCACCACTGCCGATGCCGCCGACTTCGTGCTTGCCCATGACAGCCACACCGGTGCGACCATCACGCCGCAACACCTGATGATGAACCGCAACGACTTGCTGGTGGGAGGCATACGCCCGCACAACTACTGCCTGCCGGTACTGAAGCGCCGGGAGCACCAGCAAAAGCTGCGCCAGGTGGCGGTCAGTGGCGACCCGCGCTTCTTCCTCGGTACCGACTCCGCACCACACGCCCAGGGCAAGAAGGAAACCGCCTGTGGCTGTGCCGGGTGTTACTCGGCGCGCGCCGCCCTGCCACTGTATGCCACCTTCTTTGAGGAGATGGATGCGCTGGACAAGCTGGAAGGGTTTACCAGTTTCCATGGCGCGGATTTCTACCGACTGCCACGGCACACGGATACCGTGACGCTGGCGCGCGAGACGATGACCATCGAGCAGCAGGTAATGGCCGGCGGCGAAGCCTTTGTGCCCTGGATGGCCGGCGAGACGATCCCCTGGCGACTGGCCTGACGGTTATCCCCGTGCCGACTGGCGCAACGCCCGCGGTGATTGCCCGTGCCAGCGCTTGAAGGCGCGCGAGAACGCACTGAGCGAATCAAAGCCCAGCTGATCAGCCACCTGGCCCACGGTCAGGTTGCTTTCCACCACCAGCTTGTGCGCCAGCTGCGCACGCACGTCATCCAGCAGATCCCGGTACTGCATGCCTTCTTCGCGCAGCTGACGCTGCAACTTGCGCTCGCTCATGGCCAGCGCATCGGCGACCTCCGGCAATGACGGCACTTTTCCCGCCACCAGGTGCCGGCCAATGAAATCCCGCACGCGCGCACTCAGCTCTCCCTGCTCGCGGGACGACAGGTATTGCTCGCACAACTCGGCGTTGGCCTGGGCGACGCTGGGGCTGCTGGCCGGCAACGGCTCCGGGGACAGCAGGTCGGCACTGCCGAACAGCCCGTCTTCGCGGGCTGAAAAAGCCACAGGGCAGTCAAACAGCTGCCGGTACCGCTGCGGGTCGGCCACGCAGCGATGCTGGAACGAGACCCGGGTAAGCCGCAGTGACGGCACCAGTTGGCGCGCGGTGAGCACGATAGCCGCCAGCACCGCCTCGACACAGGCATCGGCAAAACGGGGGTAGCCCGGGCGCATTCCCAGCACCATGCCCACCTCCACCTCACCCAGGCGAATCTGCATATCGATGCCGTCACTGACCATGGAGGCAAAGCGGCTCACCATTTCCGCGGCATCACGCACGGTGTCGCTGGCCATGGCGGCCACGCCGAGGGCGTGAAAGGTGGTCAGGTTGACCTGGCCGGCCACCTGCAGACCGAAAGCCGGGTCCTTGCTGGTGCGCACTGCCAGCTGCCACAGGCGGGTCATGTCCGCCACCGGGATGCGGCGATCGGGACGGTTGACCAGCTCGAAATCAATACCTGCCTCGGCAAACACCGCTTCGGCATCGACACCCGCCTGGCCCAGCGCCCGGGCGATGGCCCCCGCCCATGTGGCCATGGTGGTGTTGCCGGCTACGACCTTTGCCTGAGACGGCGCCTGTGTTGTCGTCATCGGATCAATTCCTGCCGCATTGCGCAAAATACACCCCGGCGCCCGCGCCTACTCTAATGGCGCTGCACCTCCCTTGCTGGAGCGTGCCCTGTTTCACTACCAACATCATCAGGAGAACAACCATGTTGGCACGCTTTATCAAACGACTGGCATGGCCGGCCATGCTGCTGACCCTTGTCTCCCCGGTCATGGCCGGGGATGGCCACGAGCCGCCCACCAACCGTTACCTGTCGGACGGTCCCTGGCCCATGAGCCACCGTACCCCGTACGCCCAGGGCTCGAGCCCCCTGCCCGGGCCAATCAGTGCCTCGGACCTGTCCGGCCCGGACTATGTCAGCACCGGGGTGACCAACATCACGCTGGCCACCTCACCGGTCTATCCGCGGCCCAAACAGGGCTACTGGATCGAACGCTTCTTCGGCAGCATGCTCGATGCCCAGTGGGGCCAGCCGCGGGTGCACTGGGGCTCCACCTTCGGCGCCGTGTACAAGCTGCGTGACAACCGCATCGTCGATTACAAGCTCAAGCCGTCCGGCATCAGCATCGACAACATCAGCAATGCCACCTCCGGTGCCTACACGGTGGTGGACAAGAACAACACCTTCTTCACCGTTGACGGTGTCACCATTCTCGCCTACCGCGACAAGTACCGTGACAAGATCGACTCGCCCATGGAGCTGCGCAGTTCCTTCACCCTGCCGGCGTCGAGCCTGCGCGGTGACGCCAAGAGCGATCCCATTGTCGGCATGACCCTGCTCTATGACGGCCGCCTGGCAGTGGCCACGCAGCTGGGCACAGTGGCGGTAATCAAACGCAATTTCTCCGAATTCTGGAGCGTGAAACTGGGTGAGGGCGATGGCGAGCAGGTGTCCAACTCCATCGCCGCCGACGAGAAAGGCGGCATCTATGTGGTTACGGAAAAAGCCATGTACCGTGTGCAGTGGACTGGCTACGCACTAACCCTGGCCGAACACGAAGGCGCCTGGCGTGCCGAGTACGAATCGGGTGAAGGTCAGGTGGCCGGCCGTCTGGGCAAAGGCTCCGGTTCCACCCCGTCGCTGATGGGCAACCCGGACGATGACGATCGCTTTGTGGTGATCACAGACGGGCAGAAGCTGAGCCATTTGACGTTGTTCTGGCGCGACGAGATTCCCAACGACTGGATCCAGCTGCCGGGCACCAAAAGCCGACGCATCGCCGCACAGGTACCGATCACTTTCGGCGATTCATCACGCCAGGCAACGGTGAGCGAACAGTCGGTGCTGGTGCGCGGCTACGGCGCCGTGGTGGTGAGCAATGACTACCGCAACACGGACGGCCTGGACGCCGACAACTTCCCGCTGTTTGCCGACCTGCTGGACAACCCGGCCATCACCAACCTGCGTAATGGCCTGGTGGTGACCCTCAGCCAACTGCCCGGCATCCAGCCGTTCGGCGTGCAGAAGTTCCAGTGGAACCCCAACGGCGGCCTGTACGGCCGCGGTGGCCTGGAAACCGCCTGGGTCAACAAGGGCACCAGCTGCCCCAATGGCATCCCCACCATGAGCGCGGCCACCAATACCTTCTACTGCGTCGGCGCCGTGGCCGGTGCGTGGACCATCGAAGGGCTGGACTGGGACACCGGCGCCAACCGGTTCAGCAAGATCATCGGCTGGAACCCGCTCTACAACAGCTTCTATGCCGGCACCCAGATCGACAGTGGCGGCACCATGATCAGCGGTACCTCGCTGGGGGTGATGCAACTGGACGGGCGCTGATTCTTTTGCGGAACTGATACGCCTGCCGGCCTGATCTCGGGCCGGCGAGAGGCCCTGATGCTCACGTATCAGGGCCTCTTTTTCTTGGCTGCGATAAAGTTAGGCGATGGGTACAAAAACAACACATAACGCCCCCGACCCGATCCGTCGGTTGCGGATACGAATATCACCGCCCATGCTCCGCACCAGGCCACGGCTCACGGCCATGCCCAGGCCCAGGCCTGCACCGTCGTTGCTCTTTTTTGTGGAAAAAAACGGTTCAAAGATGGATTCTTCCGGCAGATCCCCCAGCCCGTGACCACTATCACGCACAGCCACGACGCCCCATTTCCCATGCGTCAGGATTCGTATCCGAATCACCCCGCCGCTGGCGCACGCCTCCAGCGCATTACTGAGAATATTGAGTATTACCTGGCGGAAGCTGTTGTCCGCAATTTTGGCATGGGTCTTCGCTCCACCTACCATGGCAATGCTGACGCTTCTGGCCCGAAAACGACTACCAAGGAGTATAAGGCAATCGTCGAGAACCTCCCTGAGAAAGACTCGCGATGAATCTTCCTGATGCGGCCTATACAGACCATATAACTGCTTGATGATACGACCAACGCGGTCCAGCTCCCGGGAAATCAAACCGGCGTAACGTTCGGCCACACTGCCTGGGGGCAATTCATCGGAAACGATGGTTATTGCGCTTTTTATGCCCGCCAGTGGATTATTGATTTCATGAGCGAGCTTGGCGGCCATACGGCCGGTTGCGGCCAATTTCTGGCTCTCGAGCAGCCGTTTCCTATCCCTGGAGTTTTCCGTAATGTCTGCGACTAGCATTGTCACCACTCTGGCACCATCCCCGCGAACGAACGAGCTCACCGACGCCAGACCTACAAACTGGACATCTTTGCCCAGGTCAAAGCCAGCCTCCTGGGTAAAATGCTCCTGCTCTCCAGCCATAAGCGCCGCAAGGGATCGTTCGAAAGTGCTACGCCATTTTTTTTCTATGAGACTTAAAATATTTCGACCACACAACTCACGCCCGCCGACGCCTTCAGCAATGGTATTGGAAAAAAGAATTTCGCCGGACCCGTCGGCAATCAATACCAGATTAAGCTGATGATCAACGACCGACCGCCAGAGCTGGTGACTGTACTCAGCTTCCTTGCGCCGCTGGCGCAGCTCCGTTTCGCTTTGACCCAGCATTTGCTCCAGTTGCTGATTGGTGATGACCAATTCTTGTCGATAGCGATCCAACTCCGAAATATCGCGCATGATTGCACTATAGATAATCTCATCAGAAATGATGTCTACATGTGCGGTTATAACCTGTGACACCAAATGCTCTTCGCCGGTGACAACATTGTGCAGAATTGCCTCGCTGGAGAAATGATCATTTTCTTTGGCCAGGGCTAGAGCATCCACAACGGCATGCTCACCAATACCCTGAGGCTGTACGTCATCGACTTTAAGCTTCAGTGCATCCAGCTGATCAACCTCAACACCAAGGAAGCCTTCCAGGGTCTTGTTTATATAGAAACCAAAACGTTCGGAGTCAGCCATACCGATAGCATCAGAAGTGTTGTCGAGAAGATCCCTGAGCACATGGGCAATGCGAATTTCCCGAAAAGAGTCCGTGACATCTTCCACGGTACAGATGAGTTGCGCCCGGTCTCCGGCAGACTCATGCGTAAAACAAAGGATGCGCCCGTCGGGCATGGCGGTATAACCCGTCACCGGCTCGCACGCCTGAAGTGCGGAACGCACAGCGCGCTTCATCGTTCCGGTACTCAGCCATGCGAGGTATTGTCGCCACCCGCTCTCTCCGCACGCGAGCTCTGGTGAAAGTACGCGAAACACGTCGGTGGCAAGTAAGCACTGGCCCTCCCTGTCGAAAAGGGCCATCGCCTTCGGCACTGACCGGAAAACGTCCAGGGCATAATCAGAACTGCAAGGGGAACTCATTATCATCTCGCTTGATGGCAGAACGCTATCAAATAATTGTTGTACACTCTGTAAGGGATTAAAAGCACAAAGAGGCGACAACTTAGTGGGCTATTACATGCAAGGCACTGATAAAATTCGCATTCTTCTTGCGGACGACGAGATGCTTTTTGCTGAATCCACCAGTGAGCTCATCCGGCGACAGGGATACTACTGCGAGCATGTAGGGAACGCACACGACGCCCTGGAAAAGATCCGCGGCCAGCATTTCGACATCCTGGTATCGGACATCAATATGCCGGCAAATGAAGATCTCTCTCTTCTGGGCGAAATCAGGAAACTGCGCAGGAAACCGACGGTCATTCTGGTCACCGGCTACCCGTCCGTGGATACCGCCGTCCGCTCTGTGGAAGAAAGCGTTTTTGCCTACAAGATCAAACCCTTTGACACCGACGATTTCATGGAAACGCTCGCAGAAGCGGCCCGTCACAGCCGTTTTCGCACCCAGATGCATGCCCACACGGAAGCTGCGCGAGCGATCCTGCAGCAGCTAGAGCAGCTCCAGGAAACACTGGAAAGAGACAACGCGCCTAACCTCGATCAGACTGTAATGGACTACATTTCGTTGCTGATGATACAAGTCGCTGAAACCAGCATGGAGGCGTCTTCCCTGATCCACCAGGTGGCAGATGGCCGCAAGGACCAGCCCTTGCGCAAGGTGGCGAGCCACCCGGACCTGGAAGTGCTCCGTAATGCCCTGACAGAGACGGTCAACGTGCTTGAGCGGACCAAGCACGCGTTCAAGTCACGAGAGCTGGGCTCCCTGCGCAAACGTCTGGAGCAGGTGATCAATCTGACATCTTGATCCGGACTGGGGCACGGTATAGGGTTTAGTCAGTAACAAGCAGTGAGTGTGCTGCAACACAATATGTATGGTTGGCGAGTTCTGGCTCGCGCGCCTTGACGGTCGAATATGAGATTCGCAAGTCGAAGGCCCGGCGCTTTCCCCTCTCGAGGGTGAAGGCGCCGGGCCTTTTTTGTTTTCTGGAGGGTAAAAAAACGCAGAGAAGGTGACACGACCCATCCAATACTGAAACCGGGTAACGCTCAGCACGGCCAGGCCGTCTGAAGAAACATCGCCCATACCGATCCTTCGGCGCCGCCAACGCGCCAGAGGCAGTTTCCTTTTGTCTGCCAAAACCAGCCACTTATCCCCCGAGGAAAACCCTCGATTCTGTCGAAAATCTTCCCAACGCATTGTTTTTGGTCATTTTTGCTAACGCCTACCCGCGAACCTGTGCGCCTGTCGCACATACACATGTGACGAGAACCACATTTTCGCGCATTCCTCACGTGGTACTAATTTCTCACTCAGTGGGGCAAAGGAAGTTGCCCGATGGGGTGTTTCGGAGTTGCGTTCGGGGGAACCACAGAAACCAACCGTACCTTA
This sequence comes from Alcanivoracaceae bacterium, assembly GCA_029212745.1. Lineage (GTDB taxonomy): Bacteria > Pseudomonadota > Gammaproteobacteria > Pseudomonadales > Alcanivoracaceae > JARGOL01. The sequence goes on from JARGOL010000003.1 coordinate 199,680, forward strand.
CGGAGAAGGCACCATGGCGCTCGACAGTCGTCAGACCACCAAATCTCGTTCACGGATTTTCCACATTGGCCTGGAGCCACGCGAGGTGCTCGTCATCAAGAGCATGTTCCGCATCGCGCCAGAGCTGAACAACCGCTACGTATTCGGCGAACCCACCGAGGATGACCCGGTGGACCTGGTGTTCGTCAACGCCGATGACGAAGCCGCCATGAATGGCTGGCAATCCCTGCACCGGAAACGCCCCGACTGTGTCGGCATCATGGTGTCGGCCGATGGCGAGAAACGTGATGAATCCAGCAAGGTGATTCGCAAGCCCCTGATGTTCAAGAAATTCGTCGAGTTGCTGGAACTGATCACCTCCGACGATGCTCACCAGAGTGTGGTCGGCAGCGACGGCCGCCCCATGAACGTGCTGGTGGTGGATGACAGCTTTCCGGCGCGCCAGTTCATGAAGTTCAAGCTGCAGGAAATTGCCCGCGGCGTCGCCAACCTGGAAATCGATTTTGCCGAAAACGGCGAAAAAGCCCTGCAGATGGCAGAAGAAAAGCATTACGACACCATTTTTCTCGACGTGATCATGCCGGGCATGGACGGCTACGAGCTGTGCCGTCGCCTGAAGAAACATGATGACTGCTACATCGCCATGCTCACCGGCCAGACCACCAAGGTGGACAAGGTGCGCGGCGACCTGGCCGGTTGCGACAAGTATCTGGCAAAACCGCCCGTGGACGACGAGATCCGCAAGGTGATCGTTGCCAACCAGCACTGAAGTCCGGTACGGCACCCCGGGAACAGGCGCCGCGTATTTCGACATAACAACTACAAGGATTCGTTATGGCCATGCTCGAAAACATTCGTCTCTCTACACGTATCAACCTGCAGCAGGCCGTCGTGATCGTCGGCCTGATCGGGCTTTCTGCATTCTCGCTTTACAGCATGCGGGGCATCGACCACGAGATGATCTCCATCTCTGACGAGATGATGCCACTCATGGAGGATGTGACGGTTCTCACCGAAGACCAGCAGAAACAGAGCTATCTGATGGAGAAACTGTTGCGCTACTCCGGTGTCGCTGTAGACGCCAGCAAGCGGCAGGCGGTTGTCGACGCCACCATCAGCGCGATCGGCGCTACTGAACGGGCCATACAGGAAGAAATCGAGAAGACCCGCGAAGACCTGCGACGTGCCCTGGCAATGGATAACAGCGCCGCGCTCCAGCAGGAGCTGGAAGAACTCACCGAAGATATCAACCGGATTGCCTCGGAGCACAATCACTTTGCTGAAGCAGCCGACCAGATCATCACCCTGATCAGGAGTGGCCGCGTCGCAGAAGCAGGCGCCCTGGCTGACAGCATTGAGGATGAGCAGGAAGCCCTTCAGGAGCACCTGCATACCCTGTTGAAGAAAATCGACCACTCCCTGGCCACCAAGATGAACACGGCGACGGACCATGCAGACACACTGGTCGCGGTCCTGTGGGCCGTAACCATCGTGATCGTTGTTATTGCTCTGGCCATGACGCTGTACTCCACCATGACACTGGGCAACCTGCGCCAGGGTATGGGCAAGATTGGCAATTCTGTCCAGCAGGTGGCCTCCGCCGCCTCGCAAAGCAGTAACGCCATCAGCATGGTAGCCGATGGCTCCAAGCAGCAGAGCCAGGCCATTGAACAAGCGGTCACGGCCGTCAACCAGTCTGTGGCGGTCTTGTCGGATGTTTCCAGCAACGCCGAGCGCGCCACCCAGCTGTCCAAGGAAGCCGCCACCACCGTGGACGATGGCCAGCAACAGATGGCGGACATGATCGCGGTGGTCAATCGCATTGCCGAGAACTCCACCAAGATCAACAAGATCACCGAGGTGATCAGCAACATCGCCAGCCAGACCAACATGCTGTCACTCAATGCGGCCATCGAAGCCGCACGTGCTGGCGAACACGGCAAGGGTTTTGCGGTGGTGGCGGACCAGGTACGTACATTGGCGGAAAGCTCCAAGTCATCGGTGCAGGAAATTGTTGACCTGCTGTCCCTGGCCACGCGCGATGCCAACGACGCGGTGGGCGCGGCCGACCGCGTCAATGAGGAAATGGGCAAGATCTCGGTGGCCGCCTCCGAGACCGAGAAAATGATGCAGGGCATTGCCACGTCCATGGAAGAGCAGGTCGCAACCACCGAGGAGCTGCAACACAACATGGACACGCTCAAGGGTATCGGCAACAACAACGCCAATGCCGCCGAGGAAATCACCCAGACCATCCTCGAGCTGTCTCGCATTGCCGATGAAACCAATGCAGAAGTCAGCAAGTTCCATATCTGATGGCTGCGCCTGCAATGAGCAAAGACAATGATTCACTGGCCGACATGCTGACGGCATTGCGGCAGTTCACGCGCCGTTCGCCGGAACCGCCGGCTGCGCCGGCGTTGCAGCCGGTGCGCGATACGGCGGCGCCGCTGACGCCCGAGGAATCGGCCAAGGCATTGCTTGCAGCGATAAACCGCTTCGCCGGCTTTCGCAGCACGGCCACGCTGGAACGAAAGCTCGGGCAGGTGCTGCGTAATGTCCCTGGAGAAGAAATCCAGGCGCTGCTGGACCGCGTGGAGCGCGGTGCACAGCAGGAATTGATCGCCATCGTCGAGGACCTCACCAATCATGAGACCTTCTTTTTCCGGGATACCATGCAGCTCGATCCCATTGCCCGGGACATCCTGCCGGAGCTGATCGCCTACCAGGCAAAACATGAGCGTCATCTACGGATATGGTCGGCCGCCTGCGCCACCGGTGAGGAAGCCTATACATTGGCAGTCATGGCGCTGGATGCCCTTTGCCATGCCGGTCATGCAAAGTTTGATCAGCAGCACGGCTACCGGCTGCTGAACGGCTGGAAACTGGACGTCTTCGGGTCGGACATTTCCCGCCAGGCTATCCGCATTGCCAAGGCAGCCACCTACCAGGAATCCAGCTTCGGCAGTTTCCGCCAGATGCCGGATGGCTGGCGCCGGGTGTTTGTGCCAATCGGCAACGTCAGTGGCCGTTACGGCAATGACGTCACCAACATGACCCTTCTGCCCTCCGTGACGGCACACGTGCGCTTCGACACGTTCAACCTGATGTCACGTAACCCGCCGGTGCTGGATATGGATCTTGTGCTGTGCCGCAACGTGCTGATCTACATTGACGTCGCCCTGCAGCCAGATGCCATCAACATGATTACACGTAGCCTGCGTAAAGGCGGCTATTTCGTACCCAGCCTTGTGGACCAGATCAACGAGCGGCAACTGCGTCCGCGCTGGATTAACAGGTGTGCATTCTATGAAAAACGATAAGCGCAGCGAATTGCTTGCACAGCGCACATGGACGCTGGTCAGCGTCAGCGGTCGCCAGTACGGCTTGCCCTCCGCCAATGTGATCCAGAGTCTCCGTGCGCCAAAAATCCAGGCTGTGCCGTTCGTGCCCGCCCATGTTGCCGGCATCGCGCAGGTGGACGGGGAGATCCTGCCCTGTCTGGACCTGGCCCGGCTGTTTGGCGCAAAGGTCGATGACACTGTTGCCGGCGAAGCCCTGGTCATCGAGCACCAGGACCGACGCACAGTCCTGCTGGTAGATAGCGCGCAGCGTCAGGTACAGCTCGACGACGATGATGACGACGCGATTGCCGCCCTCGACGGTGAGCAGGAAGAAGGCCAGGCCGTGATTGGCGAACTGCGCCACGGCTCCAGCACGGTGCTATTGCTGGACCCGGCCAGCCTGAGCCATTTCTCGGCACAAAGGGCTCCGTCCCAGGGCCGCCCCGGACTGGTGGCCAGCCAGCTTGAGACCGCCACCGACGCGGACCCCACCGAGAACCTGGACACACTGTTCCTTTACGTCAGCATCAATGACCAGGCCTACGCACTGCGCGTGACGGACGTCCAGGAGATTGTCGAAATCGATGCGGTGGCGGCGCTTCCCGGTGCACCACCTGGCCTTTCAGGAATAGCCCTTGTACGTGACAACAGCCACCTGGTGGTGGATGCGGGCGAATGTCTCGGCCTTGGCCACACCGGCACCCAGCAAGCGGTGATCATACCGGTGTCACAGGGCGAGCTGCTGCTCGCCATATCCGGCATTGATGCCGTACGAGCTGTGGCTCGTCACCAGGTACGCCCCGTGGGTGATACCGGTGCCCGGCTGGACGCCGTGATAGAGCTGCCGGGCGAAGCGGTACGCGCCGTGATCAACCCGCAGGCATTGGTGGATGCCATCCACGGCGTACGCCAGTTTGTACCCGCGGCCCGCAGGACGGAGGACAGCACACGCGAACAGGAAGCAATACTGCGCTTCCTCGTGGTGATGTGGGGCAACGAGCGCTTTGCACTGCCGCTGGAAAAAGTGCAACGGCTGGACCCGCCCGCCACCGTACGCCGCGTGGATTCGGAGCTGTTTGAAGGCGTCATCAACACCGGTGGCGACGTGGTGCCGGTGCTGCACCCTCAGCAGTTTTACGGCATGGCGCACCAGGCCAGCGAGCTTGAAGGTTTCATGATCATCGCCCGGGACAAGGTGACCTATGCGGTGCCCCTGGAGCATGCCGAGCAGATCATCGATGTGCCGGCCTCCGCCCTGCAACGCACACAGGGCACGGGCGACCAGCGTTTCTGTGGCTCCATTCGCCATGGTGACAGCCTGATCTCTGCCGTAGAGCTGTCGCATTTCCACCAGCTCGCCAGTGCAGCACAGAAGGAGCTGCCATGATCAAGGTACTGGTGGTTGATGATTCCGGTTTCATGCGACTGGCCCTGCGCAAGATGCTGGCGAACGACCCCGCCATCAACGTGGTCGGCGAAGCCACCAGCGGGCAGGACGCCGTGCGACTGGCGCAGATGCACCGCCCGGACGTCATCACCATGGATGTGGAAATGCCCGATGGTGACGGACTCACCGCCACACGCCAGATCATGGAGCAGTGCCCCACGGCCATCATCATGGTGTCCAGCCTGACGCAGAAGGCCGCCGACACCACATTGAAAGCGCTGGATCTGGGTGCGGTGGACTACATCCCCAAGATGTCGTCTTACGTCAGCCTTGATATCGTCGCCATTGAAAAGGAACTGATCAGCAAGGTGCGTTACTGGGCGCTGAAGCGCCCGATCATGCCGCTACGCCGGCTTAGCGGCACCCGCGCTTCTGAAAAAGCCTCGCCCATCGCGGGGGGCGACCTGACCCGCATACGCCCGCCCGGCGACCCGGATGTGGTGGTTATCGGCGCCAGTACCGGCGGCCCGAAAATCCTGCCGGAATTGCTCGCCGGCATTCAGCCGCTGGCCTGTCCCCTCGTCATCGCCCTGCATATGCCACCGGTTTACACGCGCAGTTTTGCCGAGCACATGGCATCCGCCACCGGCCACCTGTGTGTGGAAGGGCATGACGGCATGGCATTGCAACCCGGCATGGTGGTGGTGGCCCCCGGCGGCACGGACAGCGAAATCCATGCCTCGCTGGAAGACCGCTTCGTATTGCGCGTACGCACCCAGACACAATATGGCATCCATCCTTCAGTGGATGCCCTGTTTCACTCAGTGGCAAAAAATGTGGGTAGCGCCGCCGGCGTCATCCTCACCGGCATGGGCGACGATGGCACCCAGGGTGCCCTGGCCATGTCACTGAAGCGATTCCCGATTCTCTGTCAGGACGAAGCGTCCAGCCTGGTCTACGGCATGCCCCGCGCGGCGGCCGAGGCAGGCGCCGCCAGCGCCCTGATGTCGATTCCTGAAATAGCCCAGAAGATAAACGTATGGGCGGGCACCCGTACCGCCCGCAGCCGAGATACCAGGGAGATCCGCCATGACCACTAGCACGCCCGATGGCGACAACATAAAAGTACTGATCGTGGATGATTCCTTCCTGATGCGGCGCGTGATCCGCAACATTGTCGAGAAAGACGAAGGGTTTGTGGTCCTGGGTGAAGCCGCCAACGGCGTAGAAGCACTGGAGCAGATCGCCCAGCACCAACCGGACGTGATCCTGCTTGATATCGAGATGCCCAAGATGGACGGCATTGAGTTTCTCAAGCATGCGGCACTGGCCACCACCGCCCGTATCGTAGTGATTTCATCCGTGGCGCAGCTGGGCTCGCCGCAGGCAATGGAAGCCCTGTCGCTTGGCGCCACGGATATCGTGCCCAAACCCTCCGGTGTGCTGTCCATGGATCTGGAAGAACGCAAGAGCAGCGAGCTGCTCGGTGTCATTCGAAAGGCAGTGGCCTGATCGCGGCCGGGGAGCAGATCAATGAGTTCTTTATTTGAATCCATGTGGCCCGCCTTTCATGCCGAGGTATCCGAGCAGCTGGACGAGCTGGAAATCCAGCTGGCCGCCGCCGACGCCGATGCCATCGATGTTAGCCACTGTTTCCGCCTGTTCCATACCATCAAGAGCAGTGCCGCCATGATGGCGTTCACGCACATGGAATTACTGGCCCATGTCTGCGAAGACATCCTTGATCTGGTCCGCACCGGCAATGCCACGCTGGATGATGACATGGTCGACGTGCTCAGCGCTGGCGCCGCGCAGCTGAAAACCCAACTGGCCGAGGCCGACGCCAGCCATGAGCCCCCGGGCCAGGATGCCCAGCTGCTGGCCCGCGCGCGCGAGTTCCTCACCCGACTGGGAGGGACGCCGGTAATGCCGGCAGACGCAAACCCGGAGCAACCTGCCGAAGCAGGGGCGGACGCAGACGAAAAGCGTGCCGTCGCAGACGCCTTCGACAATTTCGCGGCGATTCTCGAGAAGGAATTACCCGCGCTTGGAAAATGGCTCGGCGGCCAGGGTAAACGTCCGCCAGCACGACTGCGGACAATCGCCAGCGCCTGTGAGGAAATGGGCTTCCCGGCGCTGGCCAGCATAGCCGGTGACATGGCTGCCACTGACCCCGGCGAACGCCTGTCAGCGGCGTCAGCCTTCCTGCTACGGCTCACGCCGCTGGTGCAACGTTCGCAGACGGACCTGGGCAGTGCTGCGCTTTCCGACGCCTTGCGTCCCGGCCTGGTAGCAAACATCCACGAAGGAGCCGCCCGCTGCCTTGATGTCGCCGAAGCAGGGATCACGCACCTGGGTGGCGACGAGGCCGCCGTGCTGGCCAGTGCCACCCACCAGCTGGGAGAGCGCTGTCGACTGTGCGGCTTCCCGGCACTGGCCCTGTTGCTCCGTTTCATCGAACAGATCCTGCGTGAAGTAACGCGCGGCAACCTGCTGGTCCCCGATGATCTCGGTGAACTGATGATGTCTGGCTGGTCCTTGTGTCTGGAGCTCGAGGCCGACCATGGCGAAGACCCGGCGTTTGCCGAAATATGCGGCCGGGTCCTGACCACGTTACAGGACATGAGCCGCACTGCGGATACCCAGGGTGACGCACTCGACGCCCGGGAACTGCTGCAGTCCGAATTCGATATTCCCTGGTCACTGACCGCCTCCCTTCACGATGCCTGCCTGCCCGACCTGCTGGCCAGCTGCCGCAACGGCACAGTAGTGCTGGATATCGAAGTGGACATGGACGGCCCGGACGCGGAACGCGACAGCTTTATCGGCGTGATCAACCAGCATGCCCGCATCATCAGCAACCGCACGGTATTTGCATCCGAGCGCCCGGGTGACCTGCAGGCGGAAACCACCCGCCTGAGTATCATTGCCGCCTGTGAGCAAAATCCCGGTGCGCTGATCAAGACGCTGGCCGGCTTTCACTCGGAACACTTCCACCTGGCAGTACAGCCGGTGGCGTATCGCGGCGCGCCCGAGATTGACACGGATGACTCGCCGTCACCGGGTACCGGGACGCCCGGCGATCCACCCGTCGGCGCAGCGCCAGACGCGCCGGCCCCGGAAAAAGTTGCGCCGGAGCCCGCCAGCACCAGCAACGACACCCTGCGCATCGCCAGCGACCGGCTCGATCAATTCGTTACCCGCGTGGGCGAGCTGGTGCTGCTGCGCAACCAGATTGACCATCACCTGCATGGCGAAACCACGTCAGAGCTTTTGACCCAGCTGCAGGCCTTCAGCCAGCAGCTGGGCAGCCGGCAGCAACTCGGCGCCGAACAGCAAGTGCAGCTGGCGCATTGCCTGGATGCGCTGGTAGCACAAATGGATCGGCTGGGGCAGACAGACAGCCAGCTGAAACAGTCCCTGGGCATGTTGCAAACAGATGCACTGGATCTGCGCGTGGTACCCGTGGACATTATTTTCAGGCGCGTGCCTGTGCTGGTAAGGCGTCTGGCTCGACAGCTTGGCAAACAGGTCCGTCTCGATGTGCAGGGCAGCGACACGCGCATCGACAAGAGCATGGTGGACGTGCTCGCCGAGCCACTCATCCACCTGGTGCGCAACGCCCTCGACCACGGTATCGAGACGCCCGATGCGCGGCGCCGGGCCGGCAAAAGCGAGGACGCCCATATCACCTTGCGCGCCCACCACCAGGGCGGCTCACTGGTGATAGAACTGGAAGATGACGGGCTCGGCCTGGACAGCGATGCCATTCGCGAGCGCGCCGTGAGCAACGGTCTTCTCAGCCGTAACCAGGCCGACCTGTTGCCGGAAGAACAAGTACATGCATTGATTTTCGAACCCGGTTTTTCCACGGCGGCGGCGGTCACTGAAACCTCCGGCCGCGGCGTTGGCATGGATGTGGTACGCACCCGCGTGGAGCAACTGGGTGGCGAGATCAGCCTGCATTCCACACCCGGGCACGGCACGCGGGTACAACTGCACCTGCCAACCTCGGCGGCCATTCAGGGGATCGTCCTGTTCCAGGCCGGCGCCGACACCTATGGCCTGGCCGAGCGCAGCGTCACTGAAGCGATCGATATTGAAAAGAGCCAGCTGCAATCCTTGCAGGGCCAGATGGTGGTGATGCACCGCGAGCGAGCCCTGCCGGTCTACACCCTGGATCACCTGTTCCAGCAAGACGGCGGTGGGCTGCCTGACGACGCCGTCCTGCAGGTGCTTGTGCTCAGTGACGGACGCCGCCATGTCGGCCTGGTGGTAAACCAGATTCTCGCGCGGCAGGAAATCTTCGTGCGCGAATGCCATCCGGATATCGCCGCATTGCCCGGGGTCGCCGGGGCGTCGATCCTCGGTAACGGCGAACCGGTGCTACTGCTGGAAGCCAGCGGGCTGATAGAGCTGGCCGCGGCAGACGCCCAGGACCTGGCCAGATTGCTGGAGGCCTCATGAGCCGTTACCTGCAGGCCGGCGCTGACGCTTACCGGGTGCTGCTCGATTGCTGCGCCGTGCAGGAAGTGGGCGAATGGCAGGCCCGCAGTGGCATCCAGAAAGAAGCGCCATGGCGCAACCAGACCCTGCCATTGGCGAACCTGGCGGCACTGCTCGACGGCGATAGTAGCGGCAGCGCCGGCCACTATGTGGTGCTGGATACGGACAACGCCGCCCTGCCACGGATCATGTTGCTGGTGGAAAATCTGTCAGCGCTGGTGGATGTGTCTGACGATGCATTCCAGCAACCACTGGCAGAATCCGGCAGCGGCGTCAGCCGCTATGATGTTGTCCACGACGACGAGTCATCACGTATCCTGCTGCGGCTGCACCCTTCTGCGCTGGCGCAAACCCTGCTGGCGCAATCACAGCAACGCTGAAACAGCTGCGCCCGGGCCGTTGTCGGGTTACCCTGTTGCGCTCACTCGCCGGGTATTTTTTTGATGGCCTGTCCTCTCTGCACAAGCACTTCCACCGACGCATTTTTTGCCGATGCCTGGCGCCGGTACCACCACTGCGCCCGCTGTGACCTGGTGTTTGTTGATCCGGCACAACTGCCGCCGGCCAGCGAGGAAAAGGCGCAGTACGACCTGCATGAAAACGATCCGGATGATCCCGGCTACCGGCGCTTCCTGTCGCGCCTGGCAACGCCGTTGCTGCAACGGCTGGCACCGCAATCCAGCGGCCTTGATTACGGCTGCGGGCCGGGCCCTGCGCTGGCGCGCATGCTGGAAGAAGCCGGCCACCGCGTCGCCCTGTACGACCCGCTGTACCAGCCTGGCAAAGACGTGTTGGAGAGCCGATACGATTTTGTCACCTGCACCGAAGTGGTGGAGCATTTCCACCAGCCAGCGCGCGACTGGCAGCAACTGGTGTCACTGCTCAGGCCCGGCGGCTGGCTCGCCGTCATGACCTGCTGGCGGGAGGCCGGGGCGGATTTCGGCGGCTGGCATTACCGGCGCGATCCCACCCATGTGAGTTTCTACAGCATGGCCACGCTGGAATGGCTGGCACATCATTACCGGCTGGCACTGGACTGCCCGGACCGCAACGTCGCCCTGTTCAGGCAAGCGCCGTAATGCCACGGACAAGCTGCAAGCACCTGTTCCCCAGGAAGACAAAACATGGACGCAAAAAAAACGCCGCTTAAGCGGCGTTTTTCATTCGGCAGCGATCACTTGGCAAAGGCCGCAGTGCCATACCAGGTACCGTTTCCGTTCACTTCCATGGTCGTCACCAGACCACCGGCATTTGCGCCCGTGAAGTAACCCCCCATGGTCATGGTCTCTGAGCCAACGTCATTGGCCATGGAGAAGAAACCGCCGTACAAGGCCGACAGATCTCCAGTTTGACCCACGCTACTAAAGGTACCCAAGACATCTGTATTGATCGTGAACGCCAGACTGGTTGCACCAAAATCAACGTCAACACTGCCACCGGTAATGGAAACAACATTGCCACCACCCAGAGGGGTCAACGCGGTGCCACCGACATAATCATAGGTGAACGACCCTGCCGTCGGCAGATCGGTCTGCGACAACACGTTCTCGGCAAGCATGAAATGCCAGGGCTCGAATGCCGGTTCCAGCCCGCCCCCGAAGCCCTGGTCGATGGCGTAATCAGCAGCGTCCCAGACACCCCAGTAAATCCGGCTACCATCCCCAAGCACATGGGAACCACGGTCCCCTGGTAGCGCACCAGGCTTGGCCACTGCGCGCAGGAAAACTTCCCCGTCATCGTTAACCAGTTCGGTCAGGTAGAAGCCCTTACTGTCGCTACCCAGGCCCTTGATCTGGTAAAAAGAGGACGGGTCGGTATCGACCTCAAAGCGATTCACGAACGAAGATCCTTCGTTCACCCAGCCGATGGCTTTAGGCTTGAACAGTGGGTTTCCGAAGCGCTCCAGAACGGTGTCGTTCAGGTCTTCCGACAGGTCCGTCAGGTCCAGCTCGCCGTCGTAATCCTCAACCTGGTCAAATTCCTCAACCAGTTCGTTGTCCTCGAACAGGCCCTGCTTTTCGGGCGCCGGCACAGGTGCGCCGCCACCAAAGGGCACAAACACCACGTCGCCCGGCCGCACCGTGCGGGTGCCGCCCTCGCCGGTAACCTGCACTTCACCTTCCTCGAGGAACAGGTAGGTACCCGGTGTCGTATCCGGGTAGCCCGGCAGGCCTTCCTCAGGCACGTGAATAACCTGGAAGACCGTGCCGCGGATACCGATGGTGGCCACCGAGGTGGAGTGGCTTACCCGCTCCGGGTTGGCCTTGCCAATGGCGCCGGTAACCACACGCATCCAGCCGGAGAACAATTCCCCGGCCTGTTCCATCACAGACTCTTCCTGCACCTCTTCCTCAGCCACTTCCGGCTGGTACTGCTGGCGCTTGATCAGGTAATCACTGTTGCCGCGCAGGCCCACCAGGGTGCCATCGGTCAGCGATATCTGCACGATGCCACCGCGCCCGGTAACCACACGCTCGCCTTCGAACACATCGCTGCCAGCACGCGCGCCACGGGCGCTGTCCTGGGCATCGACAATGGTTGCCACGCCACGGGAGAAAAGAATCTGCCCGGCCTTGGCCGCCCACGCCTGTCCTGCGCAGGTGGCCAGCATCAATGCCATGATCAAATGAACCGTATTTCGGGTAACGAATCGCATTCCTTTTCCTCCCCGTCAGAAGTAGTAGCTGACCGCCAGCGCACCGCTGGTCTGGTCGTATTCGTAGATATCCAGGCTGGAATCCTGCTCACGGTAATCCACCCGTGCCCGCACCTGGACGCTGTTGCTGGGGTACATCTCCCAGAAAAGCCCTGCACCTGCCCTATTATCGGACCGTGATTCCGGCAGCACATTAAACGCCTGCCCCGCCGGCACATCGCGCCGATAATCGGCATACGCCAGGAAACCACTGCCACCAACGCGCTGGCGACTGGTGAGCTGGTAGGCCAGTGATGAGCTGATCCCGTAGACAGTGGCATCACCGCCGGGACGGTCATTCTTTGCCGCCTCATAGTCGGCACTGATATCGGCCGTAAGGCGCCAGCGATTGGAAAGCAGATAGGTAACGCCGGTCTGCAGACGGGATTGCTGGTAGTCGTATTCGTCGAGGTCGAAATCCACCCGATGCACGCCGAGCCGCGCATAGTATTTGCGGGTGCTGGACACCTGGTTACGCCACTCGGCATAGCTGCCGTAGAGGCGGTAATACTTCTCGCCATCCAGGTCCATGCCGCCGGCATCCACGCCCACCGCCACAGCATGGCGGCCGTCCAGGTCGTTCACCCACTCCGCCTTGCCGCTGAGGATGTCCTGGTCAAACTGCTCGGCGTCTTCCTGGTCGTTATCGCGGAACGCACCGTTCAACGACAGCGCCACGGACTGGGTAGCATTCATGTCGAAGCGTTGCCAGATGCCACCCTGGTAGGCGAGATAGGCAGAATCCACCGGCTCGAACGGCAGGCTGAAAAAGCCGAAATTGATCCTTCCTTCAGGCCAGGTGCCCACGTTGTCGTCATGCCCGGCCTCGAGCCCGACGAAAATGACGCGGTTGTTGCGCGCCTGGGTCTGTTCCTGGCGGCCCACCGCGTCGTTCAGCTCGGCGATGCGTTTTTCCGCAGCTTCGGGCGGGTCCAGTTTTTCCAGACGGGCCAGTTCCCGGCGGGCGCTTTCACGCTGGCCCAGGGCCACATAGGCGCTGGCCAGTTCCAGGCGGGCGCCGGCGTGGTTGGCATCTGCGGCCAGCACGCGCTCCAGCGGAAAGATAGCCTCGGCCGGCTTGCCGTTACGCACGGCCAGCAAACCGAGCCAGTAGTCGAACTCTTTGTTGCCAGCAAACTCGAACCGTCGATCAGACAGCAGCTGGTAGGCGCCAGCCATATCGCTGGCTTCAACACGCTGTTGTGCTTCGGTGATCAGGTCATCCACGGGGGCGGACCAGGCGAGACTGGAAAATGCGCTGAGGGCTGCAGCCAGAACCAGCTGACGCACCCGGGGGGAAAACGGTGAAGGCATGATGGCTCCCTGCCAGTAACAACCAATGGAACAGGGCTGACTATACCCCGCTGGCGCGCCAAGGTGCAGGGGAAAATTCGGGCAGCTGTCAGTCCGTGCGCACCCAGAACTGCATCGATTTGGTGCTTTCAGCGGCCTCGCCGCACTCCTTCCACGGAAAACGCGCCTCCATGCCGGCCACGGGCCGGTAGCCCCGGCCACGCCAGAATGGGTCCAGCGGGCGGTAGTCTACCGGTCGCAGCGGGTGATCGGGCGGCCGGATCACCGCACAGAAACTGGTGTGCCGGGCGCCCCACTGGCGCGCATGCCGCTCGCGCGCGTCAAAGAAGGCATGCCCCAGGCCGCGGCCGCGATACGCCGCATCAAGTACCGACTCGCCCAGGTAGAACACCTCATCGACGGTGAAACCGTGGCGGGGAAACGGCGCCTGGAACGCCGGGTCGGCATGGACCAGCGGCAGGCCGGTACTGGCGCCAACCACGGTATCGCCCTCAAGGGCCAGCACCACAACACTGTCCGGCGACTCGGCATAGGCCGCCAGATAGTCACGCTCGTACTGCCACTCACCGTCATACAGGTAGGGAAATTCACGGAACACCCGGATGCGCAGGCGGGCCACCGGCTCCAGCCAGGGCAGCACGTCCGTGCCGGTCACGGTCTTGATCTGGATGTCGCTCATGTTGCTATCACCTGGCATTGGCTGCAGACCTCGGGGACGCCCTCACCCTGTCCCTCTCCCGGAGGGAGAGGGTACCCGTCCGGCCAGCTTTCTTTTAGCCCCTCTCCCTCCGGGAGAGGGGTTGGGGTGAGGGCCGGGGTTGGGGTGAGGGTAAGGATCAGCGCGGCCACAACAACGCAGCACCGGCCACCAGCAGCAGCACCAGCACCAGCTGGCGGAAACGGTTTTCATCCACACGCTGGTGCGCCCATTCGCCCAGCAGAATACCCAGTGGCAGTAGCGGCAGATACAGGGCCACGGTGGGGAGCGCGGGCAACAACGAACCGTCTGCGGCAAAGGCCAGCGTCAGGGCGCTGTTGAGGCTGAACCAGACCAGGATCAGGGTGGCGCGGAAGCGGGCCTTGTCCAGCGCCACACCGGTGAGGCCATAGACCAGCAACGGGCCGCCTGAGGCGAACAGGCCGTGCGTTACACCTGCAAGGCCGATCCACAGACGCGTCTGCCAGCGCAGGCGCGATACCGCTTGCACCTGGTGGCGCATGGCCCACAGTGAACGACCGGCAAACCAGACCACCAGTGCGCCAAACAACATGCGTACCAGCTGGTCGCCCAGCCACGGCCGAAGGCCATAACCCAACGCCGTACCCAGCAGCATCAGCGGCAGGATCAGCCGGCCCAGCAAGGGCCAGTGCACCTGCCTGCGCAGGCGCCATGACAAGTAACCGGTCATGACAATGTTGAGCGGCACCAGGATCGGCATCACCTGGTCCAGCGGCAACACCAGCGCTGCCAGTGACAGTGCAATGACGATACTGCCAAAGCCGGTGATGGCTTCCACGGTATAGGCCAGCAGGATGCAGGCCCCGAGCCACAGCAATGCCAGGCTCATTGTTCCAGCTCACTGGCGAAGCGGCGGGTCATCAGGCGCAGGTAGAGTGACGGCCACAGCCGCCAGAGAATGCTGCCGAAGCTGGACAGCCGATCCGGGAACAGGCGCGCACGGCGTTTTGCGTGGGCATCCACAATTTTCTCCGCCATCCAGTCGGCGCTGCGCATCTGCCCGGTGGTGGAGCGTGCGTGGCGGGCCGGCTTGCCGTCATGGCCCAGCGCATTCTGCTCGATGGGGGTATCGAGGAAAGACGGGTACACCATCAGCACATGAATGCCGTCGCCGGCGAGCTCCACCCGCATCACTTCAAAACTCTGCGCCAGCGCGCTTTTTGCAGCGCAATAGCCGGCGCGCCCGAGCACCGGCATCCAGCCGGCCATGGAGCCGATATTGATGATGCTGCCACGGCTGTCACGCAACAACGGAATGGCAGCCAATGCCAACTCCACCGGCGCCTGCCAGTCCACGGCCATGACCCGGCGCAACACCGCCGGGTCGGTATCCGCCGCCAGCGAGCGCTGGGTAATGCCGGCATTGTTGATCAGCGTATCCAGGCGACCGAAACGCAGCACCACATCCGCCAGCAGGCCCTTGAGGCGATCACTGTCAGTCAGGTCCAGCGTGACCGCCATCAGTCGTTTGGGCTCACCCAGCTCCTGGCAACGCGCCTGCAGCTGTTGCTCATTCATGTCCACCAGCACCAGCCGGTGGCCAAGGGCGAAGTAACGTTGCGCCAGTGCCCAGCCAAGGCCGCTGGCCGCACCGGTAATCAGGGTTACAGGGCTCACAGTTCACCTCGTGCGCGGGCATGCTCGATGTAGAAACGGAACGTTTCCAGCGAGCTTTTCGCGGGCGTATAACCAAAATCCTGTTTCAGCTTGCGGTTGCTGAGCACCGGGCGATAACGCAGGAAGTTCACCTGCGCCGGACCATAGCGGGTCAGGCCCAGGGCCTTGCCCACGCCCAACACCACTTTCAGCAGCGTCGCCGGCAATACCTGCACCGGCTTGCCCAGCTCCCGGGCAATGTCGGTTACCGTCAGGGCACCGTCGCCGGCAAGATTGTAGATGCCCTCAGCGCTGTCACGAATGCCCTTCTCGATAATGGCGATGACATCCTCATCCCAGATAAACACGAACGGCGAATCACTGCCGCGAATGGCGAGTATTTTCGGGCGCTGGAACAACTGCGTGATCAGGTTGCCGGTGGCGGCGCCGAGCACCGTGCCCGGACGCAGCACCAGCTGCTTCAGGTGCGGGAAGCGCTGGCGGTAGTCGGCCAGCAGTTCTTCCACCAGGCGCTTGTGATCGGAATAGGCGAATTCCGGATTGCCACGCAGGGGATGCTCTTCCGACAGCCAGTCGGGATTGTCCGCATGGTACCCATAGGCCGCACCCGAACTGGTGACGGTGAAATGGCCCACGCCGGCATCACAGCAGGCATCCAGTACATTGCGGGTACCATTGACGTCGATATCGTAATCACGGGCGCGGTCACCGCTGTCACCCAGCACCGCTGCCAGGTGGACCACATGGGTGACACCGTGCTCGCGCATCAGGCCGGCCAGGGCCGGGTCACGAATGTCCATCACGTGCACAGGGAAACCCGCGGTTTCCTGCGGCCGGATATCCACACCCACCACGGTGCAGTGCGCCGCCAGGCGTTCGCCCAGCTGGCCGCCAATGTAACCGCCGGCACCGGTGATCAGCACCACCGGCGCCGTTGCTGCCTGTTCATGTCCTGTCATGGGGAAAATGTCCTCGCGACCAGATTGTTGCCAGGGCCAGGCCCGAGACCAGGTGCCAGACGCCCCAGAAAGCGGTGATCATCATCATGCCACCCGCTTGCGGGAAAAACGTAAACAGCACCACCAGGCCGAGACCGGAATTCTGTATGCCCACTTCCATGGTGACGGCCCGCCGGTCTGCCACCGGCAGGCGCGCGGCGCGCGCCGCCAGGTTACCGGTAAGCAGCGCCAGTATGTTGTGCCCCACCACCAGCCAGAAGAAGGTGTGGAAGTGCGCCACAAACAGCGCCAGGTTGTTGCCAAAAGCAATGCCGGCAAAACCGAGCAGCACCAGCAGGGAAAACACCCGCAGGGGTTTTTCGCTGCGCCGGGCCAGCGCCGGATAACGCTGCCCCACCGTCATGCCGATCACCAGCGGCACTCCCAGCACTGCCACCACCAGCAACAGCAGCCGAACCGGATCAATGCTGATGTCCACCAGCAGCTGGCGGGTGTAGGGGTTGAGCCAGCCATAGAAGCCGAAGTTCAGCGGCATCAGCACAATGGCCGCCAGGCTGGAGACCGCCGTCATGGAAACCGACACGGCCACATTGGCGCGTCCCAGCCAGGTCATGACATTGGAAAAACTGCCGCCGGGACAGGACGCCACCAGGATCATGCCCAGGGCCAGCGACGGGTCCACCCGCAACCACCAGGTCACCAGGCAGGTCAGTGCCGGCAGTAACAGGAACTGGGCCACCAGGCCGATCACCGGCGCCGCCGGCTCCCGAATGACGCGGCGAAAATCGTCCAGGCGCAACGTCAGGGACACACCGAACATCATCAGCGCCAGGATCCCGTTGAGCAGCAACAGGCTGGCCGGATTGAAATCAATCATCACATTGTCAGATAGCATGATCTGCTCAGGCCGCCTGCGTTCGTGTGTTACTCATATCAGCGCGCAGTACCTTGACCGTGTCACGGACCTGGCCACGGTAGGCTTCCTTGTTGACGTAGTAAGCCATGCGGTCAAGTTGCAGGTAGTTGAGACCGCCATCCAGCCGGATTGAAGCCTTGTCACGAATGGTCTGCTGCAGCCGTTTTGCCGACGGGGCGTTGTCGGCGCGCTGGCGCAGGTACAGTGCCACCATCTCTGCCTGTTCGTTGCGCCCTTCCCAGCCCAGGCCGGCTGCTTCCACCATGCCCATGATGAACAGGTTGGGCTGTTCCGGATTGAACACGTTCAGGTACAGCTGCGGTGCACCGGCGCCCTCTGGCCAGTTCATGTGCTCACGGTCGAGGAACGGGTAATGCAGCTCGTAACCGGTGGCCATCAGGATCAGGTCATACTCGGCCTGCTCGCCATTGCTGAAGAAGACGGTCTTGTCCTGGATATCACGGATGTCGCGGCGTGCATGAATATCACCGTGGCCAAGGTGATGCAGGATCAGCGAGTTGATCACCGGATGGGATTCATACATGCGGTAGTCCGGGTCGGGCAGGCCATAGTCGCTGGGCTTGCCCATCACCGCGCGCACCAGCAAACCATCGACAATCTGCTTGAGCCGGGGCGGCAACTTGATACGGCCGCCGAGGGTGTCCACCGGCTTGCCCATCAGGAACTTGGGCAGGAAGTAATAACCACGGCGCACGGAAATATCCACCGAGCGGGCGAAGTGCACAGCATCAACGGCAATGTCAGCGCCCGAGTTGCCGCAACCGATCACCAGCACGCGCTTGTCCTTGAACACTTCCGGGCTGCGATAGGTGCTGGCGTGCATCAGCTCGCCGCTGAAGTCGCCAGGCAGCTTCGGCATGTGCGGATGATGCAGGGTGCCATTGGCCACCAGTACACCATCAAAAAGGCGCGACTGCTCTTCACTGCCCGACCGGGTGACTACTCGCCACTGCTCGCCTTCCGGCGTCACGCTGACCACTTCCGTGTTGAACTCGTAATGGTCATACAGGCCGAAATGGCTGGCGTAATCACGAAAGTAGGCTTTCAGTTCCGAGTGGTGCGGATAGGTCGCCACTGATTCCTTCATGGGGAACTCGGTGAACTCGGTCATGCGCTTGGATGAAATCAGGTGCGCCGTGTCATACATGGTGCTGGTGGACGAATCGATGTCCCACAGGCCACCCACGTCGCTGTGGATTTCAAAGCCGACAAAATCGATGCCGTATTTTTTCAGGTTGCGCGCTGTACACAGGCCCATGGGGCCGGCGCCAATGACTGCATACATGGTGAGTCCACCTTTTGTTTTTCACGATAGCCATAGCATACTGGCAGCGCCGGGGCCAAAGCCCCGGTGATTCAGGACAAGCACTGGTTAAAACGGGAAAACATGCCCTCGGTCACATTACGCTACAGTCAGGCCATCCTGCAGGCGGCAGAACGCCTGGGCTTGCCCCTGCCGACGCCGGGCGCAGACGGCGATCGCGTCGCGCTGGCCGACCAGGACCAGCTCTGGCAGGCGTTCGTGGACAGCTCTGCCGATCCGCTGGTGGGCATCAGCCTGGGCCAGCAACTGCAGGTGGGCCACCTGGACGTGGCCGGCATGCTGCTGATCAGCTGTGAGGACTACGGCAGTTCCCTGCAGGCCCTGGTGGACTATCACCCGATTGTCGGCGAAGGCGGCGATTTTGCCCTGTCCAGCACCGCCATGGTGGCGCGCCTGAGTTACCTGCCACGGTTTACCGCCTGCGTGGCGCAACGGGTGGAAGCCGTGGTGGCCGCCATGATCCAGCTGAGCCAGTGGAGCACCGGCGAGGTGTTTCGCCCCGCCGGCGTCCAGTTCCGCCATGCGCCGCTGGATGACACCGCCCGCTACGAGGCGCTGCTGGGATGCCCGGTGACTTTCGAGCAGCAGGACAATGCCCTGCTGTTCGACCCCGGCCTGCTGGATACACCGCTGATACAGGCCAACGCGGCACTGCGTGAACAGCTACGCACCCTGGCCGACCAGCAGATGCAGTCACTGCAGCAGGACGGCCTGGCCAGCCGTGTGATCACGCTGCTGCGTCAACAGCCGGCTTTTGGCAAGGAACGCATCGGGGACGAACTGGGCATGAGCGGGCGCAACATGACACGGCTGCTGGCCGATGAGGGCGTGAGCTTTCGCCAGGTACGCGAACAGGTGCTGCGCGAGCTGGCCGAGCAACGACTGGCGCGGGGCGAGAAAGTCATCAGTGTGGCCACGGAACTGGGGTTCTCGGACGAGAGCGCGTTTTCCAAGGCCTTCAAACGATGGGCCGGCGTATCGCCGGCCCGTTTTCGTGAACAGTACAACAGCCCGGACGGGCCCTGATCAAACCTTGTCCAGGGCCTGGGTGATATCGGCAATGATGTCGTCCACGTGCTCGATACCCACAGACAGGCGCACCATATCCTCGCTGACACCCGCGGATTTCAGCTCATCTTCATTGAGCTGACGGTGCGTGGTGGTGGCCGGGTGACAGGCCAGGGACTTGGCATCACCAATGTTCAC
>JARGOL010000003.1:219717-314311 GCA_029212745.1 Alcanivoracaceae bacterium
GCTTGATCATCTGCAGTGCATCAATGAAGCGGGCGCCCGCTTCACGGCCGCCATGGATACCAAAGCTGAGGATCGATGACGCCTTGCCATCCATGAACTGCTGCGCCAGACCGTGGTACTTGTTGTCCTTGAGGCCGGCGAAATTGACCCAGCTGACCTTGTCATGGCCCTGCAGGAATTCCGCGACCACCTGGGCATTTTCGCAGTGACGCTCCATGCGCAGCGCCAGCGTCTCGATGCCCTGCAGGATCAGGAACGCATTGAACGGGCTCAGTGCCCCACCCATGTTGCGCAGCGGCACCACACGCGCACGCCCGATGAAGGCAGCCTCGCCCAGGGCCTCGGCATAGACCACACCGTGGTAGCTCGGGTCCGGCTCATTGAATTGCGGAAAGCGCGGGTTGTCCTTCCACGGGAACTTGCCGGAATCGACGATCACACCGGCCACCGTGGTGCCATGACCACCCATGTACTTGGTCAGCGAGTGCACGACGATGTCGGCACCATGCTCGAACGGCCGGCACAGCACCGGGGTCGCCACGGTGTTATCGACAATCAGCGGCACACCCTTCTCGTGGGCAACGTCCGCCAGCGCCTTCAGGTCGACAATGTTGCCCGCCGGGTTGCCAATCGATTCACAGAACACCGCCTTGGTGTTGTCATCAATCTGCGCCGCGATGGCTGCCGGGTCGTCACCGGGTGCCATGCGCACATCAATACCCATGGTCGGCAGGGTGTGCGCAAACAGGTTATAGGTGCCGCCATACAGCTGGCTCACCGAGACGATGTTGTCGCCGGCGCGGGCCAGGGTCTGGATGCTGGCCGTGATGGCCGCCATGCCCGATGCCATGGCCAGCGCCCCGATGCCGCCCTCGAGCTCGGTACAGCGCTGTTCCAGCACCGCATTGGTGGGGTTCATGATGCGGCTGTAGATGTTGCCCGGCACTTTCAGGTCAAACAGGTCGGCACCGTGCTGGGTGTCATCAAAATAGTAACTGGTGGTCTGGTAGACCGGCACGGCAACGGCATGGGTTTCCGGGTCTCCGGCAAATCCGCCATGAATGGCAATGGTTTCCTTCTTCATCAACAGCTCTCCCCGTGTTGGTGGTTGGCGCCGTCAATAGTAAGGACTTGTGGCGGTCACGAACACCCGCAAGGCGCTCAGTCGCTGCAGCGCACCAGCTGCATGGCCTCCTCGCTGATCCACCGGGATGGCAGTGCATCAAACATGGCGCGCGCGGTGCGCACCAGGTGCGGCTGGTCATAGAAGCCGGCATCGGCAGCCAGCTGGGTCAGGGTCATGCCCGGGTTCCAGTAGCGCAGGGCGCGCTGGATCTTCAGGTGCAGCAAAAAGCGCTTCAGCGTGACGCCGGTGGCATCCTTGAACAGGTGGGTCAGGCGCGATTCAGACACGCCGGCCAGCCGCGCCAGCCCGGCCAGGTCCAGCTGCTCGGGCATGCCGGCGCGCAAAGCGGAGGTGACCTGGACCACGCGCGGGTCCAGGCTGTCGTAGGTATCACTGAGCAGACGGCAGATGTCGTCCAGCCATACACGGGCGCGCTGGCAATCGCCGCGATCAAGCTCATCCATGCCGGGGCAGTCAGCGGGCAACGCGCCGGCGTAGAAACCCTCGCCCCGGGTGCGCGAGACCAGCTGGCGCCAGTACCAGGTGTCAGGGTCGAAATGGGCCACCAGCAGGCGCCCGTCGGACTCGAGCGCCTGTTCCCGCTCCGGTGCCACCAGGAACAGGCGCCCCTCATGCCAGTGGCCATCCACCTGCACCCGCAACGGGCCGTCCATACCGATGATCAGGGACGCGGCCACGTGTCGGTGGGCGGTATTCTGGTGGCCGTGGGCCAGCAGCAGGAAGTGGTCGTGCCACAGGTAGAAGAGGCCGCGCTGCTGTTCCCGGTTGCTGTCCGGCACTGGTGATCCCCGTCAGGGCGCCAGCCAGCAGCGCGGGGCCTTGCCGGCCAGCGCCAGCGCTGGCCGGGCGCGGGCAATTATCCTTTGTCGGGCGTGGCGTCCTGGTGGTGCGTGCCCTGCACATAAGGTACCGGCAAACCGAGTTTGGCGGCAATTTCCACGGACACGAATATCGGCCCGATCAGCAGGAAAATCAGGTCATCCACGAACGACGGCTTCTTGCCCTCCACCTTGTGGCCGTAGACCTGCACGATCCAGGCCGCCACCCAGGCCGCCAGCGCGATCCAGCCCAGTGACCAGCCGGCGCTCTCGATGGCCATGATCACCGCCACGGACAGGGCAAACCAGGCCACCATCAGGGCAAACACGCCGATGCCCAGGCGCAGGTAGACGATGCCGGCGAGCACGCCCAGCAGGGTGCCGCCGTTGACCCAGTAGGCGGCACTGCCTTCCAGGCCCAGCCAGCTGCCCAGCGGCACCAGCCACAACAGGGCCAGGGAGCTGATCAGGATGACCGGCACGCAGATGAAGTGAATCCACTGGTTGAGCGGGTTCTGGTGGCTGTCGCCATAGTCAGACAGGAATTGTTCCAGGTTGCGCATGATGCGTCCCTCCGTGTGTCACGCATTGTCATCATTATGCGCCGAGCTTACGGGAAGGACACATCAAGGCCTTGTACGTAACTGCTACGCAAACCCATATTGATTGTCCGGGTTTAGCGCAGGGGCGGCTCCGGCCACCAGGGGAAATCGGCCGGGATATCGCTGGATACCTTGCCGTCAAACACCGGCTCACGCTTCTCCAGGAAAGCCTTGAAGCCGTCCCGGCCGTCCAGGCGTTCACTGCTGAGGTACATCAGCCGCGAGTCCACCGCGTGGGCATGCATGGGGTGATCGAAACTCGGGTTGCGCCAGAGCATCTGCCGGGCGAGGGCCTGGGACACCGCCGAGGTCTTGTGCATCAACCGCCGCGCCAGGGCATAGGCCGCCTCCAGCACCTCGCCCCGCGGCGCCAGGCTGTGAAACAGGCCGGCCTCAAGGCCCTCTTCGGCCGGGAAAATCTCGCCAGTGAGCACCCACTCCATGGCTTTCTGCATGCCGATCAGGCGGGGCAGGAACCAGCTCGACGCCGCCTCCGGCACCACGCCGCGCTGGGTAAAGACAAAGCCGATCTTGGCGCCTTCGGCAGCAATGCGGAAATCCATGGGCAGGGTCATGGTGATGCCAATACCCACGGCGGCACCGTTGATGGCGGCAATCACGGGCTTGCGCGACTGGAACAGGGCCAGCGACAGCTCACCGCCGGAATCGCGGATCTCGTCGATGTTGAGTGTGTCGCCCTGGGGAATGTCGTAACCGAAGATATTGCCCTCTGGCCGCACCAGTTCCATGCCGGCACAGAACGCCTTGCCCTCGCCGGTTACCACGATGACGCGTATGTCATCATCGGCATTGGCCCGCGCCAGGGCGTCGAGCATCTCGTCCTTCATGCGCAGGGTCCACGCATTCATGCGCTCCGGGCGACTGAGGGTAATGGTCAGAATGCGGTCCGCGACCTGGTACTGGATATCCTGGTAGTGCATGTTTCTCCCCTGCTGCGTGTGATGAATGCCCGGGGAGCTTACCCGGCATCGCAGTGCTGGCGACTGTCCTTGAGCGCGTTGAGCACATGCCCGCGGGTCAACAGGCCCACCAGGGTGCCGCTGTCATCCACCACCGGGTAGATCTTCGGCTTCTGCATGATCATCAGGTTGGCCACATCCACCAGGTTGTCTTCTGCCGCCAGGGTGTAGGGATCAATGTGCATGATGTCCTCCACCACGGGCGAGCCCTCGCAGTGGTAACTGGACACCAGCAGGCTGCGCAGGCAGTCCTGCTCGGAGATGAACCCCACCACCTTGCGGTTGTCTGCCACCACCGGCAGGCCGGTGGTCTTCAGGCGCAGCAGGATATCGACAACGTCGGTGATATCCGTGCCCACCTTGATGCTGGCCGGATGCCGGGCCATTACATCACTGACTTTCTTGCTCGCTTCTGACATGGCTTCCCTCCTGTCCTGGCACCGCCGCCCGCGGTGGCGATACGCTGATCTACTGACTATACACGCTATCACTGGCTGCGCCGCCCCGGGCCATTGTCGGACCAGCCGTGGTGACGTATCTCTCCCGGCAGATCAGTTGCTGTACAATTGCCCGGCTCCGGGAGGGGGCGACCGGCATACACAGGAGAGGGTTCGTGCCTGACAAGTTGTCTGATATTTCCCTGGCCGTCATCGGCCTGGGCTACGTGGGTCTGCCACTGGCAGTGGAATTCGGCAAGCACCGCAAGGTGGTGGGCTTCGACGTCAACCAGGCGCGCATCGCCGCGCTGCAGGAGGGCCACGACAGCACGCTGGAAGTGAGCGGCGAGGAACTGGCGGCCTCCCCCGGGCTGACATTTTCCCACGACCCGGAAGACCTGCGCGGCTGCAATACCTTCATCGTCACCGTGCCGACGCCCATCGATGCCCACAAGCGCCCCGACCTGACACCACTGCGCCGGGCCAGCGAAACCATCGGTGCCGTGCTGAAAAAAGACGACATCGTCATTTACGAGTCCACGGTCTACCCCGGCGCCACCGAAGAAGAGTGTGTGCCGGTGCTGGAGAAGGTGTCCGGCCTGACCTACAACCGGGACTTTTTTGCCGGTTACAGCCCGGAGCGCATCAATCCCGGCGACAAGGAGCATCGCGTCACCACCATCATGAAGGTGACGTCCGGCTCCAATGACGAAACCGCACAACTGGTGGATGCCCTGTACGGCTCGATCATTACCGCAGGCACCCATCTGGCCAGCAGCATTCGCGTGGCGGAAGCCGCCAAGGTGATCGAGAACACCCAGCGCGATCTCAACATCGCCCTGGTCAATGAACTGGCCATGATCTTCAGCCGCCTGGGCATCGACACCGAGGAAGTGCTCAAGGCCGCAGGCACGAAGTGGAATTTCCTGCCGTTCCGCCCCGGGCTGGTGGGCGGCCACTGCATAGGCGTCGACCCCTACTACCTGACGCACAAGGCGCAGGCCATTGGCTACCACCCGGAGATCATTCTCGCCGGGCGACGCATCAACGACGGCATGGGCAGCTGGGTGGCCGGTGAGATCGTCAAGGCCATGCTGAAGAAGAAGATCACCGTCAGCGGCGCACGCGCTTTGGTGCTGGGCCTGACCTTCAAGGAAAATTGCCCGGACCTGCGCAACACCCGCGTTGTCGACCTGATCAACGGGCTGCGCGAGTACGACATGCAGGTGGACGTGCATGATCCGTGGGTCAGTGCAGACGATGCCCGCCACGAATATGACCTGACGCTCACGGCGACACCGGAAAAAGGCGCCTATGACCTGGTGGTGCTGGCGGTGGGCCATGACCAGTTCAAGGCCATGTCAGTGGACGAACTGCGCGCCCTGGGGAAACCGGAGCACCTGCTCTACGACCTCAAGTACGTACTGCCGGCAGACGCCTCCGACCAGCGTCTGTGATACAGCCGTATCAGGAAAAAAGGGGCGCAGCTGCGCCCCTTTTTTTATTGCCCCCTTGGACCCCTGTTGCCGCGCTCAGACGTCGCCGGTCATGTACAGGCCGATGACACCGCCCACCACCAGCATGGTGCAACCGATGCGCGCTGCGGTCAGCGGCTCGCCGAAGAGCACCGCACCACCCACCACGGCGCCAAAGGCGCCGAACCCGGTCCAGAATATGTAAGCCACGCTGATCGGCACATGGCGGGTGCCAAGGCCGAGCAGACCAAGGCTGCCGATCATGAACACCAGGCAGAAGACCGTCGGCAGTGGCCGCGAGAAGCCCTGGGAATATTTCAGCAGAATGGTGCCCACCACCTCCGCCAGCCCGGCCGCGAGCAGGAACAACCAGGCCATGGACGGCGCCATCACAGCGCGGTCAGGAACGAGACGCCATAGACACCGACAAAGTCCTGGCCGCGCTGCTCGCCACTGCCAATATCGGTGTCCGGAAAGTCCTCATGCAGCACGCGGCGCACACGAAAACGGTGATAGCTCTTCATGATGGTCAGGAAGCTGATGCCATTGTCCTGCTCTGTGCCCTCGAGGGTTGCGTGCAACGCCGGCAGATCGTACCAGGGCGCGGTGGGCTTGATGTGGTGGGCATTGTGATAGCCGAAATTG
Organism: Alcanivoracaceae bacterium; assembly: GCA_029212745.1. Classification (GTDB taxonomy): domain Bacteria; phylum Pseudomonadota; class Gammaproteobacteria; order Pseudomonadales; family Alcanivoracaceae; genus JARGOL01. The sequence goes on from JARGOL010000003.1 coordinate 225,822, forward strand.
AGCACCAGCAGATTCAGCCACGGGTAACGCCGCGAGATCAGGTTTGAGAATGTATTGCGGTCTTCAAAGGCCCGGTCGTACTTGTCACGGTCGACCTTCGCATCCAGCGAGAAAGACACATCAAAGGTGTGCTGGTGCATGTCCATGGTGCGCAACACTATCAGGAACAGGCAGTAGGCCACGGCGTAGCCCAGCAGTGCCGGCCAGTGGTACCAGCCGATGGCCGCGAACACCGCAAGACGAATGATGGCCGCACGCACCACCAGCGGCTTTTCCTTGCGATACGAGTCCAGGTGGAACGGCGCGGCAATGACAAAGGCATGCATCAACAGGTCCGTTGCCGGGATCCACAACCACTCGGCGCCCTGGATAATCTTCAGCAGCCACGGCCGGCGGCGCAGGAAATTGCGGTAATCAAACGCCACCACATCGGCGCGATCCACATGGTGACGGAAGTGCTTGTTGCGAATGCCTTCATAGGAGCCATAGCAGCCACCCACCAGCCAGCTGAGCGCCTTGCCCAGTTGCGCGTTATGGCGGTTGTTGCGAAACACCGTGTTATGCGCACATTCATGAATCATGTAGGCGGCGATGACCATGCTGTGCCCCAGCAACAGGGTGGACGGTATCGCAAGCAGCCAGGAACCCGACAACAGGCCGGCCCAGCCCAGCAACCAGGCACCGATGGCATAGGACAGGGCCATCAGGTTCATCCGCCGTCCGCGGGCATCTTTCCATACGCGTTGCATGATTCAGTACCTCTGTGGAAATGCTTTCAGGCCGTTGAAAAAAGCCAGGTCATGGTTGGGCCATAACCAGGCATCTTCCGTTGCTGCCAGGTCGTTGAGCCGGCCAATGCTGCCCAGCGCCTGCTGCTCGTCAAAGCACAGTCCCGGTGCCACTTCGTCATCCAGGTTTTCCTGCAGGTCGGCTGCATCGCCGGCGAGGACAATGGGCCTGCCCTGCTCACGCTCGATCCAGAGGCTGTAATGCCCGGCCGTGTGGCCCGGCGTTTCCAGCAACCGCACACCGGGCATCAGCTCCCGGTCGCCAGTGACACAGCGCCAGTTCACCGGCACCTGCGCCTCACCGTCGAAGTAGGCTTCATCAGCGCCATTGCGTGCCGCCGCCAGCTCACGCTCATGAACACAGACATCGCAGCCCCGAAAGTCACACAAGCCCCCGGCATGGTCGAAGTGCAGGTGCCCGCACACCACCATGTCCAGGTCGGCCGGCGCCAACCCGAGCCGCTCGAGCCAGGCCACGGTGCGCTGTTCAGCGCTCATCTCCGGGGCGCCGAAGGGAAAGTCGCCGTAATAACGCTGCCGCTCAGCGGGCTGCTCCACCTTGCTGAAATCACAGCCCACGTCGTAGAGCACCCGGCCGTTCGCCCCCTCCACCAGATAGGCAAGGATTGGCGCGGTAATGACCGTGCCCTCGCCCCGGCCCCGCGTCGACAATGTCTTGTCATAACGCGAGTAGCCGGTGAGAAGCGGCAGAATCCGGTTACTGGCCATCTCCATCACCCATATAGCGGTAAATTTACCGGTATTTATACAGGCAGTGTCCGGGCGGGTCAACCACCGGTGTCATCATGTCGAACAGAAACGCAGCACCCGGCCCCGCCAGGCTGAACATGGAGGGATCAGAGTTGTTCCCGAAACGCCTGCACGGAGATGTCGATCCAGCGCTCCAGGCTGGACTGCAGCTTTGGCGAAATCTGGATCAGCCGTGAGCGCCCATCATGGGGATTGGGGATTTCCATAAGCAGGCCCGCCGCGATGGCCTGGTTCACATACTTCTTTGCCGTCTGTTCGCTCAGGTGGGCCATGTACAGGTAGGCGGTGGAACGCGCCACCGGCTTGCCGCCCTGCCACATCTTGGTGAACAGGTCAGAGAAGTGCAGCTGGTAAAACTCGTCGCCAAAACATTCCGACCAGCAATCATCCTGGCGCCGTAACGCCTGGATAAAATTCAGCCTGTCTGCCTTGGTCACACGTTTTGCCATGGCCGCAGTGTAATCAGTCGTTGGCTGAAATTCACCTGCCCTGAGGTGGCCGGGCACACTCATGTTACCGGCTTCACGAACGGCTCCAGCGGCGTGTGCGCCAGATGGTTGCTGTAGTTGCTGATCACCTTGCAGGCCAGGACCAGGATGATGTCGAGCATCTGTTGCGCGGTGTAGCCCGCGGCCAGGAAGGCCTGCTGCTGGTCCGGCGACACCACACCCCGGGTTTCCACCAGCGCGACAGTAAACGCCCGAAGGGCTTCCAGCGAAGCATCTGCCAGTGGCTTATCCTCAAGGAGGGCCTGGCGGGTGTTGGCATCGGCACCCGCTTGCCGCAACAGCACATCGTGGTGAGCCATGCAGTAGTGGCAGTCATGCAGCCGGTTGATCTGCTGGCAGACCAGCTGTTGCTGCAACGGCGTCAGGCTGGTGGCGCTGATCAGGTCCCAGAGCGCCACATAACCACGCAGGGCGGCGGGCGCCTGCGCCAGCACGCGCTCGAGGTTGGGAATAAAACCGAAGTCGTCCTTCACCTGCGCCAGCAGGTCCCGTTCACTGTCGGGTAATTCTGCGTCACTCAGGACCGGCATGTCGGTCATGGGCTCTCCTTTATTTCAGCCACGTGCATCGTGCTGCCAGCGCGAGAAAGCGGCACGCTGGTGCTCGGCGATCCACCGGTTCAGCTCGCGCAGGTCGCCCACCGGCTCGCCACTGAACGGTTGCGCCTGCAGATAACCATCCGGCCCGAATTCGGGGGTCATGGTAGTAATGGCAGCGCCACGCTGGTGCTGTTGCGCCCACATCGACTGCCACCAACGGCCATGAGCATCCAGTGCCGGCTGGTATTCCGGCGCCCCCGGGTGTGGCACCTGGGGGCCCTGGTCATAGCCGACCCGGGCATGGATGTGATCCACCCGCGGGATGACCGCGGCCAGCTCTTCCTGCTCGGTATCCAGCAGCCGCTCGGTCACCACACACCAGTGACTCAGGTCGGCGGTCAGGCGCAGGTCCGGCAAACGTCGCAGCATCTCCACGGTGATCCATGGATTGAACAGGGTGCGCCCGCGATGGGTTTCGAAACTGACCGGCAGGCCCTGCTTGTCGGCCATGGCCATGGCCTCGGTAAAGAAGTGGGCGCTGCGGTCGGCCGGCCAGGCATCGCAACCGCCGAGGCAGGAGATGGCCCGCGCACCGGCGATCCGCGCCGCCCGCGCACCGGCTTCAAAATCAGCAAGGTGCTCGGCCAGCGTGGCCCGCCTGTCCGCCACGTAGGAACCGGTGGTGCAGATTTCTGCCTGGTAGAGCAAGCCGGCCTTGTTCAGCTGCTGGCGCCAGCGTTCCGCCTCTTCCTGTGCCAGGGGTGGTTGCGCCTCGATGCCGTCGTAGCCGTCATCAAGGGCATCGCTGATGGCCTGCTCCAGGGTGCCCTGGAAGCCCCACAGTGTCTTGAACATCAGGATCTGCATGACGAGCCCGCAGAGCGATGAAGGGGAAAGTCCCACGCCCGCAACAGGCGGGCGTGGGCCGGTGATGGATCAGAGCTTTCCGTCAGCCGCCATCTTCATGTAGGTGTCGGTGTAACGCATCTTGATGTTGTTCTCGTCCCCGTAAACCTTGCCACCCGGGAACTCGATACCGATGAACTCCGGTGATCCGGCGCCTTCACCGAGGATGCCTTTCTCGAACGAGAAGGTGGCCACATTTTCCATGGTGGTGGGCAACGCATCGCTGGTGACGAAATCCACGGCTTCCTGCGGTGAATAGAACATCTTGGTGGCCGCCAGCTGGGCTTCATAGCCAGCCAGATCGGTACCCGATTCTTCACCCATCATGGTCTTCGCCGCCTTGGCCTTTTCGTCGTCGCCGGACATGATGGCCATGGTTTCATACCAGGCGCCGGTCAGTGCCTTGGCGAATTCCGGGTGCTCATTCAGCACCTCGGTATTGATCATGGTCATGTCGATGATCTCACCGGGGATCTGGCTGGAATCGAACACGATGGTGGCATCATCACGTTCCATGATTTCGCCAACCATGGGGTTCCAGGTCACCACGGCTTCAATGTCAGGCGTGCCGTAGATGGACACCATGTCGGCATCAGAGGTGTTGACCACGGAAACGTCCTGCTCGGACATGCCATTCATGTCCAGGGCGCGGGCCAGTGCGTAGTGGGATACCGACAGCTCCACCAGGTTGAGGGTCTTGCCGGCCAGGTCCTTCACCGACTCGCCTTCCTTGACGATGATGGCGTCGTTGCCGTTGGAGAAGTCACCGACGATCAGTGCCGTGGTATCCACGCCACCGGCTGCAGGGATGGTCAGCGCATCCATGTTGGTCATCATGCAGGCGTCAAACTTGCCGGCGGTGAACTGGTTGATGGATTCGATGTAGTCGTTCATCCGCACGACTTCAATCTCGATCCCGTATTTGTCCGCCCATTTCTTGACGATGCCGTTCTTCTCGGCATATTCCCACGGCATCCAGCCCACATAAATGGACCATGCCAGGGTGAATTTGTCCTTGGCCTGTACCGGTGCGGCAAACGCCACCAGGGCCAGCAAAAGGGCCATCATGCCCGTGAAGGGCTTCAGCAAGCGAGTACGCATTGTTTGTTCTCCTGTTCGACCTGTTCGGCACCGGCGGAGGGCCAGTGCGTCATTTGCCTTGCGGCATGGCGTAACAGGGGCAATTTGTGTGCCAGCTCTGGATAGCGGGAAAAATGGGGCTATCTGGCCGGATTGCCGCCAGTCTGCCCTGAAATGGCGCACCAATGGCGCCCGTGCACCGTAGCGAGCAGGTGCTGGCGCCAGTACCGCGCACCCGGCCAGGACACAACGGCGGGCACAAAAAAGGGCGCCTGCGGCGCCCGTTTCCTGTGCTGGCCTGAGGGCCTAGAGCAACTTCTCGATATCCTTGGCGATATCTTCCGGCTTGTCGGTGGGGGCGTAACGCTTGACCACCTCACCGTCACGGTTGACCAGGAACTTGGTGAAGTTCCACTTGATACCCTTGCTGCCCAGCAGCCCCGGCGCTTCCTGCTTGAGATGCTTGTACAGGGGGTGGGCGTTGTCGCCATTGACGTCGATCTTGGCAAACATGGGGAAGGACACCCCGTAATTCAGCTCGCAGAACTCACTGATCTGGTCCCCGGCGCCGGGCTCCTGGTGGCCGAACTGGTTACAGGGGAACCCCAGCACCATGACGCCCTGCTCTTCGTATTTCTCGAACAGTTTCTGCAGGCCCTTGTACTGCGGGGTAAACCCGCACTTGCTGGCCGTGTTGACGATCAGCAGTACCTTGCCACGGTACGCCTCGAGGTTGACCGGATCACCGGTCAGGCTGTCAGCCACAAAATCGTAAACAGTACTCATTGTTGTCTTCCCTCCGATAACACTCCCGAAACGGACCCGTCAGCGCAACGCGGCCCGCGAGCGCCAGAGTGTAGCATCGCCAATCCGCCCTGAGAGCCACATTTCCATTCAACACAGGTATGCTTCCCATAGGGGGGGCCTTTCAGGGCAACCCCGCAGTATTACCCATGGAGCAGTGAATGGACTGGCAACAACTACTCAACCGCAAACGCCTGGGCAATCGCGGCGAGAAGGACGAAAGCGGGCGCACCGCCTTCCTGCGCGACCATGACAAGATCATCTTTTCCGGCGCGTTCCGCCGGCTGGCACGAAAGACCCAGGTGCATCCGCTGGCCACCAACGACCATGTCCACAACCGCCTGACGCACAGCCTGGAAGTGAGCTGTGTGGGCCGCACCCTGGGCATTCGCGTGGGCGAACGCCTGCAGGCGCGCGGGCTGCTACCGGACAACGTGGCGGCCACGGATCTCGGCGACATCGTCCAGTCTGCCTGCCTCGCCCACGACATCGGCAACCCGCCGTTCGGGCACACGGGCGAGCGTGCCATCCGCGCCTGGTTCCAGCACAAGGGCAAGGCCTACCTGGCCCGCCTGAATGACGACCAGCGCTCCGACCTGGAAATGTTCGAGGGCAATGCCGAGGGCTTTCGCACCCTGACCAAGAGCGAATATCACCTGTATGAAGACGGCATGCGGCTGACTTATGCCACACTGGCCACGTTCCTGAAGTATCCCTGGCTGTCCCACGACAGCGTGCGCCCCGGCTGCCCGCGCCCGGGCAAGTACAGCGCCTTCGTGGCCGACCAGGCGGCGTTTGCCGAAGTCTGTGACGCCGTGGGGCTGACCCCGGTGGGGGAACAGCATTACGCCCGCCATCCCCTGGCCTACCTGATGGAGGCAGCAGACGACTTCTGCTACGCCATTATTGACCTGGAAGACGGCCTGGAGATGGACCTGCTGCACTGGGACGAGGTGCTGGCCCTGCTGGCGCCGGCGTTCCCGGACAGCAAGGAAGTCCGTGACCTGGTGCACTCCGATATCCGCGTCGGCCGCAAGGCGGCACTACTGCGCGGCAAGATCATCGAGCGCTTTATCGAGGCCGGCGTGGAGGCCTTTCTTGCCAACCACGAGGCCCTGCTGGCCGGCACCCTGAAAGGCGACCTGATTTCCCACTGCGAACCTGCGGTACGCGACGTGGTGGAAAACGCCAAACAGCTGGCCAAGACCAAGGTGTTCGAACACCCGCGCAAGGTGGAGCTGGAAATCGGCGCCTTCGAAGTCATCGGCAACCTGCTCGAGGGGCTGATCGAAGCGGCACTGAGCTATGCCCTGAAAGACGACAGCAATTACCGGCATGAGCGCATTATCGACCTGATCGGCCGGCACAGCTTTCCCCCGGAGCTGGACCAGCTGCCGGAACAGGAACGTATCTACCAGTGTTTCATGCGCGCCGTGGATTTTCTCTCCGGCATGACCGACAACTACGCCACCTACCTGGCCAAACAGTTTTCCGGGATGGCGGAGACGCGTTACTAGGCCGCCACCCGGCACGGCGTCACTGGGGCGGATCCACCCTGCCTTCAGAGGAGGCATTGACGCGGAACCAGCCGGCCACCGCGTGACGGTCCCGGCGAGCGGGCAGCACTTCGTGGGGGAATTCTTCGCTCAGGAACGTGACGATGGTCCCCAACAAGGGAACCACCCGGGTACCCGCCCGGTCCGCATCATCGCGATACAGAACCAGCTCGCCGCCATCCGTCGCCTGCCAGGCCGGATTCAGGTATACCACCAGTGAAAGCACCCTGTTTGCTTCACCGCGAAAGGCGTCGTAATGGCGCTTGTAGTAATCCCCCGGCGCGTAATGGGAAAAGTGGCTCTCGAACGAGAACAGCCCGAGGAAGAAGCGCCGGTTGAGATAGGTTTGCAGGCCTCCGGCCCATTCGATCCACTGGGCACCCTCTGCCGTCGCCCCGGTGATCCAGCAGATTTCATCGGTGCGCACGAACCCGTTCTTCAGGTAATCGTCGCCTCGCCCGATCCCCGCACGGCGGTAGCTCTGCTCTGCCAACCCGGCCTGGCAAACAGACAGGGCCCGGGTGACATTTTCCGGCAGGGCCGCCGGACGGATGCTGTAACCCTGGCGCTCGATGTCGTCGCCGATCTGGCTGAACAGCGTGGTATCAACGGTTGTGCCGTCGGTGGACAGGGGATGCTGCAGGATGGCGACCACGGTGGGGCCCTTTCAGGGTGGAGCGCGCCAGCCGCGCCCGGACGGCGGAAAAATAGCAGGCCTCGCCGGAAAAGCAACTAAAAAACACGGGGGCGGTGCCGACGGGTGCGGGAGGCTCATCACTCGCGATACGGAAGCAGAAGGCCGGTCAGGAGTGCCGGGCCACGCCAAGCCAAACGGTGAAGTAACTGTGGCGACGCTTTTGAAAAAGGGTGCGACTGTCCCGGAGCTCGCTTGAGCAATATGTTATTACATTAACCTTTATTGGTTACTCTTTACCGAATAAAAAAATGAAGTGGTCTTTTCATACTAAAGATTTTCAATTCTTACTGTTTCCACAATTATTTCGCTTATTTTGTCGCCTAATAAAAGAACAATAAATGCCAAGCCAAATGGAATGATAGAATCAGAAACTATTGACCCTAACATCAGCATAAGAAACGATAGCAATACAACGGCCGCAGCTTTTCTTTCACCTTCGATTTCAAAGTCTTTATGGCAAACAGGACAGTTGGTAAAGACCCATTTCACAGTCTTTGAAGAAGAACTAGATTTCTCGTCAATTACTTCTGTTCTTGCTTCCTCGAGTTTAAAGGCAGCGTGGCATTCTGGGCATTGAATCTTAGGGTTCATGAGATATAACGATAAGCCAAGCAGGCGCACGTAGTGAGTCCCGCTTTCTTCAGCGCCTTGGTGGGTTCAGTCATCATCCTCAACTCGCGAGGATCTGAAATAGAACTCTTTAACACGTGACAACGGCATTCCATTAAAAACCATTAACAGGGGTGTGCCGTAGACCATTAAAGGAAATATGACCACCGCAAGCTGATGAAGGTGCGCCTTCTCATGCCCTGAGTCTACCGCCATCCAGCCAACTGCGTAACCGATAACCGCAGCGAATAAGGCACAGATGTGAAGCAAAAGCTGGGAAGGGCCCATCCAGCTTGGGCGAAAAGCAACCAAAACATCTTTGGTTGCAAGAAGGCCTAGCGGGACGCCTCCGAAGATAAACAGAAGAAACCACACGGTTAACCAACTCACATCATTTGTCGATGATATGGCAAAACATAGCGAGCTGATAAATGCAGCTGTTAGTATGAATCGGGTGATAGCGTTCATTAATAGCCTAACGCTTAATGTAGGGGCGCCGCAGGCGCCCCCCTGCCATTACTTGTTACCCAGGCGCTTGGCCTGGAATGGCGATAAGCTTCTAGATCTCTGCTGCCACTGTAGCAGTGCTCGATATACAGTTGGCGCTCTTGCCACATAACTTCTAAGTCCCACAGGCAAAATGAGTGGCGTTCCGGCGACAGAACCCAGCCGTCTTCGGTCTGAACTGCAACGATCGGGAATATCTCGTTGTCATTTCCCCAGTAGACCAAAACTAAATACCTTGCAGAAGAGCCCTCATGGAAGATGGCATAGCCAGGTGTGTTGCGCCAAGGAACGTCAACGGAGCGCTTGAGTGCTTCAAGTTGTTCAGCGAACGGGCTCTTATCTACAGGATATCCGCTTATGGATATGGTGTAGATCTTTAGGCCGTCTTTATCTAGCCAGTCACTTTTAGTTTTTATCGTCCGAGGTTTATACACAAACCTTCCTTGTCTGGATAACGTTGCCAACAGGGGCCCGCTTTAGCGGATCCCTGCTTGCTTGGCCTTGTCAAGCAACCCTGTGGATTTTCTGATCACTTGGGATTTCCTCATTCAATTTCTTGAGCTGATTCATGGAAATCTGGTACTGGCCATTCGAAGGTAGTGGTTTGCCGTCAAATTGTTCCCAGACCACGCTACCCGGACCATTGAAGATTTCCGCAAATGAGCCGTCGGGAGCTATTTGAATCACTATTGCATGCTCAGGCTTGCTTCGAAATGCAGCAGACTTAGATTGAGTTGCTTTAATCTCTACTTGCTTGCCACACGGGGACAGTGCATCGAAGCCTTTATTTGATGCAGTCATGAGCTCTAGCCCGTAGGCATCTGCCACCAGGCATTCCCCAATGCTCCCAACCATATGGCCGTCTGGGGTGAAATGCCGGCCCGGGAACATTTCCTCCAGCCTATTAACAGTGGAATACAGTTCCTTCACCAATGCCTGAAATCTAGTGTGGTCCATCACTGTCCGCTTAACATCCGAAGCAGCGGCGCATTTACGCGTCCGTCCGCCTTTGCTTGTTAGACTGCCTATTTCGCGACTTCCTTCTTACATACCACATAGATACAACCTGGCCGGCAATTACTGCAAAAGCAGTAGCTTCGAAGTTAACTCTCAAATGCGACTCATGGTGATGAAGTTGAATACGAATGGCCGCAACGTAAACTGCAATCCACAGTAGAAAAATTAGCACATCCTTTATGAAAACAAAGAGATAATGTTTCGGGCTTCCTATAACGATGGCGCTCATTGCCTGCCATAGAAGTGAAACAAAGGTTACAGAGAACATTGCCAAAATGCTGAGGTTAATTAAAAAGCCCGGCATTGGAACCATGCCACCTCCTAACGTCTAGCACTGGGGCGCGCTGCAAGCGCGTTCAAGCTAGCTGCTACTTGTTATGGGTAATGCTTGGGCTTCATGGCGAGGGAAAATAGTCATAAAACCCAGCCTTTCTAGTAGAGCTTGTTCTAGAGATATCCCCTTCGACTGAATATTTTTCTCCGTCGGCGTCAATGAGAATCTTAAATTCGCTAGTATCGTTTTTTATTACGCCGATACAAGAGAAACCCCAGGACGGATAGACAAAGCTCTCTTCATAAGGTGGAGAGGTGTAGCCCTCGGCCGGAGATCTGTCATACTGAATGCGACTCCCACAAAGTTCTTTATCAAAGCCTGACTCTGTCCTCAAGTAGATTGGCCCCACAACGGTTTCTTCCACAAAGCGCTCTGTTTTAAAGAAAACATTCACCTGTATTCTGACCTGATTGCTGTTGTCATACCTCTGCTGTACATGCATGTTTATCGTAAATGGTCCATCGGTCATTTTTTCAATCGGTGCGTAATGGTGTCTGGTGATAGTGCATCCAGATAGAATGAAAAGTAATAGAATAGAAAAGATTCTCATTAACGTCGCGAGCAGGGGCGCCGAAGGCGTCCGCTGCCTTGCCTTGTTAGCGGGTGCGCCGTGACTGCGCTGCAGAGAGCCCAGTATGGGCGCAGCGCCAGCGGCGCCCCGCGATAACTAATGGCACACGGAACAGGACTGATGCCTGGCCGTGGCCGCCTGCCTTGATTGTGGCATGCCCAAAAGAATGCTCAAGCCTGAATGCCAGGCCTGACTGCCGACTAATGGCTACAAGGGAGAAACTGCCGGATATGCGAGCTGGCTCCTGCCCTAGATGCCGGACTGCCCTGCCATGGGCAGTGAAATCAAATTGCCATCAAGCGCTGTTTTAGAAGAATAGAGCCGAGCGCCCTAACAGTGTAGTAGGCCGAACCGTTCGACCTATCCATAATTCGACTATTTCCCGACAAGCTAAACCCGAGACTTAAAGAAATCCAGTGGGAACAAGCGCTTAAAAAAAGTTTTTTGGCACGGCTTCAGGGTAAATCCGGCCCCTTCTGGTTTATCGCTGCCTGGATAGCCGGCCTTTTCCTGTGTGCCGGCGCTGCCCACATTTATTGCGCGGAGAAAGGCTGTCTGATGCTAACCGGCTCAAACCCGGAGCGGCATTGTGGCCGCGCTGTGCGGCGGCGCCAGTCACCTGACGGCAGCGGAATGGCTTCGGCGGGCGCATGTGCCTGCAGGTACAGCCAGGCCGGGCCCCACGGTGTAGTGATCAACTTGCGGGAGTAAACGAGGGGGTATTCCTCCAGGCCGTCAAGCTGACAAAGTGTTTGCCGGCTGATGCGATACACCTCACCACTGAGTCGCTGACGGCCGTCAGGGCATGCGACCGGGTAGCTGGTCAGGCTATGGAGGTTGTAGACAGGGGGCGTGCGCCACCGTCCGCGGTAGATACTGCTTTCAAGATAACGGTGGTTGCGCTCCCCACGCATGAGGGTGCCATACACAAAAACAAGGTGGCGCATGGGCTATCCTGAGGACAACTGTAACGTCCTCAGGATAGCAGCTGGGCCGACAGCCTTCAGCGTTGGCTCAGGGTGCCCGCTGCGCTGTCGCCCTGGAGAGCCAGCGGGAAATCGATGGACCCGGCAAAGGTGACGCCGCCGGCAAAGTCGAGATCCAGGGTGTTGAACTGGTCATGGCGGCTCAACAGCACCAGGCCCACCTGGTCACCGGCTTCCAGCGACAACGCCACCGGTGGTAATGATGCTGGCCGCCCTGTACGGATGGGCGTGACCTGCTGGTGGGCGAGGGAAAGGGAGGCGGACCCGGCGCGGCGCACCACAACAGCCGCGAGCACGGGCACATCAAGCTGCTCAGCTTCCAGGCTGATCACCGGCGTGCCGACACGCTGCTCGTCAGTCTCCGCAGTGAGCAACGGCACAAAGGCCGGGCGCCAGCCACCGTCATGGGCCTGTGCAAACTTCTCCTTCAGGGATGTTTCCGTCGCCAGGGTCGCCATCCAGTCACGGGGTGCGTTGATCCACTCCCAGCGGCCAGACCCATTGCCTTTCAGGGTCACGGGCGGCAAAGGCAGGGTTTCGCCGTGCGCGGGCCACTCCCGCATGGCCACGCCCCACTTGTCCAGGGACACACAGATTGATGGCAACGACGCACCCTCGCCCAGGCCAAGCTCGCCCTTGAGCCAGTCTACCGCCGCCTGCTCGGTGTCCATGACCTGGTCACCACAGTAAAGCTGGTTGTCGATGGCCCAGCCGGGCAGCTCATTGGAGAACTGCTCACCCGGCAGCAGGTGCCCGTCGCGGTCGATCACCAGCTTTACATCCCGTCCGGCATCGGTGAAGCATTCACGCGCGGCAAGGCCCTGGAGGGGATTGAACAACACATCGCGCAGGCCAGAGATGATCAGTGCGTTGGCGTTCGGGTATTGGCCACTGTCGCAGTAATGGCGCATCTGGTTATCAGAAAGGTACTCACGCACTTCATCGGTGATGCGGCCGTCTTTGGCGTCGCCGAAGGCCGCACGCAGGTTGGCCGGCAGTTTCCGGAAGTTGACCCAGTCGCCCATCATGTAGAGCACGGACATCCAGCCACCCTTGGGCACATCACCCGGCGCAAGCGCCAGGTCCAGGTCATACCAGGTGGTCACCGGCACAATGGCATCGATGCGCGGGTCGCGAACCGACGCCAGCATCTGTACGGCGCCGCCATAGGACTCGCCCACCATACCCACCAGCGGGTCGCCGTCGCGGCGGGCCAGGCGGGGGATATTCTGCTCCGCCCAGTCGAGGATGCGGCTGACATCCGCCACTTCCTTGTCCGGCTCCATCAGGTTGATACGATCACCACTGTCGCCATGGCCACGCTGGTCCCAGGTAATCAGGAAAGCACCCTCTTTCCACAGGCGCTTGGCTACCTGGCCGGTGTAGAGAAAGTTCTCATACAGCCCAAAGCGGCCATCCATGCGCTGCAGGCCAAAGCCGTGGGTATGCAGCATGAGCGGCGCGGTTTCCCCGGCCGCCAGCTCCGGCTGCCACACGGTCGCGGCAATCTCCGTGCCATCATCTGCCGTGATCAACACCTGCCAGCGCTTTGCCGACAGCGAATCGTCCGGCATGGGCGGAAGCTGGTGGCTGGCACAGGCGCCAAGTAAGCAGAGCACCGCACATACGAAAAGACGGCCCGAGAGGCTTGTTGTTTTCATGTTTTCATCCGACAGCTTTGTTAATTGGGGATTTCGAGGATGACTTCGCTTGCCCAGGTGCCCTCTGGAATGGCGACACGGCCGAAGTTCTCAGTGCCGAAGCCGAGGGTGCCTACGAGGGGATCACCCGGCGTGGCTGCACCAAACCCGGCAGAGGCGCCAATATCCAGGTCGTTCTTGATTACCAGTTGCGGCAGGCCACTGGCTGTATTTTCCCCAGAGATCATGGCCAGACTGCCGTCTCGCCAGGCAATCCTGCCGCTGACGTCTTTGACGAAGAACTGGGAATCCGGACTGGAGACTTCACCCACGGTGAGATACGTGCCGCCATCGAAGTCCAGCATGCCGTTGAAACCAATTGGCGCGGCACCAGTGACGCCATCGACCGGAAGCGGGTTAAGCACAAAGATGAATCGGCTGGTCTGCAGGTTGACGTCAAGCAGCGATACCTTGGTGAGTGCGTCGTAACTCAGGTCCGCCAGGTCACCGCCACCGAATATCCCCCTGAAACGATACTGGGCGAGACTATCAGTCTGCAGCCAGAGGCCGCCGGGAAGATCCGGGTACGCAGCATCACCGTCAGTAACCCGCAGGAAAAGATCGCGGGCACGATAAAGCAGGTCGCCATTGACGAAGCCAACACCGTTCTGGCCGCTACCAAACGGTGACGATGTATCCACTGCCATCACGTGTGTGTTTGTGCGCCAGCCATCACCGGCCGTAGCACGCACGGCAGCGTCACTGCTGTTGGCCCGCCGCCATGCATCCGGCGACTGGGCCAGTAAGGTAATATCCGCCCTGATACCGGTATTGGTGGTCGCTACGGCCTCACCATCTGCTCGGCCCTGCGGATGCAGGAAGATGTCGGCATCCATCTTTCCGTAGGTAAACAGAAGCCCCCAGTTCACCGGAGTCACCGTGCCGCCCGCCAACGGGTCTTCTACCTGGATCTGTGTACTGTACGCATGCAAATGAGCGTCACGAACAAGTACAGCAAACGCTGACTCACCAGCATCAAGCCCGCTGGCAAAAAACTCGCCCCCCGCGGCCTGGCAGGATCCCTGGCCTGGCACACCCGAAGTGAACGGGCCCGCGCACAGCCCGGCAGGTGCATTACCTGCCTGGATGACATCGAAAATGACCGGAAAAGAAAACATCGGCCCGGCTGCACCAAGGGTCTGCCAGTTGGTGAAACGTGCAAATGTCTGGTTGCCGGAGGCTTCACCGATAACCAGCGCAAAGTCGCTGTCGAAATCCCATTCACTCAGCAGATGCAGACCCTGGGAACGCTGTCCGGTTGCGGCCCCGTCATAGTCCTGCATGGTGTTGGGGCCATCAAGATAGCTGTTGTAGCCGAAGCCACCGCCGCCAAGTCGCTGGGTTGCATTGACCAACCCACCCTGCCAGCCAAAACGCAGCATGTTGCTGCGGCCAGTGGTATCAAAATCGACGGGGGATTCCTTGTAGCCGAGATTGAAGGTCAGGTCGACGAGCGCATTGGGCGCACCGATAACGAACCCCTCGCTGTCAACGCCGACCCGGCCATACCCCGGGGCATGCCCAGCGGCCGCTCCCGTGCTGAACAGCAGATCGAAACTCATATCGGAAAAACTGAGCTCAGGTGCGCCTGCAGCGCCCTGCCGATAGATGAGATCGCTGGTGCTGCTGATATCCAGCTGTGCCGTACCCGGATCAGCGTTCAGAATGCCGGCCGTGTTGACCAACGTCATCGAGCCTGTGGACTGCAGGGCGAATGTACCAAGGGAACGGGAAGACTGGTCCCGGGTGGCATTCTGGAACGTCAGGCCGCCTAAGGTTGCCTGCACCGGTGCGCCAGGCAGGCCCCAGTCTGCGGCGAGACTGAGCATGGGCGTGCCGCCACTGGCACTGACATCCAGATCAATGCTGCCGAGGTAGTCTCCGGACACCGGTGCCAGCGATAGCTGGTTCACCAGCGTGCAGTTATGCTGGTCGGCGGTTCCACCCGCACAGCTGCCGTTATCCAGGCCGCCATCATCTGTCACCCACTTCACCTGATCAGCTGTAATGCCCGGCGAGCTGAACTCCGCAGCCAGACCATCGCGCCCGGCCACTTGCGACAGATCCGCGTCGCTGAGCGGCTGCAACGCATGACCGGTCGGCGGGAGTGCACAGATGAGTAGCAGGCTCAGGCGGTTCACCAGGGCACCTCAGCAGAATATCGCCGTGCCGTAACAGTTACGGGCAGCAACGAAGTCGAGTTTGGGGTTTTCGATGTGAATGGGACTGGAGTTGGGCCCCAGCGCCGACAACAGATCGATGGAGTTATAACGGCCCGGCAGAATAATCCGGTTCCCCGGCTGCAGGTTCAGCATTTTTGCGTTCGCCGCGGCCAGCCACCAACCGGTGTTTGCCCGTGTGGCATAGGCACTGCTGCAACGGGATGTCACCTGTCCGTATGCCGGATTGCAGGCGTCATAGATCAGGTTGTTCGGCGGCGGCGTCTTTTCATAGTTCGGCCACGAGACCGGCTCTCGCTGCATGGACAGGAAAAAGCCGGAGCTGTTTGGCGTCAACAGGTAATGAATCTGCCGAGTATCCAGCTCCAGCGACCCGTAGCCTTCCAGGTCGAACCCCAACAGAAGGTCAGGCTCAAGTCGGAGCTTCGCCGCAGCCACATACAGGCTGCTCAGGCGGGTGCCGCCGGCGTCAATAAAGAACGGTGTGTCCCCGCCACTGCACGGATTGAAGTTGATACGGCCAATACACCCATCCATGTTGACGGGAATGGAAAGATAGAACGGCCAGATACAGCCGAGAAACACCGTGCACAGACTGGCACGGGCCCGGAAGCCGGCAGACAGCTCCAGCCCGGCCAGGTAACCGCTGATGGAGTTCAGCCCGGAATGGCAGTTGACCACGCCTGCGCCGGTAGTTGCGCCCGGATTGCAGACACCGCCATTTTCCAGGTTGGTGAGGTTTGATTCCGGGCCCAGTCCGGAGCCCAGCCCGGTGTAATCGCGGCCCATGCGGATGGCGCCGTTGATCTTTTCTCCACCGATCTTGATGCCAACGACTTCGCGCAAGGTTCGCGTATCATCATTCTTGATTGCCAGCTCGAGGTACGGCCGCAGTAATTCAAACGCACTGTCAGGGCCGTAATTGCCGTTCACATCCGCGTTTGCCGCATTGTAGGCTGGACGGTCACCGGCAGCGTTAATCCCCATGAAACCGAGGTAGTCGATATCCAGGTCGCACGCCGGAGACGTGGTCAGCAGGTCATTCACCCCGCCACAGCCCAGCTGGAACTTGGCAATGTTCAGGTTGAACGACATTTTCGCATCAAGACCCATGCGATAAAAATCAAAGTTCGCCGTGCCGTCAGCCGGTGCCCCGGTCAGCTCGTTTGGTCCGATATGATCCGACAGGAACAACGAGCCATTCTGTCCGGTGATGTCCGACAACACATCATCATCAAGCTCCTTGAGCTGCGCGTTGCCCGTCACTGGGCCCAGCAGAACCGCAGCGACAAATACCACGCGCAGCAGGTGGGCCAGCGCGTCAGAACCCGAATACATAAGCACTCCCGTCAAATCTTGCCTTCGCCGGCGCGTTAAGAGAGGTGCTGTCCGACATGCGGAAGCCCAGCACACTGCCGCTGGCAGCATCACGCAGATACCCGGGTGTAGGACCATCATCGAATTCCAGGGCAGTTCGCCCGATATTCATCAGCAGAAGCATGTCGTCATACTCCCCAACCGCCTTGGAGAAGGGATAGGTAACTTTGACGGCTTTCAGGGATCGCGGATCACAACCGGCAACAAGACAGGAGCCATCCAGCCCGAGGAACCGGTCTGCATCTTCATAGCTGGTATAGGACGCAGGCAGCTCGCTGCCGTCCAGCCGAATTGAGTTGAAGCTTATGTAGCCGTAGTAGTCCTTGAGCATCAGCCAGATGCCATCGCGACCAGCGAACTCCAGGCCCATACGGCATGGGTTGAGCGGCCCGCTACAGCCAACAGGGTTCAGCAGCTCATCAACGTTGTTGCGTAAGCGCAACGTCAACTGCATCCCTTCCTGGCCACTGACCTGTTCAAGGTCCGTGTCAGTCATCGGCTCCAGCGCCTGGGCACGCAAGGCGAAAATGCAAAGTAGCGTCAGCAAATATTTCATCAGCAACCACCGCCACCCTGGCAGCTGACGATGTCCAGCTGGTGTATGAGCAGGCCTTCCATCCGCGCATCGCCGAGGTTGACGGCACTGGTCGGATAGGTGCGGGTCAGATCCCCGCCGCTGGCATTGAAGATCGGTCCGCTGCCATCGACCACGCAGCCACCCACATTCCCGGTGTTGCAATCGTAGGTCTGGGTACGCTGGCGACTGAAGGTTTCGCCACGCTTGTCGATTACCAGCGGGCGACGAGCAAAGGCATTGAAGTTTTCACACCCCTGGCAGGCACGGAAGATGATGCCGTCAGTGGTGTCATTGATCGCGTTTCGGGTTCCACTGGACGCCGAATAGGCTGCATTGCCCGGGTACCAGTCACCGTAACGAACATAACCATGCGTGGTGCGCCAGGTTTCACAGGTCTGGTCGCCGCCACAGCCGGCATTCCAGTCCCGCACCGCAGTGAGGGCCGTCTGGAAGCCACGGACATCGCCGGCATCAAGGCTGTAGAACGGATTGTAGACCGCTGGCGTCTCCGGAATTTTGGTCAGCGACAGCGAGAAGTTTCCCGTTGTGCCCACAGCGTCCAGAACAAGGGCCTGGTAGTAGAGCTGGCCAAAGGGCAGGAAGGCGTCCACGTTGCGAAAATGCAGCCCCTCGACGCCCTCGAACACCGGCGCTTCGCCAATCGTGTCCGTCCCGCCCGCCGCGGCCTGCGCCACACTGAAACGGAAATCGCCCTGCAGTCGACTGTGGTAGTACATCGCAAAGGTTTCACCATAAACCGGGGATGCACCGGTCTCGGCAAACTTGAAAAGACGAAACACGCTGCCGGCCGCGTTACCGCGAATCAGCGTCTGGCTTTTCAAAAGCCCGCCGCCATTGGCGACGCCAGTACCGGCGGTCAGTGCCTGGGAAGCCGGATTCCGTGTCGCGCCCGCTTCGATCTCGCCCCAGAACGCAAACAGGTAGTCCGGCTGCTCCGTGGGCGCCAGAAACTCATAGATGGTCTTGTCCGGGTTGGAACTGTCAGCGTTGATCGCCGAACCGTCGTAGGCCAGGCCCTCTGGCGACCAGGCACGCATCAGGTAAGGGTTGTCAAACGGGGAAAACCAGCCGCCGGCGCCGCCAATCACTCCCCCGCGTGGACAACTCATGGCGCTTGAACCCGGGTTGCAACTGGTGGCGTCATCCCAGTGCATGCCACTGTTGGCCAGGTTTTCCGCACCACTGATGCTGACGCCGTACCAGCGCAGGTCGCCGCGGCGCCAGCAATTGGTGTTTGAAGCGACGCCGCCGGAACCACTGCAGGCCCCTGTAGGCGCAATACCCACCTGCTCCGCATAGCTGGTGGGCGCCATCATGAAACGGAAATCCTCCAGCGCCACGGCAAGACCGGCACCGGAGACGGCGCTCATCTCATCATCGGCGAGAGGCGTAAGACCCTGATTGGCTTGGAGTAATGGCGACAGGCACAGCGCCCACAGCAGGGCGGCTACCGTTCGCCCCCCTGTTGTGATGCGCATGGTTTTATTGTCCTGATTGCGGGGGCACAAATTGTCTGCCGGGAATTCCCCAGCTAGCAGGACAATTGTAGAAAGTGGCGAAAATTCACACAGCGGCAAGCCGGGCCGCAGGGGTGGCTAATTCTGCCATCCGTCCGCAAGTCGGCGCATTCAGGGGCTCTGGCGTGAACGCCGGGCCTCAGGTGAGGGCGATGGGCGCATGGGTAGCCGCCTCCAGCACCTCGGGGGGCAGGCGGATATGGGTGGCCAGCGGCAGGTGGTCTGACAGCGTACAGTGTTCCAGCACCCGGGTCTGGGTCACCTCCAGGGACGGGGTCACCAGGATATGGTCGATATGCCGGTCCGGCGCCCACGACGGGTAGGTATTGATCCCCTCGCAGGCGGCCTGCAATGACAGGTCGGCGAACGGCGAGCGGTCCAGGTCCGCCAGCCGGCAATTGAAATCGCCCAGCACGATGACGTGGCGCTCATCGGCCAGGTGTTCGCGCAGGTATTCCAGCTGGGCGTTTCGGTAGCGCTCACCCAGGGCCAGGTGCACCGCCACCAGCACCAGCGGCGCGTCCGGGTGCCCATACTTGGCGATAATCGCCCCGCGCCCCGGCAAGCCGGGCAGGCGGTGGTCTTCCACATGGTACGGCACCACCCGGCTGAGCAGCCCGTTGCTGAACTGGCCAAAGCGACCCAGGTTACGGTTGAGCTGCTGGTGCCAGAAAGGAAACTCCGCCAGGGACGCCAGATGCACCACCTGGTTGAGGTTTTTTGACCGCAGGCTGCCGCCATCCACTTCCTGCAGGGCCACCAGGTCGTAGTCGCTCACCACCTCGGAGATCTGCTCGATGATCTCCCGGCTGCGACTGTGTCCCACCAGGTGCTTCCAGCTGCCGGTGATGTAATCGCGGAAACGCTGGCTGCCTATGCCCGCCTGGACATTGAACGACAGTATCTTCAGTGGTTCGTCGGGCAGCCCCACTTCGCCGGGACGGCGTTGGCGGCGCTTGCCCTCACGCACGAAGGAAAAGCTCGCCGGGCGAGCTTTCCATTCACTGTAGGCATGTCGGGCACGATCAAGCAGCATCTGGCGTGATTACTTGCCCATGGCCTTGCGCTCTTTCTCGATCAGGTAATCGAGCACGCGGAAGGTTTCACCCTCGTTCTTCAGGTTCTCCCGCAGCACCACGTACTTGCCATTGACGGCGAAGGCCGGGACACCGCGGATCTTGTAATCGCGGGCCAGGGCATCGGCCTGGCGTACCTTGGTGGACACACCGAAGGAGGAATACAGCGCATTGAACTCGTCCGGCTCGACGCCGAACTTGCGGAAGAAGTTGCTCAGCGCCGGCACCGAAATCAGCGGCTCACGGTGCTTGTGCCAGGCATCGAAGATGGGGCGATGAATCTGGTCGAGGATGCCACGCGCTTCCGCCACGTAGAATGCCCGTGCCAGCGGTTCACTGTTGGCCAGGAACAACACCGGGGTGGGAACAAACTCGACATCATCAGCCAGCTTCTGTTTCCAGGCGGTTACCAGCGGGTCCACATCGTAGCAATGCGGGCAGCCATAGAAGAAGAATTCGCGCACCTCCACCTTGGTGGGGTCGTTGGTGGGCACCGCCTGCTCAAGGATCCGGTAATGGGTACCGGCCGCATACTCGGCGTGCTCAACCGGCTCGGCACAGGCACTCAGCGGCAGTGCCAGACCCAGCGCCACGAAAAGCGTGGTAAAAAATCGAAACATGGAGGTTCTCCCTTTATTGTCATCTGCGCAGTTGGACCACGGTTCAGTGCGTCCTATCCCTGAATGGCTGCGCCTTTCCTACTTTTTACCTGAGTAAAACAAAAAAGGCAGCCCGGAGGCTGCCCTTTTTACCAAAGCCATACCGACTTACTGGGACAGGCCGGAAATATAGCTGGCCACTGCCTTGATTTCGTCGTCGGACATCTTGGCCGCCACACTGCGCATCATGGCATTGGGGTCATTGGCGCGTTTCGGACCCTTCTCGTCATTCCGGCCCGCTGCACGGAAGGCCTTCAGCTGGGCGACCGTGTAGGCAGCATGCTGGCCACCCAGAGCCGGGAAGCCGGCGGCATCGATGCCTGCGCCTGCCGGACCGTGACAGCCTGCACACGCAGACAGGCCCGTGGCCATGTTGCCACCGCGGTAAATACGCTCACCCGCCTCGACCAGGGCCGGATCGGCCTGACCGACCTCAATGCTCTGGCTGGCGTAGTAGGCGGCCAGATCAGCCATATCCTGCTCGGACAGGCCCTGGGCCTGGCCCATCATGATGGCGTTTTCACGCTCACCGGACTTGAAGTTCATCAGCTGCTTGACCAGGTAGGCTTCACCCTGGCCCGCCAGCTTCGGGTTGGCAGGTGCATCACTGTTACCATCAGCACCGTGGCAGGCACCACACACTGCCGCCTTGTTCTTGCCCGCATCGGCGTCCCCTTCGAGGGCCATGGCCGGTGCCACGGCAAGGGAGCACACCAGCGCCATTACTACTTTGGAAAACTTCATGATCAACCCTTACTTGGCCATGTATTCGATCAGCGCGCGGAAATCGTCTTCCGTGCAGTCGTTGCACATGCCTTTGGCCGGCATGCCCTTGTAGCCGTTGACGACGTTCTGCACCAGAGTGTCCATGCCCTTTTCCATGCGTGGCGCCCAGGCAGCCTTGTCACCGGTCTTGGGTGCGCCTGCGGCGCCAGTACCGTGACAGAAAGTGCAGCTCTGGTTGTACTTTGCTTCCACCTCGGCACCAGCAACACCAGCCAGGCCAATCAGGAAAGCGGAGATAAGCAGTTTGCGCATGATCAGTCTCCGATGCGCACCGGCCAGTCTGGCCAGTGAGGAAAGCCCAATTGCCCCTGCCCACCCGGCAGCGACAACGTTTGCCATATCGCGCCGAATGACCGATAAACACCACCCGGCGGAGTCGGCGCGCATTATATACTACGCCCGCCAGCTCGTCATACCGCAAAACGCGAGGAGCTTTTAACGTGAATTTACATCCCGTGGCGCGCCTGCTGCACGGTGCCGATTTTTTGATCAGCGCCCAGACCGTCAAGCAGTGCCCACCCGATGAGGGCCTGGAAGTGGCCTTTGCCGGACGCTCCAACGCCGGCAAATCCAGCGCCATCAACCGGCTCACCGGGCAGAAAAGCCTGGCGCGCACCTCCAAGACACCGGGGCGTACACGCCTGATCAACTTCTTCCAGCTGGACGAACAGCGACGCCTGGTGGACCTACCCGGCTACGGCTATGCCAAGGTCACCAAGGCCATGCGCCTGCAGTGGCAGAAGGACCTCGACGACTACCTGGCTGAGCGCCAGTGCCTGCGCGGCGTGGTACTGCTGATGGACATTCGCCATCCGCTGAAGGAATTCGACCAGTTGATCCTCGAATGGGCGGCGCAGGGCGGCATGCCGCTGCACATCCTGCTGACCAAATCGGACAAGCTCGGCTATGGCGCCGCCAAAAAGGTGCTGCAAACGGTGAAAAACAGCCTGCGCGGCCATCCCGGCGAGGTCAGCCTGCAGCTGTTCTCGGCCACCGAACCGCGCGGGCTGGAAGAGACCTGGGACCAACTGGGCCTGTGGCTGGACTACCCGGGCCCGGAGGCTGCCAGCGCCGACTGAATACGCAGCGCCCGCGCCACCTTGAAAGCGGGAACCTCCGCCCCCAACTCCTGTCATAAGGGATGACCGGGTTGTGGCTCCCCCGATCCCCGAACCCAACGCCACAGTCCGGTTACCCGCTCCGGTCCGCTCCCCCGGCGACCGGAGCAGCAAGCGCCCCTGACAGCATGATCCCTTCCCCCTGGCTGTCAGGGGTTTTTTTTGCCCGCCAGCCCGGCTTATTGCTCCCAGGGCTCCCCGCGGGTTTTCGGGTTTCGCTTTACATCGCCATGCATGGCAGCCTTTGCCAGTATGTGGGCGCTTACTGGCGCTGTAATGAACAAAAACAGCGCCACCATCAGTTCGTGCAGGCTCAGGCCCGCCTCACGCGGCGAGAAGAACAGCATCGAGGCGATCAGGATGGCGCCCACGCCCAGGGTGGTTGCCTTGGTCGGCCCATGCAGGCGCATGTAGAAATCCGGCAGCTTGGCCAGCCCGAGGGAGCCCACCAGGGTGAACGCCGCGCCGGCCAGTACCGCAACAACAATGATGCCTTCTATCAGGTTATCCATGCCGCCCCCCCTACTCGATGATGTCGCCGCGCAACAGGAACTTGGCCACCGCCACGGTGCTGACAAAGCCGATCAGGGCAATCAGCAGGGCGGCCTCGAAGTACAGCGTGGTCTCTCGGTACATGCCATAGAGAATGATCATGGCAATGCTGTTGATGTACATGGTATCCAGCGCCAGCAGGCGATCTGCCAGGTCCGGGCCACGCAACAGGCGGTACAGGTTGAGCAGCAGCGCCAGCCCCACCACCACGGCGGCAATACGCAGGGACAGGTCGATCATCCGAATATCTCCTGCAACGGTTTCTCGTAGCGCTCACGAATGGAGCGCACCAGTTCTTCCTCGTCCTCGACGTTGAGGGCATGGATCAGCAAGGCATGGCGGGTCAGGCTGACATCCGCCGATACCGTACCCGGCGTCAGGGAAATGGTATTGGCCAGCACGGTAATGGCGAGGCGGTCTTCCAGCGCCAGCGGGTAGACCACGAATGCCGGCTTCAGGCGCCGCGAGGGCCCGAGAATCAACAGCGCCACCACCACGTTGGCGATAACGATGTCGTAGAGCACGGTGGCAATAAAGCCGAGCATGGCCAGCGGTTTCGCCAGCGGCGGCCGGCGCGGCCACAGGGCACTGGAAAAGAACGGCAGCCCCCAGCCCACCAGCAGCGCCAGCAGGACCTGGCCGGCGGAGTACGACGCTGCCAGCAGCAGCCAGATCACCGCCAGCAGTGCCGAAAACAGGGGATGCGGGAACAGTTTCGCAAACATCAGCCAGCCTCCTTGCCGAGTACCAGTTGCCGGTAGGCATCCACGTCCAGCAGGTCAGCCGCGGCCTTTGCCGCCAGCTCCATCAACGGCTGCTGGGCCAGCGCCAGCACCAGCAGGGTGGCGGCCAGGCCCGCCAGCACCAGCACGGCGAGCGGCTCATAGCCCGCCATGGCCTGGCCGCTGCGGCGCCAGAACAGGGAGGAACCGGCGCGGGAAAAGGCCAGCAGCAGGATCAGGCTGCTGCCCAGCAGCGCCAGCCAGTACCACCAGGACCAGTCATGGTCATGGCTGGCCAACAGCAATTGCGCCTTGGCGAAGAATCCCGACAGGGGCGGCAGGCCGACGGCGGCCACGGCAGCCACCAGGAACAGGATACCCAGCGCCGGCCCCGGCGACGGCAGGCTGGCCAGGCGCCAGTCGTCCGCCTCGGCGCCGCCCCGTTCGCGGATACGGTCGGCCAGCAAAAACAGCAGCCCGGTGGCCAGCGTGGTGTGGGCCAGGTAATACAGCATGGCACCGAGCAGTTCGGCGCCCCCCATGGCCACGGCTGCCATGAGGATGCCGGCGGACAACACCACCATCCAGGCGCTCAGGCGGCGCAGATTGTGGGCCGAGAAAACACCCAGGCTGCCAGCCGCCAGGGTCAGCAACGCCACCAGGAACAGCACCTCGTCGCCGAGGCCGGCCAGGCGCCCCTGCTCACCGTAGAGCAGGGTAAAGATGCGCAGCACGGCGTACACACCAACCTTGGTCATGATCGCAAACAGCGCCGCCACCGGGCCGGACGCGGCCGCATAGGTGCGTGGCAACCAGGCATACATGGGCACCAGGGCGGCCTTCAGGCCGAACACCAGCAGCAGCAGGTAACCGGCACCACGGGCCAGCGTCTCCGCCGTTCCCTCCACCGCCGCCATGCGCTCGGACAGGTGCGCCATATTCAGTGTGCCCAGGCTGGCATAGAGCATGCCCAGGGCGATCAGGAACACGCTGGAGCCCACCAGGTTGAGGGTGACGTAATGCAGCGCGGCCCGGGTCCGGGCCTTGCCCCCGCCATGGTTGAGCAAGGTGTAGGAGGCGATCAGCAACACCTCGAAGAACACGAACAGATTGAACAGATCCCCGGTGAGAAACGCGCCGTTGATGCCCATGAGCTGGAAATGGAACAGCACATGGAAACGGCGGTTGACGCCATCAGCACCGCGGCAGGCATACACCAGTGCCGCCGTGGCCAGGGCCCAGGTGGTCCACAACAGCCACAGGCTCAGGTGGTCTGCCACCAGCACGATGCCGAACGGGGCTGACCAGTTGCCGAGGAAGTAGGCTTGCGGCCCCTGCCCGGCCAGCACGCCACCAAGCGTAGCCAGCACCGCACCCTGCACCACCAGCCCGGCCATGGACAGCCAGCGCCGGGTACCGCGTGACCAGGCCTGGCCGAAAATCAGCAGTACCGCCGTGGCCATCGGCACCAATACGGGCAGGACCGGCAAATGCGCGTTCATGGCTGGTCCTCCGGTGGCAGGCGGTCACCGTCCACATGGTCATCACCCAGATCGCCCAGGGCACGCAGGGACAGGATGACAATGTAGGCCGTCATGGCGAAACCGATGACGATGGCGGTCAGCACCAGCGCCTGCGGCAACGGATCGGTCCAGGGGCCGTCCGTGCTGGCCACCGGGGCACCGGCATCGGTGATGCCGCCGGACGCAAACAGGAACAGGTTCACCGCATAGGTGATCAGGGTCAGGCCCATCACCACCGGGAAGGTACGCGCGCGCAGCAGCAGGTAGACACCGCAGGCAACCAGCCAGCCGATGGCCAGGGACAACAGCAATTCCATCAGTGACCTCCCCGCTTGCGATCAAGGGTGGAAACACGCCCGAGACGCGACAGCATCAGCAGGGTGGCGCCCACCACAGTGAGATACACGCCGATGTCGAACAGCAGCGCCGAGGCCAGGTGCATCTTGCCAATCACCGGCAGCGTCAGGTAACCGTGGGCGGACGTCAGGAACGGCCGGTCGAAGAACCAGCTGCCCATACCGGTGACCAGTGCCACGCTCAGGCCGATGCCGGTGACCGCCAGGTAATGACTGCGGATGCGCGACTGCACCCAGCTGACGCCGTTGGCCACGTACTGCATCAGCAGCGCGACACTGGTCACCAGGCCGGCAATGAAGCCACCGCCTGGCAGGTTATGGCCGCGCAGGAAGATATACAGGGAAACCAGCAACGACAGCGACAGCAGCGGTCGTGACACCACCTCGAGAATAAGCGGGTGGGTTTCCATGGCCCAGGGCCTGCCACGCCCGTTCAGTTCCGGCGCCTTCAGGTACAGCTCGCGCAACAGCGCATAGATACCCAGTGCGGCAATGGCCAGCACGGTGATCTCGCCAAAGGTGTCGAAGCCACGGAAATCCACAAGGATGACGTTGACCACGTTGGTGCCGCCACCGCCGGGCACGGACTGGGCCATGAACCAGTCGGCCAGGCGCGGCACATCGGTGGTCATCATCAGCCAGGCCATGGCGCCAACACCGATACCCACCAGGCTGGACAGCACAGCATCGCGCACGCGCCCGCGGGCGGTGGACTCCAGCGCCGCGCTGTCGGGCAGGAAAAACAGCGCCAGCATCAGCAACAGCACCGTCACCACCTCCACCACCAGCTGGGTCAGGGCCAGATCCGGCGCCGAAAAGCGGATGAAGGTCACCGACACCACCAGGCCCACCACACTGAGCAGCAGCAGCGCGAACACCCGCTTGCGATGCCACAGGGCTGTCACGCCGGCAGCCACCACCAGCAAGGCCCCCAGCGCCACGGTGGGAATGTCCACCGGCAACATCTGCGGCAGGCGCCAGTCCACCGGCGACAGCCACAGGCCGGCAAACAGGGCCAGCACCAGCGCCATCAGCATGGCGCGCAGGTAATCCTGCAGCGAATCGTTTTCGAACACCCGGGTCACGCGCCAGGCCAGCCCCTGGGACATGCGCACCAGGCCCTCAAAGACTCGTTTCTCATCCACCTCTGGCAGACGCTCATGCAGGCTGAACAGGCGGTGGCGGAACGCATAGATGAGCAGGCCACCCACCAGAGCAATGACGCTCATCATCAGCGGCAGGTTGAGCCCGTGCCAGACCGCCAGGCTGTAGTCAGGCAAGTTGCCATTGAGGGTGGCGCCGGCGGCTGCATCCAGCAACGGCGCAATGATCCAGGCCGGTGCCACACCCACCAGCACACACACCGCCACCAGGATTTCCACCGGGATCTTCATGTAGCGTGGCGGCTCATGGGGCGGGTACTTGGGCAGGTCGATGGGCTCGCCGTTGAAGAACACGTCATGAATGAAGCGCACCGAATAGGCCACCGAGAACACGCCGGCCAGGGTGGCCACCAGCGGTGGCAGCCAGGCGGCAATACCGGAAAGCCCCAGGTGCAGGGATTCGGCGAAGAACATTTCCTTGGACAGGAAGCCGTTCATCAACGGCACCCCGGCCATGGCCGCCGCCGCCACCATGGCCAGCACCGCCGTGTGCGGCATGTACTTCCACAGGCCGTTGATGCGGCGCATGTCGCGGGTGCCGGTTTCATGGTCGATGATGCCGGCCGCCATGAACAACGAGGCCTTGAAGGTGGCGTGGTTGATGATATGGAACACCGCCGCCACCGCCGCCAGCGGGGTATTGAAGCCGAACAGCAACGTGATCAGGCCCAGGTGGGAGAGCGTGCTGTAAGCCAGCAGCCCTTTCAGGTCATGCTTGAACAGGGCCACGTAGGCACCAATCAGCAGCGTCGCCATGCCCGCGGAACTGACCACCAGTGTCCACAGCTCAGTACCGGACAGGGCCGGGAACAGGCGCGCCAGCAGGAACACCCCGGCCTTCACCATGGTGGCCGAGTGCAGGTAGGCCGATACCGGCGTCGGCGCTGCCATGGCATGGGGCAGCCAGAAATGGAACGGGAACTGGGCCGACTTGGTGAACGCCCCCAGCAGCACCAGTATCAGCATGGGCGCGTACAGCGGGTGGGCGCGGATCACATCGCCGGCGGCGAGCACGACATCCAGCTCATAGCTGCCAACAATATTGCCCAGCAGCAGGATGCCGGCCAGCAGGCAAAGGCCACCGCCACCGGTGATCGCCAGTGCCATGCGCGCGCCCTTGCGCGCATCTTCGCGGTGCGACCAGAAGCCGATCAGCAGGAAAGAGGCAATACTGGTGAGCTCCCAGAACACCAGCATCATCAGCAGATTGCCGCTGACCACGATGCCGAGCATGGCGCCCATGAAAAACAGCAACAGCGCATAGAAGCGCGGCATGGAATCCCGCGCCGACAGGTAGTAGCGCGCGTACAGGATAATCAGCAGGCCAATACCCAGCACCAGCACGGCAAACAGGAACGCCAGGCCATCGATGCGCACGGTCAGGTTCAGGCCCAGGGTCGGCGCCCAGGGCACACTGGCCACCAGCGCCCCGCCATCGAATATGGGCCCGGCATTGAGCAACAGCCCGGTGAGCGCGGCCAGCGGCGCAAGCGCGGCCAGGGACGCCCCCAGGTTGCGGTTGTTCCCCGCAAGCGCCGGCAGGATCGCGCCGACAAAAGGCAATGCTAGAAAAAGGTAGAGCATGTGGTTCCGGCCTCGTTACCGAAAGGAGGTAGCAGCAACGGTGTCAGGCCGGCGGATCCGGGAAATATGGGCAGCGACGCAACGCCAGGAACGGCGGCTGGGCCGGACTGCCTACACGGACTGTGGACACAGTTTTCTCATGCATGAACGTACCCTAGCACAAAGCACAGCGACGACAGAACACAGGCCCTGCGCCGGGAAGGGATTATGCCATGGCCGGGCGCGGCCGGGGTGAGCCTCAGGTGAAGCTGTCGCTGAACTGGTTGTGGAACTGCCGCGCGGTGCGCCCGGAGCGCACCCCTTTTTCCATGGAAAAACGACGCGCCAGCACATGCAGTCGGTCGCGGTCAGCCACAGCCGGAAACAGCCGGTCGATGATGGCGAAATAGTCGTCTTCGCTGATCGGGTAGAACGACAGGCACAGGCCGAAGCGGTCTGACAGCGCAATCTTTTCTTCCACCGCATCCGCGTGATGGATCTCGCGACCCACGTTGCTGGCCTGCAGGTTGTCATCCATGAACTCCGGCACCAGGTGGCGGCGGTTGGAGGTCGCGTACAGGCGCACGTTCGGTGGCGGCAGCTCAATAGAGCCCTCCAGCACGCTCTTCAGGTGCCGGTAGTCATCGGTGTTGTCACCAAAGGACAGGTCGTCACAGAACAGAATGAAATGGAACGGCTGCTCACGCAGCTCATCGACGATATCCGGCAACCAGTGCAGGTCATCGCGATCCACCTCCACCAGTCGCAGGCCATCTTCTGCCAGGTCATTGAGCACGGCTTTCACCAGCGACGACTTGCCGGTGCCGCGACTGCCCCACAGCAGCGCATGGTTGCACGGCTCCCCGGCCAGGAAGCGGCGCGTGTTATCGACAAGACGTTGCTTCTGCCGGTCCACCGCCATCAAGTCATCCAGCCGCACCGGGTCCAGCGCCGTCACGGGCCGCCAGGCCTGGCGCCGGCCGCGCCAGATGGCGGCATGGTAGCGCTGCCAGTCCACCGGCGTGCTCATCAGTGCGCCTGTTCCCAGTTGTCGCCCACACCCGGGTCCACCACCAGCGGCACATCCAGCTCGCCAGCCGCTTCCATCAGGCGTGAGACTTCCCTGATCAACGTATCCGTGTCCTGCTCTGCCACTTCAAACACCAGTTCATCGTGCACCTGCATGATCATCAGGGCGTCCAGGTCACTGCCACGCAGCCAGGCATCCACGCTGATCATGGCCCGCTTGATGATATCCGCCGCCGAGCCCTGCATGGGGGCGTTGATGGCGGTGCGCTCTGCCGCCTGGCGCATGGCGCCGTTGCGGCTTTTGATTTCCGGCAGGTACAGGCGCCGGCCGTACAGGGTTTCAACAAACCCCTTTTCCGCGGCGCTGGCCCGGGTCTCTTCCATGTAGCGCCTGACCCCGGGATAACGCTCGAAATAGATATCGATGTATTCCTGTGCTTCCTTGCGCGCAATGCCCAGCTGCTTTGCCAACCCGAACGCGCTCATGCCATAGATCAGGCCGAAGTTCACCGCCTTGGCATTGCGACGTTCCTCAGCGGTGACGTCATCCACCGGCTTGCCGGCCACTTCCGCCGCCGTGGCGGCATGGATATCCAGGCCCTTTTCGAACGCATTTACCAGTGACGCATCACCGGACAGATGCGCCATGATGCGCAGCTCGATCTGCGAGTAATCGGCAGCCACGATACGGCGACCCTCCGGCGCACGAAAGGCCTGGCGAATGCGCCGCCCTTCTTCACTGCGCACCGGAATGTTCTGCAGGTTCGGGTCACTGGACGACAGTCGACCGGTGGCGGTCACCGCCTGGTGATAGGAGGTATGCAACCGTCCGGTGCGACGACTGATCACCTCTGGCAGCTTGTCGGTATAGGTGCTTTTCAGTTTCGACACACCGCGGTAGTCCATGATCACCTGCGGCAGCGGATACTCCAGTGCCAGCTCCTGCAACACCGCCTCGGCCGTCGATGGTGCACCCTTGGGCGTCTTCTTGATCACCGGGATACCCAGTTTTTCATACAGAATCTCGCCCAGCTGTTTGGGCGAACCGAGGTTGAATTCCTGGCCCGCCAACTCGAACGCCTTCTCCTGCAGTTCGGCCATGGTGGTGGCCAGCTGCTGGCTCTGGTGGCGCAGCATGTCGGCGTCAACAAAACAGCCATTGCGTTCGATGCGTGAAAGGACCGGCACCAGCGGAATCTCGATATCACGGAACACGCTCACCAGGGACGCTTCTTTTTCCAGCGAGGCCCACAGGTTCTGGTGCAGTTGCAGGGTGACGTCAGCATCTTCGGCCGCATACGGCGCCGCTTCCTCCAGCCCGATCTGGTTGAAGGTGAGCTGCTTGGCACCCTTGCCGGCGATTTCCTCGAAACTGATGCACTTGTGGCCCAGGTACTTGAGCGCCAGGGAATCCATGTCATGGCGGGTGGCCACGGAGTTGAACACATACGACTCCAGCATGGTGTCGTATTCGATACCGCGCAGCTCAATGTCGTATTGGGCCAACACGCTCATGTCGTACTTCAGGTTCTGGCCCACCTTTTTGACGCTGTCGTCTTCCAGCAACGGCTTGAGTTTTCGCAGGACATCGTCCCGCGATAGCTGGTCGGGCGCGCCCGGATAATCATGGGCCACCGGCACATACGCCGCCTCGCCCGGTGCAACGGCGAAGGAAACCCCCACCAGTTCCGCTTCCATGTAGTCCAGGCTGGTGGTTTCCGTATCAAACGCAAACAGCGCTGCGTGCTGGAGTTTTTCCAGCCAGTGGCTGAACGTGGCGTCGTCGGTAACGGTGACATAACCGTCACGATCAATGGCGGTATTTTCCGGTGGCGCTGGCGGGGCGTCATCGCCCTCCAGCACCTCGGCCAGCCAACCCTTGAATTCCAGTTCGCTGTACCAGTGCGCCAGTGTTTCCTTGTCCGGCGCGCCGAGTTTCAGGTCGTCCAGTTTTTCTGCCAGCTCGCAGTCGGTCTTGATGGTGGCGAGCTGGTGGGAGAGGAAGGCTTCATCACGATGCTCGGCGAGTTTTTCCGGCATCTTTTTCGCGCCGCGGAAAGACAGCTCGCGAATCTTCTCCAGGTTGTCGTAAATCGCTTCCAGCGAGCCGATCCCGGTAAGCAGCGCCAGCGCCGTTTTTTCACCGACACCGGGTACGCCGGGGATGTTGTCCACCTTGTCACCCATCAGGGCGAGGAAATCGATGATCAGGTTCGGCGGAATGCCAAATTTCTTTTCCACGCCGGCTTCATCCATCACCGTGTCGGTCATGGTGTTCACCAGTGTCACATGGTCGTCCACCAGTTGCGCCATGTCCTTATCGCCAGTGGATATCACCACCGGATAGCCGTCCTTTGCCAATTGCCCGGCGAGGGTGCCGATGACGTCATCCGCTTCCACGCCTTCCTCGATGATCAGCGGCATGCCCAGCGCCTTCACCAGCGCATGCAGGGGCTCCACCTGGGGGCGCAGGTCATCCGGCATGGGCGGGCGGTTGGCCTTGTATTGCTCGTACAGGTCATCGCGGAACGTCTTGCCCTTGGCGTCGAACACCACCGCCATGTACTCCGGGTCATAGTCCTTGCGCAGCTTCTTCAGCATGGACACCACACCGCGCACGGCACCGGTGGGCTGGCCACTGGAGGTGGTCAACGGCGGCAGGGCATGGAAAGCGCGATACAGGTAGGAAGAGCCGTCCACCAGGACAACCGGTTTTTTCGTCGGCATGTGAATTTCCGCAGGCTGAGGGTCAGGGCATGTGGCCCGGTCAGAGCATCTTGCCCAACGTGTCAAAGATTTCAAGGACAGCCGTGCGCGCCGCCGGCACCATACCGCCCATGCCGTAGAAACCATGGATCAGCTGCGGGTAGTCCAGGGTGGTAACTTCGACGCCGGCGTCCTCCAGGCGCTTGCCATAGGCCAGCCCTTCGTCGCGAAGCGGGTCCTTGCACACCACCAGCAGGGTTTTCGGCTGGGTTTTCAGGTTGCGGTGCAGGATTGGCGACACCTCCGGGTGCCTGGCATCCGCCGGGTCACCCAGATAGTGGTCATCGAAATAGCGGATCAGCGACCGCGTCAGGCCCAGGTGCTCACCATAGGCCGTCATGGAATCGGTTTTCCGGCGTGCATCCGTGGTCGGGTAAACCAGGCACTGCACCGCCGGGCGCGGCATCTTGCAGCGCCGCGCCTGCTGCGCCACCACGATGGCGAGATTGCCGCCGGCGCTGTCACCCATCACCGCCAGCCGCTTCGGGTCGACCCCCAGCTCCACCGCGTTATCGGTGAACCAGGCCCAGGCCGCCAGAGCATCCTCTGCGGCGGCGGGGAAGCGGTGTTCCGGTGCCAACCGGTAATCGACACTGGCGACCACGGCACCGCACTGGTTCGCGAGCAGGCGGCAGCCATGGTCGTAGTCATCCACCGAACCGATGGTGTGGCCACCACCATGGAAGAACAGGATACCGGGCAGCGCCAGGTCGCCGACCCCCAGCGGACGGTAGACACGTACGCGGAAATGGCCGCTGTCATGCTTGAGCGCATGGTCGGCAACGGCCGCCACCGCTTCGCGCGGCACATCCAGCAGCTGGAACAGTTCGCTGAACGCCTTGCGGGCCGCTTTCGGCGGCAGGGTTTCCAGCGGCGGTCTCAGGCTGCTGGCCGCCAGCACCGTGCGCAGGTCGGTGTCCAGGTCACGACGGCCGAGGGGCTCGGCGAACGCCACCAGGCGCCGGCGCAGGCCCCGCGGCAGGGCCAGCATGGTCCGTAACGCATTCTTTTCCAGGCGGGCACGCAGGGACATGGGCACTCAGAAGAAGAACAGCACCGAGGCTTCAGCGGCGGACAGGTCGACGCCTGCCACATCCCCGTAGTCGGTGTAATCAAGGGTCAGGCCCACATGGCGCAGCGGGCGCAGGCGATCCATCAGGTTGGGAATCTCCAGGCGCACACCGAAGCCGGCCCCCCAGGAGAAACCGCCGCTGTCACGGCGCTCACTGTTCTCGGCACAGACAAGGCCGGTGCACAGCGCGCCACTGGCCTTGACCTGGGCATGGGCCATACCGGCACGGGCCTGAAAAAAGAAATGCTCCACCAGCGGCGGGCGATCAATGAAGGGCAGTTGGTAACGCCACTTGCCGGTGGCATACACGCCGGCCACATGGTCCACGTCCATCTGCAGTTTGCCGCGCACCGGAAAACGCGTCTGCCGATCCACTTCGTGCCAGAGTCCGCCCGCCAGACGCGCCTCGATGCCCCAGGTGCGATCCAGCATGCCGCCCAGGCGCACACCCAGGCCGCCGGGTGACTGCTCGACCTGGCTGGCCGGGTTCAGGCCCAGGTCCAGATCGGCACTGGCCACATCGGTATCCACGGCAAAGACGTTGGTGGTCAGGCCAAAATAGGACAGCTTCTCTTCCTTGAAGACGGCCACGCCCTCATCGGCGTTGGCACTGCTGGCCGCTGCCATTACCAGGCCGGCAGCCAGCCAGGTTTTCCATCCCCACATGACGTGCTCCTTTTGTTGTTATCCGGGCAACGCGCGGCGCCCCTGACGGTGTAGTCACATGAGCCGAAAGTATACGCGACCGGGCCCGGTTATGAAGGGCCGTTTTACGCCAGTGGGCGCGGATTCCCCAGTGCAGCATTCGGCCACACACGCCATAATGCCGCCATGTCCGTATTCACTCCCCTTACCGACGCACAGATCGCCACCGTCCTCGCCGGGGCCGGCCGCCAGCTGGTGTCCGCAACGCCGGCCGAGCACGGCATGGAAAACAGCAACTTCCTGCTGCGCGCCGTGGACGCGGACCAACAGCCGGCGGACTGCGTGCTGACCGTGTTTGAAGCCACCCCCGCCGCGCTGCTGCCGTGGTTCTGCCAGCTGCTCGACACGCTGGCCGCGGCCGGCTTGCCCGTGCCGGCGCCTCTGGCCGTCGATGGTGAACGCGTCCTGACTGTGGCCGGCAAACCAGCGCTGCTGGTGCCGTGGTTGCCCGGGCAGCATCCGCGCACGGCCGATGCACCACAATGCCGGGCCATCGGCGCGGCGCTGGCCACCCTGCACAACACGCCCTTCGCCAGCGAACATCCGCACCAGCAGGACGCCACCGGGCTGCAGGCGCTGGCACCGGCGATAGCCGCACTGCCGCGCCTGCGCCTGCGCGCCGCGGACCTGTGGCAGCGCTGGCAGCAACTGTCCCTGCCCCGGACGCTCATTCACGGCGACCTGTTTCGCGACAACAGCCTGTTCCAGGGCGACACGCTCACCGGTCTGCTGGATTTCTACGCTGCCGGTCACGGCCCGGCCCTGTTTGACCTGGCCGTGTGCCTGAATGACTGGTGCATGCCTGGCGGGCAACGTGATGCCGCCCTGGAGGCAGCGCTTCTGGCGGGTTACAACGGCCAGCGACCACTGGCCATAGATGAACGCGAGCACCTGCACACGGCCCGTTGTGTGGCCGCCCTGCGGTTCTGGCTGTCGCGGCTTGAGGCGCGCCAGCGTCACCGCGCCGCCGGCGACCCGGACCTGGTGCTAAGCAAGGACCCGGCGGAATGCGAGCACTGGCTGGCCACGCTGCTGGACAGCCCCGCCTGAGACTATCGCGCCGGCGCGGTAATCAGGCCATTCAGCTCTCGCAGCCAGTCACGACGGTCCCACAGGGCCGGCGTGTGGGGGCGGGCATACAGTGCCGGTGTGATCACCGGAATGTCCTGGCCCAGGGCGGCGCGGACCATGAAATCCGACACTTCACGGACGAAGTCCCAGTCTGCCTGCCACTCGCTGCCCAGGCGCACATAGCCCCGGGTCAGCGCCGGCGTCATGCGACGCACGCGACAGAAATCGCTGAACTCATGCAGGCCGTCTTCCTGCTGGCGGCGCCACTGGCGCTTGCGCGCACGCCAGGCCGCACTGGCCACACGCCCCTGCAGGGCACCCGCCACCCGGCCAGCGAAGCCTTTTACCGGCGCCCCGGTGAGCAGGGCATAACGGGGATCGTCGTCGAGGAAGGCATGCCGGTCCATGAAGTCCAGCTCACTGGTATCCAGCTTGCGCAGGTGGCGCTCACTGCCGCCGCTGACGGATAGCCCGAAACGCACGGTTGGAAACACGGCCTTCAGGGCCCGCGGGACTTCGTGCAGGTATTGCTCCACCCGCCGCTCCACCGCTGGCGACCAGGGCAGCAGCGGCGTCAGGGGGTTGGGCTGGCGCCGGAACAGGGCGCGCTGGACGCCGTGGGCGACCGGCGGCAGCGGGAAGTGCTCACACCAGTCCACCGCCACCACCGGATGCAGCAGGTCGTGCTGCTGCAGCACCCGCAACGTATGTGACCAGACATCGACAAAATCACGCGGACGACGGACAAAGCTGCGACGTGACTGGGTATCGGCAAGGAAACGGCTGGTGAGCCACACTTTCAGGTTGCGTTCGCTGGCCATGCGCATCAATTCCAGCAACGCCTTGCGCGGCTGGGCCAGGTATTCGCGATGGTCGCGGATCACCTCGAAGCGATCCAGCACCACACCATCCGGGCGCGGCGCCACCAGGTGCGGGAAGGCGTCCACGGCGATGGCATTGAAACCACGTTCCAGGGTTTCATCCAGCAGGCGGGCGGGATGACGGTACTCATCCTCGCGCCCGTCCCGGCGCAGCAACCAGGCACCACCGAAGTGCGCCAGCGCCAGTTTTGGCAGACCGTCTGTCACCTGCTGCAACCTGCATCAACCCCTGAAGAGGTTGCCAGCATACCGGATTCACTCCGGGTCACAACTGGCCGCATGGCCGTGCGCTGCCCGGGAAACGGCCACGGACGGGACGCCGGGCGGCACTGATCAGCGGGGTTTGTCGGCAACCGCCACAGGCGTATGATCAAAGCATGAAACGAACCATTGCCCTGCTCGCCTGCCTGCTGGTCGCGCCCCTCCATGCCGGAGAAACGCTGCCCGATTCCGCACGTGTGCAGGAAGACGACACCGGCGCCATGGCGGAGCGTTTTTCAGCACCCGTGATGGACAGCGAAGAGATGGAAGGGCTCTACCTGGAAGCGCCCGGCGTGGTGGACAATGCCGAGATCCGTGGCCTGGAAGGGCTGAATGACAAGGAACGCTACACCGAAACCGATCTGCGCTTTCGCGAGCGGTTCCAGAACAATCCCAGTGCTGCCCCGCAACTGCCGCCGGAACAACCCTTGCGGCGCCCGGACATCCCCGCCACGCCGGGCTCCCCGGTGCAGCGCCTCTGATCAGCGCGGCCGGCTGCTGTCCAGGCAGCGGGCGAACCCCTCTCCCAACCGTGCCAGGAACTGCGTATAGCTGCGGTAGTGTCCGTCTCGGGCCAGTGGATCCAGCGCTTCGATATGGCAGTCCGGCGCGCGACACAGGCGTTCCATCAGCGCCCGCCCGGCCTCCGGTTCGGCAATGGCGCAATGCACCTGCTGCGCTGCCATCGTCTCAGCCAGTCGGGCAAAACGACGGGCACTGGCGCCCGAGCTGGCACCCGGGCTGATTATCGCCGGCTGCCGCAAGCCGAAATGCTGGTGAAAATAGCGCCACGGGTCATGGGCACTGAGCCATGGCACGTCATGAAAGCCGGCCAGACGCTCTTCAATACTCGTTGCTGTCGTTTCCAGGGTGGCGACGAAGTCGTCGCGGTGCGACTGCGGCGCTGCGGGTGACACCTGCATCAGGGCATCCGCCAGGCGCACCATGTTGGGCGGCGACAACCACAGGTGCGGATCATCCGCCAGCGCATCGTGCCCATGCCCCGCATGCGTGTCCTCACCACTGGCGGCCAGCCTGACAATGCCGTCCACCTGCTCCAGCGCCAGCCGGGCGCCCCGCCGACGCGACACCAGCCCCGCCAGCGCCGGCTCGGATGCCGGCCCCAGCCACACCAGCAGGTCGGCCTGCTGCACAAGGCGCGCCTGGCCCGGGGTAAACGCCGCCTGGTGCGGCGTCTGCTGCGGCAGCATCAGGGTCTCCACCGTCACCGCATCGCCGTAGATCTCGCGCAGTGCCAGTGACAGCGGTTCGATGCTGGCCACCAGCAACGGCTTCGCCGACAGCAGTGGAGAAACCAGCAACAGGCAAAAAAACAGTGTTCGCACGCATATCCCCTGATGTTGGGCGGGCCGGTAGTTTATCATTGCCGGCATCAAGGGGGGCGACACGCATGGCCAATGCTTTGCTGACACTGAACCAGGTGAGCCTGGCGCTGGGTGGACAACCGGTGCTGGAATCAGTGGACCTGTGTCTGCAGCGCGGCCGCATCGTCACCCTGATTGGCCCCAATGGTGCCGGCAAGACCACCCTCGCCCGGGTGGTGCTCGGCCTGGTACAACCGGACAGCGGCCAGGTGGTGCGCCAGCCCCGCCTGCGCATCGGCTACATGCCCCAGCACATCCGCATTGATGACAGTTTCCCGCTGACCGTGGACCGGTTCCTGTCGCTGGCTGCCAACTGCCGCACCCGTGACCGGCGCGAGGCACTGGCGCGCACCGGGGTGGCGGCGCTGCGCTCACGGGCGGTGCAACGGCTGTCCGGGGGCGAATGGCAACGCGTGCTGCTGGCCCGCGCACTGCTGCGCAAACCTGACCTGCTGGTGCTGGATGAACCGGCCCAGGGCGTTGACGTGGCCGGGCAGAATGCACTCTACGGCTTGCTTGCCGAAGTGCGGGAAGAACTGGGCTGCGCCATCCTGCTGATCAGCCATGACCTGCACATGGTCATGGCCGCCACCGACGAGGTGGTCTGCCTGCAGCAGCATGTCTGCTGCTCGGGCACACCGGAAGCGGTGTCCCGCGATCCGGCTTTCCGCGCCCTGTTTGCCGGCCAGCATGTGCCGGCGGAGAACCTCGCCGTGTACACCCACGATCATGATCACGACCATGACCTGCACGGCGACGTGCATGCCTGCGAGCACCACCACCATGACTGAGCTGCTGTTTCTTCCGGTCATGGCGGGCCTGGCGGTGGCCCTGGTGGCAGGCCCCATGGGCGCCTTTGTGGTCTGGCGCCGGATGGCATTCTTTGGCGACACCCTCGCCCATGGCGCGCTGCTGGGTGCGGCCTTCGGGCTTGCCGCCGGCACCGGGCTTTACCTGTCGGTGGTGCTGGTCTGCCTGGCCCTGTCACTGGTGCTGGTGGCCCTGCAACACCAGCGTCACCTGGCCAGCGACACCCTGCTTGGCATCGTTGCCCACACCACGCTGGCCCTGGGCATCATTGCGGTATCGCTGATGCCGGACCTGCGCATTGACCTGTTCGCGTTCCTGTTTGGCGACCTGCTGGCGGTGAATGAAACCGATGTCTGGGCATTGTGGGGCGGTGCTGCCGTGATCCTGGCCGGCCTGCTGGTGTGCTGGCGGCCACTGCTGAGCGTCACCGTGGATGAGGACCTGGCCCAGGTGGAAGGCACCCGGGTGATTCTTATGCGGGTGCTGCTGATGCTGATGCTGGCGCTGCTGATCGCCGGCGCCATCCGCATTGTCGGTGTGCTGCTGATCAGCTCGCTGCTGGTGATCCCCGCCGCCAGCGCCCGGCGGCTGGCCAACACACCCGAGCAGATGGCGGTGATCGCCTCACTGTTCGGTGTGGTAGCCGTGCTCGGCGGCATCCTCGTCAGCTGGTTCGGCAACACACCGGTGGGACCGAGCATTGTGGTGGCGGCGGCCAGCCTGTTCGTTATTACCCTGGCTGTGCGCCAGCGCTGATCAGGCCTTTCGCGTGGCCCGAATGACCATGACCTTGATCATCACCAGGGCCAGCACCACGGCAAGCGACGCCAGTGCCAGCACCGGGGCCAGCATCTCCATGCCCATGTAGCCACCGTAGTACAGGAACATGGACACCAGCACCGCCAGGGTGCCCAGCTGGTGCAACCAGTACTGCGGCGCTGCCAGTGAATCCGGTGTCACCAGCCAGAGCTTGTGGCACACCGCATAGACAAACGACACGACAAAACCCAGCAGCATGATGTGGGCGTGGGTGACGTGCTGCACATAGTCATGGCTGTGCGCCATGTAGATGCCGAACAGCAGGCCCAGCAGCCCGTATCCCAGTGCGCTGAGCAGATATTTGCGGTCCATGTTCTTCCCCCTGTGATCAATACGGCTGCCATTATGTTGCCGGGACGCACCGGTCTGCCAGCCCCCGGGGGAAGTTAACGCTGGTAGCGCAGTACCTGCCCCTTGAAGGCCTTGTCCAGGTACAGCTCCGTATCCACAGGGCGGCTCTGGGTATGCTGATAACCCCGTTCCGTCATCGCCTTGCTGAATGGCGCGTGATGGCCGCGCCCGGGGTCAATGAGGATCACTTCGCATTGCGGCGCCGCATGCTGGTCCACAAACGCGGAAAGCATGGCCACCTGCTCGCGCTCATACAGCAGGTCACTGCCAATGATCACGTCGAACAGGCCCAGGTCCGTGGCCTCGTCGGCCCAGCCGGTGCGCACGAAGGGAATGTCGGCACCGTTGTTGAGCCGGGTGTTCTGGCGCAGGAACTCGCCAGCTTCCGGGTGGTAGTCCGTGGCAGTGATGTCAGCCTGGCGGGCATTCAGCACCAGGCTGGCCAGGCCAATGCCACAGCCCACCTCAAGGATGCGCTTGCCGGCAATATCGAAGTCGTGCATCAGGTGCGCCAGCACACGGCCGGCCGGCCAGATGATGCCGAACAGCGGCCAGCTGGCCGAGGAAATGCCCAGCGCCTCTGCCGCACCCTCATCATCGGCAAACTGCTGGTTGTCCCGCAGTGTGCGCACATGGATGTCTGTGTCACCAAATTCCAGGGTCTGGAAGCGCACGCGAAAAGAAGCCATCAGTACTACCCGATTCAAATAAGCGCGGCAGCAAAAAGGAGAGAACAGGCTACGCGAGTCATCCCAGTATAGGGCGTTACACCGCCGGACAGGGATTATTCCGACACATGGCAAGCCAGCGCCTGCAGCTGCCGGTCATGCCAGCGCGACAGCAACAGCAACGCCATTATTGCCCCGCATAATGCAAAGGCCATGTCGGACTGAGTATCCCAGACATATCCCTGGGTGCCGAGGAAGGATTCGGCCGCGTCATCTGACAGCAACGCCACCCACCACTCGATCAGCTCGTAGAACGCACTGAACGCCAGACAGAAACAGACGATGAAGAAGTTGCACCAGGCCCGACTGTTGAACACCGCCTTGCGCAACAGGATCTCGCGCGCCACCAGCGCCGGCACAAATCCCTGCATGAAGTGACCCAGCTTGTCGTAGTTGTTGCGCTCCCAGCCGAACACCGGCTTCAGGGCATCGAAAAGCGGCACCTCGGCATAGGTGTAATGGCCACCCACCATCAGGACGATCGCATGCATGAGGATCAAAAAATAAACCAGTGGGGTGAGCGGGAAGGAGCGCCGCGCCAGCACCAACGCCAATAAGGCCAGCACCGCAGGCAGCACCTCCAGCACCCAGGTCGCATAGTCCTTGGGATTGATGCCGGACCAACAGAGAGCGACCAGAAAAACAGCCAACCAAAGGGCCGGCATAAGCACCCCCCGCTTCATTCCATTGATATCATCGCTCATGTGCACACGTCTTTCGCCATCTCCACTGTGAGCCGCCTGACCAGACATCCTTATTCGTCCCGCCAGCCCCAAAGTCACGCTATTGCAGTCTGCGGCACCGGTTGCTCCCGTTTGCTGATCCAGCTACGCAGCCCGGTAACGTGCTCTGCTGCTTGCCCATATTCAGCGCAAATCAGCATATCACGCACAGCACCCAGGGCGGATCACCTGAAAGCAACAGAAGCGCTGGCGCCTCCCTCCGGCGACCGAGAAAGACGAAAGGTCCACCCCATCATCTCGCAAAGCCGGCCCACCAGTGACAACCCCATACCAAGATGCTCCGAGTTCTCCGAAAAGATATGTCCCGATGAAAACCGCCCTGTGAGATCGTCCATCCTATCTTCGGGAATGCCGACGCCGGAGTCCTCCACAGCCAGCCAACCTGCGCCAACACGCACACACACACATCCAGCAGCCGCATGATCGCGGGCGTTGCGCAAAAGGTTCGCCAGTATCAGCTCCACTACAATTTCCGGCATGGGTATGGCCGCTGTCGGCTCATGATCAACACAAAGCGAAAAATCCATGCCCGCATCCCGGAATGTCTCCTCCCAGCTGCCAGTAACGGCATGTAATATCTCACTGAGCGGCCTTACCGAAAAACCACTCTCTTCTGCATGCTGGTTTCTGAGAAGCACCAACAGCGCCTTCACGATCATCTGCATCTGGCGGCTAGCTTCGCGCACGCCTTCGATACGCCGTCGAGCGGCATGATTTATATCCCGATCCAGCAGCAGAAGTTCACAGGCGGATGTGATGATCATGACAGGGGTTCGCAGTTCATGGCTTAGATCGGCGCTGAAATTCTGCTCTCGTTCCAATGCAGCCCGGTATCTCTTAAAGATCTGCTGGAAAGATCGAGCAAGGCGGCCCACTTCATCGTCATTGAAATTCTCAACCGGGATAACACCATTGCTCCGCGGATCAGACATGGCGGCCACGCTTTCCTCAAGAAGAACAACGGGGGCTGAAACCTGGCGCGCTATGAAACGCGCCAGCAAATATGCAGCAAACATGCTGAGAAGAAACCCCAATGATATATAGATGAATATCTCGCGCTCTTCCTGTTCAAATTCCGTCTGATCGCTGAGCAGGAAGTACTTCACACCGTGATATGTCCTGAC
Organism: Alcanivoracaceae bacterium; assembly: GCA_029212745.1. Lineage (GTDB taxonomy): Bacteria > Pseudomonadota > Gammaproteobacteria > Pseudomonadales > Alcanivoracaceae > JARGOL01. Next base: position 268,131 of record JARGOL010000003.1, read on the forward strand.
CCATGCATGATATGAACTGCCGTCGTTGAACGCCTCATGAAATCCTGGATCAAGGCCTTCCAACCATGCTGGAACGCGACTTCCAGAGCCTGAATCCTGTTCGAAGACAAGATACTTGCCACTTCTGTCGATAAACTTTCGGTAGTAGGGATCAGAAAGATAGTGATCAAGCTCTCTCTCGAGACCCTCCGAAATGAGACCCCTTTCGACAAATATCATAGCGCGGAAAATGCCGACACTCAGACTGCCCCCGACAAGCATGCTCAGAATAATGAAGCCGGCGACAATCTGCCGGGAGAGACTCTGCCTGCCAAAGTAATTACTTAAGTACATAGCCCATCCCATGCCTTGTATGCAGGAGTTTTTTCTCAAACGGCTTGTCGATGGCGGCCCTAATGTAGTGTATGTGGCTTCTCAGGGAATCACTGCTTGGCGGATCATCACCCCATATCGCTTCTTCAATTATCTCGCGCTTTACCAGCGAAGGGCTTTGCCGCATCAGTATTTCAAGTATCTTCATTGAAGTTCTATTTAAAGATATCGGTTTTTTATCCCGCGACACCTCCATTTTTTCGAGATCCAGGAGTAGATCCTGAACCTGCAAACGCCTCGGCTCGCCGCCACGGGACCGCAGAATGACTGCCCGTACCCGAGCCAGCAACTCTGCAAGTGAAAACGGCTTGACCAGATAGTCGTCTGCACCGTGTTCAAACCCGGACAACTTGTCCTCAAGTGTATCTTTTGCTGTCAACATCAATACCGGCATTGAAAGGCCCATATCCCTTCGCGCGCGATGGCATATCTCCAGGCCATTTACCCCGGGCAACATCAGATCAAGCACGACCAGCTCGTAGCTATTGGTGCTCAGCAGGTGAAGAGCGGTCAGGCCATCCTGGGCGCAATCGACTGCAAACCCGTGCATGGAAAGGTAGTCTGCAACATTGGCAAGAATGTCTTTGTTGTCTTCAACGATCAGAATAGGCATGCGCACACCTCTGGCGTCCATTATGACCTGACTTTACGACTTTTCCGTCATTTAACATTTTTTTGACGCTTGGAGAACGGTTTTATAACGCGTCGTATCCAATGATGGCAGCGTACTCAAAGCCAATGGACAGCGTTCGGTGAAGAAAAGCACGGAAAATCATGCCCTCAGGGTTTCGTGGCCCCGTTCCGGCACACCCCTTAGCCAGCCTTCACCTCCAGTCACCGTCCTTACTGGCAGTAACCGGGGCAGCTTTGCGCAGGAACAACCCTCAAAAGCAGCGAAGTCCGCACCAGTCGTCTACCACCTGGAGCACCCGGCCACCCACCTTACGTTAGAGCAATGGTGTGAGATGTCCGGCGAGCTGGTTGATGAACACAACATCCGTTGGGGCGGCCACAGTGAAGTACGCAAGGTCACATGCAGCGGACCTGACCAGAAGACAACCACGTTCTACGTCAAGAAGCAGGTAAACCAGCGTAGAAGGACAGCGCTGTCCCGGTTCAGGGCAAAAACGACTTACTGGGTAGAGCGGTATTTCCTGGAGTGCTATCCACCGCTATCGGGCCACACCCCTGAATGTATTTTCTTTGGCGAGCAGACCATGAAAAAAACGACCAGGGCAGTGCTTGTTGTTAAGGATTTGGCCGGATTGACTTCCCTCGAGTGCTGGCTGGGGAAGCCGGGTGGCCGGTCAACATGGGAACTTCAGCAGGCAGCCACCCGCCTGGCAGAATTTTTGTTACCTCTTCACCGCCAGGGCTTCGAGCACGGCACACTCTACCCAAAGCATATTTTTTTTACACCAGACCTCTCTCACTTCAGCTTGATTGACCTGGAGAAGTCACGACTCAGACGGTCCTGCACACGCGCCGCCAGGCAGGATCTACGGCGGCTGGCGCGTTCGCTCGAGGGAAGCGGCTTTCCGTTCCAGCGGCTGTTATCTAGCTATCGTAACAATCCGGCATTCAGCAATCTAAAAATCGAAGGGCACTTTGCATGAAAAATGAACTCAGCGCCGACGGCGATTTCTCCTACAAGTCGCGCATAAAGTCTGATTACGATTCGGCGATCGCATACACTAGCAGAAAAAAACGCAAGCATGATGCCGAGATGAGGCTTTTGCTAAAGGGCATGAACGGCATACCCTCCAGCCACACCGTGCTTGACGCGCCCTGTGGCGTTGGACGTGCCAGCATTGTTCTTGCCCGGCAGGGATATGTTGTTACTGGAATCGATCTTGGCGAGGGAGCGGTTTCCGTGGCTCAGGAGCAGGCAGCCGAGGCCGGCGTAGACGTCACCATTGAACGCGACGACGTTGAGGCACTTTCCTATGGCGACAAGCAATTCGATGCAACGGTTTGCTTCAGGCTCTTTCACCACTTCCCCGATGATGCTGTCCGGCAACGCGTCATCAATGAATTGTGTCGGGTAAGCAGAAGCACTGTCGTTATTTCTTATCTCAGCGCTTATTCTGCAACCAGCCTGAAACGCCAGCTGATCAAGGCAATAACGGGAAGGCAGCACAAACAATATGCAACGCGACTGCGTGACCTTTCGGCCTTCTTCGAAAGTAATGGCTTCACGCTCGAGAGGGATATTCCGCTATCACGGTTCTTCCATTCACTGCATCTGGCGGTATTTACGGCAAACCCCGACGCAATGGCATGAACACACGGCCTTACACGTATTGCTCGTGTAAAAACCCGGCCTGACTGCATCGGCGTCCAGTGCTGCGCTGGTCAGGAGATCTATCCGGTGGGGAGACGCCAGGACTCCCTCTCTGGTCAGGCCTTCTTTTTCTTCTTCGGCATGATGTATTTCATCAGGGTCATGAACCACATCAGCTCGCCGGCATTGCCCTCGATCTTGATCTTGCCTTCCTGCATGCCCTGCATGAACACCATCTGGTTCTTGCCGGCTTCAATCAGGGTGGCGGCGGCGTAACCGGCATCCTGGAAATTTAGTGCCACATCCGCCTTGGGGTGCAGGCCGCCACGCGCTACCACGCGTTCATTGCTGAACTGGAACCAGCGGCTTGGATGACCGGCCTGGGTGCGCCACTGCATGACCATGTCCTTGCCGGCAATGGCCTGGCGAAAGTCGGCATTGCGCCACGCCAGCCAGCGCAGGCGCCAGCCCAGAACCAACAGCATCAACCAGAATTTCATGTTCGCCTCCCGCGACCTATTGGTGCCGGCCACCCGTCAGGGCAACAGTGCCGGCATTTCCTTGTTCAGTTTCATCTTTTCGCTCACCGCATCACCGGTAAGCGCATACCCGAGGGCATTGCCTGTCTCGTCCTTGAAAAGCGCACGCACGTTGCGACCATCGACCTCGCAGTCCCAGTCGCCCTCACTGCCGTGCGGCGGCGGGCAGACCACCACCGGGCAGGCCGGCGTCTTGATAGTGACGGGCATGACACCGTATGTCACTTCCGTGGGTTCACCCGCCAGGGTCTTCGCCAACGCCCGCGCTGAGCTCATCAGCGGCAACACATAGGGCAGCACATAGCCTTCCACCTCGGCACAATCACCCAGGGCATAGATGTCTGCCGCGCTACTTTGCAGGTGGCGGTCCACGACAATACCGCGATTGACCTTCAGGCCAGCGTCCTGGGCAAGCTGCACGCGCGGGCGCAGACCCACCGCAGAGAGGACGATATCTGCCTCTACCTGGGTGCCATCAGAAAGGTCGGCCACAACACCGTCACCATTCCTGTTCACCGCCTTGACCACCGGGCCGAAATGAAACGTCACACCCAGCTCCGCCAGGCCCTCACCAACAGCCTGCGAGGCCGGCTCCGGCAACAGCGTCGGCAGACAGCGCCCCATGGGCTCCACCAGGTCCACCTGGAAGCCGCCATTGGACAGGTCGTTGGCAAACTCGCAGCCAATCAGCCCGCCGCCAATGACCAGCACCTTCTTGCGCCCCGCCAGGGCCTCGCGGAACACGCCGTAGTCCATCAGGTCGTTAACGGAGAAAACCAGCCCCTGGCCATCACCCTCCAGCGGCGGACGAAACACATCCGCACCGGTGCCGATCACCAGTTTGCTGTAAGCAAGGGTTTCATCGCCCAGGCTGACGGTATGGGCGTCCGCATCGATGGCGGTGACGGAAACACCGGTGCGTACCTGGGCATCAAATGCTTCCGCGGTTTTCTCGGGGGTTGCCAGCGCCAGGTCGTCCGCGCCTTTCTCCTTGGTAAAACCGGTGGACAGCATCGGCTTGGAATAATTGCGGCCGTCGTCGGCGGTGAGCATCACCACCGGTGTTTCCTTGTCGAGCTTGCGCAGCTCCTTGAGCACATTGAAGCCGGCCAGACCGGTACCGATGATGACGATTGGATCCATGGACAACGCCCTCTGCGTTTCTGTGCATCCCGGGATCGGGACGCGGGAGAGTCAGGTGCACGCCCGGCGCTGGCCGGGCGTTACCGAAAAAGTGGTGAGGCCTGCCTCAGATTTCCACCATCTCGAAATCTTCCTTGCCCACACCGCAATCCGGGCAAACCCAGTCATCGGGCACATCGTCCCAGGAAGTACCCGGCTCGATCCCTTCTTCGGGAAGACCCTCGGCTTCGTCATAGATAAAGCCACAGACCACACATTCCCACTTACGCATGCCATACCTCTCTACATATCAGGGTGCCGATTGGTTCGTCCCTGGAACCCGTTGCTGGCACATGGCGGCAGATATCCTTCACGGACGTGCCGGACTGGCCCCATCGCGGGGCCCGGCGTGACGCACTGGCCACCGGGCCGGTGCCGACGGCGCAGTAAAGGCGCATAACCTAGCCATCAGCCAGTGAAAAATCAATGACGGCAGGGTCCGGCCGCACTATTCAGCCGGCGACAGCCCCGGCCAGCGGTTGCATTGCCCCGGGCGCTGTTGGATAGTCCCGCGCACCAGCAGGAGAGCCCGTGGCAGACACCGCACCCACATTCCAGCCCCGCCCGTTCCTGGACCGGCAACTGCGCTGGCGCCTGCCGGCGCTGTGTGCGCCGCCGGCCCATATACGCCCCTGGCTGGCGGATACGGGCTCACTCACCCGCCGCCTGCAGCGGCTTGGCCGGTTCCGGGTCAACCCGGTCCACCAGGCGGTGGAGCGCCCCAGCGCCAGCGAAGCGGCGTTGCTGGCCATGCCGCCGCGTCAGCACGCACTGGTGCGGGAAGTGCTGCTGTCGCTGGATGGCCAGACCGTGGTGTATGCCCGCAGCGTCCTGCCCCTGGACAGCCTCACCGGTGCCAACCGGGTGCTCGGGCACATGGCCCGGCGCTCCCTCGGCGCGGAACTGTTCAAGGCGCCCAGCGCCCGCCGTGAGGCGGTCTGGTATGCCCGCGTGCCGGACAGCCGGCTGCCCGGGGCCGGACGCACCGGCGCCGCCTGGGGGCGCCAGTCCCGCTTTCGCAAACGCGGCAAGGCGCTGCTGGTGGCGGAAGTTTTCCTGCCATCGCTGTGGACGATGGCGGCGCAGGCCGTAGACTAGTCCCGTCCCCGGAGCGAAATGCCGATGTTTGAAGTCATCCACAAGCGTTACCCGAAAGCCTGGCCCTGGATCCAGCTGATGCGCCTGGATCGTCCCATCGGCACCCTGCTGCTGCTGTGGCCCACCCTGTGGGCGGTGTGGATGGCCGGCGAGGGGTCGCCGTCGGTGAAAACCGTGGTGGTATTCACCCTCGGCGTTATCGTCATGCGCGCTGCCGGCTGCGTCATCAACGACTATGCCGACCGCAATTTCGACGGCCATGTCAGCCGCACCCGGGCACGACCACTGGCCACCGGCGCCCTGCGCGGCCGCGACGCCCTGCTGCTGTTTGCGGTGCTGGTGAGTATTGCCTTCGTGCTGGTGCTGTTCCTGAACCGCTTCACCCTCTACCTCAGCGTTGGCGGGCTGGCCCTGGCCGTGCTCTACCCGTTCATGAAGCGGTTTACCTACCTGCCGCAGCTGTTCCTCGGTGCCGCTTTTTCCTGGGCCGTGCCCATGGCGTTCGCCGCCGAGACCAACAGCGTGCCGGTGTACGCCTGGCTGATCTACACCGCCAACCTGCTCTGGACCGTGGCCTACGACACCGAATACGCGCTCTGCGACAAGGAAGATGACCTGAAGATCGGCATCAAGAGCACCGCCATCCTGTTTGGCGAGGCCGACCGCCCGATTATCGGCCTGCTCCAGGGCATGGCCCTGTTTGCCCTCTACCTGCTCGGCCAGCAGCTGCAGTTCGGCTGGCCCTGGCACACCGGGCTGGCGCTCGCTGCCGCCCTGTTCGGCTGGCAGCACTGGCTGATTCGTGAGCGCCAGCCCGCCGCCTGCTTCCGCGCCTTCCTCAACAACCAGTGGGTGGGACTGGTGATTTTCGCCGGCCTGTTGCTGCAGTACCTGCTGGCCTGAGACCCCACCGGCCTCCCGGGCCCGCGCTCCGCCTGCCCGTATCAAGACGGACCGATAGGCATAAGCTTCCAGTCGCACATTTCTGATGCATAATTTTCATGGCCGAAATGTCATAAGCTTGTCACATACAAGTCATCAAATAGGTGGCCAATGAATAGCGAGAAAAAACGCAAAATGGCCAAGCACAGTATTTTGGTAGTCGACGATGAGCCGGCCATCCGTGAAATGGTGGCCGTGGCCCTGGAAATGGCCGACTTCGACGTCCTGGAAGCAGACAACGCCCAGCAGGGGCACGAGATCATTGTCGATCGCCGCCCGGACCTGGTACTGCTCGACTGGATGTTGCCGTCGGTAAGCGGGATCGAGCTGGCGCGCCGGCTCAAGCGCGAAGAAAGCACTGCGGAAGTGCCGATCATCATGCTCACCGCCAAGAGCGAAGAGGACAACAAGATCCAGGGCCTGGACGTGGGCGCGGACGACTACATCACCAAACCGTTTTCCACCCGCGAACTGGTCAGCCGCATCCGTGCCGTGCTGCGCCGCAGCGCCGCAACAAATGCCGACAAGGCCATCAAGGTGGAAGGCCTCGAGCTGGACCCGGTGAGCCAGCGTGTCAGTGCCGACGAGGACCCGATTGACATGGGGCCCACCGAATACCGCCTGCTGGCGTTCTTCATGGGCCATCCCGAGCGCGCCTACTCACGTACGCAGCTACTGGACCAGGTCTGGGGCGCCAACGTGTATGTGGAAGACCGCACCATCGATGTGCACATACGCCGGCTGCGCAAGGCACTGGAACCCTACGGCTACGACCGGTTTATCCAGACCGTGCGTGGCACCGGCTACCGATTCAGCATCAAGACGGCACGCGCATCCTGACTCTGCCTTGGCGGCACGGGCCTTGCCCATGGCACCATTGACTGGACTATACTGCGGCGGGAATAGGCGGAGGCCACAGCCATGAAAGCCAGCCTGGCGCGAGAAGTGAACCGGATACTGCTGGTGACCGCCGCAGCGGCCACCGCAGCCATTGCCGTAAACTCCCTCTGGCCGCTGATCATCGGATTGGCTGGCTATCTGGCCTGGTCCACCCAACAGCTGTTCATCCTCTATCGCTGGCTGACCAGCGAAGAGCACACCGAGCCACCGGACAGCGTCGGCCTGTGGGGTGACCTCTACACGCGACTGGAGCACCTGTTCCGCAAGGAAAAGCGGGCCCAGAATGACCTCAACGCGGTCATTGTCCGCGCACAACAATCCGTCAACGCACTGGAAGACGGTGTCCTGCTGATCGACCGCACCGGGCGGCTGGAATACTTCAATCAGGCAGCCGGTTTCTTTCTCGGCCTGCGCCAGCCCCAGGACAACGACCAGGTGCTCACCAACCTGGTGCGCGACCCGGCCCTGTTCAGCTACCTCAACAGGGGCAAGTTCCGTGATCCGCTGGAACTGACCGTACCCAACAACGAAAACCGCGTTCTTCAGTTCCGGGTCACCGAATTTGGCCCCGGCGACCGGCTGATCCTGTTGCGTGACGTCACCCGTCTCCACCATCTGGAACAGATGCGCAAGGATTTTGTCGCCAACGTCAGCCATGAACTGAAAACCCCCCTGACGGTCCTCAAGGGCTACCTGGAGACCCTGCTGGGATCGGTGCCGGAGGATCAGACGCGCCTGCGACGTGCGCTGTCACAGATGAACCAGCAGTCCAGCCGCATGGAAGCCCTGGTGCACGACCTGCTGCTGCTTTCGCGCCTGGAGAATACCGAAGCCGACCGCGCCCAGCAGGCGGTGCTGGTCTATGGCATGCTCAATCGCATGCGCGAGGACGCACTGGCGCTAAGCAGCGACAAAGGGCACCGCGTGACGGTGGATGTGCCTGAACATGCCCGCGTGCTTGGCAACCCGGCAGAGCTTGAAAGCGCGTTCGGCAACCTGATCACCAATGCAGTGAAGTACACGCCCAGGGATGGCGATATCAAGATCCGTTTCTGGCAGGACGACAAAGGCGCCCATGTTTCAGTATCTGACAACGGCATCGGCATTGACCCGTCCCACATTCCGCGCCTGACAGAACGCTTTTACCGGCCTGACAACAGCCGCCACCTGCAAACCGGCGGCACCGGCCTGGGCCTGGCCATCGTCAAACACGTGATGATCCGTCACCAGGGACGGCTGGAGATTCAGAGTGAACTGGGCAAGGGCAGCACGTTTACCTGCCACTTCCCGCCAGAGAGACTGGTCAGCAAACCGGCTGCCGTGGCCGGCTGACCGGCGCGTTCAGTAATGCGGCGGCTTCTCGTCGATGATGTTGGCCGCCATCATTACCTCCACCATTTCCTGCAGGCCTTCTTCCAATTGGCCGCAGCGCTTTTCCAGCGCGGCAATGCGCTCCTGCTGTGCCGCCACCAATTTGTTCAGCGCCGTCACCAGGTCGTCCTGGAATGCCAGGGTGGTTTCGATATCGAGAAAGCGTTCGTCACTCATGGGCCTGTCCTGACGGAGAATAGGGCCGGCAGTTTACCCAAAGCCGGCGGGTCGCGCTTGCACGTCGGCCCCGGACGTCGTAAATTCACGCGCGTTTTGGGGGAGTAGTCGCGGCATTACAGCCGGTGGCCGTCAACAGACTTGCCGTTGCGCATGGCGTCCACATCCCGCACGGGACTGACGAGACCCGAAACATCGCACCTCCCGTGGGCGGGACCGGTGTCGGTGTTTCGTGGCTCTTGCACAGGTCCCGCCCCGGAGAATCCCATGGATGCATTCCTGACCTCAGTTTCCCTGGTGGCCCTCGGCGAAGTGGGTGACAAGACCCAGCTGCTCGCCTTTGCCCTCGCCTGCCGCTACCGGGTGCACTGGCCCATCCTTGCCGGCATCCTCATCGCCACGCTGGCCAACCACGGGCTGTCTGCCTGGCTGGGCGTTATCCTTGCTGACCTGGTACCGGAAAACTGGCTGACGCTGCTGCTGGGGACGAGCTTCATCGCCCTGGGGCTCTGGATGCTGGTGCCCGACAAGGACGAGGACGTGGACGATGGCCGACGCTGGGGGCCGTTCACCGCCAGCCTGGTGCTGTTCTTCATTGCCGAAATCGGAGACAAGACCCAGCTTGCCACGGTCGCCCTGGCAGCCCGTTTTGACCAGGCATTTGTTGCCGTTGTCGCCGGCACCACCCTTGGCATGCTGGTGGCCAACGCGCCGGTGATCTGGCTGGGGAATCGCGTGCGCCATCCGGCGCTGGAAAAATGGGTGCACCGCATCAGCGCGGCGCTGTTTGTTTTGCTCGGGGTAGCGACCCTGGCGCTGTAGGGTCACCCGCAGGAGCGGCGTGTGCGCCGCGAGCCTTTCGCTTGCCAGGTCGTTGGGGCCGGCAACAAAATTCGCGGCGTACACGCCGCTCCTGCAGTGGGCCCGCCGGGCCGGCGCAGCGCTTAAAGACTGCGCTGATTTACCCTTTCCATCAGGCTCTCGGCACTTTCCTTGCGCTCGGAATAACGGTCGGTGAGATAATCACTGCGGTCGCGCACCAGCCAGGTGAACTTCACCAGCTCTTCCATGACGTCAACGATCCGGTCGTAATATCCGGACGGCCTCATGCGATCATGCTCGTCGAACTCAAGGAACGCTTTCGGCACCGACGACTGATTGGGGATCGTCACCATGCGCATCCAGCGGCCAAGCACACGCAACTGGTTGACCGCATTGAATGACTGCGAGCCACCGCAGACCTGCATCACGGCCAGCGTCTTTCCCTGGGTCGGCCGCACGGCACCCAGGGACAGCGGTATCCAGTCGATCTGCGCCTTCATGATGCCGGTCATGGCTCCATGGCGCTCCGGCGAACACCAGACCATGCCTTCACTCCAGGTCACCAGCTCACGCAATTCCAACACCTTCGGATGATCCGCCGGCGCGTCATCCGGCAACGGCAGGCCGGAGGGATTGAAGACACGGGTTTCACAGCCCAGCCGTTGCAACAGGCGCGCGCATTCCTCCACCACCAGCCGGCTGAAGGAACGCTCGCGCAGCGAGCCGTAAAGAAGGGCAATCCTCGGCGCATGCCGTCCCCGCGCGACCGGCTCCAGGCGTTCAGTGTCCAGGGTGCGAAAGTGACTCTCATCCAGTGCAGGGAATGTGTCTGTCATGGGCTGCCTCGTGCCATGCTCTGCGCAATAGTTACTCAGGGAACCAGTGTCGGGTGCGATTGACGATAGCCACCAGTGACAGCATCACCGGCACTTCCACCAGCACCCCCACCACGGTGGCCAGGGCCGCGCCGCTGCTGAGCCCGAACAGCGAAATCGCCACGGCCACGGCCAATTCAAAAAAGTTCGAGGTGCCGATCAGGCAGGCGGGCCCGGCAATGTTGTGTGCCAGACGCAACCACCTCGCCGCCAGGTACGCAATGAGGAAGATACCGTAGGTCTGGATCAGCAGCGGAATGGCAATCATGACGATGGTCTGCGGCGACTCGAGAATGGTGTTGGCCTGAAAGCCGAACAACAGCACCACGGTGGCCAGCAGCCCGATCACCGACCAGGGCTTCATGATGTGGACAAACTCATCCACCGCCGCATCACCGGCGCGCTTTTCCAGCTGGTGGCGCGTGACCACGCCCGCTACCAGCGGCAGCACCACGTACAAAACCACTGACAGGGTCAGCGTTTCCCAGGGCACCTGGATGTCAGAGACGCCGAGCAGGAATGCCGCGATGGGTGCAAAGGCAAACACCATGATGACGTCATTCACCGACACCTGGACCAGGGTGTAGTTGGGGTCTCCCTTGGTCAGCTGCGACCAGACGAACACCATGGCGGTACAGGGCGCCACGCCCAACAGGATCATGCCGGCGATGTATTGCTGGGCATCCTGCGGGTCCACGAGATCGGCAAATACCACGCGAAAGAACAACCAGCCCAGTGCCGCCATGGTGAACGGCTTGACCAGCCAGTTGACCACCAGCGTCAGGAACAATCCGCGTGGGCGCTCGCCCACTTTTCGGATGGCGGCAAAATCGATCTGGATCATCATCGGGTAGATCATCAGCCAGATGAACACTGCCACCGCCAGGTTGACGTGGGCATACTCCCAGCCTGCCACCATCCTGAACACACCGGGCACGGTACTGCCGAGCACCACGCCGGCAACAATACACAGGCCTACCCAGACGGACAGGTAGCGTTCAAAAAACCCCATGGGGACACTCCAGCGCTGATCAGTTGGTGGTGGAAAAGCGGTGCTGGATATCACCCAGCGCCGCCGTAAGTTCCGCTTCGCTCATGGTGGTCAGCGGCAGCGTCAGCATGGCATCCAGCCGTGCATGCATCTGCATGTACGTGGTATCAAAGGCGCGCTCGATGTCTTCATCCGTGCCTTCCACATCGGCCGGGTCCGGCACCCCCCAGTGCGCCTTCAGCGCATCACCCATCCACACCGGGCAACTCTCACCGGCGGCCGCATCGCAGACCGTGATGACCAGATCCACGGGCTGGCCTTCGTAGTCATCCCAGGACTGGGACTTGAGCGGTGGCAACGGGATGCCATGTTTTTCCAGTATTGCGACGGCGTTTTCATTCACCTTGCCGGTGGGGAAACTGCCCGCGCTGAAGGCGAGCAGCCGGCCCTCACCCAGGTGATTGGCAAGCGCCTCGGCGATGATCGAGCGGCATGAATTGCCGGTACACAGGAACAGGATTCGAACGGGTAACTGCATGGTCATTCCCTGAATAAGGGCCAGCCCGTCATGGCCGGCACACGCTGACGTTCCGGCCGCCACGGCCGGGCACTGGCGTTGAGGCCGGCAGCAAGGCCGCAAGCACGTCCTGCGCCCAATCGGGCAGGTCACTGGCGATCCGGTAATAGGCCCAGCGCGCGTCACGCCGCACTGTGACCAGCTGACAGGCCCGCAACTGACCCAGCTGCCGGGACACCGTCGGCTGCGGCTGGTCCATCAATGCCACCAGCTCGCACACACACAGCTCACCGCGCTGCCAGAGCAGTGCAACCAGCCGCAGGCGGTTGTCGTCGGCAAGACACTTGCACAGCTGCACCGGCGTCATTGAGGTCTCCGTCATGTATATATGCATATATTCGCATATATACATGCATATTCAACAAAAAAGGGGCTGTGTCAGCCCCTTTTCCGGTCGAGTCAGCTCTTGCCGCTGACCTGTTCCTGGATCTCCGCCACCGGGATATGGCGCACATCCTTGCCTTTCACCAGGTAGATGAGCTGCTCGGCGATGTTGCGCGAATGGTCACCGATGCGCTCCAGGGCCCGCAGTGACCAGATGATGTTCAGCACCCGGGTAATGGAGCGCGGGTCTTCCATCATGAACGTCACCAGGGAACGCATGGCACTGCGATACTCCAGATCCACCTCGTTGTCCTCTGCCGCCACTTCGACCGCCTTGTCGGCATCGAAGCGGGCGAAGGCATCGAGGGCATCGCGCAGCATCTGGCGCACGTGGTTGCCGATATGGCGAACCTCGACATAACCGCGCGGTGATTCGCCTTCTTCCGTCAGCTGTACTGCCATGCGCGCGATCTTGGCAGATTCATCACCGATTCGTTCGAGATCGGATACACACTTGGTCACCGCGATGACCATACGCAGGTCTGACGCTGCGGGCTGGCGCAAGGCGAGCACACTGGCGCATTCCTCATCGATGAGCTTTTCCATGTCATCAACGCGGTCCTCGGTTTCCAGCACCTTGTCGGCGAGCTGGGAATCCGCTTGCAGCAGTGCCTGCAGCGCATCAATAACCTGCTTTTCCACCAGCCCGCCCATTTCCATCAGGTGCGAACGAATGGATTCCATTTCCTCATTGAACTGGCTGGAACTGTGCTGGCCAAAATGGGAGCGATCCATGAGTTACTCCTTCCCTTAACCGAAACGGCCGGTGATATAGGCTTCTGTCAGCTGATGATCCGGCGACGTGAAGACCTTGTTGGTTTCATTCACTTCTATCAGACGGCCGAGGTGAAAATAGGCCGTGCGATGGGAGACGCGTGCAGCCTGCTGCATGGAGTGCGTGACGATGGCGATGGTGTACTGGCTGGAAAGCTCATCGATCAGCTCTTCGATCTTCGCCGTGGCGATCGGGTCCAGCGCCGAGCAGGGCTCATCCATCAGCACCACTTCCGGACTCACCGAAATGGTGCGGGCGATGCACAGGCGCTGCTGCTGGCCACCGGAAAGACCGGTGCCCGGCTGGTCCAGGCGATCTTTCACTTCATCCCAGAGACCGGCCTTGCGCAGGCTGTTTTCGACAATCTCGTCGAGCTCGTAACGCTTGCTGGCCAGGCCATGAAGGCGCGGCCCATAGGCGACGTTGTCATAGATCGATTTCGGGAACGGATTCGGTTTCTGGAACACCATGCCGACCCGGGCGCGCAATTCCACCACGTCCAGCTTCGGGTCATAAATGTTCTGCTCATCCAGGGTCAGCTCGCCCTTTACTGAACAGATGTCGATGGTGTCATTCATGCGATTGAGTGAGCGCAGGAAGGTGGACTTGCCACAACCTGACGGCCCAATCAGCGCAATTACCTCATTGTTGCCGATATCCAGGCTGACATCGAAAATGGCCTGCTTGTCACCATAGAACACATTGACGTCGCGCATGCGCATCTTGGCGTCATCCACCAACGGCTTGCCGACGGTGTTTTCAGGATATCGGATGTCTGCGTCCATCGTGTTGTCGCCCTTGTCGCCGGCTGCCGGAATCGAGGCAGGCCCATTGCCAGTATCTGTGAAGTTCGGTGCGGTTTCCATTTTCACTCCCTGACGCCTACCAGCGTCGCTCGAGGCGCTTGCGCAGCACCACGGCCAGTGTGTTCATCATGATCAGGAATCCCAGCAGCACCATGATGGCTGCGGATGTCATCGAGACGAAAGACGCCTCCGGGCTGTCCGCCCACAGGTAAATCTGTACCGGCAACACGGTGGCCGGGCTCAACGGCCCGCCCGGGATGTCGACGATAAAGGCCACCATGCCGATCATCAGCAGCGGCGCGGTTTCGCCGAGCGCCTGCGCCATGCCGATGATGGCGCCGGTCAGCATGCCCGGCAGAGCCAGGGGCAGGACGTGGTGCATGACCACCTGCATGCGCGATGCACCCAGGCCCAGGGCCGCTTCACGAATGCTCGGCGGCACTGATTTGATCGATGCCCGGGCAGAAATGATGATGGTGGGCAACGTCATCAGGGTCAGCACAAGGCCCCCCACCACCGGTACCGAACGCGGCATGCCGAACAGGTTGATGAAGATGGCCAGGCCGAGCAGGCCGAAAATGATGGAGGGCACCGCCGCCAGGTTGTTGATGTTCACCTCGATGAAATCAGTAAACCGGTTCTTGGGGGCAAACTCTTCCAGGTAGATGGCCGCCGCCACACCAATGGGAAATGCCAACGCCAGTGTCACCAGCATGGTGAAGAAGGAGCCGGCCACCGCGCCCCACACACCGGCCTGCTCCGGCTCACGGCTGTCACCGTGGGTGAAGAAAGAGGCGTTCCAGCGAGTATCGGTGCTGCCTTCCTGCACCAGCTCATCCACCCAGGCCCGGGCCTGCTCCGGCAAGCGCGCAGATTCCTGCGCCTCCTGTCCCAGTTTCAGGTACCGGTCCACATCATCGTCCGCCAGCAGCCACAGCGTTTCAGTGGTCCCCAGCAGCTGCGGGTTTTCAGCCAGCCGGTCACGCAGCGTATAACCCGCGCCGGACGACACCAGCTTGTACAGGTTGCGCTTCTCCAGTCGACCCTCGACGCTCGGAAAGCGCTCACGCAGCGCATTCTTTATCAGCGCGTCGTAATCGGCATAGGCCAGTTCATCGGGGTCGGTGGGATCATCGATATAGAGTTCGTCCTGGTCCCAGCGAATCTCCAGCTGGATGTAGGTCTCCACGAATGCGCTGTGGCCCTTGCCGATGATGTCGGTGAACAGCACCACCACCGCCATCAGGCCAAACAGGACCGACGCCATGCCCATGGCACGGAAACGTTTCTCGGCGCGGTAGCGCCGGGCCAGAGTCTTGCGAACCTGTTCCGTCGTCTTACTCATACTGTTCCCGGTATTTCCTGACGATGTGCTGGGCAACGATATTCAGGCCAAGGGTGACCACGAACAGCATCAGGCCCAGGGCGAAGGCAGCCAGCGTCTTGGCTGAGTCGAATTCCTGGTCACCCACCAGCAGTGTGACAATCTGCACCGTAATGGTGGTCACGGCTTCCAGCGGGTTGGCGGTGAGATTGGCGGCCAGACCGGCGGCCATGACCACAATCATGGTTTCCCCGATAGCCCGGGAAACCGCCAACAGCACCCCACCCATGATGCCGGGCAGCGCTGCCGGGAAGATCACTTTCTTGATGGTTTCGCTTTTTGTCGCGCCCAGCGCCAGGGAGCCATCGCGCATGGCCTGGGGCACTGCGGTGATCACGTCATCCGCCAGCGAGGACACGAACGGGATGATCATCACCCCCATCACCAGGCCGGCAGCGAGTGCACTCTCCGAGGCCACCGACAAACCGATACTCTCACCAAAGCCACGAATCGCCGGCGCCACCGTCAGGGCGGCGAAGAAGCCGTAGACCACAGTGGGCACCCCGGCGAGGATCTCCAGTGCCGGCTTGGCCCAGGCACGCACCCGGTGGTGGGCATACTCGGCCAGGTAAATGGCCGACAGCAGGCCCACCGGCACGGCCACGCACATGGCAATGAAGGAAATCAGCAAGGTGCCGGCGAACAGGGGCACCGCACCAAACGAGCCGGAGGCCGCCACCTGGTCCGCGCGCAGGGCGGTCTGCGGGCTCCACTCCAGCCCGAACAGGAATTCCAGTGGCGAGACTTTCTGGAAGAAACGGATCGACTCAAACAGCACCGACATAACGATGCCGATGGTGGTCAGGATGGCGATGGTGGCGCTGGCCATGAACAGGACGCGCATGATGCGCTCCACCCGCTGGCGCGCGCGCAGGCGCGGCTGGATACGCGACCAGCCCCACAGGCCGCCGGCCAGCGCCACCGCCAGGAAGCCGGCGGTGAGGAACCAGCGGTTGCGCTCCTGCAACTGGTTGAGCAGCTCCGCTGCTGCCGCCACGTGCGGCGGCGCAGCATCAGCGTCCAGCGCACCGGCCGCCACATTGCGAATCTGGTTGAGCAGCAGGGCATGATCCACGCCGCTGTCCGGCTGGGCCGCTGCCGGCAGGCTGGCCATTACCTGGCTGCGGATGACGCTGTCATCAATCGCCAGCCACAAGCCGAGCAGGGCCAGGGCCGGCAGGACACACCAGAACAGTGTCAGGGTGGCGTAATACGTGGGCAGCGAGTGCAGGTTGCGAGGCCCACCAACACTGGCAGCCACCGCATGGGAGCGGCGCCAGCCGGCGTAGTAGACCAACGCCGCCAGTGCCACCAGCAACAACACCAGGTTACCTGCCTGCATCACCCGCTCCTCAAGCGAGCCTGATGTTCCGCCCCGCAGGCAGGCCACCAGACCCTTTGAATTCAAAGACTTACCATGCTCTTGAAACAACTGGCCCGGCGCCACCCCTTCTTTGGGTGAAACCGGGCCAGCGGTACCGCATGGGCCGGTAGTATCCGGCCCAATTATGACAGCTTTATTACAGCTCGTTGCCAGTCATCGGTACGAGCTCCTTGGCGGCCTTGGCAAACGCCTTGCGCTCTGCTCTCGGGGACGGAATCAGACCCTTCTCCGAGAGGTAGCCTTCTTCACCGAATGCCTTCTCGGAGGTGAACTCGCGCACATAGCCTTCGATGCCCGGGATCACGCCCACGTGGGCCTTCTTGATGTAGAAGTACAGGGAGCGGGACACCGGGTACTCGCCGGAGGAGATCGCCTCAAAGGTCGGCGACACGCCACCGATGATGGAGCCCTGCACCTTGTCACGGTTCTGGTCGAGGAAGCTGTAACCGAACACACCCACAGCCTTGGCGTTGGCCTCGAGCTTCTGGATGATCAGGTTGTCGTTCTCGCCCGCTTCCACGTACGCACCGTCTTCACGCACTGCCCGGCAGATCGCCTTGTACTTGCTCTTGTTCTCCGCCTTCATGGCCTTGAGCCAGGGGAAGGTCTTGCAGCCACCCTCGATGGCCAGCTCGTTGAAGGCATCACGGGTGCCTGAGGTTGGCGGCGGACCCAGCACCTCGATCTTCATCTTGGGCAGGCTCGGGTTGACCTCGTTCCAGGTCTTGTAGGGGTTCGGTACCAGGGTCTCGGAGCCGTCCGGGTTAGGCACGTCCTTGGCCAGGGCCAGGAAGATGTCTTTCAGGGACAACGTCATCTGCTCAGCGCTCTTGGCGTTGGCGACTACGATGCCGTCATAGCCGACCTTGATCTCGACCACGTCCTTGACGCCATTGGCCTGGCACTTCTCGAACTCGGACTTCTTGATCCGGCGCGACGCGTTGGTGATGTCCGGATGCTCGGTGCCGACACCGGCGCAGAACAGCTTCATGCCGCCGCCGGAACCGGTGGATTCGATCTTCGGCGTCGGGTGTGAGCTGGTCTTGCCGAAACGCTCGGCAACAACAGTGGCAAACGGATAAACCGTGGAAGAACCCACGATGGAGATGTAATCACGGGACGCAGCGCTGGCCGGGCCAGTGCTGAACATCAGCGCGGTCGCCAGACCGGCAAAAATGACCTTCAGTTTCATAACGATTCCAACCTCTGAATGTGTCGTTCTCATGCCGGTGGACCCGGCGTTTTTGCAACCACGGCAAATCCTAGTGCGTCAATGTGACAGTCGCATTACATCGCCCCCATGGGTTGAAATAGCGTTGCCCGGGGCGTGAGTGGCCGGGCGCATCACTGCTATACTCGCGCCTTCTGTGTTTCCGGGGGCATTTTCCAGCCATGCACGCGCTTCTCCAACGCCTGGACCAGCTGGCCCTGCGGGTGGGCCATGCCAGCGCCTGGCTCAGCCTGGCGCTGGTACTGGTCACCGTCACTGTTGTCGGCCTGCGCTACGGCTTCAACCAGGGCAGTATCGCCCTGCAGGAAACCGCCCTGTACCTGCATGGCGCCCTGTTCATGCTGGGCATGAGCTACACCCTGGCCCGGGACGAGCATGTCCGGGTGGACATCTTCTACCGCCGTATGACACCCGAGCGTCGCGCCCTGGTGGACCTGGTCGGCACCCTGGCCCTGCTGGCGCCACTGTGCATCACCCTGCTGGTACTGAGCTGGGATTACGTGCTGGTCAGCTGGCAACGGCTGGAAGGCTCTGCCGACGCCGGCGGCCTGCCGCTGGTGTTCGTGCTCAAGTCCCTTCTGCTGGCCATGCCGGCACTGCTGCTGGTGCAGGCCCTGGCGGAGGGCCTGCGCGCCTGGCTGCGCTGGCAGGGCCATGCAGCGGCCCGCGCCGACGACGGGGAGGGCCAGGGATGGAGCTGATTCCACTGTTCATGTTCCTGGTGGTGTGCCTGGTGCTGATGGCCGGCTACCCGGTGGCCTTTACCCTGGGCGGCACTGCCCTGCTGTTTGCCTTTGCCGGCATGATCAGCGGCCAGTTCGACCCGTCTGACCTGACCTTCCTGCCCAACCGCCTGTTCGGCATCGTCACCAACCAGACCCTGATGGCGGTGCCGCTGTTCGTGTTCATGGGCATCATGCTGGAGAAATCACGCCTGGCGGAAAACCTGCTCGCCACCATGGCGCGACTGTTCGGCCCTGTGCCCGGCGGCCTGGGCATCGCCATCGTCGTGGTTGGCGCCCTGCTCGCCGCCAGCACCGGCATTGTTGGTGCCACAGTGGTAACCATGGGCCTGCTGTCCCTGCCGACCATGCTCAAGCTCGGCTACAGCGCGCCGCTGTCATCCGGGCTGATCTGCGCCACCGGCACGCTGGGCCAGATCATTCCGCCCTCCATTGCCCTGGTGCTGCTCGGCGATGTCATTTCCAGCGCCTACCAGCAGGCCCAGCTGGACATGGGCGTGTGGTCCACCAAGACAGTGTCGGTGGGGGACCTGTTTGTCGGCGCACTGATCCCGGGCCTGGTGCTGGTGCTGCTCTACATCCTGTTCGTGTTCGGCTACAGCCTGTTCCGCCCCGACAAGGCCCCGGCGGCGAGTGCCGAGGCCCTGGGCAGTGCGGACAAGGGCCTGCTGCGTGAACTGCTCACCAGCCTGGCGCCGCCGCTGCTGCTGATCGTGGTGGTACTCGGCTCGATCCTGACCGGCGAAGCCACCCCCACGGAGGCCGCCGGTGTCGGTGCGTTCGGCGCCCTGCTGCTGGCACTGGCCAACCGCCAGCTGGACCTGTCACGCCTGCGCGAAGTCATGCGCGGCACCACCCGGGTCACTGCCATGGTGTTCATGATCCTGATCGGTGCCAGCCTGTTCTCCCTGGTATTCCGCGGCTACGGCGGCGACGAGACGGTGCAGCACCTGTTCGAACAGCTGCCCGGTGGTGTGGTCACGGCCACGCTGGTGGTGATGCTGGTGATATTCCTGCTCGGCTTTATTCTCGATTTCATCGAGATCACCTTTGTGGTGGTGCCCATTGTCGGGCCGGTGCTGCTGGCCATGGGCCTGGACCCGGTCTGGCTTGGCGTCATGATCGCCGTTAACCTGCAGACATCTTTCCTGACGCCGCCGTTCGGGTTCGCCCTGTTCTACCTGCGCGGAGTGGCGCCGGAAAGCGTGGCCACCAGCGACATCTATCGTGGCGTGGCGCCATTCATTGCCATCCAGGTGGGCATGCTGCTGTTGCTTGCCGCCGTGCCTGAAATGGCAACCTGGCTGCCCGCCCAGATCTAC
This sequence comes from Alcanivoracaceae bacterium, assembly GCA_029212745.1. GTDB lineage: Bacteria > Pseudomonadota > Gammaproteobacteria > Pseudomonadales > Alcanivoracaceae > JARGOL01. The sequence continues at coordinate 288,290 of JARGOL010000003.1, forward strand.
GGCACAGACTGATCCTGCAAGAAGGAAGCGAACATGGAAGACGACGACATCACCCCGGCACCGGAAGGTGAACTGGCGCTGCAGACCATCGCCATGCCGGCCGATGCCAACTGGAACGGCGACATCTTTGGTGGCTGGCTGGTTTCACAGATGGACCTGGCCGGCGCCGTCATGGCCCGGCGTGTGGCGCGGGGCCGGGTAGCCACCGTGGCCATTGATTCCATGTCCTTCCTGCGCCCGGTGCCGGTGGGGTCCGTGGTCAGCTGCTACAGCAAGCTGGGCGACGTCGGTCGCACCTCCATGCAGATCCTGGTGGAAGTCTGGATCGGTGACCACACCAACCACCAGTCCAAGGTCACCGAGGGGCAGTTCACCTTCGTCGCCATCGACCAGACCGGGCGCACGCGGCCGGTACCCCGGGACTGACGCGGCGCCACGGATTTCACGTCACTGGCCGTTTCTGGTGGTACGCTGGGGAAAGGAAAGCGACCATCAGGGATGATCATGAAACGCGTAATGGCGCTATTGCTGCTCCTGTTGCCACTGGCATCCGTGCAGGCACAGACCGTGCTGCGGCACCCGCCCGCCGAGGCACCGGGTGACACCCGTAACGAATATTTCCTGTCCCTGCTTTCGCTGGCGCTGGAAAAAACCGCCAGCGATTACGGCGAGGCCCAGCTGGCGCCTGCCGACCAGGTACTGTCCCAGCGCAGGGCGGTGGCCGAACTGCACGCGGGCCGCACCATCGACGTGCTCTGGACCATGACCTCGAAGGCCCGGGAGCAGCAATTGCGCCCGGTGCGTATTCCGCTGCTGAAGGGATTGATGGGCTACCGGCTGCTGCTGGTGCGGGAAAATGACCTGGCCTGGTTTGCCGGCATGCACTCACTGGCGCAATTGCGCTCGCTGCAGGCAGGCCAGGGCCACGACTGGCCTGATACCGACATTCTTCGCCACAATGGCATTCGCGTGCAGACCAGCACCGACTACGACAGCCTGTTCACGATGTTGCGCCAGGGGCGTTTCGACTTCCTCCCCCGGGCCCTCAACGAACCCTTTAACGAAGTGGCCGCGCGCCCGGACATGGGGCTGGCCGTGGAGCCGACGCTTCTGCTGTATTACCCGGCAGCCAACTACTTTTTCGTCGCCCCGGATAACGAGAAGCTGGCACAGCGGCTGGAGACCGGCCTGCGACGGGCCCTGGCCGACGGCAGTTTCGATGACCTGTTCCGCAGCCACCCGATCAATGCCGCCGCCTTCAGCAAGGCCAACATCCTCGGCCGGCGCGTACTGCGCCTGGAAAATCCACTGCTGCCCGATGCCACACCACTGGATGACGCAGAGCTGTGGTGGCCGCCGCAGTCACCGGCGGCGCGCCGACAGCAACGCAGTCGCTAGTCCATTACGCTGGTGCGCAGGTTCAGGTAGGCCTGCTCGGAAATACGGTGGTAGGCCACCACATCCTTCTCAAACGCCTTGTACGATTCGTACACCCGCCGCGCCTGCTCATTGCCGGCCACCAGCTCGCTGACCACGTCATCACTGGCTTTCTTCAGTGCCCGCATCACCGGCTCCGGCAGCTGGCGCAGCTGCACGTTGTGCTCGTTCACCAGTTGCTTGAGGGCGGCGTTGTTGCGCGCCGTGTACTCATCCAGCATGTCCTGGTTCATGGCCCGGGCGGCAGCACTGACAATGGCCTGCAGGTCCTCCGGCAGCGATTCCCACACCTCGCGGTTGATGATGAACTCGAGCATGGCACCCGGCTCATGCCAGCCCGGGTAGTAGTAGTACCTGGCGATCTTGTGGAAACCGAAGGTGAGGTCGTTGTAGGGCCCGACCCACTCGGTGGCATCAATGGTGCCGGTCTGCAGTGCCGTGAACAGCTCGCCGCCAGGCAGCTGAACCGGCGTGCCGCCAAGGCGCTCCAGCACTTCGCCACCAAGCCCCGGGATACGCATCTTCAGGCCCTTGAGATCCTCAAGCGTGTTGATCTCGCGGTTGAACCAGCCGGCCATCTGCACGCCGGTGGAGCCCCCGGCGAACGGCTTCAGGTTGAACTGCTGGTAAAGCTCGTCATACAACGCCTGGCCACCCCCATGGTGCAGCCAGCCGTTCATTTCCTGTGCCGTCAGGCCGAACGGCACGGCGGTGAAAAACGGCGTCGCCGGATGCTTGCCCTTCCAGTAGTAGGCCGCGCCGTGGCCCATCTGGGCACTGCCCTGGCTGACCGCATCAAATACCTCAAAGGCCGGCACGATTTCACCGGCACCGTAGACCTTGATGCGAATGCGGCCCGCGGACATCTTCTCCACCAGCTCGGCAAAGCGCTCCGGCGTGGTACCAAGGCCGGGATAATTCTTCGGCCAGGTGGTCACCAGCTTCCAGGTGTAGGTCTTGCCGCCGGCACTGACCCCGGTATCGGCACAGTCCTGCTGGCCACACCCCGCCAGTGCCGCCGTGGCGGCACCCAGTCCCAGCGTGGAAATGAACTTCCTGCGATCCATGTGTCGCTCCTTGTTGTTTTCCGGCCCGGCCGGGCCGGGTCACCCAGCGAGGCTAGATCGCCTCAAGCTTGGCAAACTGGCTCACCAGCCACTTGCTGCCAGCGTCGTCAAAATTGATCTGCAGGCGGGCACCGGCACCATTGCCTTCGCACTGGATAATGGTGCCCTCACCAAATTTCGGATGCATCACCCGCATGCCCAGGGTCAGGCCGTCTGCTTCCTGCTGCACCACCCCGGCGCTGCGTGACGACGGCGCCGCCGGACGGCTGAAACTGCCGCGCGCGCGCACCTCTTCCACCAATTCCGCGGGAATCTCGCGAAGAAACCGCGAGGGCGCATTGTAGGTTTCCGATCCGTACAGGCGACGTGCCTCCGCATGGGTCATGTACAGCTGGCGCATGGCCCGGGTCACGCCCACGTAGCACAGGCGCCGCTCCTCGGCGAGCCGGTCCGGGTCATCCGATGACATCTGGTGCGGGAACAGGCCTTCCTCCACGCCGGCGATGAACACCACCGGGAACTCCAGCCCCTTGGCCGAGTGCAGGGTCATCATCTGCACTGCATCATCATGCTCCCCCGCCTGCCCTTCGCCCGCCTCAAGCGCCGCATGGTCAAGGAATGCGGTGAGCACATCCACGTCTTCTTCCAGGTCATCTTCATCAAACTGGCGCGTGGCGGTGATCAATTCGCGCAGGTTCTCCTCGCGCTGCTGGCCTTTCTCGCCCTTCTCCTTGCGGTGAAATTCCAGCAGCCCGGAGGCCTGTATGACATGCTCGGCCTGCTCCCAGAGCGCCAGGCTGTCGGTGTCCTGCTCGAGGCGATTGACCAGGTCCATGAAAGCCGCCAGCGCGCTGCTGGCACGGGACGGCAGTGCACCCGAGGTAACCAGCTGGTTGGCGGCCGCCCACATGGAGCTGCGCTGCTCGCGGGCCACCTGGCGCACCGCGTCCAGTGTTTTGGCACCGATGCCGCGGGTAGGCGTGTTGACCACCCGCTCGAAGGCGGCATCGGCATGCCGGTTGCTGACCAGGCGCAGGTAGCCCAGCGCATTCTTGATCTCGGCGCGCTCGAAGAAGCGCTGGCCACCATAGATCCGGTAGGGAATGCCGGCCTGCAGGAACGCCTCCTCCAGCACCCGGGACTGGGCGTTGGAGCGGTACAGGATGGCCATTTCCCGGCGCGCCATGCCCTCGTCCTGATGGGCCTGGGCGCGCGTGGCGATGAAGCGCGCCTCCTCCACCTCGTTGTAGGCGGCATAGACCTTGATCGGGTCCCCGTCGCCCAGGTCGGTCCACAATTCCTTGCCCAGGCGGTCGCTGTTGTTGGCAATGACGGCGTTGGCGGCCTGCAGGATGGTGCCGGTGGAGCGGTAGTTCTGCTCCAGGCGAATGGTGCGCAGATCCGGGTAATCGGAGCCCAGCTTGTGGATATTCTCGATCTTGGCACCGCGCCAGCCGTAAATGGACTGGTCGTCATCGCCGACCACCGTCAGGTCGGCACTGTCGCCCGCCAGCAGGCGCATCCAGGCGTACTGGATAGCGTTGGTATCCTGGAACTCGTCCACCAGCACATGGCGGAAACGGCGCTGGTAATGGCCGCGAATCTGGTCATTGTCGCGAAACAGCTCCAGCACCCGCAGCAGCATTTCGTTGAAATCCACCAGGCCGCCGCGGCTGCAGGCCTCCTCATAGGCGAAATAGACCCGCTGCATGGTCTCCAGGAACAGGTCGCCGCGCGGCTCTATATGCGCGGCACGCAGGCCCTCGTCCTTCTGCCCGTTGATGAACCACTGGGCCTGGCGGGCCGGCCAGCGCTGCTCGTCCAGGGCCAGCTCCTTCATCACCCGGCGCACCAGGCGCTGCTGGTCCTCGCTGTCGAGGATCTCGAAATTTTCCGGCAGGCCGGCTTCCTGGTAGTGGGCGCGCAGTAACCGATGGGCAATACCGTGGAAGGTGCCCACCCACATGCCGGAGGCGGGCATCTCCAGCAATCGCTCGATGCGACCGCGCATTTCGTGCGCCGCCTTGTTGGTGAAAGTAACCGCTAACAAACCGTACGGGCTCACCTGCTCCGTGACCACCAGAAAAGCGATGCGGTGAACGAGGACGCGGGTCTTGCCCGAACCGGCACCCGCCAGCACCAGCAAATGCCGGTCAGCAGCGGCCACCGCATCGCGCTGGGCCGGGTTCAGGTCATCAAGTAACTCTGTGACATCTTCCATGGGGACGGGATTCTAGCAGGCCTGCGGCAAAAGCGCGTGGCGCATGCGGACGGTTTCTTCGGCCGCGCAGGGGAGCTAAACTGGTGTACCAAAACCTCGGGCCGAGGATAACAAAGTCGTGCTTGTCGACACTGATCACAACAATATGGCCCGCAGCGACCTGCTGGGAGAGCAGACTCGCCGCCTCTACCGCGCCATGCCGGTGATGAACCTCATGGAGCCGGTCTGTGCGGCCATCATTGCGTGGATGTACTGGGACACCCCGGTGGACCACCTGAGCCTGATCTCCTGGTCCGTACTGGTGTTCGGCATCGCCTTCCTGCGCTTTGTCGCCGGCACCCTGTACCGCCATCTGGCGCCGGACATGGACAACTCGCGCCTGTGGCGCCTGCTGGCCCTGGTGCTGACCACCGCCGGCAGCGGCTGTTTCGCCTTCGCAGCGATCCATTTCAACCCGGCCGAGACCCTGTTTGCCCCGCAGCTGATCACCCAGCAGGCCATCTTTGCCTCGCTCACCGCGATGATGGGCATGGTGGCGTTCACCAGTTATGCCATTTACCTGCCTGCATCCACCGCCTACCTCATCGCCATCCAGGCCACCATCGCCGTGCGCGTATCCAGCAGCCCCTCTGACGACGCCCTGATGCTGGGCTCCCTGGCCTGGCTGATGCTGTGCCTGTTGCTGGTGGCAGCGCTGATGATTCACCGCGCGACCATGGATTCCCTGCGTCTGCAGTTCAAGAACCTGGCGCTGATTGACTACCTGGACCGCGCCCGCGGCGATGCCGAAACCCTGAACGAGAAACTCACCCGGGAAATCTACGAGCGCAAGCAGGCCAAGCAGAACCTGCAGGACGCCAATGACCGGCTGGAATCCATGGTGCTGGAACGGACCCGGGCCCTGGAAGGCACCAACCGCGAGCTGTCCGCCACCAGCCAGCGCCTGCAGCTGGCCCTGGATGCCTCCAATATCGGCCTGTGGGACTGGAACCTGCAAACCGGCGACACCTACCACTCCAACTTCGACCGCCTGCTGGGCTACGGCGAGGAACGCTTCACCAATTTCGTCACCGACCTGGAGCCGCTGGTTAGCCCGGAGGACTGGCCGCGACTGAAGCGCGCCATGGTGGCCCACTTCAAGGGCAAGACCAGCCGCTACCACGCGGTCTACCGGATTCGCCACGCCGACGGCCACTGGCGCTGGCTTGAGGACGAAGGCCGGGTGGTGGAATGGAACAGCGAAGGCAAGGCGTCACGGATGATCGGCACGCGCCGCGACATCACCGTGGACAAGGAAGCCGAGGACCAGCTGCGGCTGGCAGCCACCGTGTTCGAAAACGCCTCCGAGGGCATCCTGATCTTCGACACCGATTTCCGCTTCCTTGCCGTCAACGACTGTTTTACCCGCCTCAGCGGTTTCACTGAGGAAGAAGTGCACGGCAAGCTGATGATGGAAGTCAGTCACAGCAGTGAAGAAAATGCCGAGCTCTACCGGGAGGTGGCAGAGTCGGTGCGCAACGAAGGCTTCTGGCAGGGCGAGCTGACCGAGCGGCGCAAGAACGGCGAGCAGTACCCGGTGTGGATGCAGCTGTCCGCCGTGTACGATGATGACGGCCAGGTGACGCATTATGTGGGCATGTTCTCGGACCTGACGGCACGCAAGGAAGCCGAAGAGAAGGTGCAGTTCCTGTCCAACTACGACCGCCTCACCGGGCTGGCCAACCGGACTGTTTTCCGGGAGAAGCTGCACAAGTCCCTGGCCCTGGCACGGCTCAACCGCGAACGGGTTGCCCTCATGTGCCTGGACCTTGACCGCTTCCGGCCGATCAACGATTCGCTCGGTCACGAGGTGGGTGACCGCCTGCTTCGCGCTGCCGGCGAGCGCCTCAAGGCACTGGACCTGGATGACAACAACCTGGCCCGTATCGGCGGTGACGAGTTCTGCCTGATCGTCGAGGGCTATGACGACGAAACTTCGGTCGACAAGCTCAGCAAGGACATCATCAGCGCCATGCGCAAGCCGTTCAATATTGACGGCCATGAGCTGCTCCTCGGCGTCAGTATCGGCATCAGCGTGTTCCCCGATCACGGCAAGGAAGCGCAGACCCTTATCAACCAGTCGGACCTGGCCGTGCACCAGGCCAAACGGATGGGCGGCAACAACTTCCAGTTCTACCGCCAGGACCTGCGCGCCGCGTCGGTGGAACAGCTGGCACTGGAAACCAGCCTGCGCAAGGCCATCTTCAAGAACGAGTTCGTTGTCCACTACCAGCCCAAGGTGGAGCTGGACGACAACCGCATCAACAGCGCCGAAGCGCTGGTGCGCTGGCAACATCCCACCATGGGGCTGCTCTTTCCCAAGGACTTCATCCCGCTGGCGGAAGAGTCCGGCCTTATTTCCGCGATCAGCGAATGGGTGCTGGAACGCTCATGCCGCCAGGCTGCCAACTGGCTCAAACAGGGCCGGGAAGTGAAGGTATCGGTGAACCTTTCAGCCCACCAGCTTCGCAAGGGCGATCTGGTGGAAACCGTGGACCGGGTGCTCGGCCTGACCAACCTGCCGCCGGCCCTGCTTGAACTGGAGCTTACCGAAAGCCTGATCATGGAAGACCTGGACAAGAACATCGAGATTCTTTCCAGCCTGCGTCGGCGTGGCATCGGGCTGTCTCTGGATGACTTTGGTACCGGCTATTCGTCGCTCAGTTATCTCAAGCGCTTCCCGGTGGACACGCTGAAGATTGATCGCTCCTTCGTTGAAGAGCTGCACAGCAACCCGGACGACGCCGCCATCACCCGGGCCATCATCGACATGGCGCACAGCCTCAACATGCGCGTGGTGGCCGAAGGTGTGGAGGAACAGGCCCAGTCCGATGTCCTCGCCGACATGGGCTGCGACGCGATCCAGGGCTGGTTGATCAGCAAGGCCATCAGTGAGAACGATTTCCTTTCCCTGCTGCAGGACCAGGACCAGCGCGTCGGCTGACCGACAGCTATCGCCTTTACCTCCCCGGCACAGGGGTCCATCATGATCAGGACACCTCAGACCAGGGGACGACCATGTTTCACCGTACGATTGCCTGTACCGCGCTTCTCGCCATGGCACTGCCCTGTGCCGCCCAGGACAATGGCCTGAAAGGCTCACTGGGTGCCAACGTGGCGCTGCTGTCCGACTCCGACGTCAACGCTGCCGGCACCAGCCTGGACGCCGATGGCACCGCCTACGCCCTGCGCGCTGCATTCGGTACCGATACTGTTTCGGTCTATGCCGATCGCCAGGATGCCAGTCATGACGGCACCATCCAGGGCGCGAAGTTTGATACCGACGTCACCGAGACCCGTGTCGGCGTGGGCATTCACAGCAGCACACCAACAGTGGTCATCAGTGGTTACCTGGAGCGCTATGACATCGACGCCGATATCGATTTCGGTGTTGCCAACGTGCGCGGTGACGACGATGGTGCCGGCGTACACATCGGTTTCGAGACAAAAACCTCGGATGCCGCCGCCATCTACGCGCGCGCCGGTTACCTCAGCCTGGGTGATTCGGACGGCCCGGAATTCATTGGCGGGGTAAAAGCGCTGGTGAGCGACAACGTCAATGTCTACGGCGAGTACCGGGCATTACGCCTGAACGGTGATCCCGGCTTTGTTGATTTCGACATGGATGACATTCGCCTCGGTGCCAACTTCACCTTCTGACCCGATCTCACACGCCGGGTCAGGGAGCGCTATTTCGGCAACAGGGAGATGGTGCTCTTGAGGGTGGCCGCCGGGATCACCACGCGGCCAAGTGCATCATCACCGAAATACACATCGGAGTGCAGCACCTGGCCGGCCGGCGCGCCGCCGGGCAGACTCACTCCGATACTTGCATCGGTCATTCGCGCAGCCGCAGAAGCACCCACAAGGATCTTGTTTTCAAGGGTCAGCATGGGCGGCTCGCCGGGGCCAGCCTCGTTTCTCGCCATCACTTCCAGCCTTCCCTCGCTGAGGGCAAAGTCGCCCGTCATGTTGGCAAAGCGCAGCGCCACTTCGGGGCGCCCGGGTTCGGCAATAGACCAGTAGGAGCCGTTGCCTGATGCCAGCTGCATGGTGGCGGTGTCGCTGAGTGGGCTCAGCCGTACGCCGGCGCTGTAGGCAAGAAAATTCTCGCCATCCGGCGGCGGCGACAGCCGGAAGTTCATCAGCCCTTCGAGATTCATATCCACGCTGGCGATGTCGGCACGGTCATCACCGGTGGGCAGCTTCACCCCGCTGAGCAATCCGGTGAGCTGCATCCGCGCCCGCGGCGACATCAGGTCGATGCCGCCATCCCAGTTGTCTGGTGCCGCCGTGCCCGCCCAGGTGTTCTTCAGCCAGATGCGCATGTCATCCGCGCCCAGCAAAAAACTGGAGCCGAGGAAACCGATACCCACGTTGACCTCACCGCGCGGACACGCCGGGCTCAGGGACGAGCAGGTATCGGCAATCATGAAATGCGTGCCCTTCTCCCAGTTGAAGCCCTGGGTGTTGCCATCAAACGTCTGCGTCGTGATCAGCACATCCGCCATCATGCCCTGGTTACGACTGCCGCCGCCGGGGTCCGATTCACTGCCACCGGGGTACAGGGCAATGCTGGAATTGATATTGGCGAGCGTATATATCAGCCCCCAGTTCCAGCTTTCAGGTGCCATGCTGTCGGCGCTGGCCGTGACCCGATTCGAGTACGCGAGCAGGTTGCCATCACGGATCAGGTGCAGCAGCGCGCCACCATCGGTGCGGGCAATGCTGGCGTCGTAGCCACTGATGTGGCCCACCTGCAGGTCCAGCAGCTGGCCTCCGGCCCCGGCACACCCCGAACCGTGGGTGCCCGCACCCCAGCACAGTCCGCCCGGTCCTGCGCCGCCCGCGGCCACGGCGTCAATGGTGATGGAGGGAAAATCGAATCCCCAGGGCACACGCACACCGGCGGCGTTCTGCAGGTTTCGCCAGTCACCGAACTCCAGCAGCATGTGGTTGCCCCCGGCCCGGCCCACCAGCCAGCGCAGATCATCCGGCCCAACGGTATCCCCCTGATTCTTCTTGTAGTTCCAGCGAATGCCGAGATTCAGGCCTTCGGTGCGCGCACTCTGGTCATACGCACCGGCCACTTCACTGCCGTCCCAGGCACCACCGGATCGCACCAGCACTTCGGCATCGTAGAGACGCCCCTGCCAGCCAAAATTGATCATTGGCCGGTCGTTGGCCGTGATTGATTGCAGGTCCTGGTCCGGGTGAAACTTGTAAAGCAGGTCGAAGTTGAGCAGGAAATCGGTATCCCCGGCGATGCGCAGCGCGTCGCCCTGCATGCCCACCGATCCTGAAGGCATGTCCCAGACGAAATCCAGGTTATCCAGGGTCAGGTTGGCGTGGTAGTACCAGTTCTGCTGGTAGAACCAGCGTGCGTCCTCGATGCCCAGATACAGCGAGGCATCGTTGTCGCTGCCGTCATTGAACAGCACGCCCCTGTTCGCCAGCTGGAATGACAACGGCATATACAACACCCAACGGCCAAACGACCGGCCCGGGTCGGATGACAGGGTCAGGCTGTCCATGGCAATCCGCGCGCGGTCCATCTGCGCGTCCAGTGCCAGATAGGCATCGCCCCCAAGGGATCCGACGTCCACTGTGGCCTGCCACAAGGCAGGTGCGCTGCCAACTTGCTGCACGCTGACCGCGCCCGAGGAGAGCGTATTTGCCAGTGCCGGCGTCTGTGAGTCCACCTGCCATTTGAGCGACTGCGCCGAGGCCTCCCCGTCCACGGATAGGGACAGGCCATCCCGGGCATCCACGCTCTGCAGCTGCGCATCGGTCATTCGCTCCAGCGCGTGGGCGCCTGACACCGGCAGCATCGACGCCACCAGCATCAGCACCGGCAGCCAGAAACCTTCGTGCGGCATGGCGCCGCTAACAGAATTGCGAGGCGCCATAACAGTTCTGTGCCGGGCTGAGGTTGAATTCCGGGTTGGACACCGTGTAGCCGGGGGCGGCCAGCAGACTCAGCGCGTCGCCGAGGCTGAGGTTACCGAGGCTGGCAGAGCCATTCACATCCAGCAGCTTGACTGCCGGCGCATTCAGCCACCAGCCGGTGTTGGCCGGCACGGCGTACGCACTGTCGCACCGCGCCGTGGCATAGGCGGAGTTGCAGCTGTCAAAGGCGCCCGGCGGCAACGTATTGGTCGGCGTGTCCTTGGCATAACGCGGGTAGGCCACCGGCTCACGCTGGAACGACAGGAAGAAATCCGAAGTCTCATCGAAGACCAGATGATGCACAGCCCGAAGGTCTGCATTCAGTGAGGCATAGGCATTGCCCAGCAAGGCATCAGCCAGGTCGCCAACAATATTCTGGCCCTCCAGGCTCAGCTGCGCGGCACGCAGGCTCAGGTTGGACATGCGCGTGCCGGCCACATCCACGAACAGGGCATCCGAAAGAGCCGTGCCACAATCATCCACGGTGGTCGCGGTCCGCCCTTTGCAGCCATAGGCATCAAGGGGAATTGGAACGCCGAGGCAGAAATTGCCAATCAGGCCGCCAAGACAGACATTCGCCCGCACCCGCATGGTGATCGACATTTCCGCGCCCAGGAACCCGGAGACAGAGTTTATCCCGGAATGGCAGCCAAGCACGCCGTTGCCGACGCTGGCCCCGGTGTCGCAGGTTGTGGCCACCGCTGTGTTTTCCTGGTTGATCGCTCCGTTGTTGTAATAGCGCCGGCCCACGCTGATGGCGCCGTCCGCCTGTTCCGCGCCAATCTTGATGCCCACCACTTCACGCAGGCTGGGTGAGTCGGCGTTCTTTATGGCCAGCTCGATATAGGGCCGCTTGAGCAGGAAGTCGCTGAGCGGATCCCCCGGGCCATTGCCGGTAACGTTCTTGCCCATGAAAGTGGCGTAGTCCAGATCCACGTCGCAGCCTTTGCTGGCGGAAATGAAATCATTGACACCGCCACAGCCGAGCTGGAGTTTTGACAGATTCAGGTTGAGCGCCAATTCGCCATCAAGCCCCATGCGATAGAAATCAAACGGCTGCGAGTACGCATTGCTGCCGGTGAGTTCCGAGCCTGTGATGTGGTCCGAGACGAACAGCCCCTGTGCGACCACGGCGGACAGGTCGGTGTCGTCCAGCGGGGTCAGTGCCGCTGTCTCAGCGGCCAGCAGCGGCATAAGGGCAGCGGCAAATGCTGCCCGCATCACTAGCTCCCGGAATCCTGTCACCGCGCGCTCCACCTCAGTACCCGTACATCTGCATGCGGCCATCGAAGCGCAGCCGGGCCGGCCCATTGGCCCCGCCCGGTCCATCTGCCACGCGCAGGCCCAGGGCTGACCCTGTGACGTCGTTGAGCAGGTAACCAGTGGCTCCAAACTCTGCAGAGATACGATCAACGTTCAGAAACACCTCACCATCACCGTAAAAAGCCGCGTTGGCCGCCAGTGCGGAATGGTCATAGGACAGCTGCACCACTGGCCGGTTGTTGGCGTCAAAGCCGGATGGAAAACGCGCCTGACAGGCCGCATCGCAATAGCCCGACGCGGTTGCCGGCGTTTGTTCCGAATCGAGCCAGACACGGTTCAGGGAAAACAGGCCGTAGTAGTTTTTCAGCACCAGCCAGGTGCCGGGCCGGTCATTGAACTGCAACGCCAACCGGCAATCCGGGGCACCATTGGGATGCGCACTGCCGTCCGGACAGGACAGGGGTGTAATGGTGGCGCCGGCACGGTCCGCATTGATCAGGAACTCAACGTTCACCGCTATGCCCTCACCACCGCTGACACCAGCCAACGTGCCGTCATCCAGCGGCTCAAGCGCCAGGACAGGAAACGGCAACAGCATCAGCAACAGGGCAAATCGCATCATGGCGGGCTCCTAGTACGACGCGCCGTAGCTGGTGAACTGCATGTGGTTGATCAGCAGGCCTTCGATCCGGGAGTCACCGATGTTGACCGCGTCTGTGTTGATCACCGGCAGCGTCACATTGGTGGCCGGGCCACTGCCGGACGGCCTGAGCACCAGGCTCATCGGATCCGTCAGCCCGGTGGCACTGGTCACCACCGCACCGGAGGCGTTGTACGCCCCGCCATAACCACAGTTAAAGCGCGCATTACCGCTTGTGCCCGGTGTACAGGCACCGTAGTTCGCGTAACGCTCATAGGTGGTGTACTGGTTGTTGCCGGCGCGCACGTCCAGCCGGTTTATCCGGTAGGCCAGCGCATTGAAGTTGTCACAGCTGGCGCACTTCTGGAAAAAAATACCGTCGGCACTGCTGTTGTAGCTGTTCCGCTGCGGCGGCGGCGTTGTTGGCGGGTTGGCACAGCCCACTCCCTGGCATGGGGTCCAGTCCCCCCAGCGCGAATAGCCATGGGTCCTGTAGTAGTTGTGATTGGCGGGCAGCTGGTTCAACAGGGCCTGTCGCGCGGTGGTGTATCCGGCATCGAAGCTGTCAGCAACGGAGAAACTGTAGAAACGGGTGTAGACGGCGAGCTCATCCGGAATGCGCTCCAGGCGCAGCACGAAGTTGCCATCCGTGATGTAACTGCCGTCGCCGGCACGCGGCACATCCAGTGTCAGGGCCTGGTAGTACAGCTGCCCCAGCGGAATGTACGCATCCACATTGCGAAAGTGCAGGCCCTCGTTGGCTTCGAACGCCACCGGCTGGCCAAGGGTGTCCGACGCTGTCGCGCCCTGCTGGTTGACGCTGAAGCGGAAGTCGCCCTGCAACCGGCTCAGGTACTGGATGGCCAGGCTGTTGTTGCCGGGCTCAGAGAACTGGAACAGGCGCAGCTCACTGCCAGCAGCACTGCCCTGGATCAGGGTCTGGCTTTTCAGCAGCGCGCTGTTGGTGCCCGCCAGGGGGTCCTTGCCCACTTCGATTTCGCCCCAGAAGGCAAAGCGGTAGGGCTCCTGGCTGGTGGGCGCCAGCAGCTCCAGCACCGTTTGCGCCGAGGTCAGCGGGTCCGTGTCGCCGCCCCAGGTAACAATGCCATTGCCTATGCTGGCCGCCGCCGAGCCATCGCCAGCATAGTCCTGCACCCGCAGCGTGTAAGGATTGTCATGGGCGGCGAAATGGCCAATTGTTTCACCACGCGGACAACCAAGGCCGTTGATCCCCTGGGAGGCGCACCCGGTCATGGTGCCACTGCTGTCGGCCCAGCTGTAACCACTGCCCAGGGCGGAAATGGCCACGCCGTACCAGCGCAGATCACCGCGAGCGAAGGTACTGCCCGGCGCCGCCTGTGAGCCTACCTGCTCGAAGTAACTGGTGGGCTGCGCCAGGAACCGGAAATCCTCCCAGACGAAATTCAATCCCGCCCCGGTGACCGTCGCCATTTCCTGCTCATCCAGGGGCGACAGCCCGGCCGGCGCAGCGGGGGCCAGTGCCAGCAGCACCGGGGCAACCCCCCGGAGAAGCGAAGAAAGACGTCGGAAACCCATTGCCAGCGGCCTTTTGTTGTTAAAATCAGCAAGGTGACTCACCGGTCACAAACTAGCCGCAGGCGATACAATAGTCAATATAGCGTCTCATTGACTCCCAAGCGGATCGCTGCGGCCTGGCCATATCCACACCTGGCCAAGCCCCGCGACGCCCCACCAGGGTGGCGCTAAGACATTGAAAAAACGGGAGATTCTGAACCCGGCACAGAATGGCCGGATCGCTCATTGTGGTGAGCGTTTTGGTCGCCTTGCGGACGGCGGGCCACCTGCCGACGTTGCGCCAGGCCCGCCAATCAGGCTACCCTCAGTGAGAACTGGCGAGTTCTGATCGCCGGCGTGACCAGGAGAACAGCGTGAGCACCCCCCTGAAAGAGTTGCAGCAACAGGTCCGTGAGCAGAAAACACGCATCCCCTCCCTGTACGGCGATGTGGATTTCGACATGACCCCGGAACGCTTCGCCGGCACCAGCCGTGACCAAAGCCTGTTGCCGGAACGCTTTGCGCGCAAATACCGGGGCGCCATTCTGGCGGACCAGGAACGTATTGAGCGGGCCCGCGCCTACACCATGCTGGGTGACACCGTGGCCGACGCCTACGCCGCCCTGATGCCCGAGTATGGCTTTCGCAACCTGATCACCATGCTGTCCACCGCCTGCAGCGAGGGTCTTGAGGCGGTGGAAAGCCCGCCGCAGGAGCTGGTGGATTTCATCCAGTCCATGGAGCGCATTCCCGACTGGCTCGACATGGACCTGGTCAATGAAGGCGCGCGCCTGAGCCGCAACCAGATGGCCAACCTGACACCGTTCGCCATTCGCGGTGCCTTTATCGCCACCTTCATGAACAAGTACTCGGGCCTGCCCATGGCGCTGACAGGCGCGCTGTCCAGCGAGACATCGGTGCAGCGGGTCAAGGAAACGGCGAGCTTTTTCACCACCGCAACCCTGCCGGGCGCACTGGAGCGTTATGGTGCCGGCTTCCGTGCTGCCGCGCTGGTGCGCCTGATGCATTCCATGGTGCGCTTCAACATTCTCAAGCGCTCGAAGAAGTGGGACGTGGCGGTCTACGGCATTCCCATTCCGCAGGTGGACCAGATGCCCGCCGGTACCATTCCTGCCTTCCTGACGGCCTTCAATGTTGTGCGCAAGGGACGCACCCATTTCACCCGCCGGGAACGGGCCATCGTCGAGCTATGCCGTTACCAGAGTTACCTGCTGGGGCTGCCCGAGGACCTGCTGCCCGATACGCCACGGGAGATATTTGACACCATGCTCACCTATGCCGGCACCTTGCGTGACGGCTATGACGATGACACCTGTGGCGAGCTGGTCCGCTCCACCATGGGTGCTTACCTGCCCACCGACAAGACCCTGAAAAGCCGCGTCTACAATATGTTTGAGCGCAGTTTCTCGAAGGTGTTCTTTACCCGCGTTTTCCTGATTGGCGACGACAAGTCACGGGCAAAGCAGATGGGGGTGCAGCCCTCACTGATCGACTATGCCCTGTTCGCCGCTACCAACGCCTGGGTAGTGCCAAACGTGGCGGCCCACAACATCATGCAGCGACTGCCGGTGGTAAAGGATCTGGTGGACGAGCGGCTGGTGGAGCGTATCAACCAGTTGCTGGTGAGCTATGGCCACGCGGAGTACACCACCGATCCGACGCGCTACAAGGACACCTCGGTGAAAGCATCCGCGCATGCCTGATCGTTGCGTGCAAGGCACAGAGAAAAGGCGGGCGACGTTATAACGGCCAATGGAACTGGACGTTACCGCCACCAAATGCAAAGCGGTGCAGCCGGAACGACGGTGACACCGTCACCACAGCACCCGTCGCCGCGTCCACGGTCAGGTGCCAGGGTAGCGACAGCTTGCCAATCCAGGCATCTTCATCTCGCGCCGACCAGTCACCCACGGCCTCCTGCTCTACCCGGGCCCTGCTGATGTAGACCGTTGGCGCCAGTGTGCTGCGCTCTCCGATGTCCAGATGCATGCCGGCAAATCCCATGGGCTCCTTGCGCATCACCCGGCCGTTGTCATTCACCGCGCGTCCAAACCAGCCTCGCTCATGTAGCCACAGGTAACGAATACCCAACCATGGCCGACCTTCCACTGTATTGAAGTGACTGCTCAGCGTGGCCTCGGCAAAATCACGGGCAAACCCCTGCCGAGCGGGAATCTCTGCAAGCGTATGCAAGCGACGGGTGCGCTCGCCATTGGCACTGATGCGCCATTGCTGTTCAGGACTGCCAAACCAGTGCTGTACGCCAAGACGTACCTGCTCACTGTTGACGGTGACACCCTGGTCGCGATCCACCAGCGTGGATTTCGGTGACAGATTCAGGGAAATCGTGGTGTGCCCGTTGTCACGGGGCTGGTGCCACTGGATAAAGGTGGTCACCGGCTGGTCGGTAAACTCTGCGTCATCAATGGTTTTCTCGTTCAGGTAGGCGTCGGCAAGTACCCACTGCGCCTGCAGCCAGCCGTCGCCGGGGAGATAGCGGTACACACCCAGATAGACATCACTGCCCGACTTTTCCGCCAGCACGTCGCCGCGCAGGGACAGACCCCAGTCGTCGTTCAGGTCGTGGCGCAGGCCAAAGATCTGCCGATCGAAGGCGCCGTCAAAATCCTCGCTGCGCTGGACATCAAGGACACCGGCGGTGGCGCCATTGTCGAAAGCGAAATCGCGCAGAAAACGGAAGTCATAGTAGAGCGTATCGGAATCGACGCTGCCGCCTGTGCCGCGCACCCCTTGCCCCACCGGGCCCGGTGCATCGACAGCATGTTCATAACTGAACAGGTGCAGGAAGCGTTCATCGCCATAGTCTATCCGCCGGCCTTCCACCGCTGCATCTGCCCGCCACGGATGCGGGACATGCCATGAGCCGACGCCTGCCATAGCATCAGCTGCTGCCAGGAAAAACAGGCAAACCGGTAGAACACGCCTCACGGAACCTCCAGAGACAGACAGGTCCCATCATGGTACCTGTCTCAGGCGGCCCGGGGGGAAGAAAAGGTGAATGTCGTGATTTCCCCGGCATTTCTACCGAGTCAGCGCCACGCTATTGCGTGTCAACAGGCATACGTAAAGGCGTCTGGTTCCCTTCTGGCGCGTCGATGTGACGAGTGATATCAGCGGCCATGCGCTGGCCAAAGAACGTCACACCTGACCTCGTCAAGTGACTGCCATCAAATGCGAGCAACCGGCCGTTTTCGTCAAAGCGATGACAGGTCTGTTCGTCGCAGAAATAATCAAACCAGTCTATGAACAACAGCGGGAGACCATCAAGGACACGCGCTACCTGCTTGTTCAGATGACTGCGTTCAGCAGGCCTTGGGAATCGCTCAGGTGGCCGAAGTGCAGACAGGTCACCGGCCTTCAGATAACTGAAATGGCTGGTCTTTTCAAAACCTTTGGTACCGAAAACCACGAGATGCTGATCGGGTCGCAGTGCCAACGCTGCGATGGAGTCGGCAAGCCGCTCGACACCCCACATCCGCCAGGAGGCGGCGAGAAAAATGACATCTGCTTCCCTGGCCAATTGCGCGGCCCTGGCGACGTTATCATCAGATAGCTGACATAGCGCTTTTTTGTCCGGTGGCCGGAAGGCAGAAACATCTTCTTCGCCAAGGTAAAACTGGCATACGCCGGGGACAATAATGGTGACCATATCATCGTCATCACGTATCAGTCTGGCATCATGCAGAACGTTAACTGCATCCTGCGCAAACGAATCGCCCACCACAAGAACCTTTCGCGTTCCGGTGAGAGCAAAGCGATCATGCCGCTGGGCGTTGAATCGCTCGATGACAAAATCCGTTCCGGTTTCCAGTTCGGCAAGAAGGTCACGCTGTTCATGGCTGAAGCGGTCGTCCAGACCCCCCCTGAAAAATGCGCCTGTCACGACAAGCACCAGCGCGGCTGGTACCAGCGCCCCCTTGAGTGCTGACAAAGGCACCCGGCGCGCTGACCTGAATGGTGTTTCCACGAAACGGTAGGTTAGCCAGGCCATGGGAAAGCTCAGCAGGATAAGGGAAAGCGCATTCCAGGCTGACAGGTGGGTAGGTCCAATAACCCGGGCGAAGGCCAATAAGGGCTGGTGCCACAGGTAAAGGCTGTAACTTAGCAAACCCACCGCCACCAGGGGCGGCAGGGATAAAAACCTGGCAGCGTGATTCCCGGCACGTGCAAACGCGATGACCAGGGCGGAGCCAAGTACCGGAAGCAATGTCCATGGCCCGGGATAAAGTTCCGAATCGTCTGCCAGCACTACGGCAATGCCGATCATGACAAGGCCTGCAAGGGCTGCCGGCACGGAGGCGGGCACCGTTCGATGACGTAACAGCACGGCAACAATGACCCCCACCAGCAGCTCCCAGATACGGCCAGGCAGCAGGAAGAAATTGGCGCTTGCGTCGCGGTGTCCCATCCACAGGGCCACCAGAAAGCTAATCAGGCTTATCCAGATCAACAGCTTCAGGTTGAACGCCAGTCCCTTGCGCCAGAATGCCATGATCATTAACGGGAACAGCACATAGTACTGCTCCTCAATGGCAAGGCTCCAGGTATGCAGCAGCGGGTTCTCTTCTGCAGATGGCGCGAAGTAGTCCGTTTGCTGCCAGAAAACAATATTGGAGATAAAGAAAAGCGTGCCGAGCATTGCTTCGGCAAAATGCGTCAATCCTGATGGCGTCAGGGTGAGCCAGGCGACAGGGACACAGCATAGAACAACGACAAACAGGACGGGCAGGATGCGACGGGCACGGCGTTCATAAAAATGCCAGAGGGAGAAGCTGCCCTGCTCCACCTGGTGAATGATAATGGAGCCGATGAGGAAGCCGCTTATGACGAAGAATACGTCAACGCCGACGAACCCACCGGAGAAGCCGGGGATGTCCGCATGGAAAAGCATGACAGGGAGAACCGCAAGGGCTCTCAGTCCGTCGATCTCTGGTCGATATGTCAGTGCGCTTCCTTGCTGCATCTCACTACCCATGCGTGGTGTGTGCCGCTACTCCACCGTGACAGACTTGGCCAGATTCCGTGGCTGGTCCACATCCGTGCCCCGCGCCACGGCAACGTGGTAGCTGAGTAACTGCAGCGGCACGGTGTAAACGATGGGCACGAGCGAATCCGGCACATGCGGCATGTCCAGCACGCGCATGCCCTCTTCCGCCTGGACGTGTGAGTTGCGATCGGCAAAGACATACAACTCACCGCCGCGGGCACGCACTTCCTGCAGGTTCGACTTGAGCTTTTCCAGCAGCTCGTCGTTTGGCGCCACGGCCACCACCGGCATGTCATTGTCCACCAGTGCCAGCGGGCCATGCTTGAGCTCGCCCGCCGGGTACGCTTCCGCATGGATGTAGGAGATCTCCTTGAGCTTGAGCGCCCCCTCCATCGCCACCGGGTACTGGGGGCCACGGCCGAGGAACAGGGTGTGATGTTTCTCGACAAAGTGATCCGCCAGCGCATGAATGCGCGTGTCCAGCTGCAGCACCTGCTCGATCAATGACGGCAACTGGCGCAGCTCATTGAGCATGGCATCCAGCTGCGACGCATCGACACCACGGCTGCGGGCAATGCCCTGGACGAGCAACGCGAAAGCGACCAGCTGGGTAGTAAACGCCTTGGTGGAGGCAACGCCAATTTCAGGGCCGGCCCGGGTCAGCAGCGCTAACTCCGACTCACGCACCAGGGATGAGCCGTCCACGTTGCAAACCGCCAGGCGGCCAACATAGTTGGGCGATTTCGCTTCGCGCAGGGCGGCCAGTGTGTCAGCGGTTTCCCCCGACTGCGAAACCGTGACAAACAGGGTGCCTTCGGGAACCACATGGCTGCGGTAACGGAATTCACTGGCCACTTCCACCTGGCACGGTACGCCGGCCACGGCCTCCAGCCAGTAGCGCGCCACCATGCCTGCATGAAAACTGGTGCCGCAGGCAATGATCTGCACATTCTTTACTTTCGACAGCAACGCCTTGCCGTCGTCACCAAACGCCGCATAAAGCGCTGCTTCGTTGTCGATGCGGCCTTCCAGGGTTTTCTGTACGGCCGCTGGCTGCTCGAAGATTTCCTTGAGCATGTAGTGGCGGTACTCGCCCTTGTCGGCATCTTCGTGGTTGCCGTCATACTCATGCACATCCCGCTCCACCACCTTGCCGCTGGCATCGGTGATGCGCACGGCATCCGTGGTCAGCTCGGCAATGTCCCCTTCTTCCAGGAAGATGAAACGGGTGGTCACCGGGAGCAGGGCCAGCTGGTCCGAGGCCAGGTAGTTTTCGTCGATGCCCAGGCCAATCACCAGCGGACTGCCGGAACGGATGGCGATCAGGCGGTCAGGCTCGCTGGCATGGATGACGCCGATGGCGTAGGCGCCTTCCAGCTTGGTCGCTACTGTCTGCAGGGCGGCATAGAGATCGTTATCTGACGCCAGTGCCTGGTGAACCAGATGAACGATCACTTCCGTATCAGTATCGGAGGAGAACGCGTAACCGTCTGCGCCAAGCTGCTCGCGCAGTGTCTGGTAGTTTTCAATGATGCCGTTATGGACCAGGGCGATGTCATCGCCGGACATATGCGGGTGGGCATTACGTTCGCTGGGTTCACCATGGGTGGCCCAGCGCGTATGGGCAATCCCCAGGTTGCCCGTGGCAGCGGACGACTTGACCGCATCCTCAAGGCCGGCCACCTTGCCCTCGCGGCGCACCCGCGTAATGGCACCCTTGTCGAGCAGGGCAACGCCCGCGGAATCATAGCCGCGGTATTCGAGACGCTTGAGTCCGGTCAGCAGGATGTTGCTGACATTACGCTGGGAAATGGCTCCGACAATACCGCACATAGCGACCTCTGCTGCTTAATCCTTCTTTTGTGGCCGCTTCCAGCCACCGATGTTGCGCTGCTTGCCACGCGCAACCGCCAGTTCGTCTTCTGCCACATCCCGCGTCACGGTGCTGCCGGCACCCACAGTGGCATTACGCCCTACTGTCACCGGCGCGACGAGACTTGAGTTGGAGCCGATGAAGGCACCGTCTTCCATCACCGTCTGGAACTTGTTCACACCGTCGTAATTGCAGGTGATGGTGCCCGCACCCACATTGACGTCTTTGCCAATGGTGGCATCGCCGATGTACGTCAGATGATTGATCTTCGAGCCTTCGCCCACAACCGCTTTCTTGGTCTCGACGAAATTACCCACCTTGGCGCCGGCGGCGAGATCGGTGCCCGGACGCAGGCGGGCAAAGGGGCCCACCTGGCAACCAGCGCCAACACGGGCGCCTTCGATGACTGAATTGGGCGCAATCACAGCGCCATCGTCGATGTCGGCATCGGTAATATGGCAGTTGGCGCCGATATGAACGTTATTTCCGATACGCACAGTGCCGGCCAGCACCACATTCACATCCAGCACCACATCCGAGCCGCACGAAATGTCACCACGCAGATCCAGGCGCGCCGGATCGAGCACGGTAGCGCCGCCGCGCATCAAGCGCTCGGCCTGCACCTGCTGGTAGATACGTTCCAGCCGCGCCAGTTGCACCCGGTCATTGACGCCATCCACTTCCCAGGCGTGTTCTGGCTGCATGGCCTCCACGGCCAGGCCGTCTTCCACGGCCATGGCAATGATGTCGGTGAGGTAATATTCGCCCTGGGCGTTGTTGCTGGAAAGACGAGGCAGGGCCTGGTCGAGGAAGGCCCGGCTGCAGGCCAGGATGCCGGTATTGATTTCCTTTACCGCCTTTTCGGCGTCGCTGGCATCTTTCTGCTCAACGATGCGCTGCACCCGGCCATCGGCATCGCGGATGATGCGGCCATAGCCGCTGGGGTCGTCCATGGTCAGGGTCATCAGTGCCAGCGTCTGCGGGTCCACCCGGTCAACGAAGGCGCGCAGCGTTTCCGGGCGAATCAGGGGCACATCGCCATAGAGGATAAGCACCGTTTCCTCGGCAACGGACGGCATGGCCTGTGCCACGGCGTGACCGGTGCCCAGTTGCTCGGCTTGCAGGGCCCAGCCCAGGGAATCGTCAGCCAGCGTGTCCCGGACCTGGTCGCCTCCGTGGCCGTAAACCACCGTGATGGAACCCGGATCCAGCGCCCGGGCAGCGGCCACCACATGGGCGACCATGGGTTTCCCGGCAATCGGGTGCAGCACCTTGGGCAGCGCCGATTTCATGCGCGTGCCCTTGCCTGCAGCGAGAATGATGGCAGCAAGTGTCATTGTCCTGACGTCCTTTTCCCCGGTTCTCTCTTCGCTACGCCAACCTGCCTGGGGCGCAAACAAAAAAGGGTAGCCCGGAAGCTACCCTTTCAGCCGACGAGCAAGCAATGCTTACTTGCCCATCTTCTTCTTCAGCTGCTCGATGGTCCGCAGTTGGGCCAGCGACTCGGCCAGCATGGCCATGGCCGCAGAGTGGTCCATGTCCGAACGTTGGCCTTCAAGGGCTTCCTTCGCCTGCTGGCGCGCCTGTTCAGCGGCGGCAGCGTCAATATCCTCTGCACGCAGGGCAGTATCAGCGAGGATGGTAACAATCTTCGGCTGGACCTCAAGGAATCCGCCGGTCATGTAGAACACTTCCTCTTCACCGTTCTGCTTCTTGACACGTACCGGGCCCGGCTTGAGGCGGGTCAGCAGCGGTGCGTGACCGGGAAAGATACCCAGGTCACCTTCAACGCCAGCTGCCACGACCATCTCGACGAGGCCAGAGAACATGCTCTCTTCTGCGCTTACGATGTCACAATGCACGGTCATTGCCATCCCGCGTTCCTCCGGCCGTCAATTACTTCTGGCGGCTGTTGTAGGATTCCAGAACCTCATCAATAGAGCCCTTCATGTAGAAGTCCTGCTCCGGAATGTGGTCGTAGTCACCGTTCAGGATACCCTGGAAGCCACGGATGGTTTCTTTCAGGGACACGTACTTGCCGGGCGCGCCGGTGAATACTTCTGCCACGTGGAAGGGCTGTGACAGGAAACGCTCGATCTTACGAGCGCGGTATACCACCTGCTTGTCTTCCTCGGACAGCTCATCCATACCCAGGATGGCGATGATGTCCTTCAGCTCCTTATAACGCTGCAGCACAGTCTGCACACCACGGGCTACGTCGTAATGCTCCTGGCCAATGACCAGCGGATCCAGCTGACGGGAGGTGGAATCCAGCGGGTCTACTGCGGGGTAAATACCCTTGGCAGCAATGTCACGGCTCAGTACCACGGTCGCGTCAAGGTGCGAGAAGGTGGTAGCCGGCGACGGGTCAGTCAGGTCATCCGCGGGTACGTATACGGCCTGGATGGAGGTGATGGAGCCGGTCTTGGTGGAGGTAATACGCTCCTGAAGAACACCCATCTCTTCCGCCAGGGTCGGCTGGTAACCTACCGCTGAAGGCATACGGCCCAGCAGTGCGGATACCTCGGTACCGGCCAGCGTGTAACGGTAGATGTTGTCGACGAACAGCAGCACGTCACGGCCTTCGTCACGGAACTTCTCGGCCATGGTCAGGCCGGTCAGCGCCACACGCAGACGGTTACCCGGCGGCTCGTTCATCTGGCCGTAAACCATGGCCACCTTGGACTTGTCGAACTGCTCGACGTTTACAACGCCCGCTTCCTGCATCTCGTGGTAGAAGTCGTTACCCTCACGAGTACGCTCACCGACACCGGCAAACACGGACAGACCGGAGTGCTCGGTAGCGATGTTGTTGATCAGCTCCATCATGTTCACGGTCTTGCCCACGCCGGCACCACCGAACAGGCCAACCTTGCCGCCCTTGGCGAACGGGCAGACCAGGTCGATCACCTTGATGCCGGTTTCCAGCAGCTCGTTGGCAGCTGCTTGCTCGGCATAGGAAGGCGCCTTGCGGTGAATCGGCATCTGCTCTTCTTCGCCGATCGGGCCACACTCGTCGATCGGACGACCGAGAACGTCCATGATGCGGCCCAGCGTCTTGGTGCCCACTGGTACGTGGATCGCCTTGCCGGTGGAGTTCACGTCCAGGCCACGCTTCAGGCCTTCGGTGGAACCCATGGCAATGGTACGCACAATGCCGTCGCCCAGCTGCTGCTGAACTTCCAGTACCGTTTCGGCACCGTCGACATTCAGGGCGTCGTAAACCTTGGGCACGCTCTCACGCGGAAATTCCACGTCGATTACGGCGCCGATGATCTGAACAATACGACCGCTACTCATGTTTGATTCCTCTTTGCTTCTCTAATGCCGCCGCGTTTATACCGCAGCAGCACCACCAACGATTTCGGAAATTTCCTGGGTAATGGCTGCCTGACGCGCCTTGTTGTACAGCAACTGCAGGTCGTCAATAAGCTTGCCGGCGTTGTCGGTAGCAGCCTTCATGGCAACCATCCGTGCCGCCTGCTCACAGGCATTGTTTTCAACCACACCCTGGTAAACCTGGGATTCGATGAACCGCACCAGCAATTCATCAATCAGCTGCTGTGCATCGGGCTCGTAGATGTAATCCCAGGGGAACTGCTTCTCGGCACGCTCTTCCTCGTCCGGCTTCAGCGGCAACAGCTGAATGGTGGACGGGCTCTGGGTCATGGTATTCACGAACTCGTTGTATACCAGGTTCAGTTGATCGATCTCGCCATTGCTGAACTTGTCCAGCATGGTCTTGATCGAGCCGATCAGGTCGTTCAGGTGCGGGGTATCGCCAAGACCATTCACCGTGGTTACCACGTTGCCACCAACACTCTTGAAGAAGCTGATGGACTTGGAACCGATCAGGGCGTACTCGACCTCAATGCCCTGCTCCGTCAGCTCGCGGGACTCGCGCACCACGCGCTTGAGCAGGTTGACGTTGAGACCGCCACAGAGACCGCGATCCGAACTCACCACGATAAAACCAACCCGCTTCACCTCACGCTCCTGCATATAGACGTGACGGTATTCCGGGTTGGCATTGGCCAGGTGAGCAATCACCTGGCGCATGCGGGTGGCGTACGGCTTGGAAGCGGCCATGCGGTCCTGCGCCTTACGCATTTTGCTGGCAGCCACCATCTCCATTGCACGCGTGATCTTCTTCGTGCTCTGGATACTGGCGATCTTGGTTTTGACCTCTTTTCCGCCGGACATAGCTCTATCCTTTAATCAGCGTTTACCAGGTCTGGCTGGCCTTGAACTTCTCGATGCCTTCCTTGATACCGGCCTCGATCTCGTCGTCGTACCCGCCTTTTTCGTTGATCTTGTCCATCAACGCCTTGTTTTCGCTGTTCATGTAGTCGAGCAGGGCAGCCTCGAAGCTGCCGATCTTGTCGACTTCGATATCGGTCAGGAAGCCTTCGTTGGCCGCGTACAGGACCACACCCATCTCGGCGACGGACATCGGGCTGTACTGCTTCTGCTTCATCAGCTCGGTGACGCGCTGGCCGTGCTCCAGCTGGGCGCGGGTTTCCGCATCCAGGTCGGAAGCGAACTGGGCGAATGCCGCCAGTTCACGGTACTGGGCCAGTGCCAGACGGATACCACCGCCGAGCTTCTTGATGATCTTGGTCTGTGCCGCACCACCCACACGGGATACCGAGATACCGGCGTTCATGGCGGGACGGATACCGGCGTTGAACAGGTCGGTTTCAACGAAGATCTGGCCATCAGTAATGGAGATCACGTTGGTCGGTACGAAAGCGGATACGTCACCAGCCTGGGTTTCGATCACCGGCAGAGCGGTCAATGAACCGGTCTTGCCCTTGACCTCGCCGTTGGTGAACTTCTCGACGTAGTCAGCGTTCACCCGTGCCGCGCGCTCCAGCAGACGGGAGTGCAGGTAGAAAACGTCACCGGGGTAGGCTTCACGGCCCGGCGGACGACGCAGCAGCAGGGAGATCTGACGGTAAGCCACCG
>JARGOL010000015.1:0-14205 GCA_029212745.1 Alcanivoracaceae bacterium
GTTTTACTATGGCCTGTTGTGTTCTGTTTTATTTCGGTCAGAATCAACTTATCCAGCTCAAGCTGGCCAAAATGGAAGTGGCTCGCACCAACCTGCAGAACATGGTGTTCCGCTATATCGAAATGACCGCCGCCGGCCAGCAGATGACCCTGGCCGAGGCCTCCGCCATGAAGCTATACGCCGCCCAGGCTGCCATGGAGGTGGCCACTGAAGCGGTACAGATCCATGGCGGCTACGGTTACATGCGCGAATCGCGTGTGGAACAGCTGATGCGCGACGCCAAGATCCTGCAGATCTACGCCGGCACCGATGAGATGCAGATCATTGCCATTGCCCGGGACCTGCTCGCGCGGGCCTGAGCCCCTGTCAGCCGGGGCCAATCGCTGCGGGTTGGCCCAAATGACCATGACCCTGGCGCCTTCAGTCCTTGTGCTGACTGTCGTGCGCCATAGAATACGCCGTTCCTATTATCAAGGTAGTAGCGAAATGCGCGTATTCCGATACCGGGCGGACCGCCCTGCCGCCGCCCTCGTGCTGGCGGTACTGGCAGCCCAACTGACCATCTTCTTCGCCGTCGAGAGCGACCTTCATGCGGCCGGCTGGGTGGCATTGCTGCTGGGCATACAGGTATCCAGTGGCGCTATCTGCCACAACCACCACCACGTCAACACCTTCTGCATGCGCTGGCTGAACCGGGTCTATGAGGTGATCCTCTACTGGCAGACAGGCACCAGCCCCTACAGCTGGACGCTGCACCACAACATCGGTCACCACAAACATTACCTGGACCCGGAGAACGACCCGTCGCCCTGGCAGCACAAGGACGGCCGCATGATGTCCCGCTGGTACTACGACCTGGTCAATGCCGCCCGCATCTACCCGGAGATCATGCGTATCGGGCGCGACCACCCCACGCTGTACCGCAAGTTCAAGCGCATGTTCGTGCTTGCCAACCTGCCTCTGGTGGTGCTCGCCTGGCTCGACCCCAGCCGTACCCTGATCGTGTTCCTGTTGCCCATGGCACTGCTGCTGGTGGTATTGCTGGACAACACCTGGGGCCAGCATGCCGGTACCGCGCTGGACGACCACTACGTGGCCTCACGCAACGTCGAGCGGCCACTGTACAATCGCACCTCGTGGAACCTGGGCTACCATACCGCCCACCACATGCTGCCAGGCCTGCACTGGAGCAAATTGCCGGAACTGCACGAGAAGATCCGTGCACGCATCCCCGATCACCTGATCGCCGACACACTGCTACTGCAGTGGGTGCCCGGCCGGGAACAACGCGAGCACTAGGCCGAGACCATGAGAATCCTGCTGATCGCCGCCCTCGCGCTGGTGACCCTGCCAGCGGCCGCCCAGCCGTGCCACTACTACTGGACCACCGACTGCTTCGAGATACGTGACGCCCGCAGCCGCGACATTACCCACCATGTGCTGGTATCGGCCAGCGTGTACAGCCGCCAGCTTGCCGAGGGCGCCCAGTGCAGCGCCGAGGGCCTGGCCCTGTCGGCGGATCACCTGGGTGATGTCCTCAAGCGCTTCAACCGCACCCTGAAGAAGATCGACGGCTGCCGCCAGCTGGACACCCTGTCCCCGGACACCTTCAGCGACGCCACCCAGGCTTCGCAGGCGTGGCGCCGGCTGCAGAAAGCGCGCGCTTTCAAGCAGGTCCATGAAATCAGGCGATTGCCTGAGGATTGACCGGAGCCACCCTGGCGTGTCACGACGCTGGGACAGCGTCGCCAGTGTGCTATGATGCGGCTCTGGAATTCAGGCACCAGGACAGAATAATGACAACAATACTGCGCCCGTTAACGACCCTGACCCTGCTCGGCAGCCTGCTGCTGACCGGCTGCCAGGGACTACAGGGGGAACGCGACGGTGACACCTACTATTCACCCGCTGCGGCTTACTCCATTGATCTGACCACCAACTCCTTCCGTGGCGACGTGACGCTGGACGAGCGTTGCGACCGTTTTGGCGGTTCCACCACGTTCTGGGATGACAACGGTCGCATGTTCCGTATCGATTACCTGCGCGTGGAAGGCAATCCCAATATCCGCGCGCCGCGTTTCGCCTCCGACCTGACCCTGTTGAACCTGGTACTCAATGCCTACCTGCGCGGCATCGTGGCGGAGGGCCCGATGATCAATTCCGCCGAGGTGGTGCACCGGGAGTTCCTGCAGGAAACCGACCCCCGCGCCCTTTTCACCATCGTCAGCCTGGACGTGGACAGCAGCCGCGTGGACGGCTCGCCGGATGTATCAGGCAACTACTACTACGGTTTCATGCTGTTCAAGAAAGGCCAGCTGGTGTACCTGGTGCAGCATCGACAGCCCGCCCTGATGGTAGATACCATGGAGTCAGTTCTCCTGCGTATGGCTGATGCCATGGAGATTCCGGGCAAGGTGCGTGACGACACCGAAATCGAGCGCACCCGCCGAATTCTTGCTCGCCTGGCACCGGGCGAAACCGAAGGTGACCCGGTACGCCTGTGCGAGCCCGAAAGCTAGGGTGAAACATGAGTCTGTCCAAGGAAACCTGCACTGCCTGCCGTGCTGACGCACCCCGGGTAAGCGAAGACGATGTCCAGGCCCTGCGCCAGGACATCCCGGAATGGAAGCTGGTGGAAGAGGATGGCGAGGAAAAGCTGCAACGCCAGTTCACTTTCCCGGATTTTGGCAAGGCACTGGCCTTCACCAACGCCGTGGGCGATATGGCTGAAAGCCTCGACCATCATCCGGCGCTGCTGACTGAATACGGCAAGGTCACCGTCACCTGGTGGACCCACAAGATTGGCGGCCTGCACCGCAACGACTTCATCTGTGCAGCCCGCACGGACGAGCTTTACAACCACTGAGCCACCGGCGTCGCCCGCACATGCAGTCTTCCCCCTGGCGGCGCGCGCTGCTGATCAATATTGTGCTCTGGATGTTGCTGGCCCCTCTGGCCGTGACATCCTGGCAGCACGCCCATTTCCAGGCGCCGCCGGTGTGGCCACTGCCGGACGATCCGGTGGCTGCCCGCAAGGCGCGCCTGATCAATAACCTCCTGCCGCACATCCATGCCGCCAACCGGGCACTGATCGCCGACCGCCAGCGCCTGCAGAAACTGCAGCAGCAGCTGGCCGACGGCAAGAGCCTGCGACGCAACGACCGCCAGTGGCTGGCACGCCAGCGTGAGCTCTACCGTATCAATGAGGAGCGGGCAGAAGACGGCGCCATTGCCGAGCTGTTGCGGCGCGTGGATATCATCCCGTCGGACCTGGCCCTGGCGCAGGCGGCGCTGGAATCGGCCTGGGGGCAGTCACGTTTCTCCCGCCAGGGGAACAACTACTTTGGCCAGTGGTGCTTCACCGACGGCTGCGGCCTTGTGCCCCGGCAGCGCCCGGATGGTGCCCGCCATGAAGTGGCCGTATTCGCCACGCCAGCCAGCAGCGTCCGGGCCTACATGCGCAACCTGAATTCGCACCCGCGCTACGCCATGTTGCGCCGGCTGCGCGCGCAGCAACGCCAGCAGGGGAAGGAGCCCTCGGGCTACCAGATGGCCGCCGGGCTGGAGGGCTACTCCGCCATCGGCCAGCAGTATGTGCGCACCGTCCGCGGACTGATCCGCAGCAATGACCTGTCCCGTTTCACCCTGCCGGCTCAGGGCTCGGCATACCACTGATCGCCGTCCCGGATCATCCACAGCCAGCTGAACCAGTGATATCGCTGCCCCTGCGCTGCCGCCGTGCAGGTATACCGGTGGCGCCCCGGCGCCAGCGGCTCAGCGGCACGCAAACGCACCTGCAGCCCCTGCTCTCGCCGCTGCACCAGCGGCACAACCGGCTCACCACCCACAAAACAGTTGAGTGGCCGATCCCAGTCAGCCGGCAGCAGCAGTTCAAGCCACGGCCGCCTGTCCGTGGTAATGCCGCTGGCCGGTGAGCTGGCCTGCACCGGCAGGGGCAGGGCCATCAACTTGTCGTACAGGGGCTCCCAGGCCGCATAGCGCTGGTTGACCGCAATGCGCGGTATCGCCTGCCAGTTCATGTCTGCGTGGACCGCTCCGGTATGCTGGGCAAAGGCCAGGTAGCCCTCAGACGCCAGCGCGCGTTCCAGTTCCGGCGACGATTCGCCATACGGCCATGCCAGGTAACGCGGGCTGTCAAAATGACTGGCCAGAAACGCCTGCGCCCGGGCCACGTCCGCCACACTGCGCGCCACACTCTGGCGCACCATATGGTCGTGGCTGAAGCCATGATTGAGGATGCGGTGGCCCCGGCGGGCCGCCGCGCGCAGGGTGTCCAGGTCCATCATGCTGGCGCCACCGATCTGGTCCACGGAAACGAAAATGGCGGCCTTCCAGCCACGGGCGTCCAGCAGTGGCAGGGCATGCTCAGCGATACTGGCGTAACCATCATCAAAGGTGATCGCCACCTGCCGGTCATGGGGAAGCCCCTCGGCAACGCGGGCCACCAGATCGGTGAGTGGCACCACCGCGAAGGCATTGTCCTCCAGCAGCTGCAGATGCCTGGCAAAGGTATCCGGGGACACCGAGGTGGCCGCCGGGGTGGTCTCGCTGACGTGGTGGTACATCAGGATACTGCCCGCCCGGGCAGCGCCAGCGGCCAGGCACAGCAGGCACATGACGGTTTTCATCAGTTTACTGAACATTTCGGTTACCGGGACCGCCTGCGGCCTTTGCTAGCATGTGCCAAACATCGCTGGAGAACACCATGTCACTCACCCAGGAACAGCTGGAAACAATCCGCACCGCGTCGGAAAACACGTTTCCGTTCGTGTCGCGTTGCGGCGTCAAGGTACTCGATCTCGGCCGTGGCTACTGCAAGATGCTGATGCCGTTCGAACCCAACATCAACCACGTCAACATGATGTACGCGGGTGCGCTGTACACCATTGCCGAGCTGCCCGGCGGCGTCATCTATACGACCAGCTTCGACGCTACGCGGTTCTATCCCATCGTCAAGGAAATGAGTATCCGTTTCCGCCGTCCGGCAAAAACAGACGTTACCGTGGAAGTGCACATGGCCGAGGAAGAAATCGAGCGCGTGCAGGCAGAAGCAGATGCCAACGGCAAGTGCGACTTCGAATGGGACGTGGAGATCAAGGATACCAGCGGCGAGGTGGTGGCCATCACCCATAATGTCTACCAGCTGCGCAAGATCGGCATATGATTGCCGAGGCTCCCTGGCGCCTGCGCGGACGCGCTTACATCTGCGCCCTTGAACTGCCTGACACACAGCGCCAGCAGCAGGCCGGCACGCCAGAAGCGCTGGGCCAGCCTGGCGGTCGGCGCAGCCTGGTGATGTACGTGGACTACAGCCACTCGGATGTCGGGCCGTACCACGAGCTGCTGTTCATACCCGGCAGTTTCCCCTTTGCCGATGGCCGCCGTCATCCATCCATCGGCCGCATCTATGTTTCCAGCCAGGACAGCGTCGACAGTGGCCGGCACAACTGGGGCATTCCCAAACAGCGCGCTGATTTCAGTATCGAGCGTGGCAAACGACGCGACAGCATCACCGTTACTACCGGCGGCGACACCGTTGCCCGCCTGTCGTTGCGCCATGGCCGGCTGGCCCTGCCGGCACCTGGTGTGCTGCTGCCACCGCGCTACCGCACATTGGGCCAACTGCAGGACAACCAGCATTTCCTCTACGCACCCGCCAGCATCGGACTGATGCATCGGGCCACGGTGGAGTCGGTGTGGGGGGATGGTGATAATTTTCCGGCAATCCAGCACGGCAACATCACCGGGGCGGCCTACCTGAGCCGTTTCTACATGCGCTTCCCGGTTGCCAGGCGCCTGCCGGCAACGGCCTGAGCCGCCGTCAGGGGCCCTCGCAGCCGCTCATCATGGTGGCCACGGACGTGGTGCAACGCCAGTTGAGCGCCCCCATGGGGCCGTCCGAGGGTGTCAGGATGACCCATTCGCCACCCAGGTCACCCTTGAGCACCGCATGGATTTCACCGCCTGGCTCCATCACCACCCGTTCGATCACCTTGGAACTGTTGAAGGCGCCAGCATCGATGCCGATCTCGGACAGGCTGTCGGGGAACCGTCCGTTGGAAAACCAGAACTCGGCCACATAGGTCTTCACCGGCATCATTTCTGACAGGGCGCCGGCCAGGGCACTGTTGTTGCTGAACTGCGTCAGACCCGGAAGGCTGTCCCACCAACTACCCACGCCGCCCTCATCAGCCTTGCGCGGCGGCAACGCCTGGACCAGCCCCTGCAGCTCCTCGTCAACCTGTGTCTCGAGCAACAGCTGCACGAGACAGCTGCGCCCTGACCAGACCCGCTGCACTTCGGTCCACTGGCCATTGGTCTGCAGCGCCCGAGCCAGGTCCTGCTTCAGGGCTTCACGGTCCTTGCCGGCAAAACGGTAGTCATCCAACACCTTGTGGAAGGTCTTCAATGAGCGCGCCTGGTCAACAATATCTGCCGTGGCTCGGTCGCTGGCCTCCCGATAGGCACGGTCACACACCGCCTGCTCGGTCTCACTGTCGAAGGCCTGCACCAGCGCCTGCTCATTACTGGATGCACCGTGAGCAACAGCGGTAAACGACAACAGGAAAACAGCAATCGGCCAGCGCATTCAGCGGCTCCCGAACTCGTGTACCGCTTCAATAAATACCCGCGCGTGTTCCGGGTCAACCTGGGGTGTGATGCCGTGGCCAAGATTGAACACATGACCGGGGTAGTCGCCGAAGTCGGTGATGATGCGTTTCACTTCGGCGCGGATGGTCTCCGGTGAGGCATACAGCACAGCCGGGTCCATGTTGCCCTGCAAGGCTACCTTGTGGCCGACACGCCGGCGCGCCTCGCCGATATTGATGGTCCAGTCCAGGCCAAGCGCATCGCAGCCACTGTCGGCCATGGACTCCAGCCAGAGGCCGCCGTTCTTGGTAAACAGGATCACCGGCACCTTGCGACCGTCATGCTCGCGCACAAGGCCGTCGACGATCTGCTTCATGTAGCGTAGCGAAAAGGCCTGGTACGCCTCGGCCGACAGGGCACCCCCCCAGGTATCGAAAATCTGTACCGCCTGGGCGCCGTGGCGGATCTGCGCATTGAGGTAGTCCGTGACGGCGCGCGCCAGTTTGTCGAGCAGCTGGTGGGCGATTTCCGGCTGGTCATAGATCATCGCCTTGAGGTGGCGAAAATCCTTTGATGACCCGCCTTCCACCATGTACGTGGCCAGTGTCCAGGGGCTACCGGAAAAGCCGATCAGGGGTACCGAGCCATTCAGCGCCGAGCGAATGGTAGACACCGCCCGCATGACGTAATCCAGGTCAGTCTCTGCATCCGGCACTGGCAGATTGGCGACGTCCTCGGCGGTGCGCACGGTCTTGCGAAAACGCGGCCCCTCACCGGCCTCGAAATACAGCCCCAGTCCCATGGCGTCGGGAATGGTGAGGATGTCTGAAAACAGGATGGCGGCATCAAGGGGATAACGTGCCAGCGGTTGCAGCGTCACCTCACAGGCAAGGTCCGCATTGCGGCACAGGTCCATGAAACTGCCGGCATGTTCACGGGATGCGCGGTATTCGGGCAGGTAGCGTCCTGCCTGGCGCATCATCCATACGGGTGTGCGGGAAACCGGCTCGCGCGCAAGGGCACGCAGGAAAAGGTCATTTTTCAGTTCACTGGCAGACATAACAGGCTTCCCGACTCGAAACGCCCGCCGCTGGCGGACAGGCGTGCAATCACGCCAACAAATACAAAAACGGGCCCGACAGGGGCCCGTGTATCTTACCCGTACCAGACCGGTTTAGACATCCAGGTAATCGAGGATACCCTTCGCCGCCTCGCGGCCTTCCCAGATAGCCGTCACCACCAGGTCGGAGCCGCGCACCATATCGCCACCCGCGAATATCTTCTCGTTGGACGTCTGGAACGGGAATGCCTGCTTCTCCAGCGCCGTGACACGGCCGGAATCATCCGTAGCCACCTGCTTGCCCTCGAACCATTCCGCCGGGCTCGGGCGGAAACCGAAGGCAATGATCACGGCATCGGCGGGCAGGATTTCCTCACTACCGGCAATCGGCTCGGGACGACGGCGGCCGTTGGCATCCGGCTCGCCCAGCGCGGTTTCCACCACCTTGACCCCGGTGACCTTGCCTCCCTCGCCGACGATCTCGATGGGCTGGCGATTGAACAGGAACTGCACGCCCTCTTCCTTGGCATTGGCCACCTCACGGCGGGAACCGGGCATGTTTTCCTCGTCACGGCGGTAGGCACAGGTAACGCTGTCGGCGCCCTGGCGGATGGACGTGCGGTTGCAGTCCATGGCCGTATCACCACCGCCAAGCACCACCACGCGCTGGCCGCTGACGTCGATAAAGTCAGCCGGGTCCTTCTCGAAACCGAGGTTGCGGTTGACGTTGGACACCAGGAACGGCAGCGCCTCATGGACACCCTCAAGCTCCTCGCCGGGGAAGCCGCCTTTCATGTAGGTGTAGGTCCCCATGCCCATGAACACGGCATCGTATTCTTCGAGCAGCTCGTCGATGGTCACATCCGTGCCGATCTCCGTGTTCAGGCGGAACTCCACACCCATACCCTCGAAGATCTCCCGACGCTTGGCCATTACCGGCTTTTCCAGCTTGAATTCGGGAATGCCGAAGGTGAGCAGCCCACCGATTTCCGGATAGCGGTCAAACACCACCGGCTTCACACCACTGCGCGCCAGTACATCGGCGCAGCCGAGACCTGCAGGACCGGCACCGATCACTGCCACTTTCCTGTCGGTCCAGACAACGTCCGACATGTCCGGGCGCCAACCCATGGCGATGGCGGTGTCGGTAATGTACTTCTCGGTGGAACCGATAGTCACCGCGCCGAAACCGTCATTGAGGGTGCAGGCGCCCTCACAGAGGCGATCCTGGGGACAAACGCGACCACAGACTTCAGGCAGTGAATTGGTCTGGTGACACAGCTCCACCGCTTCCATCAGGTTGCCTTCGGAAATCAGCTTCAACCAGTTGGGAATGTAGTTGTGTACCGGACACTTCCACTCACAGTACGGGTTGCCACAGGCCAGGCAACGGTGTGCCTGGTTCTGCACCTCGTTCTGGTCGAAGGGATGGTAGATCTCTTCGTACTTGACCCGACGTGATTCGATTTCCTTCTTTTTCGGATCCTGACGCGGCACGTCCAGGAACTGAAAATCGTTATGCAGTCGTTCAGCCATTTTACTACCCCGTTTCCGTCAGGCCGGATTGGCGCGCGTCGTTTTCAGCAGGCTACCCAGGCTTGCGGCCTTGGGCTTGACCAGCCAGAACTTGCGGCTCATGGCGTCAAAGTTGTCGAGCACTTCCCGGCCCCAGTCACTGCCGGTTTCTTCCACGTATTCACGCAGCACACGCAACAGGAGGCTGCGATGCGCCTCGGTAGCCTCACTGCTGATCCGCTGGATCTCGATAAGCTCTGGATTGATCTTGTCGAAGAAGTTGTTGTCCAGGTCGAGCACAAAGGCGAAGCCACCGGTCATACCGGCCCCGAAGTTGTAGCCCGTGTTGCCCAGCACCGTGACACAACCACCGGTCATGTATTCACAGCAGTGGTCGCCGGCACCCTCAACCACGGCATGGGCACCGGAGTTGCGCACGCCGAAACGCTCGCCGGCGCTGCCAGCCGCAAACAGCTTGCCGCCGGTGGCACCGTACAGGCAGGTATTGCCGACGATGGAGGTTTCCTGGCTCTTGAACGGGCTGCCCTTGGGCGGCGTGATCACCAGCTTGCCGCCAGCCATGCCCTTGCCGACATAGTCGTTGGCGTCACCTTCGAGGTACATGTGCAGGCCGCCGGCATTGAACACACCGAAGCTCTGGCCGGCGGTACCCAGCAGACGGATGCGCACCGGCGCCGACTCCATGTCCAGGTTGCCGTGCCGGCGCGCGATCTCACCAGAGATACGGGCACCAATGGAACGGTTGCAGTTGGTCACCGTGTAGTGGAAGGAACCGCCGGACTTGTTCTCGATTGCCGGAAGGATTTCTTCCACCATCTGCTCAGCCAGCTCACCTTTGTCGAAGGGCTCGTTGCGGCGCACCTGGCAGAACTGCGGCTTGTCCGCCGGCACAGCGTCGTTGTACAGGATCGGCGACAGGTCCAGCTTTTTCTGCTTTTCGGTCTTGCCTTCCAGCACTTCCAGCAGGTCAGTGCGGCCGATCAGCTCTGCCATGGAACGCAGCCCCAGCTGGGCCAGCAACTGGCGAACCTCTTCCGCGACAAAGTGGAAGTAGTTCATCAGCATTTCCGGCGCACCGATGAAGTGATCGTCACGCAGCTTTTCGTTCTGCGTGGCGACGCCGGTGGCGCAGTTGTTCAGGTGACAGATGCGCAGGTATTTGCAGCCCAGCACGACCATGGGCACGGTGCCGAAACCAAAGCTTTCGGCGCCGAGGATGGCCGCCTTGACCACGTCGAGGCCGGTTTTCAGACCGCCGTCTGTCTGCAGACGGATCTTGTCGCGCAGGTCATTGGCACGCAGCGCCTGGTGCGCCTCGGTCAGGCCCAGCTCCCAGGGAGAGCCGGCATAACGGATCGAGGTCAGCGGGCTGGCAGCCGTACCACCGTCATAACCGGAAATGGTAATCAGGTCAGCGTAGGCCTTGGCCACACCGGCGGCAATGGTGCCGACACCGGTCTCGGACACCAGCTTCACGGAAACCTGTGCCTGCGGATTGACCTGCTTGAGGTCAAAGATCAGCTGGGCCAGGTCCTCGATGGAATAGATGTCGTGGTGCGGCGGCGGTGAAATCAGGGTAACGCCGGGCACAGAGTGACGCAGGCGGGCGATCAGCTCGTTCACCTTGCCACCGGGCAGCTGCCCGCCTTCACCGGGCTTGGCACCCTGGGCCACCTTGATCTGCAGCACCTCGGCATTGACCAGGTAATGCGGCGTGACGCCGAAACGGCCGGACGCGATCTGCTTGATCTTGGAGACACGCTCGGTGCCGAAGCGGGCCGGGTCTTCACCGCCCTCGCCGGAATTGGAACGACCACCCAGGCGATTCATTGCCGTGGCAATGGCCTCATGGGCTTCCGGTGACAGGGCGCCCAGGGACATGCCGGCCGAGTCAAAACGCGGCAGGATGTTTTCCGCCGGCTCCACCTCGTTGACATCGATGGCCTGTACATCCGTGCGCAGCCGCAGCAGGTCACGAATGGTGGCAATACCGCGCTCATTCACCAGGTTGGCGAACTCAAGGTAGTCGCTGTACTCACCGGAATTCACCGCCTGGTGCAGGGCATACACCACATCCGGATTGAAGGCGTGGTATTCCTTGCCGTGGATGTACTTGAGCACACCACCGGCATCAATGGGCTTGCGCTGCTTCCAGGCGTCCTTGCACAGCACTTCCTGGTCGGCCTGGAAGTCACTGAACTCGGCACCGCCGATGCGGCTCTGGACACCGCAGAAACACACATCCACTACCTGGCGGGAAATGCCGA
This sequence comes from Alcanivoracaceae bacterium, assembly GCA_029212745.1. Classification (GTDB taxonomy): domain Bacteria; phylum Pseudomonadota; class Gammaproteobacteria; order Pseudomonadales; family Alcanivoracaceae; genus JARGOL01. The sequence goes on from JARGOL010000015.1 coordinate 11,476, forward strand.
TGGCTTCGAACAGCTGGGCACCGCGGTAGGAGGCAATGGTGGAGATACCCATCTTCGACAGGATCTTCAGCAGGCCCTTGTTGATGCCCTTGCGGAAATTCTTCTGCAGCTCGACACCATCACCGATCAGCTCACCGGAATTGACCATGTCGCAGATCACGTCATAGGCGAGGTAGGGATAGACGGCGGTGGCGCCAAAGCCGAACAGCACCGCAAAGTGGTGCGGGTCCCGGGCGGTGGCGGTCTCGACAATGATATTGGCGCTGCAACGCAGGCCTTCATTGATCAGCCGGTGGTGCACGGCACCAGTGGCCATGGCCGCATGGATGGTGAGCTGGCCGGGCTTGATGCCATGGTCGGACAGCACCAGCAGCACCTTGTCGGCCTTGACGGCCTCAACGGCCGCGTCGCACAGCTGTTGTACGGCCTTCTCCAGGCCCGTGGCCGGATCATAGTGCAGCGCCAGTCGCTCGGCCGCATACCCGGGGCGGTCGATGTTGAGCAGGTTGCTGAACTTGGAGTGCGACAGCACCGGCGTCGACAGGATGCCACGGTCAGCGTGATCCGGGGTTTCCTCGAACACGTTCCGCTCGGCACCGATACAGGTCTCCAGCGACATGACGATGGCTTCGCGCAGGGGATCGATGGGCGGGTTGGTAACCTGGGCGAACTGCTGGCGGAAATAGTCATAGACCGAGCGCTGGCGCTCGGACAGCACCGCCATCGGGGTGTCATCACCCATGGAACCCACCGCTTCCTGGCCATTCTCTGCCAGCGGCCGCAGTACCTGGTCGCGCTCCTCGAAGGTCACCTGGAACAGCTTCTGGTAGGCCAGCAGCTCGTCAGGATTGACCTCGTCAACGCGCTTTTCTTCCTGCTCGTAATCCGCCTCGATACGCAGGCCGTGCTCTTTCAGCCACTGGCGATACGGATGCGCCACCTTGAGGCGACTGTCCACGTCGTCGGTGTGCAGGACTTCACCGGACTCGGTGTCCACGGCCAGAATCTGGCCCGGACCGACACGCCCTTTCGCCACCACATCTTCCGGCTGGTAGGAATAGACACCAATTTCCGAGGACACCGTCAGGAAGCCGTTCTTGGTGATTACCCAGCGCGACGGACGCAGGCCGTTACGGTCCAGCATGCAGACGGCGTAGCGACCGTCGGTGAGAACCATGCCGGCCGGGCCGTCCCACGGTTCCATGTGCATGGAGTTGTACTCATAGAACGCACGCAGGTCGGTGTCCATGGACTCCACGTTCTGCCACGCCGGCGGCACCATCATGCGCACGGCACGGAACAGGTCCATGCCGCCGGCAAGCAGCACCTCGAGCATGTTGTCCATGCTGGACGAGTCAGAACCGGTACGGTTCACCAGCGGCTCGATGGCCTCCAGTTCCGGCAGCAGTTCGCTCTTGAACTTGGGCGTGCGGGCAAGCGACCAGTTGCGGTTGCCCTGGATGGTGTTGATCTCGCCATTGTGGGCCAGGTAGCGGAACGGCTGGGCCAGCGGCCAGCGCGGCATGGTGTTGGTGGAGAAACGCTGGTGGAAGACGACAATGGCCGTCTCCATGGCGTCATCACCCAGGTCCAGGTAGAACGCCGGCAGGTCCACCGGCATCATCAGGCCCTTGTAGGAAACCACTGTGGCAGACAGGGAACAGACGTAGAAATTTTCCTGGCCATCAAGGCGCTTCTCGGCGCGCCGGCGGGCAAAGAACAGACGCCGGTTGAGTTCGACATCGGATACGCCGTCAGCGCCGACGAACACCTGGGCAAAGGCCGGCAGGGACTCCATGGCGATGCTGCCAAGACAGGCGTTGTCCGTGGGCACATCGCGCCAGCCGAGCACGGTCAGGTCCTGGCGGGCGATCTCTTCGTCCAGCACGGCTTTCTGCTCGCGGGCAAGGGCGTCGTCCGGGTCAAGGAACAGCATGCCGACACCGTAGGCATCACCCAGCTCAAAGCCGAGCTCGGCAGCCACCTTGCGGAAGAAACCGTCGGGCTTCTGCAGCAGCAGGCCACAACCATCACCGGTCTTGCCGTCGGCGTTGATGCCGCCACGGTGGGTCATGCAGGTCAGCGCTTCAATGGCGGTCTGCAAAAGGGTGTGGCTGGGCTTGCCCTCCATATGGGCAATCAGGCCGAAGCCGCAGTTATCCCGGAATTCTCCGGGCTCATAGAGCCCGCGCACCAGCGTAGAGTTCTGCTGCATCAAAACCGTTCCTCTTTGAAATTCAAAAGCTTACAGAAGGCGTACGGCGTCAGGACGTAGATGACGGCGAAAAGGGATGCACATTCTACACATCGGCGCATAAGCGGACAAATGCGCGTTGTGGGGTTATTGCCGACCGGCCGGTCAGCGAATGTCCTGGACCACCGCCTCCACGGAACGCGGGAACGGGCCGCGGTCACGCAGCGATGCCGGCAGATCGGCGCGCGCGGCCACCGCGGCATCCCGGGACGGCCACGGCCCGGCCATGACCAGGAACACGGTGCGACCGTCGCGCTGGCCGCGATAATAGCCGCCGCGCTCCCGGCCCAGCTGATCAAGCATGCTTCTGGCCGCGTCTTCCGTGGTAGCGAGCGCTAACTGCAGCAGCCAGGCGTCAGCCGGCAGGGCAAGCAGCCAGTCTTCCTGACGGTAGCCCAGTTCGGCCGCCATACCGGTGAGTTCGGGCGCCGACAGGCCCGTGTTCCGGGAGGGCGGTGCGGACTCCGGCTCCGGCT
>JARGOL010000015.1:14305-75351 GCA_029212745.1 Alcanivoracaceae bacterium
TGGGCTCCGGCTTGGGCTCCGGCTTGGGCTCCGGCTTGGGCTCCGGCTTGGGCTCCGGCTTGGGCTCGGGCTTGGGCTCGGGCTCCGGTTCGGACACGGGGGGCTGCTGCAATGCCGGCACCGGTGTGGAACGGGGCGCGGGCACATCATCCGGCGCCACCTGCCCGGCATCACCGTCAACCGTGGCCACCTTGTCAGAGGGGCGATCCGGCAACGACAACTGTGTCACCTGCTCGCCATCGCGCTGGTCTTGCTGGCCGTCTCCGTTGTCGCCTCGGGGCCACAGCAGCCAGACCAGCAACAACAGGCCAAGCACCGCCACCAGGTGAGGCCACGGCACTGCCAGGCCACCGCCGGCATCGTCGTCCTGTGCCGGCACGGCCAGGCCGTCCAGGTCAAACGACACGGACGGTGAAATCTGGGCCTCGGGAAGCAGCTCCGCCACTGAGGGGTCACCACACAGAACGACGCCGAGGCCACCGTGGGTACCATTGAGGAGCTTGCCCAGGTTGCGCAGGGAGGCCGCCGAGAGACACTCGGCATTATCCACCAGCAACAACAGGGGATTTCCGGTTTCACCCCGGATACGCAGGCTCTGGACCAGATCGTCCCGGGACACTCCCAGGGCAATCACCAGGCTTTCCAGCATGGCGGCCGGCTCGTGGGCGTGCAGGGCATCCAGGCGCGCCAGCTCACCGCCATACTCGATCAGGCTCATGGCCAGGTCACCGAGCAACAGGGACAACATTTCGTGATCGTTGGCGCAGGCCAGTGCACACCGGCCTGACATGACCACCTGGGCAATCTGTTCGATCACCTCATCCTGTTCGCTCAGCTCATTCATGCACGCCTCTCATTCGCCGCAAGTGGCGGCCAGCCAATCGGACAGTGCCTGCGCCGGAAAATCCGCGCTGACCAGTGCCTCACCAATACCTTTCATCAACACCAGCCGCAACTGGCCGTCCAGTACCTTCTTGTCGACCGCCATGTGGCGCAGAAATTCCCCCGCCGTCATGGCGTCTGGCGGCGTCACCGGCAGTCCCGCCGCCTGCAGCAACGTCCGGGCCCTGTCCGCATCCGCCCGGGGCATCCAGCCCAGCCGTACCGAGAAGTCGGCCGCCATCACCATTCCGCACGCCACCGCCTCGCCATGCAGCCAGCTACCATAGCCCTGGGAAGTTTCTATGGCGTGTCCGAAGGTGTGCCCCAGGTTGAGCAGCGCCCGACTGCCCTGCTCGGTCTCGTCGGCCGCCACCACCGCGGCCTTGTCGCGGCAGCTGCGCTCGATGGCCTCGGCCAGCACACCCGGCTCCCGTGCCATCAGCGCATCAATGTTGTCCGCCAGCCACTGGAAGAACGGCGCATCGTTGATGAGGCCATACTTGATCACCTCTGCCACACCGGCGGCATACTCGCGTGGCGGCAAGGTGGCCAGCACATCGGTATCGATAATCACCGCCTGCGGCTGCCAGAAAGCACCGATCATGTTCTTGCCGCGAGGGTGGTTGACCGCTGTCTTGCCCCCCACCGAGCTGTCCACCTGCGCCAGCAGGGTGGTCGGCACCTGGATGAAGGCCACCCCGCGCTGGTAGCAGGCGGCGGCAAAACCGGCCATATCACCAATCACGCCGCCACCAAGGGCAATGACAGTGGTGGTACGGCTGTGGCGTTTGGCCATCAACGCGTCGAACACCCGCTCCAGGGTGGCCAGGTCCTTGTACTGCTCGCCATCCGGCAGGATCACCTCATCCAGCTGGCGCACATCAAGGGCGTTGCGAAGGGTTTCCAGGTATAGCGGCGCGACGGTCTCGTTGCTGACCACCATGGCCTGCCCGGCGCGGACATGACGGCCGACATGGTCACTGGCCAGAAGGCCGGCACCGATGTAGATGGGATAGCTGCGATCGCCCAGGGATACTTCAAGTGTTTTCATTGCCACCTCCGAAGGTGGCCATTATCAGCGGCCATCCTGATGCAGACAAGAAAGGACCTGTTCGGTGACTTTCTTCATGTTGCCCGCGCTGGTGGGTATCACCTCGTGAGCGATCTCCCGGTACAGGGGGTCACGCACTTCAAACAGGGCCCTGAGCACACTGCCCGGGTCATCCTGCTGCAGCAACGGCCGGTTGCGGTCATTGCGGGTGCGCGCCATCTGCACGTCCACTGGCGTGTACAGGTAGATCACCAGGCCGCGCTCATGCAGGTGACGCCGGTTCTCGGCGCGAGTCACAACGCCGCCACCTGTGGCCAGGACGATACCCGGCAGGCGCGTCAGTTCGTCAATGACATCCTGCTCACGACGGCGAAAACCTTCTTCCCCTTCCATGTCGAATATCCAGGGAATATCGGCGCCGGTGCGCTCTTCGATGACTTTGTCGGAATCGTAGAAAGGACGGCCCAGGACCTGGGCAAGATGGCGGCCCAGGGTGCTTTTACCAGCACCCATGGGCCCCACCAGAAAGATACTTCGGTCAGACGTACTCGCCATCAGCCAGCATTACTTGCTGGCGACGACATCTTTGACCAGACGCGGAGTAACGAAGATCAGCAGCTCACGCTTGTCATCAGACTTGGCGCGCTTGCGGAACAGGTTACCGATCCAGGGCAGGTCTGCCAGGAAAGGCGTCTTGATGGTCAGGTTGGTGGTGGCCTGCTGGAAGATGCCACCAAGCACCAGCGTTTCCCCGTCACCCACCAGCACAGTGGTTTCCAGACGGTTGGTGTCAATCAGCGGGATACCCGCCTCTTCCTCACCGGACAGGGAGTCGTTGTTGACCTTCACTTCCATGATGACCTTGCCTTCCGGCGTGATGGACGGCGTCACCTCAAGGCGCAGTTCTGCCTCCTTGAATTCGATGGACGTCGCACCACTGGAGGTTGCCACCTGGTAGCCGAACTGCTGACCGGAGGCGATCACGGCCGGCGACTTGTCTGCGGTCAGGACCTTTGGCGTGGCGACGAGATCGGCACGACCCTCTGAATCCAGCGCCGACAGCTCCAGTTCCAGCATGCCTGAATCCAGCGACAGGAAGCCGAGCGCGAAGCGGGAGGCTTCGACGTCATCAACACCCAGGTCCACGGCGTAACGCTCGGAGGTGTACTCGATGTCGTCGCCAGACAGGTAGCCTTCATAACCGACCTGGGCAACCTGGTTGGCACGGCCACCGAGAATAAACCCTTTACGGTCGTCCGTAAGACGACGGTTGTCGAAACCGATGCCACCCCAGCGAACACCCACTTCGTTGGCAACATCCGTGGTAGCGATGACCACCCGCGCCTCGATCAGCACCTGCTGGACCTGCACATCAAGGATCTGAACCACTTCCTTGATCTCTTCCAGCTTCTTTTCGGTGTCCTGGATGATCAGTGTGTTGGTGCGCTCATCCAGCGTGATGGAACCACGGCCGCTGAGCAGGGAACCTTCATCACGGATAATGGTGGCCAGGTCGGCCGCCTTGGCGTAATTGATGCGCATGTACTCGGTACGCAGCGGTGCCAGTGCCTCGACTTTCTTCTGGCTCTCCAGCTCCAGTTGCTCGCGCGCGGCAATCTCGTCCGCGGGCGCAACCAGCAGTACGTTGCCTACCTTGCGCTTGTCCAGACCCTTGGTCTTGAGGATCAGGTCCAGCGCCTGGTCCCAGGGAACGTTCTGCAGGCGCAGGGTGATCTTGCCTTCAACAGTGTCCGATGCCACCAGGTTGAGGCCGGTGAAGTCGGCAATCAGCTGCAGGACCGAACGCACCTCGATATCCTGGAAGCTCAGGGAAAGTTTCTCGCCGGTATACTGGAATGCATCTTTCTTGCGCTTGGCTACTTCGGCCTGGGACAGCTCCTTCACGTTGATGGTGAAGTTGTTGTCGGCCTGGTAAGCCAGGTATTCCCAGGTACCGTTGGGCTCAATGGTGATAATCGTGTTCTGGCCGTCAAACTTGGCGTCAACAAACTTCACCGGGGTCGCAAAGTCGGTGACGTCGAGGCGGCGGTGCAGCTCTTTGGGCAGCTCGGCACCAACAAACCGTGCGATCACACGGCCGCCCTCTTCGCGCACATCCACCGGAATTGCCGGATCAGACAGACGGATCACCACCTGGCCTTCGCCCTGGGCACCCCGGCGGAAATCCACTTCACGGATGTTCTGGGCATCAGCACCGGCTGCGACAGCCACATTTTCTGCCTGCTTGGAGCGCTCCACACCCAGGGTCACCACCAACTGGTTGTCCTCTTTCTCGGTCTTGTAGCCGAGGGACTGGGCCAGATTGAAAATCAGCCGGGTGCGATCCTTGGCTTCAATCACCGTCAGTTCGCGCACGTTACCGGTACCCAGTGGGTGCCGCTTGCTCTTCAGGGCGCTGGATGCGCCCATGACATCAAGGGCAATACGTGCCGGCTGCTCGATGCTGTAACCCTTTACATCGGGCACCTCACCGTCGAAGGTCAGCCGCACTTCCAGCTGGTTACCCGGCAGTGTCGAGTACGTCATGTTGGTAATGGTTGAAGCGCTGGCCAGCGCCGAGCACCCCAACAGGAGAAGCACCAGCGCGGAAGCGAACTGGCGTGCCGCTGAAGCTTTTGTTTTTGTCACGATATTGATACCCATGGCGGAATCCCCAGCTCTGTTACTCAATGACCTTGATGGTTCGCGGCCGCTCAACCCAGCCGTCCTGACCATCAGGTACGATTTCCACGACACTCACGGACAGATCGGTCACATCAACAATGCGGCCAAAATTCTTGCCCATGTAATTGCCTACCTTGACCCGGTTAACAGCTCCTGTCGGGTCTTTCACCAGCGCAAACAGCGGCTCCCCTGGCTTGGTGATCGAGCCCACCATCTGCAGGGAGTCCAGGGTAAAGCGCTCCAGATATTCTTTCGGACGAGTCCGGTCAGGCTCTACCTGACGGCCCTCCGGCACATCCAGCTCTTCCTGGTCCACCGGCGGCGTAAACGGACTGCGCAACTGGTGAGTTGAGTAACTCACTGTTGCGATCGGGGTAAACTCCGGCGGCGGCTCAATGCGACCACGCGGACGGGCTTTGACTTCGTCCATCTTGGCGCGCAGGTCTGCCATATTGCCGTCGGAGCTACACCCGGCCATGAACAGTCCCAGGGATGACACCAGGGCAACTTTAAGGAAAATCACGCTCAAGGCTTTCATCACTTGCGCCCTCCCTTACCGCCGCGCTTGCCACCCTTGTCGGCCGCTTTTTTGCCGGAGGCATAGCGGTAGGTGTTTGCAGTAATGGTCATTTCCAGCAGACCGGTTACCGCATCCCGCTTGGGCGCGATGGTGAAATCACCCAGCGTGACAATCCGGGGCAGCGCCGCCACACCACCGACAAACGAGCCGAAGGCGTGGTAATCACCGAGCACCGTGATTTCGATCGGCAGTCGGGCATAGAACTCTTCTTCCACTTCGGTCCCGAGCTCGATGCTGTCGAATTCCAGACCGCTACCAAGACCGGTATGGGTAATGTCTTCCAGCAGGCCGGGCACCTCGGTCTTCTTCGGCAACTGGTCCAGCAGGGAGCCAAACATGTTTTCCATTTCCGTCAGCTGCGCCCGGTACTGATCGAGGTTGGCAGCCTTGAAGGCCTTGGACTCGAAATCGGACAGGAGCTCGGATTCCTTGCGCTCATGCGTCGCAAGGGTGTTGTAATCACCGGTAACGGAGAGGAAGTAACCGAGCACGATCACGACCACGAACACGATGGCGGCCAACACCAGCTTCACCGGCATCGGCCAGCTGCCGTAGTTGTTCGGGTCCAGGTTCTGGACTGACTCCATCAACTCCTGGAAGTCAAAGCCCTTCTTGGCGTTCTCGCTCATTGACGGCCCCCTTGTTTCTTCTTGTCACCGCCGTCTTCGTCAGACTGGGTGGCCAGCTCCTGGCGCACAGTAAGAACAAAACTGTTCGTCTCACCACCTTCTTCCAGCACGGTCACCTTCTGCAGGTTGGGCTGCTGGAACCAGTCGGACTCTTCAAGGGCCCGCATCAGGTTGGAAATACTCTGGTTGGACTCCGCCACACCATTGATGGTGAAGGTACCGCCAGCACGCTCGATGCTGGTGTAGTACACGCCGTCAGGCAGCGTCCGCACCAGTTGGTCGAAGAAGTAAACGATGGAGGGGCGATTGTTCTGCAGATCCTGGATCACCTTCATCCGTGCCACCAGCTCGTCGCGGCGCGTTTCCAGTTCCTCGATCTCCTTGATTTCGCTTTCCAGCTTGTTCAGCTCGGCTTCGATGTAATTATTGCGCTGGATCTGTGTCTCGATCTGGCCGCCAACGCTCTGTGACCATATCCAGAAAACCAGCAAGCCAAGCACCGCTGCCACCCCCAGGATGGCCAGAAATTCCTGCTGACGCTGCTGTCGCCGCTTCTCACGCCACGGCAACAGGTTGATTGTTGTTGTCGCTGTCATCATCAGTCGAAGCTCCTCAGGGCCAGGCCGCAGGCAATCATCAACGCCGGAGCGTCATTGGTGATTGCAGTGGCACTGACCTTGTTGGCCAACGCCATGTCCGTGAACGGGTTGGCCACACTGCAAGCCGCGCCCACCTTTTCCTGGATCAGCTCAGGCAGGCCAGCGATGGAGGCCGTGCCCCCTGCGAGCAGGATGTAGTCCACTTCGTTGAACTGCGTAGAACCGTAGAAGAACTGCAGAGAACGACTGACCTGCTGCACCACCGCTTCCTTGAACGGCTGCAGCACCTCGGTCTCGTAATCATCAGGAAGCTCACCGGTTTTCTTGGCCAGGCCAGCCTCTTCCATGGAAATACCGTATCGACGCTGAATTTCTTCAGTCAGCTGCTTGCCACCAAACAGCTGCTCACGGGTGTAAACGGTGCGCCCCTGGTGGAAAACGTTCAGCGTGGTCATGGTGGCGCCGATATCGAACATGGCGATGGTTTCCAGCTCCTCGGCGTTCGGCAGCTGGGGCTGGACCAGGCGGAAGGCGCGCTCCATGGCGTAGGCTTCCACATCCACAACCTCTGCCTCGAGACTGCCCACCTCGAGTGCATCCGAACGTGCCTCGACGTTCTCCGTACGCGAGGCGGCAATCAGCACCTCGACACGCTCCGGGTTCTCCTCGGAAGGACCCATCACCTGGAAATCCATGCGCACTTCGTCAAGCGGGAACGGGATGTACTGGTCAGCCTCGGCCTTGAGCTGCTCTTCCATGGAGTCTTCATCCAGGTTGCCATCCATCTCGATGACCTTGGTGATGACCGCAGAACCGGCAACGGCCACCGCCGCCAGCTTCACCGACGGACGGGTGCGCTGCACCAGCCGGGCGATCGCGTCACCGACACCTTCGATGTCGACGATGTTCTTTTCCTGGACAGCATTAGCCGGCAGTGGCTCGACCCCGTAGCTCTCTACCCGGTATCGACCCCCAGACCTGGACAACTCCAGCAGCTTGATGGCTGTGGAGCTGATATCTATACCCAGCATTACCTGGGACTTTTTTCCGAGAAAGGGCAGCACTGTGATGTCCTATTTGGTTGTTATCGGACTATTTTTTTCGAAGAAATATACACTTACATCATATTCATGTCTAATCACTTTAGGAATAACTAATAACAGAAAGGATGTTAGATCACAACAGACTTTCAGGCATATAATGACGCGCTTCACGGTCAAACCAGCGACATTTCCCGCAGTACAGGAATACGCTTTTGAAAATCAAACAGTTATCAAACCCCTGGGTACGGCGCCTGGGCCTGCTGGCATTGGCCGGCATGGCAGGCACCATCATGGTGCTGACAGCCGCCTACCTGTACCTCGCCCCCCAGCTGCCGCCCACTGCGGCTCTCAAGCAGGTGGAGTACCAGATTCCCTTGCGGGTCTACGCCCGCGACGGCAAGCTGCTGGCCGAATTCGGCGAGAAGCGACGCACCCCGGTCACCTACGAACAGCTGCCGAAGCGGTTCGTCCAGGCCGTGCTGGCGGCGGAAGACAAGCGCTTCTTCCGCCATGGCGGCGTCGACCTCAAGGGCCTGATGCGGGCGGCACTGGAGCTGCTCTGGTACCAGGACATCCGCTCCGGCGGCTCCACCATCACCATGCAGGTGGCGCGCAACTTCTTCCTTGGCCGCGAGCAGAAGTTCCTGCGCAAGTTCAATGAGATCGTGCTGGCGCTGGAGATCGAGAACCAGCTCACCAAGCAGGAAATCCTTGAGCTCTACCTGAACAAGATCTACCTGGGCCACCGGGCCTACGGCGCCGAGGCCGCCGCCCAGGTCTATTACGGACGCTCCATCAGTGAGCTGTCCCTGGCCCAGTGGGCCATGATCGCCGGGCTACCCAAGGCACCATCGGCCTACAACCCGATCTCCAACCCCGAGCGGGCGCGCACCCGACGCGACTGGATCCTCGGGCAGATGGCCCAGATCGGCGCCATTGATGATGCCACCCGCGATGCCGCCCAGAAGGAGCCGATCAGCGCCAGTTACCATGGTCCGGCACCGGATGTGGAAGCCGCCTATATCGCGGAAATGGTGCGCCAGGAAATGGTTGCCCGGTACGGCAAGGACAACACCTACACCGCCGGCCTGGAGGCCTGGACCACGCTGGACAGCCAGCTGCAGACCGCCGCTGTCAGCGCCGTGCGGGCCGGCCTGCATGAATATGACGAACGCCACGGCTGGCGTGGCCCCATGGACAGCAGGGACGTTTCCACCTTGCCGGAGCTGGTGCCACTGTCCGATTTCGGGGTGGTCGAGGCGACGCCGGTGGAGGTCACCGACAAGATAGCCCCAGTCACGGATGACGCAGCGGCGGCGCCCGCCGCCGACGCACCACCGCCGCCGGAACGCACCTGGGCAGAACAGCTGGACGGTATCAGCGTGGCTGGCGAACTGACTGCCGCCATCGTTTCCCGAGTGGCCGACAGCCAGGCCGACCTGGTGCTTGAAGACGGCACACGCGATGCGCTGCTGTTCAGCCAGATGCAGTGGGCACGGCCCTTCCTGAGCCAGGAGAGCGTGGGCGCCGAACCGCAGAAGCCTGCCGACGTCGTCGCCGAGGGTGACATCATCTGGCTGCGCGAGGTCACCGACGAGGACACCGGCGAGACAGTCTGGCGGCTGGCACAGCTGCCCACGGTGCAAAGCGCCCTTGTTTCGCTGGCGCCACGCACGGGCGCCATACGGGCGCTGGTGGGGGGCTACAGCTTCAACCGTTCGCACTTCAACCGTGTCATACAGGGGCAGCGCCAGGCGGGCTCGGCGTTCAAGCCGTTCATTTACAGCTCTGCCCTGCTAAGCGGCCTGACGCCGGCCACCCTGGTCAATGATGCGCCCATCGTGTTCGAGGATTCGGAACTGGAAACAGCCTGGCGGCCCACCGGCGCAGGCAGCAAATTCTACGGCCCGACCCGCATCCGCGAGGCGCTCTACCGGTCACTGAACCTGGTGTCTATCCGCCTGCTCAAACAGGTCGGCATCGGTAACGCCGTGGACACACTGAACGCCTTCGGGCTGCCGACACAGCGCTTTCCCCGGGACCTGTCGCTGGCACTGGGCTCCGCCGCGGTGACTCCGCTGGAGCTGGCCACGGCCTACAGCACCTTTGCCAACGGCGGGTTCGTGATCCAGCCATGGTTCCTCGAGCGGGTCGAATCACATGACGGCAAGCTGCTTTACCAGGCCCCGGATGTGCTCCTGTGCCAATCCGAAGACTGCCCGCAGGCAGACCCCGGGAGCGAGATGGAAGGAGGCGATGAGGACGGCAAGACCTCGGCGAAGCCGCGGGTCACACTGGCCAACGGTGATCCCCTGCCGGCGCCCACCCGGTTGCAGCGCAGCTTTGATGCCCGCGTGATCTGGCTGATGGACTCCATGCTCAAGGATGTGGTCCGCCGCGGCACGGCCTATCGCGCCAGCCGCCTCGGCCGCGGTGACCTGGCCGGCAAGACCGGCACCACCAACGACCAGGTGGACGCCTGGTTCTCCGGCTATTCACCGGCGCTGGTGGCCACCGTCTGGGTCGGCTTTGATGACCCGTCCACGCTTGGCCGGGGTGAATACGGTGGCCGTGCGGCCCTGCCGATCTGGATGAAGTACATGGAGAAGGCACTGGCCGATGAGCCCGAGCAGTCACTGCCGCAACCGTCCGGCATCACCACCGCGCGCATCAACAAGGAAACCGGAAAACGGGCCCGCCCGGGAGACCCGGACGGCATTTTCGAGTACTTCCGTGAGGAGAACCTGCCCGAGATGGACACCAACCTCGGCGAGCCGGGCACCACCGACAGTACTGCGCCGGAACAGCTGTTCTGAGCGTCCGCCAGACAGCAGCGCGGGCAAACAGGGCCCACAAAAAAGCCGGCTGACGCCGGCTTTTTTATGCTCAGTAGGCAGGGAAGATATCGTCCACCGTTTCCAGCGGGTAATGCGCCGGATAGCCCTTTCGCGCTACCCCGCTGTCCACCGCTGCCCGCGCCACGGCGGCCGAAACCACCCCAAGCAGGCGAGGGTCATTGGGCTTGGGAATGATGTATTCAGGGCCGAAGCTGAGCGGCTCGCCACCATAGGACTGCACCACCACATCCGGCACCGCCTCATGCACCAGCGAGGCAATGGCCTTCACCGCCGCGATCTTCATCTCCTCGTTGATGGCGGTTGAACGCACGTCCAGCGCGCCACGGAAGATGTACGGGAAGCCGAGAACATTGTTCACCTGGTTGGGAAAATCGGAGCGCCCGGTAGCAATGATCGCGTCCGGTCGTGCGTCTCGGGCCACCTCGGGACGAATCTCCGGGTCCGGGTTGGCAAGGGCAAAGATGATCGGCTTGTCCGCCATCTTGCGAACCATATCGGCAGTGAGCATGTCAGCGCTGGACACACCGATGAACACGTCGGCACCGTCAATGGCATCGGTGAGCGTGCGCTTGTCGGTATCATTGGCCAGCGCCGCCTTGAACTGGGTCAGGTCGTCACGGCGGCTGTGAATCACACCCTTGCGGTCCAGTACCAGGATGTTTTCCTTGCGCGCGCCCATCTCGATGAGCAGGCGGATGGATGCCACACCGGCCGCGCCGGCACCGACACAGGCCACCTTGATATCCTCGATCTTCTTGCCCTGGATCTGCAGTGCATTGAGCAGCCCGGCAGCCACAACAATAGCGGTGCCATGCTGGTCATCATGGAACACCGGGATATCGCACTGCTCCTTGAGGATGCGCTCGATCTCGAAACACTCCGGCGCCTTGATGTCCTCAAGGTTGATGCCGCCGAAGGTCTTGTGAATGCGCACCACGGTGTCGATGAACGCCTGGGTATCCTCGGATTCGACCTCGATATCGAACACATCAATGCCGGCAAACAGTTTGAACAGGATGCCCTTGCCTTCCATCACCGGCTTCGAGGCCAGGCTGCCAAGGTCACCAAGGCCGAGAATCGCCGAACCGTCGGAGATCACAGCCACCAGGTTGCCCTTGGAGGTATATCGATAGGCCAGTTCCGGCTCACGGGCAATCTCGCGAACCGGCTCGGCAACACCGGGGCTGTAGGCCAGGGTGAGGTCCTGGCTGGTGGCCGCCGGCTTGGTCACCTCGACACTGATCTTTCCCGGACGCGGTTTGGCGTGATAGTCCAGTGCCGCTTTCTTGAAATCCTCAGACATGGATCAGACTCTCTTGGTCAGGGCCATTCTCTTCCCGGAAACCGGGCATCCAGTTAACAACCAATTGCTTTTCCAGGCTGCCGACTGTGGCGTCGGTGCCTACCCGGAGGCTGTCGTTGTCGACAATTTTCCGGGGCCAAAAACGCAAAAAGCACCCGGCGGGTGCTTTTTGCAAGAGCTGCGACTGACTGGTTCAGCGTGCGGTTCAGCTCTTCTTGCTGGACCGTACCACACCAAAGCGCTGCTTGAACTTGTCAATCTGGCCACCGCTGTCCATCACCTTCTGGGTGCCGGTGTAGAACGGGTGACAGGCAGAACAAACGTCAACGTGCATGTCCTTGCACATGGTAGAACGGGTCTTGATCGTGTTCCCGCAAGAGCAGGTCACGGTGACGTCCTGGTAATCCGGATGAATATCAGCTTGCATTGTTCGACTCCAGTTCGTGTCGCTACCCAGGCCATGCTGGGCACCACACATTGGCTTGCGCCGGGCAAAACGGAGCGTGATCATATCAGCTTGGCGGCCGGATGCAAGCCAAAATCAGGCGCTCTCGCGCCGCCCGCCGGGCACGCTACACTGTCCGGCCCCGACACCCGTATCCAGGAAACCCGTCACCTTGCCAGCAGCGCAGAAACACACAGGTCAGGTACTGAAAGTGGCGGTCCCCGCGCCGCTGCCCCGGCTGTTTGACTATCTGCCGCCAGCCAATGGCAACTGGCCCCTGCCGGGCATGCGTGTGGAGGTGGAGTTTGGCCGCCGCACCCTGGTGGGTGTGGTCTGGGCCCACGCTGCGGCCGACCCGTCCAGCCCACGCCTGAAACAGGTGCGTGCCTGCCTGGACGACACGCCGGTCCTGGACGCCGACCTCATGGCCCTGTGCCAGCACGCAGCGGATTATTACCACCATCCCATTGGCGAGGTGGTGGCCACCTGCCTGCCCAACCTGCTGCGCCAGGGCGACTCGGCGCGCATCAAGGGCGAGCTGTTCTGGCAACTCACCGATCGCGGCCAGTTCGCCGAGCCCGAGGCCCTGAGCCGGGCACCGCGCCAGCGCCAGGCCCTGGAGATCATTCGTGAGCACAGCAGCGGCGCGCCCGCCGCCCTGCTGACCGCGCTGGACGTGCCCCGCTCCGCCCTCACCGCGCTGGAAAAGAAGGGCTGGATCAGCCTGCGCGAGCAGCAACCGGCGCAGAAACCGCACACCAGTCTGCTGGCACAGGTGCCACTGACCGCCAGCGCCGAGCAGGAAGCGGCCATTCGGGCACTGCAGAAAGCCGAGGGCTTCACGCCCTACCTGCTGGATGGCGTCACCGGCAGCGGCAAGACCGAAGTCTACCTGCAGGCGATGACGCCACTGCTCGAACAGGGCCGGCAAATCCTGGTACTGGTGCCGGAAATCGGCCTCACGCCGCAAACCGTGCGCCGCTTCGAACGGCGCTTCAATGTCCCGGTGGTGGCGCTGCATTCCGGTCTCACCGACCGCGAGCGCCTGCACGGCTGGGTGCGTGCCCGGGACGGCGAGGCACGCATCATTCTCGGCACCCGTTCCGCGGTTTTCACCCCGCTGCCCGATGCCGGCCTGATCATTGTCGACGAGGCCCATGACGGCTCCTTCAAGCAACAGGACGGTTTCCGCTACTCGGCCCGGGACCTGGCGGTGTGGCGGGCCCGCCTGCTGGACATCCCGGTGCTGCTGGGCAGCGCCACGCCCGCCCTGGAAACCCTGCAGCTGGCCCTGGACGGGCGCTACCGCCACCTGCAGCTGAACGAACGCGCCGGTGGCGCCCGCAAGCCGCAGATCAAGCTCGAGGACTGCCGCCAGCTGCCCGGCCATACACCGGTGAGCCCGCGCAGCCTGGCGGCAATCCGCGACACCCTGGCGCGCGGCGAGCAGGTGCTGGTGTTCCTCAACCGGCGTGGTTTCGCGCCGGTGATCCGTTGCCAGGACTGTGGCTGGGAAGCCACCTGCGACCGCTGCAGCACACTGATGACCTGGCATCGCGCCGCCGGGCGCCTGATCTGCCACCACTGCGACAGTCAGCGTCGCGTGCCGCCAACCTGCCCCGACTGCGGCTCCCAGGCGCTGCAGGATGCCGGCAGTGGCACGGAGAAGCTGGAGGCCGTGCTGAGCGAGTCGTTTCCGGATGACACCGTGGTGCGCATCGACCGCGACACCACCCGACGAAAGGGCAGCCTGCAAAAGGCGCTTGAGCGCATCCAGGCCGGCCAGCCGGCCATCCTCGTGGGCACCCAGATGCTGGCCAAGGGGCACCACTTCAGCAACCTGACGCTGGCGGTCATCCTGGATGCCGACGCCGGCTTCCTCAGTGCTGACTTCCGCGGGCCGGAACATGCGGGCCAGCTGATCCTGCAGGTGGCGGGACGGACCGGACGGGGCGAACGGCCGGGCACCGTGCTGATCCAGACCCGCCACCCGGACCTGCCGCTGCTGCACACCCTGCTCAAGGGAGACTACCGGCCGCTGGCCAATGCCCTGCTGGCTGACCGGCGCGCCATCGGCCTGCCGCCGTTTGGCTACCTGGCCATGTTCCGGGCCGAGTCACCGCGGCGCGAAGATGCCGAATCCCTGCTCGAGACCCTGGCCGACCTGCTGGCGGACTGCCCGGTACAGACCATGGGCCCGATCCCGGCGCCACTGGAGCGGCGCCAGGGACGCTACCGGTTCCAGCTGCTGGTGCTGTCCAGCCTCCGGCCGACCCTGCACCAGACACTCGAGCAGGCGCTGGCCTGCCTGCGCGACATGCCCGAAGCGCGCCGCTGCCGCTGGCAGCTGGATGTGGACCCCCTGGACATGCTGTAACACCCGACAGGCAGCAAAGCGCAATAATTTGCCGTACAATCGCGCCCCAATCAGGCAACCGATCCCGTCATGAAAGCTCGCATCCAGTCGCTCGTTGAATCCGCCCTGGCCGATCTGCGCCAACAGGGTGTCCTGCCCGCCGACCTGCAACGCCCGGTACACGTGGAGCGCACCCGCGACCGCAGCCATGGCGACTTTGCCACCAACATCGTCATGATGCTGGCCAAGCCGGCCGGCCTGAAACCCCGCGAGCTGGCCGACAAGCTGGTCCAGGCACTGCCGCAGGACAGTGCCGTGACCAAGGTGGAGATCGCCGGCCCGGGCTTCATCAATTTCTTCCAGGCAGACAGCTTTCTCAGCGACCAGCTTGGCGCCGCACTGGCAGACGACCACCTCGGGGTAACCCCGGCCAGCCCGGCGCAGACCATCGTGGTGGACTACTCCTCGCCCAACCTGGCCAAGGAGATGCACGTCGGCCACCTGCGCTCCACCATCATCGGTGATGCGGTGGTGCGGGCGCTGGGTTTTCTCGGCCACCGGGTCATCCGGCAGAATCACGTTGGCGACTGGGGCACACAGTTCGGCATGCTGCTTGCCTATCTGGAGGAGCAACCTGACGGCGACGCCAGCGACGAGCTGGCCGATCTGGAAAATTTCTACCGCGCCGCCAAACAGCGCTTTGACGAATCCGCCACATTCGCCGACCGGGCCCGCGCCCTGGTGGTCCAGCTGCAATCCGGTGACAGTCACTGCCTCGCCTTGTGGAAACGCTTCAACAGCATTTCCCTGGATCACTGCTTTGCTGTTTATGAGCGTCTCGGCGTCAGCCTGACACGCGATGATGTCCGTGGTGAAAGCGCCTACAACAACGAGCTTGCCGACATAGTCGCCGTGCTCGCCGACAAGGGCATGCTCACTGAAAGCGACGGCGCGCGCTGTGTGTTCCTGGACCAGTTCCGCAACAAGCAGGGCGACCCCCTGCCGGTGATCGTGCAGAAGGCAGACGGCGGTTACCTGTACGCGACCACCGATCTGGCGGCGTTGCGTTATCGTGCCGGCACCCTGGCTGCTGATCGCATCCTCTACTTTGTCGACCAGCGCCAGGCCCTGCACTTCGACCAGGTATTCAGCGTGGCGCGCCAGGCCGGCTTCGTTGGCGAGGCAGTCGACCTGGCGCACATGGGCTTTGGCACCATGAATGGCCCGGACGGCAAACCGTTCAAGACCCGCAGCGGTGGCACGGTAAAACTGGTGGAGCTGCTCGACGAGGCGGAACAAAAAGCCCTGCAGCTGGTCTCTGCAAAGAACCCGGACCTGTCGCAGCAAGAGCTGGCACAGATTGCGCGCACCGTCGGCATCGCTTCAGTGAAGTATGCCGACCTGTCCAAGCACCGCAGCAGTGACTACATCTTCGATCTTGAGCGCATGCTCAGCTTCGAAGGCAACACCGCGCCTTACCTGTTGTACGCTTATACGCGGGTAGCCAGCGTTTTCCGCAAGGCCGGGCTGGACCCGCAAACACTGGATGCGCCGTTACGCCTGCAGGAAGACCAGGAACAGGCACTGGGCAACCATCTGTCACAGTTTGCGGAAACACTGGCACTGGTGGCCGACAAGGGTGAACCGCACCTGCTGTGCACCTACCTGTATGAACTGGCCGGGCTGTTCTCCAGCTTTTATGAGCATTGCCCGATCCTGTCAGCACAGGACGATGACACCCGGGACAGCCGGTTGCAGCTGGCATGGCTGACAGCGCGGACCCTCAAGCAGGGCCTTGCATTGCTTGGCATCGAGACACTGGAGCGAATGTAATGGCGAAGAACACCTCTCGCCGCGGCGCCAGTCGCGGCAGCAGCGAGCGCCAGGTGCCCGGCTGGGTATGGCTGTTTACCGGCGTGGTACTGGGCCTGTTCATCAACTTCCTCTACCACCTTGCCACCCTGCAGGCGGACACGTCGAATCCTCGGGTCGCCGCCACCGACACCACGGAACAGCAGCCCGCCAGCGAGGATGACGAGCCGGTGTTCGACTTCTACGCGGTGCTGCCGCAGATGGAAGTGATCGTACCCAAGTCGGAACAGGACGGCAGCGAGGAACGGCCGAGCGCCGGCGCCGGCAGCCTTGAGCACCGTCACGACGAACAATACCTGCTCCAGGCCGGCAGCTTCCGCAGCGCGGGCGACGCCGACAAGCGCCGCGCGGCGCTGATCCTGCAAGGCTACGACGTCCGCGTCCAGGGCGTGAAACTGGATTCCGGTGACACCTGGCACCGCGTCATGGTGGGACCGTTCGACAACGCCAATGCCATGCACCGGGCCCAGGACAAGCTGGTCACTGCCGGCATCGAGACCCTGCCCATCAAGGTCAAGAAAGAAGGCTGACGCCTGCCTGCAGGCACAGACCTGTGCCCATGCCTTGAATCGGGTCCAGTCGCCCCCATCCAGTCCTTTCATCTCAGCCCAGGGAGAGCCGCCGTGACAACGATCGTATCCGTGCGCCGCAACAACCAGGTAGTGATTGCCGGCGATGGCCAGGTATCACTGGGAAACACCGTCATGAAGGGCAATGCCCGCAAGGTGCGCCGCCTGTTCCACAACAAGGTCATTGCCGGCTTCGCCGGTGGCACCGCTGATGCGTTCACCCTGTTCGAACGCTTCGAAGCCCAGCTCGAGCAACACCAGGGCCAGCTGGTACGGGCCGCCGTCGAGCTGGCCAAGGACTGGCGCACCGATCGCGCCCTGCGGCGTCTCGAGGCGTTGCTGGCAGTGGCCAACCAGGATGCTTCGCTGATCATTACCGGTAACGGCGATGTGATCGAACCGGAGCAGGACCTGATCGCCATTGGCTCCGGTGGCCCCTACGCCCAGGCCGCCGCCACCGCGCTGCTCAACAATACCGATCTGGACGCCCGGAATATCGCCGAGAAAGCACTTACCATCGCTGGCGATATCTGTGTCTTCACCAACCAGCAACACACTGTGGAAGAGCTGAGCTGGTAACCCCCGTTTTTCCCAAAGGACGCATCATGGCCGACCTCACCCCCCGAGAAATTGTCACCGAGCTGAACCGCCATATTGTTGGCCAGGAGCAGGCCAAGCGCGCCGTTGCCCTGGCCCTGCGCAACCGCTGGCGCCGCATGCAGTTGAACGAGGAACTGCGCGGCGAAGTGATGCCAAAGAATATCCTCATGATCGGCCCCACTGGCGTCGGCAAGACCGAGATCGCCCGTCGCCTGGCACGCCTGGCAAATGCCCCTTTCATCAAGGTGGAAGCAACCAAGTTCACGGAAGTCGGATACGTTGGCCGTGATGTGGAAAGCATTATTCGCGACCTGATGGAAACCGCCATAAAACTGCTGCGTGAGCAAGAGATGCGCAAGCAGCACCAGCGCGCTGAAGACGCCGCCGAGGATCGCATCCTCGATGCCCTTCTGCCGCCTGCCCGCGGCGAGGAAAGCAGCGACTCGGCCACACGCCAGACCTTCCGCAAGAAACTGCGCCAGGGCGAGCTGGACGAGCGCGAGATTGACATCGAGGTGGCCGAACAGAAGCCGGGCGTAGAGATCATGACGCCGCCCGGCATGGAAGAAATGACCAGCCAGCTGCAGCAGATGTTCTCCAACCTTGGCAGCGGCAAACGCAAACCCAAGAAGCTCAAGATCCGGGATGCCATGCGCCTGCTTCGCGACGAAGAAGCCGCACGGCTGGTGAACGAGGACGAGCTGAAGGGCCGTGCTGTGGACCTGGTGGAGCAGTCCGGCATTGTCTTCATCGACGAGATCGACAAGGTGGCCAAACGAGGGGACACCAGCGGCACCGATGTCAGCCGCGAAGGCGTGCAGCGAGACCTGCTGCCGCTCATCGAAGGCAGCACCGTCAATACCAAGTACGGCATGGTCAAGACCGACCACATCCTGTTTATCGCCTCAGGCGCTTTCCACCTGTCACGGCCCAGCGACCTGATCCCCGAGCTGCAGGGCCGGCTACCCATCCGGGTGGAGCTGGAGGCCCTCAGCCCCGGCGACTTCAAGCGCATCCTGACGGAACCTAATGCCTCCCTCACCGAGCAGTACAAGGCACTGCTTGCCACCGAGGGCCTGAAGGTGGAATTCACCGAAGACTGCATCACGCGCCTGGCCGAGGTTGCCTGGCAGGTGAACGAGAAGACCGAGAACATCGGCGCCCGGCGCCTGCACACGGTGCTGGAAAAACTGCTGGAGGAAATCAGTTTTGATGCCGACGACCTGTCCATGCAGTACAGCGAGAAGCCGCTGGTGCTGGACGCCGCCTCGGTGGACCGCTACCTGGGCGAACTGGCCGGCGACGAGGACCTGAGCCGCTACATCCTGTGACAGCCTGCACGAGCGTCCCGCCCCTGGCGGCGGGCGTTTGCCGCGGCCGCAACGTCATGCTTTGATACGCGCACATCCCGCCAAGGCGGGGCTGAATATCAACGTATGACAGGTGATTTCCCGTGTCCCGAATTTATCCCGATATCGACCCGGACGGCTTGCTGGAATACTCGGTGGTATTCACCGACCGCTCGCTGAACCACATGTCACAGGCATTCCAGGGCGTGATGCGCGACATCTCCTCGACCCTGAAGTCGGTGTATCGCAGTGATGCCGTGGTCGTCGTACCTGGCGGCGGCAGCTTTGCCATGGAAGCCGTGGCGCGCCAGTTTGCCCAGGACCAGCACTGCCTGGTGATCCGCAATGGCTGGTTCAGTTACCGCTGGACACAGATCTTCGAGATGGGCCGCCTGCCCGCTTGCGAAACTGTCCTAAAGGCAAAACCGGAGAGCCAGGCGGTGGATGCCCCGTGGCGGCCCGCGGCCCTGCAGGACGTGCTTGATACGATTGCCCGGGACAAGCCGGCGGTGGTGTTTGCCCCGCATGTGGAAACATCCTCGGGCATGATCCTGCCGGATGACTACCTGCGCGCCGTGGCTGACGCCATCCATGCCGTTGGCGGCCTGTTCGTGCTCGACTGCGTGGCGTCCGGCTGCGTCTGGGTGGACATGGCCGACATTGGCGTCGACGTGCTCATCAGCGCACCGCAGAAAGGCTGGAGCAGCTCGCCCTGTGCCGGCCTGGTGATGCTGTCAGCGCGTGCCCTGGCGCGTCTGGAGGAGACCACCAGCAGCAGCTTCGCGGCAGACCTCAAACGCTGGCACCTGATCATGCAGGCCTATGAAAACGGTGGCCACGCCTACCACGCCACCATGCCCACGGACGGCCTGGCGCGGTTCGCCACCATGATGCACGAGACCCTTGATTTTGGCCTCGACGCCGCCCGCGACGCGCAATGGGCGCTGGGCCGCAGTGTTCGCGAGCTGATGCAGGAATCCGGCTTCCCCAGTGTGGCCGGCGAAGGCTTCCAGGCACCCGGCGTGGTGGTCAGCCACACCCGCGATGATGGCCTGCACAAGGGCGCACGGTTCATTGCCGAGGGCCTGCAGACAGCGGCTGGCGTGCCGCTGATGTGTGACGAACCCGACGCCTTCAAGAGCTTCCGGGTGGGCCTGTTCGGGCTCGACAAGCTGGGCAATGTGGCACGTACCCGAGACAACCTGGCCGGCGCCCTCGAGGCAATCAGCAAGGATCAGTGACGGCGCTGGTGCGCCACCGGTGCCGGCAACGTTGCCGGCACCAGCGGCAGATTCAGGTAACGGCCGAAAAAGGCGTCATGACGACCATCATCCAGCAACACGGCCATGCATTCCCGGCTCCAGCCGGCCACGCGCCGGTCGCCCAGGGTCAGGCCCAGGTGACGGAATGCGGTGGCCAGCACCGTGGCGGCCTTGTCGGACTCCCCCATGGCGGTCAGCAGCCGGGCCGCGTAAATGGCCGACAGGCACAGCTTGGTAGCCACGGGCCGGGCATGGAATCCCTGCCGTGCGGCGAGACTGCACATCAGGTCGAGGCCGCAACCACTGTATGACACCGCCCGGGCATGCTCATCCATGGCACTGCATAACGCCGCTTCATTCATCCAGCGCAACCACAGATCAAGCAGCTCGGTGCGCGGACGGCAGACGAGCTGCTCACGGTGACGCGGGCAAAGGAACAACATGGGACCTCCTCGGCAAAGGCGCTGACAGGAAGCAACACATTAAACGATAACCATTATCATTTGCAATACGATGATCCGGCTGCGTTGCTGCTATCATGCGCGCCGCCCATCAGGAGGATCCGCCATGCGTGCCGGCCTGCGCCTGCTTGACGACATCGAACGCTTCTTTGCCCTGCGCCAGCACCAGGGCGATGACCGCTTCCGCCAGCGACTGCTGCGGCTGCAGGCGTTCCAGACACAGCGGCTCACCGACACCCACGCCAGCCTGCTTGCCACGCCGCACAGTGCCCCGGCCGTCCAGTTCCTGCTCGACGAGGTGTATGGCGACAATGACCTGCGCCCGGTGGCCCATGACATCCGGCGGGCCACACGCAAGGCCATGAAACTGCTGCCGGAAACGGTCATGGCGACCTCCGCCGTGGTACTGGAAACCACGCTGCTTACCCAGGAGCTGGACGAGGCCATGACCGAGCTGCTCGGCGATGTGCTGGATACTCCCCTGGATGCGCCCACCTACGGCGAGGCGTACCGCGCCCTGAACCGCACTGACGAACGCGAGCGGCAACTGGCCCTGATTGCCGAGCTGGGCCACGGCATCGACCGCTACGTGAAAAGCCGGATGATCCAGACCACCTTCAGAATGGTCCGCAAGCCGGCCCATGCGGCTGGTTTCAGCAACCTGTATGATTTCCTCGAGCGTGGCTTTGGCGCCCTGCGGCCGGTACCCAGTATTGCCGGCCTGCTGGGCGATGTGGCACACACCGAGCGTGTCATCATGCAGCGACTGCTTGACCAACACCCGCAGCCGTTCCAGCTCGACGGCCAGACGCACAGCACGGGACACAACGATGACTGACAAGACCACCCACTTCGGTTACCAGGAAGTGCCCACGGAAGAGAAAGCCAGCCGCGTCGCTGGCGTTTTCCGCTCGGTGGCGCCGAAGTACGACGTCATGAACGACCTCATGTCCATGGGCATTCACCGCCTGTGGAAACGTCTCACCCTGGATCTTTCCGGCGTGCGCCCGGGCCAGTCGGTACTGGACCTGGCCGGCGGCACCGGCGATCTGGCGCTGAAGTTTTCCCGCCTGGTGGGTGATAAAGGCCATGTGGTGCTGGCGGACATCAACGAGGCCATGCTTTCGGTCGGCCGCGACCGGCTGTTTGATCGCGGCTGCAGCCACAATACCGATGTGGTGCAGGTCAATGCCGAGGCACTGCCGTTTGCCGACAACACCTTCCACTGCATCACCATCGCTTTTGGCCTGCGCAACGTCACCGACAAGGACAAGGCATTGCGTTCCATGCTGCGTGTGCTCAAGCCGGGCGGACGCCTGCTGGTGCTGGAGTTTTCCCGGCCCGTCCATGAGGCGCTGTCGCGCCTGTACGACACCTATTCGTTCTCGGTGCTGCCCCGGCTGGGCAAGCTGGTGGCCAATGATGCCGAAAGTTACCAGTACCTGGCCGAATCCATCCGCATGCACCCGGACCAGGAAACCCTCAAGGGCATGATGGAACAGGCCGGCTTCGAGCGCTGTGACTACCACAACATGACTGGCGGTATTGTGGCCCTGCATCGCGGCTTCAAGCTGTAAACGGATAGCGACCATGTCACTGAAAGATCAAGCCACACCGCCGGGACTGTTCGAGACGGCCTTCATGGCCGGCGTCGAGCGACTGATCAACAGGGCCCTGCAAAGTGATCCGGCCAGCCTGCACAGGCTGGCCGACCACAGTGGCCAGTTGCTGGCCGTGGAACTGACCTTCCCGGCGACGCAGCTGTTTATCCTGGTGGTGGAAGACGGCATCGAGATCTATCACGCCAGCGATGCCACTCCGGACGTGATCCTGCGGGGTGGCGCCGTGGACCTGGCCGCCGAATTCCTCGGCTGGCGCTCACGGCGCGGCCTGATCGGCGGTCCGGTCAGCATCCAGGGCGACCGTGAGCTGCTGCAATCGGTAGCGGACATTGCCCGCGACCTGGAACTGGACTGGGGCGCCATGCTGGAACCGGTGCTGGGCTCGGAAGTCGCCGCGCAGCTTGACCTGGGTGCGCGCCGCCTGGCTGACCTGGCACGCGACGGCTTCCAGCGTCTCGGCCGTGAACTGAGCCACCGGCTGCAACAGGACAACCCGTTGCTGGCCCTGCGCCGTGACGTGTATGAATTCAACCAGGACGTGGATGAATTGCGCGAGGACGTGGACCGCCTGTCCCTGCGCGTGGCGCGGCTGCAATCTGCCCCTGCTGACCCGGACAAGGAGTCCTGACCGATGCCGGGAGCTTTCCTGCGTGTTTTCCAAGTGGCCCATGTCATTTGCCGTTACCGACTGCTGTCACTGCTGCGCGGACATCCTTTGCTGCGGCTGCTGGTGCTGCTGCAGTGGCTGACACCCTCCGCCTGGTTCGGTCCGCGCAACCTCAGTGACGGAGAGCGCCTGCAGATGGCGCTGCAGTCACTGGGCCCGATCTTCATCAAGTTCGGCCAGCTGCTCGCCACCCGGGGAGACCTGCTGCCGCCGCTGTGGATCGAAGCGCTGAGCCGCCTGCAGGACCAGGTGCCGCCGTTTCCCGGCGAGCAGGCGCGCCGTATCATCGAGCAGGAACTGGGCGAGTCCATCGACACACTGTTCGATAATTTCGACACCACACCGCTGGCATCCGCCTCTGTGGCCCAGGTGCATACCGCCCACCTGAAGACCGGCCAGGATGTGGTGGTCAAGGTGGTTCGACCCGGGATCGGCAAGGTGGTGGAACGTGATCTGGCGGTGATGCGTACCGGCGCGCGCTGGCTTGAGACGCTGTGGCAGGATGCCCGCTATTTCCGGCCGTCCCATGTGGTCAGGGACTACGAGCAGATTATTCGCGGCGAGCTCGACCTGGCCGCCGAGGCACGCAACAGCGAAACCATGCGCCGCCATTTCCTGTTCAGCCCGCTACTGCATATCCCCCCGGTATTCATGGACCTGAGCACGTCCCGGGTCATGACCATGGAACGCATCTATGGCATACCGGTGAATGATATCGAACGCATCAAGGCCGCCGGCATTGATCCCAGGGTTCTGGCCGAGCGCGGCGTTGAGATCTTTTTCAGCCAGGTGTTCCGTTTCAATTTCTTCCATGCGGACATGCACCCCGGCAATATTTTCGTCAATCCGGCGAAGCCGGAATCCCCCCAGTACCTGACCATTGACTGTGCCATCGTCGGGCGGCTGTCGCGGCAAGACCTGGACATCCTCGGCCGGCTGGCGCTGGCGGTGATGCGCAAGGACTATGGCACGCTGGTGGATGTGGTGATTCGTGCCGGCTGGTCCACTGCTCCCATCGACCGGGCCCGCTTCCAGCGCGCCGTGGAGGATGTGGTTGAGCCAATCATGTCACAGCCCCTGGACCAGCTGGAGTTTGCCCCGCTGGTGATGAAGCTGTTCGACATGGCGCGCGGCTTCCATATCGAAGCGCCGATCCAGTACATCCTGCTTCTGAAAACACTGGTACATATAGAAGGCCTGGGGCGCAGCATCTACCCGCAACTGGACATCTGGACCCTGGGGCGACCACTGCTGGAGCAATGGATGCTGGAGCAGTACGGCCCCACCGCCACCCTGAAGAAAATCCAGGACCGGCTGCCCGAGTGGGCGGCCCAGTTGCCGGACATGCCCGACCTGTTCCGCGACGGCCTGGAGAACCTGCGCGACATGCCCGCGCAGCAGCGCCGGCACGAGGCCCGTATGGAGCAGCTTCTCAACCGTCATCGCCGGCGCCAGATTGCCGGGCTGGCCGGGCTGGGCCTGCTGGCAGCCCCGCTGGCAGTGACCACCACGCCGGCATGGGCCCCGCCGGCTCTGGGCGCCGTGCTGGTGTGGCTGGCCATAAGGCGCTGACGGGCTGCTTTTGCTATGCTGCCCCCACTGGAGAGGGCCATTATGAGTGACATTCTGACGCGGCTGGCCGAGGTACTGGAAGCGCGCAAGGACGAGGCGCCTGACGCATCCTACGTTGCCAGCCTCTACCACAAGGGACTGAACAAGATCCTTGAAAAAGTCGGCGAGGAGGCAGTGGAGACCATCCTTGCCGCCCGCGACTGTGAAGCCTCGGGAAACAGCGAAGCACTGGTCAGCGAGACGGCTGACCTGTGGTTCCACAGCCTGGTGATGCTCGCCCACATGGACATTGGGCCAGAGCAGGTACTGGCAGAACTGGACCGCCGCTTCGGGCTCTCGGGTATCGACGAAAAGAATTCGCGCGCCGGCAACAGCGCGTAACAACCCAACTGGAGACAACCATGCTTTCCGGCATCAGTATCTGGCAATTGCTCATCATCCTGGCAATCATCGTGCTCCTGTTCGGCACCAAGAAACTGCGCAACATCGGCACTGACCTGGGTGGTGCAGTGAAGGGCTTCAAGAGCGCCATGAAAGACGGCGAAGAAGCGCAGCAGAAGACGCTTGATGAAGGCGCAGAAGCGAGCGCTGAAAAAGAGAAGGAAAAGCACGACGAGAAAGCCTGAGCGATCTGACGCATGTTCGATATCGGCTTCTTTGAGCTTGTCCTGATCTTTGTGATCTGCCTGGTGGTGCTCGGCCCCGAGCGCCTGCCTTCTGTGGCGCGCACACTCGGCCACTGGACCGGGCGCGCCCGAAATGCGTTCAACAACCTGCGCTATGAGCTTGAATCGGAAGCGCACAATCGCGACATGCAGGCCAAGTTCCGCGACAAACTCGAGGAACTTGGCATCAATGAGGACATGCTGTCCGGGGGCAAACCGCCCGCGGATAACCAGATACTTCCCGGCGACAGAACCGGCGATGAAAACCGGGATGACGACGCCAAATGAGTGACACACCACCGGGAGACATCCAGCTGCCCCTGATGCAGCACCTGCTCGAGCTGAGGACGCGGCTGCTTCATTCTGTGCTGGTAATCCTTTTGATCGGTGGCGTGCTTTTCTATTTTTCCCGCGAAATCTATGCGGCGGTGGCCCAACCGTTGATGCAGGTCCTTCCGGAAGGCACATCCATGATCGCCACCGACGTGACGTCGCCGTTCCTGGTGCCATTCAAGCTGTCCCTGTACCTGGCCATTCTCCTGGCCATGCCGTTTCTGCTGCACCAGGCCTGGGCCTTCATTTCTCCCGGACTTTATCGCCACGAAAAACGCTTTGCTGCACCCCTGCTTGCCTCCAGCATCCTGCTGTTCTACGCCGGCGTGTCGTTTGCCTATTTTGTTGTATTCCCTGTCCTGTTCGGCTTTTTCACATCCATCGCCCCGGAGGGCGTGGCGGTGATGACAGACATCAGCCGCTACCTCGATTTCATCATTACGCTTTTCATCGCCTTTGGGCTGGCCTTTGAACTGCCGATCGCCATCATGCTGATGATCTGGTCCGGCCTGACAACACCCGAGGCACTGCGGGAGAAAAGGGCATATGTGGTGGTGGGTTGCTTCGTCATTGGCATGCTGCTGACGCCGCCAGACATCATTTCACAGACCCTGCTGGCCATACCCATGTGGCTGCTGTTCGAGTCCGGCCTGCTGTTCGCCCGCTTTATTCCGGTGCGGGACAATGACAATCCCCACCGAGACCTGGCGGACGACTGACAGGACGCTGTCCTAGAACGTCAGGGCATCTGCCTGCGTCTGCGAAGACACATTTGCATTGATCTTTTTCACACCGCACTGATCATAGAGGAATTCCAGCATGCGTCCCTGCACGGACGGGTCACGCATGCTTTCAATATGGCTGCCCAGCAAAGGCTGGAACTGCACCGGCTGCGTGGCCTTTTCCCGCAACGTTTCACCATGATGGTAGGGAATGATCTCATCCTCCTTGCTGTGCATCAGCAGCAAGGGCCGGGAGATGTCAGCAATGTGGTCAACAGGATCAATATCCCCCGGCATCCATGGCACCACCAGTGGACGAAAGCCCCACAACAGCCAGCTACGCTTCATCACATCCGAAGCGATGTCACTGTAACCGGTGAAGGCGGCTTCCAGCACAGCGCACTGGTAAAGCGGTTGGTTCTGCTCCCGGGCAAGTACCACGGTGCTCATGCTGGCGCCCAGGCTCTGGCCGAAAACGGCCAGTGGCTTGTCATTGAGACGCCCGGAAGCCGCCAGCCAGTCCAGCCCCAACTGAATATCTTCCAGCACTTGCGGCAGTGATGGCTCGCCATCACTGAGGCCATAACCGCGGTAATCGGGAATAAACACGTTGAAGCCCTGGGCGGGCAGCCAGCGCACACTCATCACATGCGTGCTGACATTCTGCGCATTGCCATGCAGGAAGTAGACGGTGCCCCTGGCATCGCCCTTGGCAGGCAGCCACCATCCGTGAATACGCAAACCGTCCTCGTGAATGAGGACGATGTCTTCATAGGCGAGCCCCTGGTTTGCAGGGTTCTGGACCCAGGGCTTCATGGGGAAAAACACCAGTGACGAGCAGCCACTTGCCAACGCCAGCAGCGCCACGAATGCCACCCTGACTGTGATCAATTGAAGAACTGCCGCCATGTCAGTGAGAATCCCTTGTCGTTGTCACCACGCCATCCATCACGTTGCCACTCGGCACGAATCGCCGACTGCCTGCCCAGTGGCACATTGATGCGCAGGAACTGCCGGTGCCGGTATTCATCGTTGGCAAAGTAATAACCTTCGCCGCCGGCGTTGACCTGCGCCCGGGGCAGGTACCAGAGCAGACCCGCCTGGGCGCCGCCGCCGGGTTCCAGAAAGGAGCTGTAAGCACTGTTGTTTTCAAGCCGGGCGGTGAGGAAGCCATAAGGCATGAAGTTTCCCGCCTGCCAGGTAACCCCCGGCCCGCCCTGGACGAACCGCACCAACCGTTTACGCTCGCCCGCCAACGCTCTCTCCAGGCCACCATGGACAAACCACGATATCGGCTTGATCAGACGGTTACGCGGCGACAACGAGCGGATATGAACGATATCGGCAGATTCCAGTTTCAGGTCGTCCGATTCGGTGGAACGCAAATGCAGGTCGATGCCCTCGATCTGTGCGCCACGCAGGAATCCGGTATCGCGGTCTATCAGGTCATGGTAGGTAAAACGATAGCCCAGCTCACCGAAGTCCTGACTCTCCAGCTGGCCCGCACCCAGTGAGAGCATCTGTGTGCCATGTCCGCGCTCGGGGGGGACCGGTGTCGGCACAGTCAGCTCACCCTCATAGGCATTGGCATTCACCACTTTCAATAGAGCCAGGCTACGCGCTGCGACTTCAGGGTCCCGTTCATCATTGCGATGGCGAAAACGCAACACCTGGTAGGCAAGCAGGGCCATGCGGTGACGCTCGGCCTCGTCATATGCCGAGAATACGGGCCCTTTGGCCACTGACGGATCAGCCATCAACCGTTTCACCAGTTTTTGCTGGCCTGCGTCCATGGCCTGGCGTTCGGCATCCAGCTGTGCCGCTTTTGACGGCCGATACACCCGCTCGCGGACGAGCTCTTTCTTGTACAGGGCCCGTACCGTATTGACCGGCGGTTCTGCCAGGCGGAAACCATCCACCAGGGTCATGCCTGGCTCGACCACGTCAATCAGCTCAAGCAGGCGATAGGAGCAGTTCTCGTCAAAGAAGTAATAGTCAAAGTTCACATCGCGCAGCTCCCACAGGTGCAGGATCATGCGCCGAATCTGCGCTGGCGACAGGTCGAGGGTGTATTCCCAGATGTCACGATTTTCCAGGTGGGAGTATTCCTGGATTTTCGTGGCATAAGGCACGATCACAAAACGCCCGGGGTATCCGCCGGCCAGTCCGCGATAGACATACAGGATGGAGTTATCCTCCGGCCCCACGGCAGCGCCAAAATTGACGGCCCATGAATGCCAGACTGAATCGGGATTTTCAGCGTCATCAAGCCGGATCAGGGTATGGCCAAACATGGAAGACGGACTGTTCAGGTACGAGGCGGGAAACACCAGCACCACACGCTTGTCCGGGATCTGGCCCAGCCACTCCTGCAGCTCGGCACAATGGGCCAGGCCGTCACTCTCCGCCCAGCCCAGTTTCCTGGCCAGGAACTGGTAACGGGCCGGGAAGCGACAGCGCACCTCGGAACCTTGCGCTCGCATGGCGGAAATATTTGCCTGCAGTTCAGCCAGCGGATCTACCGCGCCGGTTTCAGACAGGAAAAAGCTCTCATCATCGACATAGGTTTCCCCGCGGCTGTGGACAGTGGCACCACGATTGAAATGAAGCAGCGCCAGCCAGAGGGGGTCGTCGGCCAATACAGAAGGCTCCGCTGTCCGCGATTCAACGGCGGATGTCACCGAAGACAGCAGGCAAGCCAGGAGCGCCAGGAAAAGTCGCAAACGCATTTTTCTTCCGGGGATAAATCAAAAATGCCCTGCTGCAAGGCAGCAGGGCATTGGATGGACGAAACTGTCAGGTACGTTAGATGTACTTGGCCAGCTTTTCGTCAGACTGCATGACAGCGGAGATGCTCTCCATCACGTCACCAGCAGTCACTTCTTCGCTGGAGAAGATCGCGGAGAAGTTGTCGTGCATTACGGTGTTGAAGTGTGAACGGTCTTCCGCAGGAATACCCATGGATACAGACAGGGCGGTGAGAGCTTCACCTTCGCCTGCTGCCATGTCCATGGCCACTTCTTCGAGCACGCCGTTCATTGCCAGCAGGCTCTGACCACCGTAGGTCAGTGCACCGGAGGTGTCACAACCGTTGGTGCCAGTGGTCATACCGAAAGTCTTGTTGTAGGAAGTGCCGTTCACGATAGTAGCGATCAGGTGAACCGGCAGGCCGCTCTTGCCTTCGAATACCATGTTACCCCAACCACAGCCCGGACCACCCGGAGCAACGGCAGAAGCGGATACTGAAGAACCCAGAAGTACAGCAGCTACAAGGGCTTTTTTCATTGCGAATCTCCCAGCAATTATTTGATGCTTTCCATAAGTAAGATGGCCAGTCGCGCCAGCCATCCCTGAAATCATCATAGAACAGGCCCTGAGCATTGCAATACTCAATTACGCCAACGAATTCACATCGACTGATGTGACAACAGGAACGTTACCGGCCCGTCATTTTCCAGCGACACCTTCATGTCCGCGCCGAAACGGCCCGTGGCAACGGGGTCGATGCCCGCTGCCCTCAGGCTGGTCACAAAATGATCAAAAAGTGGCTGCGCCTGCTCCGGCGGTGCCGCCAGGGAAAAGCCGGGGCGCCTGCCACTACTGGTGTCAGCCGCCAGGGTGAACTGCGATACCGCCAACACGCCGCCGCCAACATCGCGCACATCCCGGTTCATCCTGCCTTGCTCATCAGCGAACACCCGGTAGCCCGCCACCCGTGCCGCCAGGCGCTCAGCGACAGCCCCGTCATCCGCGCGCTCAATGCCGACAAACAGCAACAAGCCCGCATCAATGGCCCCGACCTGTTCGCCGGATACCCGTACCGCCGCACGGGTAACCCGTTGCAGGAGCACCTTCATGCGCCCTCCGCGCCGGTCAAACGCGCCTGCATGGTAGCCACGGCACGCAGCAGCGCCGCCTCGATACCTGGCTCTGCCAGCGAATGACCGGCCGAGGACACCATGCACAATTCACTGCCCGGCCATGCCTGGTGCAACGCCACGGCCTGGTCCGCCGGGCAGACCAGATCATAGCGGCCGTGCACGATGATGCCGGGGACAGCGGCCATGCGGCTCATGCCCCGCAGCAGTGGCTGGCCCAGGAAACCGCCATTGATGAAGTAATGGGTTTCTATGCGCGCCAGCGCCAGGGCGCGTTCAGCGAAGGCGCTGCGCACACTGGCAGACGGCAGCAAGGTGGCACAGGCGGCCTCCCAGCCGGCCCAGGCCCGGGCATCGCCCATGGAGCGGGCGTTGTTCCCGTCATGCAGCCGGGCATGATAGGCCAGCAATGGCTGGCGCTGTTCACTGGCCGACAGGGGCGCCATGAACGCCTGCCAGGCTTCCGGGCGCAGCCGTGACGCGCCTCCCGGGGCATACAGCCAGGCCAGATCCGCATCACGGCACAGGAAGATGCCGCGCAGCACGGCACCCGCGACGTGATCCGGGTAATTCTGGCTGTAGCGCAATCCCAGGGTTGCCCCCCAGGAGCCGCCGAACACCAGCCAGCGGTCCACACCCAGTTTTGCCCGGATGGCCTCGATATCAGCAACCAGGTGATCGGTGCTGTTGTGCTCGACACAGGCGGCAGGGGTGGACCGTCCTGCCCCGCGCTGGTCGAACAGGATGATGCGCCAGAATGCCGGATCGAAGAAGCGCCGCAGGTGGCCGGAGCAGCCGCCACCGGGCCCGCCGTGCAGGACCACCACCGGAAAGCCGTGGCGGTTGCCACTCTCTTCCACATACAGGGTGTGACCCTGGCCAACCGGCAGCTGGAACTGGTGATACGGGGCGATCTCGGGATACAGTGGCATCTATGGAACGAATCCGGAAAAGTCGTCTGTCAGCATACCTTGCCCTCGTTGCCCTGCAACTGATGCTGGCCGCATGCTCATCACCCGACCCGGCCGAGCAGGGCGTGGCCGAGGCACTGGAGCGCATCAGCGATGCCGTGGAGGCGAAGGACAGCAAGGCGGTAATGGGTGAGATCGATGAAGATTTCACCCTGCGTCGCACCGGCCGGGAGGACCTCAACCACTTCCTCGCCGGGCGCACCCTGCGCCATCTGCTTGACCGCTACCGCGACATTACCGTGGTGACATCGGGCCTTGATGTCACCCAGGACCCGTTACGCGACGACCTGGCGCACGTGCGCTTCAACGTGCTGGTAACTGGCGGCCAGGGGCGGCTGCTTCCTGAACGCGGAGAACTCTACCGGATCGACAGCCAATGGCGCCATGACGGCCAGTGGCGACTGTTGCAGGCCACTGCCCGGCGGGCACTGGAATAGCAGGCCTTCTGCACTAGCCGGCATCAGGGCCTTCCTGGGCCAGCTGCCCTTCGAGGTCAAGCTCCTTGATCTTGCGTGTCAGGGTATTGCGCCCCCAACCCAGCAATCCGGCGGCATCACGTCGGCGACCCCCGGTGTGTTTCAGGGCCACTTCTATCATGGCGCGCTCGAAGGCCGGCACCGCCTCATCAAGGATGCCCTTGCGTCCTGCTGCCAGGGTGCGATCCGCCCACAGCCGCAAGGCTTTTTCCCAGTCGCCACCCACTTCCGTGCGCGCCTCCGACTGGCGCAGCTCCGGCGGCAGGTCGTCCACCAGCACCTCGCGGCCAGAGGCCATCACGGTCAGCCAGCGACAGACGTTCTCCAGTTGGCGCACATTGCCCGGCCACGGCAGCGTGGTGATGAATGATTCGGTATCACGGTGCAGGGTCTTGGCTTCCACGCCCAGCTCCTGCGCGGCCCGCTGCAGAAAATAGCGGGCCAGCCGGGGAATATCTTCGCGGCGCTCGCACAGACGGGGGATGTGGATGCGAATGACATTGAGGCGGTGAAACAGGTCTTCCCGGAAATCACCATCCTTGACCAGCTCCTCCAGGTCCTGGTGGGTGGCCGCAATGATGCGCACATCCACCTTGATCGCAGATGTGCCCCCGACGCGGTAGAACTCGCCTTCCTGCAACACCCGCAGCAGCCGGGTCTGCGCCTCGATGGGCATGTCGCCAATTTCGTCCAGGAACAGTGTGCCGCCGTTGGCCTGCTCAAAGCGACCGATGCGCTGGGCATTGGCCCCGGTGAACGCGCCTTTCTCATGGCCAAACAGCTCCGACTCGATCAGGTCACGCGGAATGGCCGCCATGTTCAGGGCAACAAACGATTTCTCCCGACGCACCGAGTGCCGGTGCAGGGCGCCCGCCACCAGCTCCTTGCCGGTGCCGGACTGGCCATTAATGAGGACGGTGACATTGGAGTGGGACAGGCGACCGATGGCCCGAAACACTTCCTGCATGGCCGGCGCCTCACCGATGATCTCGGTGGGCGGCTCCTCAGCCTCCGCAAGGGCCACGCCACCCTGCTCTTCGCGGTGCTTGACGGCACGCTTCACCAGCGCCACCGCCTCATCCACGTCAAACGGCTTGGGCAGGTACTCGAAAGCGCCGCCCTGGTAAGAGGCCACGGCCGAATCCAGGTCCGAGTGCGCGGTCATGATAATGACCGGTAACTCCGGGAACTTGCGCTGCAGGATCTTGAGCATGCGCAAGCCGTCCGTGCCCGGCATACGAACATCCGAAATCAGCACATCCGGTT
Source organism: Alcanivoracaceae bacterium (assembly GCA_029212745.1). Classification (GTDB taxonomy): domain Bacteria; phylum Pseudomonadota; class Gammaproteobacteria; order Pseudomonadales; family Alcanivoracaceae; genus JARGOL01. Next base: position 47,022 of record JARGOL010000015.1, read on the forward strand.
CAGCACCACCACCCTCAAGAAGGTTGAGTGCCTCGTCCGCATCCTCGAATACCTTGCAGTCATACCCTTCCTGGCCAAGCGCTTTCTCCAGCACCCAGCGAATGGAGCGATCATCATCAATTATCCAGACTGTGGCTGTCATTTTCCGCACTCTCTCCGTTGACGCGCCCCTGTTCCATGGGCAACAACAAACTGAAAACTGTCTGGCCCGGCACTGATTCACACTCGATCAAACCGTGGTGCGAACTCATGATTGACTGGGCGATAGACAGACCCAGGCCCGAACCGCTGGCGCGGCCACTGACCATGGGATAGAAAAGGGTTTCCCGGACATCTTCAGGAATACCCGGGCCGTTGTCCTCGATATCCACCCGCGCCACCAGCCGGTGACGCTGGGCACCGATGGTGAACTGGCGCAGCACGCGGGTGCGCAGGGTCACCACGCCATCCTCCCGGTTCGACTCGATCAGCGCCTGCGCCGCATTGCGGACAAGATTCAGCAGCACCTGGATCAGCTGGTCCCGGTCCACCGGTATGTCCGGCAGCGACGGGTCGTAGTCGCGCTGGATATCAATGCGGTTGGGATATTCCGCCAGCATCAGCTGGCGCACATGCTCAAGGCATTCATGCAGGTTGACGTCCTCGACCCGCGGCAGCCGGCGCGGCCCGAGCATGCGGTCCGCCAGCTTGCGCAGCCGATCGGCTTCTTCAATGATCACGCGGGTGTACTCGCCCAGCTCCGGGTCCGGCAGGGCGCGTTCAAGCAGCTGCGCTGCCCCGCGAATGCCGCCCAGCGGGTTCTTGATCTCGTGGGCCACACCACGCACCAGCGCCCGGGTGGCCTGGTTGGCATGAATCAGTGCTTCCTCGCGGGTGATGCGGATCAGGCGATCCAGCGACTGCATCTCGATCAGCAAGGTGGCCTCGAAGCCCGGCTCGCTGATATGCGTGACGCTGTAATCCACGGTGATCTCCTGCCCGGGCTGCGTCTGCAGATGCGCCTCGCGCCGGGTGAACGGGTGACCGTCGTCCAGGCACCCCTGCAGCGCCTGGCGGGCATCCTCATCGTCGAAGAAGTAATCGGGCAGCGGTGATCCGATGGCGCGCGGGGCGCTAGTGGAAAGCAGCATCTCTGCGGCCGGATTCAGGTAGCGCACCACCAGCTTTGCATCCACCAGCAGAACTGCAGTGCGCAGATGATCCAGGAGTCGCTTGTACAGCGGATTGTTATGCATAGCCGGCTTGCCCATGACAGTGCAGTAGCAAGTTTCAGGCCATCGGCAATGAACCGCGCGAGGGCACGGAGCTCAGCGAATACGGGCCTGACCGGCTTTCAGTGTAAACGGACGGGACATGGCGCGCACCATTTTAGTGCACACCATGTCGGACAGCCCCGCTTCCAGGACGGATGCGGCAGCGCCTAGTTGGCCTTGGCACCACCGGACGGCAGCCGGCGGGATACCCGCTGCACATAAAAGGTGACAGGCTCGGATACCGCCAGCTCGGCACCACTGGCATCCACCACCCGCACGACAACCGTATGCTCACCACGGGGCGGCTGCGGAATTTCCAGGCCATCCAGCACCTGGCCATCGAAAACCACCTGGGCCTTGTGCGACTGGCGCAGGGTCGGCGACACCTTGAAACCCACCGCCAGGCTCTCGGACGGGTTGTGATAGGTCTGTTCCGATTCCGGCTGGGTGATACGTACCTTGTAGTTGACCAGCCCATCATCCAGCTTCTTGCCGGGCTCTGCCTTCTCTTCGCTGGGCGGCGGGGCAATGCGCGGCACAGAGATGTCCACGGTGTTGGGCTTGCGGATCTGCACTTCCTCCAGGCTGTCGTCGCCCTGGTCGGTAAACATCACCGAACCATCCTCGCCTACCGTGCGATACACCCGTTTGGTGGACTCCTGCGCTGACGAATCGGACGGGGCATCACCTGACGGACTCTCCCCTGCCTGGTCTGCCCCGGCCTCCTCCTGCCCTGGCGCGCTCAGCTGCGGCGGCAATTCATCCGCCATCGCCGGCGGCGCCAGCAGGCCCGCCATCAATGCCATGTACACACCGGTCTTGATCATCACTGTTCTCCGCATTGGCTGACTTCCATTCTGCGGCGAGCTGCAGACAAAAAAAAGGGCCGCTTTCGCGGCCCTTTTCCCAACGTCAGTCCGGAGACTGCGTTTAGCAGGAGTAGTACAGGTCGAATTCCACCGGGTGCGGAGTCATCAGCAGACGCTCGACTTCCTCGCGCTTCAGGCCGATGTAACCGTCCAGGGCATCCTTGGTGAACACGTCGCCAGCCAGCAGGAAGTCGTGATCGGCTTCCAGGGCGTCCAGCGCCATGGTCAGGGTGTGTGCCACGGTCGGGATACCGGCTTCTTCTTCCGGCGGCAGGTCGTACAGATCCTTGTCCATGGCATCGCCCGGGTGGATCTTGTTGTTGATACCGTCCAGACCCGCCATCAGCAGTGCGGTGAAGCACAGGTACGGGTTGGCAGAGGGATCCGGGAAGCGGGTCTCGATACGACGCGCCTTCGGGTTGGATACCCACGGAATCCGGATGGAAGCAGAACGGTTACGGGCAGAGTAGGCCAGCATTACCGGCGCTTCGAAGCCAGGTACCAGACGCTTGTAGGAGTTGGTGGAGGCATTGGTCAGCGCGTTGATGGCGCGGGCATGCTTGATGATACCACCGATGTAGAACAGCGCCGTCTCGGACAGGCCGCCGTAGGCGTCGCCGGAGAACAGGTTCTTGCCGTCCTTGCTCAGGGACTGGTGCACGTGCATACCGGAACCGTTGTCACCTACCAGCGGCTTGGGCATGAAAGTGGCGGTCTTGCCGTAGGCATGGGCCACGTTGTGTACGCAGTACTTGAGGATCTGGACTTCATCAGCCTTCTTGGTCAGGGTGTTGGCGCCAACGCCGATCTCACACTGGCCAGCAGTACCCACCTCGTGGTGGTGCACTTCGATTTCCAGGCCCATCTGCTCCATGGCAGCACACATGGCCGCACGCAGGTCGTGCAGGCTGTCCACCGGCGGAACCGGGAAGTAGCCGCCCTTCACGCCGGGACGGTGACCGATGTTGTTGTGCTCGAACTCGTCAGCAGAAACCCAGGCCGCTTCCTCGGAGTGGATCTTGTACATGGCGCCCTGCATGTCGGACTTCCACTGTACGGAATCAAAAACGAAGAACTCGGGCTCAGGACCGAACAGGGCGCTGTCGGCGATGCCGGAGGCCTTGAGGTACTCTTCAGCGCGCATGGCAACGGAGCGCGGGTCACGCTCGTAGCCCTGCATGGTGGCAGGCTCAACGATGTTGCAACGCAGGTTCATGGTGGACACGTCGGTGAACGGATCCATGACCGCCGTCTCGTCATCCGGCATCAGGATCATGTCTGACTCGTTGATGCCCTTCCAGCCGGCAATGGACGAACCGTCGAACATCTTGCCTTCGTCGAAGAAATCGCCATCCACTTCGCCTGCCGGAATGGAGACGTGCTGCTCCTTGCCGCGGCTGTCAGTGAAACGCAGGTCGACCCACTTTACGTCGTGGTCCTTGATCAGTTTTGTAGTCTTGGCAGACATTGTTTTGCGTCCTCCTGGGAACACCGTGAATTTGCCCAGTCCTGCGGGGTCCGCCGCCTGACTGACGTTGCATCATCGTAGAGCAAGATGCGTGCCACTCCCACTGGTGCACCAGACGGCGTGCCGAGGGACTTTCCAGTGGTCAGCCACTGGCTGCGCGCACCATAATGAACCACATTTTTACTGCTCGCACCATATTGGTGCTTCAGCCATTGCCGACTCTCAGGCGCACCACCACTTCATTGCCGTCGCCGGGCCCGGCCTGCACCACCTCGTGACCATGCACACGGCACCAGGCGGGAATATCCGCCAGCGCGCCGGGGTCGGTGCAGATCACTTCCAGCTCCTCGCCGGGCGCCATCTCCCGGACCCGGTTCTGCGTGCGTATCACCGGCATCGGGCACAGCAGCCGACGTGCATCCAGCGTCTCAACCGTCATACGCCCCCCACATGCCAGTCCTCGGGAATGTCGTCTGCCGGCATGGGAGCCACCTGCACTTCCCGGCTGACGCCATCCGGTGCACGCACTTCCACGGTGACAGCTTCCGCCGCACGGCCCTGTGAATAACGGGCCAGAATCGACGCCGCCAGGCGCTGCTCATCCTCTGTGATGGTGCCGTCCACCAGGGCCAGCGGGCCGCGGTGGCTCACCGGCGTCAGGCTGGTGAACTGGTAGCGGTAGCCCTCAAGAAAATTGTTCTCGCCCTGCTCGCGACTGATGATCAACTTGAAGTGGGGCCGCGGCCGCAGGTGCCGGCCGACCTTGAGCAGCATGATGTCATCCAGTTCATAGCGGCGCTCGTTGCGGGCCTGCCACAGATCCGCCAGCTTCTTCGAATAGGCTTCGTCGGTGAGGAAACAGCAACCGCCAGCGGGCTGGGCGTAGTCATCCAGGCCGTAGCGCTTGGCCAGCGCCATCTGCGGCTTGCGGTTGCGGCCATGGAAACCGTGCAACTGGCTGCGATCCACCCAGCCTTCCCGCTCGGGCAGGGTTTCCGGCATGTTCAGGGCACTCAGCGGGCGCAGCAGCCGATCCTCGGCGCCGGACTCACTGGCAATCAGCGGCATCGTCTCCCGGCGTTGGGACTTGGGTCGCTGGCCCACCACCTCGCCAGTGATGATGAAATCAAAGCCGCCATCCCCGGCCATTTCGCGTGCCTTGTTGAGCATCAGGCTGGCCTTGTTGACCATGAAAATCTTGCAGTCCAGGCAGGGGTTGAGATTGGCGCCATAGCCATGGCGCGGATTCAGCACCACATCCTTGTACTCTTCGGAAATGTCGACGATGTGCAGCTTGATACCAAGGCGCTCGGCCACCCACAGGGCGTTGTTGCGCTTGCCCCGGTCCTTGTCCTTCTTGCGGATGGCATGGGTATGGCCTTCCACACAGAAACCGGTGAAGAAATTCACCCCTTCCACCTCGATGCCCTGTTCCTGCATGACCTTGACGGCAAGCATGGAATCCAGGCCTCCGGATACGAGGGCAATGGCACGACGCGGGGCACTTTCTGGCAGTTGCTGCGAGGCAGACACAATCGGCTCCTGACTGGCAGCGGGCTGGCTCAACATTCACCCGCTGCTCACAAGGTGGCCGCGGATGATAGCAAACCGCCCCGTAGGGGCCAAACCGGTCATCGGCGCGGCCGCCCTACATCAGGCGTTGCGGATCATAGAACACGCCCATATCAGCCAGCACGGCCATCAGCCGGTCCTGCAGGGCGCGGGTGATCAAGCCGGCATCTGCCACCGGGGTGTCGTCATGATCAAGCACCGCCATTTCCGACAGGCCACCGGCGGACAGGGGCATGGCCACCGTGTATTGCGGCCCCACATAGGCCAGCGCATCCCAGCTCGCACATAGCCGGTACCGATCCGGGTCCGGGTTGAACAGGTTCTGGCCCAGCGCGTAATCCTGCGGCGGGTTCTCCACCCCCAGCAACGGCATCAGGGTCGGCACCAGGTCCAGATGGCTGGTGGGCCCTGTATGCACCGCAGGTGCCCTCCCCGGCACATGCAGCACCAGCGGCGTCCACATCTGCTCACGGGTAAATGCGGAATTATGCCCCCAGCGGCCATGCTCCATGAATGCCTCACCATGATCGCCCGTGACAACGACAACGGTATTGTCCAGCAGGCCACGCTGGCGCAGGTGGTCCAGCACCCGGCCAATCTGCTGGTCCAGGTGATGGGTGGCGTTCACATAGCGATTGAATATCAGGTCTATGTCCTCGCCCACATCCTCGCTGGCATAGTTGAAGCGTTGCAGATAAGGCTGACGAATCACCGATTCGTCCGGAAAGTAATAACGCGCGTGGGACGACTCCAGGAAAAAGAACGAAAAGAACGGCTGCCCTGACGGCTGCTGGTCGATGAACGCCTGCAGCCGCTCGACATTGCGGCGATCCCGCTGCCAGCCCACGCCGCTTTCGTCACTGTGCAGCACCTCGCCCGGAAGCCCGGCAAACACCGTCTGGTCAAACTCGGGATAGGTAAAGCTGGCACTACTGAAAATACCGAACCGGTAATCCCTCTGCTGCAGCAGGGTAAGCAGGGCCGGCGGCTGGCGGCGCTCCAGAAAGGAAAACCAGTATGACCCGGGCAGGCCATAGAACTGCGAGAACAGCCCCATACGGGTGCCGTTACCACCACTGAGATGGTCTTCGAAACGCTGCCCCTGCTGCGAGAATTGCCACAGATTGGGCATGACCTCCGGCGTCAGCATGTCGCCGCGCAGCGACTCAGCCACCAGCCAGACAACATTCATGGGCGCGGCGGCAGCGCGCATGCGCAACGCCTGCTTCGGATAGTACAGGCGGCCTTGCGACGGCGCCGCCAGCTGCCCTGTGCTGGCCACGGAAATATCCAGACGACGGGCCAGCGACGCAAAGGTCACCGGCTGGTAGAACGGCACCCAGTGGGCCGCAGCAGTGACCGGCTGGTAGCTCACCAGCTTGCTGCCACCAAACAGCAAACCGCTGGAAAGCAGACAGGCGACCCCGACAGCAGTCACCCCAATCCGGCCGGGCACGGCCAACGGCAAACGCCGCGCCAGAGACCACAACAGCACCTCCAGCACGGTGATAAGGCATGCCAGCACCACCAGGGTCATCACGGTATCCGCGCTGCCACCGAGGGAATTGATGCCGCCCGGGGTCGTCAGCAGATTCCAGACGAAGCCATTGACATGAAACCCGTACATGACAAAGAGCTTCATGTCGCCGAGCAGGAACAGCACCAGGAACGAGGCCCACAGCAGCGTCACCGCAGTGGCCATGCGCTGCCAGCCAAGCAGCGACAGGCATTCGCCCACCAGCCAGCCGGGAAGCAGGAAAAGACCGCAATAGGCGGCCAGGGAAAGCACCAGGAAAACCGAAGCAAGCACACCTGCCGTCAGCTGGGCGAGGGGAATGAAGGCGCCAATCAGCAGCAGCTGCAGCAGCCAGTTGGCCAGCAGAAACCGGGCTCGTCGCGTCAGATAGGTTGAACGGGTCACTCGACCACCTCCCTGGCGCTGATCATCAGGGACTGGCCTTAATAGACGCTTAACGGAGGGTCATTCAGTGACGGAGTTGCACAGTGCCTCCCGGGCGAAGGCGATCCGCTGTCGCGGCGCCTCGCCGGCGCGCTGACTGATGTGGGCGTCAACCCGGGCGCAGCGGGTAGTGAGCCCGTCATTATTGGCAATCTGGATACTCAGCCCGGGCCGCGCGTTGAGCTCCAGCACCATCGGGCCCTGTTGCCGGTCCAGCACCAGGTCGACACCCAGGTAACCCAGCCCGGTCAGCTCATAGCACCGTGTGGCCAGGTAAAGGAACTCCCCCCAACGGGGGATCTGCACCCCGGCCACGGGATTGGCCGTGTCGGGATGACGAAAGATGCGCATGTTGTGCCAGGTGCCACCCACGGTGATGCCCTCGGCCATATCCACGCCCACACCAATAGCGCCCTGGTGCAGGTTGGCCTTGCCCTGGCTCTGGCGCGACGGCAACCGCAACATGGCCATGACCGGATAGCCGCGGTAGATGATGATACGCAGGTCAGGCACACCCTCGAAGCTGATCGCGGAAAACACCGGGTCCGGCTGCACCCGGTACTCGATCAGGGCCTGGTCGTGGTGTCCGCCGAGGGAATAAATGCCCGACAGAATGCCGGAGAGGTGGAAACCGACGTCGTCATCGCTGAGCAGGCGACCACTGGTGGTTCTGTAGCGCCCCTCGAAACGGTCCTGGACCACAAGCACACCATCACCGCCAGCGCCCTGGGCGGGCTTGATGACGAACCCGTCGTGACCGTTGACCGTGTCGGCAAGGTTGGCAATGTCATGTTCGGTGGCAATGGTGCCGATCAGCGCCGGCGCACGGATACCGGCATCCAGGAGCAACCGCTTGGTGGTCAGTTTGTCATCCACCAGCGGATACAGTCGCCGCGGGTTATGTGCCAGCACCATATCGGCGTTGCGGGCATTGATGCCGAGCACGCCGCGCCGGCGCAGGGTGTTCCAGGCATGGGTGACGAGCATGTCAGCGCGGCTCCGTCATGGCGCGAAAGCGCAGCAGTTCCATCAGCCGGTAGCCGCGGTAATGCCCCATCCACAGCATGGCACCAATCAGCACCAGCAACAGTCCGGGAAAGGTGAAAAACAGGTAATGCAGTGCCGGCAGGCTCATGACCTGGTGGCACGCCGCCGCCGCCACCAGCGTGCCCGCTGCAACCTTCATGGAATGGGTGCCGCCACGCTCTTCCCAGACAATCGACATGCGCTCGATCACCATGGTCAGGATGACCATGGGGAACAGCGACAGGGACAGGCCGCTGGCCAGCCCCATCTTGTGCGTCAGCACGCTCAGGGTCAGCATGCACATGACCACGAAGGTGAGCACCACAGACAGGCGCGGTAACAGCTGCAGCCTGAGGTGTTCCAGGTAGGCTCGCAGCGTAAGGCCAAGCCCGGTAATCAGCACGAACAGCAACACACCCCAGACCAGTTCCGTCTCCCGGAAAGCCAGCGCCACCAGCACCGGCGTGAAGGTACCCAGTGTTTCCAGGCCAATGAGATTGCGCAGCATCAGGATCAGCAGCACACCGAGGGGAATCATGATCATCAGCCGGAACTGGTGCTGCACGTCCAGCGGCAGGTCATACAGTGACAGGCTCCAGAGCGATTGCCCGGTTAACGGACGCACCGTCTGTGCCAGCTGTATGGCGCTCATTTCATGCTGGCTGGTGGTTATGGTGGCACGCAGGTTACGCCCGCCTTCCAGCTCCACCATGGGGCCGGGACCCACCCACCAGACCAGGCTGTCCTCGGGCATGCCCTGCTGGGCATTGTCCGGGTTGAAGTAGAGCCACTGCTCGCCATTGAAGCTGCGCAACCACAGCTGCGGTTCCTGGCTCAGCCCGTGCTGAAGACGCACCAGGTGAACCTGCTCAGACGGAATATGGGCTGCCGCCAGGATCAGGTCCGCCACCCGTGCCCGGTTTTCCACCGAGTTGTCGCCGGCGAGCAGCATGCGCACATTGCCATTGCTGGAATTGTTCACCGTCCTGATGGTTTCGCTGATGAATGTCTCCACATCCGCCGAGCGTTCCCGGATCGGTTTTATCAGGGCATCAACGGCCAGCTGCTCGGCACCGTCCAGCGGCATGGGCTTGCGGTATTGCGGCCCCGAAAACACCGGCGGTTCACTGAAGCTGCGGGTCAGTACCAGGCGGTAGTAAAGCGACTGGTGGCCCTGTGGACGACGTGCGGACCACATGGCCCGGCGATTGGGCCCCTCGTCATAGACATTGACGCCGTAATTGTGGGAAACAAAGCTCTCATTGAGGGTGACAAAACCACCTTCCACCGGCGGCAGGAACATTGTCATTTTTACCGGGAAGTCCTCGCGCGCGGTAAATTCCATCCGCGCGTCGACAATCCAGACAGGATCCGTCTCGGTCTCGGTGAGGGGGATTCCCCAGACCACCGCCTGCCAGACCACGCTGGCGCCACCCATGACGACGATCAGCAAGGCCAGCAACCGGGCATGCAGGCGCACTGTTACCATGATCCCAGGCACTTCCTCGTCGCAAACGCTTCAAACCGGACAGCCAGGGCTGTTCCGCCTATTGCGGTCGGCGAGCGTCTTCGGCTCCCTGGCACCGCGGTGCGCCCATGGCGCGGTCATATTCTGCATCAACCAGGGCCCGCAGCGCACGTAACGCTTCGTGTCCCAGCAGCATCGGGTGGCTGAACCGGCGCCTGTCAGTCAGGTTGACGTCCAGCAGCGCCTGCCGGTCGCCCACGCAAAGCACCAGCTCCACCACCGGCCGGCGTGAGTAGTCCTTGTCATCCTCATCCACATCGGAAGCGCGGCGCTTGATGCGCACGTTGTGCGCCAGCGGCAACTCCAGCTCGCCCAGATCGAGACCCGGCACGGCCAGCCTGAAACGCACCCAACGTTCGCCATCACGGTCGAAGCGCTGGATGTTACGCGCGCTGAGGGAGGCACTTTCGGCCCCGGAATCCACCTTGGCCGGCAATACAATACCCAGCTCAGGGACAAACACGCTCTCGGACAGGCCGTAAATGACCTTGGGCACCGGCCGGGATTCAGCCTCTTCAGCGCCCGGGGCAGGCCCGGAGACAAGCATAAGAACCACCAGGGCAGCCAGCAAACGCGCCATATTCACCTCTTCACTCCCGTTTTGTGGCCGCTTGGACCGATCCTTGCCCGTCGGGTTCAGCCCGATTGCGTGGCCTGCATCACAAATCCCCCTGCTGAGGAGGCGGGCAAACCGTCCGACGGAGTGCAATACAGTACCCGATGGCCCTGCTATAATCGCGCCCCTTTTCCATAGCCAGCGGACTTTTTTGTGATCGAACGCCTCAGAAACATCGCCATTATTGCCCACGTTGACCACGGTAAAACGACCCTGGTCGACCGACTCCTGCAGCAGTCCGGCACCCTCGGGGACCGGGCCGGGGATGTGGAGCGCGTCATGGATTCCAATGACCTCGAGAAAGAACGGGGCATCACGATCCTGTCCAAGAACACCGCGATCAAGTGGAACGACTACCGCATCAACATCGTCGACACCCCCGGACACGCCGATTTCGGCGGCGAGGTAGAGCGCGTCCTGTCCATGGTGGACTCAGTCCTGCTGCTGGTGGATGCAGTTGACGGGCCCATGCCCCAGACCCGGTTCGTGACCCAGAAGGCGTTCGAGCAGGGCCTCAACCCGATTGTGGTCATCAACAAGATCGACCGTCCGGGTGCCCGCCCCGACTGGGTGATGGACCAGGTGTTCGACCTGTTCGACCGCCTCGGCGCCACCGACCAGCAACTCGATTTCCCGGTGGTCTATGCCTCCGCCCTGAACGGCATCGCGGGCCTGGATGCTGACGACATGGCCGACGACATGACGCCCCTGTTTGAAGCGATCGTTGACAAGGTACCGGCCCCGGACGTGGACCAGGAAGGCCCGTTCCAGATGCAGGTGTCATCGCTGGACTACAACAGCTATGTGGGCGTGATCGGCATTGGCCGCATCAAGCGCGGCCGCATCAAGAGCAACTCCCCGGTAAAGGTCGTTGACCGCAACGGCAAGACCCGTAACGGCCGCATTCTCACCATCATGGGCTACCACGGTCTTGATCGCGTCGAAGTGCCGGAAGCGGCAGCGGGCGACATTGTCTGCATCACCGGCCTCGACCCGCTGGACATCTCCGACACCCTGTGTGACCCGGCCAACGTCGAGGCACTGACCGCCCTTAAGGTCGACGAGCCCACCGTGAGCATGTTCTTCCACGTCAACACGTCACCGTTTGCGGGCAAGGACGGCAAGTTCGTCACGTCACGCAACATCCGTGACCGCCTGCAGGAAGAACTCAAGCACAACGTGGCCCTGCGCGTGGAAGACACCGACAGCCCCGACCGTTTCCGCGTGTCTGGCCGCGGTGAATTGCACCTGTCAGTGCTGATCGAGAACATGCGCCGTGAAGGCTTCGAGCTGGGCGTGGGCCGCCCCGAAGTCATTCTGCGCGAAATTGATGGTGAAACCCAGGAGCCCTACGAACACCTGGTCATCGATATCGAGGAGCAGCACCAGGGCCCTGTAATGGAGCAACTGGGTCTTCGCCGCGGCGAAATGAAGGACATGAATCCGGACGGCAAGGGCCGGCTGCGTCTTGAATACATTGCGCCGTCGCGCAACCTGATCGGTTTCCGCTCCCTGTTCCTGACCCTGACCTCAGGCACCGGCATTCTCAACTCCACCTTCTCTCATTACGGTGAATACAAGCCTGGCCTGGCCACTCGCCGCGTCAACGGCGTACTCATATCCAACGTCGCTGGCAAGGTCCTGGCTTATGCACTGTTCAACCTGCAGGAGCGCGGACGGTTGCTGATTGACCCGAATGTGGATGTGTATGAAGGCCAGATCATCGGCATCCATGCGCGCGACAATGACCTGACGGTGAATCCCACCAAGGCCAAGCAGCTTACCAACGTGCGTGCGGCCGGCACTGACGAGAATATCGTCCTGACGCCACCCATTCGCCACACCCTCGAGCAGGCTCTCGATTTCATCGAGGATGACGAGCTGGTGGAAGTGACACCGCATCATATTCGCCTGCGCAAGAAACTGCTGACTGAGTCAGAGCGCAAACGCGCTTCCCGGCAGGCCTGATGCCTGATACAGAAAAGGGCGCCGAAAGGCGCCCTTTTTCGTTGTTACGGCACAAGGCATACTGGCGAAAAACTCTCGTGCTCTCAAGGAGACCTGCCGTGACCCGATACCTTCTGGGCCCAGGCCTGATAATTGCTGCTTCACTGATGCCAACCCATGCCATTGCCAGCGACATTGTTGCGGGGAACCCGCAGCAGGTCCTCGATATTGCGTCCGGATTTGGAAGCGCGACGCTGGAAACGGATGACGTTGGCGATCCGATGATCACCGGCCGCACCAACGGCTACAAGTATGTTGTCTATTTCTACGGTTGCGAAGGCACTGACACCTGCAGTGACATCCAGTTGATGGCCAGCTGGACCGACACCCATGCCAACACCAGTCATATGCACCAATGGAATTTCGAAAACCGCTTCGGCACGGCTTTCCTGGACAGCGACGGCGACGCCACCATACAGATGTCCATCAACCTGGCTTATGGCGTTACCCGGGAAAACCTTGATGACTCACTGGACTGGTGGCGCGTGGTGGTCACGGACTTCGCCAGCTTCGTAGGCAATATCGAGGCACCGGAAGGGCGCAAGACTCAGAACAAAGAACCTGCGATATAGCGATCCAGCAGGTTGGCGAAATCCTGGCGCTCCGACTGTGATAACGGCGGCTGGCCGCCTGTCTGGATGCCGCTGGCACGCATGGTGTCCATGAAATCGCGGATATTCAACCGGGCGCGCACATTGTCACCATCAAGACGCTCACCGCGGGTAGTAATGACCACGGCACCCTTCTCAATAACCTCGGCGGCCAGCGGAATATCCTGGGTGATGACCAGATGGCCGGCGGATACACGCCGGACGATTTCGTCGTCAGCAACGTCGAAGCCACTACTGACCTGCACCGAACGAAGCCAGGGCGAGCGCGGCACCGGAACCTGCTGATTGGCAACGAACGTCGTCTGCACCTGGGCACGTTGGGCGGCGCGCACAAGGATGTCGCGTATCACCCGCGGACAGGCGTCGGCGTCCACCCAGACTGCTCTTTGCGCCGGCACTGATTCACTCACCTGGTCTGCCTCCACACGGGTATACTTCACGCATGATCGATATTGCCCTTTACCAGCCGGAAATTCCGCCCAATACCGGCAACATCATGCGCCTGTGCGCCAACACCGGCGCCCGCCTGCATCTGGTCAAACCCCTGGGCTTCGACCTGTCAGAAAAGAAACTGCGCCGCGCCGGACTCGACTACCGCGACCTCGCCAGCGTCACCGTACATGACAGCATCGAGGCACTGATCACGTCAGTAAGTCCACGTCGTATCATCGCCATGACCACCCGTGCCAGCCACTCGCTGTTCGACGCACGATTCAGGGCCGATGATGTTTTGCTGTTCGGCCCTGAAACCCGGGGGCTGCCGATGACGCTGCTGGATCAGATCGGCGAGCAGAACTGGCTGCGGATTCCAATGAAACCGGACAGCCGCAGCCTGAATCTTTCAAACAGTGCGGCCGTGTGCCTTTACGAGGCCATCAGGCAGACTGCACCCGACAGTCTGCGCTGAAGAAATGGCGCCTCAGTGCGCAGCGCTGCCCTGCTCTTCGTCGCGACGGGCCTTGGCTTGCTGGTAGAGCGCCTCGAAATTGATCGGCTGCAGCTGGAACACCGGGAAAGAGCCTTTCTGCACCAGCGATGCAATGGTCTCGCGGGCATAGGGGAACAGCACATTGGGGCAATAGGCGCCAAGCAGGTGCTCTCGCTCCTCATCGGAGAGACCGCTGACCGTAAAGATCCCGGCCTGTTTCACTTCCACCAGGTACACCGTTTTCTCATCCTGCTCTGCCGTCAGGGTGACAGTGATTTCCACTTCAAAATCATCGCTTTCAGCAATGCGGCGGGCGGCGTTGTTGAGCTGCACACCAACCTTGGGCTGGTAGTCAGTGGTAAAAACCTGCGGCGACTGCGGCGACTCGAAAGAGACATCCTTCACGTAGATTCGCTGAATCCGGAACGCCGGCTCTTGTTGTTCAGACATGCTTTACTCCTGGACAGTTATTCCTGTGTGAGCAACGCATCAAGCTTCCCCGAGCGCTCAAGCGCGAAGAGCTCATCGCAGCCACCCACGTGATATTCGCCAACCCATATCTGCGGCACGGTGCGCTGGCCGCTACGCGTCATCATCTCGCCGCGTCGGGCAGGCTCCCTGGCCACATCAATATCCGAGTAGGCAACCCCCTTCGAGTCCAGCAGCCGCTTTGCGCGGATGCAGAACGGGCACCAGGGGGTCGAGTACATGACGACCGGCTGGGTCACGCCTTGGTCACCGGCAGTTTCTCGGCACGCCAGGCCTGAAGGCCGCCCCGCAGGCGCCAGACACTTTCAAAGCCCTTGCCGCGCAGCATGCGGCCCGCTGCGGAGGCGGTGTTGCCATGGTTGCACACCAGTATCAGTGGCTTGTCCCTGAACTTTTCCAGTTCGCCCAGCTGTTCCTCCAGTCGCGACTGGGGGATATTCAGGCTGCCGGCAATGTGTGCCGCCCGGAAGTCATCCTCTGCCCGGACATCCAGCAGGACGCCGTCCTGCTTGTTGACCATGTTGGTGGCCTGCTGAGGCGACACCGGCTGGCCGCCACGGCGACTCTCGATGACAAAAAACACGGCCCACAGCACGAAAAAGGCGGAAACCAGCACGGGATGATTACCGGCAAACTCCAGCAAACGGTCCATTTTTCTCCCTCGGACGGAATCAATCGGGGCGAGAGTATAACAGCCGGGAACCGGGTTGCCCTTCCCCCCCGTGGCCGGATCAGGTAAAAATCCGCTCATGATACGTATATGCCTGATTTTGCTCTGTCTGTGGTGCCCGGCAATGACGCTTGGCGCGCCGTCTGAGGCACAACTGGAGGACCTGCGTGAGCAGATCGCCCGGCTGGAGGCCCGCCTGAGCGAGGATCTGGCCAGCCGCGATGCGGAGCGCGCCGAGCTGCGACGGGTGGAAAAACGCATCAGCAGCCTGGCGGCGGAGGCCCGAAAACTCGATCGCGCCCTGGCTGATGCCCGCGACCGGCTGGCCCGTGTGGAAAAAAAGCAGCAACAACTGGCCGACGAGAACCGCACCCAGCTGGGCTGGGTCAGCCGCACAGCGCGCGCCGGCTACATGAGCGGGCGCCAGCCCCTGATGAAACTGCTGCTCAACCAGGAACAGCCCGACACCCTGGCGCGCCTGCTGCGTTACCAGGACTACTTCCAGAGTGCCCGGCGCCAGCGCCTGGACGAGATCAGCCGGGACCTGGTGGCCCTGCGCCAGGTTGCCCTTCAGGTGCATGAGGCACGCAACGACCTGAACACGCGCCGCCAGGACGTGGACGCGCAACAGTCCAGGCTCAAGCAGGCAAGGGCCGAGCGACAGCAGGCCCTGGCCGCCATCAACCGCAAACTGGACAGCCACGAGAGCCGGCTGGGCAAACTGCGCAAGGACGAACAGGAGCTGGAAGAGCTGTTGCGCAGCATGGTCAACGCGCTCACTGATATTCCCGCCAACCCTGGCGGCAAACCGTTTGCCGACCTGTCAGGTGACCTGCCCTGGCCGGTGACCCGGGATATAAAGGCGCGCTTTGGCAGCCGGCGGGAGGGGCCGGTGCGCTGGAACGGCGTGCTACTGGAGGCCCGCAATGGCACGCCGGTACGTGCCATCCATCCCGGCCGCGTCGTGTTCGCGGACTGGCTGCGGGGCTACGGCCTGCTCACCATCATTGATCATGGCGGCGGCTACCTGTCCCTGTACGGCTACAACCAGAGCCTGCTGCGTGAAGTGGGCGAGTGGATTTCATTGGGCGATACCATCGCCCTGGCCGGCGACTCGGGCGGACGGGACGAGAGCGGCCTGTACTTTGAAATCCGCCGCAATGGCAAGCCGGTGAACCCGGATAAATGGTGCAACAGCCGTGTTACACTGCCACCAATTGCCCGAAATTAAGGGAACCAGGAATACATGAAGCGATTGCTGATGGGCCTGTGTGCTGCAGGCATGATGACAGCGCCAGCACTGGCCGCTGACCCGGCACTGGATGCACAGGCGCGCGAACAGGGCGTTCCTGTAGACGAGCTGCGCGCCTTCGCAGAAGTCATGGAGCGGATCAGTGCCGCCTACATCGAGGATGTGGACGACAAGGCGCTGCTCGAGTCGGCCATCCGCGGCATGCTCTACGAGCTCGATCCGCATTCCGAATACCTCACCCCGGACCAGTTCACCGACCTGCAGGTGAACACCAGCGGCGAGTTTGGCGGCCTGGGCATCGAAGTGTCGATGGAAAACGGCTTCGTCAAGGTGGTCACGCCGCTGGACGGCACGCCAGCCAGCAAGGCTGGCATCAACGCCGGCGACCTGATCATCAAGATCGATGACACGTTCGTCAAAGGGCTGGCCCTGGACGAGGCAGTGGCCATGCTGCGCGGCGAGATTGGCTCCAGCGTCCAGTTGCAGATCATCAGCCGTGATGCGGAGAAGCCCCGCAAGGTCACCCTCAAGCGTGACCGCATTGAGCTCAAGAGTGTGCGCAGTGAAATGATCGAGCCCGGTTATGGCTACGTCCGCGTCACCCAGTTCCAGAACAACAGCGGCCGGGATCTGGAGCGCCACCTTTCCGACCTGATGGATGAGGGCGAGCTCAAGGGCCTGGTACTGGACCTGCGCAACAACCCGGGCGGCGTGCTCAACGCCGCCGTGCAGATTGCAGATCTGTTCCTGGATGGCGGCCTGATCGTCTACACCCAGGGACGGGAAGAAAGCAACCGCACGAACTATGCCGCCACACCCGGCGACATGCTCGCCGGCCTGCCGGTGGTGGTGCTGGTAAACGCCGGCTCTGCGTCTGCCTCGGAAATTGTTGCCGGCGCCCTGCAGGACCAGCAACGGGCCATCCTGGTGGGTGAGCGCTCCTTCGGCAAAGGTTCCGTGCAGACAGTGCTGCCGCTGCACGCTGACCGTGCATTGAAGCTCACCACCGCGCGTTACTACACACCCAATGGCCGCTCCATCCAGGCTGAGGGCATTGAGCCCGACATCACCACCAATGTGGCCCGGGTGGAACTGCAGGCGGAGGTGTCCGGCTTCCGCGAATCGAACCTGCGCGGCCATCTGGAAAACGGCCAGGCCCGCACTGATGCGCCAAAAGCCGAAGAAGGCTCGCTGGCCGAACGCGACTACACCCTGTACGAAGGACTGGCCATTCTGAAAGGGATCGCCCTTTCCAGGCAGGCAGTGCAGCCATGAAATGGCTCTGGCTGGCGCTCCTGTGGCCGTCCATTGCCATGGCCGGGCCAAAGCTGGCCATCATCATTGATGATCTCGGTTATCACCGCACCCGTGGCGAAGCCATCGCCAGCCTGCCTGCAGCGGTCACCTGCGCCATCATTCCGCAAACGCCCTGGGGCCCCCATCTGGCAGAAAAGGCCGCTGCCAGCGGCAAGGAAGTGATGATTCACCTGCCCATGGCCACCGGCGCCCGGCGTCTGGACAAGGGCGGGCTGGAAGAAAGCATGACCCGCTCGCAACTGGTGCGGACAGTGCGCGAAGCCTTTATCCGCATCCCCCAGGCCCGCGGCATGAACAACCATATGGGCAGCGTGCTGACAGCAGAACCCGAGCCCATGCGCTGGCTGATGCAGGAACTGTCCCTGCAGCATTACTTCTTCATAGACAGCCGCACCACTGCGGATTCCGTCGCCCTGGACGTTGCCAGGCAGCATGGCCTGCGCTCTGCGGGACGCGACGTATTCCTGGATAACAAGCGCGACCTGGTGTCCATGAACAGGCAGTTCAACCAGGCGCTGCAAATCGCTCGCCGCAAGGGTGGCGCCATCCTCATCGGCCATCCCTACCCGGAGACCATCACGTATCTGGAGAACGTGCTGCCGCTGATGCAGCAGGCGGGCATTGAAGTGGTCCCGGCTTCCACGCTGCTGCACAGCCCACCGATCACCACCGCCAGCAAGAAAGGACCGGCTCAGGCAGAAGAGCCGGACGCCTGACGCGTGAGCCCCAACTTGCGCGCCAGCACGATCATCAGGAACCCGAACAGGAACATCATCACGCCGTAAACAGCACTGGGCACCGACATTTCACTGTCGTGCAGAATCGACAGCGTGATCATCAGGCCCACCGTGCCATTCTTGATGCCCAGCTCGATCGCCACGGTGAAAGCTTCACGCTGGCTGAGTCCGGCGATGCGGCCGCCCACCATGCCCAGCGCCAGGCCAACCACATTGAGGGCAATGGCAGCGAGGCTACCCTGGCTGGCCAGGGTAATGATCCGGTCGCCCAGCTGCATCATGATGGCCACAATCACCAGCACCAGCACCACCAGCCCGAACACCCCCACCGCACGCTCGCCCAGTGCCGCAGCCCTCGGCGCCCACTTGCGCACGGACATGCCAATCAGCAGCGGCACCACGACAACAACCAGCAATGCAATGATGGTCCTGAGCACCGGCATCTCGAACGCCACGGCGGTGTCATTGAAATACTGCATGGCCCAGCTGGTAAACAGCGGCAACGACACAATGGAGCACAGGCTGGCCAGCACCGTAAGGATCACCGACAGCGCCACGTCGCCGCCGCCCAGGTAGGCAAAGATATTGGAGGTGGTGCCACCCGGGCACGCAGCGATGATCACCAGGCCCACGGCCATGGCAGGTCCCAGACCCAACAGCAGGGCCAGGCCGAAGGCAAACACCGGCAACAGCAGGACCTGGGCCAGCAGTCCGTAGAAGGTGGCCCGCGGGGCAATCAGCACTTCACGAAAGTCTTTCGGCGTCAGGGTCAGCCCCATCCCGATCATGATCAGGAACAGGGCGGCGGGCAGGCCTATGTCAATCAGCGGGCCTTCAAGCATGTCTGGCGCACCTCGCAATCCGTGTAACCGACGTACCGGGGCGGGCACGCCAGCAATGCAAATGCTGTCAGTGGAGCATACGCAAAGCGGCGCCGGATTACACCGCGCGGAGGAAGGGGGTTTTCAGCAAGCCGTCAAAGCCGCATTTCAATGCCGGCTGCCTGCATGTATTCCTTGGCTTCGTGAATGCTGTACTCACCGAAGTGAAAGATGGACGCTGCCAATACCGCATCAGCACCGCCCTGCTGAACGCCATTGACCAGGTGCTGCAGGTCGCCAACACCGCCTGAGGCAATCACGGGCACGGGCACCGCATCAGAAACGGCACGGGTCAATGCCACATCGAAACCGGCCTTGGTGCCATCCCGGTCCATACTGGTGAGCAGTATCTCCCCGGCACCGTAGTCAGTCATGCGCCGGGCCCACTCCACCGCATCGATGCCGGTGGGCTGGCGACCACCGTGGGTAAATATCTCCCAGCGGTTCGGCTCGCTCTCGGCGCTGACCTTCTTGGCATCAATGGCCACCACAATGCACTGGGACCCGAATCGTTCGGCGGCCTCGCGCACGAATTCCGGGTTCTTCACCGCCGCCGAGTTGATACTGACCTTGTCAGCGCCGGCATTGAGAAGATTGCGGATATCCTGGAGTGTGCGCACACCACCGCCAACGGTCAGGGGAATGAATACCTCAGCCGCCATCTGCTCCACGGTATGCAGGGTGGTATCACGCTCTTCATGGCTGGCGGTGATATCCAGGAAGGTAATCTCGTCCGCACCCGCCTCGTTGTAACGACGGGCAACTTCCACCGGGTCACCGGCATCGCGGATATCGACAAAATTGACGCCCTTGACGACACGACCCTGGTCCACGTCCAGGCAGGGAATGATGCGTTTGGCCAGACCCATAGCTGTTACTCCGGTTGCGGGCGGCAATGACTGCGTAAAGTCATCATTGGCTTAACCATGATGCTGATCACTCAACTGATCTGCCAGCTTCTGGCCTTCCTCGAAATCAAGCGTGCCTTCATAAATCGCGCGCCCGGTGATGGCGCCCTCGATGCCGGCGGAACGGGCATCACAAAGGTGACGCACATCATCCAGGTTGGTAATGCCGCCGGACGCAATAATCGGGATATCGACCGCTTTCGCCAGCGTCGCCGTGGCTTCGACGTTGACGCCCTGGAGCATGCCGTCACGCGAGATATCGGTGTAGACAATGGCAGACACACCATCCTGCTCGAATTTGCGCGCCAGGCCGGTCACTTCCACGTCGGTGACATTGGCCCAACCATCAGTGGCCACCATGCCGCCTTTCGCGTCCAGGCCAACGATAATATGGCCAGGAAACTGCTGGCACATTTCACGCACAAAGGCCGGCTCTTTCACGGCCTTTGTGCCAATGATCAGCCACTGTACGCCGGCATCCAGATAAGCCTGGATAATCTCCGGTGAGCGAATGCCACCCCCGATCTGGATCGGCAGATCCGGGTGCTTGCGGGCGATGGCATTGACGATATCGCCATTGACCGGCTCACCGGCGAAAGCGCCATTGAGATCCACCAGGTGCAGGCGGCGCGCACCGCGTGCCACCCAGTGATCGGCAACCGCCACCGGGTCTTCGGAAAAAACCGTATCGTCTTCCATGCGCCCCTGCTTCAGACGAACGCATTTGCCGTCCTTGAGGTCAATGGCGGGAATCAGCAGCATGATCGAAATCCTGTCTCACGTTCAGCGGGCGCCGATCAGGGGCGCCAGCGAAGAAAATTTTCCAGCAGGGTAATGCCGTGGGGTGCACTTTTTTCCGGGTGAAACTGCACCGCGAACACATTGTCATGCGCCACGGCAGCCACAAACTCGCCGCCGTAATCGCAGCGCGCGGCAATCTGCTCTTCAGGGAGCGTTGGCGGCACCTGGTAGCTGTGCACGAAGTAGAACCGGGCCCCGTCGGGGATGCCGGCCCACATGGGATGCGGGCCGGTCTGTCGCACCTGGTTCCAGCCCATGTGCGGCACTTTCAGCCGTTCACCGGTCTCCGACGTGCGTTCGCCAAAATGCTCCACCGTGCCGGGGAACAACCCGAGACAGTCGACTCCGCCATTTTCGGCGCTGCGCGCCATCATTGCCTGCATGCCTACACAGATACCGAGCAGCGGGCGTCCATTGGCTGCAAACGCCTGTACCGCCTGGTCAAGGGCACTGGCGTGCAGCTCATGCATGCAGTCACGGATGGCACCAACACCGGGAAACACCAACCGGTCCGCCTTCAGCGCCTGGTCGAGGTCCGACGTGACCAGTATCTTCTGGCCGTCAGCCACCTTTTCCAGGGCCTTGGACGCGGAATGCAGATTGCCCATGCCATAGTCCAGCACGGCCACCAGCTCTGCCATGGGTCAGTCCTTCTCGGTGAGAGTGCCTTTCGTGGACGGGGTAATGTCCGCCATACGGGCATCCACTTCCACGGCCATGCGCAGCGCCCGGCCAAAGGCCTTGAACACTGTCTCGGCCTGGTGGTGGGCATTCT
Organism: Alcanivoracaceae bacterium; assembly: GCA_029212745.1. GTDB lineage: Bacteria > Pseudomonadota > Gammaproteobacteria > Pseudomonadales > Alcanivoracaceae > JARGOL01. The sequence continues at coordinate 68,690 of JARGOL010000015.1, forward strand.
TGCCGCGCAGGTTGTCGATGTGCAGGGTCACCATGGCGTGGTTCACCAGGCCCTGGAAGAACTCGTAGAACAAATCGACATCGAAATCGCCCACACGCCCGCGGGTGAAATCGACAAACATCTCCAGGCCGGGACGGCCGGACAGGTCGATGACCACGCGCGACAGCGCCTCGTCCAGCGGCACATAGCTGTGGCCGTAACGACGGATGCCTTTCTTGTCGCCCCAGGCTCGGGCGAACGCCTGGCCCAGGGTGATGCCGATGTCTTCCACGGTGTGGTGGGCATCAATGTGCAGGTCGCCTTTCGCGGTAATCTCCAGATCCACCAGGCCATGACGAGCCACCTGGTCAAGCATGTGCTCCAGGAACGGCAGGCCGGTGTCCAGCTTGCTCTGGCCGGTACCATCGAGATTTACGGTAGCCTTGATCTGTGTTTCCAGCGTGTTGCGTTCCACGCTGGCCTTGCGCTCGCTCATGCATGACCTCCATCGGGCAGGCCGGCTATTATACGGGCCCAGCAGCCCACTCACCAGCAAAGCCAGGGGGAAGTTACATGCCCGTGTTTCTCGAACAGCGGCCCGTGAATGCAGAGCAGGCGGCGTTTTTCAGCCGGGTATTGCGCGATGACGGCGACGCCCGGGCGCGCCTGCAGGACCAGCTGGCCACCGGCGAGGGCTGCATTTATGCCGGCATTTTCAACGGCGCGCCGGTGGCCATGGCCCTGGTCCGCGGCACGCCAGCACGGCTGGAGCAGCTGGTGGTGCACCCTGCCACACGCGGACGCGGGGTGGGTACCGAGGTGTTGCGACTGCTGGCACGGGAACAGCCCGGCCTGGAAATACCGCCCGCGCTGTCCGTACTGGCCGCACGGGCGGGACTGGGCAGCGCCGGCTGAATCAGGCGGCAGCGGCGCGGGGCAGGCGCAGACACAGGCATGCGCCCTGCCCGCGCCCCTCGCTTTCTGCCCACAACTGGCCGCCCATCTGTTCCACCATGACCCGGGCAATGGGCAATGACAGGCCAAAACCGTCAGCGCGGTGTCCGGAACCGACCATGAAGAAGGGCTCGAAAATGCCCTCCATGTCCTCGGCCAGGATGCCCTTGCCCTCGTCACAGACGCGGATGGTCATGCTGCCCGGCGCAGAGGCATCATCAACCACGGCTTCAATGCGGGCACCATCGGGGCTGAACTGGATGGCGTTATCCAGCAGCACAGCCAGCACGCTGCGCAACTCCGCTTCATTGGCCAGCACCTGTTCATCGGCAGGAATACGGTTGCGTACATCCAGGTCTCGCACCTCGATATCCATCTTGCGCTCTTTCATCAGCTGGTCGAACAGCCACATGGGCGCGCAGTGGGACTGCGCGGGAACATCCTTGCGACCGGCCAGGTCGAAGTAGCGCAGTGAGGTCTCCACCAGCTGCTGCAACCGGTCCTGCCCCTTGTGCACCATGCTCACAGCCTCACGCAGCTCATCGGGCAAGTCCCCCGCTTCCAGCATGCGCGCACCGCTGAGCCAGTTCAGTGGCGTGTTCAGCTCGTGGCTGAGGTAATCGAGGAACACCATCTTGTCGCGGTCGAGTCGCTGCACTTCGCTGAAATGGCGCTGCAGTGTTTCACGGGCCTCGCGGGCCATGGCGTCACGCTGTGCCTCCAGAAGCTTGATCCGGTCCCCCAGGGCGAGTGACAGCAGGATCACCGCCCAGGCGCCACCAATGTGGGGCGCATAGTTGGTCAGCATGGTGTGTTCAATCAGCTTCATGTTGTCGGCGGCAAAAAGCACACAGCCAAACAGGAACAGCGACCAGGCCAGCACGAACAGGCGGGCGGCGCTGTATCCCTGGCGCCATACGCTCGCACCCACGTACACCAGCACCACGACTTCCACCAGCACCAGCAGGGTACTGAGGTGATAGGACCAGGGCGCCGGCAGGAACAGCAGCGCCACAAACATCGCCAGCAGCAGCTGTCCGTAGCGTTTCAGGAAACGTTCGAACCCGGGGCGTTGGCGGGCCAGATCGAGAAACACCCGTGAGTATTGCACCAGCCCCCACAACGCCACCGTGGCAAACACCGGGTAGTACTCGTTGATCTTCGGCACACCTGGCCACAGGTACTGCAGGCCGAAGCCGTTGATATTGACAAACGACAGCAGGAAACCGGACAGGAACACGATGTAGTAAAGATAGGCCCGGTCCCGCACTGAAAAGTACAACAGCAGGTTGTAGACCAGCATGATCACCAGCGCACCGAAGAACAGGCCGAACACCAGCTGCTCCACATAGGTACGTTCGATCAGGCCCTCGGCACTGGACAGTTTCAGCTCCAGGCTCAATGCCCCCTTGCCCGAGACACGCAGGTAATAGGTACGCGGCTGGCCATCACTGGCAGGGACCGGGTAAATAAACTCGCGGTGATCGAGTTGCCGCTGGTCAAACGGCAACGCATCGCCCATGTCCACCTGCCGGAAACCGCCACCGGTGGGAACGAACAGGGTCAGGTGATCAATGATCGGGTGGCGCTGCACCAGGTACCACTTGTCGGCGCCAGACGCCGGGGTCTGTACCGTGAATCGCAGCCAGTAGACGGCAGACGTGAAACCGAAGCTGGGGTTATCTGATTCGCTGGCCCGGAACCGGTCGGAAAGACTGCCGGTCACCTCACTGATGCTGAACTGCCCCTCGGGGTCTTCCAGCACGTCCACCCAGGGGCCGAGATTGTACTCGGCGCCCCCCGGCTCGGCACGCAACACCTCGCCGGCCTGCACGCCATTGGCAACCAGGCACAAAAGGACCACACTGGTCAGGAACTTTCTGATCACGATTTCCCCTAAAAACGACACACAGCGGGCCGGCTCTTTTCGGCCGGTGATTGCTATAATCGGCCGCAACGCTCGGCCACGCAAGGAGGGATACCATGGCGCGTTTTCTCAAGATCGGCCTGATCACACTGACAGTACTGCTCCTTCTGGCAGTGGCTGCCGTTGTCGCCGTGACGCAACTGGTGGACCCCAACGACTTCAAGCCGCAGATCACAGAGGCTGCCCGGGAGCAGGGCAACGTTGATTTGCGTATCGAGGGCGATCTCGGCTGGACATTCTGGCCCTCCCTGGGCGTCAGCATCGGCCGCACTGAGGTGCGCCCGGTGGGCGATGACGCGCTGCTGGCCGCCATCGACAGTGCCGCCGTCAGTGTCGCCGTGCTGCCGCTGCTGTGGGGCGAAGTCCAGATGGACGGCGTGACGCTCGCCGGGCTGGATGCCGACCTGGTGGAAGACGCCAACGGAGGTAACTGGGAATCCCTGGGTCCGGCCAGCAGCGACGACGCGCCGCAACCAGAGGCCGCGGCTGCCGGGAACGAACCAACCGGCGACGAACTGGCTATCCCTGTGTCCATCCCCTCAGTCAGCATCACCGACAGCCGGTTGCGCTACCGCAACACCGTCGATGGCACCGACATTGTGGTTGACCAGATCAGTCTCAGCGCCACGGACGTGACCCTTGACGCACCGTTCCCCGTCCAGGCCGGCCTGCGCTACCAGGATCAGGCAGACATGCGTGTGGTGCTGGATATGGACACGGTCGTATCGCTGAACCTGGACCAGTCCATCTACCGCCTGGCGCCGCTGGATATGACCGTGGAGCTTGCCGGCGTGACCAGCAAACCGATCCCGGTGCGCGTACAGGGTGCTGTCGAGGCGGCCCTGGATGATGACCGGGCCAGTGTACGTGACCTGGTGCTGGAAGTTGCCAACATGGTGGCCCGCGGCAGTGTGGAAGTGTCACAGCTGTCGGCCCGGCCATTGATCGCCGGGGCGCTGAAGACGGACAGCTTCGATGCCAATGCGCTGCTTGAGGCCATTGGTGAAACGCCCATCGAGACGGCCCGGCAGGACGCACTCTCGCGCATCAGCCTGGAGGCCACACTCAGTGGGCCGGAAAACAGCGCCATGATCGATCCGCTGGTGGTGCGAATCGACGACAGCACGGTCAAGGGACGCGCCGGCGTCACGGACCTTGATACCACGGCACTGTCATTCGACCTTTCCCTGGATGCCATTACGCTGGACGATTACCTGCCCGCAGAAAGTGACAGCGAAGAAGCGATGCCGGCCGGGGTCGCCAGCAATAATGAATCGCCGGAGGCACTGTTGCCGCCGCTTTCCACGGAACCGTTGCTGCCACTGGACGCTCTTCGTGAGCTGTCGCTGGACGGCGTGTTCAAGGCCGGCAGCATCAGCTATGACGGCATCACCCTGAGCAACCTGGCCATGACCAGCACCGCCAGTGGTGGCCTGCTGAAACTCTCCAGCTTCAGTGCCGAGGGCCTGGAAGGTGACATGCGTGTCAGCGCCAGCCTCGATGCCCGCACGGATACACCAGTGATTACCAGCAAGCAGACCATCTCGGGCATGCAGGTTCAGCCACTGGTGCAGATGGCCATGGATGACGACCTGTTCACCGGCATACTCGACCTGGACGGTACCATCGAGGCCCGGGGTAACAGTGAAAAGGCCCTGTTCGACAGCACTGTCGGCATCCTGGACATCAGCCTCGCCCGTGGCACGGTGCGTGGCGTCAATCTGCACAACACGCTGGTGGGCGGCATCAACGACATGCTCGGCGCTTACAAGGCGTTGTCGACACTGATACCGGGGCAGGAATCCGGGAAACTACCCGCCGCCCTTTCGCGCGACACAGAAGTGGTGCAACTCGATGCGCGCGCCCGCCTGGAAGACAAGGTGGCGAATATCGACAACCTGAACGCCGAACTGAGCGACGGCACCATCACCGGCAAGGGCTTCCTCGCCTTGCGCAGCGAGCAGTTCGACCTGAAGCTGGGCATGAAATCTCCCCGACTCACCGACAACCCTTACCTGAAGGACCAGACCTGGCCGCTGCGCTGCAAGGGCAACCTGCAGGGTGACGCGGCCGACTGGTGCCGCCATGACAAGGATGGCTTCAAGGCCATCGGCAAGTCGGTGGCGGCACGTCTGGCCACCGACAAGATCAAGGACAAGTACGGCATCGAGGGTGAAGGCGACACGGCCGAAGAAGTGGTCAAGGATGCGGCCGAGAAGAAAGCCAGGGAAGAGGTGAACAAGAAACTCGAGGAAGGGCTGCAGAAGCTGTTCAAATGACCCCGAAGGCGTTTCAGCGGGCAGTGCTCACCTGGTATGACAGGCACGGTCGAAAGGATCTGCCCTGGCAGCAGGACATCACGCCCTACCGGGTCTGGGTGTCCGAGATCATGCTGCAGCAGACCCAGGTCAGCACGGTCATCCCCTATTTCGAGCGCTTCATGGCGTCGTTCCCGGACGTGCAGGCACTGGCGTCGGCGGAGACCGATGCCGTGCTGCATCACTGGACGGGCCTGGGCTACTACGCCCGCGCCCGCAACCTGCACAAGGCCGCGCAACAGGTGGTCGAGGAGCATGACGGCGAGTTCCCCGGCTCGGTTGAGCAGCTCGCCAGTCTGCCGGGCATTGGCCGCTCCACCGCGGGCGCCATCGCCAGCATCAGCATGGGCGTACGTGCACCCATCCTCGACGGCAACGTCAAGCGGGTACTGGCCCGCTTTCATGCCGTGCCCGGGTATCCCGGCAAGACGGCCGTGGCGCAGGAGCTCTGGGCGCTGGCAGAGCGTTACACTCCGAACGCCCGAGTGCGCGACTATACCCAGGTGATGATGGACCTGGGCGCCACCGTCTGCACCCGCAGCCGGCCCGTCTGTGGCCAGTGCCCCCTGTCCGGCGCCTGTGAAGCCCATGCGCGCGGCACAGAAACGGAATTTCCCCACCGCAAACCGCGCAAGACATTGCCGCAACGACGCACACAGATGCTGCTGGTGGAAGACCCCGAAGGGCGTCTGCTGCTGGAAAAGCGCCCGCCCTCAGGACTCTGGGGCGGTCTCTGGTCACCCCCGCAGGTGGACGACCGCGAAGCCGCCGAGGACTGGCTCGCCGAGCGCGGGCTGGAGCCGCTGACGCAGCAGGCATGGGACAGTTTTCGCCACACATTCAGCCATTTCCACCTCGACATCACGCCGCATCACATCCGGGTGAAGCCAGGGCCGGCAGGAGACGTGGCCGATTCCGCCGAGCAGGTGTGGCTGGCGCCAGACGCGGCACCGTCACTGGGTCTTGCCGCACCCGTGGCCCGACTTCTGGCACAATGGCGCCAGCACAGCAGTAACGAGGACGCGAAATGACACGCACGGTTTTCTGCCGCAAGTACGAGAAAGAGCTGGAAGGGCTGGAGCGCCCTCCATTTCCCGGCCCCCGGGGAGAGGACATCTACGAAAACGTGTCCCGGGATGCCTGGCAGGCCTGGCTCAAGGAACAGACCATGCTGATCAACGAGAAGCACCTGAACGTGATGGACCCGCAGGCAAAGGAGTACCTGGACACCCAGCGTGACAGGTTCCTGGCCAACCAGGATTACGACCGGGCCGAAGGCTACACCCCGGAGTCAGACGCCTGACCGCTCTTCCCTTGACCTCGGCAGGCCGAATCGCTTTAATAGCGCCCTCTTTTGGCCCGGATAGCTCAGTTGGTAGAGCAGGGGATTGAAAATCCCCGTGTCGGTGGTTCGATTCCGCCTCCGGGCACCAGATCAATGAACAAAGCCCCGCCAAGTGCGGGGCTTTGTGCTTCCAGTCCTC
>JARGOL010000016.1 GCA_029212745.1 Alcanivoracaceae bacterium
ACCCCAACCCCTCTCCCAGAGGGAGAGGGGCTTATTGCTAGCTGGCTTCCTGGATCAGTTCGTTGGCGAACTTCTGCAGGATACCGCCAGCGGAGTACACCGAGACTTCCTCGGCCGTATCCAGTCGGCAGGTCACCGGCACACGGTCAGTTTCCCCATTGGCGCGATGGATCACCAGCTCCAGTGTGGCACGTGGTGCGGGTGTGCCTTCCACATCGTAGGTCTCGGTACCATCCAGCTGCAGGGTATGGCGTGTCGTGCCTTCCTCGAACTGCAGCGGCATCACACCCATGCCAATCAGGTTGGTGCGATGAATGCGTTCGAAACCTTCAGCGACAATCGCTTCCACACCGGCAAGGGCCACACCCTTGGCGGCCCAGTCACGTGACGAGCCCTGGCCATAGTCGGCGCCAGCGATGATGATCAGCGGCTGCTTGCGGTCCATGTAGGTTTCAATCGCTTCCCACATGCGCATCACTTCACCTTCAGGCTCCACGCGAGCGAGCGAGCCCTGTTTCACCTCACCGTTTTCATCCTTGACCATTTCGTTGAACAGCTTCGGGTTGGCCAGCGTCGCGCGCTGCGCGGTGAGGTGGTCACCCCGGTGGGTTGCGTAGGAATTGAAGTCCTCCTCCGGCAGGCCCATCTTGTGCAAGTACTCGCCGGCGGCACTGTCCATGAGAATGGCGTTGGACGGTGACAGGTGATCGGTGGTGATGTTGTCCGGCAGGATGGCCAGCGGGCGCATGCCCTTGAGTTCACGCGCCGCCGCCATGGTGCCTTCCCAGTACGGCGGCCGGCGGATGTAGGTGCTCTGCGGGCGCCACTGGTACAGCGGGTCACTCTTGGCCGCGCCGTCACCCTTGTGCTCAAACATGGGAATGTACACCTGGCGGAACTGCTCCGGCTTCACCGCAGATTTGACGATGGCATCGATTTCTTCGTCACTGGGCCAGATATCAGCCAGCATGATGGGCTTGCCATCCGCATCATGGCCGAGCGCATCTTTCTCGATATCGAAGCGGATGGTACCGGCAATGGCATACGCCACCACCAGCGGCGGCGATGCCAGGAACGCCTGCTTGGCGTAGGGGTGGATGCGGCCATCGAAGTTGCGGTTGCCCGACAGCACCGCGGTGGCATAGAGATCACGGTCAATGATTTCCTGCTGGATCTTCGGGTCCAGCGCTCCACTCATGCCGTTACAGGTGGTGCAGGCAAACGCCACCACATCAAAGCCCAGGTCCTGTAGCTCGGGCAGCAGGTTGGCTTCTTCCAGGTACATCTTCACCGTTTTCGAACCCGGCGCCAGCGATGACTTCACCCACGGCTTGCGGGTCAGGCCCAGCTTGTTGGCATTGCGGGCGATCAGGCCGGCCGCCACCATGTTGCGCGGGTTACTGGTATTGGTGCAGCTGGTGATCGCGGCGATGATGACAGCGCCATCCGGCATCTTGTCACCGTCCTGCTGCCATTCGTGGGCAATACCACGCTTGGCCAGCTCGCTCACCGGCAGCAGTGCATGAGGATTGGACGGCCCGGCCAGGTTGCGCTCAACCGTTGACAGGTCGAACGTCAGCACACGCTCATACTCGGCCTCGCGCAGGTCCGCCGCCCAGAAACCGGCTGCCTTGGCATAGGTTTCCACAAGGGCCACCTGCTCATCTTCGCGGCCGGTGAGCTTGAGGTACTCAAGGGTCTGGTCGTCAATGAAGAACATGCCCGCTGTGGCACCGTATTCCGGCGTCATGTTGGCAATGGTGGCGCGGTCACCCACGGTCAGGCTGTCAGCGCCCTCGCCGTAAAATTCCAGGTAGGCGCCGACCACACGCTCCTTGCGCAGGAACTCGGTCAGCGCCAGCACCATGTCCGTGCCGGTGATGCCCGGTTTCAGACGGCCCTTGAGTTCAACACCGACGATGTCCGGCAGGCGCATCATGGATGGATTGCCGAGCATGACGTTCTCGGCCTCCAGGCCACCAACGCCCACGGAGATCACGCCGAGGGCATCCACCATGGGGGTATGGCTGTCGGTGCCGACACAGGTATCCGGGAACGCCACACCGTCACGCACCTGCACCACAGGAGACATCTTCTCCAGGTTGATCTGGTGCATGATGCCGTTGCCCGGCGGGATCACGTCAACGTTCTCGAACGCGGTCTTGGTCCAGTTGATGAAGTGGAACCGGTCGGCGTTGCGCCGCTCTTCCACATCACGGTTCTTCTCGAACGCACCTTCCTCGAAACCGGGGTGCTCCACGGCCAGGGAGTGATCAACAATCAATTGCACCGGCACCACCGGGTTGACGCTGGCCGGGTCACCGCCCTTCTCTGCGATGGCATCACGCAGGCCGGCAAGATCCACCAGTGCAGTCTGGCCAAGAATGTCGTGGCAGACCACACGCGCCGGATACCAGGGAAAATCCAGGTCGCGTCGGCGCTCAACCAGCTGCTTGAGCGCATCAGTCAGGTCCTCCGGCGCGCAGCGCCGCACCAGCTGCTCGGCCAGCACGCGCGATGTGAAGGGCAACTTTTCCCAGGCACCTGCCTGAATGTCATTCACCGCCTGGCGGGTATCGAAATAATCCAGGTCGGTTCCGGGAAGCGGTTTGCGGTAGTCGGTGTTCATAGCCTGTGCATACCTGCGTTGTGAATTCGTGGATCGGGTGTGGGAAAGGCCAGCGTCCTACTTCTGTCAGGCCTGGCCGTTCCCTCACCCTGGCCCTCTCCCAGAGGGAGAGGGAATATGTAACGCCCCTCTCTCTGGGAAAGGGAATATGTAACGCCCCTCTCTCTGGGAAAGGGAATATGTTAAGCCCCTCTCCCTCTGGGAGAGGGGTTGGGGTGAGGGTCAACCCCGCTCGGCGATCGGCACCACCTTGCGCAGTTCCTCACCGGTGTACTCCGCACTGGGACGGATGATGCGGTTATCCGCACGCTGCTCCATCACGTGTGCCGCCCAGCCGGTGAGTCGGCTCATCACGAAGATCGGCGTGAACAGCTTGGTGGGAATGCCCATGAAGAAATACGCCGAGGCATGGAAGAAATCGGCGTTACAGAACAGCTTCTTCTCGCGCCACATGACTTCCTCGCAACGCACGGATACCGGATACAGCACCGTGTCACCCACATCCGCAGCCAGCTTTTCGGACCACTGCTTGATGATGGCGTTACGCGGATCAGACTCGCTGTAGATGGCGTGGCCGAAGCCCATGATCTTTTCCTTGCGCTCGAGCATGCCCATCATTTCTTTCTCGGCATGATCCGGATCGCTGAACTTCTCGATCATGTCCATGGCCGCCTCGTTGGCACCGCCATGCAGCGGTCCACGCAGGGAGCCGATGGCACCGGTGATGCAGCTGTGGATATCGGACAGCGTCGACGCACACACACGGGCGGTGAAGGTGGACGCGTTGAATTCATGTTCCGCGTACAGGATCAGGGAAACATTCATGACCCGCTCATGCAGCTCATTGGGCTTCTCGCCACGCAACATGTGCAGGAAGTGCGCACCGATGGAATCGTCGTCGGTGTTTTCATCAATACGCACGCCATCATGGCTGAAGCGGTACCAGTAGCAGATGATGGACGGGAACACGGCCAGCATCCGGTCGGTGGCATCCTGCTGCTGGTCAAAACTGGTTTCCGTTTCCAGGTTGCCGAGCATGGAGCAACCGGTACGCATGACATCCATCGGATGGGCATCCCTGGGAATGCGCTCCAGCACTTCCTTGAGTGCCTGGGGCAGACCGCGCAGGGTCTTCAGCTTGGCCTTGTAGGCATCGAGCTCTGCCTGCTTTGGCAACTCACCCTTGAGAATCAGGTGGGCCACTTCCTCGAACTCGCAGTTCTCCGCCAGGTCCTTGACGTCATATCCGCGGTAAGTCAGACCGGAGCCGGATTTTCCCACCGTGGACAGTGCCGTCTTGCCAGCCACCTGGCCACGCAGGCCTGCACCACCGAGTTTCTTGCCTTCTGCCATTTTCCTTCTCCTCCAGTTTTCGGGCCGCCTCTGTGAAATCAAAGCGGTTGGTGAGGAGCCTTGAGCTTGCCCTCACCCTGTCCCTCTCCCAGCGGGAGAGGGAACCGTTATTCATGTTCAGTGCCATTCAAAGCCCCTCTCCCTGCGGGAGAGGGGTTGGGGTGAGGGCTCTCAGCCCTTCCCCTTGGCAAACAACGCGTCGAGCTTCTGCTCGTAGTCGTGGTAATTGAGGAAGTCGTACAGTTCCATGCGGGTCTGCATGCTGTCCACCACGTTCTGCTGGTGGCCGTCCTTGCGGATTGCCTCGTACACGGCCAGCGCGGCCTTGTTCATGGCACGGAAAGCCGAAAGCGGATACAGGATCATGTCAGCGCCCGCGTCCTTCAGTTCGTCGCGGTTGAACAGCGGTGTGGCGCCAAATTCAGTGATGTTGGCCAGCAGCGGCACGTCGCCCAGGCCCTGCTTGAACGCCTTGTAGTCTTCCAGCGTGTGCACGGCTTCGGCAAAGATGCCGTCCGCACCGGCGTCGATACAGGCCCGCGAACGCTCGATGGCCGCTTCCAGGCCGTCTTTCTGGAATGCATCGGTGCGCGCAATGATAAAGAAGTCGTCATCGGTCTTGCCATCCACAGCTGCCTTGACCCGGTCGACCATCTCTTCCTGGCTGACGATTTCCTTGTTCGGACGGTGACCACAGCGCTTCTGCGCCACCTGGTCTTCCAGATGCACCGCACCGGCACCGGCCTTGATCATTTCCTTCACCGTACGGGAGATGTTGAACGCCCCGCCCCAGCCGGTATCGATATCCACCAGCAGCGGCACCTCGGTGGCACTGGAAATCCGGCGCACATCCTCAAGCACGTCATTCATGCTGGTCATGCCCAGGTCCGGCAGGCCATAGGAAGCATTGGCGACACCGCCGCCTGACAGGTATATGGCACGGTAACCCACGCGCTCTGCCATCAGGGCGCAGTAGGCATTGATGGTGCCCATGATCTGTAACGGCTGCTCTTCAGCCAGGGCCTTGCGGAAACGCCCGCCGGCGGTCAGTTTGCTCATTGTGTCTCCCTGTGATTATCGGGTGCGGCCGACAGCGCCTCGGCGCCTTTTGGGCCGCCCCCGGCGCCGCCAACGCGGCCTTGTGATTCGATGTTTTCGCGCGCACGGCTGATATGCCGGCGCATCAGAAGTTCTGCCATTTCCCCGTCGCCGGATTCGATCGCCTCGACAATGCGGCGATGCTCGGCCAGTGCGCGCTGGGGCCGGTTGGCCACGGTGGAAAACTGGTAACGGTACATGCGCACCAGGTGGTACAGCTCGCCAATGAGCAGATCGATCAGGGTCTGGTTATGGGAGCCGTGGATAATGCGGTAATGGAAGTCCAGGTCGCCCTCACGCTGGAAATAGGCGGTGTCTTCCTGCAGGTCCTGCTGCTGCTCGTGCTGGCTGAGCAACCTGTGCAGGCCGGTCACTTCTTCGGCTGTCATGTGTTCGGCGGCCAGACGCGCAGCCATGCCCTCCAGGGCTTCGCGCACGCGGTAGATCTCGATCAGGTCCTCGCCCTTGAGCTGGGCCACCCGGGTACCCACATGGGGCACCCGTTCGAGCAGCTTGCGCGATTCCAGCCGGCGGATGGCCTCACGCAGGGGCCCGCGGCTGACGCCATAGCGGGCGGCCAGCTCGGTCTCGCCCAGCTTGGTCCCCGGCTTGAGTACGCCCAGGACAATATCGTCCTGCAGGCGGGCAAAGACCCGCTCGGACAGGGTGCGACCATCGGTTTGGGAGCTTTCAGCCATGGGTTTGCGCCATTGTTGACAATATGCTGGGTCGAGGCGGCAATTTACCCATGAAAAAGGGGCTTTTCAAGCCCCTTTGTTGACAATCGTTGTGCGCTGACTGGCAAATGCGGTCAGGCAGCGGGCCGGAGGCCCCGCCCTATGGCGCGGTGCACCCGCCACCGCCATCCGATTCCTGCGCCTGGCCCTGCACAGCACCGCCCAGCAGGGACAGGAATTCCCGCCGCAGCACCGGCACCTGGCCGTTGTCCGGCAGGTTCGGATCAAAGAATTCCTTCTTCAATTGCTGGCTCTGGTACTGGTCCAGCCACAGGGCGCGCACCTCATTGTCAAAATTGGTATCGCCAAGGCGAAGGATGGGGGCGGTGGTGTTCGGGCTGCCCGTTGTACCCAGGTCGATACGCCCGCGTATCAGGGTACCGTACTGGGGAATGTAATCCGGGCTCTGGTCATCCGCCAGGTCAGCCTCGCCCACCAGGTAGATCGCCACACCCACAGAGCGATTGCCGCTGTCATCGTCACGCAGCGTGCGGGTGACAAAGCCGACCTTGTACTCCTGGATCTCGCCGTCACCGTCAATGCCATCCACCAGGGTGACCGGGTCAACGGCCGAGCAATCCTGGTCACGGTCGGTAACGATGGTGCCGTCATCCAGGAACTGCACCACCACATCGCCCTGGTCACCAGGGACAAACTCGCGGCGTTGTTCCTCGGTAACAGGGAAACCATTGGGGTAATCGGTGTCACCCAGCAACAGCGTATTGTAGTTCAGGTTCTGCGGATCGCCGTTTTCATCCTCGACGATCTCGTTTGGCGGAATGTCATCGCAGGTGGTCTGCTCAACATAACCGGGCGGCGTCTCGTCGCCAGGCAGCACGCAGGCCTTGAAGAACGTCAGCCGATAGAACGGTGGCAACGCATCAATCAGCCCGGCGTCCGTGCCGCCGGCGATAAGACCGGTACGGGCCACCTTGTAGCCGAGACCATCCGGGGAACCGAAGGACGCATCACCCAGCAGTGTGCCGCCCAGGCGCGCCAGGTCGTCCTCATTGCCGGTTTCGGTGACGTCATAGATTTCCTCACCGTCATCGACCGGATAATCCTCATCAAAATCCACCCGGCCATCCAGGCTCAGGCCGTCGTACATGACGCCACCGATGAGGCGCCCTGACAGGGACAGGTCCGTGGCGCCGAACTCCGGGTCGTTATAATCAAACAGGGTACGCAGGCCAATAGTGCTGCCGGGTGCGCCACCGAAGTACAACTGCTCGTCAAGCAGGGACCCGGCATTGAAAACGGCCAGGTCATTGGACACGCTCTGGGTATCCAGCTCCCCTTCATTGTCCAGGTTCAGGCCGCCGAAGTTGCCAATGCCAACGATGTCACCATCCGGGTACACCAGGGCCGTCATCACCAGCGACAGGCGCTGGTAGTCAATATTCTCGTCACCGAATGCCAGCGCGTAGAAGGCGTTGGCCGGACTGTTGTGCTCGAGCTGGAACAGGCCGGCGCGGGCGCGGTTGGATGCCGCGGCAGCGGCGCCGATGGCGCCACTGTTGGCATCGCCTTCCGCCGGCCACGCCGGTGTCGGATCCAGGTCTTCCATGGCAGCAATGGCGTCATCCACTTCATCACTGACAGCCGTGCGCCAGCTGTCCCAGGCAGACACGAAATCCGCGTAATTGGCGTAGTCGGCGGCATCGAAACGCTGGCCGGAGGACGTCAGCGGGACGACGGCATCAAACTCGGCGCTGGTAACGTTGTGCGCGGCGTTGGGGATTTCCAGATAGACGTCATCGGCCGGGTCACCACTGTTGTCGGAGTGGTTACCATCCAGTACGGCCAACAGGGCCGCCCGGGTGGACACCGCCTTGTCGGCGCTGGGAGTACGCTCGGGGGTGTTGACCAGGTCCGCCACGGCCACCTGGAAAAAGCCGGCACTGGCGCCACACTCGGCAGAATTCCTGCCTGAACAACGCGGCAGCCGCGCCGAACCAATATAGAAACGCTTGCCGAACTCGATCGGGCGACGCCCGATAAAGAACGAAATGGTATCGGAATCCAGCGGGCAGCGGGCGATATGCTGGGGCAGGCCGCGGCTGTTACCCGGCGCTCCCGGCTCGGCCACCGGCACATAGAAATCGATATTGCCGCAGGTGTAGCCAATGTTGGTCACCACGGCGCTACGCACACCCGCCGGCGTCTGCACGCCAGCAACGAGTTCGATTTCCAGGGCTTCCTGGTCCGGGTCCAGGGGGTCGGAGGTACCTCCGGCAATCAGGCTTCCCTGCACCGAGGTGCCCTCGGAAAAGTCCTCACCGGAGTTACAGCCGGCGAGGAACAATGCCAGCAGGACAGCTGTGATCTTGAATATCTGCAAGTTTCTCATAACACCCATTCTAGTCGTCACGCTCCACAGGCCCTACGGGCGATAGGTCGGGCGGCACTGGTTGCCCGATAATCCGGCTGCCAGTCTTTGACCGGCCCGCCCCTGAATGGTTCCAGCGCAGCCGTGGCTCAGCGCTCGCCGGCGCTGCCCGTTACGGTAAAGTCGCCCGCCAACGCGGGCGGCGCATCATAGTAGCCCTGCTGCTGCGGCAAAGCGACCACCCCTGCACCCTCTTCGACGGTGGCATAGGGCAGGTAAAATGCCACATACCGGGCCCCCGGCGGCACCGACAGCACGCCCTGGTAAAACGCGTAGCGGTACCAGGTCTCCGGATAGCGGCGCTGGAAGGGCCGGTCCACCACTTCCAGCGGCGTGCCCTCTCCGTCCATGAAAACCAGGGCCGGGTGCAGGTAGTCACCCGCCTTGCCGATGAATCCGCGCAGCGTCAGCCTGCCCACCGCTGCCGTCAGCCGCACCGCCATGGCGGGCATGGGCCGGTCCATGACCACCACTTCATCGGCGTCGCCCAGGGCCAGGGACAGCTCCTCGCCCACGTCCAGCGGCCGGGCCTGCTCGCGCGTATGCAGGCAGCAATCAGCGCGCACCCCGGTGATGCGCTCAACAAATTCAACCGCCGGGTCAGCCACCGCTTCGTATCCGGGCGGGCGCTCCTGGCGGTACTCGCGCTCTGCCACCAGGTCGACTTTCTCCTCGATCAACTGGCCGTCCGGCCCGTAATAGGTGACAAAGCGGTTACGATCCCTCTCCTCCAGCTTCTGCTGGACTTCCTCATCAGTCTGGTAGGCCGACGCCGGCAGATCTGCCCCCGGCCCGGCGCCGCCGGCCGGTGTCGCCTGGCTGCCAGCCCCACTGCCCTGCCCCTGTTCAGCCGCCGGACGCTCCACCGTGACCAGGTTGCCCTGGGCGTCGACGTAGGTATACAGGTTGCCGCGCGCCGTGGGGTCAGCGGTGCAGGCCAGCAGCGACGCCAGGGCGGCAAAGGTGAGAAAGCGGAAATATCGGGGACGCATGATCGAATCCAGGTGGCTCGCCGTTGCTGCGGGGGATGATGCCCTGCCCCGCTGCACCAGGGCAGGCACGGGGCAGGCATCCAGGCCGGTCAGAACGCCGTGCGGAAAGCCATACCAATGATGGTAATGGTCGCCTCGGTTTCAATGTCGAGACCGGCGTACGGGTTATACACCACGTTATCCACGCCCGTACAGTTGGCCAGGCAGCTGGTGTTTGCCGGGATCCGGTCTTCGCTGCGCAGCTGCGCCACACCCAGGTCAATCTCGGTGTCCTTGTCCCACTGGTAACCCAGGCCCAGCGAGTAGTAGCGCGCTTCGTTGATTGGTACCAGTGGCGAGCGCCGGTCATCCGGAATAGCGGAGGCACGAGGCTCATAGCCAGCCCGCAGCTGGATACGGCCGGTGAGGTCATACTGGACACCGAAGGCCATGTTCCAGGTGGACTGGAACTCCAGCGGCAGACGCAGACGGGTGTTGGTGGAGCCCGGCGAGAACAGCCGCGCCAGGGCGGTGACCGCAGAGCTGCGGTCGAATTCGAATGCCCAGGCGTCCCATTCCTCGTAGTCGGTCCATACGGCATCAATATTGAACTGCCAGCGCTCGAACGGCCGCAGTTTGATACCGGTCTGGAAATGCGCGGGCATGGTGACGTCCATGTTGATCAACCCGGTTTCCTGGGCACCGATACCGGCCGGCAAACCCAGCACAGCCAAGGCCAGTGCACCCGTGGGGCTGCCACCGATACCATTCAGGGTTTCCTGCGTGGCATTGGCGTAATCAAGGGTGTAATCACCATTGAGGTGGACTTCCACCGGGGCATGCCAGACCGCACCCCAGGCAAAGGAATCCGTGGGCTCCCACAGCACGCCAAGGTTCCATGACGGGCTCAGTCGCTGGTCCATGGCCACTTCCAGCGAGGCCAGGTTCTTGAACGGCCCGAGCCCCTCGTCGGGGCGACAGACGCCGAACAGCAGCACGTCCAGGGCGAAGTTGTCCTCGCCGGCGAAGGGCGCACAGATGCTCTCGTCCAGAATCCGGGCGAAACCGAGCAGGTCGTTGGGAGAACGGAAATCCGTCTCCAGGTACATGGCCTGGTATGACAGGCCAATGGAGGCGCCCACCGACAGGGTATCCGAAACCTGGTAACCCACTGACGGCGACAGATAGGTAATACGCTCCAGCGCTACCCGCTTGCCGAGGTAATTGCCCGGGTCATCATCGCTGCGGTAAAAACCGGCAGCCAGCGGCAGGTAGGTGGCGGTGCCGAAGGTAAACTTGGAGCCCGGCGGCTTGATGGAGAACGCCGGCAACGGACCCGCCACCAGCGGACCTGGCGGCAGGTCCACCGTGTCGTTCAGGATCGGCACATAAAAGCTGATGCCCTCGACGGTGCTGGTGCTGGTCTTGAATTCCCGGCACACGTCAGAACCGTCGTCTGGCGCATCGGCACACACGACCGGGTCGTCAGAGAAGCCGAACACGCCGAAATTGGGCGGTGCAGAAAAGGTGCTTTCCAGGTTGAAATCCACACCCAGGAACTGCAGGTCCATGCGCCGCCCTTCCAGGCGCGCCAGACCGGCCGGATTGAAGTGGATTGACATAATTCCCGGCGGATCGGCAGTGACCGCATGGCCAAGGCTCATGGCGCGCACGTCAAGGGCGATATTGGTCGCCAGCTGAGCCGACACCATCCCCGATGCGAGCAGCGCGCAGGCGGAGACAATCCCCCGTAGCAATGTGCCTGTTATTCTTGTCATTGATTACTTCCGCTGACGTCGCAATGCATTATCAGGCACCGGGCTTGAGGCCGGTGATATCAATCGGGAGTGAGAACCCAAGCAGTACATCCGGAGAATCTTCCGTCAGGCCATAACCGAAGCTGATGTTGATGATCCGGTTGCTGGCAGTACGCAGGCCCATGGACGTGTTGACCACAGACGAGGTGGAGTCCTCGGACAATGCCGACGTGCCATCGTTGAAGTTGAAGCGGGTATCAAAGTTGTACGACTGCTGGTAACTGGCGCTGAGCGACACTTCGTAGCTCAGCGAATAGGCGAAGCCCATGGAGAAGCTCAGGCTGTCACCGGTTTCCACTTCTTCCAGCACCCGTGAACCACGGGCCTGCTTGAGGTCCGTGGCATCAAACGCATGGGTATAGCCAAGGGAGCCGAACAGCACCACCGGATCCACCACCTTGCTCATGCTGACACCACCACCGACAGAGTAATAACCCTTGCCGCTAGACACTTCGGTGTTGGTATTGATCTCGTAAGGGCTGTCACCGGTGGCCGTGGAAAGCGAGGCATACAGGGTGGTATTCATGGCACCCACTTTCACCGGGAACGGCTGGTAACGCAGGCTGAAAGACACATCGCCCAGGGCTGCCTGGGAGACATCTTTCTGCGTGTCGTACTTGTAGACCACCGGCAGACGGGTGTTGAAGGTCAGGTTATTCCAGATGCCATAATCAAGGGACAGGTCGGAACCGAAGCTGTGCTGGGCGTCATTCTGGATCAGGAAGCGGTTGATGTTGCCGTCGTCACCGATATTGATATCAATACGGTCATCGCGGAAATAGCTGTAGCTACCGCTGAAGGTCATGCTCATCTCGCCGGACGGCAGCAGTGAGTACTGCTTCTCGGCCGCCTGGAAGACCTCTTCCAGGTTCTTTTCCTGGGTGACGTCCGCCTCTTTCTGCTGCAGTGCCTCACGGGCACGGTCAGCCGCCGACTGCGGTGCCTCAGGCTCAGCCGCCTGCTCAGCGTCGGCATCCGCCGGCGCATCAGCCTGCTCTTCGGCCGCCTGCTCCGGTGTGCCCTCCGGCGCCGGGCCGGTGGCATCTTCCTCTGCGGCCCAGGTCTGCGCTGACAGCAGCATCAACAGTGCCAGCCAACCTGCACCAGCCTTGCAACCCCCATACATCTTCATGTGCGTCGCCCTTGTTGTTCTAATCTCTTGGTCCACTCAATCACCAACCCGTCAGTTCTTGAAGTAGGTCCGTGTTGGTACGTTTAGGATAATGGTCGGCTCCGGATGGTCTGCCGGCACCGGTTCACGGGTATCGGCATCCACCAGTACCCGCTGCAACGTGGCCGCCTCGTCAGCACGGTTTTCCAGCGGCGCGGTAAACACCGGGAACTCCTGGAACGCGAGGCGATTGATGGTTTTCTCGTCGATCAGTCGCAGATCCCAGTTGGTCAGCTCCAGATCGGGCTGCGGCTCGAAGCCGTTCGGGAATACGATGAACAGCACATTGTCTGTCCATACCTGCTTGAATTTGGTTTCGGTAAAGCTGATGTTGCCCAGCGCCGGGTCCGCCACGTAGATGTGGCCGTCCTGGTATTTCTTGAGCACCACGAAGTGCTTGAAACCACTGTAGTGGATGGGAACGATGGCCGGGTGGTCAAGATCGCGAAGGTCTTCAAAGCTGGCACGGAAGCCACCGGAGGGGTGACCGAGCGCTGTTGCCAGGCGCTTCATGTCGAGCAGCGAAAAGCCGCGCCGGGCAACGATCTTGTCGTATTCGCCAAAGCGCAACAGGCCTTCCATGATCTGGCGTTCCTGGAACTGACGGCCGAGGTAGCCGTTCAGCACCGTGGTCAGGGCGGCAGACCCACAGGAATAGTCGTACGCCTGGCGCACCACGTTCTGGTATTTGAATTGGGAGACGGGCTTGACCACCAGGCCCCGCTCGACGTGGCGCTCCGGTACCGTCGGGTGCTCGTAATAGACGTAACCCTGCGGATACTCCTGCACCACGGCGGCCTCGTTGACCGCTACAAATATGAGCGCAACCCCAAGAATCGTCGCCAGCATGAACCTGGACCCATTGCCATTATTGTTATTTATATGTCCCGCCAGGCGGGACTGTTCCGGGCCGTATGGTACGCACGGACTGCCACTGCGGCAACTGCGCGTCCATCGAACCTTGCTCATCCTACCTCATAGGAGGTGTGAGCATTTGTTGGCTTTTTGTAACGTCACTGTGACGCCGTATCAGCCCCCTGCTCCGGCATTTCCAGCGAATAGCCATAACGCTCGGCCGCCTCCTGCAGGTGCGGCAACACCGGCCTCAGATAATCGGCGTAGTTGTGCCAGCGGTAGCGACTGGCCGTGTACAGGCCCTTACCCACCGCCTGGTAGCTGGGCGTTGCAAGTGACCCGCGTCCTTTGGCGTGCTCGGCGTAGTTGGCCATGCCCGCGTCCCAGTCGAGACCGAGGAACTCCAGCAGCGGCGTCACCGTGCCCTCAAGATCGCCGATCAGGTCTTCATAGCGGATGTAATGCATCCGGTCCTTGAGCCCCAGCACCTCTTCGTACTGCCACAGCAGTTTCATCACGTGCCGGTAGAAGCTGGCACCATCATCCAGCACCAGGAAGTTGCTCATGGCGTCGTTCATCTGGAACGACTGCATGTGGCCGCTGAGCACACAGTCCGCCGGGTGGCGCAGGGCCACGATAAAGCGGGCATTGGGAAACATGCGGGCAATAAAGCCCACATAGGCCGAGTTCAGCGGCATCTTGTCGATCAGCGTCTGGCCCGGCTTCAGGTCGATATACTTGGCCACCTGGCGGAAATACAGGGCCTGCAGCTCCCTGAGCTGCTTTTCACTGAACCGGGCCAGGTAGTTCAGGCGGCGCTGCATCAGCTGCAGCCATGAGGCTCCTTCCGGCGGCTTGCCCGCCACTGCTGCCATGGATTCGCAAACCAGGTTGGCAGAGCGGAAACACGGCGACACGGTCTGCTTTTCCTCGATGGCCACAATGTCCGGGTGACTGTCCAGCACCTGTTCCAGCAGCGTCGTGCCGGAGCGCGGAAAGCCGATCAGGAACACCGGCGCCTGGTCATGGGGCACCGATGGCGTCCAGCCGTCGACCCATTCGCGGGTAAAACGCTTCTTGAAACCCTCGATCATCATGCGCAGCGCATTGCGCTGCACCGGCACCCCTTCAAGCCGGTACTGCATGGCGTTGGCCAGCTTCAGGGTCTTTTCCGCATTGGCAAAATCCTTTTTGCGGTCGTAGGCGGCCGCCACGGCTTTCCAGCTGTGGGCCACCAGCCGATGATCGCCCTCGAAGCCGGCCAGGTAGGCCTGCAACGGCCCCAGCAGGCTGTCGTCATCACGCAGCGCATTCCAGGCATCGGCACGAATGCGCCAGACGTTGGGTTGCAGCTCTGGCGGAAACGCCTTGTCCAGAATCGCCAGCGCCTTTTCACTGTTGAGGGTGCGCTCTTCCACGATGGCACTGAGCAGCACCTGGTAGTCGGTCCAGTGACCCAGCGCCTTGCAGCGATCCAGATGAAAGGGAATCTTGTTCCACTGCGCCGTGGCCTCGTAGAAATTCATGGCCAGCTGGTGGACACCGAGGTTGTTGGGCGCCAGCTCGATAAAACGCGCGAGCATGGTCGCGGGGGTGGCGTCGTCACCCACGGTCAGTGAGCGCTTGAAGAAATCCCGGGCCAGGTCCAGTTGCAGCACGCCGTTCTGCATCAGCGCATCCAGCAACTTGTAGGCATCGCCGAGCCGGTTGCCTTCCAGCGCCTGTTTGCACAGCGCCACGGCCTGGTTCTTGTCAATCTGCTGGCGCGTTGCGCCACTGGAAGCCTGCGTCATAAAACCCCGTCCACACCCGGCCGCCGTACGACCACTGTTGTTATTGTGCGCCCTATTATGGGGGTCAGGCACCGCGCTGCAAGCTGAAATGCCTGACGCCACGATGCCTGCGCCACAACAGACCACCACCCACCCCCTGCAGGAGCGGCGTGCACGCCGCGAACAACCTCACAGCAGGCAAGGTGCAGCAAAGCGACGGAGGGATTCGCGGCGCACACGCCGCTCCTACAGGAGGGATGGACTAACGTTGCTTCAGGACGGAAAAAGAAAGGCAGGGCTTCGATCAGGCATAAAAAAAGGCCCGGCAGAGCCGGGCCCTTTTTGTGCAACCACGCCGTTAGTTCTTACCAGCGATGGTCACGGTGGTGCCGTTCAGGTTCAGGCCGATGATCTCGATGTCACCGATAGCCGGGGCGGTGCCCAGCTGTACAGAGGACATCTGCAGGCTCACACCCACAGTACCAGCAGTCGCACCCAGCTGACTGAAGGTCAGGGCCAGGCCAGAGGTCTCGACGTCGCCGGTCATGGACACGGTCAGGTTACCGGAACCGTCAGCATCTTCCATCACGATCTGGCTCACGGAGATAGACTCGCCAGAAGACGCGTCGTTCAGCGCGAAGTTGTTGATGGTGATGCCGTTGGTGATGGCAGTGTCCAGAACAATCATGCTGCCCTGCGGCTCGGCAGAACCCAGCTGGATGTTCAGGTCAACCTGGCCCAGGGTGATGCTCATGGAGTCCAGGATGTTGGCCGAGGTGTTGGTCACGGCGTTACCCATGCCGGAAGAACCAGCCACCTGGATGTCACCGGTGTTGATGGTGGTGCCAGTCGGGATGGTTACGGCCACGTTCAGAACCGGAGCACCGGTTGCGCCGCCGTCAGCGTCGATGTCTACATCGATACCGCCAGCACCAGTGGACAGGCTCATGTTGTTGATAACCAGAGCACCCGCCACACCGGTCAGGGAACCAGCAGTGGAACCGTCACCGTCGTGGATGATGATGTCCATGGTGGACGCCGGAACGTCGATGTTCAGGGACAGACCGTCCTGACCGGTTACGTCAGACAGTGCGGCGTCGTCCATGGCTTCCATGGCGAAACCGGAAACCGGCAGAGCGGCAATGGCAGAAGCCAGAGCAAGTTTCTTGAAACCTTTCATTATTATCTCCTCGTGTGCACAACGGATTCGTTGTTATTTAAATGGGCGTCGATGCACGTGCATTTACATCCCACGAACTTACGTTAACACAGCAGTTACAAAAGCAACACTGCTGGATACATTCCGGAAACTGCCCGACAGGAAGCCGTAACCCTCTGTTTTAATTGATTTTCATGGAGTTGCGGCAATTCTTGCCATGGCACTGGCAAGCCTGCCCATGCGGCGGCCTTGCCCACGCTGTTACCGTGTGTAACACCTGTGTGCACCCATGCACCGTCCAGCGCCGCCCGCCCTTGCGGATCACCCCCAGCCCCCTAGAATAGCCCCCCCGACCGCTCCCGAGCTGACCTGTGATGGCCCACTGGCTGACCGACTGCTTTGCCCCGCCCGCCGCCCCGGGCCTGGCGCCCGGCACGCCTGCTGTGGCGATGATGCGCCAGGGGCAGTTGCTGGTGGGCCGCGATCCCCTCGCCAGCTGGGTGCTGCGCCGCGTGGAAGACCTGCATGCCCTGCCCGCCCAGCTGGCCCGGGCACAGGCTGACCATCCCGGGCTCCAGGCCTGCGGCCTGCTGGCCTATGATGCCGGGCTTGCCCTGCACGGGCTCACCCCTGACGACGGCACTGGCACCTGTTGTGATAGTGGCGGAAACGGCGATACGCCCCTGGCGGTGGTGCACCTGTTCAGCCCGGGCACCGTCACCCGGCATACACCCGGCCAGGCCTGTGCCGCCCTGCCGGCACAGCAGCCGTTCCAGCTGCGCCACGGGTTCCGCGCCGAATTGCCGGCCGACGACTATCGCCAACGTATCGCTGCCATCCATGCCTATGAAAAAGCCGGTGACTGTTACCAGGTCAACTTCGCCCAGCGCCTGTGCAGCCGCTATCGGGGCGACCCCCTGGACGGTTTTCGCCAGCTGTTGAAGGCGCACCCGGCGCCTTGGAGCAGCTTCTTTCGCTGGCAACCGGACCAGGCAGTGTTTGGCGTGTCGCCGGAGTGCTTCCTGCAGACCCGCGGCGACACCATTGTCTCAGAGCCCATCAAGGGCTCACGGCCACGCGGCGACAGCGCGACCGCCGACCAGCGTCTGGCTGATGAGCTCACGGGTTCCGGCAAGGACCGTGCCGAGAACCTGATGATCGTCGACCTGCTGCGCAATGACCTCGGCCAGGTCTGCGTGCCCGGCAGTATCACGGCTGAGCCGCTGTTCGAGTTGCGCCGCTTTTCCAACGTCCAGCACCTGGTGTCGACCATACGGGGCAGCCTGCGCGCGGGCTGCCTGCCGCTGCAGGCCCTGCTGTCGGCCTTCCCGGGCGGCTCCATCACCGGCGCCCCGAAGAAGCGGGCCATGCAGATCATCCAGGAGCTGGAACCGGTGGCGCGCGGCTTCTATTGCGGCAGCCAGTTCTGGCTGGATGACCGGGGCGACCTGGATGCCAATATTCTTATTCGCAGTTTCCAGTGCCGGGGTGAGGCCATCGTCTGCCATGGCGGTGGCGGCATCGTGGTGGATTCCGACGCCGACACCGAGCATGCCGAAAGCCTGTTCAAGGTCGAGAAGCTGATGCAGGCGCTGGACTGCGCACCGCAGGCAGACTGAGCTAGGGCCGGCAGCACCAGACCACAAACTTGTCGTTGCTGGCGATGATCTCGCGCCGGGCAAACGCCCGTGACAGTGCGCCGCGATAATCCAGGTGCCGGTTCACCACCAGCCTGAGGCTGCCATCGGGGCGCAGGTGCCGGGCCGCATGACGGATCAGCATCTTGCCCACCGCCGTGTCCACCGCGGCGCCGCGATGAAACGGCGGATTGAGCAGGATGTGATCGAAGCGCTGCTGCAGCTCATCCAGGCCATTGCCCTGGTGGAACTGCACCCGCGACCCGGCAGCGGGCAGGCAGCGGGCGACATTGTCGCCGGCGGACAGGATCGCCTGGCGGGAACTGTCGCAGAACCAGACCCGGGCATCAGCATGTTGCGCCAGCATCGCCATCCCCAGCACTCCACTGCCACAGCCCAGGTCCGCCACATCACCGCCGCTGTCCGGCAACGCCTGCAACAACAGGCGCGCACCGATATCCACCTGCTGCCAGGCAAACACACCGGCGCGGTTATGCAGCTGCCAGCCCTGCTCGGGCCAGTCCACCACCGCCGCCAGCCGGCTGTCGGCATCCGCCGGACCGGCGCCGCCGGTGACAGCGCTGAACCCATGGGCCTTGAACCGGCCCGGCAGTGTCTGCACCTGTGTCAGCCAGGTGTCCAGCACCTCGCGCAGGTGGCGCGGCAGGTGCTTGTCCAGCCCGGCCAGCCACACCGGCATGCCGGGCGGAAGGCATTGGCAAAGCACGGCCAGTTGCGCCTCCAGCAAGGGCACCTGTCGCGGCACCTTGAACAGCACACCGCCCACCGCCTGTTGCGCCAACCGCGCCGGCAGTTCATCCAGCCAGGCCCAGTCAGGCGCCGCCAGCCCGTTGTCGCTGGCATTGGCGTTGACGGCGGCATACGCCAGCCAGTCGTCCGTGCAGCTCAGGGCGGCCTGCCCGGCACGGGACAGCGACACGGCCAGCGCGCCCTGGCTGTCATTGAACACCAGCCACGGGCGCGCCGACTGCTGCGCCACAACCTGCTCAAGCAGGTAGCGGTCGGCGCCGTCCCAGGCCTGCAGGCGCTCGTTGCGACGGTGTGGCCAGCAACGCAGGCGTACCTCACCCAGCGGGCTGCTCAACAACTGCTCAACCATGCCTTCATCTCCAGCGGCGGGACCGACATTCGGGCGGCGCAGTGTGCACTGTGCCGGCGGGAAAGGTATAGCATTTCAAAAAATTGTTGCTAGAATACGCGCCCACTGACGGAGTATAGCTCAGCCTGGTAGAGCACCACGTTCGGGACGTGGGGGTCGTAGGTTCAAATCCTGCTACTCCGACCAACAGAAGAAAGCCGCCTGTATGGCGGCTTTTTTTATGGCTGGCGTTCTTGTTGCTGGGGTGCAGGTGTTGTTTGGCGAAACCACCCTCACCCCAACCCCTCTCCCTGAGGGAGAGGGGCTTTGTGGTGCGGCGGTAGACAGGGGAACGTCGTCTGCTGGTACGTACCCTCTCCCACCGGGAGCGGGACAGGGTGAGGGTAACAGCGCTGATCAACGTACCCGCGCGCCGGGCAATTCAGCCTGGCGCAGCAGCCGGTATACCGTCTTGCCATTCACCTGGTCACTGCGATACAGCACCAGCGCCTCCACACGCAGCGGCAACGCCACCACGCGCAGCGGTGCCGGCACCACCGGCAGATCCAGTCGTGCCAGCGTCACATGCGGGCGAAAAGTACGTCTCTCCGGCTGGTAGCCGGGCAAGGTGTCAGCCAGGCGTTGCTGCAGGTCTTCCGCGAGTGACAGCAATGCCGGGGTGCCCGGGCCGTGAGCGGCAAGCAGGCGGGCCCGGTTGTCCGGAAACAGGCTGACCTGTTCCAGCGGTTGCACCAGGGCGTGGTGGCGCCCGGCCAATTCGGCCAGCAGCGCGTCCAGCAGCGTCACACTGTCATCCGGCTGCTCACCGAGAAACGCCAGCGTCAGGTGGAAATTGGCCGCCGGTACCGCACGCGGACATCCGCCACCGAGGCCCGCCAGCATGTCATCGCGCAACGACAACAGCTCCACGCCCAGCAGCGGTTCCACCGGCACGCCGACAAAGCAGCGCATTATTCCTCCGGCACCGCCACCTGCCGCTTCGCCAATGCCTCACGGAACGGGTCGAGCAGATCACCATAGCGCTTGTAGCGTGCTGACGCCGACGTAAACAGGCCCTGGCGCACCTGGTTGACGCTGGCCGTGTTCACCTGGCGGGTATTCTTGTGGAATTCCAGGCACGCGGCCTCGAACGGCAGCTCACAGAAATCCAGTAACTCGCGGGTCACCCGTTCCTGCTCCTGCACCAGCGTCTCATAGCGCATTTCATACATGGGGATGCCACAGGCTGTCTGCCAATGCTCAACCAGCTCATCAAAATGGGCAAGCTGCTGGGCCAGGTCATCCAGGTGGTAGGTGAAATGCTGGCCGGTGTTGAAGATGCGCTTGTAGGCGCCGAGCATGATATCCAGCGGGTGTCGGCGCACCACCACAAAGCGGGCCCTTGGGAACAGCATCTTCAGCATCCCCACGTGACGGAACAGGGAGATATTCTTGTCAGTGACCACGCCGCTGTCGAGATCGCTGTCGGCAAGAAAATCAAGAAACGCCTTGCGCATCACCGGCACCCATTGATCCCGGGGCAGATTGAACATTGCATCCTCAGTGCCAACAGCCAGAATTTTCTTGGCGTTTTCCGAACTCACGCTAATGGCACGGTTTTCGCCACCGGCCTTTACTGCACTGTGGCTGGCCAGTATCTGTTCGGTCAGGGTGGTGCCACTGCGGGGCATGCCCAGAATGAAGATCGGCGCATAGTCCGTCGGCGCCTGTTCCGGCGAATGCACGACCGAATCCGCATCCGGGAAACGACGCTTCATTTCATTCTTTGCCGCTTCCATGCCGTTGTGATTATAGGCTGCAATCTGGTGCTGGAAGGCATTGCCCTTATGCAACCAGCTGATCTCGCCGGCCAGGTCACCGCGTTTTTCCAGCGCCTCGGCGATGGCAAAACTCAACAACGCCTTACCATAAGTTTCCTGGGAATCAATCAGTGCTTCCATACGCGCCAGTTCGTCATCGGAGACGCTGCCCGCATCCATGAATACCCGTGACTGCCAGGCGTTGGGGTAGTTGTCGTTCAGCGCCAGCGATTCCTTGATGGTCCTGATCGCTTCGTCTTTCTCCCCGAGGTAGTTCAGGGATACCGCCTTGACGCTGAGCCATTCCGCTTTCTGGTTGACGGATACCGGTTCGCCGAATGCCTCAAGCGCTTCCAGCACCTTCCTGCTGTCACCCATGGCAGAGAGGATCGACAATTTCTGGCGACAGGCACGCTCATAGGCGGCCTCACCGGACACCGAGTCGACGATGGCCAGCGCCTGCTCCAGACGATGGGTTTTCTCGGCGGCAAGCGCCATCTCCAGTCGCACGCCCATGTCCGGATCACTGCCGGCATCCGCGCGGCTGTAGAGCGTCCAGGCTTTCTGGTAGTCGCCCAGCATCAGCGCTACCCGCCCTGCCCAGACCTGGAAATCGGCGCGCGCCCGGTCCAGCTCCGCGCCCTTGAGCAAGAACGGCAATGCCCGCGCCGGCTCATTGGCATGCGCCAGTGCCCGGCCGATGCCGTGGTAGGCCAGCGCATTATTGGCGTCGATCTTGATGGCCATTTCAAACGCCTGCACCGCTTCCTGCAGCTTGCCGGTGGCGAGGCGGATATTGCCGATATTCAGCCATGGTGACAGCTGCATGCCGTCGATATCGAGTATGCGACGGAACAGTGTCAGCGCACTGTCGGTGTCACCGCGTTGCAGCTGTACCACAGCACGCTGCTGCAGCAATTCGAGATTGAGGGGGTCGGCGCTGGACGCCTCTTTCAGGAGTTCTGCGGCTTGTTCCAGGTTGCCCTGGCCCAGCGCAGCCTGTGCATCATCAAGTAGATTCTGTTGGCTCATGATCCGCTATCTGTTGTCGTTATTGGCGAAGATCGGGCACGGGTGCCGGTCTGTGTCCCGGCGCTGGCCGGGAAAATCTGCAGGCATTCTGACGCAACCACGCACGGATGGCTACGCAGCACCTTCCAGGCGTTGGCACGCCTGCCGCCACGCGCCGGGCGCAACAGCCGTGAATCACAGGGCAGACACACGGACGCCGTCAGGCGCTGCTACTGGCCGTGGGCAAGACCGAGGCGATGCGCATAGGCTTCCACATCAATGCCTTCATGGGCCAGCGCCTGCACCAGAGGCGACAGCAGGTCACCATAGCGCCGCCAGCGTTGCACGGCATCCGGGTAAAGACCCTGCCGCACCTGTTGCACGCTGGCCGTGCGCACCGCCGCCTGGTTGCCGGTAAAGTTGAGCACCTGTGGCTCCCAGTCCAGGCCCAGGTCATCGAGTACCGCACGCATGACCTGTTCGGGGGCGTTCACCAGCTGCTCATAGTGCACGGTTGTCAGCGCCATGCCCGCCACCGAAGACCAGTGCGTGACACACTCATTGAACAGCCGGCAGGAACGGGCCAGGGTGTCATAGCGACAGGTGGCGGCGTGGCCGCTGGTAAAAAATTTGCGAAAGGCGCCGAAGCAGACATCCACCGGGTCGCGCTGCATGACGATGAAGCGTGCCTGCGGGAACGCGGCATGAAGCAGGCCGGCATAGAGATAGTGACTGATGGCCTTGTCCGTGATCAGCTCGGGCCGCGGGGCATCGGCACGGCCGCCCTGCTTTTGCAGAAACGCGCCGTAGTAGTCACGCATCTGTTCCTGCAGGTACCTGGCCAACGCCGCCTGCTGCGGGCCGTCCAGCGCCTGTGCCGTGGTCAGTGAAAAGTGCGCGCGGGCCTGCGCCATGGCATGGCCAAACGCCAGCGATTCGCCACCGGCGGCCACCTGCGAGTGACTGCTGAGGATCTGCTCCATCAGCGTCGTGCCCGAGCGCGGCAGCCCGAGGATGAAGATCGGCTCGGGGTTCGAGGACGTGCTGTCAGCCGCGGAGTGCTCCCCGGTGACGTGGCGCCAGGCCGCCGCGGTCTGCTCCATCTCCTGGCAGGCCTGCTCTGCGCCACCGGCCACCAGGGCATTGGCGCGCTCAAGTTGCGCCACCTCCCGCTGCAGCTCGCCCCGCCGGGCATGGATTCGCGCCAGGCAGAAACCGGCGGCGGCGGCACGCCCATCATCGCCGCTTGCCAGTGTTTCCAGGTGGTCAATGTCCTCGCTACGGAAATCAGCCGGACGCAGCTCGGCCAGGCGGCTCCAGGCTTCCATGACATTGCGGTCCTCGACCAGCGCCGCACGAAAACTTTCCACGGCCGCATCCGGCTGGTTCGCCTGCAGCTGCATCACACCCTGCAAGGCCAGCATGTCACCGCGCAGCTGCTGCATCTGCGGCAGCCACTTCTCGATACACGCCTGCGCCGCCCGGTCATCGGCAAGACTGACATGGCAATGGGTGATGCGCAGGCGCGCCTCATCCGGCTGCGGTGCCGACAGGGCGTCCCTGAAACAGGAAAGTGCCTGCCACGGCCGGTCCAGCTTCATGGCGCACTTGCCCGCCAGCATGGCCAGGCCGGTGTCGTCGCGCGCCCTGTTCCGGGCCTTGTCGAGAAGCGCCAGGGCCTCGGCATATGAACCGCGCCGGTACAGGCTGTCGCCCAGCAGGTGGGCCGCCCGCGCCAGGCCCGGGTCCAGTGACAGGGCCCGTTGCAGGTGCTCTGTGCCCCGGGCGTCACCCGCTGCCAGGAGCAGCTCACCGGTGCCACATTCAGCCAGGGCATTGCCCGGCTCTGCCTTGAGCACCTGCTGGTAACACTGCAAGGCTTGCTGGTGCTGGCCGGCCTGGCACAGTACCGCAGCAATATCGAACCACGGCTGCACATAGTCGGGCTGGGCCGACACCGCCCGGCGTAACAGGTCTACCCCCTGTTGCGCCTCACCCGATGCCACGGCAATCAGGCCCTCGCCGTGCAACTGCACCGCCGTCGGCGCCGACCCGGCCCGGGCCAGTGCCGCGCGGGCCTTGGCGGGCTTTCCCTGCGCCAGGGTCTTGTGGATTTTCTTCAGTAATGGGTGCACGCACGAACTCGCTGGCAGATGTTTCTGGCGGACTCATTGAACTGCCGCCATTTAAACCGAAACCAGTGGCAGGGTCACCCGCACCGGATCACGCCACCCGGCATGGCATGGGCTGCATCCAGCCACTAGAATGGCGCACCCTCTCTCCACCCCTCTCCAACAATGAGAGGGGCATGAACCCGCGCTGGAGAGTCCCCTCTCCCTCAGGGAGAGGGACAGGGTGAGGGCCACACCACACACCACCGGAGCACCCATGCCCGACAACATCGCCCGCTCCGCCATCCTGCTGGTCATGGCCGAGGGCCTGTTGGCCATCATGGCCGCCATGATCAAGCACCTGGGCGATCTGGGCCTGCCCAGCGAGATGGCCGTGTTCTTCCGCAACCTGGTGGGCCTGATCGTGCTGCTTCCCATCCTGTTGGGCACGGGCGGGCTGGGCCAGATCAAGACCCGGCGCATCGGCATCCACTTCCTGCGGGCCGCCTCTGGCGTGGCGGCCATGTTCTGTTTCTTCTACACCATCGTCCATGTGTCCCTGGCCGAGGCGGTGCTGGTGAAAATGACGGCGCCGTTCTTCCTGCCCCTGACGGCGTGGCTATGGCTGGACGAAAAAATATCCGGGCGCACGGCGCTGGCGATCCTGGTGGGCTTCATCGGCGTCGGCGTCATCCTTCGCCCCGGCACCCAGGCGTTCAACCCGGTGCTGCTGGTGGCACTGCTCAGTGCCGCCCTGATGGGCGTGGCCAAGGTCAGCATCCGCAAGATGGCGGATACCGAGCCGCCGCGACGGGTAGTGTTCTGGTTTGGCGTCTTTTCCACCCTGATCTCGGCGGTGCCGCTGCTCTGGGTGCGTCCCCTGCCCGGCCCGGAACACTGGCCCTGGCTGGTGGCCATCGGCGCCACCGCCACCTGCGCCCAGATCTGCATGACCAACGCCTACCAGATGGCCAGCCCCGGCCGTGTGGGCGTGTACAACTACACCTCGGTGATCTGGGCCGCCAGCCTTGGCTGGCTGTTCTGGGGCGAGATCCTGCACTGGACCACGCTGCTGGGCACCGCCCTGATTGTCGGTGCCGGGGTGTGGAACCTGCGGCAGAAGCAGCCGGCCGCGGCGGGGCCCTCACCCCAACCCCTCTCCCGGAGGGAGAGGGGCTGACACGCTGTACTGGAGGGTTCCCTCTCCCCCGGGGAGAGGGACAGGGTGAGGGCCCTCCGCGGTGGAGGGGAAACCCTCACCCCAACCCCTCTCCCTGAGGGAGAGGGGCTTTGATGCCACCCGTTAAGGGTGGCGGGCACCCGCTCCTTTCGGCCTGAACGGACTGACACGCAGGTTCGCAAACGGGTATGCTCAGCCGTCGTTTTTCCGGCAACGCCGGTTGCCACACGGCGTGCCAACGATTTTGATACTGAACCAGGAGATATTGATGAAGCGCCTGATTGCCTCTTTGCTGCTCGCCAGCACCACCCTGCTGGCCGGCTGCGACAACATGGCCCGCTGGGCCTATGACACCGCCATCAGTGCCGAAACGGCACGGGCCGGGCTGGCCGAGCATACGCTGACCACCGCTGACGGCATCGACTGGCATTACCTGCGCAGTGAAGACGCCGCCGGCAAGCCGGTGGTCCTGCTGGTGCACGGCTTCGGCGCTGATTCCAGCAACTGGGTGCGCATGGTCAATGAGCTGGAAGGCCAGTATGACTTTGTCGTCCCGGACCTGCCCGGCCACGGTGCCAGCAGCCGCGAGGCCGATCGCGATTACCGCATCGACACCCAGGCCGCGCGCCTGCTAACGCTGATGAGCGCCCTGGAGATCGACCAGTTCCACATGGCCGGCAACTCCATGGGCGGCCACATCACCCTGGCCACCGCCCGCCTTGCCCCACAGCGCGTGGTGTCCATGGGCCTGATCGATGCCGCTGGCATCACCCTGCGCACGCCGGAATTTGCCGAGCTGTCCGACCGCAGCCCCGAGACCAACCCACTGATTGCGCGCTCGCCGGAAGACATGTTCACGGTGATGGACTGGGCCATGGCGGATCCGCCGTACATGCCCGATTTCTTCGTCGAAGTGATGGGGGAAAAGAAAGCCGCCAACGCCGCCACGGCAGACAAGGTCTGGAACGACCTGCAGGGCGAAAGCGCCCAGCCGGCCGGCCCGTATCTTGAGAGCCTGACTACCCCGGCGCTGATTCTCTGGGGTGCCAAGGACCGCCTGCTGGGCCTGGACAACGCCGAGATCTTCCACGAAAAACTGCCGGTGAACGAGCTGGTGGTGTTTGATGACATCGGCCATGTGCCGATGGCGGAGGCGCCGGCGCGGACGGCCGACGTGTATGACGGTTTCTGGCAATCCGTGGAAACGCAGCGGCTGTAACGGCGTTATGCCAGGGTTATAACTGAGGACGGGGTGCCCTCACCCTGTCCCCCTCCCCGAGGGAGAGGGAACCCTCAAGCAACCCCACTATTCCCCCTCTCCCCCAGGGAGAGGGCCGGGGTGAGGGCATCCTTCCCCACTCTCGCGAACCCACGGGCAACCACCACTACGCCCCCTCTCCCTCAGGGAGAGGACCGGGGTGAGGGCATCCTTCCCCACTCTCGCGAACCCACAGGCAACCAGCACTATTCCCCCCCCCTCTCCCCCAGGGAGAGGGCCGGGGTGAGGGCGTCCCGACTACCGCTCCACCGACAACCCACGCTGCTCGGGCGGGCGCCAGTCAAACGGCACGTCGTAATTCATCAGGAAACCACCCAGGGTGATCAGCACCCGGGCAATACCGATATACGAATCCGGGATGCGCACCTGGTTTTCCCGGAACAGCTCAAGCAGATCGCCCATGGCTACCGCCGGATTACTCTCCTTGAGGCGATCGCTGAGTACGTACAAGGCGAGCTCGCGCAGGGTGTCCGGATTACCGCCGACAAAGCCGGCATCCACGAACAGCTGGCCGATATCCACGTCACCCCCGTAGCCCATGAGGCCGTACAGCAGGCGCGAATAGTTTTTTACTTCGCTGGCATCCAGCACGCCGATGGTGCCGAAATCGAGAATCGTGATGGTGCCGTCATCCGCCACCAGGAAATTACCCGGGTGCGGATCGGCCTGGTACACGCCGGCCCGGGTCACCTGCTGCAGGTAGCTGGCAAACAGCAGGGTCAGCAGGTGCGCCGCCTGGTCGCGGTGCGCGTCCAGGTAATCACGCAGGCGCTTGCCCTCCACCCAGTGGCTCACCAGCACACGTTCATTACTCAGCGACTCCACCAGCGTCGGCACATTGATGCCCGGTGGATGCTGGATGCCGGCAAAGCGTTTCAGGTTGCGCGCCTCGATGCGGAAGTCCAGCTCCTCGGCGGTCATGGTCAGCAGCGTCTCGGTGATCTGGACGAAATCCAGCTCCTTGAAGAACGGGGCTATCAACCGCGCCAGCAGCCGGAACACGCGCACGTCCTGCTGGAACAGCTCCTTGACCTCGGGCAGGCGGATCTTCACCGCCACTTCCTGGCCATTGGCCAGACGCGCCCGGTGCACCTGGGCAATGGACGCCACCGCCACCGGCTGCGGGTCAAAGTCGCGCAGGATGTCGCGCCAGCCATCGCCGAAACAACGGCGCAGGATCGGTTCGATCTTGCGCATCGGCGCCGGGCGGCCGTCATTCTGCAGATCCTGCAGGGCGATGATGTATTGCGGCGGCAGGACATCAGGGCGACAGCTGAAGAACTGTGCGGCCTTGACCCAGCTGGCGCCATTGCGACGACACAGCTGTGCCACCCGCTCGGCACCATGGGCGTGGGCATCTGCCAGTGCCGCAGGATCGCCCAGGGCACGGGCGTAATGCGCGCCCAGGTCTGCCAGCACAGCGACGGCACGGCCGTAACGGCGCCGGCCACCCAGCAGCCCCTGCAGGGCACCGAGGCCGGTTCTGGCAAAGCTGGCTTTCTTCAAGTGATGCGATCCCCCATGGTCGGGGCGCATTCTACCCAAAGACAGCCGTGGTCCATCCGTCACTGTCTGACAACCCCCATGGTTTTATCCGTCACATTACCCTACCGCACCCGGGACCACTGTCATTGACCCGAGGTTGATTGAACCTGTAACAAAACGTATGTTTGCCGCTTGCCCGACGCCTCGCAATCACAACTGGGTCACAGAATGGCAGACAAGATCAAGATCGCACGCGACGACAAGCGTGCTATTCGCACCCGCAGCCTGGTGCTGCTCAAGCCCGCCCACAAGGAAGTCCGCAAGCTCAAACGTGACGCCCATGTGCCCAGTATCCATGGGCACAAGATCTGGAATTCCAGCTTCCTCATCATGGACTACTTGTCACGCAACAAGCCGCCGAAGAAGAGTCGCTTCATGGACCTTGGCTGCGGCTGGGGCCTGCTTGGCATCTGGGCGAAAAAGAAATTCGAGTGCAAGATCACGGCGGTGGACGCCGACGAGGATGTGTTCCCCTATCTGGAGCTGCACGCCAACATCAACGGCGTCAACAACATCAAGACCCGCAAGAAGCGCTTCGAGAAACTGAAGAAAGCGGACCTCGAAGGTTTTCACACCCTGGCTGGCGCCGACATCTGCTTCTGGGACGAACTGACCCCGGTGCTGTACAAGCTCATCCGCCGCGCCATCAAGGCCGGGGTGAAGCGCATCATCATCGCCGATCCGGGCCGCGACCCGTTCTACCAGCTGGTGGAACTGTGCGAGAAGGACAAGACCATGGTCGCCGAGGTGGTGGAGCGCACCACCACCCGGCCCAAGGTCGCAGTGGCAGACCTGCTGGTGGTGACACCGGCCTGAACCCTCCCGGCGCGCTGGCGAATGGCCCCTCCGCCTTGCCTGCGGGCGTCATTCGCGGCGTGGACGCGGCACCTGCCCGTGCCATCCCGCGGCAGGCACCGTTCGCGGCGTACGCGCCGCGAATCCGACCCGCGCCGGACACACCCCGGCGCACCGGTGCTTTACCCGGCCATTGAATTTTCCCGGA
Source organism: Alcanivoracaceae bacterium (assembly GCA_029212745.1). GTDB lineage: Bacteria > Pseudomonadota > Gammaproteobacteria > Pseudomonadales > Alcanivoracaceae > JARGOL01. Next base: position 28,637 of record JARGOL010000016.1, read on the forward strand.
GCATCGCCATCTTTGCGGTATCACGCACGGATTGATCGAGAGCCATGAGCGACACCGAGAACGATACTGTCGAATACAATGCGGCCGACGGCGCCCTGGTAATCCCCAACCAGGTGCGCCCGCAACGCATCTACCTGTTACCCGTGACCCAGCGCCCGTTCATGCCCGGCCTGGTACAACCGGTGGTGTTCGAACACTCCCCCTGGAAAGGCACCCTGGACCGGGTCAGCCAGACGCCCCACCATTCGGTGGGCCTGGTGTACGTGGGTGACGATGCCAGTGCGGAGCCGTCCGTGGATGACATGCCCGAGTACGGCTGCCTGGTGAAGGTCCACCAGGCCAGCGTCGAGGATGAGCACCTGCAGATGGTGGCCCAGGGTGTCGCCCGCTTTCGCATCACCGGCTGGCTCAGCCGCAAGCCACCGTTCCTGGTGGAGGTGGAATACCCGGAGCCGGACGAAGAAGACGAGGAGATGGTCAAGGCCTATGGCCTTGCCATCGTCAACACCATCAAGGAATTGCTGCCGCTGAACCCGCTCTATAACGAGGGGCTCAAGGCCTATCTGCAGAATTTCAGCCCACGCGAGCCATCACCGCTGACTGACTTCGCCGCCGCCCTGACCACCGCCTCCGGCAAGGAGCTGCAGGCCGTGCTGGAAACCGTGCCGTTGCTCAAGCGCATGGAGAAGGTGCTGGTGATGGTGAAGAAAGAGCTGGAAGTGGCGCGCCTGCAGAGCCAGATCAGCGAGGAAGTGAACGACAAGATTTCCGCCCGCCAGCGGGAGTTCTTCCTGCGCGAACAGCTCAAGGTGATCCAGCGCGAACTGGGCCTGACCAAGGATGACCGTGAAGCCGACGCGGACCGCTTCCGGGCCCGCCTGAAAGGCAAGACGCTGCCCGACAAGGTGCAGCAGCGCATTGACGATGAACTGCAGAAGCTGTCGGTGCTGGAAAGTGGCTCGCCCGAGTACGGCGTCACCCGCAATTACCTGGACTGGATCAGCAGCCTGCCCTGGGGCGTATTGAGCAAGGACAACCTCGACCTCAAGCACGCACGGCAGATTCTCGAGGCCCATCACAGCGGCCTGAAGGACGTCAAAGAACGCATCACCGAATTCCTGGCCGTGGGCGCCATGCGCGGCGAAATGCGCGGCTCGATCATGCTGCTGGTGGGCCCGCCCGGTGTCGGCAAGACCAGTATCGGGCGCTCCGTGGCCGAGGCGCTGGGGCGCCCGTTCTTCCGCCTGAGCCTGGGCGGCATGCGTGACGAGGCCGAGATCAAGGGCCACCGGCGCACCTACATCGGTGCCATGCCGGGCAAGCTGGTGCAGGCACTGAAAGATGCCGGCACCGCCAACCCGGTGATCATGCTCGACGAGATCGACAAGCTCGGTGCCAGCTTCCAGGGCGACCCGGCCTCTGCCCTGCTGGAGGTGCTCGACCCGGAACAGAACCGCGACTTCCTCGACCATTACCTGGATGAGCGCCTGGACCTGTCCCACGTGCTGTTCATCTGCACCGCCAACACCCTGGACAACATTCCCGGCCCGTTGCTGGACCGCATGGAGATCATTCGCCTGTCTGGCTACATCACCGAGGAAAAGCTGGCCATCGCGCGCAAGCATCTCTGGCCCCGGGCACTGCAACGCGCCGGCGTCAAACCGTCGCGCCTGAAGATCACGGATGCCGCACTGCGCCAGGTGATCGAGGGCTACGCCCGGGAAGCCGGCGTGCGCAACCTGGAAAAACAGCTCAACAAGATCATCCGCAAGGCCGCGGTAAAACTGCTCGCCGGCAGCGGCCCGATCTCCGTGTCCGGCCGCAACCTGGAAGATTTCCTCGGCATGCCGGTGTTCCGTGGCGAGCGCCATCACAAGGGCGTTGGCGTGATCACAGGGCTGGCCTGGACGGCCATGGGCGGCGCCACCCTGCCGGTGGAAGCCAACCTGGTTCACCGCGACCGACGCGGCTTCAAGCAGACCGGCCAGCTCGGCGACGTGATGCGCGAATCCAGCGACATCGCCTTTTCCTACGTCAGCGCCAATGCCGCCCGTTTCGGCATTGACCCGCACTGGTTTGACGACGCCTCGGTGCACCTGCATGTGCCCGAAGGCGCCACCCCCAAGGACGGTCCCAGCGCCGGCGTCACCATGGCCACCGCACTGGTGTCCCTGGCCCTGAATCGCCAGCCGGCGCGCAAACTGGCCATGACCGGGGAGCTGACTCTCACCGGCCAGGTACTGGCCGTGGGGGGCATCCGTGAGAAGGCCATCGCCGCCCGGCGCCTGGGCATCCGCGAGCTGGTCCTGCCGGAGGACAACCGGCGTGATTTCGAGGAGCTGCCCGGCCACATCCGCAAGGGCCTGAGGGTGCATTTCGCCAGCACCTATGACGACGTGTTCGCGGCGGTCTTCGGCCGGTGACCGGCAGCGACGAGACGCCCACACACCTGCCGCCGCCGTGCACCGAAGCGCTGCGCGAGTACTACCGTGACGATCACATCGTGGTGGTGGAAAAGCCGGCGTTCCTGCTCTCCGTGCCCGGCCGTGGGCCGCTGAAGACCGATTCGGTGCTGACCCGGCTGCAGGCGCAGGAGCCGGACATACGCCTGGTCCACCGGCTCGACCTGGACACGTCGGGGCTGATGGTATTTGCCCGCACCGCCGCCGCCCAGGGCGCCATGACCCGGGCATTCCAGCGCCGCGAGGTGGGCAAGCGTTACGACGCTGTGGTGGCCGGCCGGGTGGCCGATGACAGCGGTGAAATCAACCTGCCCATCAGCCCGGACTGGGCCAACCGGCCGCGCCAGAAGATCTGCCACCAGCGCGGCAAGCCGGCAGTGACCCGTTACCGGGTGGAGGCCCGCACCGACACCAGCACCTGGCTGTCCCTGTATCCGCTCACCGGGCGATCCCACCAGCTGCGCATCCACACCCGCGAGCTGGGCCACCCGATTTTGGGCTGCGACCTGTATGCGCCCGAAGAGGTGCTGGCGCGCTCACCGCGATTGCTGTTGCATGCAGCCTGGCTGAGTTTCCCGCACCCGGCCTGGGGACTGAACATTCGTTTTCAGTCAGCGCCCGCTTTTGCCACGGACTGGGCCGAGCGGTAGGCAGACGGGGTCATTCCCGTCCAGATGCGGAAGCGGCGCTGGAACGCCCGCACATCGGAGAACCCCAGCTTGCCGGCCACGTCGGCCACGGTGGTGCCCTGGTCCGCCAGGTATTCCGTGGCCTTTTCAGCCCGCACCTGGTCAAGCAGGGTCTGCCAGCTGGTGTTTTCTTCATTCAGGCGCCGATCCAGGGTGCGCTCGGCCACGCCCAGCGCCTTCGCCACCTGGGCCCGACGCGGCACACCGCGACGCAGTACGGCGTAGAGCTGCTGGCGCACGCGGTCGGCGAAGCCCTGCTCCTGCTTGATCGACTGCAAAAGGGCCACGGCCTTGCGCTCCAGGTCCTCGATCATGCCCGGGTCCATCTGGTAGATGGGCAGGTCAAGCAGGCTCCAGGGCGCCATCAGGGCATTCTGGCCACGCTCCCAGTGCAGGGTACAGCCGGTAAAGGTCTCCAGCTCGGTGACCACATGGGCCGCCGGTGCCGCGGACTCGAACGAGACCCACAGCGGTGCGGCCTGTTCATCACCGGTGGCAATGCGCACCATGCGCACCACCAGGGCCATGAAACTCTGGGTAATGTGATTACGCAGCACCGGGTTTTCATGGGTCAGGTGGTGTACCACCCGCACCCCCTGGGCCTCTTCTTCCATGCTCACCCAGCCCATGTTGCCAACCAGCTCCTGCACCTTGAGTGCCAGCACCAGCGCCTCGCGCAGGTTGGAACAGCCCAGCGCAATATGCCCCAGCACCCCGTACGCACCGGGCGGCAACTGCTGGCCCACGTGCCAGCCGAACAGCGGGTCACCGGAGCTGACGATCAGGTCGATAAGCAGTGCATCAAAACGCTCGCCGTCGATACGGCTGGACGCCTGCAGGTCGTTTTCCGGATCGATGTAGTGGCGCGCCATGATGGCATCCACATCCACGCCCATGCGCCGTGCGGCGAGGACGAAATGGGCCACCACCAGGCCGGTTACGAACTCCGGCGCATTATTTGTGTCATTCCCATTCGTCGCCATAGTGATGCAGCAACTCCTCACCGGGTTTGATGTTTTTCAGCGCCACCACGGTCAGGTCATCGTAGTAGGCGACATTGGGCCGCGGACCGTGATTGATGTAACGCAGCGCGCAGGTCACCTTCACGGCCTCGCCGGTGTCATCATCCAGCCACAGCACGTGGGGACCATCTTTTTTTGCCGGCTTCACTGTACACCGGCCGATTTCCGTCCCGCGGGCAATCTTTTCGCGGGCAAAAAGGCCGCGGCCGTGCAACTGGCTTTCAGCCACTTCCACCAGTTCCTTTCGAATATACGGGGCTGTGTCGGATACTGCCATGCCTGCTCCGGCTGATGTGGTAATGGCGGCGCTGCGCGCCATGGTGCATGCTGTGTATTGTTCACGGATAGGCGTCGGAACGCCACCCTGAACCGCGTCTCCAGCAACAGGTAAACGCCCATGAACCTCTTTGCCGATCTGCCCGCCACCATTGCCGCTGAATCACGCCAGCTCAGCGAGCCCCTGCAATGTGCCTGCGTGCAAAGCGCCGCTGGCACCCTGCTGGTGGCGCGTTCAGGCAGCGGCATTGTACTCATGGATCTGCGCGAACAGCCGCTGGCCGAGGCTGCGCTGCTGCAATTCGTAAAGGCGCAGTTCCCCGGCTGTCCGGTGACGGTTGCCCCGATGACGCTGGCGGCGCTGGAACAGCAGCCATTGCACCTGGTGGGCACGCCGTTCCAGTGTCGCGTCTGGCGCGCGCTGCTGGCCATTCCCGCAGGCGCCACGCGCCACTACCACGACATAGCCCGAACGCTGGATTCCGGCGCCCGTGCCGTGGGCAGCGCCGTGGCCCGCAACCGCATCGCCCTGCGCATCCCCTGTCACCGCGTGGTGCCAGTCAGTGGCGGCTGCGGCCAGTACCGCTGGGGCGCTGCACGCAAGGCGCGCCTGCTGGCCAGCGAAGGCGCCCCCCTGGCCGCCTGAGCGGGTGTCATTTGCGCCCGTGCCCGTAGCCGCTACCATGCCAGCGCTGACTTTGTGTCCTGACCAGGAACCCGTGCCATGAGCATCCTCGACACCGGCAAGGATATCCGTCGCCTGAACGAACTGGCGGCCATCCTGCTGAAATACGGCTTTGCCGACATGATTCGCCGCCTGGGACTGGCCGGTTCCCTGGAACAGGCCGGCAAGCTGGTGCGCCAGCAGGTAGATCGCGACATGCTGACCATGCAGCCCGCCGAACGCCTGCGCCGGGCACTGGAAGAAATGGGCCCCACGTTCGTCAAGCTGGGCCAGATACTGGCCACCCGGGTGGACCTGTTCCCCATGGACTGGATTGCCGAATTTGAAAAGCTGCAGGACACCGCCCGGGAAGTCCCGTGGGAGGAGATCCAGCCGCGCATCGAGAAGGCGCTGGGCAAGCCGGTGGACCGCATCTTCCTGCATGTGGACCCGACGCCCATCGGCGTTGCCTCCATTGGCCAGGTGCACCGTGCCACCACCCGGCGCGGCGACCAGGTGGTGCTCAAGGTGCGCAAGCCCGGTATCCGCCACAAGATCGATTCCGACTTGCGCCTGCTTGGCTCGCTGGCGCGCATGGCCGCCGACAATTCCGCCGAACTGCGCCGCTACCGGCCAGTGGACCTGGTGCGGGAATTCGAGCGCTCGCTGGGCCGTGAACTGGATTTCACCATCGAGTCGCGCAGCGCCGACCGCATCCGCAAGAACATGCGCAAGATTCCCTGGGTCAAAGTGCCGAAGGTGTACTGGGAATACACCTCCCCCGCCCTGGCGGTGCAGGAGTTTATTGACGGCATTCCCGCGCGGCAGATCGAAAAACTCGAAGACGCCGGCTACGACCGCAAGATACTGGCCCGCCGGGGCGCCTTCGTGGCCTGGAAAATGGCGCTGGAAGACGGCTTCTTCCATGCCGACCCGCACCCGGGCAATTTCCTCATCCTCAAGGGCAACCACATCGCCATGCTCGACTACGGCATGGTCGGCAAGCTGTCTGATCACCGCCAGGAACAGATGGTGCAGATGATGAAGGCAGTGGTGCTGCAGGACGCCGAATCCTGCGCGGCGGTGCTGGCATCCTGGTCCGACGGGGTACCGGTGAAGTTCGAGTCCCTGGTGGCAGACCTGGAAGACATCATCAGCCAGTATTACGGCGTGCCGCTGGCCGAGCTGAATGTCACCGCCCTGCTGGCCGACATCACCGGGCTGTTGCGCAACTACGACCTGGTCCTGCCCAGTGACATTGCCCTGCTGATCAAGGCCATCATTACCCTGGAAGGCTTCGGGCGCATGATGAACCCGCAGTTCGACCTGATGTCTGAAGCAGAGCCCCTGGTAAAACGCATGATGCGCCAGCGCTACAGCCCGGTGCGCCTGGCCCGCAGCATCGGCCTGCGCGCCATGGACGCCGTGGACAAGCTGTATGCCGCGCCGCCCCCGGCAGGCATGCCGACACGGGACGGCAACCAGGGCATTGACCCGCGCCACCTGGAGCGCCTGGTGGCGCGGCTGGAACGGGGCCAGTACCGTCAGGTGCAGGCGCTGCTGACGGTGGCAGGCATTCTCTGCGGGAGTATCATGCTGGCCGGCAAGGTAGTACCAACAGTCTGGGACATTTCCGTACCCGGCGCCCTGATCCTGCTGACCAGCGGCACCTGGTCAGCCTGGATGATGCTGGTGGCACGTCGCCACCTGCGCCAGTGGGACTGACACACATGAATATCAAGGAGCAAAGCGTGCGCGTATTGATTGCAGTGGTTATGGGTCTGCTGATGGCTGGCTGCGTGGAATCACCCACCGGCCGCAACCAGCTGCTGCTGATGTCCAGCAGCCAGATGGACCAGATGGGCATCACCGCCTATGAACAGATGAAACAGGAGCAACCCGTATCCAGTGATGCCGCCACGGTCCGTTACGTGCGCTGCGTGGCCGACCGGATCACCGCCACGCTGGCTGAACAGCAGACCTGGGAAGTGAATGTGTTCAACGAACCGTCGGCCAATGCCTTCGCCCTGCCGGGCGGCAAGATCGGCGTCAACAGCGGCCTGCTGGATGTGGCGCAAACGCCGGACCAGCTGGCCGCCGTGGTTGGTCATGAAATTGGTCACGTGCTGGCCCAGCACAGCAATGAGCGGGTCTCCATCCAGATGGCGACACAGACCGGCATGCAGCTGCTGCAGGCGATGTCCGGCGAGCCCAGTGAAGAGAAGGCCATGCTGTTCGGGCTGCTGGGGCTTGGCACCCAGTTTGGCGTCACCCTGCCCTTCAGTCGCAAGCATGAAACAGAGGCGGATATCGTCGGCCTCAAGCTGATGGCGCAGGCGGGCTTTGACCCACGCGCCTCGGTGACGCTGTGGCAGAACATGGCCAAGGCCAGCAGCGGTGCGCCGCCGGAATTCCTGTCCACCCACCCGTCCAGCGAGTCCCGCATCCAGGAGCTGCAGGCAAACATGCCGGAGGCGGTGGCGTACTATAACGCCGCCCGTAAAGCAGGACGCGTGCCGAACTGCTCGCGCTAGCGGCTGGCACCAGCCCTCACCCCAACCCCTCTCCCCGGGGGAGAGGGGCTTTCGCGGCATCCAGACAACACATCAAACAGCACTGGTCGGTCCCCTCTCCCTCCGGGAGAGGGACAGGGTGAGGGAACCACCCGCCACAAATCCCACAAAAAAGGCGGGCCCAGGCCCGCCTTTTTCTTTACCGGTCAACAACCCACCGGTCAGGGGTACGACAACGTGGTAACACGACCATCCGCGTCGATGGATATGTCACCCAGCATTTCCGTCAGTCCGGCATCGTTGTAGATCGTTGCCGTCAGGCCGGTGATGTCGGCCAGCTCAAGCGCCGTACCGAAGTCGAACACCAGGCTTTCGGTTTCCGGATCGAAAACGGCTTCCGGTACCAGTGCATTGTAACCGTCACCACGGTCCAGTTTCTCCAGCAGGATCGATTGCGCCAGCGTCAGGTCAGCGCCACCCACCAGGGAAGCCGTGAATGTGGTCCGGCCGCCGGCAATTTCAAACACCAGCCCGTTGAACGCGTCGGTACCGGAGGTGATTTCCAGGTAGAACGGCATGTCGGCGCCGGCGTCACCGGCAATGGCATCAAACGTGTTGCGGAACAGCTGCTCGGAGACCTCACTGGCGGCCACCGGCTTGATGACCACGTCACCGGACTGCAGGCCGAGGGTAAACTCGGTGGCCGTCAGCTCGATATCGCCCGCTGCAGCGCCACTGTTGGTGCCCAGGGCAATCAGGAAAATCTCTTCAGCACCGATGTCCGCCAGAGAACTGTTGCCGGTGGAATACAGGGTGGTGCCACCCACGGTGAACTCGAGATCACCGGTGACCGCGGCATCACGGTTGAACTCCCCGGTATAGGTGGCTGGCGCCGACGCCACCGGAAAATCACCGCTGGTCAGCGTAATCCGTGACCGGTAGAAGGAGCCGGCGTCGTTACCGTCGTTTTCGCGCAGGGTGTAGATATTGAAGAAGTAGTCGGTGCTGGTCTTGTACAGCTTGGTCACCGCCTCCAGGGAACGCAGGTCGTCCATGGTGTAGGACTGGCTGGCTGCGCCACCGTCGGCATAGAAGTAGTAATTGACCTTGTCACCGGCGCTGGCGTTGATGAAATACCAGCCGGCATCACCATTCGGGTCTGCCTGCGGGGCACTCTCGTCCGCGTACACGCCCTGGTTGTCGTTGTTCACCGGGGTGCTGCCGGTGCTGGCGTAGCCGTCCGCGTTGAGTCCACCGTTAATGGTCACCGTGGTGCCTTGGGAGGCGGTCGGATTGGTGTAGGTAAATTCGAGCTCGTCGTATTCGAGGCCGGTCTGCACCGAGTAGCTGACACCGGCGCCGATGGCATCTTCGAGCTGAGCCATATCGAGCCCGTCAACGAACGGCGACATGGCGTTGAATGCCGAATCAGTCAGTGCGGCAATTTCCGCATCGCAGGCAGCACCAGGTGTGGTGCACGTGAGCGACGCGTCTGCCGAAGAGTCAATGCGACTGGCGGCAAAATCAGCTCGGGCACTTTCGCTGACCACCACCAGGTCGTCAGATGAATCGCCGCCGCACGCGGCGAGCATTCCAGCCAGAACCAGCGGCAATAATCGTGTGGGTCTCACAGCAAGTCTCCATGTCCAGTAAAAATCCGGCCAGGCGCCCTGCAGGCAATGCGCCGGCCCAGACTCCAACCTATCAAATCACTGGCACGGATGTGTGATGATTGTGTAAAAGAAGCGCAAACCGTCGCCAGCGGCGGCGACAGGCCGGCTGCAAACACTTATTGGTAGTAGGCGTTTTCCGTGACGGTATGGTCGGTGCTGTCACGCACACCAGCCAGCTCCGGAACGCGCTCGCGCAGAGTGCGCTCGACGCCGTCGCGCAGGGTCATGTCGACCGCAGAGCAGCCCTGGCAGCCGCCGCCAAATTCCAGCACGGCGACATTATCGTCGGTGAGCTCCAGCAGCTGCACGTTGCCGCCGTGGGAAGCCAGGCCGGGATTGATCTCGGCGTAGAGCACATGGTTGATGCGCTCTTCCACCGTGGCATCCGGGCCGATGTCCGGCACCCGTGATTTCGGTGCCTTGAAGGTCAGCTGGCCGCCCATGCTGTCCTTCTTGTAATCGATCAGCGCATCTTCCAGATACTTGACGCTCTTGCCTTCGACCCAGGCATGAAAGCCCTCGTAGTCATAGCGCACGTCCTCATCCTCTTGCTCACCGGGCGGGCAGTACGCCATGCAGCACTCGGCATGGGGGGTGCCCGGGCGCTCGACAAAGATGCGTACGCCCATGCCATCATTGTTCTGGCGGGCGAGCAGGTCCCGCAGGTATTCCTGCGCGGATGCGGTAATGCTGATCAGGTTGTCACTCATAAGGCTTCCATCGGTCATATCCTGAGTATTTTAGTCAGGTATTCCCTCCCTGCAACCATAACCCCTGATTTTTCCCGCATTGGTTAACCGGCGCGCAGGCAGTATCATCGTCGCCCACCCACCGTCAGACCACGGAGAACGGCCATGAGCGATGACCCGCGCGACCCGCAGTCGCCCGCCACCCCGCCCGAGAACAGCGACAACGACACGGCCGGGCAACCGCGCAAAACCAGCCTCGTGGAGGTGGTCCAGGGCGTGCTGGCGAGCCTGATCGGCGTACAGAGCGCGAAAAACCGCGAGCGCGACTTCAAGCGCGGCGACCCGGGCGACTATATCGCTGTCTATGTACTGCTGGTGATTGGCCTGGTGATCGGCATGATCGCGCTGGTGAGCTCGGTGCTGGACGCGGCTGGAAAATAACGGCAAGCACTATCCATATAGCAACATATTTCTTTTATGCATAAGGGGGATTTGCTACATTCCCGCGCCTGATGCCCCACTCCGCGGGAAAACCCACAAATTCTGAAGGGTTAGCGCAGCACACCATGTACGTTTACCAGGACCACGACCAGACATTGCTTGAGGAGCGCGTCGCCCAGTTCCGGGACCAGACACGCCGCTACCTCGCCGGCAGCCTGAGCGAGGATGAGTTCCTTGCCCTGCGGCTGCAGAACGGCCTCTACATCCAGCGCTACGCGCCCATGCTGCGTATTGCCGTACCCTACGGCCTGCTCGCCAGCAAACAGCTTCGCACCCTGGCCCATGTGGCCCGCACCTGGGACAAGGGCTACGCCCACGTCAGCACCCGCCAGAACATCCAGCTGAACTGGCCGGCGGTGGAGGATGTGCCGGATATCCTGGCCGAGCTGGCTGCTGTGCAGATGCATGCCATCCAGACCAGCGGCAACTGCATCCGCAATGTCACCACGGACGAGTTCGCCGGCGTCAATCCGGACGAGATCGAGGACCCACGCCCCTGGTGCGAAATCATTCGCCAGTGGTCCACGTTCAACCCGGAATTTGCCTACCTGCCGCGCAAGTTCAAGATTGCGGTCAATGCGGTTCCGGATGCCGACCCGGCATTGATCGGCGTGCATGACATCGGTGTGCAGGTGATCCGCGACGGCAACGGCGATACCGCCTTCCAGGTCTGGGCGGGCGGCGGCCTAGGCCGCACGCCGATGACCGGCCAGGTGATCGGCGAGTGCGTGGCCTGGCCTGACCTGCTTGCCTACCTGGAAGCCATCTTGCGGGTGTACAACAAGTACGGCAATCGCGACAACAAGTACAAGGCGCGCATCAAGATCCTGGTCAAGGCGCTGGGCGCGGAGAAATTCCGCGAACTGACGGAACGGGAATTTGCCGAGCTGCAGGGTGGGCCCATGACCCTCACCGATGCGGAAGTGACCCGCATGCGCGGCTACTTCACCGACCTTGATTACCAGCCGGCCGGCGACGGCAGCGCTCTGCGCCAGGCACTGGACAGCGACAAGGCGTTCAGTCGCTGGTTCCACACCAATACCCGCGCGCACAAGCACGACGGCTACCGGGCCGTGGTGCTGAGCCTGAAGAAAACCGGCCGTGCGCCGGGCGACATCAGCGACGAAGAACTGGAAGCGGTGGCGGACCTTGCCGATCGTTACAGCTTCGGCGAGCTGCGCAACACCCACCAGCAGAACATGGTGCTCGCCGACGTGCGTGACGAGGACCTGTTTGCCCTGTGGCAGGCACTGGATGGCCTCGGCTTTGCCACCCCCAACTTCAAGCTGATGACCGACATGATCGCCTGCCCCGGCGGCGATTTCTGCGCCCTTGCCAACGCCAAGTCACTGCCCATCGCCGAAGCCATTCAGCGACGCTTTGATGACATGGACTTCCTGCATGACCTGGGCGAGCTGGACATCAATATCTCCGGCTGCATGAATGCCTGCGGCCATCACCATATTGGCCATATCGGCATCCTCGGCGTCGACAAGAAAGGCCGCGAGTATTACCAGATCACCGTGGGCGGTCGTGGTGACAAGGTCAGCAAGGTAGGCAGCAAGATCGGCCCGTCCTTCGAGGCTGATGAAGTTCCTGACGTGATTGCCAAGCTGCTGGACGTGTACCTGGAATCACGGCTGGAGAACGAGGCATTCATCAATACGGTGGAGCGCGTTGGCGTGGAACCGTTCAAGGAGCGTGTCTATGCCTGAGATGATTCGTGATGGCGAGATTGTCAGCAACGAGTGGCAGCGACTGGATGCTGACAGCATTGCTGAAAACGGCGTACCGGAGAGCGGCAAGGTGATCGTGCCGCTGGCTGTCTGGCAGGCAAAGAAAGAGGCACTCAAGGCGCGTGGTGATATTGGCGTCTGTCTGGACCCGGGCGAAGAGCCGGAGGCCCTGGCGGACGATGTCAGCGCCCTGCCCCTGGTGGCGATCAACTTCCCCGCCTTCAAGGACGGTCGCGGCTACAGCTATGCTCGCGAGCTGCGTACCCGCTTCGGCTTCACCGGCGAACTGCGCGCGGTGGGTGACGTATTGCGCGACCAGCTGTTCTATCTCTGGCGCGTCGGCTTCAACGCCTTTGAAGTGCGTGACGACCGCGACATCCAGGAAGCCCTGAGCGGCCTGAAGGATTACACCGTCACCTACCAGGGTGATGTGCACGACCCCAGGCCGATCTACCGGCGCGCCTGAGCGTGCACGTTTGATCGCAAACAGGAAGGCCACATCGTGATGTGGCCTTTTTTTATGACGGCGTTCTTACGAACCTTGGGCGGGGCCCTCACCCCAACCCCTCTCCCGGAGGGAGAGGGGCCATCTGGAGAGTGCCCTCTCCCTCCGGGAGAGGGACAGGGTGAGGGTGTGGGTGTGGGCAATCCCCGGAAAGAATTGCTCCGCTGAACCCTACAACCAGCGCTTGCGCCACATGATGATCGCCACCACCACCATCACCAGCGACACCGCACCGGCAAAGTAGCCGAAGGCACGCGGATCGTCCGTGCCCGGCATGCCCGCCACATTGATGCCGAACAGGCCGGTAAGGAAACTGGCCGGCAGGAAGATACCGGTGAGGATGGCAAGCAGGTACATGCGCTGGTTGAGCTGGTCGGAGAGCACGGCGTTCATGGCTTCCTGGGCCAGGGTGGCCTGCTCGCGGGCACTGTCGAGATCCTCCAGCAGGCGCTGAAGCCGGTCCCCCGCCTCACGCACCGTGACCTTGTCGCTGTCGGAAAGCAGCCCCGACGCATCCGCCTGCAGACCGATGATGGCCTCGCGCTGCGGGTTCAGGTAACGACGCAGGATAATGGCCCGGCGACGCAACGCCGCCAGGCGTGCGCGTGTCTGCCGTGAGGAAGCGTCACCGGGGCGATCAAACACCGCCACCTGGTCCTCGATGGCTTCGATCACCTCTTCCAGGTTCCAGGTCAGCCGGTCGATCAGTGACGCAAGCAACTCTCCTGCCGTGCGCGGGCCCTCGCCCTGTTCGAAGCTTTCCTGAAGGCTGCGCACTGCCGCCAGGGAGCGGCGCTGGGTGCTGTACACCTGGTTGCCACGCAACCACAGGCGGATGGCAATCATGTCTTCCGGCTGCTCACCGGGGTTCAGGTTGACGCCGCGCAGGTAGACCAGCACGCCGTCGTCCAGTGCCGTGACCCGCGGTCGTGTCTCCATCGTCAGCAGCGCCGCGGCAACCCGCTCGGGCACCTGGCTGTCGAGCCAGGTGGCGGTATCAGCATGGGTGTAATCGAAGTGCAGCCAGCGCACGCCCGCCACGTCTGCATCTGCCGCGATACGACGCGCGCCGCCCTGTCCGTCGAGGACAAATCCGTGAACCAGCCCACTCATGCCCGTGCCTCCGTTCAGCCGCCCGCCACCTTGACCAGCACGCGACCACGGACCTCACCGCCAAGAATGCGGCTGAACCAGGGCGGCAGTTGCGCCAGCGGCACTTCTTGCGCCAGTACCTGCTCCAGCTTTTCCAGCTTCCAGTCGCTGGCCAGCAGTTGCCAGACCTGCTCCTTGATCTCCAGCGGCAGCTCGACGCTGTCCACGCCCAGCAGGTTGACGCCACGCAGGATGAACGGGAATACCGAACCATTCAGGGTGGGCGAGCCAGCCAGGCCACAGCACACGGCACTGCCGCCGTACTTGAGGCTCTTGATGGCGTTGAACAGGATGTCACCGCCAACACAGTCCACCACGCCGGCCCAGCGCGGCTTGAGCATCGGCTTGTCGACGCCCGCCGACAGGGTCTCGCGGTCAACAAAATCCGCCGCTCCCAGGGTACGCAACCAGCCGTGGGCATCCGCCTTGCCGGTGCCGGCCACCACATTGAAGCCCAGCTGCGCCAGCAACGCCACGGCAATACTGCCGACACCGCCGGTGGCGCCGGTCACCAGTATCTCGCCCTGCTCCGGCTCGACGCCCGTATCCAGCAGCGTTTCCACACACAGCGCAGCCGTCAGGCCGGCGGTGCCGAGAATCATGGCATCCCGGGCCGACAGCGCTTCCGGGCGGCGTACCAGCCACTCCGCCGGCACGCGAATGAACTCGCTGTAACCACCGTCGGTATTCATGCCCAGGTCATAACCGGTAACGATGACCGGATCGCCGTGCTGCCAGGGGCCGGCACTGGCCTTCTCCACCACACCGGCCGCATCAATGCCCGGGGTGTGGGGGAAGCTGCGTGTCACGCCCTTGTTGCCCGTGGCGGACAGGGCATCCTTGAAATTCAGGGAGGAATAGCTCACCCGCACCAGCACGTCACCGGCTGGCAGGTCGTCCGTTGAACGCTGCACCAGCGAGGTGACATAACCGTCGTCACCCTTGTCGGTGCGCAAAGCCTTGAAAGATGCCATCCCAATCCCCCCGATCGATGATGCGTTTATTGCAGCCAGCGAGACGCGCCCTGGTGCAGCAGTTTCTCCACGGCGCGCTGCACGCCACCTTCCACGGAGAAGCCAAGCCGCTCTGCCAGCTTGCGTTTGTGTTCCCAGCGCACTTCGAAAACATCGGCGCTTTCAATCCGCTCGAGCAGGTACTCATCACTGGTCTTCAACTCATCCACAAGACCCAGCTCCAGGGCGCGCTGCCCAAACCAGTGCTCACCGGTAGCGACTTTGGCCACATCCAGGCCGGCGCGCTGTTCACCGACGAATTCCTTGAACAGCAGGTGGGTATCCTCCAGTTCTTCCTGGAATTTCTGCCGGCCCTTGTCCGTGTTTTCACCGAACACCGTCAGCGTGCGCTTGTATTCACCGGCTGTCATGACATCCACATCGACGTCATGCTTCTTCAGCAGGCGATGCACATTGGGCACCTGGGCAACCACGCCAATCGAGCCGATGACGGCAAACGGCGCCGCAATGATGCGGTCACCGATACACGCCATCATGTAGCCGCCGCTGGCTGCCACTTCATCCACACAGATGGTCAGCGGGATACCGTGGTCACGGACACGCCGCAACTGTGATGCCGCCAGGCCATAGCTGTGCACCAGCCCACCGGGGCTTTCCAGGCGCACCACCACTTCGTCTTCCTTGCTGGCAATCTGCAGCACGGCACTGATTTCCCGGCGCATGTCTTCCACGGCGCTGGCACGGATGTCTCCGTGGAAGTCCAGCACGAACACCCGCTTGCGTGGTTCGTCGGCGCCTTTCTTCTGCTTCTTGTGCTCCGCTTTTTCCGCCTTCTCTCGGGCCTTGCGGGCGGCCTTGCGCGCTGCCGGCGCCATTACTTCATCGCCGAGCCCCTCGCGCAGTGCCTTCATCTCATCGTTGAGGTGCTTGACCCGCAGCGTGCCGTCGTCATCCATCTGCCGGTTGCGCCCTGCGACATTGGCGATGCCCGCCACTACAAACAGAAAGGCCACCACAAACGTGACGGCCTTGGCGAGAAACATCCCGTACTCGGTAAAAAACTCAACCACTAACGTCGTCTCCAGTCAGGTAATACAGGGGGAACACGGAATTACTCCCAGCGTCCCACCGCTTGTTCGGCACTGCCGTTGAGGGGGCGGCCCACCAGTCCCGAGGGAGTGAGCACCACCTCGAAAATGGCGCTGTCGGCCATCGGCAGGTAGGTGGCGCTGCCGTAGCGGGCGTCCACCAGCATGCTCCAGCCCTCGCGGGCATTGTGCCAGATATCGATGCCGATACCCGGCTTGATCACTTCGTAGACCGTGCGCTCCTTGCTGCGCTCGTCTTCCAGGGTCAGGTAACGCCCCTGGATACGGTCCAGCTGGTAGCCCGGCGAGAAACCAAACAGGGCAAAAAGCCCTTTCCAGCGCACGATCCGGGCATCAATCTGCCACAGGTCGCCACTGAGCGGATAATCCACGTTGCTGCCGTCGGGCTCGGATACCGTCGCCATGTACTGCTGCGGGCCCATCTGGCGGAAGCTGACCGTGGCAATGGGCGAACCTTCGCGCAGCTCGTTGTAACTGAACAGGTTCAGGGCGAACAGGGAGAAATACACGGCCAGCCCCACCAGCAACAGGCCCGCTGTGCCCTTGAACCACTGCACCAGCCACTTCTGTCGCAGCAGGATGGCGGCACCGCCGATCACCAGCAACACGCAAATAATGATGATAACCAGTGGTACTGTTTCAAAGCTCATATTCGGCTCCGTGTCGTTCCTTGTCCCCAGGATGCCGCCACAAGGGCGGGCATGGCAGTGGCCATGCCATCAGCCTGACATGCCGGCCCCTGCGGCGATGGCACCCAGGTCACAGACTGGCGCGCCAGCTTTCAATCAGGCTCCGGGCAATACTGCCCCGCGGCGGCACGCGGGGCAAGCTGTCCGCATCGAACCAGTGTGCTTCGACGATCTCGTCATCATCGACAACAATCTCTCCGCCGTCGTATTCGGCATGGAACCCCAGCATCAGCGAGTGCGGAAATGGCCATGACTGGCTGCCGAAGTAACGCAGGTTGCGCACCCGGATGCCGGTCTCCTCGTGCACCTCGCGGGCCACCGCATGCTCCGCCGACTCGCCCGCCTCCATGAAACCGGCCAGGCAACTGAACAGCCCCTCCGGGAACCGGGCCGAGCGCGCCAGCAGCGCCTTGTCTCCCCGTGTCACCAGCATGATCACGCACGGCGTGATGCGTGGATACTGGGTATAGCCACAGGCCGGACAGACCATGGCCCAGTCATTGTCATGGGGACGGGTCTGCTCACCACAGCAGCTGCAGTAACGGTGGTTGCGACGCCAGGACAGCG
Organism: Alcanivoracaceae bacterium; assembly: GCA_029212745.1. Lineage (GTDB taxonomy): Bacteria > Pseudomonadota > Gammaproteobacteria > Pseudomonadales > Alcanivoracaceae > JARGOL01. The sequence goes on from JARGOL010000016.1 coordinate 45,858, forward strand.
CCTGGGCGGCGCGTGACAGCATCGCGTACTGGGCTTCATCCAGCTGCACCAGCACGCGGCGCATGTCTTCTTCCACCATGCCCGGCAGCTCAAGGTGCTCCGGTACCGCCACGGCGCAGCAATGCTGTTCATCCAGCCGGCCCAGGTAATGCTGCTCCTGGGCCTCAAGTTCGGGATCCAGGAATCGGGCGGGAAACGCGGGCAGCAGGCCCTGGCCGGGGTCTTCGGGAAGCAGCAGGCGGCCGTCGCGGAACAGGAACCAGACCACATCGCCGTCGAGGCGCTCCGGGGCTGCCGAAAAGGCAATGCGATCGAACAGGGTCACAGGCTGGAGGCCCGCACCACGGGGTAGCCCAGCTCTTCCATGCTCTCTTCAGCCACCTCCAGCACCGTCTCACCGATGGGCTTTTGCTCTTCCATGCTCTCGAGGTAGTAATCCAGGCTGGTCACGGCGTCAGCCAGGGTGTCCATCTGTTCGCGCGTGGGCGTTTCTGCGTTGCTGGCCAGCAGCGTCTGCTCGATATAACTGCGACAGGCATCCATGACGCCGCCCGCGCGGGACAGGTCGAGGAAGGTCAGGCCACCGGACACACCGGCCAGGATGGATGGCAGGTTGGCCAGGTGCATGGGGTCCCAGTTGTTGTCCATGAAGGCGCTGACAGCACGCTTGGTCAGGGACAGGCCCGAGCGGCATTCGCCCACCACGGCCATGCGCGCGTCATCCAGCTGGTACAGGGAAATGCTGCTGTTGCCGGCCTCCTTGTGCACGTCGTCCCGGGGCGCAAAGCTGCGCTCGAGGGTGGCCACTGCGTTCTCCACCACCAGCAGATCGTCCACCATTTCCTGGAAATCGAGGCTCTCCGGGTCCACTTCCTGGCCCTGCCAGGCGCGCACCTTGGCGGCGCGCTCCTTGATCTGTGTGGCTTCCTTGTTCAGGTTGACCATCGCCAGCGTGCTGGCCACCTTGGCCATCACGTCTGCCACATCGTTGTAGTCGTTGTCCGCCACACCCTGTGCGGCCATGTCCAGCGACTGTTTCAGATGGCCCAGCTCCTCCTTCAGGCCCTCGGCCACAGTGCGCACCACCGATCCGCCACCGCCGGACATCAGCGTGATCTCGTCCTGCAACTCACCGTCCGTCAGGCCCGGGCGCAGGTCAAACGCCTGCTTGAGCTCACCGACGATGCCGGGGCTGCGGCTGCACAGGGAGACCACATACAGGCCTTCCTTGATCAGCAACAGCGGCACATCCTTGTCCAGGCTGCCTTCCCCTTCATAGATGACCCGTTTGATCTGCCGGTCCACCTGGCCAAGGAAATTCTTGCGCGCCGGAGTCAGGGGCATCTCGTCAACAATCATGGCCTCAAGCATGCCGCGCGCCACCCACCACAGGCGTCCCATCTGCACCGGGCCACACAGGCGATCAATGCGTGTGAGCGCGCGATTCATCAGCTTCAAGCCGGTGCCGCTTTCCTTGTCTCGCAGCACGGAAATCAGGCCCACCTGATACATGTGGCGCAGGCGCCGGCACAGGCGCGGCAGGTCACTGCGCGGTGTTTCCGGCGTCTCCGGCTCGGGGTAGCGCTCACGGCCGAGGTCAACGGCGAAGAAATGGCTTTCCTGGATCAGCGCCTTGCCCATGGCGCGGCGCATCTCGTTGATGCCGCTGATCAGCAGTTCCGGCAGGCCCCGGTCCTTCAACTGGACATATTCCAGATAGCGGGTCATCAGCACGATGCCCTGGCTGAGGGCGGCACTGAGCTTGTCCGGGTGGTCGGTTTTTTCCAGCGACTGCGCCAACATCTCCATTTCTTCGGACATCAGCACGGCGCCGCGCAGCTCCAGCACCTGGAAGATGCCGCGAACTGAGTGGAATGCTTCCACACACGCAGTGACGGCCTCGGACTGGCTGTGATCCTCAACCCACTTTTCCAGCTGCTTTTCAGCTTCGTGGAAGGTGGTGTCCAGCTCGTCCTTCAGGAACATCAGCGAGGTGGTGTTGGTTATCGCGACCATGCGGTCTCCAGCGGCATTGTTCTTTTTTCGGCACCGCCTCTGGTCGCCCCGGGGCGGTGCCGTGACTATCTGTTACGCCTGCCCACAGGAACAGGCCGCGTCGCCCGTGCCGCAATGGCGGCCCGGAACAGGCCGTGGCTCGGCCGCAAGGGCTGGCGCGCAAGGCCCGGACAAAGGCGACTTCACTTTCTCACGCCTTACAACTTTGCGTCAACTTTCCAGTGTAAGCAACTGATTATGCGGCATTTTGCCAACGAGAACACATTCAGGTGCTGATGCGCACCAGCGCGCCGGGCGAGCACCGCCGACACCGCGCGCGGGGCACAGGCAAGCAGGCCACCCTCAGTGTCGCCACAAGGCGCCCTCTTCGCTGGCCTTGTCGATGCTTGCCAGTTTTGCGTCATGGGCCTCGATCTCGGCGGTACTGGCCCTGATCACCGGCAGCGGCGCCCGTTCGGCGGACAAGCGGCGTATCTCTTCCACCTTTGCCTGCCCATCGCTCTGTTCGCCGTCCAGGGAAAGCCCCACCTGGCCACCGGTCATGGCCAGGTACACCTCGGCCAGCAGGCGGGCGTCCAGCAAGGCGCCGTGCAGCTCACGGCTGGAGTTGTCGACCCCATAGCGCCGGCACAGCGCATCCAGGCTGACTCGCTGGCCGGGGTGACGCTGGCGCGCCATGACCAGGGTATCGAGGATGCCGCAATGCTGCTCGATGGGCGCCGGTGAGGCATCCAGCAGCTTCAGTTCGTGGTTGAGAAAGCCGACGTCAAACGGCGCGTTGTGGATCACCAGTTCCGCGCCTTCGACAAACGCCATGAACTCGTCCACCACGGCGGCGAACACCGGCTTGTCGAGCAGGTCCTCGGTGCGAATGCCGTGCACCTCGGCGGCGCCCTCATCGATATCCCGCTCCGGGTTGATGTACTGGTGTAGCACCCGTCCGGTGCAGCGCCGGTCGACAATCTCGACACAGCCAATTTCGATGATGCGGTGGCCCTCACTGGTTTCCAGGCCGGTGGTTTCCGTATCCAGGACGATCTGGCGCATGTTCAGTTCTCCGTTGCCCGGCTGAGCTGGTCGATACCCTGGTTGGCCAGCTGGTCGGCGCGTTCATTACCCTCGTGCCCACTGTGCCCCTTGACCCAGCGCCACTGGACACTGTGTCGGGCCACCTGCTTTTCCAGCGCCTGCCACAGGTCGGCATTCTTCACCGGCTTGCGCGCGGCGGTTTTCCACTGGCGCTTCTTCCAGCCCGCCATCCACTCGGTGATGCCTTTCATGACGTACTCGGAATCCGTGGTCAGCACCACCTCGCAGGTCCGGGTCAGCGCCCGCAGTCCCTCGATGGCTGCCATCAGCTCCATGCGGTTGTTGGTGGTGTCGGCCTCTCCGCCGAACAGCTCACGTTCGCGGTCGCCATAGCGCAGCAGCACACCCCAGCCGCCGGGGCCCGGGTTTCCACGGCACGCACCGTCCGTAAACATCTCCACATGCTGGGGTGTTTCAGTCACAAATTATTTCCTGTACTACTCGGTGGAAGGGTCCGGTTGTGAGCGCCGCCGCCACTGCGCAGCGGGCACCGGGATGATCTGCGGGCTACGCTCCCGGGCAAAGCGCGATGGCACCGGGCGTATCATGGCGGCACGCTTGCGCGCTACCAGCACGTAGAAAGCGCCACGCTGGCTCCAGAACCGCCCTACCAGCCGTTCCAGCCAGGCAAAGCGGCGCTGGGTGGCATCCGCCGCCAGGGGCAGGAAATGACCGCTTTCGTAGCCCTCCGGCTCGCAGGCAAGCACGTTGAGCCAGTCTCCCACCCGCCGCGGCGGCAGGAACCGCGCCAGCCAGGGCGCCCCGCTGGAGGCCAGGTACAGCCAGCGTGCCAGCCCGGTGAGGCTGGCCGGGTTGAAGCCCACCACCACCAGGCAGCCACCGGGCACCAGCGCTCGCGCTGCATCGCGCAGCACCTGGTGCGGGTTGTCATCAAAATCGAGGCTGTGATGGAGCACCACCAGGTCAAGACTGCTCTTGGCCACGGGCAGGGCATCCGTGCGCCCCACCAGCTGCACGTTCTCACCCGGCCGGCGCGACAGCACGTAATGGTTGCGCAGGCGGCTCGCACCCAGCAACGGCACCGGCTCACCGACAGCACACTGCAACGCCCGGTAGCCGGTCATGCGCGGCAGCAGTTCGTCCAGCACCTGTTTCTCCGCGGCCAGCAGGTGGCTGCCTGCCGGCGACTGCAACCAGCGCGAGAACGCCTGGTCGGTGTCCGGCGGATGGCGCAGGAACGGTGTTCTGATCAACCGGGGCAAGGCCACGTCAGTCTCCTGGGTCCGGCCTGCGCCGCCGGGGGGACGACGCGGGCATGAGATGCTAAGGTCCAGTCTACCAGCCCGGCCACCGGCCGGGCACCCTGTTCAGCACGGCGGAGAGACGAACCAGCATGTTGACGCTACACCCTATCCCCGCTTTCACCGACAACTACATCTGGGCCCTGCACGACGGTAGCCACTGCCTGATCGTCGATCCGGGTGACGCGGCGCCGGTGCAAGCCTGGCTGGCAGACCAGGACCTGGCCCTGAGTGCCATCCTGATCACCCATCACCATCCCGACCATGTCGGCGGGCTGGGCACGCTGCAGGCCGACTGGCCGGATGTGCCGGTGCACGGCCCGGCGGCTGAGCGTATTGCCGGTCTCAGCCACCGTCTCGAGGATGGCGACGTGGTCCACATCGACGCACTGGGACTGGATTTCGACGTCATCACCGTCCCCGGGCACACCCTGGGCCACATTGCTTTCTTCAGCGCACAGACGGACAGCCCGATCCTGTTCTGCGGTGACACCCTGTTTGCCGCCGGCTGCGGGCGCCTGTTCGAAGGCACGCCAGCGCAGATGCTGGCCAGCCTGGACCGCCTGGCCGCCCTGCCGGATGACACCCGGGTCTGCTGCGCACATGAATACACCCTCGCCAACCTGCGCTTTGCCCTGGCGGTGACGCCAGACGACCCGGCGGTGAACCAGCGCTACCAGTCTGCGGTCAAAACCCGGGATGCCGGCCAGCCTACCCTGCCCAGCACGGTGGCCGAGGAACGTCGCAGCAACCCGTTCATGCGCATTGATGATGCATCGCTGGTGGACGCGCTGCTGGCACATCAGCAGGGCCTGGCGCGGGACGACCGCAACGCCCTGTTCGCCTGCCTGCGGCAGTGGAAGGACAGTTTCTGAGACGCCGGGGTGCACTGGCGCACAAACCCGGCGCAGCGGCGCCAGAACGTCTGGCCAGTGGCCGGAAAACCGGATTAGAATGATTGTAAAAAGCCCACGTAGATTATTGTTTATGAAACCTTTTCGAACCGCTGTCGTCCTGACCGGGACGATACTGCTCAGCGCCTGTGCCCATTTCCCGGGCCAGGACACACCGGTGGACCAACTCGAGCCCATGCCCGCCGCCGGCGACGTCTCCGCCACCAGCGATGGCCTTGCCAACGGCATGCAGGAGCCGGCACCCCTGGAGCCCGCCGTTGAGGCACCGGCCGATCTGTGGCAACGGGTACGCGACGGCTTCGCCCTCGACCTGAGCCTGGACAATGACCGCATCCGCGCCCAGCGTGACTGGTATGCCCGCCACCAGAACTACCTCGACCGCGTGGCCAGCCGCGCCGAGCGCTATCTGCATTACATCGTCGAGCAGGCCGAAGCGCGCGACATGCCCACGGAAATGGTATTGCTGCCCGTGGTGGAGAGTGCCTTCGACCCGTTTGCCTACTCCCATGGCCGCGCCTCCGGTCCGTGGCAGTTCATTCCCTCCACCGGGCGGTATTTCAACCTGCACCAGAACTGGTGGTACGACGGTCGCCGCGATATTGTCGCGTCCACGGATGCGGCACTGACTTATCTGCAACGCCTGGCCGACCGCTTCGATGGCGACTGGCTGCTGGCCCTGGCCTCCTATAATGCCGGCGCCGGCACCGTCTCCCGCGCTATCGCCCGCAACAAGGCACTGGGCCGACCCACCGATTTCTGGCACCTGAACCTGCCCCGCGAGACACGGGCCTATGTGCCGAAGCTGCTGGCCATCAGCCAGATCGTTGCCGATCCGCACGCCTATAACGTCAGCCTCAAGCCCATCAGTGATGCGCCCTACTTCCGCGTTGTCGAAGCTGGCAGCCAGCTTGACCTGGCCGAGGCCGCCCGGCTGGCCGCGATCAGCTCGGAAGAGCTGTACCTGCTCAACCCCGGCTACAACCAGTGGGCAACCCCGCCGGAAGGCCCGCACCGCATCCTCGTGCCGGTGGACAAGGCCGATGCCTTTGCCGACAAGCTGGCCGCACTGCCCGCTGACGCACGCATGCGCTGGCAGCGTTACACCATTCGCTCCGGCGACAGCCTGATCCGCATCGCCAACCGCTTCAATATCACCGTGGGCATGATCCAGCGCGCCAACAACCTGCGCGGCAACCGCATCATCGCCGGCCAGGACCTCATGATCCCGACGCCGGCCCGCGACGGTGATGCCTATGCCCTCACCGCCGACAAGCGCCTGGCGGCCAAACAGGACCAGGGCGTCAGTGGTCGCCAGCGCATCGACCACCAGGTGCGCGCCGGCGACACCCTCTGGGACATTGCCCGCCTGCACAAGGTGTCGGTGCGCGAACTGGCGCGCTGGAACAACATGGCGCCCCGGGATCCGCTGCGCGTGGGCCAGGACCTGGCCGTATGGACCGCCGAGCCCACCACCGTGGCAGCCGTGGCGCGACCGGAGATGATCCGCAAGGTCAACTACGCGGTGCGCAATGGCGACTCCCTGTATCGCATTGCCGGCCGCTTCAATGTCAGCGTCAACGACATCGCCCGCTGGAACCGGATCGACACCGGCAAGTACCTGCGCCCCGGCCAGCGGCTGACGCTGTACGTGGACGTGCGCAATGCATTCTGAGCAGCGGCGACGCGCCATTCGCCCACTGGCCGCCCTGCTGGGGCTGCTGTGCCTGCCGGCCCTGCTGGGCGCAGCGCAGGTAGAGACGGTGACCCGCCACGGCTATGTGCCGTTTGGCGAACCGGCTTATCCGGCTGACTTCACCCACTTCAACTACGTCAACCCCGATGCGCCCAAGGGCGGCACCCTGAAGCTGCTCGGCATCGGCAGTTTCGACAGCCTCAACCCCTACATCCTCCAGGGCCAGAGCCCGGCCGACAGCCCGGGACTTTACGTGTTCGGCTTTCTGCCGCTCACCGACACCCTGATGATGGGCGGCAGTGCCGGCAACCGGGTGGGCGATGAAGCCCAGGCCTCTTACGGCCTGGTGGCCAGCACGCTGACCTGGCCGGACGACCTTGCCTGGGTGGAGTTCGAGCTGCGCCCGCAAGCGCGCTTCCAGGATGGTCACCGCATGGACGCAGAAGACGTGGTGTTTTCGTTCAATATCCTGCGCGACAAGGGGCACCCGCGTTACGCCCTGATGTTCAAGGATGTCACCGGTGTGCGCGCCATCAATGACCACCGTGTGCGCTTTACCCTGGGCGGCAGCAATCGCCGCGACCTGCCTTCCGTACTGGGCCAGCTACCGGTGCTGCCAGCGCATTACTGGCGTGACCGTGACTTCGACAAGGCCACCCTGGACGCGCCGGTGATCAGCGGGCCGTATCGCATTGAGTCGGTCAAGCCCGGTGCCCAGCTGGTCATGCGCCGCAACGCCGACTATTGGGGCAAGGACCTGCCGGTTAACCGCGGCCGCTACAACTTCGACCGGATCGTGGTGGACTATTTCCGTGACGCCCAGGTGGCGTTCGAGTCATTCAAGTCCGGGCGTTACGACATCCACCTCGACTACATCGCCAAGCACTGGGCCACGGCCTACCAGTTCCCTGCCATTGATGACGGCCGGGTGACGCGCGAAGAAATCCCCCACCGCATTGCCCAGGGTACCCAGGGGTTCTTTTTCAATACCCGCCGCCCCCAGCTGGCTGACCCGCGCGTGCGACAAGCCCTGGGCCTGATGTTCGATTTCGCCTGGACCAACCGCGCCATTTTCAACGGCGCCTACAAGCGCCAGGTGACCTGGTTCCCCAACAGTGCCAACGCCAGCAGCGGTGTGCCACAGGGCGCAGAACGGGCGCTGCTGGAACCGTTCGCAGAGCAACTGCCGGCCGCCCTGTTCACCGAGCCCTTTGCGCTTGCCGAAGGCGACGGCCAACGCCTGCCGCGCCAGCAGATGCGCAAGGCGCTGGCACTGTTCAATGCCGCCGGCTGGGAAATTCGTGACGGCGTGCTGGTGAATGCAGAAAGCGGCACGCCGTTCAGCATGGAAATCCTCAATTATCACAGCCCCGGCATGGATCGCGTCGTCCTGCCCTGGCTGGAGAACCTCAAGCGCCTGGGCGTGCAGGCTGAATACCGTTCCGTGGACCATGCCGCGTTCAAGGAGCGACTGGATACCTACGATTTCGACGCCACCATCTACGTCCTGCCCCAGCGCGATTTCCCGGGCCAGGAAATCCGCGAGTATTTCCATTCCGGCAGCCGCGACATGAGCGGCGGGCGCAACCTGGCCGGCATTGATGACCCGGTGGTGGATGCCCTGGTGGAGACAGTGCTGTCTGCCCACTCACTGCCTGACTACCGCGCTGCCGTGCATGCGCTGGACCGCGTACTGCTGTGGCGCCACTACATCATTCCCCACTGGTACCTGGACTATCACCGTCTTGCCTGGTGGGACAAGTTCGGGCGGCCCGACGCCGCCACCCCCTATGCCCTTGGCACAGAAACCTGGTGGAGCAAACAACCGTGATGACGTTTTTCTTGCGCACAGTGCTGGCCGCGCTGCTGGCTGTGACCACCCTGACGCAGGCGGGCGCCGCAGAGCGCTTCCACGCCCTGTCCATGTACGGTGACGTAAAATACCCGAGCGGCTTTACCCACTTCGACTACGTCAACCCGGACGCACCGCGTGGTGGCGACCTGAAGCTGTTCCAACCTGGTTCCTTCGACAGCCTGCACCCGTTCATTTCCAAGGGCATCCCTGCCGCCGGGCTGACCGACTACATCTGGGACACACTCACGGTGCGCAGCCTGGATGAGCCGTTCACCGAGTACGGCCTGCTGGCCGAATCCATGGAGATGCCGAAAGACCGCAGCTGGATCGTCTTTACCCTGCGCGAACAGGCACGGTTTGCCGATGGCGCCCCGGTAACCGCCGCCGATGTGGTTTTCACCTTCAACGCGCTGGTGGAAAAAGGCGCACCCTTCTTTGCCGCCTATTACGGCTCGGTGGCCAACGTCGAGGCACTGGACAAGCGGCGGGTGAAATTCACGTTCTCGGAACAGAACAACCGCGAGCTGCCGCTGATCATCGGCCAACTGCCGGTGTTGCCCGCCCACGCGTGGAAAGACCGGGACTTTTCGCGCAGCAGCCTGGACAAGCCCCTGGGCAGTGGCCCGTACCGGGTGGCCGAGGTCAAACCGGGCAAGCGCATTGTCTATCAGCGTCGGGATGATTACTGGGCCCGGGACTTGCCGGTGAATCGGGGCCGCTTCAACTTTGCCTCGGTCAGTTTTGAGTACTTCCTTGATGAGAGCGTGGCACTGGAGGCGTTCAAGGGCGGTGCCTATGACTTCCGCCAGGAGAACAGCGCCAAGAACTGGGCCACTGCCTATGAATCACCGGCGCTGCGCAGCGGTCGCATCACCAAGGAAGAGATAGCCAACCGCCAACCGGCCGGGATGCAGGGCTTCGTTTATAACCTGCGTCGCCCGCTGTTCCAGGACAAGGTGCTGCGTGAGGCACTGGCCTACGCCATGGATTTCGAATGGTCCAACCAGAACCTGTTTTACGGCCAGTACACCCGCACACGCAGCTATTTCCAGAATTCGGAAATGGCCGCCACGGGCCGGCCCGATGAGGACGAACTGGCATTGCTGGCACCCCATCGCGACCAGTTGCCCGAGGCCGTTTTCACGCAGGCCTACCAGCCTCCCGTCACGGACGGCAGCGGCAATCCACGCCGCAACCTGCGCAAGGCCCAGCAGATGCTCAAGGACGCCGGCTACAAGGTGGTGGACAACCAGTTGATGACACCGGATGGCAAACCCGTGTCCTTCGAGATCATGCTCGGATCGCGCCTGTTCGAGCGCGTGGTCCTGCCCTTTGCCCGCAACCTCAAGATTCTCGGCGTCCATGCCGATGTCCGCACCGTGGACCGCAACCAGTACATCGACCGCATTCGTCAGTTCGATTACGACATGATCGTCTATACCTTCCCGCAATCGCTGTCACCGGGTAACGAGCAGCGCGATTTCTGGAGCAGTGCGGCCGCTGACAAGACCGACTCACGCAACGTCGCCGGCATCAAGGACCCGGTGGTGGACGCGCTGGTAGAAAAGGTGATTGCCGCCGATTCGCGCCAGCAACTGATCACCGCCACCCGGGCGCTGGACCGTGTGCTGCAATGGGGGCACTATGTCATCCCGCACTGGCATATTGACCGCTACCGAGTGGCTTATGACAGTGACCTTGCACATCCGGAACCGCTGCCACCACTGGGATTCGACATCGATATCTGGTGGCGCCAGGAAAAGGACTGAGCGACCTTGAGTCACTACATCCTGCGACGCCTGTTGCTGATCGTGCCGACCCTGCTCGGCATCCTGCTGCTCAACTTCGCCATCATCCAGGCCGCCCCGGGCGGGCCGGTGGAGCGCATGGTGGGCCAGCTGCGTGGCCTGGACACCAGCACCGGCAGCCAGTTCGCTGGCTCAAGCGCTGACTTTGCCGGCAGCAGCAACGCCTCCACCGGAGGCAGCGACAGCTACCGTGGCTCTCAGGGCCTGCCGCCAGAGCTGATCGAGCGCATCGAGAAGATGTACGGGTTCGACAAGCCACCGACCGAGCGCTTCTGGCTGATGCTGAGCAACTACGCCACCTTCGAGCTGGGCGAGTCGTACTACAAGGACCGACCGGTGGGAGAGCTGATCGTGGACCGCCTGCCGGTATCCATCTCCCTGGGCCTGTGGAGCACCCTGCTCACCTACCTGATCTCCATCCCCCTGGGCATCCGCAAGGCGGTCAAGCACGGCACCCCGTTTGATGTCTGGTCGTCGTCGGCCATCATCCTTGGCTATGCCATTCCCAGTTTCCTGTTTGCCATCCTGCTGGTGGTGATCTTCTGCGGCGGCAGTTACCTGGACTGGTTCCCGCTGCGCGGACTGACATCCGACAACTGGGACGCCTTGAGCTGGCCGGCAAAGATTGCCGACTACCTGTGGCATATCACCCTGCCCACCATTGCCATCGTGATCGGCAATTTCGCCACCCTGGCCATGCTGACCAAGAACTCTTTCCTCGACGAGATCAGCAAGCAATACGTGCAGACGGCCCGCGCCAAGGGGCTGACCGAAAAGCAGGTGCTCTATGGCCATGTGTTCCGCAATGCCATGCTGATCATCATCGCCGGCTTCCCGGCTGCCTTTGTCAGCATGTTCTTCACCGGCGTACTGCTGATCGAGTTCATCTTCTCACTGGACGGCCTGGGCCTGCTGGGTTTCGAATCTGTCATCAACCGTGACTACCCGGTGGTGTTTGGCACCCTGTTTGTGTTCACACTGATCAGTCTGGTGCTGAAGATTGTCAGCGACCTTACCTACGTACTGATTGACCCGCGCATCGACTTCGAGCGGAGGGATTTCTGATGTTCAGGAATCCGGTGTTCGAACGCCAGTGGCGCACTTTCAAGGGCAACCGGCGCGGTTACTGGTCAATGTGGATCTTTGCCGTGCTATTTGTGCTGACCCTGTTTGCCGAGCTGATCGCCAACGACAAGCCACTGCTGGTCAGCTACCAGGGCGCGCTCTACACGCCGGTGTTCAGCACCTACCCGGAAACCACCTTTGGTGGGGTGTTTGAAACCGAGGCCGATTACCGTGACCCGTTCGTGGCCGAGCTGATCAACGACGACGGCTGGATGCTGTGGCCGCCGATCCGCTACAGCCATGACACCATCAACTATGACCTGGATGTGCCCTCGCCGGCGCCGCCGTCCGGTGAGAACTGGCTCGGCACCGATGACCAGGCGCGCGATGTACTGGCGCGCATCATCTACGGTTTTCGCATCTCGGTGCTGTTTGGCCTGGCGCTGACCTTTGCCAGCAGCATCATCGGCATCATCGTCGGCGCCCTGCAGGGCTATTACGGCGGCTGGGTCGACCTGGCCGGCCAGCGATTCCTGGAAATCTGGCAATCCATGCCGATTCTTTTCCTGATCATCATCCTCAGCAGTTTCGTCAAACCGAATTTCTGGTGGCTGCTGGGCATCATGCTGCTGTTCTCGTGGATGGCCCTGGTGGATCTGGTGCGGGCCGAGTTCCTGCGCTGCCGCAACCTGGAGTACGTCAAGGCGGCACGGGCACTGGGTGTCTCCACACCAGTGATCATGTTCCGCCACATGCTGCCCAACGCCATGGTGGCCACCCTGACCTTCATGCCGTTCATTCTCAACAGTTCCATCGTCACGCTGACGTCGCTGGACTTCATCGGCTTCGGCATGCCGCCGGGCTCACCGTCCCTCGGTGAACTGCTCGGCCAGGGCAAGGCCAATCTTGAGGCGCCCTGGCTCGGCATTGCTGCGTTCGTGTCACTGTCCCTGCTGCTGACCCTGCTGGTCTTTATCGGTGAAGCGGTACGGGATGCCTTCGATCCGAGGAAGTACCTGCAATGAGCGAGCGCCTGCGGATCGAAAACCTGCACGTCCAGTTTGGCGACAAGGTCGCCGTGGATGATGTGTCCCTGGCCGTCGACGGCGGCGACATGCTGGCCATCGTCGGCGAATCCGGCTCTGGCAAGTCACTCACCGCCCTATCCATCCTGCAGCTGCTGCCGGAACAGGCCAGCTGGCGCTGCAACAGCATCAGCCTCAATGGCGAGGAGATCAGCGCACTGAAAGACGGCGCCCTGCGCAACCTGCGCGGCGGCCGCATCGGCATGATTTTCCAGGAGCCCCTCAGCGCCCTGAACCCGCTGCATACCATCGAAAAGCAGATCAGCGAGAGCCTGTTCATCCACCAGGGCCTGTCGAAGACAGCGGCACGAAAGCGCTGCCTGGCGCTACTCGACCAGGTGCAACTGCCGGCAGCGGAATCCCTGCTGGGGCGCTACCCGCACCAGCTGTCCGGCGGCCAGCGTCAGCGCGTCATGATTGCCATGGCCCTGGCCAACGACCCGACAGTACTGATCGCCGATGAGCCCACCACCGCCCTGGACGTCACCGTGCAGGCCAGCATTCTAGACCTGCTCAAGCACCTGCAGCGGGAGCTGGACCTGGCCGTGGTCCTGATCAGTCACGACCTCGGCGTGGTCAAGCGCTACGCCGAGAAGCTGGCCGTCATGCACCAGGGCCGCGTGGTGGAAAACGGCGACACCGCCACGATCATGGACAACCCGCAGCACGACTACACCCGTCACCTGCTGGCGAGCGAGCCTGGCGGTACCGCGCCTGCGCCACTGGCCGATGCCGAACCCCTGCTGGCCGGCAAGCAGATCAATGTGGTGTTTGGCCACGGGCCCGGCCTGCTGCGCAAGGACACCCGCTTCCAGGCCGTGAAGCAGGTGGACATCACCATCAACCGCGGAGAGACACTGGGACTGGTGGGCGAATCCGGCTCCGGCAAGTCCACCCTGGCCCTGGCGCTGCTGCGCCTGCTCGACAGTGACGGGCAGATCCTGCTCGACGGCACCCGCCTGGACCAGATCCGCGGCCGTGCCGTCACCCCGTATCGCCGCCAGATGCAGGTGGTATTCCAGGATCCCTGGGGCACGCTCAACCCGCGCATGACCATTGGCCAGATTGTCAGCGAGGGCCTCAAGGTGCATTTCAGCGACCTGGACGAAACAGCGCGGGACGCACAGGTGGCCGCCATGCTCCAGGAAGTGGGCCTGGATGCTGACATGGCCCACCGCTACCCGCACGAACTGTCCGGCGGCCAGCGCCAGCGGGTGGCCATCGCCCGCTCCCTGATCCTGCACCCGCGCCTGCTGGTGCTGGACGAGCCCACCTCGGCGCTGGACCGCAGCGTCCAGCACCAGGTGCTGAGCCTGCTTGAGGACATCCAGCAGCGCCATGGCCTGAGCTACCTGTTCATCAGCCATGACCTGAAAGTGGTGCGTGCCATGAGTCACCGCCTGCTGGTCATGCGAGACGGCAAGCTGGTGGAGTACGGCGATACCGAGCGGGTATTCATGCAGCCGCAGAGCGACTACACCCGGATGCTGATCGACGCCGCCTTTGACGACACGGTGAAATATTAGCTTGCAGTTTGGTCCTGCCGGCCGGTTCGTTGTGCCGGCGGAATTGCCTATACTGCCGGTCACACAGAAGATGCCCCCAGGGGCTGTATCAAGGGAGACACACTGATGGGATTCATGGCAGGCAAACGCTACCTGATCGTCGGCATCGCCAGCGACCGTTCCATTGCCACTGGCATCGCCGATGCCATGCACCGCGAAGGTGCCGAACTGGCCTTTACCTACCAGACCGACAAGCTCAAGTCGCGGGTGGTCAAGGTGGCCGAGCGTTGTGGCAGCAGTGAGGCCCTGTGCTTCCCCTGTGACGTCACCTCCGACGAGCAGATCGACGCGGTTTTTTCCGGCCTGGGCAAGCACTGGGACGGGCTCGACGGCATCGTCCATGCGGTGGGCTTTGCCCCGGCCAGTGAACTGGATGGCAACTATGTGGATGTCACCACCCGCGAAGGCTTCCGCATGGCCCACGACATCTCCAGCTACAGTTTCGTTGCCCTGGCCAAGGCCGGTCACGCCATGATGAAGGGCCGCAATGGCAGCCTGCTGACGCTGACCTACCACGCCTCCCAGCAAACCGTGCCGAACTACAATGTCATGGGCCTGGCCAAGGCCAGCCTTGAGGCCAGCGTACGCTACCTGGCGGCGAGCCTGGGCCCGGAGGGCATTCGCGTGAACGCCATTTCCGCCGGCCCCATCCGCACCCTGGCCGCCTCCGGCATCAAGAAATTCCGCATGATGCTGGATGTGAATGCGGCCAAGGCGCCCCTGCGGCGCAACGTCACCATCGAGGAAGTGGGCAACACCGCCGCTTTCCTGTGCTCGGACCTGGCCTCCGGCATCAGCGCGGAGATCGTCTATGTGGATTGTGGCGCCAACACTGTCGCCATGAGTGACGCGACGGAAGAGTAACGCGCACACTGCGCGCAAACGGACAGGCCGATGAAAACGGCTCATCGCGCTTTAGCGGGAAAGCGTTCAAACCGTTGCGCCCGCCCTCACCCCAACCCCTCTCCCGCAGGGAGAGGGGCTACTCGTTCATGCTGAGCGCGGCCTTGCGCCTACGGCATGGCCTTCTCCAGCCGGGCAACGTATCTATGGTCTCGGTCATGTCGACGGCGCGGGACGCCCGGGTAGCCGATCGCGGATCATGGCGTTCAGTGTGGCAAGCAGCTTGCACAGGAAGAAACAGGTACTGCGCCGTCCATTTGGTCCCCTCTCCCGCCGGGAGAGGGACAGGGTGAGGGAAGCCGGAAGCAGGCCCGGGCAACCATGGTGCGTCCAGACAGCGACCGTCGCATGCGTCGGCCCGGGTCAGGGCACGAGCAGACGATTTCATCCCGTTCATCCGCGATGAACCATAAAAAAAGGCCGGCTTGAAGCCGGCCTTTTTTATTCTGGTGTCTGCCCGGTGCGTTACTGGGCGTCTTCCATCTGTGCCTTGAGTCGCGCTTCGTTGATTTCCACATCGAAGCTATCGCGCAGGAACGCCACCGTCTGGCGCACGCTGCGCTGACCCTGGGTGCGGGTCAGTTCGGCCAGGGCCATAGCCTGCTGCGGCGCTGCCAATGGCTCGGCACCACCATCAGTGATGGCTGTCACGCGGAACGCAGCCAGGTCACCATTGGCCAGGCGAGACACCTGGATGGCGCCGTCATCACCGGCATCCACACGCGCCACATCAAAGGCGTTGCGCACCAGCTCGATGCTTGGCTCACCGCTCTGCCGGCGCACATCCGCCGCCGACTCGATGGCGCTGCCCCACTGCTCGGCCAGGCTGTCCAGGCCAGCCCCGTCTGCGGTGGCCGCCAGGGCCTGCTCCATCATCTGGTCCAGCTCGGCCAGAGCCTGCTCCCGTTTCAGGGCCGCCACAATGGCGCCACGCACATCCGCCAACGGACGCAGCTCGGCTGCCTGGGTCTCGGCGATACGGAAAACGAGGAAACGGCTGCCCGGCAGTTCAATGGCCGTGCTGTTGAGGCCATCCTCACGGATTTCCGGCTGCATCATGGCGTCCAGCACGCCCGGCAGGGCGGCCACACCCTTGGGAGCGCTGGCACTGAACCAGTCGGTGCGCTGCACCTCAAGGCCCAGTGACTCGGCCGGCTGCTGCAGATCCGGGTGCTCGAAGGCGAGCTCCTCAAGGACCGCCAGGTCTTCATTCATCCGGATATCGGTGTTGCGTTGCTTGAGGTCGGTAACGATTGCTTCCCGCATGTCATCCAGGGACGGAATCTCGCGGTCCTCGATTTCCAGCAGCTTGACCAGGTGCAGGCCGGAATCCGAGCTCAGCACGCCAGACACCTGGCCTGGCTCCAGGGCAAACACGGCCTGGTCCAGAGACTCCGGCAGGTCCCCCTTGCGCAACCAGCCCAGCTTGCCGCCGTCGCGGGCGGATACCGGGTCATCCGAATATTCTGCAGCCACGTCAGCAAAGCTGGCACCGGCATCCAGTTTCGCCTGCGCATCAGCAATACGTTGCTGTGCCTCGGCTTCACTGCGGTTGTCGCCCACACTGACCATCACATGGGCCGCCATGCGGCGCTGGTCCTGCTGCGCCACCGTCTCCAAAGCCGCCACACGGGCCGCATATTCTTCCTGCACCTGCTCGTCGGTGACCGTGACGTCGTCGCGGTACGCCGCCGGATCCAGCATCAGGTAGGCCAGGCGGAAACGCTCCGGAATCATGAAATCATCGGCATTCTGCTCGTAATAGGCGGCGACGGCCTCGTCGGTGACGGTTTGCTGGTCGACGAGGTCTGAAACCGGCTTCACCAGCCAGGTAATATCCCGGGTCTGCTCACCCAGGCGGCGCTCTTCCTGCAGCTCGCGCTCGAGGGAGAAGGCGGTCAGCTCGAAGCCGTTTTTCACCTGGGCCATGACCATGTCACGGCGCAGGTCACCGACCCACTGCTTCGGGGTCATGCCCTGGTTACGGGTGAACTGCTCAAACAGGGCCGCGTCGAACTTGCCGTCGTCGCCCTTGAATGCCGGCACCTCGTTGATGATGGTGCCCGCCTGTTGTTCCGACACGTACATGTCCGCCCCGGCGGCAAACTCGGCCAGCAGGGCATTATTGACCATACTGTTCAACACCATGGCCGGGCTGATGAACTGCTCGATCATGTCCGGGTCCACGTTGGGACTCTGGCGACGCACCTGCTCGCGCATCATCTGCACACGCTGGCTGACCGCCGAGCTGCTGATGGCACTGCCTTCCACCGTCGCCAGGGAATCACTGCTACCCGAACTGGTGAAGTAACCGTAAAACCCGGAGGCAATAAACGGCACCGTGAAGACGAAAAGAAGGGTCACACCCAGCGGGCCCTTCACAAATTTACGAAAATCCTGCATTACCCTCTCCACCGCCGTGCGGCTGTTTCAACTCTGGCTTTTCTCTACACAGGGTTCAGAAAACAAAAAAGCGCATCCGAAGACACGCTTTTCTGCTGGCGGAGCGACCGGGATTCGACCCGCGACTCCCGTGATTCCGAGCCGGCTGACACCGCTGCTCAGCCGCTCCTGCCGTGCAATCAGTTGACTGCGTCTTTCAGGGCCTTGCCTGCCTTGAAGCTGGGCACGGTGGCCGCTGCGATCTGGATGGTCTTGCCCGTCTGCGGGTTGCGACCTTCGCGAGCAGCGCGCTGCTTGACCTGGAAAGTACCGAAGCCTACCAGGGAAACAGAATCGCCCTTCTTCAGTGCACCAGTGATGGAATCAATGGTGGCGTCCAGTGCACGGCCAGCGTCGGCCTTGGACAGATCAGCCGCTGCTGCAATTGCGTCGATCAGCTCAGATTTGTTCACAAAATTCCCCTTTTGTTTTCCCGATTGATTATACGAGGCGCCGTGCTCTCTCCATGATGAAGCCGCCTTTATAGCAACAGGTCTGAAACCCGTCAAGGAAGCTTCTGGCACAACATGCGCACTCGTTACCGGCTTTCTTTCAGAGGTCGTTGCTCTTCCTGAAAGCCAGCAAATACAAGGCATGCAAGGCATCTACCTTGGTTCCGGAGTATAACAAGGCCTCCGCGGAAAGTGCGCACAAAAAACAAGAAAAATTGCGATTACGTCGTGGTTTTACAAATCACTCACAGAGCGAATCTCAACCTGATGAATTGCAAACGCTTTTTGTTTTACCCGCTCACCCGAAGACGGACCCCGGCCAGGGATTAATGCGCAATTTTTAATCAGGGCGATGATCACTGCCTCGCGATTGCGCCGGCGCACAGGCATAACAGTCACCTTTGGTGACAAACAAAAAAACGGCCCGGAGGCCGTTTTTTGTTTCTACGTGACACTGCCTGTGTCAGCTGCCGTTCGTCGGCTACCGATTTTTCCAGGCCGGCTTAATGCGTGCTGACCCGGTCATCATCGGCGGAGCGACTCTTTTCTGCAGCAGCCAGCTCTTCCTCGACCTCTTCCTCGGTGAGCGGCGTCGGCGTGTGCGTCAGCGCCACCTCCAGCACCTGGTCGATCCATTTCACCGGCTTGATATCCAGCGCCGACTTGATGTTCTCCGGAATCTCCTTGAGATCGCGCTCGTTCTCGGCCGGGATCAACACGGTCTTGATACCGCCCCGATGCGCTGCCAGCAGCTTCTCTTTCAGGCCACCGATGGGCAACACCTGGCCACGCAGGGTGATCTCGCCGGTCATGGCCACATCGGCGCGCACCGGAATGCCGGTGAGGATGGATACCAGCCCGGTGCACATGGCGATACCCGCGCTGGGACCGTCCTTGGGGGTCGCCCCCTCGGGCACGTGAATGTGGAAGTCGTTGCGTTCCAGCTGGCGCCGGCGCACGCCCAGGGTGCGGGCCCGACTCTTGACCACGGTCCACGCCGCCTGGATGGACTCCTGCATGACATCGCCCAGCGAACCGGTGCTGGTCACACGGCCCTTGCCCGGCGTCGAAACGCCCTCGATGGTGAGCAGCTCGCCGCCCACGGAGGTCCAGGCCAGGCCGGTCACCTGGCCCACCTGGTCCTGCTCTTCGGCGCGGCCGAAGCTGAACTTGCGCACGCCCAGGTAAGTCTCGATACCCTCGCCCTGCACGGCTTTCGGCTCGATTTCCTTGGCCAGCTGGTGTTCCTTGACCACCTTCCGGCATACCTTGGCAATCTCACGCTCAAGTCCGCGCACACCCGCCTCGCGGGTGTAGTGACGGATGATGTGGCGAATGCTGTCGTCATCGAAGCTCAGCTCTTCCTTCTTGACGCCATTGGCTTCGCACTGCTTCGGCACCAGGTACTGGCGCGCGATGTTGACCTTCTCATCCTCGGTGTAGCCGGGGATGCGAATGACTTCCATACGGTCAAGCAGCGGTGCCGGAATGTTCATGGAATTGGAGGTACAGACAAACAGCGTTTCCGACAGGTCGTAGTCCACTTCCAGGTAATGATCGTTGAAGGTGCCGTTCTGCTCCGGGTCGAGCACTTCCAGCAGGGCCGACGCCGGGTCGCCACGCTGGTCCATGCCCATCTTGTCCACCTCGTCGAGCAGGAACAGGGGATTCTTGACGCCGACCTTGGCCAGCTTCTGGATCACCTTGCCCGGCAGGGAACCGATGTAGGTACGACGGTGGCCACGAATTTCGGCCTCGTCACGCACGCCACCGAGGGCCATGCGGACAAACTTGCGGTTGGTGGCCCGGGCGATGGACTGCCCCAGCGACGTCTTGCCCACACCCGGCGGACCCACCAGGCACAGAACCGGGCCCTTGACCTTGCCGACACGGGTCTGCACGGCCAGGAACTCGAGAATCCGGTCCTTCACCTCTTCCAGCCCGTAATGGTCCTGGTCAAGGGTCTCCTGGGCCAGCTTCAGGTCGTGGCGCACGCGCGAGCGCTTTTTCCACGGCGTGCTGATCATCCAGTCCAGGTAACTGCGCACCACCGTGGCCTCGGCCGACATGGGCGACATCATCTTCAGCTTGTTGAATTCCGTCAGTGCTTTTTCGCGGGCTTCCTTGGGCATGCCGGCGGACTGGATCTTCTTCTCGATCTCCTCCAGCTCGTTGCCGCCCTCGTCCATGTCGCCGAGTTCTTTCTGGATGGCCTTCATCTGCTCATTCAGGTAGTACTCGCGCTGGCTCTTTTCCATCTGCTTCTTGACGCGACCACGGATCCGCTTCTCCACCTTGAAGATGTCGATTTCGGATTCCATCAGTGCAATCAGGTGCTCGACACGCTCACGCACATCGGGCATTTCCAGCACTTCCTGCTTTTCCTCGATCTTCAGTTGCAGGTGCGCAGCGATGGTATCGGCCAGGCGGCTTGGCTCGTCGATCCCGGATACCGAGCTGACGATTTCCGGCGCCACCTTCTTGGACAGCTTGACGTAGTCCTCGAACTGGCTCAGCAGTGACTTGGCCAGCGCTTCCGCCTCGCCGTCATCGGGCACGTCCTCGGTGAGTTCGCGCGCGTCAGCGTGGATGAAGTCCTCGGCAAAATCGGTGCGCACCACGTGGGCCCGCGAGCCGCCTTCCACCAGCACCTTGACGGTGCCGTCGGGCAACTTGAGCATCTGCAGCACGGTGGAGACCGTGCCCACACTGTGCAGGTCGTCTGCGCTGGGCTCATCGTCAGACGCATTGCGCTGGGCGACAAGCAGCACCTGCTTGTCGTTGGCCATGGCCTGCTCAAGGGCAGCAATGGATTTCTCCCGGCCGACAAACAGCGGGATGACCATATGGGGGTAAACCACTACGTCTCGCAGTGGCAAAAGCGGGATATCTTTCAGCACGTCAGCCCTCGTCAGGTGCGCCGCGCCTCAATCCGGCGCGGCTTTAGATTGTTGCTCGCTGTTTTCGTAAATCAGCAGCGGCTCGGAATCGCCTCGAATGGTCGCCGCGTCAATCACGACCTTGGCGACATTGTCCATTCCGGGAACCTGATACATGGTGTCAAGCAGCACACTTTCAAGGATGGAGCGCAAACCACGGGCACCGGTCTTGCGCTCCATGGCCTTCTTGGCCACTTCGCGCAGGGCATCCTCGCGGAAGTCCAGCTCCACCTCTTCCATCTCGAACAGGCGGGAATACTGCTTTGTCAGGGCGTTGCGGGGCTCGGTGAGAATCTGGATCAGGGCTTCTTCACTGAGCTCCTCAAGCGTGGCAATCACCGGCAGACGACCGATGAATTCCGGAATCAGGCCGAACTTGATCAGGTCTTCGGGCTCCACGGACTGGAACACCTCGCCGATACTCAGCGCCTCTTCCTTGCTCTTCACTTCGGCCGCGAAGCCGATACCGCCCTTCTCGGAGCGGTCACGAATAATCTTGTCCAGGCCAGCAAAGGCACCACCACAAATGAACAGGATGTTGGCCGTATCCACCTGCAGGAACTCCTGCTGCGGATGCTTGCGGCCACCCTGCGGCGGCACCGAGGCAACAGTGCCTTCCATCAGTTTCAGCAACGCCTGCTGAACGCCCTCGCCCGACACGTCACGGGTAATGGACGGGTTGTCCGACTTGCGCGAGATCTTGTCGATCTCGTCAATGTAGACGATGCCCTGCTGCGCCTTGTCGACATCATAGTCACACTTCTGCAGCAGCTTCTGGATGATGTTCTCCACATCCTCACCGACATAACCGGCTTCGGTCAGCGTGGTGGCATCGGCAATGGTAAACGGCACATTAAGCAATCGCGCCAGCGTTTCCGCCAGCAACGTCTTGCCGGAGCCGGTGGGGCCGATCAACAGGATGTTGCTCTTGCCCAGCTCCACGTCGTCTTTCACTTTCTTGCTGCCGCGCAACCGCTTGTAGTGGTTGTACACAGCCACGGAAAGAATCTTCTTGGCACGCTCCTGGCCGATGACGTAATCGTCCAGGGTGGTCTTGATCTCGCTCGGGCGCGGCAGCTTCTCGCTATCGCCGTCAGCCGCCTCTTCCTGCACTTCTTCACGAATGATGTCATTGCACAGGTCGACGCACTCGTCGCAGATGAACACGGACGGGCCCGCAATCAGCTTGCGCACCTCGTGCTGGCTCTTTCCACAGAAGGAGCAGTACAGCAGTTTGCCGTCGTCCTTCCCGCCTGATTGGTCGCTCATCTGATGCCCTCAAAATGCAGCATGGTTTCCCTCAAGATGCAGGCTTGGAGGGGCTTTTTCAAGCCCGCTCACCCCCTGCTGATACCGTTAGATCAATTTTTACGCACCGGCGTGAAACCCCGTGAGCACGGCCTTCACGCCAGTTCAGTCCGCCGTGCCCGGACGCTTCTCCAGCACCAGGTCGACCAGGCCGTACTCCTTGGCCGTGGCACCGTCCATGAAATTGTCACGGTCGGTGTCCCGCTCGATCACTTCCAGCGGCTGGCCAGTGTGCTTGGCCAGCAGCTCGTTCAGGGTGCCCTTGATCTTGAGAATCTCGCGGGCATGGATCTCGATGTCCGAGGCCTGGCCCTGGAAGCCGCCCAGTGGCTGGTGGATCATCACCCGGGCATTGGGCAGCACATAGCGCTTGCCCTTGGCGCCCGCAGCCAGCAGGAACGCGCCCATGCTGGCGGCCTGGCCGACGCACATGGTACTGATGTCCGGCTTGATGAACTGCATGGTGTCGTAGATCGACATGCCGGCCGTGACCGAGCCGCCGGGGCTGTTGATGTAGAAGTTGATGTCCTTGTCCGGGTTCTCCGACTCCAGCCACAGCATCTGGGCAACAATCAGGTTGGCCATGTGGTCTTCCACCTGGCCCACCATGAATACCACCCGCTCCTTGAGCAGGCGGGAGTAGATGTCGAAGCTGCGCTCGCCACGGGCGGTCTGCTCGATAACGATCGGCACCAGGGAAGATCGGGTCGGATCATCAATCAGCTTGTTCATTTCCGGTGTCATCGAGGTGACACGGCTGAGATCAATCATGCTGTTTTCCTGTCGCTGGATTGGGACACTTTCCCTGATGGTATGCGTGCCCCCGTCAAGCGTCTATAAAAGTGGGCATAATCCGGCGCGACTGCGCAATTCTTGGGCAAACGGCGGTGATTAAACGACCATATTGGTCATTTTTTCGCCAGAGCGCCCCAGGCGCCGGCAACCCGCCCCGCAGGAGCGGCGTGTACGCCGCTCCTGCAAAGGTGAGTTCACCAGCCATCTGGCGGGGTCGCCACATAAAAAAACGGGGCCCGAGGGCCCCGTTTCCAGCAGTATGGTCAGGCGCGACAATCAGCCCTCGCCCTGCTCCGCCGGTTTTACAGCATCTTCGTAGGACATGGCCTTTTCCTCGACCTTGGCGTTGTCCAGCACCAGCTCGACCACCATCTCCTCGAGGACAGCACCCTCGATCTGCTGCAGCTGCTGCTGGTTGCCGTAGAAATACTTGATCACTTCTTCCGGCTGCTCGTACTGCTCGGCGATCTCTTCCACCCGCGCACGCACCTTGTCTGCATCCGCCTTGAGCTCGTGCTTTTCCAGGATCTCGCGGACCACCAGGCCCAGCTTGACGGAACGCTCGGCCTGCTCGGAGAACAGCTCATCCGGCAGCATGGAGCTGTCGAACTGCTGGCCGC
This sequence comes from Alcanivoracaceae bacterium, assembly GCA_029212745.1. Lineage (GTDB taxonomy): Bacteria > Pseudomonadota > Gammaproteobacteria > Pseudomonadales > Alcanivoracaceae > JARGOL01. The sequence continues at coordinate 69,669 of JARGOL010000016.1, forward strand.
CACCGAACTGCTGCACCATCTGCTGGCGCATGCGCTCGGTCTCACCCTTGATCAGGCCGGCCGGCACATCGAAGTCATGGGCCTTCACCAGCCCGTCCATGACCTGCTCCTTGACCTTGCCACGCACGGCATTGCCCAGCTCGCGCTCCATGTTCTTGCGCACTTCGGCACGAAACTTGTCCATGTCGCCGCCTTCAACACCGAAGCCTTTCATGAACTCCTCGTCCACTTCCGGCAGGGCCTGTTCTTCCACCTTGTTCACGGTAACGGTGAATTCCACCGCGGCACCCTTGAGGTCTTCGCTGTGGTAATCCTCGGGGAAGGTCAGCGACAGCACTTTCTCGTCACCCGCCTTCATGCCCTCGATGCCGGCCTCGAAACCCGGGATCATGGAACCGGAGCCCAGCACCAGGTTCTGGCCCTTGGCGGAACCACCCGCGAATGCTTCGCCGTCCTTGCGGCCTTCGTAGTCGATGTTGACGCGGTCACCATCGGCAGCGGCGCGCTCGGCGGCCTGCCAGTCGGCACGCTGCTTGCGCAGGGTGTCGATCATCTGGTCGATATCGGCGTCGGTCACCTCTGCCTGCGGCTTTTCCACGGTGATGCCGTCGAATGCCTGCAGCTCAATCTGCGGATACACCTCGAAGGTGGCGACGAACTCCAGGTCCTTGCCCGGCTCGTTGACGGTGGTCTCGAACTCCGGCATCCCGGCAGGCTCCAGCTTTTCCTGGCTCATCGCCTCGATAAAGCTGTTACGCATGACCTCGCCGAGCACCTCTTCACGAACGGCACCCCCGAAACGGCGCTTGATCTCGCGCATGGGCACCTTGCCCGGGCGGAAGCCATCGAGGCGCACGTTCTTGCGTGCTTCCTGCAGGCGACCTTCCACGGCACTGTCCAGCTTCTCGGACGGTACGCCGACGGTGACACGTCGACCCAAAGTTGAAGTAGTTTCCACGGAAACCTGCATAACTTCCTCTTTCGTAAAGCATTTATCTGAATGGACGCTGCCGCCACAGCGGGCAACAGCGAATAAAGGCCGGGGATTATAGTCCAACCGGCACGCCCTGCCTATGCGCCCCGGGCACCCGGCCGGCGGATACGAAAACGCCCCGGGAGGGCCCGGGGCGTTTTCTGCAAGATGGGGTGGCTGAGGGGACTTGAACCCCCGACCACCGGAGTCACAATCCGGGGCTCTACCAACTGAGCTACAGCCACCATCAAACGATCGAGATCTGCTATCTGGTCGTGCCGGCACCCCATGAATATGGCGCGCCTGGCAGGACTCGAACCTGCAACCGACGGCTTAGAAGGCCGTTGCTCTATCCGGTTGAGCTACAGGCGCTTTGCAACGGTATTCATCGCCGTCAAGCGATGGTCGGGGAGGAGGGATTCGAACCCCCGACATCCTGCTCCCAAAGCAGGCGCGCTACCAGACTGC
>JARGOL010000017.1 GCA_029212745.1 Alcanivoracaceae bacterium
GAAAATTCATCCCCAAGCAGAGCCCACACGTTTGCTTGCCTGATTGTTAAAGAGCACCGGGGTCACCCCCGTTGAGAGAGGGGCATTCTACTCAGACGCCCCTTCCTGTCAAACACTTTTTTCCGAAATCCCGCAGCGGGCCTGCCGAATGCTCAGGAAATGGTCACCCGGGCGATATTCTTCTTGCCCGCCTGGACCACCCGGGTCTCTCCCCGGGCCAGCATCAGGCCCGGATCCGCCGGCTTGCCGTCCACGTAAACCGCACCACGCCCCATCACGTCCTTGGCCGCCTTGCCGTTCTTGACCAGCTCCGCCAGGCGCAGCACCTGCAGGATATGCAGTTCACCGGCCTCGCCGGCCTCCACCGTCACTTCCGGCAGGTTGTCCGGGATCTCGCCCAGGGCAATCTGGTTGCCTGCCGAGCGCGGCGCCGCCTCGGCCGCAGCAGCATCGTGAAAGCGCGTGATCAGCTCCTCAGCCAGGGCCTTTTTCGGCCCCTGGGGGTCATTATCCTGCGCTGCCTGCTCGCGCAGGGCATTGATCTCGCTCATGGGCCGGGCACTGAGCAGCTCGAAATAGCGCCACACCAGGTCATCCGGCACCGAGAGGATCTTGCGATACATCTCGCCGGGGGCATCGTTGACGCCTATATAGTTACCCAGCGACTTGGACATCTTCTGCACCCCGTCCAGCCCCTCGAGAATGGGCAGGGTGATGCACACCTGGGGCGCCTGGCCGTGCTGCTTCTGCAGGGTACGCCCCATCAGCAGGTTGAATTTCTGGTCGGTGCCGCCCAGCTCCACGTCTGCCTCAAGGGCCACCGAGTCATAGCCCTGTACCAGCGGATAGAGGAACTCGTGGATGGCGATGGGCTGCTGGCTGCTGTACCGCTTGCTGAAATCGTCGCGCTCCAGCATGCGCGCCACGGTGTACTGCCCCGCCAGGCGGATCATGTCGTCAGCGCCCAGCTTGTCCATCCACTCGGAATTGAACACCACCCGTGTCTTTGCCGGGTCAAGGATCTTGAACACCTGCTCCTTGTAGGACACCGCATTGCTGGCCACGTCTTCACGGGTCAACGGCGGCCGCGTGGCGCTCTTGCCGGTGGGATCGCCGATCATGCCGGTGAAGTCGCCGATCAGGAACAGCACCTCATGGCCCAGCTCCTGGAACTGGCGCAGCTTGTTGATCAGCACCGTATGACCGAAATGCAGGTCCGGCGCGGTGGGGTCAAAACCCGCCTTGATACGCAGCGGACGGCCTTCCTTGAGCTTCTCAACCAGCTCGTCCTCGGAAATGATTTCGTCGGTGCCCCGCTTTATCAAAGCGAGCGCATCTTCCAGCGTGGCCATGTATACTCCCGTCGCCGCGTGAAATGGGGTGTTCAAGGGGCGGCTATTATAGAGTCTGGGCGCGCCGGCGCCAGCCTCCATGGGCCCGCGCCCTGCTTTTGCCCGTCTGAACGGCCTTGATGCCATGCCGCCACCCCGGTTATCGTTGCCGGGTACCGGTTGATTCGTTGGAATTCACGCAGTTAGCCCAGACAACTAAACCAGCTTCGAGAAAATGAGCCAGTCGCCACAACCGTTCCTCTATATGCTGCGCGATTTCCCACGCAGCCACCTGCTGGCCACCCTGGCGCTGGCAGGCATCGTCTCGCTGGCCGTGTTCCTGCCGCGGGACGGTCAGTCCGTCCCTGCCGAGCACACCGAGAAACTGTCCCTGGCACTGCCAGCACCGGGCAAGGCTGTGCCTGCTGCGCTGCCGGACCAGCCGGCCACACCGGACCCGCTGGAACGTACCTGGACCGAGATCACCGTCAAGAGCGGCGACACCCTGTCGCGCCTGCTGCAGGACGAGGGCGTCAACGCCGGCGCCATCCACAACCTGGTTACTGCGGACCCGGCCCTGAAGAAACTGGCAAAAATCCGGCCCGGTGAGACGTTCCGCGTCGAGATCGACCGCCTCGGCCGGTTGCTGGCCCTGGAGTACCGCCCCACCCGCGTCAAGCGGCTGTTCGCTGAATACGTGGACGGCAACTGGACGGTGACCGAAGAAGAACGCGAATACCAGCGCCAGGTGCGTTACGCCGAAGCCGTCATCGACGACTCCCTGTTCCTTGCCGGCCAGTCCGCCGGCATGACCGATGCCCTGACCATGAACCTGGCCGGCATTTTCGGCTGGGATATCGACTTCGTGCTCGACATCCGCCGCGGCGACCACTTCCGTGTGCTCTATGAAGAGCTGTATCTGGACGGCGAAAAGGTGGGCCAGGGCGAGATATTGATGGCGGAATTCTGGAACGACGGCCGCAAGGTCACCGCATTCCGCTTCACCGACAGTGAAGGCAACACCGACTACATGGATCTCAACGGCAACTCCCTGCGCAAGGAATTCCTGCGTACGCCGGTGGCATTCAGTCGCATCAGCTCCCGTTTCAGCCTCGGGCGCAAGCATCCCGTACTAAACAAGATACGCGCCCACCGTGGCATTGATTACGCTGCGCCCCGCGGCACTCCGATCAAGGCGGCCGGCGATGGCAAAGTCATCTTTGCCGGCAACAAAGGCGGCTATGGCCGTGTTGTCATCATCCAGCACGGTCAGAAGTACACCACCCTGTACGCACACATGAACGGCTATGCCCGCGGCATTCGTTCCGGCAAGCGCGTGCGCCAGGGACAGACCATCGGCTACGTGGGCAGCTCCGGGCTGGCCACCGGCCCGCACCTGCATTACGAGTTCCGCCTCAATGGTGTGCACCGGAACCCGCTCACCGTACCGCTGCCCAAGGCGCGCGGCATTCCCGACAGCGAGCGCACCGAATTCCTGGTGCACGCCAACAAACTGCGCAACCAGATGGCCCTGCATGCGGAGGCGTTCACCCTTGCCCAGAACAACATCAGCCAATGACCTGTATGTCGGGCTGATGTCCGGCACCAGCGTCGATGCCATTGATGCCGCGCTGGTGCGTTTTTCTCCCGCCTGCGACATTGTTGCCTGGCACAGCCACCCGATCCCCGAACAATTGCGCTGCGGCATTCTTGAACTGTGCCAACCGGGCGACAACGAAATCGATCGTTTCGGCCAACTGGATGTGGCGCTGGGCGACCTGTTTGCCGAAGCGACCCTGGCGTTGCTGGACAGTGCAGGCGTGTCCGCCGATGCAGTTACCGCCATTGGCAGCCATGGGCAAACCGTGCGGCATCGTCCCGGTGAGGGCGGCTTCAGTCTCCAGCTGGGCAGCGCTGACGTAATCAGCGCGCGTACCGGCATTGCCACTGTGGCCAACTTCCGCAATCACGACATGGTGCTCGGCGGACAGGGCGCACCGCTGGTGCCGGCGTTCCATGCCAGCGTCTTCGGCCTGGCGGGGGAGCGCCGCGTGGTGGCAAACATCGGCGGCATGGCAAACATCACCGTGCTTGATGGTGACGCGGTCAGCGGTGGTTACGACACCGGCCCGGGTAATGTGCTGATGGACAGCTGGATATACCAGCAGCGTGGCGAACACCTGGACCACAATGGCGAATGGGCCGCCAGCGGCCAGTGCCTGGACGAGCTACTTGCCGACATGCTCACGGATGATTTCATTCGGCGGCCAGCGCCCAAAAGCACTGGCCGGGAAGACTTTGATGCCCACTGGCTGGCACGCTGGCCGCTGGAACAGTCAGCCCCTGCCGACGTGCAGGCCACGCTGCTGGCATTCACCGCCCGGAGTCTGGCGGACGCTGTCAACAACGCAGCCGCCGACCGGCTGCTGGTGTGCGGCGGTGGCGCCAGGAATGACACACTGATGCGCGCGCTGGCCGCGCTCTGCAATTGCCCGGTAACCAGCACCGATGATTACGGCGTGCCCCCCGAGCAGGTGGAAGCAGCCGCTTTTGCCTGGCTGGCGCGAGCAAGAATGGCTGGCGCGCCAGGCAACGCCCCGGCGGTTACCGGCGCGAACCGCGCCGCTGTTCTTGGCGCGCTGTACCTGCCCTGATCGCTAGCCAGCTCGTGCGGCACGGCGATAGGCTGCCGGCGTCGTGCCGGTCCAACGCTGGAACGCACGTATAAACGATGCCGGCTCCCCGTATCCCATACGCTGGGCAATCACCTCCACCGACAAACTGCTCTCCAGCAGGAACGCGCACGCCTTGTCCTCGCGCACCCGGTCTGCCAGCGCCCGGAAACGGGTGCCCTCACTGGCCAGCTGACGGCGCAGGCTGCGCTCGGACATGCCCAACGCGTCCGCCACGTCGGTGGCCGACGGGAAGTCGCCGGTGAATAACCCCAGATGCTGAACCACCTTTTCCGACAGCCCGTCCATGGTGGCTTCTTCCCGCTGCAGCAACAGCTGGTCACACTGGCCCTTGTAGACCCGGTGAGCGGTGGGATCGGCGGTGGGAAAACGCAGCCGCAGGTGCTCATTCTTTATGTACAGACGCGCTTCTTTGGCAGCAAAGGTCACCGGGCAGCGGAAGTACTCTTCGTACGCCGCCTTCTCCGCCGGCTCGGGATAGGGAAATTCCATGCGCTCCGGTCTCAGGTCCACACCCAGACCCGCCTGCAGGTCACGCATCAGCTTGTAGGTGCCGGATATCTCACCATCCACCCGGAAGCGGAAGGCCTGCTCGGGCAGCGCAATGGGCTTGAGCACCAACGCAGACAGTTCCGGCCCGGGCTCGAAACGCAGCCCTGCCGACAGGAACGTGCAACCCTGGTAACGCACCCCGGTCTGCAACGCATGGTAGGCATCGTCGCAGGTCATCAACAGCATGGTGAACGGCCCGTAGCCCGCCAGGCCGAAATGGGCACCGGCCTTGATCCCGGCCATGGGGTCCTTGATCTGTTCGGCCAGCGCCATAAACACACGCAGTTCCAGGGCCCGGTCGATCTGCGCGGCCGGGTCCATGCTGTCCAGATCCAGGCCGAACTTGCGCACCACCGGCGCCACGTCCTCGCCGTGCGCCTGCAGCCCCTGGATGATGTACATCAGGCCGATAACCGGGCGTTTGCTCATCCTGCCTCCGTGCCATCACTGGCCGTCGCTGCAGCCATACGATATTGACATTGGCCACTGTAAATTGGCCGGAAATATCAATTCTAGAGGTATCACTGGCCTATCGCCAGTCTCAACCCCCCTACTAAAGTGTGGGTATGACGCTACAAGGCCCGCAGCACCACACACGAATGGGCCGTTGAATAACAGCAACACGCGAGGACCGGGAAATGACCAGTCAGGCAAAGATCAAGAAACCGACCACCGAAATCGTCGATACCGTCATCGTCGGCGCCGGCTTTGGCGGCCTGTGCATGGCCATCAAGCTGCAGGAAGCCGGCAACACCAATTTTGTCATCCTCGAGAAAGCCGACGAGGTGGGCGGCACCTGGCGTGACAACAGCTATCCGGGCTGCGCCTGTGACGTGCAGTCGCACATGTACTCGTTCTCGTTCGAAGGCAAGGCTGACTGGTCCAAGCGTTACGCACCCTGGAACGAGATCCAGGATTACATCCTCAAGACCACCGACAAATACGGCATCCGTCATTACATGCGCTACGGCCAGGAAGTCACCGGCGCCGTGTTTGATGAGACCAGCGGCCGCTGGACCATCAAGACCGCTGCCGGCAACACCTACAACTGCCGCCACTGGGTACTGGCCTCGGGCCCGCTGCATGTGCCCCAGATACCGAAGATCAAGGGCCTGGAAAACTTCAAGGGCAAGGTATTCCATTCCGCCCGCTGGGATCATGACTACGACCTGAAAGGCAAGAAGGTGGTCTCCATCGGCACCGGCGGCAGCGCCATCCAGTACTGCCCGGAAATCGCGCCGGATGTGGAAAAACTGCACGTGTTCCAGCGCACCCCGGCCTGGGTCATCCCGCGTGACGAACGCAAGTACCCGGAACTGGAGAAGAAGCTCTACAAGCGATTCCCGCTGCTGCGCAAGCTGCACCGGGCACGCTGCTACTGGACCAACGAATCGCGCGTCTGGCCGATCTTCAACCCGGCCATTGCCCGCACCCTGCAGAACCTGGCCAAGGCGTTCATCCGCATCCAGGTCAAGGACAAGACGCTGGCCAGGAAACTGACGCCGGATTACACCCTCGGCTGCAAGCGCATCCTGATCTCCAACAAGTGGTACCCGATGTTCAACCGCGACAATGTGGAGCTGGTCACCGACGGTATCCAGGAAGTACGCGAGCACAGCATCGTCACCAGCGATGGCGTCGAGCGCGAGGCCGACTGCATCATTCTCGGCACCGGCTTTGTCGTCGACCCGCGCATCTACATGGCTGATTTCGAACTCAAGGGCCTCGGCGGCCGACGCATCCAGGACGACTGGGCCGACGCGGCACAGGCCTACTACGGCATCAACGTCAGCGGCTACCCGAACATGCACCTGCTGGTGGGCCCGAACACCGGCCTGGGCCACAACTCGATCATCTTCATGATCGAATCCCAGGTGCACTACATCCTGGATGCCATGAAGAAACTGGATGACAAGGGCGCCGACTACCTCGACGTCAAACAGGAAAAGCAGGACCGGTTCGTTGACCGCATGCAGGACATGCTCGAGGGCACCGTCTGGACCTCCGGCTGCACCAGCTGGTACCAGCAGGCTGACGGCAAGAACACCACCATCTGGCCGGCGTCGACGTGGCGCTACTGGCTGGAAACCCGGAAGCTGCCAGAGAACGCTTATACCTTTGTCAGCTGTGCCAAGAGCAAGCACAGCAAGGCCGACACTGCAGAAACCGTTACCGCCTGAGCAGACAGCGTCTGCTTCAAGCTCCCTCAAGCGCGCCATCTGGCGCGCTTTTTTTATCCGCGCAGGTACCGTGTCATGGGCGCCTGCGCGTCCCCCCCGCCAAACTGGCACGCCCGCTCCGTACCCTGCACGCAGCGTGACCGGCGGGTCCCGGCAAGCACGCCAGTGTTCATGGGACTAGATTCTCCTCACGCCTCGGGAGGCGTATCACAACGCCGGCGGCCCACGCCCGCAGTGCCGGCACGACAGATAAAAACAAGGGGATATCACATGAACTTCCTGAAAATCGGCGCACTGTGTGCCCTGCTGCTGGCAACCAGCCACAGCCTGGCCTTCGTTGGCGCCACGCACCGCCAGATGGTGCTGGATGCGGTGGACTACATGAGCCGCCACCCTGGCACCACCAACTACCAGCGCCTTGAAGCAGCCGCCAATGCGGCCGGCTACACCATCGACCAGTTCGCCACCGTGCTCGCTGATGCCGCCAGGGACGTGGACAACTTTCATGACACCTATCTGTGTGGCGCCATCACCGGCGACTGTGTCCGGGCGCCCGCCTATAACCTCGGCGACGAATGGGTCAATTACAGCTCCTGGAACCATTTCCAGAACCACCCCGGTGGTGCTGATGCCCACGGCAACGACATCGGTGGCTACAACTACGGCAAGCTGGCCTACACCGGCACCGAGGACGAACTGGCTGCCAGCTGGCTGTGGAACGACCACATGGACGACGGCAATGGCGGCATGACCGGCTGGTGCTCCTGGTGGAGCTGCTGGGAAGACAGCGAATACAACAGTTACGGCATTACCCAGACCCGTTACGCCCTGGGCGGCAGCATGCGCAAGTCCATGTACGAGGACTTCCAGAACATGGCGTTCCAGCCGCTGGATAACGTATCCCAGTACTGGTACCAGCAATTCTGGTCATCGCCCTCTGCACAGACGCTGGGCTTTGTCCTGCACGCCACCGACCTGCTGCAGCCGCACCACACCTGGGGCCCCATTGGCCTCGGCCACAGCGACTGGGAAGGCTTTGTCGAAGACTACTACCAGAACTACAACAGCGACGCCCGTGTCACCTGGGCGCTTGGCAGCTACACGCCCATCCCGGCCAACAGCACCGAGATCCGTCCGCTGCTGACACAGGGTGGCAATCTCAGCTACAGCATCGGTGGCTGTGTCATTGGTGGAGACGACTACGCCTGCCGTGACGCTGTGGCCCAGTGGGTGGTGCCACACGGTATCGCGCTGGTGGTGCATGTGCTCAACCATGCTGCTGACCGCTTCTATGTACCGGCGGGCTACGCCGCCTATTGAGGCGCCTGCTTCCCCGCGTGCTTTGCCTCTGGCAGCACGCGGGAAACAGCCCGCCGATACCCGATAACGACAAAAGGTTGCTCTCCCATGCCCTGGAAACGCTCAAGCAGTGGAAAGGGATTTACCCGCCTCCTCCCCGGGGGCGGGCTTTTTATCCTGCTCCTCATGCTCACCATCAACACCGGCCATGCCCGGGAATCCACTGATCGCACCAGCGACGACACCAACACGGGCGCACTGGTGATCAATAACCTGACCATCCCCGCCGAGGCCATCAGCCGCATGCATGCGCTGGTGCAACGTGACGACCCGACACTGGATCGCAAGGCCTTCATCGATGCCCTCATCGAAAGCCACCTGGTCGCCAGCCATGTCCGGGAGCAGGGCCTGGCAGACGTTGTACTCGACAGCCATGGTGTCGGTTTTGCACCTGCTGTGCAGATCGACAATCGCCAGGTGGCCACCTTGCGGGTGCTTTTTGCCGAACCGCTGGCCGCCGCCGTGGAAGCACTGGGCAAGAACGGCCTCAACGCGCTTCTGGCAGCACCCATTGACCCGGACTGGCAGGCCGTCAGCCGGGCACTCGGATCGCCGGTACGTCACGTCTACAGCCTGTCCCCGGCCGAACAACGCGCGGCCGCCGGCGTACCGTTGGCGCACTACCAACTGCCGGGCAGTGAGCAGACCCGCACCGTCACCCTGGCGGACATCTACCAGCGCCAGAATGTACAGGGACGTATCGCCCTGCATGAAGGCGACCACACCTGGCTGGTGCGCGAGACACAGCTGTACATCGGCCAGCAATTTGTACGCGCCTGGAGCGAGGAACAGGCGCCCGTCACTGGCACCACCCTTGCTGCCATAAACACCCTGGTGGAAGACCGGCTGCTGCGTCAGGCCTGGCTCGCCCATAGCGGCGTTGCCACGGAAATCCATGCCGGCAATCCGGCCCTGAAGGCGGCCTCGGAACAGGTCAGCCGCGCTGCCATACAGCGCTGGTACCAGGCCAACCGGGCGCGCTTTCGCAGTGTCCTTGCCGCCCGCGCCTCCGTGGTGCGCTGCAGCGACAAACACGCCTGCGAGAGCTGGCTGGCGACACAGGGCGCGGCGCTGCAGGGCAACGAGGCATGGCCGGCATCGAGCAGCAAAGACGTGACAGTCACCAACCAGTGGTACCAGCGAGACAGCACACGCAACTGGCTCACCGATGTGGTCCTGATGCAGCCGGACGACAAGCCACCGGCACCCATCCGCGGACCCGGCGGCAACAGCTGGTACCTGGTCCAGGTGAACGAACGCAAGTTGCATACCCACAGTGTCGACAGCCTGACCGTGGACATCGTCGCCCGTCGCGAGGTTGCAAGGGAGCAGCTGGTGCAGGATTACCTGGGCCTGACCGCACGGCTGCGCGAACAGGCGCATATCAGGAGGCCAGCCTCATGAGGACGGGCGCAGTCATCCTGCTGGTCGCAATCACCACCGCCCTGCTGCTCTGGCAGCGCGGACAGGAAGTGCCGGCCACGCGCGCGGCGGATCCGATGCACACGCCTGAACTGGCGGCACCATCCTCAACCGAGCTGTCGCTGGCGCCAGCACCGGACTCAACGGCCGACGACAGACCCACACCTGCAAACGACGCAGACAACTGGGGCGTAACCCAGCCCAGCGCACCTGGGCCGGGCAGCCTGAATACCGATGCGGTCAACGCGCTTCGCGCCACGCGCCAGGGCGACAGGCGCGCCCCGACCATTGGCAGTGACGAACGCAATCGTCCCCTGGCCAGCGATGACCTGCGCGCAAACTATGCCGACTACCAGCAATGGCAGCACCAGCACCGGCTGGCTGGCTATGCCCGTTACCTGAGCGCGGCCAACGAAAAACTGGCACGCATTGATGAACACCTGGTGTGGGGCGCCCAGAACGGCGTCAGCGAACAGGACCTGGCAGCGGCGCGGGAAAAACGGGCGCGCCTGGCACAAAGCCGTGACCAGCTGCTGCAGGATTACCCGGCGCTGGCGGCGGCTGATACAGACACCCTGGAACCAGTCTCGGACGAGGGCATCGGCCAGCCACAGGAGGCCGGCGAGGATGACGGCACAGATACGGCCGGGGAATCAGAAGGGCAGGAATAAAGGCGCGTCCGGATCAGGCTCCGGCTTTGGCAGGGGAGCCAGTCTGGCGGCTGGCCAGCGCATCACATCCTCGCGCCAGAAGCCGGCATCCCGGTAGGCGCGCTCGACCACACCGGCTTCGATCATCTGGTACAGGCCGCGGGCAAAACAGGCGCCCGCCCTGGCACCGGCAAAGCGGTGAATATGAAAGGCGAAATGCCGCGACCCGGGAATCGGCATGCGCAGGCCCGGCATCGGTGCCAGCACGGCACCATCCACTTCAATCAGGCTTCCCGCGCTGTTGTTGCTCGGTGCCAGCAATGCGTCGGCCCGCCCACTGGCCACCCAGCGGACCATGGTGGCCCAGCTGTTGGCGTCCAGGCGTTCCTTCACCGGCACGCGCCCGAGTGCCTGCCAGTCCCGTTCCCATTGCGTGGAAGACACCACGGTCAGGCGGGTCAGGTCTTCGGTTTTGCGCAACCGCTGCTGGCGCCCTTTGGCGGTATAGAACAGCGCCGTGAACTGGCCATCGGGTATGGTCGGGGGAGACAGGGCAACCAGCCCCTCATCAAACGGTTCCGACCAGATGGTGGTGCCGGTGGCGAGAATGTCACCGGCCAGCAGCGACGCTAGAATGCGCTGGTAACTGTCCAGCTGCACCCAGGTCACGTCCCGGCGATCACAGCCGCGATCGAAGGCCTGCTGGAACAACGCCAGTTCCACCACGTCACGGCGCGCACCCGGGCCGCTGAAATCCGTGAGCGCGTACGGGTCACGCTCACCCAGCCAGGCCTGGTAGTCGCGCAATACATCCGAGGGCACACCCACTGGCAACGCTCCCAGGGCAACGCAGGGCAGCAGGAAAAGGACACACAGGGCGGTCAGCAGCGGCATCTTCAGGCGAAAGTCAGTCATCGCCAACACTATGCCCGAGGTGCTGGCGCAGGGCCATAGCCGCGGCGCCCCGCAGAGCTGGCGAACTGCACAATCTTTGCAAGGTTGCTCGACATTCGCTGCACCGGGTGCCGCCATCCTGCCTCCATCACAGGAGGCCGCCATCATGCTCACGTACACACGCCACGGATTACCCGCCCTTGCCGCCCTTGCCCTGCTCTCTGGATGCGGGGGTGACAACAGCAGTCCCGTCGTCATCGATAACCCCGCAGATCTGGACGACCAGCTCATGGCCCTGATCGCCGAGCACAACCTCACCGGTGCGCCAGAAGCGGGCCGCAACCTTCCTGACGTCAACGACCCACTGGCGCAACTGGGCATGCGCCTGTTCTTCAGCAAGAGCCTGGGCGGCGGCTTCGACAGTGCCTGCGCCAGTTGTCATCACCCGCTACTGGGCGGTGCTGACGGACTCAGCCTGCCCATCGGCACCGGTGCGGACGACCCGGATGTGCTGGGGCTTGCGCGTTCGCACCCGGATGGCGTGCCCAATGTGCCACGGCATTCGCCCACCGTATTCAATGCCGGTTTGTGGGACACGGCCCTGTTCTGGGACTCGCGGGTGGAGAGCCTGGGCGGCGAAGCCGGCGCCAATGGCGCCGCTTCCGGCATACGCACACCGGACAGTGCCCTGTTCGTGGCGGATGCCGAGGCTGGTAACACCCTGCCCCAGGCACAGGCCCGCTTTCCGGTACTGGAAGACACGGAAATGAAAACCGCGAACTTCGAGAACGGCAGTGACGCGAGCAGTGTGCGCGCGCACCTGGCGGCCCGGCTCGGTGATTACGGCGTGGGCGCAGGCGAAATCGCCGACAACAACTGGCTTACCCATTTCCAGACCGCCTTTGCCAGTGGCGCGGACGCCGAAACATTAATTACGTTCGACAACATCACAGCGGCTATCGCGGCGTATGAGCGCTCCATGGTTTTCACCGACACGCCATGGCGTGACTACATCGGCGGTGACGCGGCCGCCATCAGTGACAGCGCCAAACGCGGCGCCATCCTGTTCCTGACACCGGCGGAGGAAAACGGCGCCAACTGCATTGCCTGCCACAGTGGTGACCTGTTCAGTGATGAACAGGCACATATCGTCGCCTTTCCCCAGTTTGGTCCGGGCAAGGGGGACGGCGCCACCGGCGATGACGACTTTGGCCGCGAACGGGAAACCGGGGATGCGCGCGATCGCTACCGACTGCGCACGCCGTCACTGCTGAACGTGGCGCTGACAGCTCCTTATGGGCACACAGGCGCATACCGCAATCTTACCGAGGTGGTTCGCCACTACGCCAATCCCGGCGCCAGCGTAAACGGCTTTTTTGGCCGGGGTGGCTGGTGTTCACTGCCGCAAATCCAGGGCATCGGCGACTGCGCCAGTCGTTACCCGAATGCCCGCGCCAACAGCCAGCTGGCGTTGGCGACGCTGGCAGATGAACAGGCAGCAGGCAGGGCGGTGTTGCGCCCCGTACCACTGAATCCGGATGAGGTCGCCGATCTGGTGAGTTTCCTTGAAGCCCTGACCGACCGATGCGCAGCGGACCCGGCGTGTGTCTCAACCTGGGTGCCGGCGCCGTCGGGTGCTGCGGATACGCATCAGCTCAATGCCACCTTCTGAAACCCTGTGCCGCACGACCTAGCGGGCAGGCACCGGGCAGACGGGTAAAGGGCACAGTCGGGACGCTTGGCCAGATACCTCTGGAGGGGTGGCGGCAAATCGTTGCGGCGACAGCGCGGCCGCACACCGTTGTGCCTCGCCCGCCTGCCATGCACAGCCCAGTTGGCCCAGCGTGTGGGCCAGGTTGTTCCAACCGTCAGCCTGACGGGGGAAGCGGCGCAGCAAGCGGGCAAAGGTATCTGCGGCACCGGCCCGGTCGCCCATGGCGTAGGCCACATTCCCCTGTCCGAGCAAGCCAGCCGGCTGGTCCGGCCAGCGCCCGGCAGCCACCCGGTAAGCGTCCATGGCCGCCTCAAGGCGACCACTGGATTCCAGATCGCTGGCTGCCGACAGGTATGGCAGTGGCCTGGCACTGGCAGGAAGTTCGTCCGGCGGCAGGATCACCACCGCCCAATTGTCGGCCCGCGCCCAGGTATTGAGAAACGTGTTTACCGGTGTGGGGCTGGCCTGGTCAGTGCCTGAATGCAGAATCAACGCGTGCGCTGAGGCATCAAAGCCAACCACAACGGCGAAGTGCCACTGAGGCCACCAGTTGAACGCCAGGTTTTGCATCACCAGCACCGGATGCCCGGCGGCGACTTCCTTCAACACACTGTGAAGCTTTCCATCCAGCGGATAGACCAGCATGTCATGGGCACGCGCCGTCGCCACGATTTCCACCTGCAGGGACCCTTTGCGCCCGGGCAGGTAGACCCGCTGTTTCAACTGCCCAGGTGTTGTCTCCAGCCCCTGACTGTTGAGCATCATCGCCAGCGAAGCCGGACCACACTGATAGCGCTGCTGGGAAAAGAACGGCACCGTCTCGAGCCGATGATAGGCAGGCAACACATTGCCGACAGCGGGCGAACCTTGATCAGTCGCCGTGGGCCACGCGGTGGTCGTGGTACAACCGGCCACCAACATGGCCAGCCAAAGGCCGGCCATACTGATGGCGAGCTTTATCCGTACCCTGCGCACTCACTGCACGCAGTTGACGAACGAAAACACGTTGGTGGCACAGAGCATGTCCGTGATGATGAAAACCACAAACAGCAGAACGAGAACACCGACAACACCCTGACCGGCCGGCGCCTCTGCCAGTTGCTGCTCAAATTGTTCCAGCTCCTGCGGCGTCAGCTGCTTGATGCGCTCGCGGACCTGCTCGTCAGTAACACCCAGCTCAGCCATTTTTGCCTGCACCTCAGGGTGATCCAGGGCGCTGATCAATTGCTGACGGTCAAACTGCACCTGCTGTGCGGCAACCATGTCTCCCGTGCTCACCATGGCGGCCTGCGCTACCGGCGACCACCCCGGCCCCAACGCCATGAAAAGAGCCATGAAAAGTGAGATTTTGCCAAGATACTTCCGGAACACTTCCATCACGATCTCCTGATGCCGAGAGTGTCCTTTCAACATACGGTGAGCGCCGCCCCGGCATCAAACGACAGCGCAGGAACTGTGACAGACATCCTGCCGGAGGAAGAGGCCCAACGCTGTCAGAATTCAGGAAATTGAGCGCCAACACGGCGGCAACTGTTTCGATCATGTGCCGAATGCGCGCAAACAGCAAAGGGTTTCCTCATCCGCGCAGCGCTTTTGCGACACGCCGCGGCCAGCCATCCATGGCCCGATCACGGGCTCACACCCCGTGCGCAGCAATACAGCGATGTCGCACTTACTCGTAACTCAAGGCGGTCGCCTTGCCGCGGAACACCCGGTAAATGAATATCGTGTAGCCGATAATGGCTGGCAGCGCGATGATCGCACCCCAGAACGTAAACAGCAGTGATTCGGTGGCTGAGGCCGCCTCCCACAAGGTGAGCTGGCCAATGATGATTTCCGGGAACAGGCTGTAACCGAGGCCGATGCTGGCCATGACACAGATGACCGACAACGCCACAAACGCCAACCAGCCGTAACCGTTGAACAGGATCTGCTTGCTGTGGAATATCCAGATCAGACCGGCGTAGGCCACCGCCGTGGACAGGGGGATTGGCAGAAGGCCAATGGCGTTGGGCAGTGAAAACCACTTGTCGGCAATGGCCGGGCTCACCAGGGGTGTCGCCACGGACACCAGCAACAACCCGGCGCCCATGGGAAACACCGCCAACCGACCCCAGCGAATGGCTTTGCGGAACAGCTCGCCTTCGGTCTTGATCAACAACCAGGCCGCGCCCAGCATGATGTACAGGGCCGGCAGGGTCAGCGCGATCATGGCGGCAAACAGGGTGCTTGTGGTATCGCCCGTGAGACCCGTGACATAGGCTCCCACCATCCAGCCCTGGCACACCGACGCCACCAATGAACCCAGCGCAAACAGGCGGTTCCACATGGCCTTGCGCGCATCCCCTGCCTTGACGCGAAAATCAAACGCCACGCCGCGCAGGATCAGCCCCATCAGCATCAGCGTCACCGGCAGGTACAGTGATGTAAGCACAATGGAGTGGGCCTGCGGAAAGGCGATCAGCAGGATGCCTACACCCAGCACGATCCAGGTTTCATTGGCATCCCAGAACGGGCCGATGGCGGCCACCATGACATCTTTTTCTTCGTCAGAGGCAAACGGCAGCAACATGCCGATACCCAGGTCATAGCCATCCAGCAACACATAGATCAGCAGTGCCAGTCCCATGGCACCGGCGAAGAAAAGGGGTAACCAGTAAGCCAGATCCATCAGTTCTCTCCTGCCGTGATTTCACTGTCGTGCATGGTCCGTTGCTGCGGCATCAGCGACAGGGAGCGCGCCGGCTTGGTGGCCAGGTAGCGCAAGGCGCCAACGTAGGAAACCAGCAGGAAAGCGTACAGGCCGACATAACCCAGCAAGGTCCCCATGACCGTGGCCGCGCTGTGATCTGCCACCACGTCAGCGGTTCGAAGCACACCATCCACCACCCAGGGCTGGCGACCAATCTCGGTGACATACCATCCAGCCAGTACAGCCACCCAGCCGGAAAATGCCATGACGGACAGGACACGCAGCAGCCAGGCGTGGGCTTCAGCATTTTCCTCACGACGCCGGAACAGGGCCCAGGTGGCCCACCAGCCCACCAGCACCATCAGCACGCCCACACCCACCATCACCCGGAACGACCAGAACACCGGCGCCACCGGTGGAATATCGTCGCCAAATTCGTTCAGGCCCTTCACCTCACCGTCCAGTTCATGGGTGAGGATCAGGCTGGCCAGTTTTGGAATCTTGATGGCCAGGTGGGTCGTCTTCTCTTCCTCATCGGGGAAGCCGAACAGTGTCAGCGGTGCGCCGCGCTCGGTCTCCCATATCCCTTCCATGGCCGCCACTTTGGCCGGCTGGTGCTCGAGGGTATTGAGGCCATGCAGGTCGCCAATAAACACCTGCAACGGCGCCAGCACCGCCGCCATCAGTGCACCGGTGCGCATCACCTTCCAGGTGGCCGGCCCGTCCACCTGCCTGAGGGCCCGCCAGGCGCTCACGCCCATGATCAGGAAAGCCACCGTCAGCAGCGAAGCATTGAGCATGTGGGCAAGACGGTAAGGAAACGACGGGTTGAAGATGACCTCCCACCAGCTCTCCACGAACAGCACGCCCTCCTCGATCCGGTATCCCGCTGGCGTCTGCATCCATGAATTCAGGCTCAATATCCAGAACGCCGAGGCCGTGGTGCCCAGGGCCACCAGCGAACTCGCCACCAGGTGGGTACGGTTCGACACCCGCTCCTTGCCGAACAGCATGATGCCCAGGAACGACGCCTCGAGGAAAAAGGCCGTCAACACTTCATAACCGAGCAGGGGCCCGGCGATGTTACCTGCCCGCTCCATGAAACCGGGCCAGTTGGTGCCGAACTGGAAGCTCATGGTAATGCCTGAGACAACACCCAGCGCGAAACTCAGGGCAAAAATCTTGACCCAGAAAAAGTAGGCATATTCCCACGCCTTGTCGCCCGAAAAGGTGAATCGCAAGCGGAAATACAGCAGCACCCAACACAAGCCAATGGTGATCGTGGGGAACAGAATGTGAAAACTGATATTGGCAGCGAACTGGATACGCGCCAGTACAAACGGGTCAAAATCCATGGCTGGATTCCTCCTGGCTGACGGTAGGCATCCTTTCCCGTGGGGCGGCTGATAATACCACGGCGAAGACTGTTACGTTTGTCAAAACGTGACTGGCTATCCAGCAGCCCGGAAACAAAAAAAGGGGAGCCAAGGCTCCCCATAAACCAGGGCGCAAAGCGCCCTGCGCATCACACCGTGAATCTACTGCCAGCTGAAGTTCAGTGCCTTGCGGCCCTTGATGGCATCGTTGCCCGCGTTCTCTCGGGCGTAGTCGATACCGATGTCGCTGATGACCCCCGCAGCCTCACTGCTGTGGGACGCATCCTCCAGCACGATGGCCACCACATTATCCTGTCCCGGCGGATTGAGGGTCTCGCGGGCCAGCGGGAATTCATCCGGACTGGTATTCATCCACATGTCGCGCCTGGCACGGCCCCAGAAGCCACGGCTGAGCCACTCATCATCGGAAAGCCAGCGACCAATGAGTTTGCCGTTGACGTAAATGGTGGCCTTGGCGCGCTGACCCTTGAGGCGCAACACCACCGGCGCATGCAGGCTATCAGCGTCCGGCAGGTCGGCTGCATCAAACCGTGAGCGGTACCAGAGCACATCGCCCTTTTGCAGGGCGCCGGGCAGGCTCGCGCTGGCCCAGGTGCTGTCGTCAAAGCCTGGCTGCTGGTAATTTGCCCGTTGCCCGCCCAGGTCAGCGCGTACCGACCAGTTATCGAGATCACGCCAGCCCACTTTGGCATCGCCCCACAGGCCTTTCTCGGAATCAAACCCCAGGCCGGGAATCTTCATGGTGGTACCCGACAGGTTACCGCGTGGCCACATGAAGGAACCGTGGCCCCACACCTCGGTACGGAAGGCAATGACGTTGGTGCCTTTCTTCAGGTACGGACGCAGGTCGGGGAAGGTGTAGTCATTGTTCCAGCTGTTGGAATCAATCTCGGTACCCAGGGGATTCATGGTGGCCAGGTATGTGCCGTTCACATAGATGCCGACGATATCGCTGGCATGGGGCACATAGAGATCGGTGGGCTCCCAGAACGGCAGCCAGTTCCAGCCGCTCAGTTCCAGCTCGGCACGGTACCAGGCATGGCCGGTGCCGATATCGTTGGCTTCCAGGGTGCGGGGATCACCCTGCCAGCTGCGCCAGCCAGCACCGGTGACATAGTTTTCCCGGGCCTCGTCCGTGTCGCGCTTCACCTTGCCGTCGGTGAGAAGCGTCGGCAGGGACGGACGGGCCACATAGGTGTCTTTCAGGTAAGTGGCGGCGGCCGTGGTGGCATTCCAGCCCTGTTGCGTCACCAGTGCACTGTTGGCCACAAACGGACGCGACGACATCACCAGCAGCTCGCGCGGGGTTTCATCGTAATCCAGGGTGAAGCTGAAGCCACTGGCGGAGGCACTGATGGAATCGTTATCGATATAGTCAGCACCCGCGACCACCAGGTCCTCACCGTTTACGTGCGGGAACCAGAAACGGCCGGCCTCGGCACGGGTGGTGATCACAACGCGCACGGTCTCGCCGTTGGCGGTTTCCAGCACCAGGTGGCGGTTGGCGCTGTGCGGATAGCTGGCATTGAACACGCCGTCGTTCTGGTTCACCGTCACGCCGGCATCTGCATGAAGCACGGTGGCAACGCCGCCGGTCTGCTCGAGTTGCAGTTCACCGGTGGAGCCTGCTGCACCGTAGACCACCAGCAGGGTATCGCCGTTGAAATCGCGCAGCGTGAGCAGCTCACTGGAGGTGAACGCCAGCCGCCCGCCAGAGGCCAGTGGCAGGCCCACCGCCAGCACGGCGCTACTGGTGGTATCGGTATCACCGAACTGCCCCGGGCCGGCGTAGCCCTCCACCGGCGCGGTCAGGCTGGAAAAACGCGGGAAGGTGGTGCCATCGATGTTGATACTGTGGGCAGGCAGCACCTGCTCGCTGCCAGTGGCATTGACCAGGTTGATAAAGGCGGTGCCGTTGCCGGCATCCAGCCAGTAGTGAATGCGGTCACTCCCTTCCACCGCACCGAGGCTGGGCGAATTGATGACCAGCCGCGGGTCGGCGCCATTCACTGTGCCGGAGCGGGTCGCCTGCGACACCGGTGCCAGGTACGGCTCCACTGCATCGAAGAACAGGTTGTCGCGGCGGAAGGTGTAGAACTTCTCGCGATGGCCGCCGGATGGACTGATGGCGCCGTCGTAGTCGATCACGTTGTGGAAATACCCCACCGTGGGTGACAGGAACAGGCTGATGATGTTGTCGATGTTGGAAAAGTCGAACACCGTCTGCTGCCAATTGCCGGCATTGACCGCCAGCACCACGGAGTTGCGATAACCCTCGGTGTGCATGCCCACCACGTTGAAGGCAAAGGTGCCGTCGAAGCCGCCCATGATCATGCGCTTGATGCGCGCCGGGTCGCGGTCCGTCTCGGTGGTACCGGAGGGGAAGTTGGCATAGGCGCCGCCGTAGTTGGCCGGGTCGTGCATGTCCTTGAGCAGGTCATAGGCCACCTTCTCCGGCATCTCGCCGCCGAGACCGTTGTACACGTTGGGCATGGGGATGATGCCCGGGGTGGCAGCCATGCCGGAGGTCTTGCCGTCACCGGGACAGGTGGTGATGGGCACGTCGATGGCGTCATTGGTCACGATATCCCGCAGTGCCGACAGGTAAGCACGGGTGGGCACGACTGCCCCGAGTGCGCGCTCCGGGCCGCCTTCATGCCAGAACAGCTTGTCGACCTCATGGAAGGTCTCGAACCAGTTGTACTCATTCTCCACCGAATAGAGGATGATCGGCCCGCCGTTGCTGGCGAGAAACGGCCGGATGACGTCATTCAACCGGCCGAAGTAGCGCTCCACATAGGCAAGGAAATCCGGGTCATCCGTGCGCAGGTTCGCCAGCCCATCGGCAGCACGGCTCTTCTTGGTGGTCCGGTCCATCAGCCAGCCGGGCACGCCACCGCCATCCATCTCGTTGGTGATGTAAGGGCCCGGACGGAAGTAGACGAACAGGCCCTCCTGCCGGGCCAGGTCAAGAAACAGCGGCAGGTTCGGGTCGCTGAAATTGAATACGCCCTCTTCCGGCTCGATCACGTTCCATGGCACGTACAGATCGATGGTGTTGAACCCCGCCGCCCTGAAGCGCTTGAGGCGATCACGCCAGGCCGCCTGGGGCAACCGGAACCACTGCAGGGAGCCACCGCGCAGGATGCGGTACTCGCCGTCGATGACAAAGCCGCGACTGTCGACGCTGACCGCATAGGGCTGACCATCGGCCAGGCTGGCGCGCACGACTGACGGCGCCAGGGCCAGGCTGGCCAGCAGGATAATGGCGCCCCTGAAAAGCAGATTCAGGGGCGCCAATCGATTGAGTAAACCGTGTGGCTGCTGCATGCTTCGTTCTCCTGATTGTTGTTTTGCGGCGCGCGGGCGTACACCAGGGCCGCTCCGCCGCCTTTCCCGAGCCCGTGTCCTGAGCACAGGCATGCTAGGCAGCAACCTGCACCGGGCGAAGGAAAAACCGGGAAAAACAAGGAAAAGACAAATTAACTCAGTAACTTATAAGAATATTGGGGCCGGGCACTGATGCAGTTGCAGCTCAATATCGACCCGCGTCTGATGATGCTCCGGGTGATCATGCCGGTGCTGGTCCTGGCAGTGATGGTGGGCCTGGTGATGGCCATCAACACGGCCTTCCTGCAGCAACCCATGCGCGCCGTGGAAGGCATACAGGACCTGCGTGACTGGTCCCCTGAACGACAGTCGCGGATGATGCTGGCCGGCGAATGGGGATTCTTCTGGGATGACTACCTCAACCCCGATGACGTCTCTGCAGAAACCACCCTGATTGCGCCCACCTTCCTGTACCTGCCCGGCGTCTGGAACGATCACCTGAACCAGGGCGTGCCCCTGCCCCGCACCGGCCATGGCACCCTGCTGCTGCGAGTACTGCTGCCGGCACCGGGCGAGTACATGATCAAGATCCCGACGCTCACCAACGACTACCGACTGTGGATCAATGGCAAGCCCAAGGTGGTTAACCCGGACATGGAAAGCCCCGGCCAGGCGCGCAGTTCGGAAGCGACAACCCGGTACATCCGTTTCGACGCACCCAACAGCGAGGCCCTGCTGGTGATGCACCTGGCCAACTACCGGCATCGTGCCGGCGGCGTCTGGGAGCCCCTGTATATCGCACCCGCCAGTGCCCATGTCAGCCTGCACAGCCTGCCCATCTGGCGCGACATCCTGCTCGGTTTCCTGCTCGCCGCAGCCGGGGTGCTGGCATTGGTCACCGGCTACAAGCGCCAGCAACGCGCCTGGATCTGGCTGGCCTGCTATGCCTTTTTCATGGCCCTGCGTGCGGTCACGGTGGAGGAGCGGGTGTTCTTCCATGTCTTCCAGATCTATGACTGGCAATGGCAGCAACGCATTGAGCACATGGTGCTGTATTGCACCCTGCCCTGCCTGGCGTTCTATCTGGGCGAACGTTTCCGCCATTACTTCCCGGCACTCCTCCACCAGGTCACCACCACCGTGTGCGGCACCCTGATCCTGGTGGTACTGATCACCGACGCCGCCGTGTTCAGTCGCACGCCACCGGTATTCCAGCTGCTGGGGCTGTTCTACGCCGTGCTGATGCTGGGCTTCTGCTTTGCCAAACTGGCCAGCCAGCAACCGCGCGCCTGGCTGCTGTTCGCTGGCGTGTTCCTGCAACTGCTGGCCGGCCTCAACGATATCTTCTATACCAACAACGTCATGGACAGCATCAACATGCTGCACATCGGCGCCCTGGTTTTTGTCGCCAGCCAGTTCCTGGTGCCGGCTCGCACGGATACTGACACCCCGGTGGCGGCTGCCATCAGCGTATCGCCGTTGACGCCCGACACGCCGGAGAATCCCTACCTGGCCCTGCCCATGCGTGACAGTATCGTCGCAGTGATGAGCGATGCACTGGCGGCGTGGGAATCCCACGGCGAGGGTGGCAAGCTGTCACTGGCTGAACAAAGCCGGCAGTGGCGGGTCACAAATGATAACGGCACCCTGAAAACCCGGACGCTGGACAAGTACCTGCGCACTGACACGCTTCCGGGCCGACCACGCATGACCAACGTGGAAAAGACCGTCGCGTTCGTGCTGGCGAACGTGGCCTTGCCGGATAACGAGGCCCACCAGCTGACGCTGGCCCTGGAAGCCATCCGCGAGATAAAGCGCAGCAACCCGGCCTGAAAACCGGGCGAAACATGGAGAGAACGTTGTGCATACACGCCTGACCACCCTGCTAGTGGTACTGCTGGCATGGCTGCCCGGCAGCCTGCTGGCCCAGCCGCCAGAATGGAAGCTGATCACCGACCGGCGCGACATCAAGGTTTACATCGGCGCTGATCCGCAGGCGAGACTGAAGACCTTCCGTGGCGTCACCACCATGGAACTCCCCGATGAGTACGCCATGCTGGCACTGTACAACGACATTGAGGCGTTCCCGCGCTGGCTTCACATGATCGACGAGGCCGAGCTGCTGGGTGAGCGCTCACCGCTGGACCGTGACCTGCGCTTTACCATCAAGCTGCCCTGGCCCCTGTCCGACCGCGAAGTCGTGCTCAACAGCAAGCTGGAGCACGTCGTCGAAATCGGCAACGAGTCGGTGACCGCGGTACTCGAGGGAGATACCGGCCTGACCCCACCGGTGGATGGCTATGTGCGACTGCCGGAATTCCATGGCACCTTCAGTTTCCGGCGTCTGGCACCCGGCAAGGTGGAAGCGATATTTGAAGTCAGCTCCGACCTGGGCGGCTACCTGCCACAGTGGATCGTCAACTTCGCGCTCAGTGATATCCCGTATTTTTCGCTGGAAAAAATGCGCCGCATCGTCAAGCAGCCGCAATACCAGAACCACTACTACCCCTACCTGGACCTTTTTGGCCCGGGACGGCCGACGGATGCACCGGCGGTGAAAAGCTGGGTGTATGGCACCGGCCTTGACCGCACGCCGTCCGGCACTGGCGCACCCTGATTTGCCCTGCCGGCCCGGGCTACCCGCCGGGCGTCATGGGGTAATGACAATTTTGCCGCTGGAGCGTCGCTCAAACAGCGCCGCAAACGCCTCACCGGCCTGCTCCAGGGTGTAGACATGATCGGGCGCCGTCTTCAGCGCCCCGGCTTCGGCCCAGCTGACCAACTGTTCAATCACCGGCGGCACCACAGCCGGGTTGCTCATCACCGCCCCGCCCCAGTTCACGCCTATGATCTCGCATTGCTTCAGCAACGGCAGGTTCAGGGGAATGCGGGCAATACCGGTGACAAAGCCCACCACCAGATGACGTCCGCCCGGGGCCAGCAACCGCAACGCCGGTTCGGACAGGTCACCGCCCACCGGGTCGTAGACCACATTGACACCCATGGGCGCTTCGGCCTTTACCGCCTTGCGCCAGTCCGGATCGGTGTAATCAACGACAGCGTCCGCCCCGGCATCAATGCAGCGCTGGCGCTTTTCTTCGGTGGACGCACAGGCAATCACCTTCGCGCCCATGGCCTTGGCCACTTCGATGGCGGTGGACCCGGTGGTGCCGGATGCGCCCAGCACCAACACCGTCTCGCCCGCCTTCAGCCGGCCGCATTCGCGCAGGCCATACAGGCCGGTGGCATAGGCAATGAAAAAATTGGCCGCATGTTCCAGCGGCAGGCTCTCAGGCAACTTGAAACAGCTGTTGCCTGGCAGTGTGACTTTCTCCGCCAACCCGCCCAGCATGGCGAACGCTGCCACATGATCACCCGGCTTGAGGTGTGTGACCTTGTCGCCCACGCTTTCCACGACACCGGCAATGGCGCTGCCTGGCACAAACGGCAACGGCGGTTTGATCTGGTACTCACCCTTCACCAGCAAGCCATCAAAGTAACCGATGCCAACGCCTTTCATGGCCAGCTTGATCTCACTACCACCCGGCTCACGCTCAGGTACGTCCGATACTCTCAGTGCCGACGGGTCGTCGAATTGCTCCACTTGCAGGGCGCGCATGGTGTTTCTCCCGGATCAATACATGTCAATCAGTAACCGTCAGTCTGTGTACAGAACGGGGCGAACACAATGACCAGATGGAGAGCGTGACGCAGAAGGGAATGTCAGGCGGGCAACGACTGAAGCATCAGCGCCAGCAGGGCACAGCTGCTGCCGAGCACGGCGCCGGCACCGATGTCGGAAGGATAGTGCACACCGAGCAACACCCGGGAGGCACCAATGGCCAGCGCCACACTGAACACCAGTGGCGCCATGGCGGGATACCAGGCCGACACCAGCACCGCCACCATGAACGCGGCAGCCGTGTGCCCGGAGGGGAAACTGAACCGGTCCGACGGCTTGATGAAGGCATTCAGCGCAGCCTGGGCATCCGCCGGCCGTGGCCGCTGGATAGTCCGCTTGAGTAACAGGTACAGCGGCAGCTCCATGAGGAAGCCCAGCACCATGGCGAGCACCAGATGCCGGGCACCGCTGTCGCCAGACAGCCACAGCAGCAGGGCCAACACGGCGTAGAGGGGGCCATCACCCAGGCGTGATACCTGTCGGGCGATGCGGGCAGTCTGGCTGGCGGACGGCCGGTTAAGCAGCCAGACCATGAAGCGGGTGTCATACCCGGTGAGTTTTTCGAATGTGTGCAGGTCTGTTATACGTTTTTCCATGGCCGCCATGGTGGCGCCGCCGTGCAACGCCATCATGACAGTGCGGTGACAATCCTGTTACACCGCCCCCTGCAACCCCGCAGTCTCAGCACTGCTCCAGCGTACGTGGCTCTTGCGCCGGCGAAGGGGGCAATTTTTCTCAGGGCCGATTGCGGCCGTACTGGTCATGGCTGGATACCCACTGGTCCGAAACAATGGCCGCGCTCAGGGACAGTTCACCACAGAGCACCACGGCGGCAATGATCTCGGCCAGCCGCTTGACCTTGCCGGTGCCGTAGCAGCCCATCACCTCAAGGCATTCACGCTGGCTGGGCAGCCCTGTGCCACCGCCGTAACTGGCCACGATCAGGGACGGGATGGTGATGGAAAAATAATAATCACCGTTATCCAGCACTTCGCCATGAACAAAGCCTGACGCCGACTCGGCCACGTTGGCCACGTCCTGGCCGCAGGCGATGAAAACGGCGGTAATGCCATTGGCAAAATGGGAACCGTTGTTTACCGAATTGGCCATCATTGCGCCCATGTTGGACAGCTGACGCTGGTAATGCAGCGTCTGTGCGTCGGTGTGCATGACGTCACGGATCAGTGCCTGTGGCAGCGTAACCTCAGCCACCACCCGTTTTCCTCGCGTGCGCAGGCTGTTCACCGTGGAATGCTTCTTGTCGGTGTCGAAGTTCGCCGCCAGTGAATGATGGGCCAGTCCGGGCGGCTGCTGCGCAAGTATCCACTGACAGGCATGGCGGGTGGCCTTGCTGACCATGTTCTGCCCGGCCGCATCCCCGGTGGTGTAGTTGAAGCGCAGCCAGCGCATCTTGCCCTGGGCATACTGCTCAATGTCCCTCAACTTGCCACTGCGGGTGGTCTCTTCGGCAACGGCACGAATGTCTGCCATATGGGCGCTGACCCACTCGCCGAAATCACGGGCATAGCGGGCATTCTCGAACACGAAGATGGGTGCCCGCTGCATGGCATCATCAATGACCGTCGTGGTAATGCCGCCGGCCTCGCGGGTCAGGCGCATGCCGCGGTTGTAGCTGGCCACCAGGGTGCCCTCGCTGGTGGCCATGGGCACAAACACCTCGCCATCGATGTGCTCGCCGTTGACGCGCAATGGCCCGGCGAAGCCCAGGGGCACTTGCACCACACCTGAGAAGTTCTCGATATTGCCGGGTAACACTGCGGGATCGACGGAGTAGTGGCCAACATGTTCCAGGGCAACACCGGTGGCTCCGGTGATGAAAGCACGCCGCTTGCCGGCCATGTCCTCGGAATAATCGTTGTCGCGGTCGCGCGGTAACTTGTTGCTCATGCTGTGTCCCTGCCCACCTGGTTCATGCAAAGGCCCAAGCATGCAATGGCCGCGCAAAAGTGACAATGCAGAAAAGACCGCCATGCTGGCTCATGGGCGAGCCGGCCACTCAGTTTGCATCAGGCAGGGTGATCTCAGTCGTGTTGGTCAGACCGAGAAGGACGAGCCGCAACCACAGGTCGTGGTGGCGTTGGGATTGTTGACTACAAAACGGGAACCCATCAGCCCCTGCTCGTAGTCCACCTGGGATCCGGCCAGGTACTGGATGCTCATCGGATCCACCAGCAGCGACACGTCACCGTTCTCGATCACGGTGTCATCGTCTTTCACCGCTTCATCGAAGGTAAAACCGTAGGAGAAACCGGAGCAGCCGCCACCCGTGATGTACAGGCGCAGTTTCAGCGACGGGTTGCCTTCTTCGTCACGCAGGGCCCGCACCTTGGTGGCAGCGCTGTCGGTCATGGAGATGATGGAATCAGACAATGTACGTTCCGCATAAAACCGGGTTCAGGGACGACAAGTCTGTAATACCTGACTAAAACAGTCAAGTTTAAGGCGTCGGCTATTTCTTGCCCTCGCCGGCGTCGTCCTTGTCTTTCGGGGCCGGCAGATGGCGCTGTTCATCCTGGCGCACCAGCTTGCCGTTGACACGGGCCCCCATGATCATCTCGATCAGGGTGTAGTAGACATTGCCTTCCACCACCGCCTTCTCGGCCAGCTCCAGGTGCTCGGTGGCGTGGACATCGCCTTCCACACGGCCGTTGACCACCACCTTGTTGACCCGGATCTCGCCTTTGACGCAACCGCTTTCACCAATGGTCAGGCGGCCGTCGCCGTTGGCCACCGAAATATTGCCCTCCACGGTACCCAGCACATGCAGGCCGCCGGAGAAGGCGATGTCGCCCTTGATCTCCGCGCTCGGTGCAATCAGGGTGTGGTCCGCGTAGTTCTGCTTCTCTTTTTTATCCCGCCCAAGCACTGCCTCTCTCCTGTAACTGCCAGATAAAATTACGTTCCGACGTCTGCTGTCGCCCAGACGTGCTGGTCGCTTCTATAGTGACCTGTTCGGGCACCACGTCAAACGGTAATGACAGGCGCCCGGTGAGCTCCTGGAAATAGCGAAAACGGAAACTGGTCTCACTACCCTGGGCCAGCAGCTCGCTGGCATTGAGCGTCACCATCTCTTCTCCCTGGCGCCCGGACAGTGTCAGGCTGACACCACCGCGCAGGTAGCGCCGGTTGTCACCGACCTGGGTCAGCACCAGCCGGTAGGTATATACGCCCGGCTCAGCCGTGGTGCCAAGATCGAGCCGTTCGATACGCAGGCCCTCGTCTCCGGCGCCGGGCGACATGACGTTCTTGTAGAACGCCACCGCCTCTTCAAGTTCCGCAATCTGGCCACGCAGGTCCTTGATCTCTGCGCGGACCTTCTCCTGCGCCTGCTGCGCCACTTCGGTACCGGTCCGGTGCAGCGCCAGTTCCTCGCGCGCCATTTTCAGTTCGCGCTCCAGTTCCACCACGCTGGCGCGCAGGCTTTCCTGCTCCACCACATTGCTGGTCTGGCGATGCATGGAAAACAGGTGCCCGCCAATGAACGCGCCTACCAGGCCGAGCAGCACAAACAACGTGACATAGACGCGGGTCCGGCGGCGCTTGCGCAGGTTAACCGGCTCCAGTGCCATTTCCTCCAGGGAGGACTTTCTGCGTTTTGTGGCCATCTGTTTTACCGGTTCATGTCCAGGGTGATGCCATCACGGCAGCAGGGCGGCCGCTTCCAGGCCGGCCGTCTCGGAAAAGCCAAACATGATATTCATGTTCTGGATGGCCTGCCCGGCCGCCCCCTTGGCCAGGTTGTCGATCACCGAAAGCACGATGAGCGTATCGCCATCCTCGGGCCTGTGCAGTGCAATGCGACACATATTTGCGCCTTTGACGAAACGGGTCTCCGGATGCGAGCCGGCCGGCATCACGTCGACAAAGGGCTCTGCCTCGTAGCGTTTCTCCAGTGCGGCCTGCATGGCATCCAGGGCCGGGGCATCTGCCTTGACGGTGCTGTACAGCGTGGCATGAATGCCACGCACCATGGGCAGCAGGTGCGGCACAAATGTCACGCCCACATCGGTGCCGGCAATGTCGCCCAGGGACTGGCGAATCTCGGGCAGGTGACGGTGCCCGGAGGCGCCGTAGGCCTTGAAGCTGCCGGACGCTTCCGCCAGCAGCATGGGCACCTTGGCCTGGCGACCGGCACCACTGACACCGGAAGCACAGCTGGCAATCAGGCCGGACGTCTCCACCCAGCCACTTTCCAGCAGCGGCAGGTAACCGAGCTGGATCGCCGTGGGGTAACAACCGGGGCACGCCACCAGCCGCGCATCACGGATGGCATCGCGGTTCATTTCCGGCAATCCGTAGACGGCTTCCCGGAGCAGCTCTGGTGCCACATGGGGCTCGCCGTACCACTGGCTCCAGATATCGGCATCACGCAGGCGAAAATCCGCCGACAGGTCGATCACCCGGGCGCCGGCCGCCAGCAACGCCGGCATCATGCGCATGGCCACGTTGTGGGGGGTGGCAAAGAACACCACATCACAGGCGGCCAGACGGTCGACATCCGGCGTCGTGAAATGCAACTCCAGGTGACCGCGCAGGTTCGGGTACATGTCAGACACGGCAACACCTTCCTCGCTGCGCGAGGTGATAGCCACGACTTCAGCGTGGGGATGGCCCACCAGGAAGCGCAGCAGTTCAGCGCCGGTATAACCGGTACCGCCGACGATACCGACACGAAGCTTGTCGGGTGCCTGTGACATGTGACTCTCCTCGGGTAAAAACCGCCCTGAAAGCGGGCCATGATAGAAAGCCCGTCGGGCAGCTGCAATGAAAACCGCGGCGACTAGCCCGCCTCGGCGGTCTTCTTCTGTCCTTTCGGGGCCGCTGTTTCCGCACCTTCCACCGGCAGTGCGCGCCCTTCTGCAAGGGCATGGGCCAGCGAATCGAACACCGGTGTCGGGTGCACCAGCTTGGCCACCGCGGTGGCGATGAATGCCGCCGCCATCAGCGACAGCAGCATCTCATGGTGGTTACCGGTGAGCTCCATGACAATGACAAAGGCCGTGATCGGCCGCTGGGTGACACCGGCCAGGAACGCCGCCATGCCCACCAGGGTGACGCCCACCACGGAGGTATCCTGGAACAGGTGGCCCATGAAGGCACCAATCCCGGCACCGGTGGCCAGGCTGGGCGAAAACAGGCCGCCGGGCACGCCGGTGAAGTAGGTCAGCAACGTACTTGCCATCTTGGCCAGCGGAAACAGCAGGCCCGGTTCGTCCTTCTGCTCGATCAGCGCGCGGGCCTCGTCATACCCGGAGCCAAAGGTGATACCACCAGAGAGAAACCCGATCAGGGCCACCAGCAGGCCGCAGGCCAGCGCCACCCGGTAGGGATGCTTGCGCACCTGCGGCGCCAGCATCAGACTGCCGCGCATCAACAGCCATACGAACAGGCCGCCCAGCAAGCCGCACAGCACCGCTGTGGCGATGATCTGCAGCCAGTAATCAATCAGGATCAACTGCGGCTCCGGCTGGCCGAAGAAACTGTAGTGACCGGCCATCGCCAGCACCACCACACCGGAGAGGATAATGGCCACGATCAGGGTACCGGTGGTGCGCTGCTCGAACGACTGCGACAGCTCCTCAATGGCAAACACCACCCCGGCCAGCGGAGCATTGAACGCCGCCGACACACCCGCTGCGCCGCCGGCGACAATCAGGGCGTTGTCGACGTACTTGTCCTCCAGTCGCCCCCAGCGGCCCACCTGGTGCATCAGCGCCGCACCGATATGCACGCTCGGGCCCTCCCGGCCCAGCGAGCCACCGCACATGAGGCCGAAACAGGTCAGGGCAAATTTGGCCAGCACCACACGGATCGACAGGAAGGTGGGCCGCAACCACTTGTAGCGCTGTTTCAGCACCACCAGCACCTGGGGGATACCGGAGCCGCGCGCCGCCGGGCTGGAGTGGTTCATCAGCCAGACAATCATCACCAGGCCCAGCGGCGTCACCACCAATGGCGCGTAGACATTCCACTCGCGCAGCAGATCGAACTGGTGGGCGGAGAAGTCAGCGGCCCAGGCGAACAGCTGCACCACCACACCAACCAGAATCGCACCCACCCAGAACACCGCACGCAGTTTCCAGTCGTTCAGCGTGCCCAGCTGGCGCCTGCTCAGGCGCCGGGTACGGAACAGGTAGTAGCGCAACAGGCGCGTGGTGCGTGGCGGTTTCTGCACAGCGGCTCCGGCCGGATGAAAGGGCCGCACAGGAGCGACCTGATTGAAACACCGGCACACGCGAACGGTGCGCCAGAAGCCACAGTATAGCGCATGCCGGCACGCTTCCGAAGGGCAGGACGGGTAGTCACCGCCTGCACTGCGGTTTCACCCCCGGCCTTGCTATGATTGGCGCCTGCACAAAGGAGCATTGAATGGACGGTACCACCTTTGCCTGGGTCAAGGCGTTCCACCTGATTGCGGTGATCACCTGGTTTGCGGCCCTGTTCTACCTGCCGCGCCTGTTCGTCTACCACGCCATGGCCGAAGACAGCATCAGCCGCGAGCGCTTCAAGGTGATGGAGCGCAAGCTCTACCGGGGCATCATGACACCGTCGATGATCGTCACCCTGGTGCTGGGCCTGTGGATGCTGGTGGACAAGTGGTCGGTGCTCTACCAGCAGGCCGGCTGGATGCATGCCAAGCTGTTCCTGGTGGTTTTGCTGATTGGCTACCACCACATGTGCCTGGCATTCATGAAGAAGTTCGCCAACGACGCCAACACCCGCAGCCATGTGTTCTATCGCTGGTTCAATGAAGTACCGGTGCTGTTCCTGGTCGCCATTGTCATCCTGGTAATCGTGCGTCCTTTCTGAACGCCGCCACTGACATCACGGAGGTTCCCGTGCCCGACAGCAATACGCCCACGCGCCCGAACGTGCTGGTCATCGCCGGCCACGATCCATCCGGCGGTGCCGGCATCCATGCCGACATCGAAGCCGTGCATGCCATGGGCGCCCATCCCTGCACCCTTATCACCGGCCTGACAGTCCAGAACAGCATCAACGTCACCGGCTTCCAGCTCACTGATACCACCCTGCTGGAACAACAGGCGGATGCGCTGCTGGATGACCTGTCCTTCGCTGCGGTGAAGATCGGCATGACCGGCAGTGCTGCCATCATCGACATGGTGGCCCGCCTGCTTGACCGCCTGCCCGGCGTGCCGGTGGTACTGGACCCGGTGCTCGCCGCCGAAGCCGGCGGCAGCCTGGGCGAGGACACAGTGCCCCGGGCACTGTTGCAGCAGCTGTTCCCCAAAGCCGCCCTGGTCACGCCCAACCTGCCGGAAGCGCAGGCACTGGCCGGCGCCGAGACCATCGATGCCTGTGGCGAGGCACTGCTGGACGCCGGCGCCCTGTCAGTGCTGGTGACCGGCACCCACGACAACACACCCTCGGTGCACAACCACCTGTTCATGCGCTCGGGTACCCGACGCTGGGAAACCGCGCGCCTGCCCGGCAGTTTTCATGGCTCCGGCTGCACCCTGGCAAGCGCCTGCGCGGCACGCCTGGCATTTGGTGACAGCCTCGAGCAGGCGGTGGACCATGCCCAGGCCTGGGTAGCAAAGGCGCTGGAACAGGCCTGGCAGCCCGGGCGCGGCCAGCTGGTGCCGCTGCGCAATGGCTGACCATCCGGTGCGCGGCCTGTATGCCATCACCGACCCGTCACTGCTCGCGGACGGGCGGCTGGAAACAGCCGTGGCGGCCGCGCTGGCCGGCGGCGCACGGCTGGTGCAGTACCGGGACAAGCCCGCCAGCGCGTCCCGGCGGCTGCAACGTGCCACTGCCCTGCGCCGGCTTTGCGAGGCGCACGGGGCAAGGCTGCTGGTCAACGATGACGTGGCGCTGGCCATGGACGCCGGCGCCCATGGCGTCCATCTGGGCCAGTCTGACGGCGATGTCCGCCAGGCCCGCGCACAGCTGGGAGCGGACGCCATCATCGGAGTCACCTGCCACGCTGACCCGGCTCTGGCACAGGCGGCAGTGGCCGCCGGCGCCAGCTATGTGGCCTTCGGCCGTTTTTTCCCCTCGCACACCAAGCCGCAGGCGCCGTCGGCGCCGGCCAGCGTGCTGGGCCATGACCTGCCGGTTCCGAAGGTGGCAATCGGTGGCATCACGCCGGATAATGCGCGGCAACTGATTCGCGCCGGCGCGTCCGCCCTGGCCGTTATCCACGCACTGTTTGCCAGTGACGATATTGAAGCCACGGCGCGGCGCTTTGCCCGACTTTTCCCGGAGGATCCATGAGCCGCAAGCATTCCAGTCAATTGTTCCGTAAGGCCCAGCAACGCATTCCCGGCGGCGTCAACTCGCCGGTGCGCGCGTTCAAGGGTGTCGGCGGTGACCCGGTCTTCTTCCACCGTGGCGAGGGCCCGTTCCTGTTCGATGAGGACGACAACCGCTACCTCGATTATGTCGGCTCCTGGGGCCCGCTGATCCTGGGTCACTGCGACCCGGATGTCATCGCCGCCGTGGAGAAAGCGATCCAGGATGGCCTCAGCTTTGGCGCACCCACTGCCATCGAAATCGACATGGCCGACAAGGTCTGCGAGCTGGTGCCGTCCATGGACCAGGTGCGCATGGTCAGCTCCGGCACCGAAGCCACAATGAGTGCCATCCGCCTGGCCCGGGGCTTTACCGGGCGCGACAAGATCATCAAGTTCGAGGGCTGTTACCACGGCCACGCCGACAGCCTGCTGGTCAAGGCCGGCTCCGGCGCCCTGACCCTGGGCGTGCCCAATTCACCGGGCGTCCCGGCCAGCGTGGCCGAGCACACCCTGACGCTGGAGTACAACAACGCCGCCCAGGTGGAGGAAGTATTTGCGCAGATGGGTGAGCAGATTGCCTGCATCATCGTCGAGCCGGTGGCCGGCAACATGAACTGCATTCCACCGGTGCCTGGCTTCCTCGAGGCGCTGCGCAAGTGCTGCGATGAACACGGTGCCGTGCTGATCTTCGACGAAGTGATGACCGGCTTCCGGGTGGCCTTGGGTGGCGCCCAGGCGCTGTATGAAGTGACCCCGGACCTGACCACACTGGGCAAGGTGATTGGCGGTGGTATGCCGGTGGGCGCCTTCGGTGGCAAGAAGGAAATCATGGCGCACCTGGCACCGCTGGGGCCGGTGTACCAGGCCGGCACGCTGTCCGGTAACCCGGTGGCCATGGCGGCCGGCCTGAAGACGCTGGAGAAGATCAGCACGGCGGGCGTATTCGAGACGCTGGCCGCGCGCACGGAGCGCCTGGTTCGCGGCCTCACTGACGCCGCCCATGCCAACGGCATTGCCTTTACCACCAACCACGCCGGCGGCATGTTCGGGTTCTTTTTCACCGACCAGACCCAGGTCACGCGCTTCGCCCAGTCCGCTGCCTGTGACCAGGAGCGCTTCCGCCAGTTCTACCACCTGATGCTGGACGCCGGCGTCTACCTCGCCCCCAGCGCGTTCGAAGCCGGGTTCGTCTCCATCACCCATACAGAGGCGGATATCGACAGTACGGTGGATGCGGCACGGGCCGCGTTTGCGCGCCTGTAACACGGTGCGCTAGAGCAACTTTTCGCGCAAGGTGGCGGCGTTGTAGCCCTTGATGACGTCGCTGCCGCCGATCAGGAAGGTGGGCACACCGCGAATGCCAGCAGGATGATGAAAATGCCTTTCACTGGCGCGCTCCTTTCTGGGCCACCCGGGCTTCACGGCGGGCCAGTGCAACGCAATCCGGGTCGTCGCTGCGTGCACACGCAGTCGCCACCAGCTGCCACAGGGCGGCGCGGTAGGCGCCGGTGGGCGGGGCAAAGCGCAGCGCCTTGCGAGCCAGGCCTTCGGCAGCACGGGGCTGGTCCTCACGCAGACGCAGCTCAGCCAGCTCGCGATACAGCCAGGAAGAATCAGGCACCAGCGTAACGGCACGTTCGAGCAACCGGCCCGCGGCCGCCAGCTCGCCCTGCTCACGGGCCACCACGGCCTGGCGCCAGAGGCTCTCCGACGGCGAGCCCAGCAGCGGATCACCGGCAGGCACATCCACCGGCGCCTGTACCACCGGTGCGCTGCTGCACGCCGCCAGCCAGGCCACCACCAGTGTCAGTCGAACAATCCGCGAAACCACTTGAACACTCCCTGCTGCATGGCATCAACGGTACC
This sequence comes from Alcanivoracaceae bacterium, assembly GCA_029212745.1. Classification (GTDB taxonomy): domain Bacteria; phylum Pseudomonadota; class Gammaproteobacteria; order Pseudomonadales; family Alcanivoracaceae; genus JARGOL01. The sequence goes on from JARGOL010000017.1 coordinate 34,045, forward strand.
ACAGCTACTGCGTTCCCGAGGCCGGTAGGCGTCACGGACGGGGTACTCGCGGGCGCCATCACAGCCCTTGCCGCTGAGGCGTTTGCCATCCGCATCGAGCCAGGTCATGGAGACACCGGCGGGCGGTGCCAGCACCAGCGGCCGGCGTGACAGCTCCGCCATCAGGTCGGTCCAGATGGGCAGCGGACCCGAGGCGCCGGAGACGCGGGTTTCACTGTTGTCATCCGCACCCAGCCAGACCACGGCCAGGCGATCGCCACTGAAACCGGCGAACCAGGCATCACGGTTGCCGTCACTGGTGCCGGTCTTGCCAGCCACCACCATGTCCGCCGGCAACTGGCGCAGGGCAGATTGCCCGGTGCCACGCAGGACCACCTGGCGCAGGGACCACTGCATCAGGAACCCTTCCGCCTCATCCACCACCTGCTCCGGGTTGACCGGATAACGGCCCAGAGGCTGACCGTCCTTGTCGAGGATATCGGTGATCGCCCGCAGGGGAGTGCGGAAACCGCCGGTGGCCAGGGTCTGGTACATGACCGCCACTTCAAACGGGCTCAACGCCAGACTGCCCAGCATGACACTGGGGTACGGCGGGATGTCCCGCTGAACACCGAGGCGTTGCAACGCCTCAAGCACCGATGCCAGCCCCACATCCAGGCCCACCCGGGCGATGGCCTGGTTACGCGACATGGCCAGCGCATCCACCAGCGGCATGCTGCCGCGTGATTCACCGTCGTAGTTCTGCGGCCGCCACACCTGGCCGTCTTCCATGCGCACTTCCACCGCGCCGTCCACCACACGCGTGGCCAGCGTGCGGCCGGATTCCAGCGCCGCCAGCACCACCGCCGGCTTGGCCAGGGAACCGATCGGCCGAACCGCATCCAGCGCGCGGTTGAAACCCGCGCGGCGCGCCTGGCGATCACCCACCAGCGCCAGCACATCGCCCTGGTGGGGCGCCGTCACCACCACTGCACCGTTGAGGCTGTCACGGTTTTTCAGGTGCCGCGCCAGCGCCGCCTCTGCCGCATACTGGCTGAGCACATCGAGGGTGGAGTGAATCTGCAGGCCCTCACTGGACAGCACCTCTTCCGGATAATCGCGGGCCAATTGTCGCCGCACCAGATCCACAAACGCCGGGAACGCGTACAGGGCGGCACTGCCGCGCGGAACCACATCCAGACTGCGCCCGCGCGCGGCAGCCATGGCCGCACCATCAAGCAGGCCCTGCTCATAGGCGGCAAACAGCACCGTGTCGCGGCGCTTCAGGGCGCGTTCGGTATGCCGGCGCGGATCATAGTAGCTGGGCCCCTTGAGCAGACCCACCAGCATGGCCATCTGGTGCGGCTGCAGCTCTTCCAGCGGCCGGCCGAAATAAAAGCGCGCCGCCAGCCCGACACCATGAATGGCCCGGGCACCGTTCTGCCCCAGGTACACCTCATTGAGGTACGCCTCGAGAATGTCCTCCTTGCTGTAATGCAGCTCCAGCAGCAGGGCCATGGGGATTTCCACCAGCTTGCGCGCCAGCGTGCGCTCCCGGGTGAGCCAGAAATTCTTTACCAGTTGCTGTGTCAGGGTGGAGCCACCCTGCTGCAGGCGGCCGGCCTTGAGGTTGGCCATCATCGCCCGGGCAAGCCCGCGCAGGGAAATGCCGTGATGTTCATGGAACGCCCGGTCTTCCGTGGCCAGCAGCATGCCGATGAACAGCGGCGGTACGTCGTCGAGGCGTACCAGCACGCGATCCTCATGATGCCGGGGATGAATGCTGCCAATCTGTACCGGTTCCAGCCGGGCAACGATCTGCTTATCCGGCTGACGACTGTCGACCACGCTTTGCAGGCGGTTGTCACGCAATTCCAGGGACAGCAAACGGGCCGGCTCACCGCCGTCACTGTCACTGAATCCACGGGTATGCAGCAACAGCCGGCTGGACTGCAGGGCATAGCTGCCCGGTGCGGCGGCACGACCATCCTGGCGATACCGCATCAGGCCAAGCAACCGGGTCAGGTGGTCACGGGACAGCTGACGGCCCTGGTACAGCTCCACCGGCCGGGCATAGACGCGCGCCGGCAGTTGCCACTGGTGACTGTCGAAACGCTTCTGTACCCAGGCATCGAGGAAAGCGGTGGCCACACCGGCGACCACCAGCAACACCAGCGACAGCTGGCCAATAAAACGCCAGCTCCACCAGCGTCGCACCGGCGGTTGGCGCAACGCGGCCTTCTTCGGCGCCCGTTTGGGGCGTTTTGCGGATGATTTCTTTCTGGCAGGCATGGCGCGCAGTCTATCAGCTTTTGTCGTGGGCGGGCGCCGGCGCGCTGTGGTTCACGCAGCCGTCGCAACGGTCCGGGCACTGTTCCCGGGCGCCCGGTTTGGCAATAGACCAGCGCATGACCATAATGTTCACCCTCAGACACAGGCCCGGGTTTCTATATGGAAAAGCGTTACGACATCTACGCCGTGGGTAATGCCCTGGTGGATACCGAAATCGAAGTGGACGATGCCTTCCTTGAGTCGATGAGCATCGACAAGGGCATGATGACCCTGGTGGACCAGCAGCGGCAGCACGAACTGGTGGCAGCCCTGGACAACCACGGCAAGATTCACCGGCGCGCCAGCGGCGGCTCCGCCTGCAACACCGTGGTGGGTGCCTGCTACTTTGGCGCCAGCGCCTACTACGCCTGCAAGGTGGCTGACGATGATACCGGCGCCTTCTTCGTCCACGACCTGTCTGCTGCCGGCGTCGATACCAATGTGGCGGGCAGCCGTCCGGCGGGCATCAGCGGCAAGTGCCTGGTGATGGTGACGCCGGACGCCGAGCGCACCATGAATACCTTCCTGGGCATTTCCGAGACGGTATCACCGGACGAACTGGATGAGGATGTCATCCGCCAGTCGCGCTATGCCTACATCGAGGGCTACCTGGTGTCATCCGACAGCGCCCGCTCTGCTGCCATCCGCCTGCGTGAGCTGGCCACGCAGCATGGTGTCAAGACAGCCCTGACCCTGTCCGACCCGGCCATGGTGAAATTCTTCCGCGAAGGCCTGGTGGAAATGATCGGCGATGGTGTCGACCTGCTGTTCTGCAACGAGGAAGAAGCGCTGACCTTTACCGGCACCGACAGCCTGGACGATGCGCTCGAGCAGCTGATGGAAGTGGCTGGCGCCATCGTGGTCACGTTGGGCGCACGGGGAGCGCTGCTCTGGGACGGCAACAAGCGCCACCAGGTGGCGCCGGTGGCGGTCAAGGCCGTGGACACCAACGGTGCCGGCGACATGTTTGCCGGTGCATTCCTGTATGCACTCAGCAAGGGACACAGTTTCCCCCGGGCAGGCGCCCTGGCCAGCGCCGCCTCCGCGCAGGTGGTCAGCGACTTTGGCCCGCGCCTGGCGCCGGAAGCCCACGCCAGCATCCGCGACAGCGTGCTCGGGGAGAAAGCCTGATGCAGCCGGTATGCGCCACCGACCAGGTACCCGTGGACGGCGCCTGCGAAGTGCAGGTCAATGGCGAAGGTGTGGTCATCGTCAATCGGGACGGCCAGTTCTATGCCTACATGAACTGGTGCCCGCACCTGGGCATCGAGCTCAACTTCATGCCCGACCAGTTCATGGACGAGGACAACACCTTCATCATGTGCGCCAACCATGGCGCATTGTTCGAGGTGGAATCCGGCAACTGCCTGTCCGGCCCCTGCGCCAACGAATGTCTCAAGGCGGTGGAGCTGGACGTGCGCGACGGCCAGATACACCTGGGTGAACTGCCGGCCACCACGCCGTGACAGACGCCGGCAGCGAATCCCTCCACCCCTTTGATGCACTGTCACCGGATGTCATTCTTGATGCCGTTGACGCCGCCGGCTGGCTCACAGACGGCCGCTTCCTGGCCCTGAACAGCTACGAGAACCGGGTCTACCAGGTGGGCGTGGAAGACCAGACCCCGGTGATCGTCAAGTTCTACCGCCCGGAGCGCTGGAGCGACGCACAGATTCTGGAAGAACATGCCTTCGCCGCCGAGCTGGTCTCGCACGAGCTGCCTGTGGTGGCGCCACTGTCCATCAACGGCAAGACACTGCTGCGCCATGAGGACTACCGCTTCTCGGTGTACCCGCGCCGCGGTGGCCATGCGCCGCCGCTGGACGACCCCGACGCGCTGGTGATCATGGGGCGTTACCTGGCCCTGCTGCATAACGTGGGTGCGGTAAAACCGTTCGAGCACCGGCCGACCCTGGACCTGGCCAGCTTCGGCATCGACGCCGTAGCGCATATCAGCGAGCACTGGATTCCGGATTCCCTGCGCGAAGCCTACACCTCCCTCACCCGCGACCTGCTGGCGACACTGACCCGGCGCTTCGAGGAAGCGGGCACCCAGGCACTGATCCGCACCCACGGCGACTGCCACGGTGGCAATGTACTCTGGCGCGATGACCTGCCCAGCTTCGTCGACCTGGATGATGCGCGCATGGCCCCTGCCATGCAGGACATCTGGATGCTGCTGTCCGGTGAGGCCCATGAGCAGCAACGCCAGTTGATGGAAATTGCCGAGGGCTACAACGAGTTCCGGGACTTTCCGGTGCGTGAGCTGAACCTGATCGAACCACTGAGAACCCTGCGCATCCTGCATTTCTGTCACTGGATCGCTCAACGCTGGGATGACCCGGCCTTCCCGAAGGCGTTCCCGTGGTTTGGCAGCGAGCGTTTCTGGGGAGAGCACATCCTTGAACTGCGCAACCAGATGGCGGCCCTGCAAGCACCTGCACTGACCCTGCCGAGGCCCTAGGCAAACGTCCTAGAGCGTCACCGGCACCGCTTGGTCAAGGCGGAACGCCTCCGCACTGATGGCGGTTTTCCAGGCCATGATCTCCACCCCTTTCTGCGCGGCTTCACGCAGCAGCCGGCCGTACACCGGGTCGATGTCATCGGCCGGGCCGGCGGTGCGGGCGCCGGTGTGCTGGACACAGAAGAACAGCACCGCCCGGGCACCACTTTCCGCCACCGCCATCAGCGTGCGCAGGTGCTTCTGGCCACGCTCGGTCACCGCATCCGGAAAGCGGATATGGCCGTCGTCCTCATCGTCCGGTCCCGGCCCCAGAGTGACGTTCTTAACCTCCACAAACACCGGCTGGCCGGCAGCTGTCTGCAGCGCCAGGTCAAAGCGGCTGTCATCCCAGGTGACTTCGCGCCGCAGGCTGGCAGGCTCACCCAGCTGCGGGAACTGTCCTTCCGAGATCGCCTCCGCCACCAGGGCGTTGGTGCGCATGGTATTCACGCCGACCCAGTGCCCTGGGGGAATCTGCACCGCCTCAAGGGTATGCCGGTACTTGCGTTTGGGATTGCCGCTGTCGGAGATCAGCACCGGGGCACGCTCGGCCGTGCAGTGCTTCATGGAACCGGTATTGGGGCAGTGCACGGTGATTGTACTGCCGTCGGCCCGCTCCACATCCACCATGAAGCGCTTGTACCGGCGCAGGAAAATGGCCTGCTCCAGGGGCGGCGCAAAAATCATCCGGCCTTACCCAGGAACCGGCCGAGCCGTGCCACCGCCTCCTCCAGCCGCTCCACCGTGGCAGTGTAGGCAATGCGCACATAGCGCTGCGGGCCATGGGCGGGACCGAAATCCATGCCCGGCGTCATCGCCAGCGCCTGCTGCTCGAGCAGGTCGTTGCAGAAGCGGAAGCTGTCATCGGTGATGGCAGAGACATCCAGGTACATGTAGAAAGCGCCGGCCGGATCACCACACACTGACAATCCGAGGCCGGGCAACGCGCCCAGCAGGTAGTCACGGCGCGCCTGCAATGCCTGCCGCCGCGCCTCCAGTTCTTCCAGGGTGTCGGCATCGAACGCCGCCAGCGCGGCGTATTGTGCCGGCGTCGACGGCGCCAGGAAAAAGTTCTGCGCCATGCGCTCCAGCGCCGGCACCAGCGCCTGCGGCGCCACCAGCCAGCCCAGCCGCCAGCCGGTCATGCCGAAGAACTTGCTGAAACTGTTGAGCACCAGCGCCCGGTCGGTCACCGAGAGCACCGTTTCAGGTACCTGGTCATACACCAGCCCCTGGTAGATCTCGTCCATCACCAGCACGCCATCATGGCGACTGACCACCCCGGCAAGGGCCGCCATTTCCTCACCGGACAACACCGTCCCGGTGGGATTGTCCGGCGAGGCAAGCAGCGCTGCCACAGTGTTGGCCTGCCAGTGCTGCTCGAGCGCCGCAGCGGTAACCCGCAACTGCGCATCCAGTGGCAGGGGCTGCGCCTGGCCGCCGACCAGCTCGAGGAAATGACGATTGCAGGGATAACCGGGGTCCGCCATCAGGACGCCGTCACCGGGTTCCACCAGTGCGGCCATGGCCAGCTGCAGGGCCCCGGACGCCCCGGGTGTCATCACCACCTGTTCGGGCGACACCGTCACCTGGAACCGGGCCTGATACCAGCCGGCCACGGCCTCGCGCAGTGCCGGCAAACCGGCAGCGGGACTGTAGCGGGTGTGACCGGCATCGAGGGCGCGACGGGCTGCCGCCATCACCGGGGCCGGTGTGGGGAAATCCGGCTCCCCCACTTCCAGGTGAATCACATCGCGACCGGCCGCCTGCATTTGCTGGGCCCGCTCGAGCAATGCCATGACCTGAAATGGGGCAATGCGTTGGCACCGTGACGCCTGTCGGATAGAAGAAGGCATGACTGGAAATGTCCCGTTTGAGCCCTATAATGCGCCCGGTTTTACAAGGGTGACAAAAGCCCGCAGATGGGGGTATTGTCAGTGGCTTGAATTCGGTCGGGCGATGACCGACGCCGTGGGAACCGGCGCTCACATTACCAGCGAGCAGCGAGTATGTTAAGGGAGTTACTGAAAATGGCCACCAGTAAAAAGAAGAAAACGGCAGCCAAAAAAGCCCCGGCCAAAAAGAAGGCCGCAGCAAAGAAAGCCGCCGCGAAAAAAGCCACTCCCGCCAAGAAAAAGACCGCCGCGAAGAAAGCCGTAACCAAGAAGAAGGTTGCTGCCAGGAAAACCGTGGCGAAAAAGAAAGTGGCTGCCAAAAAGGCTGCCGTAAAGAAAAAGGCAGCGAAGAAAGTGGCCGCAAAGAAAGCCGTCAAGAAAAAAGCAGCACCGAAAAAAGTAGCGGCGAAGAAAAAGGCCGTCGCGAAAAAGAAGGTGGCCGCCAAGAAGGCCGTTGCCAAAAAGCCGGCTGCCAAAAAGCCGGCTGCCAAGAAGGTAGCGGCGAAGAAGACAGCGGCCAAGAAGAAGGCAGCAACCACCGCAACGAAAAAGACCAGCGCCAGCAAGAGCGTGGCCAGGAAGAAGGCCGTCAGCAAGAAAACCGTAGCGCCCGCCAAGGCCACGGCCAGCAAGACAGCCTCCAAGGCAACCAAGGCGCCCGCATCAAAGGCGCCGGCCAAGCAGAGTTCAGTGAAGAAATCCGCCAGCAAGAAAGCACCCGTCGCCGCGCGCAGCAAGTTGCCGGCGAAGAAGGCGGCTGCCAAACCGGCAAGAGCCAGTGCGGGGAAAAAGCAGTCCCCTGTACAGGTACCACAGCGCGTGAAAAAACCCGTTTCAAAACTTCCTGCCGCCAAGCCCGGCAGCTCCATCCATGGCTTCGAACCCTACAATCCGGACAAGGGCGAGGAGTACATGAGCGAGCGGCAACGTGAGCACTTCCGCAAGATCCTGCTGGCCTGGCGCCAGGAGCTGATGGAAGAAGCCGACCGCACCATGCATCACCTGCAGGACGAGCAGGCCAACCTGCCTGATCCCGCTGACCGCGCCACCCAGGAAGAAGAGTTCGCCCTGGAGCTGCGCACCCGCGACCGCGAACGCAAGCTGCTCAAGAAGATCGAGAAGGCCCTGGACCAGGTGGACAAGGACGAGTACGGCTTCTGCGATGCCTGTGGCATCGAGATCGGCATCCGTCGCCTGGAAGCCCGCCCCACCGCCGAGCTTTGCATCGACTGCAAGGAACTGGCGGAGATCAAGGAAAAGCAGCTGGCCGGCTGATCCGGCCCGGGGCGCCGCCGGCGCCCCGGCCTGTTTGCCATGCCCGCACACGCCTCTGCCGTTTACCGCGGCCGGTTCGCCCCGACACCGTCAGGCCCGCTGCACCTCGGATCACTGACCACCGCCGTGGCCAGCTGGCTGGACGCGCGCCAGCATGGCGGCCAATGGTTGCTGCGCATCGATGACCTGGACCCGCCACGGGAAGTACCCGGCGCCGCTGACACCATCCGCCAGCAGCTGGAACAGTGTGGCCTGCACTGGGACGGCCCGGTGATTTACCAGAGCCAGCGCCAGATGTACTACACCGACGCCGTGGAGCAGTTGCTGCGCCAGGGCGATGCGTTTCGTTGCGCCCTGTCGCGCAAGGACCTGGCGGCCTACCCGGATGGACACCCCGGCCCGTCTGTCGCCGTCACTGACAACGAAGACACCGCCGTACGGCTGGCCGTGCCAGACGAGCAACGCCAGCTTGTCGACGCCTGCGCCGGCGCCTGGCCCTACAACCTGCAACGCCTGGGCGGAGCCTTCGTGATCCGCCGCCGCGACGGGCTGTTTGCCTACCAGCTGGCCTGCGCCGTGGACGACGCCGCCTTTGCCATCACCCATGTCCTGCGCGGCGATGACCTGCTGCCATCAACGCCGCAGCAGTGCTACGTGCTTGAGCGGCTGGGCCTGCAGCCGCCGCACTATGCCCACATCCCGGTGATCCGTGACGCGGCCGGCGAAAAGCTGTCCAAGTCCGCGGGCAGCGCCCGCATTGATACGTCAGACCCCTGTGGGGAAGTGGCACGCGCCCTTGCCGGCCTGGCGCTGCCCCACGACCCACAGGCCCCGGTGGAAGAGCAGCTGGCCCGCGCCCTTTCGGCCTGGCAAAGCCCTTTCCGCCCCTCAGCCTGACGCCGGCAGGCACAACAGCGACGCCGGGGCGCGGTGTTGCTAGGATAGGGAAAAGGCCTCGCAGAAGCGGAACCATGTATACCGATCGATTGCTGATCATTTTCATTCTCGGCACCTACCTGCTGTCGCCGGTCATCATTGAATGGTGGAGCGACGGTGGTCAGGCGTGGTTCCGCCCGTTCCTGGTATGGCTGTTCCTGATCGGCCTGAGTTACTGGATTGCCCGGAGCCGGGACTTCGATGGGTTTTAGCTTTTACCAGCTGTTTGCGATTGCGGTCGGCTACCTGCTGTTTTTGTTCCTGGTGGCCTGGATCACCGACCGCGGCTACCTGCCTGCGCGGCTGGTCCGTCACCCGGTGGTGTACGTGCTGTCCCTGGGCGTGTTCTGCAGTGCCTGGGCCATTTATGGCAGCGTCGGTTATGCCCACCAGTACGGCTACAACTACGTGGCCTACTTCCTCGGCATCTCCGGCGCCTTCCTGCTGGCGCCGATCCTGCTGGCACCGATCCTTCGCCTGACCACGACCTACCAGCTGGGATCGCTGGCTGACCTGTTTGCATTCCGCTTCCGCAGCCGGGCGGCCGGCGCCCTGACCACCCTGATCATGCTCGCCAGCATGCTTCCGTTGCTGAGCCTGCAGATCAAGGCCGTGGCCGAATCCATGGAGGTCCTCAGCGGCGCCCCGGAGCCAATGAATATCGCCGCCTGGTTCTGCGGCCTGATCACCCTGTTCGCCATCCTGTTTGGCGCCCGCCACGCCACCGCCCGGGAAAAGCACGAGGGCCTGGTGGTGGCCATCGCCACCGAATCCCTGATCAAGCTGCTGGCCTTCGGCGCGGTGGCCCTGATAGGCCTGTTCGATGTCTTTGATGGCCCGGCCGGGCTCAGCGCCTGGCTGGAACAGCACCCGGAAATGCTGGCGCGGCTCTACTTTCCCCTGCAGGACGGCACCTGGCACAGCCTGGTGCTGGCATTCTTCGTCTCCGCCGTGGTGATGCCGCACATGTTCTACATGGCGTTCACCGAAAACCTCAACCCGCGCGCACTTATCACCGCCAGCTGGGGCCTGCCACTGCTGCTGCTGGGCATGGCCATCTGCGTGCCCATCATTCTCTGGGCGGCCCTGCACGAACAGGTGGCGACACCGGCGGACTACTTTACCCTGGGCCTGAGCCACAACTTCGGCGGCAACGGCGCCGTGCTTGCCTACATTGCCGGCCTCGCCGGCGCCAGCGGCATGCTGATTGTCGCCACCCTGGCACTGTCGGCCATGTGCCTGCACCACTTCGTGCTACCGCTGCGTCGTCCGCAGCCGGGCGAAGACCTGTACCAGTGGCTGCTCTGGGCCCGGCGTATCCTGATCGGCGTGATCCTCGCCCTCGCCTATGTGTTCTACGCCTGGACCGGGCACCGGCACACACTGACCGAGCTCGGTGTGCTGTCGTTCGTGGCCACCCTGCAGTTTGTCCCCGGGCTGGTGGGCACCCTTTTCTGGCCCATGGCCAACCGCTTTGGCCTGTTCGCCGGCCTGATGGTGGGCTTCACCATCTGGATGCTGACCCTGGTCATTCCCACCATTACCCCGGGCTGGCAATTCACCCCGCTGCTGGAATTACTGGATATCCGCTTTGCCGACCCGGCCAGCATCTGGCACACCATTGCCCTGTTCTCCGTTGGCGCCAACGGCGTGGTGTTCGTGCTGGTGTCACTGTTCACCCCGACCTCGCCGGCGGAACAGGGTGCCGCAGAGGCCTGCGCCGTGGACAGCCTGCGCCGGCCCTACCGCTGGGAACTGGAAGCCAATGACGTGGACGACTTCATCCAGTCACTGGGTGACCCGCTTGGCGCCGTTACCGCGCAGCGCGAAGTGGACCTGGCCCTGCGCGATCTCAACCTGTCGCGCAGTGAAACCCGGCCCTATGCCCTGCGGCGACTGCGCGACCAGCTGGAGACCAACCTGTCCGGCTTGCTAGGCCCGTCTGTGGCGCACCAGATGGTGGACGACCACCTGCCCTACAAACCCCAGGGCGAGGAGGAAACCAGCGAAGACATCCAGTTCATCGAGTCGCGCCTGGAGCAGTACCGTAACCGCCTCTCCGGCCTCGCCGCCGAGCTCGACAGCCTGCGCCGCTTTCACCGCCAGACACTGCTTGAGCTTCCCATGGGCGTGGTCAGCCTGGGCCAGGACGGCGAGATCATCGGCTGGAACCTGGCCATGGAAACCCTCACCGGCATCAGCGGCCGGCGCATGGTGGGCTCGCGCCTGGCCAACCTGCCGCAACCCTGGCGCGCCCTGTTCCTGGAATTTGCCATGGGTGACATCAGCCGCATTCCCCAGCAACAGATCCAGGTGGACGGCGAATCGCGCTGGCTCAGCCTGCACAAGTCGGTCATCCACGGCTCCCTCGACGGAGAGCGGGATGCCGGCCAGGTAATCGTGGTGGAAGACATCACCGATCTGCGGGCACTGGAAAGCCGCCTGGCGCACAACGAGCGGCTGGCATCCATCGGCCGCCTGGCGGCTGGCGTGGCCCATGAAATCGGTAACCCGGTCACCGCCATCGCCTGCCTGACCCAGAACCTGGCCCATGGCAGCGACGAGGAACTGAACCAGAACGCCGACCAGATCCTGGCGCAGACACGGCGCATTTCACGCATCGTCGAGTCACTGGTGACGTTCAGCCACAGCGGCGGCCACTCACCCAGCGAAGAGGTGCCGGTTGCAGTCCACGATGTGGCCGACGAGGCCATCGCCCTGTTGCGCCTGGACCCGGACCGCAAGCAGCAGGCATTCGACAACGGCATCGCCACAGGCATCGAGGTGCGTGGCGACCCGCAGCGACTGCTGCAGGTATTCGTCAACCTGCTCACCAACGCCTCGGATGCCACCGACAACAGTGACCCGATCTGCCTGCAGGCCAGCACCGACAGCGATGTGGTCACCATCACGGTGGAAGACCGCGGTCACGGCATCCGCCGCGAACTGCAGGACACCCTGTTCGAACCCTTCGTCACCAGCAAGCCACCGGGCAAGGGAACCGGGCTTGGACTGGCGCTGGTTTACAGTATTATCGAGGATCATCATGGCAGTATTCAGGTTGACAGCCCCATCGTTCACGACCGGGGCACGCGCTTTACACTGAAATTGCCACGGTACCGGCAAAGCACACAGGTCCAGTCATGAGCCACATTCTCATTGTCGAAGACGAACCGGTTATCCGGGGCGCGCTGCGCAAACTGCTGGAACGCCACGACCATTCCGTGGCCGAGGCGGAATCTGTGGAACAGGCCCATGATCTGGACCCGGCCGATTTCGACCTGGTCATCAGTGACCTGCGACTGCCGGGCGCGCCCGGCACCGAGCTGATGACCCGCTTCCCGTCCACGCCGGTACTGATCATGACCAGCTATGCCAGCCTTCGCTCGGCCGTGGATGCCATGAAGATGGGCGCGGTCGACTACATCGCCAAACCGTTTGACCACGACGAAATGGTCATGGCGGTGGACCGCATTCTCAAGGAAAAGCACATCAGCCGGCATAACGATGTCATGCGCGCCGACCTGGCCCGCAACTGGCCGGTAACCAACATCATCGGCGACAGCGACCCCATGCAGGCCTTGCTCGACCAGGTACGCAAACTGGCCAGCACCGACACCAGCGCCCTGATTCGCGGCGAATCCGGCACCGGCAAGGAATTGATTGCCCGCTCCCTGCACGAGCACAGCGAGCGCCGCAGCGCCCCGATCATCACCGTCAACTGCTCCGCCATCGCGGCCGAACAGCTGGAGGCCGAACTGTTCGGCGTGGAAAAAGGCGCTTTTGAGGGCGCCCACAGCAACCAGCGCGGCCTGGCCGAGTCCGCCGATGGCGGCACCCTGTTCCTGGATGACGTCGACCACCTGCCGGTGGACGCCCAGGCACGCCTGCTGCGGCTGCTGGAAGAAGGCGAAATCCGCCGTGTGGGCAGCCTGGCCGGGCGCAAGATCAATGTGCGCATCATCGTCGCCACCCACAACGACCTGGCCGCCTGCGTCCAGCGCGGCGACTTCCGCGAAGACCTGTTCTACCGCCTCAACGTGGTGGAACTGCGCCTGCCACCGCTGCGCGAGCGTGGCCACGACCTGCAGCAGCTGGCGGACGCCGCCCTGGAGCGGGCCTGCGAACGGCTGGGCCGGCCCAACCTGTCGATCAGCGAAGAAGCCCGTGACGCCATGCAGCGCTATTACTGGCCGGGCAACGTGCGTGAGCTGGAAAACGCCATCGAGCGGGCCGCCATACTGGCGGAGGATGGGGCCATCAGTGCCGATCTGCTGGGCATCGACCCCAGCGCCAAGGCACCGCGGCAGCTGGCCGACCCGCAGGAGGAATTGTCGCTGGAGGATTACTTCGCCCGATTCGTGCTGGAGAACCAGGACCAGATGACCGAGACCGAGCTGGCCCGGAAACTGGGCATCAGCCGCAAGTGCCTGTGGGAACGCCGCCAGCGCCTGGGCATCCCGCGCAGCAAGCAGGCCAGCAGCGGCGGCTGACGCCGACGAACGGTTACCCTGGTGTTACCTTCCTACACAGAATTCACACAGTTGCAGGCCTGACCCCTTAACAGGCTTCACGTTGCAAGCGTAACCCTTTGAATTTTAAAGCCTTCTTTCAATTTGCAAAGGCGGACACATATCGTCACGATTAACTCACGCCAGCTAACAACAACAACGACGGCGTAACAGGCTCTCAGCCACACAACAAAAACAACGGGCTGACACCAAGAACAACAACTCCAGAGCCGATGCAGTGTTTGGTCGCATAGCGACCGTTGGCAAAATCAGAAAGAAAACAATAACAACAATAGAATCAGCGCAATAGGGATCACAGGTTCGCCTGTGGTCCCTTTTTCAATTCTGGCCCCGGCAAATATGCCCGCGCGTGCAGCAGACCCCGGCAACCCAGCCTCCCGACTGTGTTCGCAAAGTGATACCATCGCGCACTTGCCCATCATGCGGAACACCCCAGCACATGTTGCGAAAACTTCCAGGCTTTATGACACGACTGATCGGAAGAGGTTCCTCGACCCGTTTGCCGGTGCCGGACATTCATACCCGTGATCACCATACGATCTCGCGCAAGGACATCAGCAAGCCCGCCCTTGATGTGCTCTACGGATTGCACAAGGCCGGCTACAAGGCGTTCCTGGTGGGCGGCAGCCTGCGTGACCTGCTCACTGGCGGCCACCCCAAGGACTTTGACGTCGCCACCGACGCACCCCCCGAGGCAGTGGAAAAGCTGTTCCGGCGCAGCCGCATCATCGGCCGGCGCTTTCGCATCGTTCATGTCTACTTCGGCCGTGATGTCATCGAGGTGGCCACCTTCCGGGCGCTCGCCGATGACCATGACGAGCAACGGCAGAGCGACGACGGCATGCTCCTGCGCGACAATGTCTACGGCACCATCGAGGAAGATGCGCTGCGCCGTGATTTCACCATCAACGCGCTTTATTACAACATTGCCGACTTTACCCTTTATGACTTTGTCGGCAGCCTCAAGGACATCGAAAAGCGCCGCATCCGCCTGATTGGCGACCCGGAAACGCGCTATCGCGAAGACCCGGTGCGTATGCTGCGTGCGGCGAGATTTGCCGCCAAGATGCAGTTCGACATCGACCCGGCCACGGAAAAGCCGATCCATCAGCTTAACGAACTGCTCTATCAGGTGCCGGCGGCACGCCTGTTTGATGAAGTCCTGAAGCTGTTTCTTGGCGGCTATGCGCGCCAGTCACTGGCGAGCCTGCAACAGCTCGGACTGCTGGAAATCCTGTTCCCGTCGCTGGCCCATCACCTGCATGATTCCGCCGACAAGCAGGTCTGGCAACGCATGCTGGAAGCGGCCATGGACAACACCGATGCGCGCCTGGCGCGCGGCAAGCCGGTGACACCGGCGTTCCTGTATGCGGTGCTGCTGTGGCCGGATGTCCGCGCCCGTTACCAGCAGCTTTGTGACAGCGGCATGCCGGCGGCACCGGCCATGAACAAGGCTGCCACCGCTGCCTTGCAGGAACAGCTGCAGGTGACTTCCATACCGAAACGCTTTTCCTCGGTCATGCGTGATATCTGGGCATTGCAGACGCGCCTGCATGTCCGCCACGGCAACCGCGCCGAGGCACTGGTCACGCAGCCGAAGTTCCGCGCCGGTTACGACTTCCTGCTGCTGCGCGAAGAAAGCGGCGAACTGGAGCCGGGCCTGGGCGACTGGTGGACCCGCTACCAGGATGCCCACCCGGATCAGCGTGAGGCCATGGCCAGCAAGGTCAAGCCCAGCGGCGGCAAACCACGACGCAAACGCCGCCGCCGGCGCAAACCGCGGCCGGACAGTGGCGGCGATGACTGACACCGCCTGCATTGGCCTGGGCAGTAACCTGGGCGATTGCGAACAGACGCTTTACCGGGCATTACGTGCCCTGCATGCGTACCCGGGCATCCGCGTGGACGCGGTCTCGCCCCTGTATGCCAGCAAACCGGTGGGGCCGCAGGACCAGCCCGACTTTCTCAATGGCGCCGCCCGCCTGCGCACCTCCCTGTCTGCCCTGCAACTGCTCGACGTGATGCAGGCTATCGAACGCGATGAGGGACGGGTGCGTCACCGGCACTGGGGCGAACGGACCCTGGACCTGGACCTGCTGCTGTTTGCCGACCAGCAGATAGACGATGCCCGGCTGGTGGTGCCCCATGCCCATCTGTGCGAGCGTGAGTTTGTCCTGCGCCCGCTGGCAGACATCGCCGGGTCCTGGCAGATCCCGGCAACCGGCCTGTCGGTGGCCGATGCCCTGGCCGCATGCAATGCGCAGGGGGTCTGGTACCATGGCCCGTGTAACTGGCATATCACGGGTGGCCATGAATCCGACTAGCATCAGGGACCAGCGTGCGCTGCCCCGCTTCATTGCCGTTGAAGGGCCCATCGGCGTCGGCAAGACGACACTGGCGCGGCGCCTGGCAGAGACGTTCAACTACGACATGCTGCTTGAACAGGCGGAAGAAAACCCGTTCCTGCACCGCTTCTATGAGGAGCCGGCGCGTTACGCACTGCAGACCCAGCTGTTCTTCCTGTTCCAGCGTGCCCAGCAATTGCGCGACCTGTCGCAGAATGACCTGTTCGAGCAGGTGCGCATCAGCGACTTCCTGATGGAGAAGGACCGGCTGTTTGCCGAAGTCACCCTGGATAAGGACGAATTTGCGCTGTACGACAACGTCTACCAGCACCTGACCCTGAATGCGCCGACACCGGATCTGGTGATTTACCTGCAGGCGCCGGTGGCTGTGCTGCAGGAACGCATCCAGCGGCGCGGCATCAGCCACGAGCAGCCGATCACCGGCGACTACCTGGAGCGGCTCAACGACGCCTATGCCCGGTTCTTCCACTTCTACGATGACGCGCCACTGCTGATCGTCAATGCCACTGACATCGACCTGGTCAACAATGACCGCGACTTCCAGCAACTGGTGGATCACGCACTGGACATCCGTTCCGGGCGTCACTACTTTAATCCGCGCCCGCTGGCGGGCTGACGGAGGATTCCATGGCTGTAACACTGCGCACCCTGCACAAGTACCGTGCCGACAAACAGAAGTTTTCCGTGCTGACGGCCTATGACGCCTGTTTTGCCCAACGCATCAGCGAAGCCGGCATCGACGTCATGCTGGTGGGCGATTCCCTTGGCATGGTGCTGCAGGGCCATGACAGCACCGTGCCGGTGAGCGTCGCCGACATGGCCTACCACACCGCCGCCGTGGCCCGCGGCAATACCGGCAGCCTGGTGATGGCCGACATGCCGTTCATGGCCGCTGCCACGCTGGAGCGCGCCCTTGATGCGGCCACCACCCTGATGCAGGCTGGCGCCAACATGGTCAAGCTGGAAGGTGCCGGATGGCTGGCTGATACCATCGCCGTGCTCAAACGCAACGGCGTACCGGTGTGCGCACACCTGGGCCTGACACCACAGTCGGTGAACGCCTTTGGCGGCTACCGGGTGCAGGGCCGTGACGAAGACACCGCCCGGCAACTGATTGATGATGCCCTGGCACTGGAGGCGGCCGGCGCCGATGTGCTGCTGCTTGAATGCGTGCCCCGGGCGGTCACAGCGAAGCTGGTGGCGTCGGTGTCAGTGCCGGTGATCGGCATCGGCGCCGGTCCGGAATGTGACGGCCAGGTCCTGGTGATGCACGACCTGCTGGGCGTCAGCCCCGGCAAGCCGGCCCGCTTCGTGCGCAATTTCCTGGCCGGCAACGACAGCATTGAAGCCGCGTTCCGGGCGTACGACCGCGCCATCAAGGACGGCAGCTTTCCGGCCGACGAACACTGTTTCTGATCCGCGCCCGCGAACTGGACACCCTATGCAGACCGTAACCACCATCGCTGACGTTCGCGCCCAGGTCGCCGACTGGAAACGCCAGGGCCTGCGCGTCGCTTTCGTGCCGACCATGGGCAACCTGCACGCCGGCCATATCAGCCTGGTGACCGAAGCCCGCCGACGCGCCGACCGCGTGGTTGCCAGCATCTTCGTCAACCCGACCCAGTTCGGCCCCAGCGAGGATTTTGACGCCTACCCGCGCACACTGGCAGCAGACCAGGAGAAACTGGCCGCAGCGAGCTGTGACCTGCTGTTCGCCCCCACCGTGGATGAAATGTATCCGCGCGCCAACAGCACCTGGGTAGACGTGGACCAGCTCGGCGACTTTCTCTGCGGCGCCAACCGGCCCGGCCACTTCCGCGGCGTCACCACCGTGGTATCGAAACTGCTGCATATCGTGCAGCCGGACATCGCCTGCTTCGGTGAAAAGGATTTCCAGCAGCTGGCCATCATTCGCCGAATGGTGGAGGATCTGTTCTTCCCGGTGGAGATCGTCGGCGTTGACACAGCCCGGGAGGACAACGGCCTGGCCATGAGTTCCCGCAATGGCTATCTCAGCGCCGCGGAAAAGCAGCAGGCTGCCACCCTGCAGCAGGTCCTGCAGGCCATGTGCGCCGCCATCGAGGCCGGTGAAAGCGACTTCAGGGCGCTTGAGAGTAAATACTCGCAAACCCTCAGCGACAAGGGTTTTAAGGTGGATTACCTTACCGTGGCTGATGCCGACACACTGGCTCCCGCCCAGTTGCCGCACCGCCCGCTGGTGATCGCCGTTGCGGCCAAGCTCGGCAGCACGCGATTGATAGACAATGTCCGGGTCGGCGTTGAGCGTGACCGGTGATTCAGGCATACTGGCGCGCCATTTTCGGCACTGATGCCTGATTTGAAGCGCTAAGGCGTTTTCCGTATTACAGGGTAGCAAGTGAGGATTTAGCCATGCAGTGCACCATGCTCAAAGCCAAACTGCACCAGGCCCGCGTCACCCACGCGGAACTGGAATATGAAGGTTCCTGCGCCATTGATGGTGATCTGCTGGATATGGCAGGCATCCTCGAGTATGAACAGATCCAGATCTACAACGTGGACAACGGCGAGCGTTTCACCACTTACGCCATCCGCGCTGAAGAAGGCTCGCACATGATCTCGGTGAACGGCGCTGCCGCACACCTGGCCAAGCCGGGCGACCGCGTGATCATCTGTGCCTACGCCAACTACTCCTCTGCGGAGCTGATCAATTTCAAGCCGCGCCTGATCTACATGGCCGAGGGCAACGCTGTGAAAGGCTCCAGCAACGCGATTCCGGTGCAGGTCGCCTGAGCCTTGCGCAGCCATTGAAAGAACCGGCCGCTGGCCGGTTTTTTTATGCCCGCCATTCCCTGACCAGGGTGACATCCGCGGTTGCCCGCTTTGCCTTTACCGGGCCGGTTGATTGTTGAATAGTGTCTGCGGCACATTGGTAGGCCGTTCATGCACAGAAAGGGAGACAGGCATGTCCGAGATCAAGCTTCACCCGGTAACCGAGGCATTCCGCGCACAGGCATTGATGACGCGCGAGAAGTACGACAGCTGGTACCAGCAGTCAATCAGCGACCCGGACACCTTCTGGGGCGAGCGCGCCCAAGAAATGCTCGACTGGATGTCGCCCTGGGAGACTGTTTCAAGCTGGGATTTCAACAGCGGTGAAGCACGCTGGTTTGACGGCGCCACGCTCAATGTCACCAGCAACTGCATTGATCGACACCTGGACACGCGCGGCGACCAGACCGCGATCATCTGGGAAGGTGATGAGCCGGACCAGGACATGCACATTACCTATCGGCAGTTGCATGAGCACGTCTGCCGCCTGGCCAACGCCCTCAAGCAGCGCGGCGTCAAGAAAGGCGACCGCGTCTGCATCTACATGCCGATGATCCCGGAAGCGGCCTACGCCATGCTCGCGTGCGCACGCATTGGCGCTGTCCACTCGGTGGTGTTCGGCGGGTTCTCGCCGGAAGCACTCAAGGATCGCATCCTGGACGCCCAGGCCTGCGCGGTGATCACCGCCGACGAAGGGGTTCGCGGCGGCAAGCGCATTCCCCTCAAGGCCAACACCGACCGGGCGCTGCAGCACTGCCCCGAGGTGCACACCAACCTGGTGGTGAAACGCACCGGCGGCGAGATTGACTGGCACACCGGCCGGGATGTCTGGTACCACGAGATCACCGCAGAGGTGGACAGCCAGTGCGCACCTGAGCCAATGGCGGCGGAAGACCCGCTGTTCATCCTTTATACCTCCGGCTCCACCGGCAAGCCCAAGGGCGTCATGCATACCACCGCCGGCTACCTGCTGTGTACCGCCCTGACGCACAAGTACGTGTTCGATTATCACGACGGCGATATCTACTGGTGTACCGCCGATGTGGGCTGGATTACCGGCCACAGCTACATTGTCTACGGCCCGCTGGCCAACGGCGCCGTCACCCTGATGTTCGAGGGCGTGCCCACGTATCCCGATGCGTCGCGCTGCTGGCAGGTGGTGGACAAGCACAAGGTGAATATTTTCTACACGGCGCCCACCGCCATCCGTGCCTTGATGGCCAAGGGCGATGACCCGGTGACCAGCACCGATCGCAGCTCCCTGAAACTGCTGGGCACGGTGGGTGAGCCCATCAACCCGGAAGCCTGGGAGTGGTACTACCGCGTAGTGGGTGACAGCCGCTGCCCGGTGGTGGACACCTGGTGGCAGACCGAGACCGGCGCCATCATGATTGCGCCGCTGCCCGGTGCCGTGGACCTGAAGCCGGGCAGCGCCACCCTGCCCATGTTTGGCGTCCAGCCTGCCCTGGTGGATCCGGACGGCAAGGAACTGGACGGCGCCACCAGCGGCAACCTGGTGATCAAGGCCAGCTGGCCGAGCCAGATTCGCTCCGTTTATGGCGATCACCAGCGCATGATCGACACCTACTTTTCCACCTACAAGGGCATGTACTTCACTGGCGACGGCGCGCGCCGGGACGAGGACGGTTACTACTGGATCACCGGGCGGGTGGATGACGTGCTCAACGTCTCCGGGCACCGCCTGGGCACCGCCGAGATCGAGTCAGCACTGGTGCTGCACAAGGCCGTGGCCGAGGCCGCCGTGGTCGGCTATGAGCACGACGTAAAGGGCCAAGGCGTCTATGCCTACGTGACCCTGATGCAGGGCGTGGACAGCAGTGACGACCTGCTCAAGGAGCTGCGCGACTTTGTCGCCGCAGAGATCGGTGCCATTGCCAAGCCGGACCTGATCCACTTTGCCCCCGGCCTGCCCAAAACCCGCTCGGGCAAGATCATGCGCCGCATCCTGCGCAAGATCGCCGCCAACGAACTGGACAGCCTCGGTGACACCTCCACCCTGGCAGATCCGGCCGTGGTGGAGGAGCTGATCAGCGGACGCATGAACAGCTGATCGACCGCAGCAATGCCGGCTCTTGATTCCCGGTTGCTGTCACATTACGGTAATAGGCGCCCCATTTTGGGGCGTTTTTTTTGGATCCAATAAAAGACCAACAGGGAGTCATTATGAAAAAGCTGGTAACTGCTTGCGTTATGGGCGGCGCTATTCTGCTCAGCGGCTGTCAGGCCCCGTATTCCGGCGGCATGATCTACAGCAACTACAATGCACCGGTAGACGTGCGCGACAATGCCACCGCCTGCGACAAGCGCGGAGAGTCGCAGATGGTGAACCTCTTCGGCATGTTCGCCGTCGGTGACGCCGGGGTGGAAGCCGCCAAGGCCAATGGCGGCGTCTCCAAGGTAGGCAACGTGGATATCAACTACCAGAGCCTGCTGGGGATTTTCGGCAAGACCACCACGGTGGTGTGCGGCGAGTAAATCGCCCACAGCACAAAAAAGGCCGGCATCAGCCGGCCTTTTTTGTGTCTGCTCGCCAGGCCCGGCAACCGAGGGCATCGCGATACGGTGTATCCCGACAGCCGCTATGCGTATTCTTGGGGCTTGTAACCGAACAAGGAGGTGGCATGTGTCTGTCTTGAAGGGGCTCAACGCCCTGCTGGTCCTCGCTGTTGTCTGGCTGTCAGGCCCGGCCCTGGCCCAACAGCCCACTGTCATGGATGTGCTGGAAACCAGTGAAGCAGCCAGCGACGACGGCGCTGACACCCCCGAACGGGTGCGTGCGCCAGTGGACGACTACTATCGCGAGACCCCGCGCTCCAGCATGGTGGGCTTCCTGACATTCGCCCGTGCCGGCGACTACGACCGCGCCAGTGAATACCTGGACCTGCGTTATCTCAGTGGCGAGGCAGCCAACCGCTCTGGCGCCGAGCTGGCCCGGGCATTCAAGATCATCCTCGACAACCAGCTCTGGGTGGACACCAGCCTGCTCAGCACTGACCCGGCTGGTCACAGTGACGACAACCTGCCGGGCTATCGCGACCTGATCGGCATCATCCGTGCCGACACGCGCATCTACCAGCTGTGGATGCAGCGCGTGCCGGCAGGGAACGAGCGCTTCCTGTGGAAAGTCTCCAACCGTACCGTGGAGCAGATCCCTTCCCTCTATGCCCTGTACGGCTACGGGCCGGTGGAGGAGTACCTGTCCACCACCTTGCCGGCCGCCGACCTGTTCGGCGTCGCCCTGTGGGAATGGGTGCTGGCGCTGGCCATACTGCTGCTCAGCTGGCTGATCCTGACGCCTGTCTTCCTGCTGCTGCGCGCCCTGGTCCGCCACCTTCGGCCGAAGCTTGGACAGGCCCTTGCGCCAATGATCACCGGTCCGCTTCACCTGTGGACGGCCTTGATCCTGTCCCATGAACTGAACGGGCTGTTTCATCACAGCATGGAAGCCCGCGCCATTGCCCAGGCTGGCACGCTGCGCATCATTGCCGGCGCCTGGCTGGCCATGATGCTGGTGACGCTGCTGCGCGAGTATTTCATCTGGCGACTGGAACGCGAGGACCGTGACAACGCACGCGTCCTGTTCAAACCCCTGTCGTCAGTAGCCAAGATACTGATCTTTGTTGCCGCCTTGCTGCTGTGGCTGAACAACATCGGCTTCGATGTCACCACACTGGTGGCAGGCCTGGGCATCGGCGGCCTGGCCATTGCCCTGGGCGCGCAGAAGTCTTTCGAGAACCTGATCGGCACAATCATCATTTACACCGCATCACCGGTGAAGATCGGTGATTTCTGTTCGGTCGAGGGCACCATTGGCCGGGTGGAGGAGATCGGTCTGTGGTCCACCCGGATACGGACCCTGGACCGCTCCGTTGTGTTCATCCCCAATTCGCAGCTGGCATCCGGGGTGATCGAGAACCTGTCATTGCGTGACAAGTTTCCCTTCTCCCGCATCGTCTACCTGACCCATGACACACCGCGCGAAAAGATCGAGACCGTCATGGGCCGCATCCGCGAAATACTGGAAAGCCATGAGCTGGTGGATGAAAGCCTGCGCCGGGTTCATCTTGAAAACATCGGCGAATTCGGCTTCGAGGTGAATGTGAAGGCCTTCATCAAGACCACCAGCATGACGGCCAACAAACAGGTGGTGGCAGAGATCAACCTGGCGATCAATAACGTCATCCAGGAAGAGGGCGTCATGTACGCCCAGCCGCTGCTGCCCCGGAACACGAACAGGGCCTGAGCAAAAATCGACAGGCAGAAAAAAGCCCGCCGAAGCGGGCTTTTTTGTCCAAGGCCTATCAGCTCTGGGCGGCTTCCTCGAGCTGCGCTTCCTTGAGCGACAGCTTGATACGGCCACGCTGGTCCACATCCAGCACCTTGACGCGAATGATGTCACCTTCGTTGACGTAGTCGGTGACCTTCTCCACACGTTCAGGGGCGATCTGGGAAATGTGCAGCAGACCTTCAGTGCCGGGAATGATCTCGACAAAGGCACCAAAGTCGACGCAGCGCGTGACCTTGCCTTCGTAGATGGTACCCACTTCCGCTTCTGCCGTGATTTCCTCGATGCGACGCACTGCTTCCTGGGCGTTCTCGCGGGTCTCACCGTAGACCTTGATGGAGCCATCGTCCTCAATGTCGATGTTGGCACCGGTCTCTTCGCACAGGGCACGAATGGTGGCGCCACCCTTGCCGATCACGTCGCGGATCTTCTCCGGATTGATCTTGATGGTCATCAGGGTCGGTGCGTTCTCGCTCAGTTCCTGGCGCGGCTCGGAGATGGCCTTGGCCATTTCACCGAGGATGTGCAGTCGGCCTTCGCGAGCCTGGTTCAGGGCCTTCTCCATGATCTCTTCGGTGATGCCCTCGATCTTGATGTCCATCTGCAGGGCGGTAACACCGTTTGAGGTGCCGGCCACCTTGAAGTCCATGTCGCCGAGGTGATCTTCGTCACCGAGGATGTCGGAGAGAACGGCAAAGCGCTCGCCTTCCTTCACCAGGCCCATGGCGATACCGGCCACCGGCGCTTTCACCGGCACACCGGCGTCCATCAACGCCAGGGACGTGCCACAGACGGATGCCATGGACGACGAACCATTGGACTCGGTGATCTCGGAGACCACACGGATGGCGTACGGGAACTCATCACCCTTGGGCAGCATCGCCTGCACACCGCGACGGGCCAGTCGGCCGTGGCCGATCTCACGACGCTTCGGTGAGCCAACAAAACCGGTCTCACCGACACAGAACGGCGGGAAGTTGTAGTGCAGCATGAAGTTGTCAGTGCGCGCACCTTCCAGGGCATCAATCGTCTGCGCATCGCGCATGCCACCCAGGGTGGCGGCGACGATGGCCTGGGTCTCACCACGGGTGAACAGGGCCGAACCGTGGGTCTTGGGCAGCACGCCCACTTCCACGTTGATCGGACGCACGGTGTTCAGGTCACGGCCATCAATACGCGGCTTGCCGTCGAGCACGTTGTCACGCACGGTGCGGTACTCCAGCTCGCCGAACAGGCTCTTCACCTCGTCGGCTTCCGGTGCACCCTCTGCGCCGGTGGCAAAGGCGGCAATGGCGGCGTCGCGCAGCTCACCCACACGGGCGTAACGCTGTTGCTTGTCGGTGATGCCGTAGGCTTCTGTGAGCTGGGCACCGAACTGGCCCTTGATGCTTTCCAGCAGGGTCTGGTTGGACTCGGCCGGGGCCCAGTCCCAACGCGGCTTGCCAGCTTCAGCAGCCAGTTCCTTGATGGCGTTGATGGCCACCTGCATTTCCTGGTGACCGAACAGAACGGCACCGAGCATCTGGTCTTCAGACAGCTCCTGGGCCTCGGACTCCACCATCAGTACGGCACCCTCGGTGCCGGCCACGACCAGGTCCAGCGCGGAGTTCTCCAGCTGGCTGTAGGTCGGGTTGAGGACGTACATGCCATCAACAAAACCCACGCGCGCAGCGCCGATGGGACCGTTGAACGGAATGCCGGAGATGGACAGGGCCGCGGAGGTGCCGATCATGGCGGCGATATCCGGGTCAGTGTCCTTGCCGGTGGACATCACGGTGGCGATGACCTGGACTTCGTTCTTGAAGCCATCCGGGAACAGCGGCCGGATCGGGCGGTCGATCAGGCGGCAGGTGAGGGTTTCCTTCTCGGAGGGACGGCCCTCACGCTTGAAGAAGCCACCGGGGATCTTGCCGGCAGCGTAGGTCTTCTCCTGGTAATTCACCGTGAGCGGGAAAAAGCTCTGGTCCGGCTTCGCTTCCTTCTTGCCAACGGCGGTAACCAGCACAGCGGTTTCGCCGATGGTGACCATTACGGCGCCAGTAGCCTGGCGGGCAATTCGGCCGGTTTCCAGCGTGACGGTCTCATTACCGAACTGGAATTGTTTCTTAACAACGTTAAACATATCGTCTCTTCTCTTCGATTTTCACTATATCTGTCGTTTCATACCTAAACGGCGCGGCGCACATGATACCCCTTATCGCGGCGGCAAAGTAGCCGCCCCACAGACAAAAAAGCCCGGCAGAGCCGGGCTTTTCTGGGGTTCGGACCTGCTTAGCGACGCAGGCCGAGACGCTCGATGAGCTTCAGGTAGCGCTCACGGTCCTTGTTCAGCAGGTAGTCCAGCAGCTTGCGGCGCTGGTTTACCATGCGGATCAGGCCGCGACGGCTGTGGTGATCCTTCTTGTGGTCCTTGAAGTGGGACTGCAGGGTGTTGATGTTCTCGGTGAGCAGGGCTACCTGCACTTCCGGGGAACCGGTGTCACCGTCGCCCTGGGCGAATTCCTTGACCACTTTTGCTTTCTGTTCTGCACTCAGTGCCATCTTGCTTCTCCAAATATGCCAGTTGGGTGTCGCGCGCAGCCATGCATATTTATAGCTGCCGCCGGTTTAACTGATTAAAATCAGTTGCTTATCAGGCGTTTCGGGGCAATCAGCCCGTCCTCCTGCACTTCCCCGACACCGAGGAATTTCTCCGACGATGCCTGGTAAAGACTGACCCAGCCACTGCGTGGCCGGTCGCTGGCCATGACGGGCTGGCCCTTGCTCAGGTAGAACGCCGCGTCATCGCCCAGTTTTACGGCGGGCCAGTCTGCCACGGCTGTGGATAAAGGCAAGAGCATTTCGTCGATTGCCTCGAATCCACCGCTGTCCTTGATCGCGCCAAGCTGCTCCAGGGTGAGCATGCGCTCCGCCGGGTAGGGGCCGGCAGACAGGCGCCGCAGCACGGTGACATGGGCGCCGCAGCCCAGGGCCTGGCCAATATCCTCCACCAGGGAACGGATATAGGTGCCTTTCGTGCAGTCCACCTCGAAATCCGCTTCATCGCCGCGGAAATCCAGCATTTCCAGGCGGTGGATGGTGACCGCGCGGGCCTTGCGCTCCACCTCGATGCCCTGGCGCGCCAGCTTGTACAGGGGCTGGCCATCCACCTTGATGGCCGAATACATGCTCGGCACCTGCTCGATGTCGCCGCGAAACGGTTCCAGCGCTGCCAGCACCTGGTCTTCCGTGATGTCCACGGGTTGCGTGCTGATCACCTCGCCATCGGCATCGCCGCTGTCAGTAACGACCCCGAACTTCGCCGTCACCCGGTAGGACTTGTCCGCGTCCAGCAGGAACTGGCTGAACTTGGTGGCCTCGCCGAAACAGATCGGCAGCATGCCGGTGGCCAGGGGGTCGAGGCTGCCGGTGTGGCCGGCCTTGGCCGCTGCGAACATGCGCTTGGCCATCTGCAGGGCGCCGTTACTGGTCACGCCCTGGTGCTTGTCGAGCAACAGAATGCCGTTGATCGGCCGGCCCTTGTTACGCCGTTTCGCCACGGATCAATCCTCAGCTGGAATGGGGTTCAGTCCTGGTCCGACTCGTCGTCGGTCGTGCTGTCGCTGGCCCGGGCCTGTTCGATCAGCTGTGACATGTGAATGGCCTGCTCGGGCAATTCGTCATAGTGGAACCGCAGCTTGGGTGTGGTGCGGGTATTGAGCACCTTGGCCAGTTCGCTGCGCAGGAAGCCGGCCGCCTTGACCAGTACCGCCTCCGTCTCTCTGCCCTGCTCGGCATCTTCGCCAAGCACGGTGAAGTAGACATCGGCATAGCTCAGGTCCCGCGAGACCTTCACGTCCTGCACCGTCACCATGCCGACGCGCGGATCTTTCATCTCGAAACGGAACAGCCGCGCCAGCTCTCTCTGGAGCTGGTCGGCTATCCGGTCGGTTCGCTGGAAGCCCTGCGGGCGACGATGACGAGTCATGGCTGCCGGCGGATCAGAGGCTGCGCGCCACTTCGCGCACTTCAAACACCTCGATCTTGTCGCCTTCCTTGACGTCGTTGTAGCTCTTCACCGCGATGCCACACTCCATGCCGTTGCGCACTTCCTGGACGTCCTCCTTGAAGCGGCGCAGGGATTCGAGCTCGCCCTCGAATACCACCACGTCATCACGCAGTACACGGATCGGGCGGTTGCGGTAGAGCACGCCCTCGACAACCATGCAGCCGGCCACGGCACCGAACTTGGAAGAACGGAACACGTCGCGCACTTCGGCCACACCGAGGATCTCCTCGCGCTTCTCCGGCGCCAGCAGCCCGGACAGGGCCTTCTTGACGTCGTCGATGAGCTCGTAGATCACCGAGTAGTAGCGCAGGTCAATGCCTTCGCGCTCACACAGGCGCTTGGCAGACGCATCGGCACGGACGTTGAAGCCCAGCAGTACCGCCTCACTGGTCATGGCCAGGTTGACGTCGGACTCGTTGATGGCGCCGACACCGCTGGAAACGATGCTGACCTTCACCTCGTCGGTGTTGAGGTCATTCAGGGCACCGATCAGCGCTTCCAGGGAACCACGCACGTCCGTCTTCAGGACGATGTTCACCTCGCGCGCTTCCTCGCTGCCCATGTTGGCAAACAGGTTCTCCAGCTTGGAGGCCTGCTGGCGCTTGAGCTTCAGGTCACGATCACGCTCGCCGCGGAACTGGGCCACTTCACGGGCCTTCTTCTCATCGGACACGACCAGGGCCTGCTCACCGGCCTCCGGCACATCATCCAGGCCCAGTACTTCTACCGGGATGGACGGGCCGGCCGTCTTCACCTGCTGGCCATGCTCATTGGTCATGGCGCGCACGCGGCCAAAGCTGGAACCGGCCAGCAGCATGTCGCCGACACTGAGTTCGCCTTCCTGGACCAGGATATCGGCCACGGTACCCTTGCCTTTCTCGACGCGGGCCTCGATGACCACGCCGCGGGCGGGACCGGAGGGAGCAGCTTTCAGCTCCAGCAGTTCCGCCTGCAGGGTGATGGCTTCGAGCAGATCATCAACGCCTTCACCACTGTGAGCCGAGACATACTTGAACTGGTAGTCGCCACCCCACTCTTCGGAAATCACTTCCATCTGCGACAGTTCGTTGCGCACACGGTCGGGATCGGCGTCTTCCTTGTCCATCTTGTTGACGGCAATGATGATCGGCACGCCGGCGGCCTTGGCGTGATTGATCGCCTCTTCCGTCTGCGGCATGACGCCATCATCGGCAGCCACCACGATCACGACGATGTCAGTGGCCTGGGCACCACGCGCCCGCATGGCTGTAAACGCCGCGTGGCCAGGGGTATCCAGGAAGGTGATGGAACCGTTATCGGTGTCCACGTGGTAAGCGCCCACGTGCTGGGTAATACCACCGGCCTCACCCGCTGCCACCTTGGCGCGACGGATATAATCGAGCAGCGACGTCTTGCCGTGGTCAACGTGACCCATGATGGTCACCACCGGCGCACGCGGCTCCGGCTCGGCTTCGTAGCTGATCAGGCTGGCGAGATCGTCTTCATACGTTTCTTCCTGGCCTTTCACCGGCACAGGATTGTGGCCCATCTCTTCCACCAGCAGTACCGCCGTTTCCTGGTCGATGTGCTGGTTTACAGTGGCCATTTCACCCATCTTCATGAGCGTGCGAATGAGTTCTCGCGCCTTGATGCTCATGCGCTGCGCCAGGTCGGCAACAGTGATGGTTTCCGGAATTTCTACGTCATATACCATTTTTTCGGTAGGACTCTTGAAGCCATGCGCCTTGTTGAAGGAGCTCTTCATCTGGCCGTGGGCCACATAGCGATTGGATTCCTCGCGGTCACGCGAGCCGGGACGGCGACGACGACGGCGCGAAGTGCGCTCTTCGTCACGCCAGCTGGCTTCCATTGCCTCCGAAACGATATTGGAGCCCTTGTCTTCTTCCTCTTCCTTGGGCTGCTCTTCCCCGCCGCGCTTTTCCAGCTCGGCAGCAATACGGGCAGCTTCCTCGGCAGTGGCTCGGGCAGCTTCTTCTTCGGCTTTCTTGCGGGTTTCGGCTTCCTGCTTGCGACGGGCTTCATCAGCCTCGCGCTTACGCTTCTCTTCTGCCTCGCGGGCGGCCTTCTCTTCAGGCGTTTCAGCTATCTCGGGCTTGGCCTTCTTCGGCGCTGCCTTGCTGGTCGCCTTCGGCACTGACAGGCGCTTGGCTTTCTCTTCCGCTGCCTTGCGCGCTTTCGCCTCAGCTTCCTTCAGCTCTTCAGGGGACATGTTGGCCAGATCAGCATCTGCCTTGGCCTTTTCTTCTGCCGCCCTGCGCTCTTCTTCCTCGGCCTTCTTGCGCTCTTCTTCCTCAGCCTTCTTGCGGGCCTCTTCCTCGGCCTTGCGCGCGGCCTCTTCAGCCGCTGCACGCTCTTCTTCCTGACGCTGGCGCTCCTGCTCCTCGAGCACTTCACGCTTCACGTATGTCCGCTTCTTGCGCACTTCCACCGCCACCGTCTTGGCCTTGCCGGACGCGCCGGTGGTCTTGATGGTGCTGGTGCTCTTGCGCTTGAGGGTGATTTTCTTCGGCTCGGTATCGGCTGCGCCGTGGGACTTGCGCAAGTGAGCAAGCAGTGTCTGCTTCTGTTCGTCAGACACTGCCTCGGCAGCATCCTTGTGCGGCAGGCCAGCTTCGTTCATCTGCGTCAGCAGGGTATCCACCGGGGTGCCCACCAAGTCAGCCAGTTTCTTTACGGTCGTTTCCGCCATGTCAGCTAACCTTGCTCCTGTTCATCTCTCACTTGCGGGGGGCAGCGCCGAGCGCTGCCGCTATCAGCCAGACACTTCCTGATCCTCGAACCAGGGTGCGCGGGCTGTCATGATCAGCGCGGCTGCGCGCTCTTCATCCATGCCTTCAATCTCGAGCAGGTCGTCAACGGCCTGCTCAGCAAGATCTTCCATGGTGACGATGCCATTGCTGGCCAGCGTCACGGCCAGGTCACGGTCCATGCCTTCCATATTGAGAAGGTCATCGGCCGGCTGGGCCTTTTCCAGGGCTTCCTCGGACGCCAGTGCCTTGGTCAGCAGGACATCCTTGGCGCGCTGGCGCAGGGCCTCAACGATTTCCTCGTCAAAGTCCTCGATGGCCAGCATCTCTTCCACCGGCACGTAGGCCACTTCCTCGATGCTGGTAAAGCCTTCCTCCACCAGCACCGCGGCCAGGTCCTCGTCGACACCAAGGTCGGCGACAAACGATTCCATCGCTTCCTGGAGCTCCTGCTCCTGCTTCTCGCCGGCCGCCTCCAGGGTCATCACGTTCAGTTCCCAGCCAGTCAGCTCGGAGGCCAGGCGGATGTTCTGCCCGCCGCGGCCGATGGCCTGTGCCAGCGCGGACTCGTCCTCGACGGCGATGTCCATGCTGTGCTTTTCCTCGTCCATGACGATGGACGCCACTTCGGCCGGCTGCATGGCGTTGATCACCAGCTGCGCCGGGTTGTCGTCCCACAGGACGATATCGATACGCTCACCGGCCAGCTCGTTGGACACGGCCTGGACACGCGCACCGCGCATGCCGACACAGGCACCAACGGGATCAATACGCTGGTCATTGGTCTTCACGGCAATCTTGGCGCGGGAACCGGGATCACGGGCAGCACCCTTGATCTCGATCATTTCCTCACCGATCTCCGGCACCTCGATCTTGAACAGCTCGATCAGCATTTCCGGGCAAGCGCGGGACGCGAACAGCTGCGGGCCACGATTCTCCTCGTTGACGCCGAGGAGGTAGGCACGCAGGCGGTCATTCTGGCGCACCTGCTCGCGGCCAATCATGTGCTCGCGGGTGATCAGCGCTTCCGCATTACCACCCAGGTCCAGGATGATGCTGTCACGGGTCACCTTCTTGACGATGCCACTGATCAGCTCACCGACACGGTCTTCGTATTCCTCGATGATCTGGGCACGCTCGGCTTCGCGTACCTTCTGCACGATCACCTGTTTGGCCGTCTGCGCAGCGATACGGCCAAAGGCCACGGATTCCACCTCTTCTTCATAGGTGTCACCGAGCTGCAGCGACTTGTCTTCCTCGTGCGCCTCATCCAGGGTCAGCTGACGACCGAACTCATAGAGTTCCTCGTCCGGCACCACCAGCCAGCGGCGGAATGACCGGTAGTCACCCGACTCACGATCAATTTCGACGCGGATGTCCACGTCATCTTCCTTGAAGCGCTTCTTGGTCGCAGCCGCCAACGCCAATTCA
The DNA here is from genome assembly GCA_029212745.1 of Alcanivoracaceae bacterium. Taxonomy (GTDB): domain Bacteria; phylum Pseudomonadota; class Gammaproteobacteria; order Pseudomonadales; family Alcanivoracaceae; genus JARGOL01. The sequence goes on from JARGOL010000017.1 coordinate 65,205, forward strand.
ATGGCTTCGAAGATCACGTCACGACTGACGCCCTTCTCGTTTGAAACGGTTTCTGCAACCAGCAAAATTTCTTTGTTCATGGCCAGGCCTTTACAAAGACAAATCAGTCAACCGACGACACCAGGCTAATCAAAGGTCGCAACCAGATTAGCCCGATCCACCTGAGTGAACGGCACCTCGAGAGGCTCACCATCCACCGAGAGCACCAGGTGCTCATCCTCAACGGCAACAATCTCCGCCGTGAAACGGCGCTTGCCGTTAATCGCTGCGAGAAGACGCACTTGCGCCTTCTCACCGATATAACGTGACCACTGCTCCCGTTCGAACAATGGCCGGTCCATACCCGGGGAGGAAACCTCGAGATTGTACTCCCCCGGTATCGGGTCCTCGACATCCAGCACGCCACTGACCTGGTGGCTGACATCGGCGCAATCATCAACGTCAATGCCATTGTCGCTGTCGATAAATATCCGCAATACCGCACCGCGGCCCTGCAGATACTCGAGGCCCCAGAATTCATAGCCCATGCCCTCGATAACAGGCTTGAGCAGGGCTTTTATGTCTTCAGTTCTGCGCGACATAGTTTTCCCAACCGCAGAAACAAAAAATGGGCAAAAAGCCCACCTAGCAAAAAGCCCCTACAAGAGGGGCTTTTCACGAACGCCGCCTGCCAAACAGAACAGCCGACATCTGTTTGGTAGCGGGGGCAGGATTCGAACCTACGACCTTCGGGTTATGAGCCCGACGAGCTACCAGACTGCTCCACCCCGCAACTAACTCTGCACCGTTTATAGCCCGTACCAGGCTCATTCCTGCACTTTCTGGTGAATGCAGGCGATACCGAAGCGGCATCGAACAGGGCGCAGACTATAGGCACTGACATAGTGAATGTCAACGGAAGGCCGCGGCAAAGGTGCTGTTTTTTCTCTGATTTTCCCTTCACTCGCAGGGGTCGGCCCTGGCGCCGGATTCGCGGCGTGCACGCCGCTCCTGCGGGGGGATGTGCGCCCGGCCTCCACGCCGACTGACGCGAAGCCCCTCTCCCTGAGGGAGAGGGGTT
>JARGOL010000020.1 GCA_029212745.1 Alcanivoracaceae bacterium
CTGGCGCGGCGGGCGATATCCCGCCGCTGCACCGGCGTGGAAAGCATGCTTTCCACCCTCTCCTCGGCACCAATTAAGGAAGGCACCCTGCGGGGTGCTTTTTTTGTTTCCCGGTCGGACTACCGGCTCACAGCTGGATCGGCGGAAAACCGCCAGCACCGGCGGCACTGGTTTTTCACGGCAGAGACGGTATTCTTGCGCCATGAAAAAGCCGACCTCCCCGTACATCTCTGCCTGCCTTGTCATGGCACTGCTGCTTACCGGTTTTGCCGAGCCCGCCTGGGCGGTGGAAAACCCCAAACGCGTGCTGATGATCTTCCCGGTGATCACCCTCGTCATTCTGGTCATCATCATCTTCGTCACCCGCAGGCGCTGACCGCCAGACGCTTGAAAAACGCCCCCACCACCCCATATAGCGGGGAGAACGGAGGCCCAGCGTATGACCGACAGCCTGATTATTACCTGCCCGCATTGCCGGCAGAGAAACCGCGTGCCCAGCAGCCGCCTGACAGACAGCAGCCTTTGCGGCCGCTGCAAGGCCGGCCTGTTCACGGGCGCACCGGTGGACCTCGACCCCGCCGCTATGAGCGCCCACCTGAACAGCGACCTGCCCCTGCTGGTGGATTTCTGGGCGCCCTGGTGCGGCCCCTGCAAGGCGTTTGCGCCAACCTTCAAACAGGCCGCGCAATTACTGGAGCCCCGCGTGCGGCTGGGCAAGCTGGACACCGAGGCCTACCCGGCCCTGGCGCAGAAATACCAGATTCGCTCGATTCCCACCCTGGCGTTATTCGCCGGCAACCGGGAACTGTCCCGGGTCAGTGGCGCCCTGCCCTCACAGCAGCTGATCCAGTGGGTGGAACACCAGCTGGCCCAGCACGCCTGAGACACAAAAAAGGGCGCCGAAGCGCCCTTTTCCCACCGCCTGCGAAAACGCCCGTCAATCAAACGGATGGCGCAGGACGATGGTCTCGTTGCGGTCCGGCCCGGTGGAAATGATATCGATGGGCGCGCCCGTCACTTCCTCGATGCGGCGAATGTAGGCCTGGGCGTTGGCCGGCAGCTCTTCCACCGAGCGAATCCCCACGGTGGATTCATTCCAGCCGGGAATCTCTTCATATACCGGCTTCACCTCGGCATAACTGTCGGCATCCCAGGCACTGGAGAGGTCTTCCCCGTCAGCGGACTCATAACCGATGCAGATCTGCACGGCATCCAGGCCGTCCAGTACATCCAGCTTGGTCAGGCACAACCCGGAGATCGAGTTGATCTGGATGGCGCGACGCAGGGCCACCGCATCAAACCAGCCACAACGGCGTGCCCGGCCGGTGGTGGAACCGAACTCATGGCCCTTCTCCGCCAGGTAGGCACCGGTGTCATCGAACAGCTCGGTGGGGAAAGGCCCCGACCCGACGCGGGTGGTGTAGGCCTTGGTAATGCCGAGCACATAATCCAGGTACAGCGGGCCAAACCCGGAGCCGGTGGCGGTGCCACCAGCAGTGGTGTTGGAGCTGGTCACGTAGGGATAGGTGCCGTGGTCGATATCCAGCAACGTCCCCTGGGCGCCCTCGAACATGATGTTCAGGCCCTTCTCGCGGGCATCGTGCAGAATCGCGGTGACGTCGGCCACCATGGGCTTGAGCTCCTCGGCCATGCCGAGCACCTCATCCAGGCTCTGCTGGAAATCCACCGGCTCGGCATTGTAGTAATGGCGCAGCACGAAGTTGTGGTAATCCAGCACCTCGCCCAGCTTGGCGGCGAAACGCTCGCGCTGGAACAGGTCACCCAGGCGCACACCGCGGCGGGCGACCTTGTCTTCATAAGCCGGACCAATACCCCGGCCGGTGGTGCCAATCTTCAGGTTGCCACGCGCTTTCTCACGGGCCTGGTCCAGTGCCACATGGACCGGCAGGATCAACGGACAGGCGGGACTGAGCCGCAGGCGCTCGCGCACCGGCACCCCGGTCTCTTCCAGGCCGTGGATTTCACGCAGCAAGGCATCCGGCGCCAGCACCACACCATTGCCGATAAGGCAGGTGACATTCTCACGCAGGATGCCCGATGGAATCAGGTGCAGGACCGTCTTCTTGCCATCAATCACCAGCGTGTGGCCCGCATTGTGGCCACCCTGGAACCGTGCCACCAGGGACACCTGTTCAGTGAGCAAGTCGACGATCTTGCCCTTGCCTTCATCACCCCACTGGGTGCCGAGAATTACAATGTTCTTGCCCATGGCCCGCTTCGTATCAAGAGTCAATCAGATCGGTTTCCCAAACGCCGTTGCGGAACACAAGGCGTCGGTCGCAACGCAACTCCGTCGCATCATTGGTCATGCCCGGAAGCATGACCAGTACGCGCTCTCCCTGAGCACGCAAAGTGGCAACCGCCTCGGAAAACCGGGCGTCACCCAGTTCCCCCTCGGCCAGGATACCGTTGACGGGCAGCGCATTCGCCTGCCCCGCCAGCAACTTCAGGTCGGCACTGAACCCGGTGGCCGGACGTGCGCGGCCGAACACCTCACCGATATGGTCATAGCGGCCGCCCTTGGCCAGGGGTTCACTCTGCCCCGGCAGGTACGCCGCGAACAGGCAACCCGTGTGGTAGTGGTAGCCGCGCAATTCACCCAGATCCACATGCAACTGCACAGACGGGTACTGGCTGGCCAGGAACACGGCCAGTTGACGCAGCTCGTCCACTGCCTCGGACACACCCGGCGCCACACCGGCAAGCGTCTCATCCGCCCGCTCGATGACCGCCGCATCCCCGGCCAGCCATGGCAGCTGCCGCAGCGCCACGGCCAATGCATCGCTGACCGCGAAATCCGCCACCAGCTCATCAATCTCGACGCGGGATTTGCGCAGGTAGGCAGCACGCAGGGCGTCCGACTGTTCGTTGTCCAGCGACGCGGCATCCACCAGCGCGCGGAAAACAGCCACATGGCCGAGATCCAGGGTAAACGCGGGCACCCCCGCCGCCGCAAGGGTTTCCACCATCAGGGCCACCACCTCGCGGTCACTTTCCAGACCGGCATGGCCAAACAGTTCCACCCCGGCCTGGTAGGGGATTCGGGTGCCGCCGGGCATGGCACTTCGCGTGCGCAGGGCACTGGAGCAGTAACACAACCGCACGGGCCCCTTGCGACGCAGGGCATGGGCATCGATACGCGCCACCTGCGGCGTGATGTCTGCGCGCACCCCCATCAGGCGACCACTGAGCTGGTCGGTAATCTTGAAGGTCTCGGTCTCAAGGTCACGGCCGGCGCCATTGAGCAGCGAATCGAGGAATTCGATCAATGGCGGGAATACCAGCTCGTAGCCCCAGCTGGCATAGGTATCCAGCAGGCGTCGACGCAGGCTCTCGATGTTTTCAGCCGCCTCCGGGAGGATCTCTTCCACCCCCTCCGGCAGCAGCCAGCTGTCTTCGCGGTTCATTGGCCCGCTTCCTTCCCCTGCCCGCTAACGGGCACTGTGTAAATTCTGTCTTCCGGATGTCCGCTGGCAGATGCGCCAGTGCGACGTCAGTGGCTGAGCAGGTACAGCAATGCCGCCCCCAGACCCATGGTAACCAGTCCGACCCGGCGCAGCGTAGCGGCTGGCAGCCGTGACACCATGGCAGCCGCATCACGCATGCCCCGTGGCGCCAGGGCATAGGCCAGTCCTTCGAGAACGGCCACCAGGCACAGGGCCTTGCCGATCAGCATCCAGTCCATCAGCCCACAAAAAACCGGGTGCATGCACCCGGTTTTCCTATTCTAGCATTGCTGATGCGCCATCGGCACATTACTTGCCCCCGGCATCCTTGAGATACCGGAAAAAGTCGCTGTCCGGCTCCAGCACCATGATATCGCCGCCACCACCGAGGCTGTCCCGGTATGCCTGCAGGCTGCGATAGAAGCGGAAGAACTCCTGGTCCTGGTTGTAGGCCGATGCGTAGATGGCGGCGGCCTTGGCATCGCCCTCACCACGCAGGCGCTGGGCGTCCCGATACCCCTCCGCGCGGATCACCGTGGCCTGGCGGTCTGCCTCGGCGCGAATCCGCTCGGCATCCTCCTGGCCGCGAGCACGGTGTTCAGCCGCGTCCCGGTTACGCTCGGCGCGCATGCGCGCAAACACGCGATCACGCACTTCAGTGGGCCAGTCCACCTGCTTGACGCGGATATCCACCACCTCGAAGCCGAAATCCTGGATGGTCAGTTCGTTGACCTGCTGGGCAACCTGGTCCATGACCTGGGCACGTTCGCCGGCCACCACCTCATCAACGGTGCGGGAACTGAACTCGTCACGCAGGGCGTTCTCCACCCGCGTCGCCAGGCGACTTTCAGCATCGCCACGGATCAGGCTCGGGTTGGACGAACCGGCACCCAGCACGGTCAGGTAACGCTCCACATCCACCACACGCCAGACGATGAAGAAATCCACGTTCAGTGGCTTCTTCTCGGCGGTCAGGAATGCCTGCGTCGGCACGTCATAGGTCAGGGTGCGGCCATCCACACGCACGACCTTCTCGATCATCGGCCACTTGCCGTAGAAGCCCGGCTGGATGTCGGTCTTGTCGATACGGCCAAATTGCTTGAGCACCGCCTTTTCCGTCTCGTTGACGACGTAGTAGGCGTCACTCCCGAGCACCAGGCCGGCAAGAATCAGTACGACTGCAATCAGTGATTTCGGGCTCATTGGCGAAGCTCCCTTGTCCGGCTACCGTAGGCGCTTCTCTCGGGCGTCGCCGGCTGTGATTCGGGCGCACTGGAAGCGCCAGCAGCCTCACCGTCACGGCGGGCCTGGTGCTGCTTGATGATCTGGTCCAGCGGCAGGTACATCATGTTGTTGCCGCCTTCCACATCCACCAGCACCTTGCTGGTGTTGCCTAGCACATTCTCGATGGTTTCAATGTACAGGCGCTCACGGGTCACCGCCGGTGCACGCCGGTACTCGGTGAGCAGGTCACGGAAACGGTCGGCGTCACCTTCGGCGCGCGCCACCAGCTGTTCCTTGTAAGCCAGCGCCTCCTCGCGCAGACGCTGGGCGCGACCGCGCGACTCGGGCACGACGCTGTTGGCATAGGCCTCAGCCTGCTTGCGGAAACGCTCCTCGTCTTCCTTTGCCTTGGCCACATCGTTGAACGCCTCGCGAACCGCCTCCGGCGCCTTGGTGTCGGTGAGCACGAAATCCACCACGTCGATGCCGGTGTTGAACTTGTCCAGGTATTCCTGCAGCAGGGCGCCCACCTGGATGGCAATCTCACGGCGGTTGTTGATCAGCACGTCGTCCATGGTCGACGCACCCACCACCTGGCGCAGGGCACTCTCGGTCGAGTGATGCAGCACTGCCTCGGGCTCTGCCACCCGCAACAGGTAGGACTGCGGGTCAATGACCTGGTACTGCACTTCCAGGCTGACACCGACGATGTTGGTATCCTCGGTGAGCATTTCCTCGGACAGCCGGTAGCTGCGGGTCTGGCCGACGTTGACCTTGAACATCTGCTCCACCGGCGGCCAGTGCCAGCGCAGGCCCGGGCCGGAGGTGCGGTCGTACTTGCCGAAGCTCAGCACCACGGAACGCTCCTGCTGCTCAACGGTGTAGGCACCCCAGAACAGATAAAGCACGCCCAGCACCGCTGCGATAATCGCGTAAAGGAACGCCGGCGGCTTGTTTGCCGAGCTGCCACCACCGCCGGAACCGCCACCGAACAGGCCGGAGAACTTCTTGCGCAGGTTCTCGAGCACCTCGTCCAGGTCAGGCGGCCCCTGATCGCCACCGCGATTTCCCCATGGATCTCGGGGTTTGTTGCCCCCGGGTTCATTCCAGGCCATTTCGTTCTCCGTCTAGCCCGCCTCGTGCGAGCGCTTGGGATTGTAGGAAGGCGTACTTTCGCCCGCAACCGAGCCCGGCTCCACCGCCAGTTCATCCAGCGACAGACCCTGCTCACGCAGCAGGCGTTCAAAATGCACACGATTGACACGCACATGCATCAGCATGCTGCCGTCGGTGGCAGACTGCTCGTCCACCACCTCACCCGCCTCGTGAAAGCGGGCCCGCAACCGGCCGGCAGACGCCGGCAGTCGCACCCAGCGATCCACCCACTCATGGGCCAGACGCTGTGCTACCGCATCGTACAGCAATGGCAGCCCGGCGCCAGTCACGGATGACACCCATACCCGCACCGGCATGCCCTCATCGTCATAGTCGACCCTGGGCTCTGTTTCTAGCAGGTCAACCTTGTTGAATACGTGAAGTGTGGGCACTTCGTCGGCACCGATCTCGCCGAGCACCTGGTTGACCGCATCAATGTTTTCGTCGCGCTCGTCCGCGGCGCAGTCGGTCACGTGCAGGAGCAGGGTGGCGTTTACGGTTTCCTCCAGGGTGGCCCGGAACGCGTCCACCAGCCGGTGGGGCAGATGACGGATAAAGCCCACCGTGTCGGCAAGAATGGTTGGCCCCACACCGGGAATACGGACCTTGCGCAGGGTCGGGTCCAGCGTGGCGAACAGCTTGTCTGCCACATAGACCTCGGATTCAGTGAGCCGGTTGAACAGCGTGGACTTGCCCGCGTTGGTGTAGCCCACCAGGGAAATCAGCGGCGTTTCCGCCCGCGCCCGTGCCCGCCGGCCCTGGTCGCGCTGCTTGCGCACTTTTTCCAGCCGTCCCTCGATGGCACGGATACGCTCGCGCACCAGGCGCCGGTCGGTTTCCAGCTGGGTCTCACCGGGACCGCGCAGGCCGATACCCCCTTTCTGGCGCTCCAGGTGCGTCCAGCCACGCACCAGCCGGGTCTGCATATGGCGCAGTTGCGCCAGCTCCACCTGCAAGCGGCCCTCGTGGGTACGGGCCCGCTGGGCAAAAATATCCAGGATCAGGCCAGTGCGGTCGAGCACACGGCACTTGAGCAGGCGCTCCAGGTTGCGCTCCTGGGCCGGTGACAGCGCGTGGTTGAACAGCACCACATCGGCCTCTTCGGCCTTGACCAGCGCCGCCACTTCCTCCGCCTTGCCGGTGCCCACATACAGTGCCGGGTCGGGCCGGTCACGGCGACCGGTGACTTCAGCCACCGGTACCACACCGCTGGAGGTCACCAGATGGTGGAACTCCTCCAGGTCCTCCCGACCGGCACCGTCCGGCAGATCCATGTGGACCAGCAGGGCGCGCTCACCTTCACCGGTGAGGGTGGCTTCGGTCTTGTCGAATAAGTCCATGCAGGTTGCGGGTACCGTCTTTGGCCGTGAATGACTGTGATTCTGGCAGCCCAGAACGCACAAGGCCACGCCCGGAGGCGTGGCCTTGTTAGATGGGGGGCATTACGGCGAATTCAAGCGCCGTAGCTACCCTCACCCTGCGGGGCAGCGCCACCGGCACCAGTCGGCCCTGCTGCACGCGGGTTACGCGCCGGCACGACGGTGGAAATGGCATGCTTGTAGACCATCTGGCTGACTGCGTTCTTCAGCAGCACCACGTACTGGTCAAAGGATTCGATCTGGCCCTGCAACTTGATGCCGTTGACCAGGAAGATGGAAACCGGAATGCGTTCTTTTCTCAGTGCATTGAGGAAAGGGTCTTGTAGAGAGTGCCCTTTTGACATCGGAGTTCTCCTTGAAATGTCAGTAAAAAGTGGTGCTCCAACCGGGCAAGCCCGTGAGCAATGTCAGCGCAAATCAGTCGGGACCGCACAGCGCATAGAGGTCCCTCGCTCCCCTGATTACCGAATAAACACCTATTCGATCAGGGGCGCAAGCTGGCCCATGGCCTGCTCCACCAGGTCCGCGTCGTCACTGTCCAGCCAGTGCAGGCCGGGCCAGCCGCGTAACCAGGTGAATTGGCGCTTGGCCAGCTGACGAGTGGCAATGATACCGCGTTCCACCATCTCGTCGTGGCTGTACCGGCCATCCAGGAAATCCCAGACCTGTCGGTAGCCCACCGCCTTTATGGCCGGCAGATCCCGGTGCAGGTCACCGCGGGCCCGCAAGCCCCGGACTTCCTCGACAAAACCGTCGTCCAGCATGGTCCGGAAACGTTCGGCAATGCGCTGGTGGAGAAGTTCACGCGTCGCCGGGGCAATTGCCAGACTGATGACAGTATAGGGAAAGGCGGAATGCGCCCCGCCACCGGTGTCGGACAATTCTACATCGGCCTGGCGACGATGGTGCTCCGACAAGGGCACGCCACTGAGCTCGAAAACCTCCAGGGCGCGCTGGATACGCTGGCCATCGGTGGGCTGCAGCCGGGCTGCGGTGTCCGGATCCAGCGCCGCCAGGCGCGCATGCAACGCGGGCCAGCCGTGCTCCTCCGCCTCTGCCAGCAGCCGCGTCCGCAGCGCCGGGTCGGCGGCGGGCAGGTCAGCCAGGCCCTGCTGCAGGGCGCGAAAATAAAGCATGGTGCCGCCCACCAGCAGGGGTACCCGCCCCTGTTGGTGAATATCGGCAATTTCTGCCAGCGCGTCGGTACGGAATTCCGCGGCCGAGTACGGCTCTGCCGGGTCACGAAACGCCATCAAACGGTGGGGGGCCCGGGCCAGGGTATCCGCATCCGGGCGTGCCGCACCGATATCCAGCCCCCGGTAGACCAGCGCCGAGTCCACATTGACCAGGGACACCGGCAGGCGCTGGGCCAGCTCCACGGCCAACCCGGTCTTGCCGGAGCAGGTTGGCCCCATGAGAAACACCACCACTGGCCGGTCCGCTGCCATCTGCTCAGCGGCCACGCAGGAACAGGCGGTCCAGTTCAGCCAGGCTCATCTGGGTCCAGGTGGGGCGACCGTGATTGCACTGGCCGGACCGTTCGGTGGCCTCCATGTCCCGCAGCAGGGCATTCATTTCCGGCACGGTCAGGCGGCGGTTGGCACGAACACTGCCGTGACAGGCCATGGTGGACAGCAATTCATCCAGCACCGCTTCGATGCGGTCACTGCTGCCCTGGGCCAGCAGGTCGGAAAGCACATCACGGATCAGCGCCTCTGTGTCCGCCCCGCGCAGCAAGGCCGGCACATCACGCACTGTCAATGACTCCGGGCCAGCGCGGTCAATGCGCAACCCCAGGCGCTCGAAAACAGCGCCATGCTGCTCGGCATAATCGGCTTCGCGACTGGAGACCGCCATGGACAACGGCACCAGCAGCGGCTGCGAGCGGACACGGTCCTCCTGCCAGGACGCCTTCAGGCGTTCGTAGGTAATGCGCTCGTGGGCGGCGTGCATGTCCACCAGCACCAGCCCGTCGCTGTTTTCAGCCAGGATATAAATGCCGTGCAACTGGGCAATGGCAAACCCCAGCGGGGGCGCCTCGGACGGGTTGTCTGCCGGCATGGGTGCTGCCCCGCCGGCCACCAGGCCGCCGTATCGGGACGCCTGCTCGGCAGCACTGGGCGCCTGCCCGCCCAACCCCAGGCCCGGCTGGCGAAACGGCATGCCGCCGGCGGATGACAGGCCCGACGGGCCGCTGTCCATGCCGGCCATGGCAGGGCTTTCCGCCACGGTGGGCGCGGCGCCCTGGCCCGGCCGGACATCGGCAATGGTGCGATGCAGGGTGCGGAACAGGAAATCATGCACCATCCGCTGCTCGCGGAAACGCACCTCGTGCTTGGTGGGATACACATTCACATCCACTTGCGCCGGGTCCAGCTCCAGGAAC
>JARGOL010000004.1 GCA_029212745.1 Alcanivoracaceae bacterium
ACCGCCGACCTCTACAATGCCATTGTAGCGCTCTCCCAGCTGAGCTATAGCCCCACATTTTTCTCGCGGGGCAATGCCCCCCGAAGGCTGCGCATTTTAGCAGTCGCCCGGTGCCTGTCAAGCAAAGTTGGCCAGCGGTTTTCACTCGCCCGCCAACAGCTCCCGCCAGCGCTTTTCCAGCTTTTTTACCTGCTTTTTGGAAACACCGCCGAGGACATCGATGGCGTGACGCAACCGAGCCCGGGACATGTCTGCACCGATGATTTCCATGCTGTCCACCACGGAAAAACTGGCCGGGGTACCGGCAATGGCGACAAACACCGGGTGCAGGAAATCCTTGATCTTCACATCGAGATCATCGGCCAGGCGCTTTGCCTCCGCGAACAGGTTATCCCGCTGCCAGTCGCGCAGGGCCTCGGCAGACCAGAGCAGGTACTGCAGCCATTCCTTCATTTCATCAGTGCCATGACGGGCATGATCAAAGCTCGCTTCCGTGATGGCCGGCATGCCACTGACACAGAACCCGGCCTTGTCCACCACCTCACTGAACGTTTCCACACGGCTCTTGATGTGGGGAATGACCTTCATCGCCATCTCACGATTGAACGCCCACGTCTGCAGGCGGGCCAGGAAGGCGTCGTCATCCAGCTCACGCAGCCACTGGCCGTTCAACCATGACAGTTTCTCCACATCGAACACCGGTCCACCCAGGGAAACACGCTGGATATCAAAGACCGACAGCATCTCTTCCAGGGAAAACTTCTCGCGCTCATCCGGCATCGACCAGCCCATGCGGCCCAGGTAATTGACCATCGCCTCGGGCAGGTACCCCATGCGCCGATAGAAATTGATGCTGGTGGGATTCTTGCGCTTGGACAGCTTCGACTTGTCCGGGTTGCGCAGCAACGGCATGTGACACTGTTGCGGCATGTCCCAGCCAAAACACTCATACAGCCGCTTGAGCTTGGGCGCCGAATTCAGCCACTCCTCGCCACGGATCACGTGAGTGATGCCCATCAGGTGGTCATCGACCACATTGGCGAGGAAATAGGTGGGCATGCCGTCGCCCTTGAGCAGCACCTGGGCGTCCTGCAAGGCCCAGTCCAGCTCGACATCGCCACGCAGCATGTCGTTGATCACGCAACGGCCATCGTCAGGCACATGCAAACGGATGACACTTGGCTCGCCGGCCGCTTCCCGGCGCGCCTGCTCGTCTTCCGGCAGTGCCAGGTCAGCCGCCTTCAGGGCGCGCTGCTGTCCAGAGGCCTTCAACTCAGCCCGCAGGCTCTCCAGCTCCTGCGGGCTGCGGTAGCATCGAAATGCGTGGCCATTATCCAACAGCTGCTGGGCGTACTCAGCGTACAGGGCCTTGCGCTCGCTCTGGCGGTAGGGGCCGGCATCACCGCCCACGTCAGGCCCCTCGTCCCAGTCCAGGCCAAGCCAGCGCAGGGAGTCGAAAATGGCCTGCTCCGACGCCGCCGTGGAGCGGGACTGGTCGGTATCCTCGATACGCAGGATGAACTGGCCGCCATGCTGGCGGGCAAAGCACAGGTTGAAAAGGGCCATGTAGGCGGTGCCCACATGGGGATCACCGGTGGGTGACGGTGCCACCCGGGTACGCACGGTCATGTACACTCCAGCTGCTCATGCACGGAGCGCGCATTATACGCACAAAGAGCGGGGGATGCTGCCAGCCGGCGGGCTGGCAGCCGGTCAGGCAGCGTTGATCTGCAGGCGACTCAGGTCGATGTCGTAAGAGCCGGCCATCAGGCTGGATGTCACCGCCAGCGGACGGCCTGCCTCATCCGAATCAGTGCTCATCAGGTCGACCACATGCGGGCGTGGCAATGGCGCCTTGCCGGCATCCAGCACCACCATGACCTGGGGCCGCAGGCGACGCGCCGTGTTCTGGGCAATGACCGCACCAACTTCGCCGTTTGACAGCTCCACAAGGGTGCCCGTGGGGTAGACGCCCACCGCCTGGATGAACTGCTCCACCAGCTTGCCCTGGAATTTCTTTTCACGCTGCTCATACAGCAGGGATACCGCCTCAGTGGGCGTGATCGCATCAGCCCAGGGCCGCGGGCTGGTGATGGCGTCATAGGTATCCACAATGCCGGCGATGCGCGCCAGCAGGGGAATCTGCGTGCCGGTCAGCCCGTAGGGATAACCTGAACCGTCATGGCGTTCGTGATGATGATGAACCACGCCAACACTCTGCTCGTCGTACTGACCGGACTCTTCCAGCAGTTTGACCCCTTTCTCTACGTGAGAACGGAGTATTTCAAGCTCGCTGGATGACAGCTCGGCATCTGCCCGGGCCAGCAGTTCACGCGGCAGCATCACGTTACCGATATCCATCAGCAAGGCACCGGTGGCCAGGTTCTCCAGGGCATCCTTGGGCAGGCCCAGGTGACGGCCGAACACGGCGGCGAGGATGGAACAACGGACACTGTGGTTGTAGCTGTAGGAATCTTTCTCTTTCAATCGGGACAGCCAGATCATGGCGTCCGGATTGCGCAGGACGCTTTCCACCACCACATGGCCAGCCTTGCGCGCCAGCTTCAGGTTGACGCCGTTGCCCTCGCGAATGTTCTTCATCAGGTGCAGCACGGCACGGGTCAGGTCACGATGCAGGGGGGCCGCAGTAATGACTTCCTTCTTCAGCGGCTGCCGGACCTGGTAACGCACCGGTTCGAACTTGCCCAGGTTGCCGCGCACCGGCCCCTTCGGCGCGGCCGGCTTGTCCGCCTTGCGTACTGGCGCGGCATGCCTGAAGTTCTCCGAACCCAGCGGCGCCACACCAAGCTTGGTGTCGATGTAAACGTACTTGCAGAACACACGCAGCTTGGCAATGTCGTCTTCGCTGCGAATATGGAAGCCCTGCAGGGGGAACGGGGTTTCGATCCACGGACGATCAAGCTGGGACACGTACATGCCCATCTGAAGATCCTGCGTCGATATGTGTTGCACCTTGACCGACATGGCTAGATACCCGCGTTAGTTATCATGGTTGTCATTATCTAATAATTTAGTACTAAAATTAGACCAACTCGTTGGCGTTCGTTTTGTGACCTGGTTCACAGATGCGCAAAATTTGGGCGAATGTGCCAATTATCGGCACCTTACCCCCGGGTCCACAGCAACCGTGCACCTTGCTCCGCCATCACTTCCACCTCCAGGCAGGCCACCGTGCCCACCGTGAAGGGCACCCGTGCACCCGCGCCATCCACCAGCAGGCCGGTCAGCAGGGCCACCAACGGCATGTGGCTGACCAGCGTGGCTCGATCCGGCAGACTGGCCTGGACCAGCCATTCCAGCACAGCCCCTGGCGCGGCTTCAGGCACAATCAGTGCCTCTTCACGCCTTTCTATACCCGGATAGTACCGGGCAATCTCGTCCGCCGTCTGCACTGCCCTGATGTAAGGGCTTGAAATCAGTATGGAAGGTTCATGGCCGTCATCACGCAGGCTGGCCCAGAGCCGCGACACAGCGGCCCTGCCATGGCGCGTCAGGGGGCGCTGGGCATCGGTGGGCGCCGTCGGCTCGGCCTCACCGTGGCGGACCACATACAGCCTCACGCGCGCTCTCCCAGATGGGCAAACTCTACATCGTGGGTGTGTTCACCCAGCATCAGTCCACTTATCACTTCCTGCAGCGGCCGGCCCGCGAACAGGATGTCATGCAGGCCACAGGCGATCGGCATGTAGATGTCGTTGTCACGGGCGTGGGCAGCCACGAGCTGGACCGTATTGACGCCCTCTGCCGTCTGCCCCAGTGCCTCCAGTGCCTGGTCCAGGGACTGGCCGGAGCCCACCATGTGCCCCACCCGGTAGTTGCGAGACAGGGACGACGAGCAGGTGACGATCAGGTCCCCCACCCCGGCCAACCCCAGGAACGTCATCGGGTTGGCGCCCAGGCGCACGGCAAACCGGCTCATCTCTGCAAGACTGCGGGTAATCAGGAAGGCGCGGCTGTTCTCACCCACACCCAGGGCTGCAGCCATGCCGGTGGCCATGGCGTAGATGTTCTTCAGCGCCCCGGCCAGCTCCACGCCAAACATGTCGTGGTTGTCATAGACCCGGAAATAGCGACATGACAGTGCTTCCTGTACTGCATGGCAGAGCCCGGCGTCATCACTGGCCACCACCGTGCCGGTGAAACGCTGCTCGACGATTTCCTTGGCCAGGTTGGGTCCGCTGAGCACACCCACACGGGCCTGGGGCCAGAGGCGGCCAAGCAGCTGGCTCATGAGCAGGAAGCCATCGCCATGAATGCCCTTGGTACAGCTTACCGCCAGCGTGCCGTCCGGCACCCAGCGTGCTGCCTGGCCAAGCACGTCGACAAAGGCCTTGCTGGGCACGGCCACGAACACCATACCGGCACCGTCCAGCGCCTCCTCGAGGGATTCCGTGGCAACCACGGAGTCAGGCAACTCCGCCCCCGGCAGATAGCGGGCGTTTTCGCGGCTGGCATTGATAACCGCAGCCGTTTCCGGGTCCCGGACCCACAGGCGGGTCTGGTAGCCATTGTCCGCAACGATCTTGGTCATGGCCGTGCCGAAACTGCCACCGCCAAGCACGGCCACGGGCCGGCGAGCGTCACTCATTGCATTACTCCTTGATGGTCAGCCACTGGCCGAGCGGGGACCGGCGGTAATCGCGGCCAGGGCAGAATCGATATCGGCGTAGCCGAACTGGAAACCTTCGCGCATCAGGCGGCGGGGCATCACCTTCTGGCCCCCGAGCAGCAGCACGGACATTTCTCCCAGCGCCAGGCGCAGGGGCATGGCCGGCATGCGCAACAGCCCCGGACGATGGCAGGCGGCCGCCAGCGCCTTGTGGAAACGGTGATGGGTGACCGGCTCCGGCGCCACCGCATTGTAGACGCCTTCGGCACCTGGCGTTTCCAGGCAACGGACCACCAGCTCCACCAGATCATCGCGGTGAATCCAGGAAAACCACTGCAGGCCGTTGCCCAGCTGACAACCCAGTCCGGTCCGGTAGACCGGCAGCAGGCGCCCGAGCATGCCGCCCTGCCCCAGCACCACACCAATACGCAGCACACACAGGCGCAGTCCACTGCGGGCCACATCCCGTGCAGCACGTTCCCAGGCATCGCACAGCAGGTAGGTAAAATCACGCTTCACTGCCGGGCTGTCCTCATCAAGCTCGACGCTACCCGCGTTGCCGTAAAAACCGACAGCGGACCCGTTTACCAGCACACGGGGGCGCTTCTTCAAACGGCGCACCATCTGGCCCAGGGCCGTTGTTACCTGTACCCGGCTGTCAAAAAGGATTTTCTTGCGGCTGCTTGTCCAGCGGCCGCTGGCGATGCCCTCTCCGGCCAGATTGACGATGCCGTCCACTTCCTCGTCACTGTCGACCTCGTCCAGGCTGCCAATGACGCGCGCACCCTCAGGCAGGATCTCCGCGGCCCGGCGGGCATTGCGGGACAGCACGATAAGCCGGTGACCGCGCTGGGCAAGTACCTCACACAGGCGCGACCCGACAAAGCCGGTTCCGCCGGTGACAAGAATATTCATGGCGTGTCCAGCTCCCGGATGTCCGCAACCTCTTTCGGGTCGTAGTAGTACTCCAGCTGGCCGCTGCCAACGCGGACGGTCAGCTGCAGGCGGGTGTCCGTCACAGCCGACACCTGGCCGGAACGTACCTTGCCGTCCACCCCGGTGATTTCCACCTGTTTGCCCTGATAGCGCTTGAGCGCAAGGATTTCTTCTGAAAGCACGGCCCCGGATGGCTCAGGGGCTATGGCTTCCGGTTCGGGCTCAGCTTCATTCGCCGTTGGCGCCTGAGCGGCCGCAGTATCCGCAGCAGCATCCTCCCCGGAAACCGCCGCTTCGCCCGTGAGGCGGACGGGCTGCCCTGAGGCCAGCGCAAGCGTGGCAATCTCGCCTTCTTCCAGGGAGAACTGAACCATGCCATTGCCAACCATTTTTTCCAGGCGCAGCTTGCCACGCTTGACGTCGAGCACGCTGGCCTGCTCTTGCTTGCCATCAACCCGGGTGATGTCCAGCACGCGCCCGGCCAGGGTACCCAGCTCGGTGAAACTGAGCACCAGGGGCTCGAGGGCCTCGGCTTGCTCCGTCTCCTGCTGCGCGCTCCTGTCTTCATCTCCGGGCACCACTGTTCTCATGCGCAGGCCGTCACCCGCTTCCTGGATCACCGTGACTTCGCGACTGCCATGGGAAACGGCCCAGCCGACATCCGTGCGCTCGAACCGCAACAGCCGATCCTCGATACGGCCGTTGCTCAGGGTGACGCGGGCAACGGTGGAACCGGTGCCACTGCTGGAGCGCAGGGCGGAATCACGGAAAGAGACGGACTTGAGCATTTTCTCCGGGAACTGTGTGTCGAGGTATTCGGTGGCCACGTATTCAAGCGTGTCGGTGTGGTCATAAGTCAGGTCGACACTGTCTCCCTCGTAACGCAGGTTATTGGTGAAGGCGGTGAATTCACCCGACAGGTAACTGCGCTGCGCATCCGGCAGGATAAGTTGCATGAACCCGGTGAGCTGGTTGCGATCCAGGCGCGCCATCTGCAGGTCCAGGCGATAGCCGGAACGGATGATACGGGTCACCGGCAACGTCTCCCCCGCCGGCAGCTCGGACAAATGAATCTCGGGCGGATTGTCGTCCCCCGGCTGCACATACCATTCCTGGCGCCGGTTGATCTCGTCAGGATTGATATCCATCATCACCCGCACCTCCAGGTCGGCCAGGAAACCCTCGCCCTGCTGTATCGTGATGATGCCCTTGTCCACCTGCACCCGGTCGTAGACAAACTCACGGCCGTTGATGCTGCCGCTCAGGTCAGGATTGCGGTCAAGCCGTATGGACCGGAGGATCACTTCCTCGGAGTTGGCGAACGAGTTCATCTCCGCTACCTGGCTGCCTTCCACAACAGCAGCGGATGTCTTGCCGGCCAGTCGCTGCGGCTCCTTGATAACCAGCGGATCCTGGGCAATGGTCACGGCCACGCCCGCAATTACCAAGCAGGCGCCGACGATGCGCAACAGCACCTGCCACCACAGCTCGCGCCAGTGAGAACGCACATGGTCCGCCCCGGTAAAGGGTAGTACCATCATCAGCGAGCTGCGGCCCCGGGAAACGGCATCCCGGGCCAGTAATACAGTTCCCAGCAGGAGTAGGGTTACCCCCAGAACGAGCAACGTGCCTGCCATAATGGTTATCTCTCCCGTTTTGGTTCCCCGGTCCCCTTTTCCGGGGAATCTGATCGCACTTTACAAAGGCTGCAGCCGATATGCCACAACCACAACACCGTTACCATGGCAGCCAGTGATCGATTTCACATAGGCACCGGGGTCAGTTACGCCCTGGCCACCAGCGTGGTTGCCAGCACCGCTGCGGCAACCGCCAAGCTGCTCGCCGCCGATCTGTCCGCGTGGCTGATCGTCTGGGTCCAGTATGGCCTGTGCACGCTGGTCATGCTTCCCTGGGTGCTGCGACAGGGTGTCGCCGCGCTGGCCAGCGAGCGTTGGCGGCTGCTGGTGGTGCGCTCCCTCGCCGGCTGGCTCGGGTTCACCACCTATTACCTGGCCCTGCCGCACATTCCGCTGGTGGATGCCAGCCTGTTGCGCTCGGCGGCGCCGCTGTGGGTCCCCCTGCTGGTGTTTGCCTGGCTGGGCGAACACGTGCCCGCGATTCGCTGGGTCGCCCTGGGTACCGGCTTCACCGGCGTATGCCTGGTGCTGCGCCCGGAACTGGAGGGCATCAACCCCGGCCACCTGCTCGGCCTTGCAGCCGGCCTGTTCCTGGCCGCGTCCATGGCCACTACCCGGGCACTGTCGGCCAGCGAGCCGGCATCCAGGGTACTGTTCTACTACTTCGGCGTGTCTTTTCTCGCCGCCAGCCCGATGGCCATCGTTCACTGGCAACCGGTGTCACCCGGCCACCTGCCCGGCCTGCTCTACATCGGCCTGTCGATTTTCCTCACCATGGTCCTGTACACCCGAGCCTACAGCCTGGCCCCCACCAGCATCATCGCGCCGCTGAGCTACATCGCCGTGCCCAGCGCGGCGGTGCTGGACTGGTGGCTCTGGGGTGCCCTCCCGGATGCCTGGTCCATGGCCGGATCGGTGCTGGTTGTAGCCAGCGGCGTGCTGGCTTTCACGTTGCGTGGATCCAGCACCGGCGATCACTGAATCGCATACGTTTACCCGCCAGATCCCGCCGCTGATCAGCACCCGAAAAAAGTACTTGTCCTGAGCTTTTCCAGACGCTATACAGCGCAGAGAAGGACATCGGAAATACGTGTGCCGGTGAACTTGTAAGGAAGCTGTCAGTCTGGTCACCGGCATGGCCCCTGGGGCGAGAGCACTCCCGCCCAGGGACGTCATCTGTGGGAGGCCAAACATGGCAAACAATCGTACTGACCCTGACTATGATGATGCGGATGAGTTGCTGATGAATGATGATATTGATTTCATCGACGACGATGTCGAAGAGGAACAGGAGGAGCGTCGCTCCCGTGCGCGCAATTTTGATCTGGACATGCGCCACAGGATCGAGGACCGCCTGGAAGCCCGTCGGCTGGAAAAGGAACTGAACGAATACGAGTTCTTTGACCTGGAAGACGACGACACCGTCCACTGAAAAAGGCCGGCTTATAGCCGGCCTTTCTCTGTCTGGCTTTGTCGCTCCGCAATCCCCGCCAGCGACGCCATAGCGGCGCGGCTAGCCTGCTGAGGCGGCGACAGGTTCGTCACTGGCCATCAGCTGTCGACCCGTCACCCAGTACATGCCGTACACGGCGTCGGTGCGGTCAAAGCGAATCAGGTAGCGAACACCGCCGTCCCTGTCACGCCGACGCAACACCGTGGCGCTGTCATCGGCATGCATGATCATTACCGCATCACTGAGGCTGGCATCCGCTGCCAGTGTTACCCGTTGTCCCACGACAAAATCCATCGTCATTCTCTCCACCGAGGTGTCCTTGGAATACCCTCGATCCTACGAGAGAGGCACTGTGGCGGCTGTAGGATAAAACTGACAAACACTGTACGCCCCGCCCCCGAACGGGGCAGGGGCACCCTTTACCAGCCGGTGGCTTCCTTGACGGCCTGGCCGATCTGCGCCGGGTTACGCACGGTTTTTACGCCCGCTGCCTCCAGGGCCGCAAACTTCTCGTCTGCGGTGCCCTTGCCGCCGGCAATGATGGCCCCGGCATGCCCCATGCGCTTGCCCGGAGGCGCCGTAACACCGGCGATGTAGGAGACCACCGGCTTGCTGACATTGGCCTTGATATAGGCAGCAGCCTCGTCTTCCGCGGTGCCGCCAATCTCACCCACCATGACGATGGCCTCGGTCTGCGGGTCCTTCTCGAACAGCGCAAGGGCGTCGATGAACGTGGTGCCGGGAATCGGGTCCCCGCCGATCCCGATGCAGGTGGACTGGCCAAATCCCAATGCCGTGGTCTGGTTGACCGCCTCGTAGGTCAGCGTGCCTGAGCGGGACACAATGCCCACCTTGCCCGGCTTGTGGATATGACCGGGCATGATGCCAATCTTGCACTCACCCGGGGTAATCACGCCGGGGCAGTTGGGGCCGATCAGGCGCACACCACCCTTGCGCTCCACATATTCCTTTACGTACAGCATGTCGATGGCGGGTATACCCTCGGTGATGCAGACAATCAGCTCGATACCGGCGTCTGCTGCCTCGAGGATGGAGTCCTTGCAGAACGGGGCCGGCACATAGATTACCGAGGCCGTGGCGCCAGTCTCGCTGACGGCCTCGGCAACGGTATTGAACACCGGCAGATCGAGGTGCGTCTGGCCGCCCTTGCCAGGCGTCACACCGCCCACCATGCGCGTGCCGTATTCGATGGCCTGCTCAGAGTGAAATGTGCCCTGGGAACCGGTAAATCCCTGGCAGATCACGCGGGTGTCCTTGTTGATCAGTACGCTCATTGTGCACCCCCTACTGCCTTGACCACCTGTTCAGCCGCATCGTCAAACCCGGACGCAGCAATAATGTTCAGACCACTGTCTGCCAGCTTCTTTGACCCCAGCTCGGCATTGTTGCCTTCCAGGCGGACCACCACCGGCACGTCCACCCCAACCTCCTTGACGGCGCCAAGGATGCCATCAGCAATCAGGTCGCAGCGCACGATGCCGCCAAAGATGTTGACCAGCACCGCCTTCACGTTCTCATCGGAGAGAATGATCTTGAACGCTTCCGTCACGCGTTCCTTGGTGGCGCCGCCACCGACATCAAGAAAGTTGGCGGGTGCGCCTCCCTTGAGTTTGACCAGATCCATGGTGCCCATGGCGAGGCCAGCACCATTGACCATGCAGCCGATGTTGCCATCCAGCGCGACATAGTTGAGATCCCACTCGGAAGCGCGACGCTCTCGCTCATCCTCCTGCGTGGGGTCGTCCATTTCCTTCAGATCCGGGTGACGATACACAGCGCTGCCATCGATGTTTATCTTTGCATCCAGGCAGTGCAGGTCGCCGTCAGTGGTAATGACCAGCGGGTTCACTTCAAGCAGTGACAGGTCCTTGTCTTCGAACAGCTTCGCCAGCCCCATAAAGATGGCGGTGAACTGCTTGACCTGTTTGGCATCCAGGCCCAGCTTGAAGGCAATGTCACGGGCCTGGTAGGGCTGCGGCCCCACCAGCGGGTCGATTTCCGCCTTGAGAATCTTCTCCGGGGTTTCCTCGGCCACTTTCTCAATTTCCACACCGCCTTCCGTGGAGGCCATGAAAACGATCCGCCGCGTCGCCCGGTCAAGCACCGCCCCGAGGTACAGCTCATTGGCAATGTCTGTACAGGTCTCCACGAGAATGCGCGACACCGGCTGGCCGTCTGCATCCGTCTGGTAGGTCACCAGCCGCTTGCCCAGCCACTGGTTGGCAAAATCCACGGCTTCCTGGACCGATTCCACCAGCTTTACACCGCCGGCCTTGCCACGCCCACCGGCATGGACCTGGGCCTTGACCACCCATTTGTCGCCGCTGATTTCCTTGATCTTCTCTGCCACTTCGTCGGCGGTGGCACAGGCGAAGCCCTTCGACACCGGTAGCCCGTACTGGGCAAACAGCTGCTTGGACTGATATTCGTGGAGATTCATGGTCTGTTTCCGTCAGCTATCGTTTTTTGAACTGCCACGGCCTGCTGTCCTTGTGGGCGCACAGGCCGGAACCACCTACTTCTTCTTGCGTCGTCTCTGGGCCACATGAATGGCCTTGTAGTCCACTGCCAGGGCCGCCTCATGTACCGTCTCGGACAGGCTGGGGTGACCGAAGACCATCAGCTGAAGGTCCTCGGTTGTGGCACCGAATTCCATCGCCACCACACCCTGCTGGACCAGTTCCGAGGCCTGTGGGCCGATCACATGCATGCCCAGTATCCGGTCGCTCTTTTCGTCCGAGACGAACTTGACCATACCGGCGGCCTCTCCGGCAGCCAGTGCCCGGCCATTTGCCGCAAACGGCACCACGCCGGTCTTGTAAGGCTCGCCCGTGGACTTCACCTCCTGCTCGGTCTTGCCTACCCAGGCGATCTCCGGGTGGGTATAGATGACGCCCGGCACGCATTCGTAGTTGACCTGGGTGTGCTCGCCAGCGATCACCTCTGCCACCATCACCCCTTCCTCGATGGCCTTGTGCGCCAGGGCCGGCCCACGAACAAGGTCGCCAATGGCAAAGATGCCGGGCACATCCGTGCGGCACTGGCCATTGACGTAGATGAAACTGCGTTCATCCAGCGTCACTCCACTGTCCGGCGACAGCAGGTTTTCGGTATAGGGTCGCCGGCCAACGGCCACGATCACCTTGTCAAAGGTCTCGCTGTGGTCACCCTCGGCGTCGGCATAGCCAACATCGACCTTGCCATTCTTGATCTCGGTGCCGGTCACACGCGCACCCAGACGGATATCGAGGCCCTGCTTGCGGAAGGTCTTCAAGCCCTCCTTGGCAATCTGCGTATCCACCAGCGGCAGGAAGGTTTCCACCGCTTCGATCACGACAACCTCGGCACCCAGACGGGCCCAAACGCTGCCCAGCTCAAGTCCAATAACGCCGGCACCAATCACGCCAAGGCGCTTGGGTACCTTGTCGAATTCCAGCGCGCCGGTGGAATCGACGATCAGGTCATCATCAATCTCGGCAACCGGAATGTTCACCGGAACGGAACCCGATGCCAGGACAACATTCTCTGCGGCCAGCTCCTGGCTGTCGCCGCCATCCGCCGGGGCATATTCCACCTTCTTGCCCGCCAGCAATTTGCCCGTGCCCTGAAGCCAGGTCACGCCGTTTGCCTTGAACAGCTGCGCCACACCACCGGTGAGCTGCTGGACAATCTTGTCCTTGCGCGCGTGCATGGTGGCCAGGTCAAGCTTCGGCTTGCCAACCTTGATGCCGTGCTCCGCCACGCTGTCACTGACCTCGTGGAATTTCCAGGAGGAATCCAGCAGTGCTTTCGAGGGTATACAGCCGACATTCAGGCAGGTACCCCCGAGCGCCGGATCACCCTGTTTGTTGATACGCTTTTCAATACAGGCTGTCTTCAGGCCCAGCTGGGCCGCCCTGATTGCGGCGACATAGCCACCCGGGCCACCGCCGATAACGATGACGTCATACTGATCTGCCATGGTTCTTACCTTCCTTAATCGTCTCCGACGCTAGATATCCAGCAGCAAGCGCGCCGGGTCTTCGATAAATTGTTTCACTGCCACAAGGAACTGGACGGCTTCCTTGCCATCGATCAACCGATGGTCATAGGACAATGCCAGGTACATCATCGGCAGGATCTCGACCTTGCCGTCCACGGCCATGGGGCGTTCCTGGATCTTGTGCATGCCAAGAATGCCGGTCTGCGGCGGATTGAGGATCGGTGTCGACATCATTGAACCAAAGACACCGCCATTGGAGATGGTGAACGTGCCACCGGTCATTTCGTCAATGGAGAGCTTGCCGTCCATTGCCTTGTTACCGTATTCGATGATCTGGCTTTCGATTTCCGCCAGGCCTTTCTGGTCCGAGTCACGCAGCACCGGCACCACCAGGCCGCGGTCTGAACTGACGGCCACGCCAATGTCGTAGTAGCCGTGATAAACAATGTCATCACCGTCGATGGACGCGTTAACCGCCGGGAAGCGCTTGAGGGCTTCCACGCAGGCGCGCACAAAGAAACTCATGAAGCCGAGGCGAACACCGTGGGCTTTCTCGAAGTCCGCCTGGTAGTTCTTGCGCATATCCATGATCGGTTTCATGTTGACTTCGTTGAACGTGGTCAACATGGCCGCATTCTGCTGGGCATCCACAAGCCGCTCGGCAATGCGCTTGCGCAGGCGGGTCATCGGCACACGCCGCTCTTCCCTCTCTCCCGGCACGGCTGGCACCGCCGGTTGCGCCGGCTGCTGGGGCGGCCTGGGCTGCTCCGGCTCGGAACGTGTCTCGCGCTGGCTGATGGCCTGCTCGACATCTTCGCGGGTAATACGACCGCCCTTGCCCGTACCCTTGACCTTACCCGGCTCGATACCATGCTCGGTCATCAGGCGCCGCGCTGCCGGTCCGGCAACCCCGTCAGCGCCACCGCCGTCACCTTCGTCGTCTTCGGCAGCTTCGGCGCTGCCCTTGTCCGGCGACTGCGGGGCTTTGTCCTCTGTCTTGCCGGCGTCAGAGGTCTTGCCCCCGCTGGCGCCTTCATCCAGATAGCCAAGCAGCTCCTGGCTTTCCACCGTGTCGCCCTCACCCTTGAGGACCTTGCCCATGACGCCATCGGACGGCGCCACCACCTCGAGCACAACCTTGTCTGTCTCGATGTCCACCAGCAACTCGTCGCGCTTGACGGCGTCACCTTCATTCTTGTGCCAGGTGGCCACTGTGCCGTCTGCGACGGACTCGGGGAATTGGGGAGCTTTGATTTCAGTCGACATGTCGTGTCCTTGGTTTCCTGATTCGCTCACTTGATCTCGAATGCATCCTGGACCAGCTTCTGCTGCTGCTCCACATGCAGGGACATGGAACCCGCTGCCGGTGCTGCCGCACCATCACGACCGGCATAATGCAGGTACAGGTCCTTGTTCACCTCATTCAGCACCCGTCGCATGTGGTGCTGACTGCAGTACCAGGCCCCCTGGTTCTGCGGCTCTTCCTGGCACCACACCGCTGTCTCCAGGTTCGGGTAGCGCCGTGCCACGTCCGCCAGCCGCTGCTCCGGGAACGGGTACAACTGCTCAATACGGACAATGGCGGTATCGGTAATGCCGTCCGCCTCTCTTTTCTCCAGCAGGTCGTAATACACCTTGCCCCCGCACAGCACCATGCGCTTCACCGCATCGGCGTCCTCCAGCCCGTGGTCATCAATCACGGTCTGGAACCCATCATGCGCAAGATCTTCCAGCGTGGATGTAGCGCGCTTGTGACGCAGGAGGCTCTTCGGGCTCATGATCACCAGCGGCTTTCGCAGTGGCCGGACGGCCTGGCGGCGTAGCAAATGAAAGATCTGCGCAGGCGTTGTCGGTGTACATACCTGGATATTGTGCTCGGCACACAACTGCAGGAATCGCTCCAGGCGTGCCGAGGAATGCTCAGGCCCCTGCCCCTCGTAACCGTGTGGCAGCAACAGGGTCAGGCCGCAGATACGCGCCCACTTGGACTCCCCCGAGGAAATGAACTGGTCGATCACCACCTGGGCGCCATTGGCGAAATCACCAAACTGGGCCTCCCAGATCACCAGCGACTTCGGCGCTGTGGTGGCATAGCCATACTCGAAGGCCAGCACCGCCTCTTCTGACAACAGCGAGTCATAGATCTCGAACTCCGGCTGGCCATCATAGAGATGCTGTAGCGGCACATAATCGTCGCCGTTCTTCTGGTTGTGGATCACCGCATGGCGGTGTGAAAAGGTGCCACGGCCAGAATCCTGGCCCGTCAGCCTGACCGGAAAACCCTCATCAATCAGCGTGGCGTACGCCAGCGTTTCCGCATAGCCCCAGTTGATGGCAAGAGCACCGGCGGTCATCTTGCGTCGGTCCTCAAGGATTTTCTTCACCTGGCGTTGGACCACCACGCCATCCGGCAGGGTCTCTAGACGGTTGGCGAGGTCCTGCAGCTTGCGCAGCTCGACCCCCGTATCCCACTCATCAATGACCTCATGGCCAAGGTAGGGCGACCAGTCGACAAACAGTGCCTTGTTGGGCTCCTTGACCAGGGACTTGACCACATGATTGCCCTCGTCAAGCAGGCGACGGTAATCCTCGCGGAAACGCTCGCCATCTTCCTCACTGATGACGCCATCATTGATCAGCCGTTCCACGTACAGCGTCCAGGTGGTGGGATGCGATTTGATCTGCTTGTACATCAGCGGCTGCGTCGAGGATGGCTCATCGGCCTCGTTGTGCCCCAGACGCCGGTAACAGATCAGGTCAATGACCACGTCCTTCTTGAACTGCTGGCGGTAATCCATGGCCAGCTGGGTGACAAAGTAGACAGCCTCGGGGTCGTCGGCATTGACGTGAAAAATGGGTGCCTGGACCATCTTCGCCACATCAGTGCAATACTCGGTGGAACGCGCATCTTCCCGGCGGCTGGTGGTGAAGCCGATCTGGTTGTTGATGATCACATGTACCGTGCCCCCGGTCTTGAAACCGCGGGTCTGGGACATCTGGAACGTCTCCATGACCACGCCCTGCCCGGCAAAAGCGGCATCACCGTGAATCAGCAGCGGCACCACCTGGTCGCCATTGCCATCGATGCGACGGTCCTGGCGGGCCCTGACGGAGCCTTCCACCACCGGTGACACGATTTCCAGATGCGACGGATTGAATGCCATGGCCAGGTGCACTTCGCCACCAGGCGTGGAGACATTGGAGGAAAAGCCCTGGTGGTATTTGACGTCACCAGAGCCCTGGTCGATGAAACTCTTGCCCTCGAACTCACCGAAAAGATCACGCGGGCTCTTGCCCAGCGTGTTCACCAGCACATTCAGGCGGCCACGGTGGGCCATGCCGATGACAATCTCCTTGACGCCATAGCTGCCGGCTCGCTGGATCACCTCGTCCACCAGCGGGATGAGGGATTCCCCCCCTTCCAGACCGAAGCGCTTGGTGCCGGGGTACTTGCTGCCCAGGTATTTTTCCAGGCCCTCGGCGGCGGTCAGGCGCTCCAGCAGGTGTTTTTTGACATCGGCGCTGTACTGGGGATGACTGCGCACGCTTTCCATGCGCTGCTGGATCCAGCGTTTCTCTGCCGTGTTGACGATATGCATGTATTCCGCACCCACCGTGGAGCAATAGGTGCTCTGCAGGCAGTCAACGATATCGCGCAGGGTGGTTTCGGGCTTGCCAATAAACAGGTTGCCGGTCTGGAAAACGGTATCCAGGTCTGCCTGGCTCAGGCCGTGATGGGACAGCTCCAGGTCCGGCACGTCCTCGCGTTCCATGATCTGCAGCGGATCAAGGCGGGCCAGCTGGTGCCCACGGTTGCGATAGGCGGCGATGAGGTGCAACACGCGTACCTGGCGGCGCTCATGCTCGGTGCTGACCGCACCGGCACCAAGACGCTGCACGCGGGAGCGGTTCTTGGCCTGCAACAGGAAGTATTCACGAATGGCACTGTGGGGAACATCAGATTCCACCGCCGTCTCAAGGGGCGGCAGTTTCTCGAAGTAGGCGCGCCAATCCTCCGGAACGGAATTCGGATCAGTGAGCCAGGATTCATACAGTTCGTCGACATAGGCCGCGTTGGCGCCCCCGATGTGGGATGAACGCCATTGGCGGTGCATGGAACTGTCTTGCATTGCAGCAGCTTCCTCACCCGGGAAAAGGTCACGACCCTGCCAGCCCTGATGTGACGCAGGGCGGTAACCCTGTTCCCTGATTTTTCAAAGTCCGGGCCGTCACTTTTTGGGCAACGACCCTCCCGATTCTTTCCCGGCCTGGATGCCGGTCTCACCTGCATGGGGGATTGCCCCAACACCGGATTCAGTGTAGCCAGTTTTTCTGGCCATTGTTAGACACGACTGGAAAAAAATGGCGCCAGGTCGCCTGCCGTGTCTGGCGCGGTCATTGACCGACCAAAAAAAAGCGGCCCGGAGGCCGCTTTTCTCTTTCTTACACCGCACGCTCAAGGAGCATTGAACGGATATGGCCAATGGCCCGTGTCGGATTCAGCCCTTTCGGGCACACACTGACGCAGTTCATGATGCCATGGCAGCGGAACAGCGAGAACGGGTCATCCAGGTTGCCAAGTCGGTCCTCAGTGGCCTGGTCGCGGCTGTCCGCCAGGAAACGATAGGACTGCAACAGGGCCGCCGGGCCCAGGAACTTCTCCGGGTTCCACCAGAACGACGGACAGCTGGTGGAGCAGCACGCACACAGGATGCACTCGTACAAGCCGTCCAGCTTGGCACGGTCTTCCGGGCTCTGCAGACGCTCAATCGCCGGCGCCGGCGTGTTGTTCTGCAGGAACGGCTGCACCTTCTCGTACTGGTTGTAGAACATGGTCATGTCCACCACCAGGTCACGAATCACCGGCAGGCCCGGCAATGGGCGCAGGATCAGCGGCTTGCGGCCCTCGAGCACACCCGGAGCCACTTCCGACAGCGGCGTGATACAGGCCAGGCCGTTCTTGCCATTGATGTTCATGCCATCAGAGCCACACACACCCTCGCGGCAGGAGCGACGGTAGCCCATTGACGGATCCTGCTCTTTCACCAGGGCCAGCACATCCAGCACCATCAGGTCCTTGCCCTGGGTGTCGATGTCGTACTCTTTCATGTACGGCTCGTTGTCGAGCTCCGGATTGTATCGGTAGATACTGACTTTCATCTTTCTCACGCCTCCTTAATAGGTGCGCACTTTCGGCTGGAAGGTGTCGACGGTCTTCGGCTTGAAGTTGACGTCACGCTTGCCCAGCTTCTGTGTTTTCGGATCGTAGATGGAGTGGCACAGCCAGTTCTCATCATCGCGATCGGGGAAGTCGTAGCGGGAGTGGGCACCGCGGCTCTCGGTGCGGCTGTCCGCCGCCACCGCCGTGGCCTGGGCCACTTCCAGCAGGTTGTCCAGCTCCAGCGCCTCGATGCGGGCGGTGTTGAAGGTCTGGCTCTTGTCCGCCAGGTGTGCCTTGCCAATACGCTCACGCAGCTCGGCCACCTTCTTCACACCGTCTGCCATCAGGTCACCCTTGCGGAACACGCCGAATGCGTTCTGCATGGTGCTCTGCAGGTCCTGGCGCAGGTCAGCAACAGACTCGCCGTCGCTGGACTCTTCCCAGCGACGCAGGCGCGACAGGGCGCGATCCATGTCGTCGCTGTTGGGCTCGGCCTGCTCCATGCCCTGGCGCAGGGCTTCCTCGATATAGAGGCCCGCGGCCCGGCCAAACACCACCAGGTCGAGCAGCGAGTTGCCGCCCAGGCGGTTGGCACCGTGTACAGACACACAGGCTACCTCACCGACAGCAAACAGCCCGTCAACGTATTCCTTCTCGCCCTCGTGCCCACCGGACAGGCGGATGGCCTGGCCGTGAATATTGGTGGGAATACCGCCCATCATGTAGTGACAGGTGGGCACCACGGGAATGGGCTCCTTGACCGGATCGGCATGGCCGAACGTCTTCGACAGCTCACAGATCCCCGGCAGCCGGGAGTGCAGCACTTCCTCGCCCAGATGGTCGAGCTTGAGGTGCACATGGTCACCGTTGGGGCCACAACCGCGGCCATCCAGGATCTCCATCATCATGGCACGGGCAACCACATCACGACCGGCAAGGTCCTTGGCGTTGGGTGCGTAACGCTCCATGAAGCGCTCGCCGTCCTTGTTGATCAGGTAGCCACCCTCACCCCGGCAGCCCTCGGTGACGAGGGTCCCGGCGCCGGCGATACCGGTGGGATGGAACTGCCACATCTCGATGTCCTGCACCGGCAGGCCGGCGCGCAGTGCCATGCCAATGCCATCGCCGGTGTTGATCAGGGCGTTGGTGGTGGAAGAGTAGATACGGCCGGCGCCGCCGGTGGCGAACACCGTGGCCTTGGCCTTGAAGAACACCACCTCACCGGTTTCGATGCTGGCCGCGATGACACCGGCCACCTTGCCATCACCGGTGGTGACGAGATCAATGCCGTACCACTCGCTGTAAAACTGCGTGCCCGCCTTCAGGTTCTGCTGGTACAGGGTGTGCAGCAGCGCGTGACCGGTGCGGTCAGCCGCGGCACAGGTCCGGGCGGCCTGGGTCGGGTCATCCGGGCCTTTTGACTGCCCGCCGAACGGACGCTGGTAAATGCGGCCATTCTCGAAGCGCGAAAACGGCAGACCCATGTGCTCGAGCTCGAATACCGCTTCCGGGCCCACGGAGCACATGTACTCGATGGCGTCCTGGTCGCCGATGTAATCGGAGCCCTTGACCGTGTCATACATGTGCCAGCGCCAGTCATCGTTGGGATCAGCGGAAGCAATGGCACAGGTGATACCGCCCTGGGCGGACACCGTGTGCGAACGGGTCGGGAATACCTTGGAGATCAGCGCGGTCTTGAAACCGGACTGGGCCATCTGCAGCGAGGCGCGCATACCGGCGCCGCCACCGCCTACTACAATGGCGTCAAACGTGACTGTACGAATAGACATGGATTATGCGCCTCCCCAGATCATGACCAGGCCCCAGAGTAGATAGACCAGGGTCAACAGGATGATAACGGCCTGCACCAGCAGGCGAATGCCGGTGGCTGAGCCACCCAGCTGCAGGGATGTCAGGTAGTCGGTGGTCACACCCCAGAGACCGATCCAGGTGTGGGCTGCCACCGAGAACATCATCAGGGTGTTGGCAATCTGCATCGGCAACGACCCCATGAAGCCCTTCCAGGTGGCGTAATCGAAGCCGGAATTGGCCATCAGCCAACCCATCAGGCCGACAAAGTAGACACCAATGATGACGGCGGTGACGCGCTGGATGAGCCAGTCGGAGACCCCGTTTTTACCAAAACTCGTAACGCTGGTTACCATAGCCAGCCTCCTGCCAGGAAAATCAGAATTGCTGCGCCAATGAACACCATGAAGGCGCCACGGCGGCCGCCCTCCAGGGTTTCACCGATCCCCATGTCCATGACCAGGTGACGCACACCTGCCAGGAAGTGATAAATAAGCACCGCCAGGATGCCCCACATCACCAGCACTGCCAGCTTTGAAGTCATCAGTTCCTTGACGTCGGCGAAGCTCTCGGGTGATGCCAGGGAGCGGTCCAGCAACCACAGCAGCACGGGGATGGCGAAAAAGATCGCCACACCCGTCATACGGTGGAAGATGGAGACTATGGCAGTGACCGGGAACTTGATCGTGGTGAGATCGAGATTTACGGGTCGCTTTTGATTCACGGTAGCCATCACTATTGCCAGGCTCCGAATTCGGAGCGGGTTGTCGGAAAGAATCAGTTCACAGCGGCGCCGATACTGCATGACACCGTGTTCATACCGCGTGAGCGGCCGATTTCGGGCCGGAAGTATATCCCCGCACCCTGTGGAAAACAAACACTGCGCTTGGGGCTTTTTCGCCAAGCTGCTGTTTTTTCAGGGCCATTTTCAGGTCAATTGTCCGACTGCACCGCCACGGTGCAATGCAGGCCTGCCATTTGCCCGTAACATGCTGTTTACCGGGCCTTTTATGACCAGCCGGTTCTGCCGGGCGCCGCGTTGACAAAGATGTATCAAAACCTTACCTTCCCCGCGCTCTGCAGGATCGGCCCAGCCCGGGCCGCGTAGCCTGCCCCCTCGGAGGAGATTTCCATGAGTGAGAAGAAAGCCATTCTCAAAGTTGACGGCCGTGATGACATCGAACTGCCGGTGCACACGCCCACTCTTGGCAAGGACGTCATCGACGTCAGCAGCCTGACCGGCCAGGGCATTTTCACGTTCGACCCGGGCTTCACATCCACCGCATCCTGCGAATCCAAGATCACCTTTATCGATGGCGAGAAAGGCCAGCTGCTGCACCGTGGCTATTCCATCGAAGAACTGGCAGCAAAATCCGATTACCTGGAAGTCTGCTACCTGCTGCTTTACGGCGAGCTGCCCAACGCCGAGCAGCGCGACGAGTTTGTCAGCACCGTCAAGAACCACACCATGGTGCACGAGCAGATCCGCAACCTGTTCAACGGCTTCCGCCGCGACGCCCACCCGATGGCCATCATGTGTGGCGTGGTTGGCGCCCTGTCTGCCTTCTACCATGATTCGCTCGACATCAAGGACCAGAAGCACCGGGAGATTACCGCGTTCCGACTGATTGCCAAGATCCCGACCATTGCCGCCATGTGCTACAAGTATGCGCTGGGCCAGCCGTTCATGTACCCGCGCAATGATCTTGGCTATGCCGAGAACTTCCTGCACATGATGTTCGGCACGCCGTGCGAGGAATACGAAGTCAGCCCCACCCTGGCCCGCGCCATGGACCGCATCTTCATCCTGCATGCGGATCACGAGCAGAACGCCTCCACCTCCACCGTACGCCTGGCGGGCTCTTCCGGTGCCAACCCGTTCGCCTGTATCGCTGCCGGCATCTCTGCCCTGTGGGGGCCCGCCCATGGCGGTGCCAACGAAGCAGTACTGAACATGCTCGACGAGATTGGTGATATCTCAAACATCGAGACCTACATCGCCAAGGCCAAGGACAAGAGCGATCCGTTCAAGCTGATGGGCTTCGGTCACCGCGTCTACAAGAACTATGACCCGCGCGCGACAGTGATGCGCGAGTCCTGCCACGAAGTCCTGAACGAGCTGGGCATCAATGACCCGCAGCTCGAGCTGGCCATGAAACTGGAAGAAATCGCGCTGTCCGACCCCTACTTCAAGGAGAAGAAGCTGTTCCCGAACGTGGACTTCTACTCCGGCATTATCCTCAAGGCCATCGGCATCCCGACCTCCATGTTTACCGTGATCTTCGC
The DNA here is from genome assembly GCA_029212745.1 of Alcanivoracaceae bacterium. Taxonomy (GTDB): domain Bacteria; phylum Pseudomonadota; class Gammaproteobacteria; order Pseudomonadales; family Alcanivoracaceae; genus JARGOL01. Next base: position 21,916 of record JARGOL010000004.1, read on the forward strand.
CCTGTCCCGCACCGTGGGCTGGATCGCCCACTGGAACGAGATGATCTCCAACCCGTACAAGATTGGCCGCCCGCGCCAGCTGTACACCGGCGAGACCGAGCGCAGCTTCAAGGTACTCGGCGACCGCTGACAGTACCCCCGGTGCTGCCGAAAAGCCGCCTCCGGGCGGCTTTTTTTATGCCCGTGTTTGCCGCCCGCGCGGCTAAACTCCTACACTGCGCAAACGCGACCGGGAGGCACAACAATGAAGAAAATCATTCTGGTACTGGTTCTGGCGGCCCTGGGCTACCTGCTGTTCTGGCCGGTGCCGGTGGAACCGGTGGCCTGGCAGGCACCCCAGGCGCCGGCACTGGACGGCGCTTACGCGCCCAATGACCGCCTGGCCGGCGTCATCCGCCTGGCCGAGGGCGAAGGCACGGGCCCGGAGGACGTGGCCATTGATGCCCTGGGCATGCTCTATGTGGGCTATGACGATGGCCGTGTGGTGCGGTTCGATGCCCGCGGCGAAAACCCGGACCTGATCGCCGATACTGGCGGCCGCCCGCTGGGGCTGGATTTCGCCCCCGACGGCACCCTGGTTGTGGCCGACGCCGTCAAGGGCCTGCTGCGCATCGGCCCGGGTGGCCAGATCGATGTACTGGCCACCGGCGCCGACGGCGTGCCGTTCCGTTTCACCGACGATGTCGACGTGGCCGACAACGGCAAGATCTACTTCTCCGACGCCTCAAGCAAATTCGGCCCGGCCATGAAAGCGCGAGATGATGTCATCGAGCATGGCGGCCACGGGCGACTGCTGGAACACGACCCGGCCAGCGGCAACACCCGGGTATTGCTGGACGGCCTGCAGTTCGCCAACGGCGTGGCCATGTGCGCGCGCCAAGACTGCGTGCTGGTCACCCAGACCGGTAGCTACAACATCGTTCGCTACTGGCTGAGCGGCGACACTGCCGGCCAGCACGACATTTTTCTGGACAACCTGCCCGGCATTCCGGACGGCATCTCCAGCAATGGCACGGACACCTATTGGGTGGCTCTGTTTGCACCACGCAACGCCCTGCTGGACGCCATGTCGGATACGCCATTCCTGCGCAAGATGGCGTTTCGCCTGCCAGCGTTCCTGCAGCCGCAACCGGCCGCCCATGCGTTTGTGCTGGGCCTGGACCAGGATGGCAACGTCACCCACAACCTCCAGCATGAAGGCCCGGACAGCTTTCACCCGATCACCAGTGTCGAGCAGCACCAGGGCACGCTCTATTTCGGCAGCCTGATGCAGCCTGCATTCGCGCGCATGCCACTGGCAGACGCGGCGGGGTCAGCGAAATGAGCAAGCGACTGGCATTCATTGGCCTGGGCGTAATGGGTTTTCCGATGGCGGGCCACCTGCAGCGCGCCGGCCACCAGGTCACCGTTTACAACCGCACGGCCAGCCGGGCCGGCGACTGGTACCAGCAATTCGGCGGTGAGACCGCTGCCACACCGGCGGAAGCCGCCGACGGCGCCGACATGGTGTTCTGCTGTGTCGGCAATGACGATGACCTGCGCAGTGTCACGCTGGCCGGGGACGGTGCCATCAACGGCCTGCGCCACGGCGCCATCCTGGTGGACCACACCACCGCCTCGGCCGCCATCGCCCGCGAGCTGGCGGCGGCCTGCAGCCAGCGCGGCGCCGGGTTCATTGACGCGCCCGTCTCCGGCGGCCAGCAGGGAGCGGAAAATGGCCAGCTGACCATCATGTGCGGCGCCCAGGATCGGGTGTTCAGCCGCGCCCGCCCGGTGATGGAAAGCTACGCCAAAGCGATCACCCTGATGGGCGGCCCGGGTGCCGGACAGCTCACCAAAATGGTCAACCAGATCTGCGTCGCCGGGGTCCTCCAGGGTCTGGCAGAGGGCATGGCCTTCGCCGAGAAGGCCGGGCTCGACCTGCAGACCGTCATCGACGCCATCTCCCAGGGTGCCGCCAGCAGCTGGCAGATGGTCAACCGGCACAAGACCATGATTGCCGACGACTATGAACACGGTTTCGCCATCGACTGGATGCGCAAGGACCTGGACATTTGCCTGGCGGAAGCCGAGCGCAACGGTGCCGACCTGGCCGTCACCCGGCAGATCAACCGTTTCTACGCAGAGATACAGGCGCAGGGCGGCGGGCGCTGGGACACGTCTGCCCTGTTTCGCCGCCTGCGCGAGACCGATACCGACTGAACATCCCTGTACCGGTGCAAACCCGTTGCCTGCAGCCCGATCCTGTGGATACTGCGTGCTCCTTCCACACGGATCGAGACGAGACAGCTATGTTCAAGAGCAATTCCTACCACGACGGCAAGGTGGCATCGATTGCCTTCCAGGGTGACGACCTGCCGGCAACCGTGGGCGTGATGGCACCCGGTGAATACACCTTTTCCACCGCCGAACGGGAAACCATGAAGGTCATCAGCGGCGAACTCACGGTGCGCCTGCCCGGCAGTGCGGACTGGCAGACATTTGCCGCCGGTGACGCCTTTGTGGTGCCTGCAGAGGCGTCATTCGACGTGCGCATCAGCCGCGACAGCGCCTACCTGTGCCTGTACGGCTGAGCGTCTGCTGAAAGCCGGGGCACGCTCGCCCCGGCTTTCAGCCGGCGAAGTTGAGAAGGATACCGGCGGCCACCGCAGACCCGATCACGCCGGCCACATTCGGCCCCATGGCGTGCATGAGCAGGAAGTTGTGCGGGTTGGACTCCAGCCCCACCTTGTTAGCCACACGCGCCGCCATGGGCACGGCCGAGACCCCCGCCGCGCCAATGATCGGGTTGATCGGCTGCTTGCTGAAACGGTTCAGCAACTTGCCCATCAGTACGCCCGCTGCTGTGCCGATCATGAACGCCGCCAGCCCGAGCACGAGAATGCCCAGCGTCTCGGCAACCAGGAACTGCTCCGCACTGAGTTTTGCCCCCACCGACAGGCCGAGGAAGATGGTGACAACGTTGATCAGCGCATTACTGGTGGTATCGACCAGGCGGCTGACGACACCACTTTCCTTCATCAGGTTGCCGAAACAGAACATGCCCAACAGCGGCGCCGCGTCGGGCAACAACAGGGCCACCAGCACCAGCAGGATGATGGGAAACAGGATCTTTTCCGCCTGGCTGACATGGCGCAACTGCTCCATGCGGATACCGCGCTCCTTTTCCGAGGTGAGTGCGCGGATGATGGGCGGCTGGATCATCGGCACCAACGCCATGTAGGAGTAAGCCGCCACGGCAATGGCGCCTAGCAACTCCGGGGCCAGTTTCGTCGTCACGTAGATGGAAGTCGGCCCGTCCGCGCCGCCGATGATGCCGATGGCGGCCGCGTCTGCCAGGGAAAAATCCAGCCCCAGCCCGTTCAGGGCCAGCGCCCCGAGCAATGCCGCAAAGATGCCGAACTGTGCCGCCGCCCCGAGCAGCAACGTGCGCGGGTTTGCCAGCAGGGGGCCGAAGTCGGTCATGGCACCCACGCCCATGAAAATCAAAAGCGGGAACACCCCCGTTGTCAGTCCCACCTTGTAGAGCAGGTAGAGAATCCCGTCGCTATAGTTGGCACCACTGGCCAGCTGCTGGACCTGGGCCTGCAAGGCAGGGCCGGCCTCGTTGTAGGCGCGGTACAGCACACCGGCAGTGGCATCAGGCGCCGCCTGCAGCAGGCTCGCCATACTGGCCACCAGCTCCGGCGAGCCCAGGTGCAGGGCCTGGCTCACCGCAGATTCCGCCAGCCCGGCCACCGGAATATTGGCAAGGATGCCGCCAAAACCAATGGGCACCAGCAACAGGGGTTCAAACTTCTTGTGGATGGCAAGGAACAGCAGCCCGAAGCCGACAAGAATCATGATGCCCTGCCCCGGCTCCAGATGGTAAATGCCGGTACTGGTCCACAGCGTCTCAAGCTTTTCCATTACGCCTCTCCCGGATGGCTTCAGCCGATCGTGACCAGTGCATCACCCACGGCAACACTGTCACCTTCCTTGACGCTCACCGAGACAACGGTGCCATCACGCGGGGCAGAAACATCGGTTTCCATCTTCATTGCTTCAAGGACAAGAATCTTCTCGCCCTGCTTGACCGCCTGCCCGGGCTTGACCAGCACCTTGAAAATATTGCCCGCCAGCGGTGCCGGCACGGTGTCACCGTCACCCGCCGGCAGGCTGCCCGGGCCGGCGCCTGAACCACCGGCAGACAGGGGCTTGATGCCAGTGATATCACCGCCTTCGCTGACCGTAACGGTGAAACGCTCACCGTCCACATCAACCGTGTAGATTTCTTCACCCGACTCCGTCACCGGCACATCCGGCGCGCCTGTGGGTGCCGGCTCAAAGGCACTGGCATCACCGCGGTTGCCGAGAAACCTGAGCCCGATCTGGGGAAACAGTGCATAAGTAAGCACATCATCAACGCGACGGTCGCCCTCGGCCAGGGTAATACCCTTTTCGCTGGCGACACTGTCGAGCTCCGCCTCGAGGCTGCTCCACTCCGGCTCGATACGATCCGCAGGGCGACAGGTGATCGGGTCGTCGCCGTCCAGCGCACGAGCGCGCAGGGCGTCATTGAAAGGTGCCGGCGCTGCCCCGTACTCACCACGCAGAATGCCGGTGGTTTCCTTGCTCAGTGCCTTGTAACGCTCACCTGACAAGACATTGAGTACAGCCTGGGTGCCAACGATCTGGGAGGTGGGCGTCACCAACGGGATAAACCCCAGGTCTTCCCGCACACGCGGTATTTCCGCCAGCACCTCGTCAAACCGGTCGCTGGCGTTCTGCTCACGCAGCTGGCCTTCCATGTTAGTGAGCATGCCGCCGGGCACCTGGGCGATGAGGATGCGCGAATCGACGCCACGCAGGCTGCCTTCGAACTTTGCATACTTCTTGCGCACCTCGCGGAAATAGGCCGCGATTTCCTCAAGCAGGTGGATATCCAGCCCGGTATCACGATCGGTGCCGTCCATGATCGCCACCAGTGCTTCCGTGGGCGAATGACCATAGGTCATGGACATGGAGGAGATGGCGGTGTCGACCACATCAATGCCGGCCTCGGCAGCTTTCACCAGGGTGGCAGTGGACAGCCCGGTGGTAGCGTGGCAATGCAATTGCACCGGAATGGAAAGCGACGCCTTGAGCCGGCTGACCAGCTCGAAGGCATCGTAGGGCTTGAGCAGGCCGGCCATGTCCTTGATACAGACGGAATGCGCACCCAGGTCCTCGATCTGTTTGCCCAGGTCCACCCAGTCATCAATGCCATGTACCGGGCTGGTGGTGTAGCTCATGGTGCCCTGGGCATGCTTGTCCTGGCGGATAACGGCCTGCACGGCGCGCTCGATATTACGCATGTCATTCATGGCATCGAACACGCGAAACACATCAACGCCGTTTACCGCCGCACGCTCGACAAAGCGGTCCACCACGTCATCGCCGTAGTGACGGTAGCCCAACAGGTTCTGGCCGCGCAGTAACATCTGCTGCGGCGTGTTCGGCATCGCCTTCTTGAGCTCACGAATGCGATCCCAGGGGTCTTCCCCCAGGTAACGGATACAGGCATCAAAGGTGGCGCCACCCCAGGTCTCCAGGGAGTGAAAGCCGACCTGGTCGAGTTTGGCCGCGATCGGCAACATGTCATCAATGCGCAGGCGGGTGGCGAACAGGGACTGGTGCGCGTCGCGCAGCACCACATCAGTGATACCCAGGGGCTTGCTGGACGTCATGGCCGGACCTCGATTATGGGCGTCAGGTGGACGAGCCGGCTGATCGGCTCGCGCGGTGTTGGCGGATGGCTTCCTCGATGGCCTGCAACGTCAGCGCGGACACCGCCGGCTCACTGGCGGGCACGGCAGCAGGTTGCGCCGCCATCGGCTCGGGCAGGAACCTGCCCACAAGGCGTGACATGACCGACGTGATAGCCACCAGCATGACCAGGAAGGCGAACACCACGCCCATGCCTACGAGCATCAGGTCGATGCCCTGGTTCAACAATGCGCTCATGTCACTCCCACGGATAAGTTGGTTCGCCCCGGCCCGACTGCATGACGGACACACCGCCGGAAGATCCCTTGTGAGGACCGGTGACCGGGGACGCGCGGCGAAATGTAGCTAGATTGTCAACAATCTTCAATGACGATTCCGGCCGTCACCCCGTTAACTTTTGCCAGCCGCTGCTGAAACGCAGAAGGGCGCCATGCTGGCGCCCTTCTGGATGAACCACAACCAATCACTGTTCAATCGCCGGCATGGATAGCGATGGTACGGGGCCGTGCCGTTTCCGGGACTTCACGCACCAGGGACACGGTCAGCAGGCCGTCCCGCAGGCACGCATCGCTGACGCGGACATGATCCGCCAGACGGAACGTGCGGTCGAACGCGCGCCGTGCAATGCCACGATGCAACCAGGTGCGATCGTCGCTGGCGCTGTCAGCCGGCCGCGCGCTGATACGCAACTCGTTTTCATGGGTGGTCACGGTCAGCTCCTGGTCCGAGAAACCGGCCACGGCCATGACGATCTGGTAGTTGTCATCGCCCTGGCGAATGATGTCGTAGGGCGGATAGCTGCTGTTCTGGTCCGCGCGCATGGCGCTGTTGAACAGCTCGTCAAAACGGTCAAATCCCACCGTATGGCGGAACAGCGGTGCAAGTGAAAGTCCAGTGTTCATGGCTACCTCCTCTGTCAAGCAAGGCCACCCTCCCCGACAGTGGGCAAGGGTACTGAATCACTGGTTCTTATCTGGGGTCGCCCGCACCTGTTTCAAGCCCGGCTTTCAGCGGCTCAGCTGCAGGCCAATGGCGGCATCCGGGGATGGTTGTGCCACCAGCCCGTCATCCACTGACAGGCGTGTTTGCGTCTCCACCTGCATGTTCAACCGGCCCGCACGGGCATCCACTGGCACCTCAACCCGAACGCGCACACACACGGGAACACCGGGCCGGAAGTCAATCCAGCGCGTTTCCCCGTGGTCGACATATTCCGAGCCACCATCACAATCCTGGTCGAGGAAGAAACTGTGCTTCCAGCCGGCACCGCCGGACAGCTCACCGCGATAACGCAGGCGAACCTGACCGTGGGTGCCGGCCTGGTACGTGAAAAGGAACAGCTGGGTGGTGCCCGGCTCGATGGTCCTTGCCGGCGGCGACACCAGCGCCGGCTGCGCTACCACGGACAGCACCACACCGTCCTGCAGGTACTCCTCCTGAGCAGTGAACCGCCAGCGCCCATCACCCTGGTACTCAAAACGCGCCAGTGGCAGGTCTTCGGCGCGCCCGATCACCGGCCACCAGCCGTCCGGCAGCGCCACCTCCAGAACCAGGTCTTCTCCCGCCAGTCGCTGGTCCAGGGACAGCGCGAACATGCCCTCGCCACTGGTCCGGGTGCGCGTCACTTCGGCACCGCCTGGCCGGCGGATCACCACCGGCACGTCCGCCAGACCCCGCTCGCCGCGCTGTCGCAGGCCATCATGGGCCACACCGTCCGCACCGGCGCCACTGTCCACCAGCACCACGCCGGACACCAGCATGCCGTTTGGCCGGCACAGGTAACCGGGCAGGACCCCCGGCAAGCGGGCCACCGGCAGCAGGGGATTGTAGGGTGCGGCGGTGGACGGTGCCTCCAGGCCGCCGCCAAGGAGAACCCGGCCGTCGCCACCGGCGCCACCCGCGGCCTTGCCCGCACCGCCGTCACCGCCCGCAGCAGCGAACGTCACCGGCCGCCCCTCCTGGAACGCCCCCAGCACCATGGCGGTTCCCGCACCGCCGCCGCCGCCACCGGCCTGCGGACCATCCAGGCCGGCACTGCCGGAGACATCCACGCCCCCCGCATTGATGATGCGACCGGCACGCAGGACAACGATACCGCCACCAGCGCCTCCGGAGCCGTCAACACCCTCGCCATGACTGCGACTGCCGGCGCCACCACCACCGCCGGCCACCAGCCGCGGCGTGCTGACCGGCACTGCGGCACCGCCCTGCCCGCCTGCCGGGTGTCCCTGCGGGTCGCGCCCGGTTTCGCCGGCGGCACCCCCACCCCCACCGCCGCCACCACTGTGGCGACTGTTGTCCAGGGCCAGGCTGTTGCCACCACCACCGGCATTGGCCGGGGCACCGCGGGCCATGCTGCCGTGCGGATAACCATCACTGCTGCGCTTGTCATCATTGCCGGGCAGGGTGTCCCGGCGATCGCCATTGAACAGCAACCAGCGCGGCGTGCCCGCCAGTCCTTCACCTTTGCTGGCATGGTGACCAAAGCGCACCGCCAGGGCATCGCTGGCCGGGGCCCGGTAGCGCAGATCGGCGGGCTCGCCGAGGGCGCCATCCAGGGTCAGGGCGGCGCCACCCCGAAAACCGCGGCCGGCGGCAGACACCCGGTGACCGGCCATGTCCAGTGTGTCGCGCACATCCAGTACCACCAGACCGCCGTCAAAGCCGTTCCAGGCCGGGGCGAACAGGTCCCCCTCGAGACGCACGTTCTCCGCCTGCGGCACGCTCACCAGCTGCCAGCGGGCACGGCCCTGGGCCGTCGCTGAGTCCGGCTCGGTACTGCGGTAGCTGAACCGGGTGCCGGCACCCGGCCCGTCGCCACGGACCCGCACCCGGTTGCCGTCCACCGCGTCCACGCGCAGGAATTCGTACTGCCCGGCCTGCAGGGACTGCCAGCCGGCGGCGCGCGCATCCCCCGCCTCACCATCGCCATAGCGCAGGCTGTTACCGGCATGGATCGTCGCCCCCTGCATCTGGATCAGCAGCACCAGGTCACCACTGGCCAGCCCTTCAGGCGCCATGGCCAGTGGCAGCCAGCGGCTGCCCCGGTCCACGCTGGTGTTGCTGGCGGAGGCCATGAAACGATTGATCTGTCCGGACAGGCGCAACTCGCCATCACGGCCGGGGAAGCCGCACAGGCGCTCGGCCGACAGGGCAACAGCCGGCAGCATGCCGACAAGCAGACACAGCAGGCAGGCAGTAAACCAGGCTCGAGGCAGGGACTGGGAGTGGACCATGGCAACTCACTGGCTGGCCGGAAACCCCGGCATCACGGACAGGCCCGCCGCGGCGTCGCCGCAGGCCCTGTTCATGCAGAACATACCAGCGCAGCCGGCATGATCACCAGCACAGGGCTCAGTGCAGATGGGGTGTCGGGCTGTCGGCCAACTCGGCAACGGCCTGTGACAACCAGCCCTGGTCACGGCACTCGTCCACCAGGGTATCCGTGGCCTGCAACCCGCTTTCCACAAAGTGGGCAAACTGGCGCTCGTCGGTACCGGCGCCGGTCAGCAGGAACTGGCAGATCACCAGGCGTGGCAGGGTGTCGTCCACCAGGTCGACAAACACCTTGATGGCGGGCCAGGCCATGTTCAGGCGTGTCAGCTCGGCCTGGACCAGCAGCAGGCTGGCCGGACGGAGCTCCACTTCGGTGCTCAGCAGGACGCCTTCGGGCTCGACGAACAGCCGGCAATCCAGCACTTCTTCCCGTTCCTGCATGGCCGAAAGGTGAATGCCGTGGCATTCGCCGCACAGGTAATGCGCCATGCCGGCCTTCTCCAGCCACTGGCGGATTCCGGCTTCATCGGGGGGAACGACTGTCATGGTGGCCTCCTGTATTGCGCAGGCGCGCATAATCCGTCATTCCGCGCGTCAGTGGAAGGCCCGGCAGACTGGCCCTGGTGCCTGGCCCGTCCGGCACTGCTGTCAGCCAGGACACGCCCCACTGCCCTACTATTGCGCCAATGACACCACAGTACCGGGATATGCCATGAGCGAGCTGAAATATGCCTTCATCGCCTTTGCCGCCAGCGACCAGCTGGCCGGCCATCTGGTGCGCCTGGAGAACCGTGACAGCGTTGGCGCCGAGGACATCCGTCGCACCATGCAGGCGGTCACCGACGAGCTTCTTGACGCCCTGTTCCTGGCGCCGGCCACCCACATCGGCCTGAGTGACCGCCGCATGCGCTGGGTGCGCCTTGCCGCCGACACCATCGGCAAGGGCTCTTCACTGCTCCTCAAGCGGGGCGTGGGCCGACTGCCTGCCCACAAACATGCCTCCCTGGCCGGCCAGGTGCTGCTTCTGCGCCAGCACCTGCCAGCAACCGGCGGCGCCGGAGAACAGCCCCATATCGCCTTTCCCGTGCGGCGCTCCCTGTACCGCCATGCCCGCCAGGAACTGGACCGCATCCACGCCGGCCAGATGGACACCGCACATGAGGAAATGGTGTTGCTGCTGGAGGAAGTCACCGGCCTGATGCTGTCGATGTTCTTTGATGAACCGAAGAAAATGATCAAGCCCGGGCCGATTCTCGAGAAAATGGCAGACATGACCCGTGCCACCATCGACAAGGCCACGCGCAAGGTGATCGGCAACATTGTCCGCGACCTGGACCACGAGCAGCTTGCCCGGGGAGCACGTTACATGGACGGCCTGCTGCACCCCGTTTACGCCTAGCCACTCGCCCCTGTCAATGGCAGGTCTGCCCGCCACCGCAACGGCACCGGCTGGCCGCATCGGGTCACGGCCGCTATCATCATCCAGCATTGGACATCGCCTCCGTCATGCAATCCATGGCACTGACGGGGCAAACAGACCGCGTGCCACCGGACCGGGATGTCGGCGCCGCAACAGAACAAGAGACAAGCGATGAGTTCAACCACCACCTACGTGGCATTCCAGTCCAGCACCGAGTTGTTCGAAGTCACCGATGGCTTTATCAAGCGCATGAAGGAAGGCTCCCGCAAACCGGAACCGCAGACCATCGAGCGGGTCATGCAGCTGTTCATCGAGGAAGCCCTGGATGCGTTTTTCATCCAGCCCACCGAACAGGCCGGCCTCAGCGGCGGTCTCAAGCGCATCGTCAACCTGACCGCAGATACCATTGGCAAGGCCACGCATGTGGTGGTCAAGAGCACGGTCAAGAAACTGGATATCGAACAGAACCGGCGCACGGCCGATTACATGGAATCCATCCGCAAGGAACTGGAAGTGGACGGCGAAATGCGCTGGCATGTGGCCTTCCCGATCAGTGATGAGATGGCGGAAAACGGCCGCAAAGGGCTGCAGCTGGCCATTGATGGCGATGAGAAAAACGCCATCCCACTGATGGTCTCATTCTTCCACGAACTCACCGACACGGCGCTGCACTGGTACTTCGAGGAACCGATGAAACTGCTCGGCTTCGGCCCGATCATGCGCAAGGTTGCCAACGTGGGCGTCGCCACCACGCGCAAGGCCTCGCACACGGCCGTGGACAAGATTATTCCCAAACTCCATGGCGAAGAGCTGGCAGAATCAGCGCGCTATTCCTTCGGCCTGCTCATCGACGGCCCGGCCTGACCCGCTACTCGTCAGTGGAAGGACAGTCCGACAGCCAGGCGTCCAGGGTGTCATGGTCTGCGGCCGATACCTGCAAACCATAGCGCTGCGACAGGCCCTGCCAGCGCTGCGCATAAGCACACAGATAGGCCGGCGCCGGCTGCCACTGGGCAAGGTCCTTCATGCCGCGCTGCTGTGCGGATTTCGGGTCGAGCACCATGAGGTTGTCCAGATCATTGAGAAAGGCGATCTGCTGCTGGCGATTCCACAACAGGGCGCCACGGCGCACCGCCTGTGCCGGCGTCACCACGGGTACCACCCAGGCCTGCTCGAAGCCCACCAGCTGGCCATTACCGACGCTGCGCCAACGTCCCTTGCCAATGGTGCACGCGTCCGGGCCAGCCCAGCTCACCAGTCCCGCCGCATCTCGCAGCAGCACTTCGATGGCGGTGTTCTGGCAATCGTTGTCTTCATCCAGCCAGATCAACGGCCATTGGGCATCACCCGAGTGGGGCGTGGGCGTAACACCGGAAACGGCAACAGCGGGCAACAGACTGCCCAGCACTACCAGCACGGACAAGCCACGGATCACAGAAGCGGGTGCATGACGCATGCGAAGGACTCTCCTTCCTCGACTCAAAGGTGCTGCTACAATGCCGCCATTGCCTGCGTCCACTCAAGTGGAACCGGCCACACACCGACAGGCGTGGGCCAGATAGCGATGAACCCCGGAGTCTGGCATGCACAAGGACAATGACGGCCTGTCTGTGGCGGATGTCGGTGCCATGCTCGACTGGCTCCAGCACGGGCCCCCGCTGCTGCAACCACCACCGGGAGTTGGCCTGTTTGACGAGCTACTGGTGGCGCGTCCGAAGCTGGAGCAGCTGGCGCCAGACGTGCACCGGCGTTATCTGTCACAGGCTGACCAGCGGTTGGGCAAACTGTTCGAGTTGCTGTGCCGCGCGCTGATTGAGCAGCAACCTCACCTGTCCATCCTGGCGCACAACCTGGTCATGCAGAAGCAACGCACCCTCGGCGAGCTGGACCTGGTACTGGCGGATTGCCGCGACAACAGTGTCTGTCATGTGGAACTGACCCTGAAATTCTACCTCGGCATTGCCGGGAATCACTGGCCGGGCCCGAACCCTGACGACAGTCTGGAAAGAAAATGGCAGCACCTGGCTGAGCACCAGTTCCCCCTGCCGCGCCGCGCGGATGTAGTCCCCCTGCTGCAGCAGGCTGGCATCGCCCGCATTGACCGCCAGTACCTGTTTTCACGCGGCCAGCTGTTCTACCCCGGGGCCGCACACCTGCAACCGCCTGCCCAGGCGCACCCGGACCACCTGCGCGGTCGCTGGTGGCGCGCCAGCGACCTGCCGGCCGACAATCACTGGCAACTGGTGCCCCGGCATCACTGGCTGCTGGCGGGAAGGCTGTTGGACAACGGCAGCCATCACCTTGCCAGCACCGAGGTGTTTGACTATGTTCACCAGCGCAAACGGCCGCAAATGGTGATTCGTCACGGTTTCGACGGCAGCCGCGAAAACACTTTCATCGTGCCAGACCAGGGGTGGCCCAATGACGCAGGCTGAACAGGCAACCGCCGCCCAACTGGTGGACGACACGGGCGCCATTGCGTTCGGTATCTATCCGGATACGGTGGCGCAGGTCAACGGCCGGGACTATGACTACCGCACGCCGATGGGCAAGCCGGCCGGTCCGTTACGCAAACACTTTCATTACAAGCAGTTCCAGTATTTCGGCATTGTCAGCGACCACTTGCTGGCTGGCTGCGCGTTCGCCGATACCGCCTACCTGGGGCTGGCCTTTGCCTACGTCTTTGACACCCGCACCGGCACCCTGCATGAATCCACCTGGCGTTCCCCACTTGCGCGTGACCTGCACATGTCTGCCTCACCTGTTGACGGCCAGAGCCTGTTCGAAAAAGGGACTGTCCGCATCGCCCTGGGTTACGGCGACAATGGTCAGGGCCGCAACAAGTCGCTGACGTTGTCAGCGGGGGGGCTGGAGATCAATGCCCGCCTGCAGGAACCACCGCACTACCAACCCATGTCCCTGTGCACCCGCATCGGCGTCAACGGCTGGGCCTACGCCAACAAGGTTGCCGGGGTGCCGGTCACCGGCAACGTCACTTACGCCGGACAGACCCACGACCTGGGCGCCATTGGCGCCTGGGGCCACCATGACTTCTCCGCCGGCTACATGCGCCGCGAGACATTCTGGAACTGGGCCTGCCTGTCCGGCATGGCCGGCGGCCACCAGCTCGGCATGAACCTTTCCTGCGGCGTCAATGAAACCAGCTTTACAGAAAACTGCTTGTGGCTGGATGGCAAACTGATCAAGGTGGCTGGCACCACCTTTGACTACGACCGGGATGACCTGATGGCACCCTGGCGGGTAAGAAGCACGGACGGCAAGGTGGACCTGACGTTCGTGCCAGCCGGGCGTCATCGCGAGACGCTCAACCTGGCTGTGTTCGCCAGCAATTTCCACCAGATCTTCGGTACGTTCCAGGGCACGTTGCACGTTGACGGCAGGGACATTGCCGTCGATCGCATCCACGGCTTTGTCGAGGAGCAATACGCAAAATGGTGAATCCCGAACCGCAGAAATCCGCCGAGCAAACCATTTCCCGCGCATCGGAAAACGTGCGGCGGTGGTTCTTCTGGTGCATCCAGTACTGGCGGGAACTGTTCAACTTCCGTTTCGACAAGTACATGATTGTCCAGGTCCTGCCCGGCGTCTATGCCATGATGCTGATCGCCCTGCTGTTCACCATCATCGGCTGGTGTGTGCTGGCCTTCATGCAGAACCCCTGGTTGGGCGTCTTCGTGACACTGGTACCGGCACCGCTGGCGTTCCTGGTCAGCGCATCGGTACTCAGGGCACTGCTCGAGTTTTACCTGGTGGTGTTCAAGATATCGGAGCACGTGGACGAGCTGGTCGGATTACGCGATACCGTTGACCGCCTTTCCGGCATCAGCGATACGGTGGACGAAATGGTATCCGTCACCCGTCGCATTCCTTTCTGGAAGGCCATGTCCGGCCGCTCACGGCGGCGGGTGCCACAGGACCGCCGCCGGACTGCACGCTCGCCTGCAGAGGATGAGGACGAACCGGACCAGCCCTGATCACTTTCCGGTCAGTATCACGACGGGAGAACGTCGGTGATCAACCCCGGGTGCATGACCTCGCCGTCAGCCGGCATCCGTGGCGTCAAGTGCAGCCAGCAACAGCCGCCTGAACAGTCGCTCCCGCAGACCGTCAGGCGCATCAAGGCCCATGCGCTGCAGCATCGGCGCATGCGCCTCAGCACTCTCTTCATGGTCACCCAGGGCACCACGGCCCAGCGCCAGGTAGTCCCGTTGTGACATCTTTTCCTTGAGCCAGGACAGTGCCGGCAAAAGACGCTGTTCCACGGCGTCGAAATCACAGCCAAGGGGAAACATCGGGAAGGCTTCACCGCCAGCCTGTTGCTTTGCCGCCTGCAACCGCTCCGGCGTGTTGTAGCGGTGCTGCTCCGGGATCACATAATCAGCAGCGATCTTGCCGGCCTTGCGTGCCTGTTCGAGCAATGACTGCTGGAAGCGCGAGTCAGCGATGGCCAGCATACGGGCGATCACCTCGTTGTCCGGTTTGCCGCGCACGTCAGCAATGCCATATTCGGTGACATACACATCGCGCAGATGCCGCGGGATAGTGGTATGGCCGTAGTTCCAGACCAGGTTGGAGGTGGCATCCCCGCCTCGCTCACGCCAGGCCCGCAGCATCAGTACCGAGCGCGCACCCTCAAGCTCATGCCCCTGGACAACAAAGTTGTACTGCCCGCCCACACCGCTGAGGGTGCGACCGTCTTCCAGCTGGTCAGATACCGCAGCGCCCATCAGCGTGGCGGTGAACACCGTGTTCATGAAGCGTGCGTTGCGACGCTGGTAGCGCTTCAGTGTTTCCTGTCCGTACAGGTTATTGACGTAACTGATGTGTGTCATGTTGATACGCAGACGCTCCTGCTCGGACATCTCGCGCAGGCGTGCGTAGAACGCGCCTGGCCCGAGGAAGAACCCCCCGTGCAGCAGGATGGCGCGCAAATGGCTGCCGAGACGCTTCTGCAGCCGCTCAAGGGTATGCCGGCTGCCGAGGTCGTTGACCAGTGATTCGCCATCCGCAAATACCAGCTCCTGCGCCACCAGCGAAGGACGCTCGGCAAGAATGCCCTGGCGTACCAGCCAGTCCAGCTGCGAATCGGAAAGCTGCGTACTGAGCACCCCCTCCTCCAGCAACTCTTCCAGCGTCTGCAGGGTGGGTGTTTCACCAATGCGGCCCTGTTCGAACAGACGCATGAGGGTGACATCATCAAGCACCGGCCGGCGAATCACGCCGCCATCCAGCAAACCGAGCAGGCCGGCCGTCACCATCTCCGAGCAACCATACAGTCCCTTGTCAAAGCGGCCCTGGCCACCGATGGCGTCGATGTCAGACTGGAAACGGGTGCTGGCATCGGCCGTGCGCAACAGTGCCTGGTAGGCGGCATTTTCATGCTGGCGAGACAGTGCATGGTGCACCAGTGCATCACCCAGGGCGCCGATGCCGATCTGTACCAGTCCGTCATCGCGCAACAGGCTGGATGCATGCAGGCCGATAAAATGATCCTGCAGGGTCACCGGCATGTTTGGCGTCACGAACAGGTGGCTGTTGGCGTCGTCATCGCTGACCAGCAGATCGAAGGCATCCACCCCGACCTCGGCATCGTTGAGCATATAGGGCAGATCCGGATGCAGCTGGCCAATCAGCAACACCGCTTCGCCCCGCTCTCGCCGGGCCTGCATCAGCGGGATCACGTCCAGGCTGACCTCGGGATTGCAGGACAGGCTGACGCGGGGTTCGCCGTCCGGGTGCGGCGCCACCATCTGCGCCATCACGTTCAGGCCCAGGCCGTCGATATCACGGGCAACATGGGTGTAGTTGCTGCTGATGTAGTTCTGCTGCGCCCTGGGCACATTGAGCATGGCGCCGGGCTGGAAAAAGAACTCGAACACCTCGACATTGGCCGGCAGCCGGTTGCGCTTCAGGTCACCGAGGTAATCCAGCTCCTCATAGTCACCAAACACCCGTTCCACGAACGGGGCAAGAAACCGTTTCTCAAGATCACTGCCGGCCCGAGGCCGGCCCAGTGTCAGGGCGGTGTATATCTGCAGGTGCGTGTCAGGATTGTCCCGGACATGACGGTACAGGGCGTTGACCAGGTGATTGGGCTTGCCCAATCCGAGGGGAAGACCAAGACGGATATCGCCATTGGTCCTGGCGATGATCTGTTCCACGGCGGAGACCGTATTCATCACTGGGGTGTCACTCATCATACTGCTGCCCGGCTGCATCAAGGAGAAGCGGCGACGGTAACAGGGATCGTCACCGTCCGCCCGATTGAGCCTAAAGCATCGCCGCCGCCCGACCAACCGGCGATGACGCAGGTCAAGCGGGTGCGGATTCCTCGCTGAAATGAACCAGGCCGTTACTGAACACCACCTCACCGTCTGCGCTCTCCACCTGCAGAAGCGCCTGGCCACTGTCCAGGTGCCATATGCGGGTGGTCACGCCGTCGCCAGGGTAGACCTGGGCACTGAAGCGCCCGCCCAGGGCAAGCAGGCGCGCCGGGTCACCGCCGCACAGGGCCTGCAATGCTGCCCGACCGGCATAACCGTAGGTGCACAGGCCATGCAGGAACGGTCGCTCGAAGCCGCCGAAACGGGCAAATTGCGGATCAATGTGAATCGGGTTGCGGTCACCGCTGAGCCGGTACAGGGCAGCCTGTTCCGGGCGGGTCTGGTCTTCGATGACATGATCCGCCGGCCGGTCGGGGACCGGCACCGTGGTATCCGCGGCCGACGGCCCGCGTTCACCGCCGAACCCGCCGGCACCGCGAATGAACAAGGTTGCATGGCTGGTACACAGGGGGCCGTCGGCATCAGACAGCGTGCTTTCCACGCCCACCACCGCCGCCTTGCCCTTGTCCCAGACCTCGCTGATCCGCGCCTGCCCCTGGCCCTTGAAGCGCGACGGCAACGGCCGGTGCAGCGTCACTGACTGCTCCCCGTGCAACAGCATGGCCAGGTTGATCTGCAACTGGCTGACTGCCGACGTCATCACATTCATGGACGGGATCACTGCAAAGGTGGGCAGCACCTTTGGCCCGCGGTTTTCATACAGGAAATCCAGCTCTGCCTCCGGCTTGCAGCCAACGCCAAGGGCATACAGCTGCACATCGAAATCCTGCCAGCCAACGGCGACCGGATCGTAGGCCTGGCCAACCAGGTCAGTGGATATGGGCTGCGCCATCGTGTCTCTCCCCGAAGTGGTTATTCTCCGAGAGTGCGACCATCGGCGCGGGGCGTGAATGGCAAATCAGCCCACGCCCGTCGAGAATCGGTCAATGCCGATCACGCGGCCCGCTGGGCGGCATCATTGAAACCGGCTTCCCAGGCCGCCGACAGCACATCGTCGGCAAACGGGTTGCGGGCCCGCTGCCCCGCCAGCGCGGCATCACGACCGCGCTCGTAGGCCGCTTCCACGGACACTGTCACCACGGTGCCCGGGCGCAGGCGTTGCCAGGCACTGGCCAGGCCCTCACGCACATCCAGCGCCAACAGCAACATGGACGGCACCAGGAACAGCGACACCAGCGTGGCAAACAAGACACCAAAACCGAGGGATATGGCCATGGGCACCAGGAAGCGCGCCGCCAGGGACGAATCCATGATCATCGGTGCCATGCCGGCAAAGGTGGTCAGGGAGGTCAGCAGAATCGGCCGGAAGCGCGAGCAGACGGCTTCCAGCACCGCATCCTGCCAGCTGGCACCGGCGGCACGACACTGGTTGACCCGGTCCAGCAGCACCAGGTTGTCATTCACCACCACACCACTGACCGCCACCACGCCCACCATGGACCAGAGCGTGATGGCGTACCCCAGCAACACATGGCCGATAAACGCACCCACCAGTCCGAACGGAATGGCGGTCATTACCAGCAAGGGCTGGCCATAGTTGCCAAACAGGATGGCCAGCAGGAAGAAAATGGCGAACATGGCCAGCATGTAGCCGTTGCCCAGGTATTCCATGAACCGTGCCACCGCCAGCGGCTTGCCGGCCACACCCCACTCCAGCCCCGGATAACGTGCCACCAGCGGCGCCAGCACATCCTTCTCCAGCGCCGTCATCACCGCCGATACCTGGGTAACCTTCTCGTCCACGTGGGCGGTCACCGCCGCGTTGCGGCGACGCTGGTAATGACTGACGTGGGCCGGCGACTGGCGCACCTCGATATCCGCCACCGCGGAAAGTGGCACCCCGCGCTTGCCACCCACCGCCACCGGGAATTGCTCCAGGTCCCAACGCGTGGCGGCATCGCTGGGCGCCAGTCGCAGCAGCACCGGCACCTCGTGGTCCGCTTCCACCAGCTGGTCCACCTGGATTCCGTAGAACCCGTCACGCACCTGCATGGCCAGGGACTGCTGGTCCATGGACTGGCGCAGGGCGGTATCGCGCGGGTGCAGCTCAAACACCGGACGCCGGGCCGCCAGTCCGTTGGCCACCTCATGCACACCGTCATAGCCGCCCAGCTGCCAGGCCAGTTCATCTGATGCGGCCTGCAGCACATCGAGATCGGCATGGTACAGGTTGATATGAATATCCGGTTTGGTCTCCACCAGGCTGGCATCAAACCGCGCCGACAATGCCCCCGGCACTTCCCCGTGCAGCACACGCCAGCGATCAGCCACCGTACGCGCCGACAGGGTGCGATCCGCTGCCAGCTTCAATGTCACACGAATGCGATAGGGCGCGCCCGGATCCGACGCGTTCGACACCTTGCGCCGCACCCCCTGCTCGGCGAAACGGTGCAGCACCACGGCAGCGCCACCACCCGCTGCCAGTTCCCTGGACAGACTGTCGGCACTTTCCTGCAGGGCGCGGGTGGCCTCCTGCAGCCGTTGCTCGGCAGTGCCCTCCGGAAACACCAGCTCGGCCATTACCCGATCCGATTCCACGCGGGAAAACAGCACGGTTTCCAGGTAACCGGAATGCACCAGTGCCATGACCGACACAAACAGGCCGAGGAAACCCAGCATCAGCGCCAGGCGCCAGTTCAGTAGCTGTCGCATGAACGGCCGGAAAGCACGCGCCAGCCAGTCCGCCAGCCACTGGTTAACGCGTTGCGACAACGCCGCCAGTCGCTTTTCCAGGCGTGACACGCGCCGCGTTTCATGCGCCATGTGCGACGGCAGGATACACAGCGATTCCACCAGCGAGAAAAACAGGATGGCAATGGCGACCAGCGGCACCACGCGCATCAGGGCGCCCTCAGGGCCGGGCAGGAACAGCAGGGGCGCAAATGCCAGCGCCGTGGTCAGTACCGCAAATACCAGCGGCCGGGCCATTTCCCGCGCCCCGGATACGGCGGCCGTGCGGGCATCGCTGTTGCCCTGGCGGGTATGGATGGATTCGCCGACGATGATGGCGTCATCCACCACCACGCCCAGCACAAGAATGAAGGCAAACAGGGAAATGGTATTGATCGACTCCCCCGCCAGCGGCAGCAACGCCATGGCCCCCAGCATCGCCACCGGAATGCCCAGCGCCACCCAGAATGCCAGCCGCGGGCCAAGGAACAGGCACAGCATGATGGCCAGGATGGCCAGCCCCTGCACGGCAGAACTGCCCAGCAGCCCGGCCCGGTGACGGAAAGTGGCGGCATCGTCCTGCCACAGGTTGAGCTGCATGCCGTCAGGCAGCTCGCTGTCGGCCACCAGCGTGCGCACGGCATCGGCCACCGCCAGCACATGCTGGTCACCGACACGGTAAACGTCCAGCGCCAGTGCCGGCTGACCATCAAACCAGGCCGCCATGGCCGGCTGGGCAAAACCGTCATGCAGGCTGGCCACCGCCGACAGCGGCAACAGCCGGGCGGCATCATCCACCCGCACCGGAATGTCGAGGAAGTCACGCGGCTGGTTGCGTTCCTCGCCGGTTTCCAGCAGCAGCTCACCACCACTGCCGCGCAACGTGCCACTGCCACGTGCATCACTGGCCTGTGACACCGAGGCAGCCACTTCCGCCAGGGTCAGGTCAAAACGGTTGAGGTCGGCGCGTGACACCTGCAACGCCACTTCCCGCTCGGACAGGTTTTCGATATCCACCACTGACACCTGCTCGCTGGCAAGCAACGATTCGCGCAGGGCGAGCGCCTGCCGGTACAGCGACAGCGGATCATGGGAGCCGGACAGGATGACCCGGGCCACGCGATTGCGCACCACCAGTTCCGTCACCTGTGGCTTGCGCGCACCGGCAGGCAGGTTGTCGACGCGATCCACCAGCGAGCGCACGCGATCGAGTACGGTTCGCGTGTCGTAACCATCCGCCACGTCCACCTGCAGGTTGCAGCCGCCCTCGAACGCACGGGCCTGCAGTTCGGTCAGGCCCTCAGCACCGTAGAGGGCATTCTCCAGCGGCTTGCACAACAACCGCTCCGCCATCACCGGGGTTAGCTCAGGCTGTGCCACCGACACACTGATACGGTCCAGCGGCACGTTGGGCAGGGTTTCCTGGCGCGTGTGCGGAATCGCATACAGGCCGGCAAACAGCAGGCTCAACATGAGCAGCCGGGCAATGGCATGATGATTGACGAACCAGCCGATCACTGAATTCATGGTAGCAGCGCACTCACCTGGTCATCCGGCATCCACGGGCGCTTGGCATTGACCAGCGTCCCTTCCAGCAGCCGCAACCCGCCTTCGAGCACGACTTCGTCGCCTTCGTTCAGGCCGCGGTCGATGAACACATACTCATCGTTGAGGTAGAGCACCGACACATGGCGCCGCTCCAGCCGGCCATCCCCGTTGACCACCCAGACACGCTGGTCATGGCCAAGCACCGATTGCGGCAGTCGCGCCACCCGGGCCACCTCGCGCCCACTGATCTCCGCTTCCAGCCAGGTGCCCGGCTCCAGCGTGATATCACCGGCAGTGGCCGGCACCTGGGCCACCAGTGTCATCATCTGGTTGCGGTCCAGGCCGCCTTCACTGCGCACCAGCGCGCCCTGCCAACGGCGCATGTCGCCGGCATAACGCGCCCGCAGGGTCACCGGTACGGGCGACTCGAACACGCCGCCCTTGTCCGGCAATGGCAGCAACGCCAGCCAGCTTTCCGGCACCGGCAAGCGCACTTCCAGCAAATCTGCGGAATACAGGCTGGCCACCAGCTGTCCGGCATTGACGACCTGGCCGCTGCGCACCGCCACTGACGACAGGCGACCATCGAACGGCGCACTGATACGGGTGCGGGCAAGTTCCAGTTCGGCACTTTCGAGGGCGGCTTCAGCGGCTTCAAGGCGAGTCCGGGC
The DNA here is from genome assembly GCA_029212745.1 of Alcanivoracaceae bacterium. Classification (GTDB taxonomy): domain Bacteria; phylum Pseudomonadota; class Gammaproteobacteria; order Pseudomonadales; family Alcanivoracaceae; genus JARGOL01. Next base: position 43,614 of record JARGOL010000004.1, read on the forward strand.
CTCGTGCAGATGCGGCACCAGGCGGGCGTAGGCGCTGGCATTCTTGCCATTGACCCGTTCCGCCACGCGCGCCTTTGCCTTGACCTCCTGCAGGTGCAGGTTGGCCGCACTGACATCGTTGCGACGCCGGGCCAGTGCCAGCTGGTAGTCTTCATCCGCCAGTACCAGCAGCTCGTCGCCCGCCTGAACCCGGCCGCCATCCACGAATGCCGCAGACAGGGATTCCACTGTGCCGGAGACCCGTGCCACCAGCGGTATCTGGCGCGCCGGCTGTGCTTCACCACGGGCCTGTATCAGCAACCGCTGGCGATCATGGGTTACCGGGACGATATCCAGGGTGATGCGGGTCTGCTGTCGTTCCTTGTGGTGCGCCTGTGGCGCCAGCAGGTAGATCAGCGCAATGATCGCCGCAAACGCCAACGCCACGCCCAGCGTAATGCGCGTATGTCTTGCCAGCGTGATTTCCCTCATGCAACCTCCTGCTGCCGACGTGCATCGCTGCACAGTTGTTCAAGGATTCCCGCCCAGGCCGCCAGGATGGCGGGTGCCAGCACGCCGTCGGGATCCACACCGCGGTCCACACGCAGCACCAGGCTGATGTGGTCATTGACCTGGGTGAAACCGTTGGACACCGGATACGCCGGGCTGCCTGGCCCGCAGATGTAGAAACTGTCCCCAGCGGCCAGCGCGTCCCCGGGCGACACCTGCCACTGCCCCAGTGCACTGAACGACCCGACATACTGGCCGGGGCGGGCCAGGCGTGGATACAGCCAGTCCAGCAACCGCTGCCCCAGCCGCGCGACCCACACCGCCTGCAACCAGAGCCACCAGTGCTGGCCGGCTTTCAGCGCGGCACCGAGGGCCGCATGAACATCGGCGGGCGAGCAGCCCGGGCGCAGATGGATATACACACCACCGCTGCCGTTACCCTCACCCGCCACCGCCGGACGCATGTCCACCGGCACAAACCAGATGCCACCACTGTCCTTGCGGCACAGGTTTTTCATCACTGCCCGGTGCTGCGCCCAGAGCATTACCGCCGTCAGGGATACGCCGTGCCCATCAGCCCAGCACTGCAGGAGATCACGGCTGTTACGGTCCAGCACCCGGAACACCGGTTCTGCAACGGCATCATCGTCGCGGCCAGCCGGTTCATGCCGCCAGGCAGGCGCCGCAGCGACGGGGATTGAACGCCAGGGACGTGCGGCCAGCAGGCGTAACAGCGGCATGCGCTGCATGCGCGGGTTCAGCGGCGGTTCTGCGAAAGCAATATCGAGGAACCTGAATATCTGTCTCAACGCACTGCGACCATCGTGCAACCGGTGGGGGATCAGCCAGGCGCGCTTTACCTCGCCATGGCCATCGATGATGGCCATGCGTATGGCATCGTCGACACCGTTGTTGACGCGGGCCTGGAACCAACGGCCAATGGGACCGAGTACCGTCACAGCCGTGCCACCTCGATATAGGGAAGCCGGGCCGGCTCCAGTGAGGGACGCGGGTCGCCGCTATAGCTGACCAGGAAATGCTCGCTCTCCAGCAGCTGGCGCCGAAACCCCTCAAGGGCCGCTGCCAGTGGATCACCGCGGAAGAATGCCAGCACCAGTGCCGCGCGCTCGGACCGGGCCTGGACCACCATGGGACGCAGCAGTGCCTGCAAACGCAGCGGGCAATCGTCCCGCACCAGCAGGGTGTGCACACTGCGGTAATCAATCACTCCGCCGCTGGGCGGCAGGGTAACCCCGCCCAGCAACCGGCCCCAGACGTTGTAGCCATGGCGCAACCACTCAGTGCCACGCGGATAGCGAAGTACGCGGGTCTGCTTGAACGGCTTCTGGTCCCAAAGACCCGCCATGGCCACCAGACGCGCGCCCTCGAACGCCAGCCAGTAATCACCAATGTGCATGCCACGGAAATAACGGCCACCGTCACGCAGGGCGGCGAGGTCATAGCACGGAAAGTACTGCCGGCGCGGCCCGAGTGTATCAATCATCTCCTGCATCAAAGGCAGGTCGGCGGTTGTTGCACGACGCACCAGCAGCCCGTCACTGCGTGACTGGCGAAGCGGGGCAAACAACAGCGCGGTATCGATATGCCCGTCCGGGTAATAGGTCGGCAGGCCGGCGCGACCACTGCCCACCGTGCTCATGGATGCCTCATTGCCGGACAGGATAACGGTCTGCATCCATTCCCCGTCTGCCAGTATGCCGCGCAGCTTGCGGAACATGCGCACCAGCAACAGCGAGCCGCGCCAGGCCGGATCAATACGCAGGTCATGGGCATAGCGAATCGAACGGGGCTCGCCGTTCACAAACACACGACGGTATCCGATATTGAAGACCGCAATGACGTCCTCATCACCGTCGGGCAGTTGCGCCACCCACACGTCCGGTTGCTCGCAGGTCACTTCCGCGCCATCAAAAAACGCCGGTTCGCGCTCGAAGTTCAGCACCATGCGTCCTGGCTGGGGCGTGCGCCGCACCAGTGTCAGGATCGCTGCATCATCGGCGCGGTCCGCCGGTCGAATGATGACGCCGCTCACACCATTGCCTCAGCCACCGGCGACGGTGCAGCACCACCGGGCAATGCCACATCACCACGCCAGAACGACAATGGCTCGACCTTGATATTGCCCTCGATCATCCCGCGTCGACGGCACTCATGCAGATAGAACTCGCGCATGTCGGCACTGGCACACAGCGACACCGGTGCCAGCTGGCCGAGATCACGCGCCACCCGGTAATGAAAATGGGCACTGAGCACATCCTCTGCCTGGGCCTGCATGCGGTGCTGCTCGGCGCTTGAAAGCCCCTGCTTTTCCAGCAGCAGGACATAGCCGGGCCGGCGCCCCTGGTCCGCCCGTTCCATCGCCACCAGGGACACGGGCACGCCATTTCCGGCGTTGCCCATCACCTCAAGCAGTTGCTGGGCCACGGCCGTGGACATCTTCTCACCCACCAGGTCGACGCCGTCCTCGCGCCCCAGGAAGCGCAGGCTGGGAACGCCATGGCAACTCTCACCCACTTCCAGGCAATCACCCATGCGATAACGCAGCAGGCCACTGCCGGTGGAAATCAGCGGAGCCACCTGCATGCCGTCACGCAACGCCCATGGCGCCACGATCGTGCCATCGTCCAGGTTCTCGAATTCATACACGTGGCTCTGGTAAGCCAACACATGCCTGCCCTGCCAGGGAATGGTGACGACACCCTCGGTCGCCCACAGGCCTTTACCCTGGAAACCGGCATTGGCAAAGCGATTACCAAGCTTTTCCGCCCACGGCGCCGCCGCCGCTGTGTCCCAGGCACTGACCAGCGCCATGCGTGGCCACAGGCGGGCCAGCAGTCCCGCCAGGTTATCGCCATCCCATTCCTGCAACAGTTGCGCCTGGCGGGGCTGGCGTGGGCACGGCAGGAAGCCCAATTGCTCACGGCGGGCGCCCCAGTCGCCACTGCCGAGCACCGCAGCAAGTTCCTGGCGCCAGGCGCGCAGCTGGTCGTGCTGGGTCAGGGCAAAGGTCGGGCTCCATACCGACAGCATGGCCAGACGGCGGTCCGCCACCAGGTAGGCCAGCGTGGCAAAACTGGCTGCCTCGGAGGTTGGCGCCATGGACACGGCGTCCGGCACCGACTGGGTCAGGCCTGCCAGCAGTCGCTTGCCGAAGGACAGCAGCTTCAGGTCATCATTGAAGTCCGCCCCCTGTTGGGCACGCATGTCCGTAGGCAGCCAGGACATGGACCAGTAATGGGTGCCCCGGCCAAGGTCGGGAAACTGCCGGTACAAATCGGACAGCCACGGCGCGATGGCACTGTCCAGCTCATCCAGGAAAGCACGGGTATAGGGAATCCACTTGATTGCCGAGGTGCTGCCACTGGTGGGCTGGAAGCGCATCAGCGGTGAATCCACCAGCGCCCTGCCCTGGTCGCGCCAGTGGCCAATGTCGGCACGCCAGTGATCAAAGTCGGTGACCGGCAGGCGACGCTGGAATGCCTCCCACGAATCAATGCGGCCAACACGGTCTGCCACCCGGTGATGGCTTTCCAGCAATGTCTTCAACTTCAGCCGTTGCACCTTCTCCAGGTTCGACGCCTGCCGTGCGAAACGGCGGGCGCGACCCGCCACCGCCAGCCGCAACAGCCAGTGGCCACCACGCTGCGCCAGGTTCATTGTGCCCCCCGGGCAGAGGCCTCCGGCACGGTCAGGGGCGCAGGCAGGGTAGCCAGCTTGCGACGGGTCTGTGCGCGCTTGCGCATCAGCCGGAACACATAACGGAAGGCATCGCTGAAACCGGCACGGCCGACACAGGGCAGCTCATTGCCCCGCGCCCAGCCCGGATTGCGCTCCTCGAAAAATGCAATCTTCGGATAACGGCGGCGCATGTCCTCCGTGATCTCGGCAACATCATCGCGCAGGAACTGGTAGCCATCACCAAAGTCCAGCACCTTGCGCTCACTGTCGTAACTACCGGGAAACAGCATCTCGGCGTACTCCGCCGCCAGCGCTTCATAATCTGAATAAGCGCCTTCCGGGTGCGGGTAAAAGCGGAAGAAATTGTTCGCCAGCAGCAGGTATGTCTTGTAGCCCTTGGAAATCAGCAGCCAGAACACCGGCGTCAACGGGTTGGCCAGAATCACGCGAACAAGCACCAGGAAGAATGTGGTCACCAGGGCGCGACTGCCCCAGTACTCCTTCTCGATGATGGTATCGCCGCTGAACACGCCCTTGACCTTCCTGCCTCGCAGATGCAGGTCGAGTACGGCCACGGTTGAGAAACCGACGATATGGCGATCGCTGCGGCGCCGGATGACGATGACGCCGGTCTTCTTGCTCATGTCCTCCAGGAACGTGTCCAGACTGGTGTTGCCGTAATACTTGCAAAAGATGTCGTACATCTCGCGGATGTCTTTCGGCGACATCCGGTTGATTGCCCGGTAACGACCATACACCCGGTTATCAATGGACTTCTGACTCATGGCGCAACCCCTTGCGTTGTTGTTATTGCTGTCAGGGGTGGCAAGTATCGGCCGGCATGGCACGCGCTTCATGTCAGGTTACGGCATGTTTTTGTTCATTTACGACAACGCCTACTACGTCCTACCTAACTGTGAATTACCGCTAAATGTGTACATCCATACACACAAATGTCTTGTTAGAATCGAGGAGAAAGCTGCACAGAATCTGGAACAATCGTGCAGGTAGAAAAAGAAGAAAAACAATAAAAACGCGTATTTGGGGAGTTTGACGCTACCATGAACGCCTTTCAAAGCCTGTTTTCGGAGCTTCCCTCCATTTCAATGGAGTACGTACGTACACTTCTTGATCAGGCAGAAACCCGGAATCTGGACAGCACCGCCATACTTTCGGCTGGTGCCGTTGCGCCACAGAAACTGGGCCATCCACACAACCGTGTATCCATCAACCAGTTCCTCGACATGCTGCACGCTACCGACATGGCCAGCGCCGATGAGAACTGGGCACTGGAGTGCGGCCGGGCCCTGGGCCTGTCCGAACATTCCCTGGTTGCCATGCCCCTGATCTGCGGTGACGACGCCATGACGCTGGCCGACAACGGCCTTTCCATGATCAGCCTGCGGCTGCCGCTGTTCCGCCTCAAGGCCAGCAAGCTGGATGCGGACCTGCGCGTGGTGATGGAGCCGCTGTGGGATCATCATGACGGCATGGTCCGGGCGCTGGATATCATCATCGGCACCCTGGACCGTTTCATTTCCCAGCTCAGCAAGGACTACACCATCAGCCTTGGCCCCCACCAGGCGCGCGATGCCGAGCGGCTGGCCAATGCCCTGCACCAGCAGGTGCGCTGCGATGAAAAGGAGCTGGCCCTGCAGATTCACGGATTTGCAGACGGCAACTTTCTGCCCGGCCCGTTACGCGACCCGGGCAATCGGGCGGCACTGAGCGCCAACGTCCAGCATACCCTGCTGCTGATACGGCGCTACATCATGTGCGACCCGGGACGCGCCTGCACACCGGAGCGCGTGGCCGAACGGATTGGCACCACCACCCGCACACTGAACCGGTACCTGAGCAGCGCCGGTCAATCCTTTTCCAAGTTGCGCAATGAAGTGCGCACGGCCCGTGGCAAACATTTCCTGCGCCACTCCAGCATGCCCATCATCGAAATTGCCGACCGCCTTGGTTACAGCGACCAGGCCAGTTTCAGCAAGGCGTTTCGCAACTGGACCGGACAGACGCCGGGCGACTACCGCCGCACCAGCCGCCTGCGCACACCGGAGAGGCCGGACAGCCCATCGCCGACTGACAGCACCCCCCGGGGCAACGCTGCTGCCGGCTGACAGCCGGCTTTTGTCCGCACAAAAAAAAGGGGCCCGAGGCCCCTTTTCTCACCGCGCTGATTCCATGGAATCAGACGTGGGTGATTTCCTGGATCTGCTTCATCAGGGCAACCTGGTCGGCGGACGGCTGCGCAGTCTGCAGCGCCATCAGCTTGCTCATGTCACCTTCGATCTTGATCTGGCCGGTCATGAAACCCTGCATACCAGCAGACTGGTCGTTATCGATGAAGATGCGGTGAGCCAGGTCCACAGGCAGGATCATGGTGGTCGGGGCGGAAGAATGGTGCCCTTCCTCGATCATCCCGGATACCAGGGACATTTGCTTGTCGCCATCGTCGGTGTCGGTAACGGTGATGTTGATCACCAGGTCGTGCAGCGCCGCGGGGGCTTCGATGTCGCCAGCAGCATCACGCAGCTCTTTTACCTTGGCAAACCAATCGGCGGACATAAACTTGTGGCTCATCAGGATTCTCCTCACTGTTTTTGTCGAGCTTCGAGGCCCGGTAGCGCGCGCATGGCGCGGCCCGCTATTTAAACGAGCGTTCGAAACGAACCTCACCATATATAATGGGCATCAGCATGGCAATAGCCGGAAAGACCGCCGCGCGCAGCTCCCTGTCAATCCGGCCGGCGCCCCGCCATTGCTGGCTTACAGACAAAAAAAGCGCCGTCGAAACGGCGCTTTTTTCATCAGCCGGTAACCGGCCTCGTCAGATGTCGTAACCCCGCTCTTCATGGAGCACGATATCCAGACCCTGGGTCTCTTCCTCCTGGCTGACACGCAATGCGGCGAACAGCCCCACCAGCTTGAGCAGCACCCAGGTAATGACCGCGGTATAGGCAATGGTTGCCATAACGCCAACAAACTGCACCCAGACCTGGTCGGCCATGGTGAAGCTGTCCTCGGCGAAACCAAAACCGGAAAACGCGCCCAGCTCTGAGGATGCGAACACACCCGCCAGCATCGTGCCCAGCATGCCGCCAATGCCGTGCACCGGAAACACATCCAGGGAGTCATCAATTTTCAGCACCTGCTTGACCACGATCACCATATAGAAACAGATCACACCAGCCAGCGTACCAATCACCAGCGCACCACCCGGGCCGACAAACCCGGACGCCGGCGTGATGGTACCCAGTCCCGCCACCATACCGGTGGCAATACCCAGGGCTGATGGTTTGCCGAACTTCTTCCACTCCATGAAAATCCAGGACAGCGAACCCGCCGCCGCTGAAATATGGGTGACCAGCATGGCCATGGCCGCATCACCATTGGCGGCAACCGCCGAGCCACCATTGAAACCGAACCAGCCGACCCAGAGCATGCCGGCACCGGTGACCGTCATGGTCATGTTATGCGGCTTCATGGCCGTGCCGGGGAAACCATCCCGATTACCCAGCACCATGGCAGCCACCAGCGCGGCCACACCCGCAGTGATATGCACCACCGTGCCGCCGGCAAAGTCATACAGACCCATTTCGGCGAGCCAGCCGCCACCCCAGACCCAGTGACACACCGGCACATACACCGCCAGCACCCACAACACGCTGAACGCCAGCATCGGGCCGAAGCGCATGCGCTCAGCAAACGCGCCGACAATCAGGGCCGGCGTAATAATGGCGAAGGTCATCTGGAACAGGGCAAACGATACCTCGGGGATACTGCCCGACAGGCTGTCCTTGCCCATGCCGCTGAACAGCACGCTGTCCAGGCCGCCGATCCAGCTGTTCCAGGCACCACCGTCGGTGAACGCCAGCGAGTAGCCAGCCACCAGCCAGACCACAGACACAGCACAGGTAATGGCAAAACACTGCATCAATACGGACAACACATTGCGGTTACGCACCAGGCCGCCGTAGAACAGGCTCAGCCCGGGAATGGTCATGAACAGTACCAGCGCCGTGGCTGTCAGGATCCAGGCGGTATCGCCGGTATCCGGGCCCGCGGCCGAGGCAATGGAAGGCAGTCCCAGCAATGCCGGGATAAGCAGTTTCTTCATGGTTTCCCCCTGGTCTTAGATAGCTTCTCCACCGGTCTCACCGGTGCGAATTCGAATCACCTGCTCGAGCGCCGAGACGAAAATCTTGCCATCGCCAATCTTGCCGGTGCCGGCGGCCTTCATGATCGCCTCGATGGCGTCATCCAGCTGCTCGTCACGCACGGCCAGCTCCAGCTTCATCTTCGGCACGAAATCCACCACGTATTCGGCGCCCCGGTAGAGCTCTGTATGGCCCTTCTGGCGACCGAAGCCTTTGACTTCAGTGATGGTCAGGCCCTGGATACCGATTTCGGCAAGGGCATCCCGGACGTCGTCCAGTTTGAACGGCTTCACTACCGCTGTGATCATCTTCATGAAAAGGTCTCCTGGTCCTCGCTGCACCGGCACAGGTCATTGCCGGCGTCATGCACCGGCAAAGGGCATGCAGGAATAAGGCCAACCCGGGAAGTCCCGTGAAATGGGCGTTACAGTGGCCAACAGACAGCAGAACGCCGGAAATCGCACCATTTATGTGCAATATCGGGCGCTGACTGCATTATTTTGATGCAGTCTTGTGCGCCAGGACGGGTCATTGATCGAGGCGACAGCCTCAGTAGAGGAAGTTGAACATCCGGCGGCGGTACTCGCTGGCCAGGGGGTCGCCCTTGGGCAGGCAGTCGAACACCTTCAGCAAGGCGGCGCGGGCAGCGCCATCGCGGAAATCCCGGTGTTGCCGAAGCAGTTGCAGCAGCGCTTCCAGGGCCGGCTCGAACTGGCCCGCGGCGGCCGCCCGCAGCCCGTAGGCATGCAGGGTCTCGGGCGTGGCATCCGGGCCCAGGCGTGCGGCCAATGCGGACAATGGCTCTGCGGCAGCCTCTCCCACCTCTTCCAGCAAGGCGAAACGGTTTCGGAACGGCCGCAACTCCGGCACATCTTCGGCCACCTCGGCGAGCGTGGACTGCGCCTCGTCCAGACGCCCTTCGCCGAGCAGGAACTCCACCAGCACGGCACGCAGTCGGTGCTGGTCCGGCTCGTGGGCCAGCGCCTGACGCAGCGCCTGCTCCGCCCGGGCGCCCTGCCCCTGTGAAATGGCCAGCTGCAGTTGCTCGATAAAGGCGTCCAGCTGCTCTTCCTGGCTGCCTTCGCCCTGCCCCAGTACCGGCTCCAGCCAGCGGCGGATCTCGGCCTCCGGGTGTGCGCCGGTCAGCTCACTGACCAGCTTGCCCTGGTACACCAGCTTCAGGGTGGGCAGGCTGCGCACCCCGAACTGGGCGGCAATGGCCTGCTGCTCGTCGGCGTTGACCTTTGCCAGCAGCAGGCGCCCTGATTCGGCCTGGACGATGCGGGCCAGAATCGGTGCCAGTTGCTTGCACGGCTCGCACCAGTCTGCCCAGAAGTCGAGGATCACCGGTACCTGCATGGATGCTTCCAGCACCTGCTGCACGTTGGCTTCAGTGACGTCGATAATGGCTTGGTTGGCGGCCATGGGGATTCTCTCCGCAATCAGTGGAATGGCAAGCATGGAGCCGCTTGGGCGCGACTCCCTGGTCGCGCGCCAGTGTACATCGAAGCAGCCGATTCACACAGTGTCCACGGCACGCCTGTACAGTGGTAACGTAACCTTGAAGGGTAAGACACCCGCTCCGCATGCCGGATTTTCGCGCCGGCACGGCCACTGGGCCGGCGGACTCTCGGCAAAGGAGACGCACCATGTCTGTTCTCATTGCACTATTGCTCGTTGTACTGGTCATCATGGCCAGCATCTACCTGCAGCTGCCGCTGCTGGCCGGCAGTCTCGCCGTCGCCGGTGGCTGGCTGCTGGCCGGTGCTTTCGCGCCGGCGCTCTACTCACCCTGGCTCTGGATTCCTGCGCTGGTCGTCATGGTCGGCTTCAACCTCGCGCCTGTGCGCCGTCGCCTGATCAGCGCGCCGGTGTTTGCGGCCCTGGGCAAGGCAATGCCGAGCATGAGCGCCACCGAGCGCGAAGCACTGGAAGCCGGTACCACCTGGTGGGACAAGGACCTGTTCTGCGGCAAGCCGGACTGGAGCAGCTTCAATGAGGTTCAGCTGCCCACGCTGACCGATGAGGAACAGTCGTTTCTCGACAATGAAGTGGCCCAGCTGTGCGCCATGCTGGACGAATGGGATATCCACCACTACCGCAAGGACCTGCCGGAAGAAGCCTGGCAGTTCCTCAAGGACAAGGGCTTCTTTTCCCTGATCATTCCCAAGGAGTTTGGTGGCAAGGACTTCTCGCCCTATGCGCAGAGCCGCATCATGAGCAAGATCGCCACCCGGTCCATTACCGCAGCGGTCACGGCCATGGTGCCCAACTCCCTCGGTCCCGGTGAACTGCTGATGAAATACGGCACCGACGAGCAGAAGCAGCAATGGCTGCCGGGTCTCGCCAAAGGCACCGACATTCCCTGTTTCGGTCTCACCGGTCCCGAGGCCGGCTCCGATGCCGGCGCCATTCCCGATCTTGGCGTGGTGTGCAAGGGCACGCACGATGGCAAGGAAGTTGTTGGCATCCGTCTCAACTTCAGCAAGCGCTGGATCACCCTGGCACCGGTCGCCACGGTGGTGGGCCTGGCCTTCCAGCTGCGGGACCCGGACGGCCTGCTCGGTGATGACAGCATCAGCGACTACGGTATTACCTGCGCGCTGATCCCCGCCGACCACGACGGCGTGGAGATTGGCCGACGTCACTACCCTGGTTCGCCGTTCATGAACGGCCCCATTACCGGCAAGGACGTGTTCATCCCGGCAGACTGGATCATTGGCGGCCCGAAAATGGCCGGCAAGGGCTGGCGCATGCTGATTGAGTGCCTGGGTGCCGGCCGGGGCGTGTCACTGCCGGCGCTGGCCACCGCCAGCGGTGAGGTGGGCTACCGCATGGTGGGCGCATTCTCCCGTATCCGCCGCCAGTTCAAGACCGAAGTGGGCAAGTTCGAAGGTGTCCAGGAAGCCACCGCGCAGATTGCCTCACAGGCCTATACCCTGGAAGCCATGCGCCACCTGGTGACAAAGAGTCTGGAAACAGGCACACCCTCGGTGATTTCTGCCATGGCCAAATACCACGCCACCGAAATGATGCGCACGGTCATCAACCACGGCATGGACGTGGCCGGTGGGCGGGCCATCCAGCTCGGTCCGCGCAACTTCATGGCACTGCCCTACCAGAGCGTGCCCATCGCCATCACGGTGGAAGGCGCAAACATCCTGACCCGGTCACTGATGATCTTTGGCCAGGGCGCCATGCGTTGCCACCCGTACCTGTTCGACGAACTGGAAGCGATCCAGGACAGCGACAGCGCACGCGGCCTGAAGACATTCGACAAGCTGTTCTTTGCCCACGCCGGCTATACCATCAGCCGCACCCTGCGCGCCCTGGTGATGGGCCTCAGCGGTGCGCGCCTGGCGGCGGCCCCGGCCTCTGCCAGTGATTTCAGCAAACCCTGGTACCAGCAGGTGGATCGCATGAGTGCTGCCCTGTCGGCCACCGCCGACGTGGCGCTGGCGTTCCTGGGCGGCGACCTGAAGCGTCGTGAACTGCTCAGTGCCCGCCTCGGCGATGTGCACAGCCAGCTGTTCATTGCCTGCAGCATTCTCAAGTACCACGAAAACCAGCCACGCAGCCGGGCCGAGGATGCGCACGCCACCATCGCCGTGCAGCAGGCACTGTACAGCGCCCAGGAAGCGTTCTACGACTTCTTCGACAACTTCCCCGCCCGAGCCGTGGCCATGCTGCTCAAGCGGGTCACATTCCCGTTCGGTCGCAGCCTGAAGAAGCCGGACGATGACCTGATCCGCGAAGTCGGCGACCTGGTCATGGAAGACAGTCCGGTACGACAGGCGTTCGGCAAGTTCGTCTATATCGACCTGGACCCGGAAGACGCCATGGGCCGGGTGGAAAGCACGTACCAGATGCTGCTGGAAGTAGAGCCGCAGTGGAATGCGTTCCTGCACGCCCTGGATCGCGGCAAGCTTGACGGTGATGACATCGATGCGCGCCTGGCCAGCGCCGTGGAAAAAGGCGTTATCAGCGAAAACGATGTTGCCCGCCTGAAAGCCTATGACGAGCGACGCTACGATGCCCTGCTTACCGACGCGTTCGAGAAAGCGTTCTTCGAAGCCGCTTCGGTGGACAGGGATGCCGCCTGAAGCGCCGGCGCATGAAAAAGGGGCCTCCGGCCCCTTTTTTTTTGCATACGCCTAACGGGTATCGTTGCAGCCCGTGCCACTTACCCGTCGTCAGGCCGGGCGAACACCCAGCGCCGCCAGCAGTTTTTCCATGGGGCAGAAACCGGTGAACGCGGATTGCAACAGGTTGAGGCCGACAAACGCCGTGAAACCGTGCCAGTAAGGGTGATGCAGGTAGCCAAGAGCCAGCGACAGCAATATGAAAGAGCCGGCGATGGCGCGGATATACTGTTCCATGACCATGATGATTCTCCTGTGCGGGTGCAGCTTTTCGGGATACAGGGGCTGCAGGCCAACAATCCGGCTTTCGTGTCCATTGCTCCTTGATCTGTATCAATAACGTAACCGACGCCGGTTTTTCACGGTTCCCTGACAGCGAGGCGCCGAGCCTTTGATGATGAAAAGAGCCTTGCTTGTATCGCTGGTTGCGCTGGCATTCAGCGCCTGCGCAACCAACATGACACCGGGAGACCCCATGGCCGCTGATCAACCCGCCGCCACCCTGCACAGCTGGCAGCCGGATACGGTACCGCGGGCCGTCGTCATTGCCCTGCACAGCCACGGCGACTACCACGCCGCGTTCGATCATGTGGCGCCCTGGTTTGCCGAGCGTGGCATTGCCGTTTACAGCTACGACCAGGCCGGTTTCGGCAAACGCGCCAATCCGGGGCGCTGGCCCGGCCATGAGCAGCTGGAACAGGATCTGTCCGTAAGCATTGATGCCATTCGCAAACACTATGACGTGCCACTCTTCCTGCTCGGCGAGAGCCTCGGTGGTGCGGTTGCCATCAATGTCGCCAGCCAGCGTCCTCGCGGAGACATTGACGGCCTGATCCTGGCGGCGCCGGCTATCCGCGAAGGCATTCCTTTTCGCCTTGGCTGGAATGCCCTGATTGGCACCGCTGCCACGATGGCACCCGGTTACACCCTGCGGGTTGAGCGGGACGCCGATGATCCCCGCTTCCACGGGGCCAGTGCCCGGCGCCTGGCCAATGATCCGCATGTGCACCGGGAGGTGCGGATGGATGCCTATTGGGGCCTGATCAAACTGGCGGACCGGGCAAGCCGGCGCATCCGTGACGTGCAACAACCGACCCTGCTGATGTACGGCGGACGTGACACCTCGGTACCCGCGGAGTCCATTCGACGCGGCATGCGCCACGTACAGGAAAACACGGACATCACCTACCGCTACTACCCGCAGGGCATCCACCTGCTGTTGCAGAGCGCTGCCTGGGAGACATATCTCACCCAGATCGAACATTGGCTCAGTGAGCAACTGCAGCCAGCATCGGTGCAGGCCACAGGGGCCGCGCGTGTACCGCTGCATCAGGCCGCCGCAATGTAACAGCGTGCAACGCTTACTCCCTGTTTTGTCACCGGCCGATACAGACGGAAATGCTTCGGAAAAATGTGACACACCTCACACACAATTCAGGTACTGACGTCCCTGACCGACCGGTCGATCCTTGGAGCATCACTCAGTTCAAGGAGACAAGGGATGTCATCCCCCGCTTTATCACGCTGGCTCGCGATGCCGCTGGTGGCACTTTGCGCAGCCGCGCATGCGTCCAGTGATGCTGTCGACGAGTCCTATGTGTCGGGCATGGCCCTGTTCATCGAAACCGGCGACGACCGCAACAGCGACGACGGTCTCGGTGTACGCGGCCTGTACGGCAAGCACCTGCGCGACGGCTGGTTTCTGGAGCTGGGCGGCTACGCTGCGACCATCGAGACCGGCGGCGGCGGTACCGACACCTATACCTACGGACTGGGCGCCGACCTCGCCTATCGCTTCGGCAACCGCGAAGGGCTGACACCTTTCCTGCTTGCCGGTGCCGGCATGTCATACAACGACATCGAAGCCGACGGGCGTGACGACACATCCGGCTACGTCAATGCGGGCGCGGGCGTGCTGAGCGGACGACTGTTTGGCACGCAACTGCGTGCCCGCGCCGAAGCGCGCTATGTGCGGGACAACTACAGTGACGACCTGGAAGACATCCATATCGGCATCGGCCTGGAAATGCCCCTGGGCCGGATACCCGAGCGCGTGGTGGAAAAGCAGGTCGTCATCACGGATACCCGGGAAGTACCGGTCAATGAGAAGGATTCCGACAACGACAGCGTGCCGGACAGTCGCGATGACTGCCCCGGCACCCTCGACGGCGCCCGCGTGGATGCCCGTGGCTGCCTGATCGGCAACCAGGTCCTGACCCTGCGTTCGGTCAACTTCGTTTCCGGTTCAGCGCAGCTGCTGAAGAGTTCTGAGGTAACACTGGTTAGCGTGGCAACCGCGCTGGAACAACAACCGGACCTGCTTCTGTCCATCAACGGACACACCGACAGCCAGGGCACCGACGAAGCCAACCTGGTTCTGTCCCAACAACGCGCCAACAGTGTTCGCGATTTCCTGATCGCCCAGGGCATTGATGCTGCGCGCCTTCAGGCCAATGGTTTTGGTGAACAACGGCCGGTGGCTGACAACGACACTCGGGAAGGCCGCGCCATGAACCGGCGGGTCGAATTTGAACTGGATACACAGGGAGAGTAACCATGCGCGCAAATAACCCCAAAGGCCTGGTAATCCTGTCGCTGCTGGCTGTTCTGGCGCTCGCCGGCTGCCGCGCTGACGATGCGACGCCGGAAACCGATACCCGGGTGGACAGCCGCACCCTGTTTGACGACGGCGACGGTATACCGCCGCGCGATGACAACTGCCCGCGCCAGGCAAATGCCGAGCAGAACGACATTGACGGCGATGGCATCGGCGATGCCTGTGACCCTGACCTGGATGGCGATGACGTGCCCAACAGTGACGACAACTGCATGCGCCAGCCCAACCCGGACCAGAATGACAGCGATGGCGACGGTGTCGGGGACCTGTGTGACATGAACAGTGACCAGGACGGTGACGGCATCGACGACGGTGTCGACAATTGCCCCGCCATCAGCAACGTGGACCAACGCGACCTGGACCGCGACGGCATTGGCGATCCCTGTGACGAGGACCGCGACGGCGACGGTGTCGCCAATTCAGCGGACAACTGCCCTGACACCGCCAATGCCGGTCAGGCTGATGCCGACGGGGATGGCATCGGCGACCGCTGTGATCCTGACCAGGACGGCGACACTGTTGACGATGACCAGGATAACTGCCCGCTGGTGGCCAACCCTGACCAGCAGGACACTGACAACGACGGCGCCGGTGACCGCTGTGACGAGGATGCCGACAACGACAGCGTCAGCAACGAAGAAGACAACTGCCCACTGGTGGCCAATACCCGTCAGCATGACATTGACGGTGACGGCATCGGTGATGCCTGCGACAGTGACCAGGATGGCGATGATGTCGCTGACGATACCGACAACTGCCCGCTGGTGAGCAATCCGGAGCAAGCTGACAGTGATGGCGACGGGTTCGGCGATGCCTGTGCCGATGACCGCGATGGTGATGGCATCAACAACGACGCTGATAATTGCCCGCTGACTGCCAATCCCCTGCAGACGGATACTGACGGCGACGGCATTGGTGATCTGTGTGAGGATGACACCGACGGAGATGGCGTGCCGGATGAAGACGACAACTGCCCGCTGGCGGCCAATGCCGGCCAGGAAGACAGCGACGGTGACGGTGTCGGGGATGTCTGTGATGCCAGCTTTTCCTGCAACTCGGACACCTTCTACCAGTCACTGACGGCCAGCGGTGGCGCAACCGCCGATGGCGGCGTGGAAGGCATCTGCCTGCTGTGCAGCAGCGAGAATGTGCCCGCCGTGATCGACGACGATAACAGCACCGCAGCGTCAATGCAGGGAGCGGCCAGCATCGCACTACTGCCTGGCGAACAGGCCGGTTATGCCTTCATACAGGCCAACCTGCCAGCACCGCTGGGTGAAAACCAGACCGCCGGCTTCGTTCTCAGCAACCAGGCGGACACCCTGTCAGCAGAGCTGCTCGCCGATAATATCCGTCTGCGTCTGCTGCGCGACGGTGAGACCGTCACCGAGGCAACCAGCGGCGGCGCCATCAATCTGGACGTGCTGTCTGTCAGCGACCTGTCTGGCGCAGGCAACGCACAGTACCTGGTGTCACTGGACAGCAGCGAAACCTTCGATGCAGTGCGCATTGAATACGGCAGCGCCGTGTCAGCACTGGGTACCCTGCGCGTGCACGATGCCTGCACAGGACCGACACAGGCGCCCTGAAACGGCTGGCCTGACTCAGGAGGTGGTGTTACCGCCACCTTCCGGATGCCCGCGATCCTGTTCTTCAAGGTCGCGGGTAACCGCGTCAGGGTCGCGCGTATTGCGGGTCAGCAACGCATAGGCGGCCGGCACGACCAGCATAGTGAACAGGGTCGCCACCACGATACCGAAGACAATGACGACACCCAGGACCTGTCGCGTTTCTGCGCCGGCACCGAATGACACCAGCAAAGGCACAGCCCCAGCAGCCGTAGTAATTGCGGTCATCAGTACCGGGCGCAGGCGCACGCGAGCGGCTTCCTGAAGTGCGTCCTCGAAGGATCGTCCCCGGGCCCGCAATTGGTTGGCAAATTCCACGATCAGGATGCCGTTCTTTGCGGCCAGGCCGATCAGCATGATCAGGCCGATCTGGGAATACAGGTTCAGGCTGTTGCCGGTGACCAGCAGTCCGAGCACCCCACCTGCCAGTGCCAACGGCACCGTAAGCATGATCACAAACGGGTGAACAAAGCTTTCGAACTGCGCCGCCAGCACCAGGTACGTCACCATCAACCCGAGCAGGAAGACGAACAGCAGCGATGACGACCCCAGGCGGAAGTCACGGGACTGCCCCTTGTAATCCACCACCGCTGTATCCGGAAGCTCCTCGCGCACCAGGCCCTCCAGATAGCCCAGCGCCTCGCCCAGCGAATAGCCGTCAGCCAGGTTGGCTTCCAGGGTCAGCGCACGCACGCGGTTGTACCGGTTCAGTGTTTTGGGTGCCGCGACAGCCTTGATCGTCACCAGGTTCGAGAGCGGTACCAGGGTACCGCTGGATGCGCGCACATAGATGTTTTCCACACTGTCTGGTGAACGCTGCATGTCTCGCTCACCCTCAACAATCACATCATATTCCTCGCCGCGATCCAGGAAGGTCGTGATACGGCGCGAGCCGAGCATGGTCTCCAGCGTCCTGCCAATGTTCTCCACCGACACGCCGAGGTCGGCTGCACGCTGGTAATCGATAAAGATATCAAGCTGCGGCTTGGTTTCCTTGTAATCGAAATCCACGCCCAGCAGGTTGGGGTTCTCTTCGGTAATACGGCTGGCCAGTGTGTCACGCCACTGGGCCAGCTCATCGTAGGTGCCGCCGCCGATGACAAACTGCACCGGTTTCTGGATCGACGAACCAAAGCCCTGTCGCATGACAGGAAACGCACGCACGCCCGGCAGATCCGAGAGATCAGCGCGTATATTGTCCATTATGGCAAAGCCGGAACGGCGTTCGGACCAGTCGCTCAGCACACAGATAACGATGCCACTGTTGAACGAGGACAGGTTGCCGAAGGCCCGTGGCGCCCGCACCAGCAAACGGGTTATTTCACCGTTGTCCACATAGGGCATCATGCGCCGTTCAATCTCGTCCATGTAGTCTTCCATGTATTGGTAACTGGCACCCTCCGGCCCGTTCACCAGCACAAAGAAGGCGCCGCGGTCCTCGCGCGGGGCATACTCGGACGGCACCCACTGGAAGATCGCCCAGGCCAGGGCAAGCACCAGCAGGAAGCCGCCCGCCACCAGTTTCAGGTGGGCCAGGCACCACGCCAGCACCGCGGCATAACGCCGCTGCAGACTGGAAAACGTGGCATCCACCAGGCGTACGGCGGCGCTGTCATCACTTTCCCGGTTGAGCACTTTGGACGCGAGCATCGGTGACAGGGTCAATGCCACCAGTGACGAGAAGCCCACGGCCGCCGCCATGGTCAGGGCAAACTCGGAAAACAGGCGTCCCACGTCCCCTTGCAGGAACGCGATCGGAACGAATACGGCAATCAGCACCAGTGTCGTGGCAATTACGGCAAAGCCGACCTGCCGGGCGCCCCGGTAGGCGGCAAGCAAAGGGGGCTCGCCGTATTCATGCATGCGCCGGACAATGTTTTCCAGCACCACGATGGCATCGTCCACCACCAGACCGATGGCCAGCACCAGCGCCAGCAAGGTAAACAGGTTGACCGAGAAACCCAGCGCGTACAGGACCAGGAAAGTGGCCACAATGGATACCGGCACGGTCACCGCAGGCACCAGCATGGCACGCATGCTGCCAAGGAACAGGTAGATCACCAGCACCACCAGGACAATGGCGATGCCCAGTGTCTTGTACACCTCGCTGATGGCATTCTCCACGAACACGGACGTGTCGTAGCTCTGCCGCAGGGCAATACCGTCCGGCAATATGCGGTTCACTTCATCCATCTCCGCCTTTGCCGCCCGGGCAACATCGATAATGTTGGCGGTGGACTGGCGTACGATCCCGATACCCACCATGGGCACCCCGTTGCCCCGGAAGAAGGTACGCAGCTCCTCCACCCCCAGCTCCACCCGGGCCACGTCCGCCAGCCGGACCAGATAGCCATTGCTGCCACGCCCGATCACCAGCCCGGCAAAATCATCCACGCTACGGAAGGCACGCTCCACCCGTACGGTGAACTGGCGTGTCTCCGACTCGACGCTGCCGGCCGGCAGTTCCACATTCTGCTGGCGCAGGGCCTGCTCGATGTCATTGACGGTGAGGCCGCGGGCGGCGAGCGCCTTGCGATCCAGCCACACACGCATGGCATAGGATTGCCCGCCGCCAACCCGTACGCGGGCCACACCATCCAGCACCGAAAACCGGTCGACAAGATAGCGCTCGGCATAATCGGTCAGCTCCGGCACCGTCATGCCCTCTCCCGCCAGGTTCAGCCACATGATGACGTCATCATTGGCATCCACCTTCTGGATCTCCGGCGGGTCCGCTTCCACGGGCAGGTTATCGGCAATGCGCGAGACCCGGTCACGGATATCGTTGGCCGCTGCCTCCACGTCACGGCCCACGGCAAACTCGATGGTGATGTTCGACTCACCATCCTCACTCACCGACTCGATGAACTCGATGCCCTCGACACCGGCAATGCGTTCCTCGATGACTTCGGTAATACGGCTTTCCACCACGGCCGCAGAGGCACCCGGATAGGTGGTCTCAATCGACACCACCGGCGGATCAATGTCGGGGTACTCACGCAGGGGCAACCTGTCGAAAGCCACCAAACCGAATGCCAGCAACAGCAGCGACAATACACTGGCAAGCACCGGTCGCTTGACGGAGACATCAGACAGGAGCATCAACGTATCTCCGCAGCGCGAATGATGTCCGGAATCGATTCGCCGTCCTTGCGCTCACGCGGACTCACCGCCGCACCGTCACGGACCTTCTGGTGCCCATGGGTTACCACCTGGTCGCCCTGATCAAGCCCGGACAGGATTTCCACCAGCCCCGGCTGCCGTGCACCTACCTGCACCGCCACCTTCTTTACCGACGTGCCCACCGACGTTTGCGCGTCGCCGCGGACCACACGAAACACATAGGTGCTGTCGCCCTCGGCCAGCACCGCTTCTTCCGGCACCACCAGGGCATCGCGCGGATTGCTCAGCAGTGTCACGGTCATCAGCAAGCCGGGGCGCAGCAGGTGCGTCGGGTTCTCGATCAGCGCGCGTACCACCACCGTGCGCGATACCGGGTCCACGCGACTGTCCACCGCCGCCACCTCGCCCGAGAAAGGCTGCTCCGGGTACGCGCGGGCCATAGCCTCGATGGCCAGCCCCGGTTCCAGATGCGGCAGGAACACAGACGGCACGGTGAAATCCAGCTTCATGACGCTGTCGTCGTCCAGGGTGGTGATCAACTCACCGGGACTGACCAGTGCGCCGGGACTGATCTGGCGCAACCCCACCACGCCAGCGAACGGCGCGGTAATGACCCGGTCGCCCAGGCGCGACTCGATGGCTGTCAGTCGGGCTTCGGCGGTCTTGTAGGCGCGGCGCTGTTCGTCCAGCTGCGCCTGGGAGGCGGACCCCTGGCGGGCCAGTGAACGGACCCGCTCCAGCTGGCGCGCAGATTCATCCCGGTCCACCAGCGCCTCCTGCAACAGGGCCTGCTCCTCGGCACTGGTCATTTCCACCAGTAACTGTCCCGCCTCGACACGCTGGTTGTCGGTGAAATGCACCCGGCTGACCTTTTCCGCCACCAGCGCCGTCAGGGTCACGGATTCATTGGCGCGCAATGTTCCCAGTGCCTCCACCGGGTCCACCAGGGACGCCTGGCGCACCGGCTCGACGATCACCTGCGGCGCCTGTGCTGCCTGAACCACCGTCGACACCAGAAGCGCCGCCATTAGCAGTGTGAACCTGATCATGGTTACCCCCGTTTACCAGTGTCCCGATAGTACACCAGCGCCGTGCAGACAGGGTGAGTGGCAGCCCCACAAACTGCTACACTGCGCGCGCTGCCAACCGGAGTCCTGCATGTCCCTGATCAACCTGCGCAACATCCACCTCAGTTTCGGTGCCGACCCTCTGTTCGATGACCTGTCGCTGGCCATCGAGCCGGGCGAGCGCCTGTGCCTGGTGGGCCGCAACGGCACCGGCAAGTCCACCCTGATGAAATTGATTGCCGGCGAGATACAGGCAGACGACGGCGACATCGAGTGCCGGCAGGGCCTGCGTGTGGCCCGCCTGGTGCAGGACGTGCCGGCCGACACCCACGGCAGCGTGTTTGACGTGGTGGCAGCGGGCCTGGGCAAGGAAGGAGAATTGCTGACACGCTTTACCAGCCTCAGCCAGCAGCTGGACGGCGCTGACGAGCAGACACTGGCACAGTTCGAAGCAGTGCAGCAGCAGATTGAGGCCGCCGGTGCCTGGGACGTGTCCCAGCGCGTCGATACCGTGCTCTCGCGCCTGTCCCTGGATGGCAGCCAGTCATTCGCCGGTCTCTCCGGTGGCATGAAACGGCGCGTGCTGCTGGCCCAGGCGCTGGTGCAGGCCCCCGACCTGCTGTTGCTGGACGAGCCCACCAACCACCTGGACATGGAATCGATCCAGTGGCTGGAGGAGTTCCTGCGCGGCAGCAACCTGACCCTGCTGTTCATCACCCACGACCGGGCCTTCCTGCGCACGCTGGCCACCCGCATCATCGAGCTGGATCGTGGCCAGCTCACCAGCTGGCCGGGCAGCTATGACAAATACCTGAGCGGCAAGCAGGCACAACTGGAAGCGGAAGAAAAAGCCAATGCCGAGTTCGACCGCAAGCTGTCGCGCGAAGAAGCCTGGATCCGCCAGGGCATCAAGGCGCGCCGGACCCGCAACGAGGGCCGTGTCCGCGCACTGAAAAAAATGCGCGAGCAGTTTGCCCAGCGGCGCCAGCGCATGGGCACGGCGAAGCTGGACATGCAGGAGGCGACACGTTCCGGCAAGCTGGTGATCAAGGCGGAACACCTCGATTACACGGTCGAGGGCAAGGCACTGGTGAAGGACTTCTCCATCACCGTCATGCGCGGTGACCGCATCGGTATCATCGGCCCGAACGGCTGCGGCAAGTCGACACTGATCCGCCTGCTGCTGGGCAAGCTGGCACCGGATGCGGGCAGCGTGGCCCTGGGCACCAACCTGGAGGTAGCCTACTTCGACCAGTTGCGTGATGCCCTGGATGAATCACGCACGGTGATGGAGAACGTGGTCGAGGGCAGCGACTTCATTACCCGCAACGGCCAGTCGGTTCACGTCATGAGCTACCTGCAGGACTTCCTGTTCGAGCCGGCGCGGGCGCGGCAACCGGTCAGCGCCCTGTCCGGTGGTGAACGCAACCGCCTGTTGCTGGCGCGCCTGTTCACCCGCGCCTTCAACGTGCTGGTGCTGGATGAGCCCACCAACGATCTTGATGCAGAAACACTGGAGCTGCTGGAAGACCAGCTGATGGAATACCAGGGCACCCTGCTGCTGGTCAGCCACGACAGGGACTTCCTCGATAATGTGGTGACATCCACCATCGTGTTCGAGCAGGGCACCATCAACCAGTACGTTGGCGGCTACAAGGACTGGCTGCGCCAGCGCCCGGCGGCGGCCGCGCCCGGCGAACGCAGCACACGCAACGCCCCGGCGACACCGAAACCGGCACCGGCCGCGAAACCGGCAAAGCTTTCCTACAAGGACAAACGGGAGCTGGAGGAACTGCCGGCCCTGATCGAGAGCCTGGAGAGCGAGATTGCGGCACTGCATGAGACCCTCGGCAACCCCGATTTCTTCCGCGACAGCCCGGCCGACGTGATCAGCAACACCACGGAGACCCTGCAACAACGGGAACAGGCACTGGAGCAGGCCTACCAGCGCTGGAGCGAACTGGAGCCCTGACACCGCACCAACCATCGTCATGGCAGGCCAATCGCCGGTCCTGCGTTGCAGCCCCTGCACCAGCGCCGTATAACAACGGGTATCACGCCCGGGGACCCGGGCATCCCAAAAAGACAGACGGACAGGCAATGACGGTAGACAACAGGCAAGTGCTGGTCAGCGGCGGCGTACAACCCGGTTTTGAGAAAGTGGCGCAGCTGTTCCAGCAGGAACTGGCCCGCAACCCGGGCGGTGGCGCCGTGTGTGTCTATCACCAGGGCAAGCCGGTGGTGGACCTGTGGGGTGGCGTGCGTGACCGCGCCGGCACGCCGTGGGCGCAGGACACCCTGTCGGTATCCTTTTCCACCAGCAAGGGCGTGGCCGCGACGCTGCTGCACCAGCTGGTGGCCGCCGGCGATGTCCAGTACGACAAACCGGTACGCCATTACTGGCCGGAATTTGCCGCCCGCGGCAAGGGCAACATTACGGTGGAAGACCTGCTCACCCACCGCGCCGGCATGCACAATATCCGCGACCTCGGCCTGCATTTCGATGACCTGCACGACTGGGATACGGTTACCCGCAAGCTGGCCGGCGCACCGGCCGAGCCGCGCGACAACCACAGCATCTATCATGCGCTGACCTTTGGCTGGCTGGTGGGCGAAATTATCCGCCGGGTAACCGGTGAACCCTTCGCTGAACGGGTGCAATCGGCATTGGCCACGCCGCTGAATGCCGACGGTCTGTTTATCGGTGTGCCCTCCGCCGAGCACCACCGGGTGGCGGACCTGCTCATGGGACGGGCACCGGACGCACCCCGGCGCAAGCCCGGTGCCGGCAAGCGTGCGCAAAAGGCACTGCAGCGTGAGCTGTTCCGCAATATCAGCCGGCTTGCCCGTGTCGGCCTGGCACCGGACTTCAGTGCCTTCGAGAAGTCAGTGGCCGTGCCCGGCTTCAATGCCGCCCGTCTCACCGAACCGCGCCAGCTGAGTGCCGCCATGCCGGCGTTCAACGGTGCCTTTACGGCACGTTCCCTGGCGCGCCTGTACGCCGCCCTGGCCAACGACGGCGAGCTGGACGGGCAGCGCATCCTGGCGCCCGGTATTGCCGCCAGCCTGGGCGAGCAGAAGGTATCAACGCTTGACCGCAGCCTGTACACACCCATGCGCTGGCGGCTGGGTTACCACCAGCCGTTTGTGCTGCGCCGGCGGCGGCCAAGGCAGGCCTTCGGCCATTTCGGTTTCGGTGGCTCCGGCGCCTGGGCCGACCCGGCACGCAAGCTGTCGGTGGCACTGACGGTCAACGCCGGCACCGGCACGCCCTGGGGTGACATGCGTATCCTGCGGATCGGGGCCGCCGCGCTGGACGCTGCCGAGAAGCAGCGCCCGGCCTGACGTCACTGGCCGGTTTGACCTCACTGGGTGGTGGCGCCTGTCACCTGCAGGTAGCCCAGGTAGCGCTCGCGGATCTCACGCACATACTTCACCGGCTCGGTGCCGCGCACGTAGCCATAGCGCGCCTTGCGGGCGTACTCGGGCTGCGACAGCAGCAGCATGGCCTGCTCCACCTCACCGAACCACTTGTCCGGGTTCTTGCCCAACTGGCGGGCCAGGCGCCGGGCATCGTGCACATGGCCGTGGCCGGCGTTATAGGCCGCCAGGGTGAAGTAAAGCCGTTCCTCCAGCGGCAGGCGCGCCGGGAACCGGTGCTCCAGCCACTCCTGGAATGCCAGGCCCGCACGGATGTTGGTGCGCGGGTCATGCAGGTCGCCGTCGATGTCGAACTGCCGGGCCGTGCGTGGCAGCACCTGCATCAGGCCCAGGGCGCCGGCAAAGGAACGGGCGTCGGGATCAAACCGGCTTTCCTGGTACATCTGCGACACCAGCAGGCGCCAGTCGAAATCGGTATCGAATGACAGCTCGCGTACCAGCTCGTCATACGGTGATACCGGCTTGCCTGGCTCCACCCGGAATTCCTTGTAGCGGGCAATGGTCTTCGGTTCGCTGAAATAGCGCTTGTAGAGAATGTTGTAGTGCAACCCGCGGTACGCCTTGCGGATAAAGCTGTTCAGGGCATTGGTGAGTGCCGGCTGGTCGTCACGCACCACCCAGGCAATCTTCTTCTGCTCGCCCATATCCAGCACTTCCTGGATGTCGTCGCGCAGGGTCAGCTCCAGCGCCGCCAGATGGCTGTCGGCCATGACATAGTCGTGCTCGCCATCCGCCAGCCCCTGCACCAGCATCTCCGTGGTGGTGCCAGGCATGGGCTTGATACGTACATCGATGCCGCGTGCCTGCAAAGCTTCCAGTGTTTCAAGAAAACTGTGCTGGGGATTGACCGCCACCGTCTTGCCGGCCAGGTCTTCCACACTGGCCAGCGGCTTGGCCGGGTGTCGGGCAAGCACTTTCTCGGTCACCAGCAGATAGCGGCTGGAGAAATTCCAGCCGGCGCTTTCACGGCGCGGCGTACGCGTGAGCGACGCGGCAATGACGTCACCCACACCCTGCTCCAGTGCCGCCTTCATGTCCTCCGGCTCGTTGCGCACCACCACCGCCACGCGCAAGCCGTGCTTTTCGGCAAAGCGGCGCATCAGGTCGTAATCAAAGCCCATCAGCTCGCCACGCCAGAGGAAATAACTGGACGGGCTGTTGCTGGTGATGACCCGCAGCACGCCACTCTCGCGGATTTCGGTCCAGCTGCGCAGCACCCGCTTCTGGCGCGACAGGGCCACCTGTGTGGCAGTGAGGAATTCGTTCAGGCGCCGGCGCAGCTCGGTATTGTCCGTGCGGGTGGCCCAGGCAATTTCCCGGTCACCTGCAACCACCGGGCCCAGCACGGCGCCACTGGCGTTCCTCACCAGCACCTCGGCCAGATTGCTGTCGACAATGGCGGCCTGGTACTCACCGGCGGCGACGCCATCCACCAGCTCGACGTCGGCGGTATTCGGCGGCACCTGCTTTATCGTGATACCCGGATTGGCCTCCGCCAGGTCCCGGGCTGTCTCGGCGTAGGAGGTACCGGGCGGTACGGCAATGGCAAGCCGTTCTACCGTCTCCACATCCACATCTGCCAGGGCCGGCGGCACCACAAGCACTTCATCGACAATACGTACCGGCACGGAAAAGCCCACGCGCTCACTGCGCGCCTCGGTACGGGTCAGGTTGGTGACGATGATATCGGCTCGTCCCTCTTCGAGGGCAGGGATCAACTCGTCATAGCCATCCACCACCACCCACTGCGGCTCCAGTCCCAGCACCCGCACGAACGCTTCGGCAATTTCCCTGTACCGATCCAGCGGCAGGCCGTCGCGGGGCAGCGCCGGGTCATCGTCAAAACGCGGTGCCACAAGACGCACCAGGCCACGCCGTTCCAGCGCATCCAGGTCGCCGGTCTCGGTGTAGTTACGAAACTCTTCCGGCTTTACCGCACTGACCTTCTCACTGTCGCTGCATGCTGACAGCAACAGCATCGCCAGGGTCAGGCAAAGTGCTCTTGTCCATACTGACATGGTCCCTCCTGTTACCAGCCACCGGTACCCGCTTCACCCTTGAACGGACCGACAATTTCCGGCGTTATCCAGCCGCCGTAGAACCCCCCGGTCTGGGCACGCACGGGCACGCCACCCACATAACACTGAAGCGCGCGGGGGTAGAAGGCAACATGACCGGCAATGTCGGCAAAACGCGGATAGGGACGCGCGTAGTACCAGGCCACCGCCGTGCCGGAGGGATCATCCGCCAGGGCATAGTAATGCGCCGTGCCCTTCCACTCGCAGAACGTGGTCAGGGTCACCGGCCGCAGCAGGCCGGTATTGACGCTCTCGGGCGGCAGGTAAAACGTGGGCGGACTGGCCGTTTCGAGCACCCGGATGGACCGGTCAGCCCGCGCCAGGCAGCGCTCGCCGTGATGAACACTGACGGTGCGGTAATCCGGGCTGAGGGCCGGCGGGCGCGGATAGTCCCAGACCGATTCCTGGCCATCGCCGGGCGCGATGGCGAATGGCGGGCGCTGATCGCCGCGATAGTTCCACATAGACGTACCTCCACCGTCAGGCTGCCTTGGCCGGGGAGAACGGTTTGTGAAACCGGGTGCCGCGCCTCAGTCGTACAGGTCGGTGACAGCGCCGCGCGAGGCAGACGCCACGGTACGGGCATACTTGGCCAGCACGCCACGGCGCACGGCCGGCGGCGGTGCCTGCCAGCGGTCGCGGCGCGCTGCCAGCTGCGCATCATCCACCTCCAGGGTAATAGTCTGGGCCTGGGCGTCGATGACGATACGGTCGCCATCCTCCACCAGCGCCAGGGGCCCGCCCTGCATGGCTTCCGGGGTAATATGGCCGACCACGAAGCCGTGGCTGCCCCCGGAAAAGCGCCCATCGGTGATCAAGGCCACGTCCTTGCCCAGGCCACGGCCCATGACCGCCGACGTGGGGCTGAGCATTTCGCGCATGCCGGGGCCACCACGAGGCCCTTCGTAACGAATGACAATGACGTCGCCCTTGTTGATCGCACCGCCGAGAATCGCCGCCTGGGCCTGTTCTTCCGAGTGGAACACGCGCGCGTTGCCGGCAAAGGCCAGCCCTTCCTTGCCGGTGATTTTCGCCACCGCGCCCTCGGGCGCCAGGTTGCCCTTGAGGATCACCAGGTGGCTGCTCGCTTTCACCGGCTTGTCCATGGGCAGGATGATGGCCTGGTCCGCCGGGTAATCCGCCACATTGGCGAGGTTCTCCGCCAGCGTACGGCCGGTGACCGTGATGCATTCACCGTGCAGCAGCCCGGCCTCCAGCAGCCGCTTCATCAGCGGCTGGATGCCGCCAATGGCCACCAGCTCACTCATCATGTACTGGCCACTGGGTCGCAGGTCCGCCAGCACCGGCACCCGCTCACCGATGCGGCTGAAGTCGTCGATGTCCAGCGGCACATCCACCGCGTGGGCCATGGCCAGCAGGTGCAATACTGCATTGGTAGAGCCGCCCAGGGCGATCACCACGGTGATGGCATTCTCGAAGGCCTTGCGGGTCATGATGTCGCGCGGGCACAGGTTCTTTTCCAGCAACGCCATCACCGCCTCACCGGCACGCTGGCAATCCAGTGACTTGTCCGCCGACACGGCATCCTGGGACGAACTGCCCGGCAGGCTCATGCCCAACGCCTCGATGGCCGAGGCCATGGTATTGGCCGTGTACATACCGCCGCAGGAACCGGGCCCCGGGATGGCGGTTTCCTCGATCTGCTTGACCGCAATCAGGTCCATGTCACCACGCGCGTGCTGGCCCACCGCCTCGAACACGGAAATGATGTCGGTGTGATTGGCTCCCGGTGCGATGGTACCGCCGTAGACGAACACGCTGGGCCGGTTCAGCCGAGCCAGCCCGATCAGGCAGCCGGGCATGTTCTTGTCGCAACCGCCGATGGCAACAATGCCGTCAAAGCCCTCGCAACCGGCCACCGTTTCGATGGAATCGGCAATCACCTCGCGTGATACCAGCGAATACTTCATCCCTTCGGTGCCGTTGGCGATGCCGTCGGAAATGGTAATGGTGTTGAACACCACGCCCTTGCCCCCGGCACCATCAATACCGTCGCGGGCGCGGTCCGCAAGCTGGTCGATATGCATGTTGCAGGGCGTCACCATGCTCCAGGTGGATGCCACACCGACCTGGGGCCGGCGGAAGTCGTCGTCGGTAAAACCGGTGGCACGCAGCATCGCCCGTGCGGGCGCCTTGCCTACCCCATCAACCACCACCGACGAATACTTGCGCTTGCTGCTCATGCCTTTCTCCGGATTACGTCTGCCAGTGCGCTCAGGGTATGGCAGAGGCACACCGGGTGTCATTCAAAGGCACACCACAGGCAGGGACTTGCTGTTCAGTCACGGACGGCAAAAGCACCGACGATGGTGTCCACCAGCGCGTCCACCACTGCCCGTTCGCGCATCATCGGCGGGTCCTGGCCAAGGAACCGGGCCAGGGTGAAGACCGTACTGTTGATCAACACGTACAGCCGCGCCGGCAGGTTGTCCACCGGGTGCTCACGGAACTGCTCAAGGAAATACAGCCGCCCGGCGGTGAGAAAATACTGCTCCAGCTGGTCCAGCGGGCCACTTACCGGCAACCGGTGCCAGTTGCGGATCAGCTCCAGGTGCAACGGATTGGCACGCAGCGCTGCCAGGCCGACGGTGATGGCGTTGCGCGCCAGTTCATCCAGCGCCATGTGGCCCGGGTTCATTTCCCCGAGGGTGCGATTGAAGGTGCGTGTGACGTCACGAATCATGCGCTCCAGCAACGCCTCCACCAGGGCTTCCTTGTCGGGGAAATACTGGTACAGGGAGCCCACACTGACGCCGGCGGCCTCGGCAATATGGTTGGTGGTGGTGTGATCCAGGCCGCGCTCCGCCAGCACCGTGGCGGTGGCATCCACCAGTGCCTCCACCATCTCCCTGGAACGTTTCTGCCGTGGCTGCTTGCGCATCACCACCTCCTCACCCTGGCCACCGGAACCGTCTCAGGCTGGCACAAATGCGAGTTGAATACGAGCAGATATTCGCATTAATGTGGCGCCATTGTCACAGGAGTATCGACCATGACCATGGCCATCACCCCGCCCTCCGGGGCCTCCCGCCCCATTCCCGCGCGCGTGCGTCCATTCGAGGGCACCCGGCTGCGTCGCAACCCGTTCATGCGCCTGATGATGGGCCGTGATCCGTCCCCGAGCCGGGCCGAGTACGATGCCCTGGTGGACGCGCTCTGGGCCGGTGATGCGCCCATGGATGCCCTGCTGGACTGGATGTATGACATCGGCCCGGCCCAGGCGCGCAAACTCTATGAGCAGGCCATCGAAAACGGCATCGACAGTGTGGCGGATGCGCCACAACCGTTGCGCGATTTCTTCGCACTGGTGGATCGCGATCCACACTGGCTGGACCGCGACCTGCTCGAGGAGGGTGTCAGCTTCATCCACCGTACCGGCCTGGTGGGCCCCTACGTGCTGCGTGACTTTGCCCTGATGGGCGGCTACCTGCTGTCCGGCTTCAACCATGCCCTGGTCATGACCGGCGCGCTCAACAAGGGCGCCGCCCAGCGCATTGCCGAAACCGGCAAGTGGTGGATCGACTGCACCGAACATCATGGACTGGACCGTTTCGGCGCCGGCTTCCGCACCACCCTGCGCGTGCGCATGGTGCACGGCATGGTGCGCCGGCACCTGCCGGCCCGCCCGGAGTGGGACAACGACCAGTGGGGACTGCCGGTGAACCAGACCGACATGCTCGCCACTTACCTCGCCTTCGGCCCGATCATGATGGTGGGCATGCGCGCCATGGGCATTCCGGTGACGCCACACGAATCAAAAGCGGTCATGCACCTGTGGAAGTACGCCGGCTGGCTGATGGGGGTGGACGAACAGTGGCTGGTGGACAGGGAGCAGGATGGCCTGGTGCTGCTTTTCCAGACCTTCATGACACAGAGCCAGGCAGACTGGACCAGCAAGGAACTCGGGCGCGCCCTGTCTGAAGAGCCGCTGGCACGGCAGTTCGGCTGGCACAAATACGCGCCGTGGCTGGAGCGGCTGCGCAAACAGCTGTATTACCACCAGCACCTGAGCAACAGCAGCCTGTTCCTTAACCGCAAGCAGATGCACCGGCTCGGCTTACCGGACAACATCCTGCCCTGGTTCCCGGTGAGCATGCTGGTACCGCGGTTCGCCAGTTACACCGCACAGCGTTTCAATCCGCTGTTGAAAAAGCGGCTGGAGCGACGCGGCCGCAGGGCACAGCTGGACGCCCTGAAAAGCATGTTTGGTGACCGTACCCACGACATCATCAGGCCCGGCGACAACCACCCGGCCCACGTGCGCTAGTGACTGCCCGGCTGCGGCATGCGCAGGCGCAGCTCCACCGGTGGTCGCCGCACACGGCGCACGCCAGTGACCAGTGCTGCCGCACCCGCAACCGCACAGAGCATGCCGGGCAGTTGCGTATCCAGTGATGTCAGCGTGCGCAACGGATGGAACAGCGGTTCGCTGGCCAGCAGATCGGCAGAGGCGGCTGGCCACCAGAAAAACACCCCGGCCATGACGCTGGCACAGGCGGCGGCCAGTGGCACCAGCACGGCCCGCGCCGGGCCGGGTTCATGGCGGGTTTCCTGCAACAGTGGCAGCCGCTGGCGCAACTGCGTGTAGAAACAGCTGCAGGCCGCACTGGTTTCGAAGGCGATATTCAATTGCTGCCGGCCAAGACCGCCACTGAAAAACAGGTCCAGGTCCCGGCTGCCCAGGGTGTGACGCACTGCAGTCACTTCGTCCATGCTGACCATCTGGATGCGTGCACCCGGTACGATGTCCGGCAACAGCCCCTGCTCCACCCGTGCCTGCAACAGCGGCAACAGGTGCACACCGGCATTCGCCACCAGCACCAGGTCGTCCATCAATGCCACCAGCCGATCGGCTGTGGCACACTTGCTCGTCCATATTTGCGCAGCAGACATTGTCTTCCCCTGGTCCGTGCTGATTGCGCCAGTGCATCCTGCAAGCGGCCCGTCCGACATCGGCAATCGGGCCGGAGTGGCTGCTAGGTTAGTCAACAAAACCCACCGCAGGCCAATACCTTTTGCGATCACACCGTCACGCCATCATGCTGATGTTGGATTGGCAGCAGCCGCGTCAGAGGCTCACGGGCATGCGTGAAAACGCCCACCAGAGCCCGGTGGCGGCCACCGCCAGCACTGCCAGCGGCTGCCCCACTCGATGCCAGACCGAGTAACGCATAAAGAAAAACAGCAACGGCATGGCCAGCACCACCACCACGATCTGCGCCAGTTCAAGGCCAAGGTTGAAGCTCGCCAGTGGCAACCACGGCAGGGTCTGCTCGGGCACCAGGTCAGCAAGTACGCTGGCAAAGCCGAAGCCATGCACCAGGCCAAACGCAAATGCCAGCAACCAGGGGTGCACACGCACCAGTGGCCAACGCACCTGGATGGCGGCAAACGTGATCGACAGGGCAATAACGACTTCGACCAGCGATATGGGCAGCCGTACCGTGCCAGTGGCGGCCAACACCAGGGTGATGGAATGAGCCACGGTAAACGCCGTCACCACGGCCACGGTATCAATGATATAGCGGTGTGCCCGATGCTCGGTACGCCGGCCACTTGCCAGTACCGCCAGCATCAATGTCAGCAGGAACAGCAGATGATCATATCCCAGCCACAGGTGAACCATGCCCTGCCAGCCAAAGCGGAGAAATGTGCCAGGCCCGGATGCATCCGGCGTCAGCGCCAGCGTGCCCTGACCGGGAGACAACACCTGGTAGACCGGCTCGTCGGACCCGAGTGTGACCAGTGCCCTGTGCAGGGGATCCTGATCAAACAGCAGGCCGTAACCCAGTGTGGCCGGCGCCGTGCACCCAGTCTGAACGGCGAATGACACATAGGCGTCGCTGCCATACCGGGTCAGTCCCGCCAGGGTCACCGTCAAGGGGCAGGGCTCGCCAGTCGCGTCGGTAGCATTGAGACCAGCGGCCACACGCTGCTGCAACGGCTGCGCAGCTTTCTCCACCTGCCCCCAGGTCAGCGGCCGCTGCGCATCGAGCCACGGCGCAACATCCGCCACGGCAAGATCGACACGGCCGCTGTCCGCGCCGGGGGTCCAGTAAATAAAGCTGTTGCTGCCGGCGTGTGCCACGCCGTGACCGCTGGCAACCAGACAGGCAATGAGCAGTGCCGCGCGAAGCAATGATCGCATCAAAATGACGCCTCCCCTGTCTCAGGCCGGGGCTGGCGCACGTCCCTGATCAACGCGGATACCAGCGTGGTCTTTCCCATCTGGCTGGCAAGCTGCAACAGCACGCGGCGATTTTCCGGCGTCGGTGCTTCCTGCCATCCCTGTCGTGCCAGCGCCAGGGCGGCCGGCTTGTCATCCAGTACCTGCGCCAGGAAGCGCACGTGCTCGTTGCGATGCAGGCCGTCGCCGCGCCAGCGTGCCAGACGGAATTCCCGCGTCAGGCGCTGCTGCAAAGGCGTGGCGCGCGGGTCGTCCAGCGCGCGCAGGGCAATCAGTCGACTGACCAGGAGACCCAGAGACTGATGGTCCCGGGTGACACGTTCGGCGTCTGCATATTGCCGCGCAGCGAGCAGCTGCCGGGCAAGCTGGTCGCGGGCGTAATGGTTTTCCGGCGACCGGCTGAGTACACGCAGCCAGGCCGCAATGGCGCCGTCGTCTGAGCGGCGAGAGAGGATATCAGCACGGGTAATCAACGCGTCCAGCAAAGCCACCTCATTGGCGCCACGGCCGGCGCTCGCCAGCGCCTTTTCGATCAATGCCTGCGCCTGCTCGGCCGAAGCAAACTGCAGCTGCCACTGTGCGGCACAGGATGCTGCCAGCAGGGAGGCCGGCAGGGCACCGATGCGATCACAATGCACTTTGGCCTGGGTGCTATCACCGCCGGCCAGGGCCACATAAAACTGCTCCAGCAGGTACGACAGGTTGTCCGGCGCAAGGGCGCTGGCCCGTGCCAGGGCCCTGCTGGCGCTGTCAAAGCGGTGCAGACGCTGTTCGATACGCCCCTGAAGCCACCAGCTGTGGGCATCGCGCTGCGACGCTGGCGTCATGCGCAGTACTCGCAGGGCGCGGCCCAGCAGACGCGGGTCATCCGGCAGGCCTTCACTATCAATCGCTGCCAGGATCTGCTCACCGGACAGCGTGTCATCGCCCGGCCCGGCAAGAAGCGGCTGCTCCCCATCCGGCCAGACAACATCAGGTGGCGCCGCCGAGACCGGCAACGCCACCACCAGATTGAGGGCCAGCACCGCCCACCAGGGGCAGTGCTGGCCAGTCCGCTTACGGCGACAGGACATCGTCATACGCCTGCGGGTTGTTGCGGTCGCGGTCGCGGAAACGCACGCGGTTGATAGCCACCGGATCAGTGGCATCACTGGTCGCGGCGATCTGCGCCTTGACGAAGAAGGTGTAGTCCGTCGTTGGACGCAGCAGCGGGGCATCGTCACTGTCGCCCCCACAGCCGGCCAGCAACAGCACCGCACCGGACATGGCGATGACGGCGTAGCTTTTCAGGCGTTTCATGAACATCTCCTTACGGCGTGCCATTGGGCGAACCCGGCAGCGGCGTGGTCAGGTACGGGAAGGTGATATCGAAGTCGGTCTCATCCACGTAGGCCCCATCGGTAAATGCCAGGTCACGATTCGGCGCTGGATCGTCACCGGATTCCGGTGCCGGGATAAGTGCACCCATCACCACGCGCAGGGCAATATCAACAACGTCATCCCCAGGGCGACGGCCATTGGGGAAGCCGGCTGTATCACCGCCAAGGGCACCCAGTTCACTCTGGCCACCTGAAGCGGTCACCGCCGTGGACGTGTCCAGACGCAGCATTTCCGAGGCCTGCACCGACGCAGGCTGGTTGATGCCGTCAATCCCGGTCAGGAAAGTCGCCACCAGATCGGTACGCGGGAACAGGTTCGGCGCTACCGCACCGGCATCCCCGAACAGGATCTCCAGAAGCTCTGGCAGCGTCGGGTTGGTGACATAGGTGGCAAACTGGCCATCATCTTTCGGCTCACTGGCGTTGAACTGGTCCTTGTCCTTCAGGCCAATGACCACCTCGTTGACCAGCGGCATACCCAGACGGGATACCTGTGTCCAGGCACCACCGTGAACGGCATCACCCTTGGCTCCGGACGGCGCCGGATTGAGCACCCGCGCCTGGCGCAGGCTGGCAGAGGTCCACGCACCAATCACCGGGTCGCTTTCGCTGGTCAGGCAGCTGATGGGAACCTCCAGCGCCAGCGAGGTCACGTTCTTGTCGGCCGTGTCACTGGCTTCTGCCATGGGGCTGCCGAGCGGATTGGTGTTGACCAGGTCGAAGATCTCGCCAAGGTTCACCGCGAAGCCTTCCTTGCGTTGGCCCACGAAAACGCGGCCGTCGGCACAGCCGGGAATGCCGGCATCAAACACGTGAGCGCCAGCGTAAGTGGGATAGTCCGGGATCGACTTCTCGCCGATATTGTCCACCGGTTTATCGAAGGTAGAGCCGCCGGCAGTCAGGTTCGTTACCGTCTGGTCCATGCCAGTGCGGCGGTCGCCGCGGACAATTTTCAGGGTGTACTGCTGGCGAACGTTGAGCGCAGCCGTGTCGTCAGCACCGGGGCCGATACCACCAATGTTTTTCAGCGGCACCGCCACGTCAACACCGTTCACGGGGACAGTCAGGTCTTGCTGTACGTCGGCAAAGCGGAACTGGAAGGTAATGTCTTCTACAGCATCGCCGTCATTATCAACATGGATCTCATACAGCGCGTCGCTGTCGAGATCAAAGTAGTTGGGGCCACCGTAGGGGTCTTGCAGGGGCAGGTAATTGGCAATCAGCGTAACGAAGCCATCCCGACCTGCCTCGTAACTGCGGAACATGTAGAAATCAGTGGCATCAACCTTGGGACGCTCGGTGATCGCCGGCGCCTCCCGGTGACTGGATGCCATGCTGCCGGCACTTACCAGGCACCCGGCAGTTGCCACCGCCAGCATCGTGCGTTTCAGGGGAACACTCATAACTCATCCTCTCTTCCGTCAGGTTCTGGCTTCGCCGTGTGCGAAGAACAATGTCACTTACCTGTACGGACGGGAGAGCGCGGCGGATGCAGTTACATCGTAGCAAAATGTAAAGCCGTGATGGGTTTGTGCAACGCCAGAGGGATTTTCACCCCACCGTTATCGCAATGGGCACATCGTTCAGAAAAACGGGGACGGGTTTATGGAAGAAGAAAAGCACGAGCATTCTTTGGTACGACTGATCGAGCGCGTGAAGACAGGTGATCACTCGGCCTTCACGCGGCTGTACTCCGTCACCAACAAGAAAGTACTGATTGCCTGCCAGCGCGTACTTGTCATGCCATCGCTTGCCGAAGACGCTATGCAGGAAACCTTTCTCAAGGTCTGGACGCATGCGCATCAGTTCGATTCCTCAAAGAGCTCAGGATCTGCGTGGCTGGAGACGATTGCCCGTCATACCGCACTTGATGAACTGCGGCGCCAGCGCCTGGTGCCATACAGTGACTCGGCAGACATGACCTCTCAGCGGGATCACATCGTCACCGAGGGCCCGGCTCACCAGTTGCAGACACAGCAGCGATGCAGCGCTGTGCGTGAAGGCATTTCACGGCTGGGAAAATATGAAAGGGATAGCCTGCAGCTGGCCTTCTTTTATGACTTCAGTCACGTCCAGCTGGCAGAGCGCATGGACCGGCCACTGGGCACCGTGAAATCATGGATTCGTCGCGGCATGCACCAGTTACGACAGGACCTGGGTGCCGTGCACGGCCAACCATGACCGTGTACGACATGCTACCGGTGGAGCCGGCACTGCTCAGGGCCGCACGGGGCCTACCCAGACCTGCTGTGCATTGACGAACTCCCGGATGCCATGGGGGCCCAATTCACGGCCATAACCGGAGCGTTTGATGCCACCACTGGGCAGGCGCGGGTCGGTCTTGACGATGCCATTCACCGATACCTGCCCGACCTGCATGCGGCGCGCCATGGCTTCAGCCGTCTCGGCATTGCCCCAGACGCTGCCAGCGAGGCCATACGGTGAGTCGTTGGCAATCGCCAGGGCCTGCTCAGCATCATCTGCTTTCATCACCACCGCCACGGGGCCGAAGGTTTCCTCGCAGCTCGCCGTCATGTCGGGTGTCACATCCGTAAGCAAGGTGGGCGGGTAAAAGAAACCATCACCGTCGGGCATCTCACCGCCCAACAGGCAACGCGCGCCGGCATCGATGCTGGCCTGGACCTGGCGGTGCAGGTTGTCGCGCAAATCCGGCCGTGCAATCGGGCCGACATCAGTGCTCTCTTCACGCGGGTCGCCCATCTTCAGAGCCGCCAGCTGGGCATGAAACGCATCCACAAAGCGGTCATAAACAGGCGCCTCGACGATGATGCGCTTGGCGGCAATACAGCTCTGCCCGGCATTGATGATGCGTGACAGGCACAGGGTCTTTGCCGCCGCCTCGATATCGGCATCCGCCAGAACAATACTGGGATCCGATCCGCCCAGCTCAAGGACGGCTGGCTTGATTTCGCTCGCCGCCATGGCCGCCACCTTCGCGCCACCGGCGCTGGAGCCGGTGAATGACACCGCCTGGACGCGATCGTCGCGAATCACCTTTTCTACCTGCGGTGTCATCAACGCCAGGTTCTGGAAAATGGCCGGCGGCGCACCCACGGCATCGAAGATCCCGGCAATGGCTGTGGCACAGGCCTGTACATGCGGATCATGTTTCATCAGGCAGGTATTGCCGGCCATCAGTGCCGGCGCCGAAAAACGAAACGCCAGCCAGAACGGCGCATTCCACGGCAGTATGCCGAGCACTACCCCCAAAGGCAGATACTGCACGTAACTGTGATGGGCATCCGAGTTGATCGACTCGTCTGCCAGGTAGCGCTGCGCATGCGCCGCGTAATGCTCGGCACACCAGGCCGCCTTGTTCACCTCGCCGCGCGCTTCCTTGATCGGCTTGCCCATCTCCTCGGTCATCAAGGGGGCAAGGGTTTCTACATTGGTGCGCATGTAGTCTGCCGCTGCCTGAAGCACACGGGCACGTTCGGCAAATGACAGCACACCCCAGCCCTCGGCCGCCGCCTGGGCCTGGGCGATGGTGTTGTCGATACCGGCATCGTTCAACGGTTCCGTTTCACGAATGACCTTGCCCGTGCTCGGGTCCGTGGTAATCAGCATGCATTACTCTCCGTCTGTCTGTCTCAATCGCTCTTGTCGGCTTTCTTTTTGGCATCACGGGCCTTGGAAAGATCGCTGGTGGCTGTCACCTTGGCCACCGTATCCGCCGATACCATGCTGCTGGACTCCTCCGGCTTGCTGACAATGTCCTGGTCCATGTCGAAGAAGGACTTGCAGCCGTCCGCGGTCACGTAGATGGTGTCGGAAATACCTACTGTCTTGTCACCGTCCACCGCCCACATCCACGGGATCAGGTGGAACGTCATGCCCTCACGCAGGATGGCTGAATTGCCCTGCTTGAGACTGATCATGTAGCCCTCGTCCCAGCTCGGCGGGAACGCAATGCCGATGGAATACCCAGAGCGGGTGATCAGGCGAGCGCCCACATCATTGTCCGTGATGATCTGGCGAATCAGGTTGTCGGCGTCCGACACTGTCAATCCGGGCCGAATGGCGCGATGCGCTTCTTTCAGCGCCAGCTTCATGCGCTCCTGCGCCTTCACCAGTGAGGACGAAAGGCCGTCCAGCACCACCGTTCGCATCATCGCCGTGTGGTAGCGTCGGTAGCAGCCGCCCACCTCAAGAAAGACATGCTCACCGGGCTGGACCACACGCCCCTCCCAGGTGGCATGGCCAATCAGGCTGCGCGGCCCGGAGACCACATACGGCATCACCGCAGGCGCCTCGCCGCCAGCCTTGAACATGGCCGAGCTGATTTCGGCCGCGATATCGTTCTCGCTGACACCGGCCCGACAGGCATCAATACCGGCGCGCATGCCCGCTTCGGTAGCACGGGCCGCTTTTTTCATCACTTCCAGTTCGGCCTGCGACTTGCACACCCGGCCCTCTTCCACGATGCCAAAGCAGTCCAGCAACCGCCCTTCGGTGAAGGTGGTATGGATGGCATCCTGGTGGTACGCCGGGAAGAAATAGCTGTTTCGCTCATAGCCGATGCACTTGTCCTTGAGCCCGAACTCGCGAAGGCTCTGCACCAGCATCTGGATAGCGTCACCGGTATCCGGGTAGGGCCGCGCAATCTCCAGCCAGGTGCGATGGTAGACGTTGGTCGCCTCCAGCTCCCGCGTGATCATGAACGGCTCACCTTCCAGTGGCACCACCAGACACTGGAAGAACGAGTAACCGGTGGTCTGGTAATCGGTCAGGTACATGAGGTTTTCCGGGTCGGTGATCACCACCGCATCCAGTAACCGCTCCTTCATCCGTTCGCGCAGGCCGTTGATACGGCGCTGGTATTCCTCGAACGGGAACGTCATGTCATCACGTTCTTTCATGAGGCCTCCACGGCGTCATTGATCGCCTTTTCCAGCAATCCCAGGCCCTCGCTCAGGTCGTCGTCCGGAATGGTCAGCGGCGGGATCACCTTGATCACCTTGCCACCGGTTCCGCAGGGGCCAATGATCAGCCCCAGGGTGTAGCAGTTGCCTGCCACCGCCTTCGCGAGTGCACCATCACGCATGTCCAGGGCCTGCATCATGCCCTTTCCACGCACCTGCATGCCGAGACTCGAGTGCTTGTCCGCAAGGCCCTGCAGGCACTCGCGGATAATCTCACCCTTGCGGGCCACCTCTTTCATCAGCGCATCATCACGGAAGTAGTCCAGACCGATGCGCCCGGCGATAAAGGAGAAGTTCTGGCCACGAAACGTGCCGGTGTGTTCACCCGGCGACCAGAGCTTGTCGTGTTCCGGCTTCACCAGGTTCATTGCAATGGGCGTGCCAAAACCACCCAGACCCTTGGCCAGACAGACAATATCCGGGTCCAGCCCCATGCCATCAAAGCTGAAGTAGTTGCCGGTACGGCCGCAGCCCGCCTGGATATCGTCAATGATCAGCAGCGCACCGAGATCCCGTGCCAGCTGCTGGACACCATGCAGCCATTCCTTGCTGGCCACGTTGACCCCGCCTTCGGCCTGGATCGCCTCCACCAGGAACGCGGCCGGCGGCTTCAGGCCGGACGAACTGTCCTCGAAACGAGCACGCAGCTGGGAGAGCTGGTCAAGGCCACAGCCGAGCTTGCAGCCGGCACAGGTCTTTTCGCAGCCGAACGGCTCGTGCATGACATGCTCCAGCGGCACACCTGCGGCATTACGGAAGTAACTGTTGGCCGTTGCTGACAGCGAGCCCAGGGTCATGCCGTGGAAGCCATGATGGAACGCCACCACGTTGGTGCGCCCGGTGGCCCGCCGCGCCAGTTTCAGCGCCACTTCCACCGCGTTGGTGCCGGTGGGGCCCATGAACTGCAGGCGGTAGTCCATCTTGCGCGGTTTGAGAATGACGTCGACGAAGGTCTGGATGAACTCGGCCTTGGGCTTGGTGTACATGTCCAGGCTGTGGGCAATCCCATCCGCCTCGATATGTTCAATCAGGGCCTTTTTCATTGCCGGGTTGTTGTGCCCGAAATTGAGCACGCCCGCGCCGGCAAAGAAGTCGATGAAGGACTTGCCGGATTCATCCACCTGGCGCGCATTGGACGCTGACACAAACACGGTGGGATAGGCACGGCAGTAACCACGGATTTCAGATTCCCACTGTTCAAACACATTCATCCTGCAATCTCCTTGATCAAGAGTAATGGCCAGCGTGTTACCGGCCGCACGGCTCTCCCCGTTGAAAACGCCCTACTCCGGTACCGGCGCCCCGGCCAGACGGGCATAGATGCGACCCATATGACGGATCAGCTTGTCGTTGAAATCGTAGCGCGGGCTGTGGCACGGCTCATGATGCCCATGGCCGTCGTCCGCCCCCACCAGTGCAAAAGCACCAGGCACTTCCTTGAGGTAATAACTGAAATCCTCGGAGGCCATGATCGGCACGTGCACGTCGTTGCAGTGCCAGTCACTGCCGAATTCGTCATACAGGGCTTGCCGGTAGTCAGCGGCCGGGCCGGCGTGGTTGATGGTGGCGCCGTAGCGGGGAAACAGTTCCACCTCTGCCTCCACGCCGTAGGCCTTTGCCGTATCGCGGGCGGTTTCCACAATCAGTGACTCGACCACCGGACGGCTGCTGTCCCGGGCCAGACGAATGCTGCCGGCCAGCACGGCCTGGTCTGGAATGACGGTGTCGGCGCTGATTGCATCAATACTGGTGACACTGACCACAGCGGCTTCCTGCGGCGGCAGCCGGCGGCTGACCAGTTGCTGCAATGACAGGGTGATGGCCGACGCGGCGAGCACCGGGTCACGGCACTTCTCCGGTTGGCTGGCATGACCTCCGCGGCCTTTGACCGTGATACGGAAGGTGCCATTGGCGGCCATCACAGGGCCGTCGGGACACACCGCCTGGCCATACGGAATAGCC
Organism: Alcanivoracaceae bacterium; assembly: GCA_029212745.1. Taxonomy (GTDB): domain Bacteria; phylum Pseudomonadota; class Gammaproteobacteria; order Pseudomonadales; family Alcanivoracaceae; genus JARGOL01. The sequence continues at coordinate 84,556 of JARGOL010000004.1, forward strand.
GGCCAGTTGTGCCAGCCATACACGCGCGAGACGCCGGCAAGAGCGCCGTCAGCAATCATTTCCCGGGCACCATGCCCGCCCTCTTCAGCCGGTTGGAACAGCAGCGTCACCGGCTGCGGCAGCGATGCCTCATGCTTTTTCAGCCACCACAGGGCGGCGAACAGGGTGGCAGTATGACCGTCATGCCCACAGGCATGCATGCAGCCATCGATGGTGGAGGTGTAGTCCGCACCGCTGGCTTCGACAATGGGCAGCGCATCGATATCGGCGCGCAGGGCAATGGCATCGCCGGCGGCATCGGCGGCCAGTGTGGCCACGGTGCCGGTCTCGGCACAGACGCGCCAGCTGATACCGGCGGCATCCAGCTGCTGGCGAATGACATCGGCGGTGCGTCGTTCCTGCCAGGGCAGCTCCGGATGCCGGTGAAGGTCATGCCGCAGCCGCACAGCGGAATCCACCAGCGCGCTCCACTGGGCGGAAGAAATCGTATCCCGGTTAATCTCTGTCATGCCGACATGATGGACACAGCCACCAGCCAGACACAAGGGCTGGCGCGGGATGCAAGGCAAACAGGCGTTTGAATTCCGCCGTGATGGTTTGATGCCAAAAGGGTTGTCGCCGGCATGGCTTGGCGTTGGCGCACGCGCAGCACGCAGCGGGAAAACATTCCCTTCAGCGATGAAATAAATAAGCGGATGAAAAAAAAGTGGCTGGCGGGCAGCCTCAGGCCCGCTATGCCATCATTATGGGCAGGCCGGGCCTGTCAGCACCGCATCAGCGCCCTTCTTTCTTGCCGTAAGGAACGCAATCCATGACAACAAAGCGCATCTGGATAGTTGTGGCACTGGTGCCACTGGCACTGCTGCTGGTCACCGCGTCGCTGTGGTACTACCGACCCTGGTCGGATTACTCGCCGGCACGCATTGCCTCGCTGACGAAACCGGAGGCGCTGCCGGAGAACTTCCGTCACATGGACCGCTTCTTTCCGTCACGCCCGGTGACAGCACCGCAACAGACACGTGCCCTGCCGGGGCAGTCACAACCGCTGTCACTGAGCTACCGGTTCGGGGGCACGGAAAAGACACTGGCACAGTTTCTTGAGGAGTCCCGCACCATGGGCCTGCTGGTGCTCAAGGACGGAGAGATCGTTCATGAGCGTTACCTGATGGGCTCTGATGAACGCTCCTATTTCACCTCCTGGTCCGTGGCCAAGAGCGTGGTGGCCACCGCCATCAACATGGCACTGAAAGAAGGCCGCATTCACAGCCTGGATGATCCGGTCCAGCGCTATGCACCGCAGTTCACCGGCAGTGGTTTTGCCGATGTCAGCCTGCGTGCGCTGCTGCAGATGTCATCGGGCGTGGCGTTCAACGAGGATTACAACGCCGATAATTCCGACATCCGTCCATATTTCTTCAACACCTTCATCCTCGGCAAGAACGCCGACCAGCTGCTGCTGCCGTTCCAGCGCAGCCGCGACCCGTTCACCGATTTCGATTACCTCAGCCCCAACAGCCACGTGCTGTCGTCCGTATTGCGTGGCGTGTACCAGAAGCCGCTGGCCGAGATCATCACTGAAAAGGTGTGGCAGCCGCTGGGCATGGAGTTCGACGCCTACTGGCTGCAGAACCGCCCCGGTGATGCCGGCCTGGCCCTGGGATACTGCTGCCTCAACGCGCGCCTGCGCGACTATGCGCGGTTTGGCCAGTTCTACCTGGAAGCCTTCCATGGCGAGGGGGTCGGGGTGAAGCTGTTACCCGCCGAGTGGGCGCCGTCACTGAACAAGCCGGCCAGTGACAGCCATGTCTCCGGCGGCGAAAAATACCAGGGCCGGGGCTACAGCCAGCACTTCTGGCTGCCGCCAGAGCCACGCGGTGAATTCATGGCGGCGGGCGTTTATGGCCAGTACGTGTTTATCGACCCGGACAAACGGGTGGTGATTGCGCGCAACTCAGCTGACCCGGAATGGACCGAACGGCAGCAGGAAAGCGCGGTGGTGATGCAGGCCATTGTTGATGCGGTGAGCGAGGAAGCGCCGTGAGGGGAATCCCGGCTCTGGGAAAACCCTCACCCCAATCATTGCCCTCACCCCAACCCCTCTCCCAAAGGGAGAGGGGCTAGACAAGCCCCGCCAGTGGGTCCCCTCTCTCGGAGGGAGAGGGGCTAGACAGGCCCTGCCAGTGGGTCCCCTCTCCCTCCGGGAGAGGGACAGGGTGAGGGCCAACCACCGTCACGGCAGTTAGTTAGCCGAAGAAGCCGGCGATTCAGCCACGGAATCTACCGGTCCAGCCACGTCATCATCCCGAATCCAGCGCTCCATCAGCCGGCAGGCCACCAGATCGCCGGCCACATTGATGGCCGTGCGCGACATGTCGAGGATGCGATCCACGCCCATGATCAGGGCGATGCCCGCCGCCGGAATGCCCACGCTGCCGAGCACCATGGACAGGATGACGATGCCCACGCCCGGTGTCGCCGGTGACCCGATGGACGCCCCCACCGCCACGGCCACCACCAGCGCCATGCTCGCCCAGCCCAGCTCGATGCCATACACCTGGGCCAGGAATACCGTGGCCACGGCCTGGTAAAGGGCGGTGCCATTCATGTTGATGGTGGCGCCCAGGGGGATGACGAACTGGGAAATGGACGGGCGCACACCGAGGCTGTCCTCGGCCGTGCGGATGGACAACGGCATCACCGCCGCCGAACTGGAGGTGGAAAACGCCAGCAGCAGGACATCCCGGCTGTCGCGCAGGAACGCCAGTGGCGCGGCCCCGGCGAATACACGCAGCATCACCAGGTATACCACCAGCATCAGCAACAGGCCGGTGAGCACGGTCACCACATAAAACGCCATGCCCATCAGGGCTGACAGGCCCACGGTGCTGGCCAGTTGCGCCATCAGGCCAAACACCGCGTATGGCGCCAGCCGCATGGCCCAGCGCACCACCGTCATGCAGATCTGCTGCAGGGAGCCAAGCAGGTCCAGCATCGGCCGTGCCTGCGCCGGCGCCATGGTCACCAGGGCAATGCCGATGACGATGGAGAAAATGACGATCTGCAGCATTTCCCCCTGCACCATGGCATCCAGCGGATTGCCGGGAATCAGGCGAATCATGGCGCCGGGTAATTCCTGCACACCGGGCAACGAAGGGGACGCCGCCGCAGCCGGCGGCAGATCCGCCGTGGCCACTGCCATGTCCGGCATCAGGCGTCCCGGGCGCATCAGCCCGGCCACCCACAGGCCCAGCGATGCCGCCACGGCCGTGGTACCGGCGAAGAACAGTGACACCCGCACACCCAGCCGGCGCAGCTGCTCCAGGTTTTCACTGGCGGCCAGGCCCCGCACCACCGAGGCGATCACCAGCGGGATGACGATCATCTGGATCGAGGCGATGAAGAGCTGGCCGGGAAACGCCAGCCAGCTGCCCACCATGGCCCCGGTGTGCGGATCCACCAGCCCGGCCGACGGCCCCAGCAGCACGCCCGCCAGCAGCCCCAGTGCCATGCCGATCAATACCTTCAACCACAGCCGGCCGCGCACCAGTCCGGACAGGTATCCACTGAGCGAACGCAACGAACCGGGTCCGATGCCGGTAATGATGGAGCGATACGGCGCTTTCATGACGGCAATCCTGTGCTTGTGGCCAACGGGTACATTATGAATCGGCGGCAAACAGTGACCGCCGTTGTCGCACGACAATGATCATCTGCCACACGGCAGGGGGCCATGATGCCACGATTATCGCCATGGAAACCGGTGTGTTGAACTGGGTGTACCCGGCCAGCGCAAAGCCGGCATGAATGGGCAGGACCAGTGAGCACCCCGTGGCAATCACCAGCGCGCCGGCATAGCCGGACGGTTGCCGACGTATCACCGGCACGGCGCAGCCCAGCAGCACCAGGAAAATGACCAGATTGAGCAGGTTGAAAAGCTGGATGCCGCCCGGCAGGCCAAACATGTCCCACTCGTGCCAGTAGGCCGCATCGATCTGGTGGGCAATCAGTAACGCCAGATTCAGGACCAGCAGGCGATCAAGCACGGTTGCGTCTTTCACTGGTCCCGCCCCAGCAACCGGGCGAGCTGGCTGTACAGCTTCACCGGCCGGATCGGCTTGGCGACAAAGTCATCCATGCCGGCATTCAGGCAGCGCTGGCGATCTTCTTCCGACGCGTTCGCCGTCATGGCGATGACATGGGTGCCGCGCAGGGACGGGTTCATGCGCAGGCGGCGGGTGGCCTCGAAACCGTCCATTTCCGGCATCTGCACATCCATCAGCACACAGTCATAGCTCTGCTGTTCCAGCATCTGCAGGGCTTCGGCACCGTTGTTGGCCACATCCACCTGCACACCCACCAGCTTCAGCACTTCCAGTGCCACCATCTGGTTGACCACGTTGTCTTCGGCCAACAGCACCCGCGCACCGTCCAGGCACTCGCGCCATTGCAGGGGCTCCGGCTCCGGCACCCGGTCCTGGTCGGACCCCAGCCGCACCGGCCAGGTAAACGAGAAGCAACTGCCCTCCCCCGGCGTGCTCTCCAGCTGCATGTCACCACCGGCAATGGCGACCAGACGATGACTGATGGACAGGCCCAGCCCGGTACCACCGAAACGGCGGGTGGTGGAGGTATCGGCCTGGCGAAACGGGTCGAACAGGCGCTTCTGCTCGCTTGGTGACATGCCGATACCGGTATCCTGCACTGACACCTGCAGCACACCACCGCCGTCGTCCAGGTCCTTGTAGGCGAACGAGACGTTGATCTCCCCGGCCTCGGTAAACTTCACCGCATTGCCCACCAGGTTGATCAGCACCTGCCCCAGGCGTAGCGGATCACTCACCATCACGTCCGGCAGCTCGCCACGATAGCCCACATGCAAGGTGACGCCTTTCTGTTCGGCCCGGTCGGCAAACTGGCTGCGCACGGACTGGATCACCTGTTCAGGGTCAAAGGGCGTGTATTCCAGCTCCAGTCGCCCCGCTTCAATGCGGGAGAGATCGAGAATATTGTCGACGATGGCCAGCAGGTGCTGGGCGGCGGAATCAATCTTGCTGACGTAATCGAGCTGGCGCTGGTCCAGCGTGGTATTCATCATCAAATGGGCCAGCCCGGTAATGCTGTGCATCGGGGTGCGAATCTCGTGGCTCATGTTGGAGACGAAATCACTCTTCGCCTGGCTGGCCTCCTCGGCCCGTTCCTTCGCCTCCACCAGCTCGATGGTGCGGTGCTGCACCTGCTGCTCAAGGCTGGCGTTCAGTGCCAGCAGCTGGCGGCGGTCATGGACGCGCTCGATAGCGATGGAGGCAAGGCTGGCCATGGAGGTAATGGTTTCCAGCTGCTGTTGCACCGGTGCGTGCGGGTAGCGGTGATAGACAGCAAATGAACCCAGCACACCACCGTGGGCGTTCTTGATCGGCTCCGACCAGCAGCTGCGCAGACCCGCCTTGATAGCCAGTTCGCGGTAGTCCACCCACAGTGGATCAGTAGCGATGTCCTCACTGATAACTCGCTCCCCGCGATACATGGCCGTGCCGCAGGAACCGGCACAGGGGCCGATGGGCGCACCCTCCACGGCATCGTTGAAGAACGACGGCATGCCAGAGGCCGCACCCAGCGTCACATGCACACCGTCCTCGCCAAGCAGCAGGATGGTACACAGGGCCTCGGGAAACCACAGGTGGACTCCGTCGGCAATGGATTCGAGCACCGCCTGCAGCGGCGCGTCGGTGGCAATCAGGTACAGGGTATGGGAGCGCAACGCTTCATGCTGGTCCTGGCGCACGCGCAAGGAGATGTCGTTGACCACAGCCAGGGCGCCCATGTAGTTGCCCTGCTCATCATTCAGCGGCGACGTGCCCATGGTGACATACAGCTCATTGCCATCGCGGCAACGCAGGCGGAAGTCATGCTGTTCGGCAATACCCTGGCGGCGACGGTCAATATTCCTGTCAACCTGCTCACGCTCATCCGCAAAGATGAAATCGTCCATGGGCCGGCCAACCATCTGCGCCGGCGTATAGCCAAGCATCTCAGCCATTTTCGGATTGACGTAGCTGGTTACCGCCTGGGCATCAATGCACCAGATGCCCTGGTTGGCCAGCTCCACCAGCGTACGAAAGAAGGCTTCCCCGTCCTTGGATTTTTTTATGATTTCCTGCAGCGTCATGATTGCCTGCCAGTCCCTGGTTACGCCGGACCATGCTACGCCGCCGTTCCCGGCCTGCCAATGACACCGGTCGTTCCAGCCCGGTCAGGCTACCCCGCCGGCTGCTGCCGGTAGAACTGTGCCAGCAGGCGGTAGACGTCCGGCAGGCCCTGCTGCAGCCGCTCCGGGGCCTCGAAGAAGGTCTCGCTGCAGACAGCGAAAAACTCCGCCGGACTGGTGAGGGCGTAGTCATCCACCGGCAGCAGGTGATGGTGCGCCTCCGCCTGCTGCAGCCGCTGCCAGGCGGCACTGAATATGGCGTGCCATTCCCCGGGTGCCATGTCCGGATGCAGCGGCGGCGCGCCGTTGGCGCCGTCGCGCAGCATGTCCAGCTTGTGGGCCAGCTCATGAATGACCACGTTGCTGGCATGACCGGTATGGCCGTGCGCGCCACTGTGGCAAATGCTCTCCCAGGAAAGAATCACCGGGCCGCGCAACCAGGCTTCACCACTGAGGCCGGGGCCCCGTTCATGGACCACGCCGTCGTCGCTGTACCAGGGCCCGTGCGGGACAAAATCGGATTCGTACAGGATCACGGTCTGCCAGCTGTCATACCAGTGCAGCCCCAGGTGCAGGACCGGCACGCAGGCCATGGTGGCGAGCCGAAGACACATGGCATCGGTGTAGGCAAAGTCAGCGCCGGCAGCAATGGATTTGCGCGCCAGGAACCGGAATGCCATGTCACGCAGCTTCGCCCGTTCCTCGCCCTGGAACCGCGCCATCACCGGCCAGTCAGCGACAGCGGCTTCCCATTCCACACTGGTGAAACCCATGCGGCGTATCCGGCGGTCTTCGCGCCAGCGGCGGATCAGCGCAAACATGCGGGGAGCCCACGTGAGGCGGACTGGCTGGAGGACATCACTATTTCTTTTCGTACATGCGCTTGAACCCGGCCACACTGAAACCGTTCATACGCTCGCGCCCATACAGGATCACCGGGACACCGCGGGCATTGAGACGGTCATAGGCTTTTCTCGCCTTTTCGCTCTTCTCGATGTCGTGCTCGGTGAAGGCAATGTTGTTCTGCTTGAAGTAGCGACGCGCCTTCTTGCAGGCACCGCACCAGCTGGTGGAGTACATGATTACGCGACCCTTCCTGGCCTCGGGAAAATCAAACGTCCCTAAACTTTCATAGGTGACGTTCTCATAGGTGTTGATCTTCACTTCCACCTTGGTGGCGTTATCGGATTCCCGCGGCGCATCGCCGTAGTGGATCCGGCCGTCATCATCGATCCACTTGTACACCTCGGCGCCCGCCAGGCCGGCGGCCAGCAACAACAGCAGGGGCAGCAGTTTGAGCATGTGTGTTCTCCGTGGTGCAGGCTCTGGCGGCCGTCACCCCCTAGCCTACCCCAGCCAGCGCCGGCTGGCAGCCTCACATCCGGAAAGGATGGGGCAAGGCAAGGCCCGTTACCGGTACACAGTGCCCGTGGCTTCAATGTCTGCGCCATCCGCCTGGTCACGGGTCAGGTGCAGGAACAGGGCAAGCGCTGCCAGCAGAAAGGCCGTGGCGCAGATGATCGCCACCGGGTAGTACAGGTTGCCCGCCAGCTCCAGCTGGCTGTACTTGATCACCATGATCAGCCCTTCCAGTGACAGGGCCACACACACCGTACCGATGAATCCGGGAATGGTGCGCCGCAGGGTGGCAACCACATTGTCACCGTGGGAGGCATCCCCCGAGTACTCCTTGTTGATCACGAAGGCCAGCTCGAAAACAGCCAGGGCGATGATGCCGGTATTGATACTGCTGAGAAAAATCTGCATGACGTTGTCATGATTGAACAAACCGTTGACCACGGTGTTGAGCAGCGAAAAGACAATCGCCAGGGCCAGCCCCAGGAAAATGCACGCGAACAGTTTCGCGAACAGGGTCCTGACCATCATCGTCGTGTCACCCGAAAACATGCCTTGCCCTCTTGTTGCTGCGACAAACTTACGGCGGGCGTTTGCATGCCAGCCGTGTGCCTGTGACAGGCCCCTGGGCGATACGATCCCGGCGGGCCCGGGCAAAAATATTTCAGGGTGTTTCAGGCTGGCTGCCGAGCACTGCGGCGATGTGCCGCCGCTGAATGAAATGGCCGGCATACAGGACCAGCGGGTTCTTGAGAGTCACGGCCAGGTCATACCAGAGGTACTCGCATTTCATCTCCAGCACATGGCCCAGCCCGATGATGCGCAGGGTATTCAGGGTGAATCCCAGCGCGACCAGCCCCACCACAGCCCAGCCGGCACGGTCATAGAGGCCGCTGATGTAATAGCCGCCCAGCCCCAGGCAGCCGCTGGACAACAGCAGGTCGAGAACCAGTTCCGGAGTCATGGAAGCGCTCATGGGGAGTACATCAAACAAGACCAGGAAATTGAACGCTTCTGCGGACAGGAAGGACACGAATACCCAGCACAGCAGCACGCACATCAGCAGGCGCGCGAGACGGCCCTGTGCAGAACCGTCGGCAGAGACCGCCAGACGGGCCCGTGGCGACTGGTAGGGCTTCACGGCAATCTACAGCCAGTCAGGGCCAGGCTCGGGTGCTCGGGTCAGGCGCACGCCGTCCACCACCATCTGCCAGCCATCCCCCACGGCATGCGGGGGTTCACTGACCTCGAAGATGGTGGCCATGGGACCGACGCCCACTTCGAAACTGTCGCCGTGAAAGGCCTTCAGCGGGCCATTGATGGAGGTGGTCACGCCTTCCTTGAGGCGCTTGTAGGAGACGCTGCCATCGCGGGTGATCAGCAGTGCCATGCCCTCCGACGTCCAGTAACCGGCATAATCCAGTCGATCATCAGGCAGCGGCTCTGCGCAGGCCACCAACAGCAGGCAGGCCATCACCAGGCCTGCGAGGCGCGAAATCATCATCCAGTCACTCCCTTGAAAACCCCATGCCCGTCATTTCTGAAAGGCCATCGTTGGACAAGGGAGCCATTCTGCCTCAACAGGCGTTATCGATCATCTGTGCAGTCTTTTCCTGCACCTCTTCGGCCACCGCCAGCAAGGATGTGTCATCTGACATGGACGACAGCATCTGCACCGGCTCGACCATGCCGATATAGGTCTGGCCCTTCTCGGTATAGACAGAGATACGGCATGGCAGGGCCATGTTCAGGCGCATGTCCACCGACAGCACTTTTGCTGCCTGCTGCGGGTTGCAGACTTCGAAGACCTTGCAGTCCTCGGCGAAATCCACGCCCTTGCTGCGCATGGTCGCGCCCAGGTCATGGATATGCAGCACCCCGAAACCCAGCGCCGTCACTTCCTTCTCCAGATCGGTTGCCGCCTGGTCAAACGCCTTGTCTGTCTTGGCAATGTAGTACATGGATGCTCCCTGGTCGGGTAAATTTATACCCTACAGGGTATGCACCCATGCCCCGTCTTTCAAGACAGCCGGCCGCGCCGGTCCCGCTCAGGCGTTGGCAGCCTGCCCGGCCTTATTCGAGTGCGGCACCAGCATGCCTTCACGGCAGATGAAATCGACAATCTGCCCCAGGCCCGATACCTCGGTGCGCAGATTGGTGAACACATAGGGCTTCTCACCGCGCATGCGGCGCGTGTCACTGTCCATGATTTCCAGCGAGGCTCCCACCAGTGGCGCCAGGTCAATCTTGTTGATCACCAGCAGGTCTGACTTGGTGATGCCGGGCCCGCCCTTGCGCGGAATTTTCTCGCCCGAGGCCACGTCGATCACGTAGATGGTGAGGTCGGCCAGCTCCGGACTGAACGTGGCACTGAGGTTATCGCCGCCACTCTCGATAAACACCACATCCAGGTTACCAAACGTCTCCGCCAGCTGTTCCACAGCGGCAAGGTTCATGGAGGCATCCTCGCGAATAGCCGTATGCGGGCAGCCACCGGTTTCCACACCGACAATACGCTCCGGCTCCAATGCCTGGGCCTCGGTGAGGATGCGCTGGTCCTCCCGGGTGTAGATATCATTGGTCACCACGGCGATGTGGTAGTCATCCCGCATGGCCTTGCACAGCTGCTCCAGCAATGCGGTCTTGCCCGACCCCACCGGGCCACCAACGCCGACGCGCAGGGGTGATTTGTAATCCGCCATTTCCGTTCTCCCGTTCAGGATCGAAACAATCGACAATACTGGGTTTCATGCAGGCTGCTGGCGATGGCTGCCGCCGGGGTAAACGCCCCGATATGCTCATCGGCGCAGGCCTGTGCGTCAGCAACCACCTGGTCCAGTGACGCACTCAATTGATAGAGCACCTGCTGGCCATCACTCTGGCCCAGCGGCACCAGCTTCACGGCCACCGTGACCATGTTCTCCAGCCACGACCAGGCCTGGCCGCGCAGCATGTCTTCTGCCGGAATCGACCAGTGATGACAGGCCAGCGCCAGCGGTGCCAGCTGGGTCTGGGCCAACGCCGGCTGCCAACAGGCCAGGTTCATGGCCTTGCTGTCCGGCAGCTTTTCCAGCACCGCCGTCATGGCACGGGCACGCTGGCTTTCTTCCAGGCGCAACTCCCGGGTTTCCCGGTTCGCCAGCAGCAGGTCCGCCCAGTGCTGGAAGCACTCGCGGTCATCGCTGTCCACCGCAACACGCAGGCGCGCCAGCACCGGCAGCTCCAGCACCGCCAGGCTGTCGTGCAGGCAGCTGTGCAACCAGGCTTCCAGCGAGTCGGCGCTGGTGATCCAGCCGCACTCCACCGCCCACTCCATGCCCTGGGAGTAGGTGAACGCACCAATCGGCAGGCCGGGACTGATCAGCTGCTGAAGACGGTAGAATGAAAGGCCCGACATCCAGTAACCACCCTAGCCTGCGGCCAGCATGAGCAACGTGGCTGCCGTTCCAGCCACCACCGCGCGCAAGGCGGGCGCCAGTGGCTGCAGGCCTTTCCCCAGCAGCATGCCTGCCAGCATCAGCAACACGGACGCCGCCATGAATCCAGCACCAAATCCGGCCACCGAACCAATCATCTCTGCACCGTGTGCCCAGCCATGCGCGGCAAGCACGGCGGCCAAAACGGCGGCCATCCGGCCTCGCAGACTGCCCGGAAAGGCAAGGGCTGCCGCAAACACGACGGCTGAGGCCGTAATCAGCCATTCCATTGCGCCGGACATCCCCAGGCTCATGCCCGCCACAAAGCCAACCAGCAGGCTGGCGCCTGCGGCGATGAAGCCAAGGCCCTGTGCTTTCCGGCTGGTGCCAACCAGCAAGGCACCAAACAACATCAGGGCAACCAGGTGATCGAGACCGGTAACGGGGTGCATGAGGCCCGCCATGATGCCCCCATGCGAATGCGCCAGCTCACCGGTGTGGGCCATGGCCATCGTCGGCATGACGGCAACCAGGACTGATGCTGTGATTGCTGCCCGAAAGCCGGGCATGTTGTTGCGGATACTATCCATGCTGTTCTCCTTTCTCGCCTTTCTCGTCGTTGTTGCTTGCCAGGTTGCGGTCAGTGGGCGTGGCCATGTGAATGCCCCCCTGACTGCAGATAGGCGCCGGCCTCCGGTTCGAAGGGCGCCATCTCTTCGTTCACTTCGATGCCCATCTGGCGCAGCATGTCGTCCAGCACATGGTCATGCTGGTAGCGCACAAAATCCGTGGTGATCTGCAATGGCACATGACGGTTACCCAGGTGGTAGGCCGCCTTCGCCAGCATCAGCGGATCGCTGCAGCGCGCCGTGGAGACCTTCTCGCGGGCGGCGACGATACGCACCCGCTTGCCATCGCGGCTCGCGACGATGTCGCCATCGCGCAGCAGGGTGCCACGCACAAGGAACAGACCAGCGTTCTCGCCATTGGTGAGCACCACACGCTGGCGGCTGCGCACGCGCAAATCCATGGGCAGTTCCACGCTCGGCAGCAGCTCACTGCCCGGCAGGTTATTGCCCACTACATGTACCAGCTGGATCATCTCCGGCCTCCTAAAACTGCCATCAGAAAAGAAAGTAACGTTGCGCCAACGGCAAGACGTCGGCGGGTTCACAGGTGAGCAGCTCGCCGTCGGCGCGCACCTCATAGGTTTGCGGGTCCACTTCCATGTGCGGCATGTAATCGTTGAGCAGCATGTCGGTCTTCTTTACCGAACGGCAGCCGCGCACCTGCCCGATAAGGTTCTTCAGCCCGAGCGCATCGGGCACGCCGGCGTCGATAGCGCAACCCGCCATGAAGGTCATGGTGGTGGCATTACGGGCGGCACCAAAGCTGCCGAACATGGGCCGGTAATGCACCGGCTGCGGTGTGGGAATGGAGGCATTCGGGTCACCCATGGGGGCCATGGCAATCATGCCGCCCTTGACGATCATGGCCGGCTTGACGCCGAAAAATGCCGGTTTCCACAGCACCAGGTCAGCCAGCTTGCCCACTTCCACCGAGCCCACCTCATGGGCAATGCCATGGGTAATGGCTGGATTGATGGTGTACTTGGCGATGTAGCGTTTGACGCGGAAGTTGTCGTGGCGGGACGGGTCTTCCTTGAGCGCACCGCGCTGCACTTTCATCTTGTGCGCCGTCTGCCAGGTGCGGCTGATGACCTCCCCCACGCGCCCCATGGCCTGCGAGTCGGAGGCGATCATGGAGAAGGCGCCCAGGTCATGCAGGATATCTTCGGCAGCGATGGTCTCGCGGCGGATGCGTGACTCGGCGAATGCCACGTCCTCGGCAATGGCCGGATCCAGGTGGTGGCAGACCATGAGCATGTCCAGATGCTCATCAATGGTGTTTACCGTGTAGGGCCGCGTCGGGTTGGTGGACGACGGCAGCACGTTCTCCAGGCCACAGGCCTTGATGATGTCCGGCGCATGGCCACCACCCGCCCCTTCCGTGTGGTAGGTGTGGATGGTGCGGCCCTTGAAGGCGGCAATGGTGTCCTCGACGAAGCCGGATTCATTCAGGGTATCGGTATGGATCGCCACCTGGGTGTCGGTGTCTTCCGCCACGCTCAGGCAGGCATCAATGGCCGCCGGCGTGGTACCCCAGTCCTCATGCAGCTTGAGGCCAATGCCACCGGCCGCCACCTGCTCCGTCAGGGCATCGGTGAGGCTGGCATTACCCTTGCCCAGGAAGCCCAGGTTCATGGAAAAGGCATCTGCCGCCTCGAGCATGCGCGACATGTACCAGGGGCCCGGCGTCACCGTGGTAGCGTTGCTGCCGGTGGACGGACCGGTGCCACCGCCGAGCATGGTGGTGATACCGGAGGCCTGTGCTTCCTCGATCTGCTGCGGGCAGATGAAATGGATATGGGAATCGATGCCGCCGGCCGTGACGATGGCGCCTTCCCCGGCGATCACGTCCGTGCCCGGGCCGACAATGATCTGCACATCCGGCTGCACGTCGGGGTTGCCGGCCTTGCCGATGGCGGCGATGCGGCCGTCCTTGATGCCGATGTCCGCCTTGACGATGCCCCAGTAGTCGACAATCACGGCATTGGTGATGACACAGTCCATGACCATGGAGGCCACCGCCTGCGACTGGCCCATGCCGTCGCGGATCACCTTGCCGCCACCGAATTTCACTTCATCTCCGTACACGGTGAAGTCTTTCTCCACCTCGATGAACAGCTCCGTATCCGCCAGCCGTACCCGGTCGCCCGTGGTGGGGCCGAACATGTCGGCATAGGCCTGTCGTGACATGGTCGCCATGGTTCAGTCCCCCTGCCCGTCAAGCGGGCCCATGATGTCTCCACGGAAGCCATACACGTGGCGCATGCCGGCATAGGCCACCAGCTCCACCGTGCGTGTCTGCCCCGGCTCGATGCGCACCGCCGTGCCGGCAGGCACGTTGAGACGAAAACCGCGGGTCTTTTCGCGGTCGAACGTCAAGGCAGGATTGGCTTCGAAAAAGTGATAGTGGGAGCCCACCTGGATTGGCCGGTCACCGGTGTTGGCCACCTCCACCGTGCACGTCTCACGGCCGACATTGATCTCGATGTCACCGTCCATGGGCAGTATTTCACCTGGCGTCATGTGGTCCCCCTTACACGATCGGTTCATGAACGGTGACCAGCTTGGTCCCGTCCGGGAATGTGGCTTCCACCTGGATTTCGTGAACCATCTCGGGCACGCCATCCATGACCTGGTCGCGGGTCAGCAAACCGCGGCCTTCATTCATCAGTTCAGCCACCGTCCGGCCATCGCGGGCGCCCTCCATGATGGCGGCACTGATGTAGGCCTTGGCTTCCGGGTAGTTGAGCTTCAGTCCCCTGGCCAGGCGGCGCTCGGACAACAGTGCGGCGGTAAATACCAGCAACTTGTCCTTTTCCCGTGGGCTCAGTTCCATGTTGGTTTCTCCTGTTGACGATTCAGGTGGCCCAGATGCGCGGCGCGTGTGCCGGGCGATCAAGCACATGCGGGCGCACCAGCGCCCAGACGCTGGCCATCAGGGCGCGCACGCGTTCGGCGTTGTGCCCCAGCACACGTACTACCAGCAGACCTTCCAACAGCGTGGTGCCAACCAGCTCCGTGGCACTGCCCGGCACCTGCTCCTGCACGGCATCCACCAGCGCCGGCTCCACTTTCCAGGCCAGCATCAAACCCTGCACCGGATGATTGCGAAGCCCGGCAGCGGCCGACAGATGCCTCGCCTCAGTAATGCGCTGGGTTTCCATCAGCAACGGCCGGCCATCCACAAACAGCCGCAGGCGTGACTGCAACTGCCCATCACTGAACAGCTCGTTGATCACCGGCCGGCCGAGGCAATTGATCTCCCACGCCACCAGCTGTGCATCCGTATGCAGATGGATATCGGTGCCGATATCCACACGCGCGCCGGGAAAGAAGATGTTTTCCTGTGGCAGCCACTCCAGGCTGGCACCTGCCTCCACCGTAAGCTGCTGGCGCACCAGGGCGGTGGTGCCGGCGCTGCGGTAGAACTTGGTGGCCCCCGGCGTGGTCACCAGCGCCCGTGCATCCGGGGCGCAACGGGCCTGCTGGTGCAGGCCGTCGCCCCCCACTACCCCCCCGGGCGGATGCAGGACATACACGTGACAGATATCCCCTTCCGGATAGAACGGCCGCTGTATACGCAGCGGGCCAACATGGTTAACGGCTGCCGCCACCGTGCGGGCCTGTGCCGGGCGGTGCACAAAACCCAGCGACAGCCGCGCCTGCCACCCGGTGGGCTGTGCTGCCAGCGGAGTGCCCAGCGCCACCGTCATACCGTCAGGTACTCCTTGACCAGCGACTCGCTCAGTTCCGCCACCGCGCCATCCGCTTTTACCGCCCCACGATCGAGAATGTAGAAGTGATCCGCTGTGCGCCGCACAAACGGCAGCTTCTGCTCCACCAGCACCACGGTGACGCCCAGCTCACCGTTGAGCTTCTTGATCACGTCGCCAATGTCGCTGACGATATTCGGCTGGATGCCCTCGGTGGGCTCGTCGAAGATCAGCAGCTCCGGGTCAATCACCAGGGCCCGGCCGATGGCCAGTTGTTGCTGCTGCCCACCAGACAGGTCACCGCCGCGACGGCCCAGCATTTCTTTCAGCACCGGGAACATGTCGTAGATGAAGTCGGGAATCTTGCGCGACTTGTCGCGCCGCTGCGGCAAACCAATCTGCAGGTTCTCTTCCACGGTCAGCATGGGAAAGATCTGCCTTCCCTGCGGCACATAGCCGATGCCCAGGCCGGCGCGTTTTTCCATGGGCAGCTCATGCAGGGCCTGGTCCTTGTATTCGATACGGCCGCTGCTGATGGGCAGCTGGCCCATGATGCACTGCAGCAGCGTGGTCTTGCCGACACCGTTGCGACCCATGATGCAGGTGCACTTGCCCTTCTCGATGCTGATGTCCACATCCCAGAGCGTGTGACTCTCACCGTAGAACTGGTTCAGTCCAGCAATGCTCAGCATGGTCATTCCCCCAGGTACACTTGTTTGACGCGGGCATCGTTCTGCACCTGCTCCATGGAGCCTTCGGCCAGCACCGCGCCCTGATGCAGCACCGTCACCGTGCGGGCAATGGAGCGGACAAAATCCATGTCATGCTCCACCACCACCACTGAGCGCTCACCGGCCAGGGACGTCAGCAACTCGGCGGTACGATCCATTTCCTGGTGCGTCATGCCCGCCACCGGCTCGTCCACCAGCAACAGCTTCGGTTGCTGCATCAGCAACATGCCGATCTCCAGCCATTGTTTCTGTCCGTGTGAAAGCTTCGACGCCGGCTCCTGAGCCAGCTCACTGAGGCCAATGGTTTCCAGCGTGTGGTCGATCCAGTCGCGCTGTTCGGCACTCAGGGACGCGCGCAACAGGGCCAGCACACGCTTGTCCTGGGCCATGGCCAGCTCCAGGTTCTGGAACACGGTGAGCATCTCGAACACGGTGGGTTTCTGGAACTTGCGGCCAATGCCGGCTTCGGCGATATCCGCCTCGGACATGTTGAGCAGGTTGATGCTCTGGCCAAACCAGGCCGAGCCACTGTCAGGGCGTGTCTTGCCGGTGATGATGTCCATCATGGTGGACTTACCGGCACCGTTGGGGCCGATGATGCAGCGCAGCTCGCCCGCCTCGATGTACAGGTTCAGGTTGTTGATCGCCTTGAAGCCATCAAAGCTCACCGTCAGATCCTCGAGATAGAGAATGGTCTGGTGGCTCAGGTCCAGGCGCGGTCCGGCATCCGGGATCAGGAAATCGAACACCTGGTCGCGCCGCACGGCATGGCGCAGTGATTCGGTAAAGCTCATGCGCGCGCCCTCCTCATGGCTGCAAGGCCGACGATGCCTTTGGGCAGGTACAGGGTGACCAGCACAAACAACGCACCGAGGGCAAACAACCACACCTCCGGCAATGCGGCAGTAAACACGGTCTTGCCGTAATTGACCGCCACGGCACCGGCGGCTGCGCCGAACAGCGTCGCGCGTCCGCCCACCGCCACCCAGACGATCAGCTCGATGGAATGCAATGGCGAGAATTCATTCGGGTTGATGATGCCCACCTGCGGTACATACAGGGCGCCGGCAATGCCAGCGAGCACCGCCGAGAAGGTAAACAGCCACAACTTGGCATGCTCCACCTTGTAGCCAATGAAACGGGTGCGGCTCTCGGCATCGCGCACGGCCACCGCCAGCAGTCCCAGGCGCGAACGGACGATGTAGCGACACACCAGGTAGCCCAGCGCCAGGGCAATGGCGGAGGCCAGGAACAGGCCCACACGGGTGGCATCACTCTGCAGGCTGAAGCCGAGCAGGTCCTTGAAGTCGGTGAGGCCGTTGTTGCCGCCAAACCCCATCTCGTTGCGAAAGAACGCCAGCATCAGGGCATAGGTCAGTGCCTGGGTCATGATCGACAGGTAGACCCCGGTGACCCGGGAGCGGAACGCCAGCCAGCCAAACACGAACGCCAGCACGCCAGGCACCAGCGCCACCATGAGCATGGCAAACCAGAACTGGTCGAAGCCGTACCAGAACCACGGCAGCGCATCCCAATTCAGGAACACCATGAAGTCCGGCAGGTCAGGGTTGCCATAGACGCCGCGATCGCCGATCTGGCGCATCAGGTACATGCCCATGCCGTAGCCTCCCAGGGCAAAGAACGCCCCGTGGCCGAGACTGAGAATCCCCAGGTACCCCCAGACCAGGTCGGCGGCGATGGCCAGCAACGCATAGCACAGGTACTTACCGAGCAGGGTTACCGTGTAGGTGGACATGTGCAGGGCCGAGCTCTCCGGCACCAGCAGGTTGGCACAGGGCACCACCACGCACAGCACTGCCAGTACCATCAGGAAGATCTTGCCGCCGGTGTCGTCGGCGAAGACGCTTGTACGATTCATGTCAGCCCTCCGCCGCACGGCCGCGCTGCGGGAACAGTCCCTGCGGCCGCTTCTGGATAAACAGGATGATGAACACGAGGATCAGGATCTTAGCCAGCACAGCACCGGCCGACGGCTCCAGCACCTTGTTCATCACGCCCAGGCTCATACCTGCAAACAAGGTGCCAAGCAGGTTGCCGACGCCGCCAAACACCACCACCATGAACGAATCGATGATGTAGGCCTGTCCCAGGTTGGGGCCCACATTGGTGATCAGGCTCAATGCCACCCCGGCGACACCGGCAATGCCCGAGCCGAGGCCAAATGTCAGTGCATCCACCCATTGGGAACGCACCCCCATGGCGCGGGCCATGTTGCGGTTCTGCGACACGGCACGCACCTGCAGCCCCAGTGGCGTCTTCTTCATCACGAACACCAGCGCCAGGAACACCATCAGGCAGAACACGATGATGTAGAGGCGGTTCCATGTCAGTGACAGCACCGAGTTCACTTCCAGCAGGCCACTCATCCAGTCAGGGGTAATCACCGACTTGTTCAGCGGCGAGAAGATGGTGCGCACGGTCTGCTGCAGGATCAGGCTGATACCGAAAGTGGCCAGCAGTGTTTCCAGCGGGTTGCCGTAGAGGTGGCGTATCACCAGCCGCTCCATGAGGATGCCGGCCAGCGCCGACACCAGGAACGCCGCCGGGATAGCGATGATGATGGAGATGCCGATCATGTCCGGCATCAGCTGCTGGATCACATAGGTGGTATAGGCGCCGAGCATGATCAGCTCGCCATGGGCCATGTTGATCACGCCCATGACACCGAAGGTAATGGCCAGGCCAATGCCCGCCAGTACCAGCACCGAACCGAAGCTGAGACCGAAGTACAGGGTCTCGATGTTCTCGTACACCGCCACCCGTGCCTCGATGGCGTCAATGGCATCCTGGGCCTGGCGCGCCAGCAGCGCGCTGTCGGTGCCTTGCATGAACTGTTGCAGGGTATTCAGTGCCACCGGCTCAAGGCTGGTGGACAGGGTCTCGATGGCAGCCCCGGCCAGCGCGACATCGCCGGTGCGCAGGTCGCCCACCGCCAGCACCACAGCCATGGCCTCGCGCACCTCGGTATCCTGCTCGTCCGAGTAATATTCGCGGATGATGGCCACCGAATCGCTGTCCACCTTTTCGATGATCTGGTTGACCGCCGCCAGTCGCATGGCAGGGTCATCGGCGCGCAACTGCAGTTGCGCAATGGTGCGTCGCAGGATGCGGCGCACGGAATTATTGATGCGAACCCGTTTCAGGTCGCCTTTGCTGTCTGCCAGGGTGACATCGCCGGAATCCAGGTCGGCGATACGATACTGGTCGTTGTCAGCATCGGTGACCGAGATCAGCTGCCCGCTTTCAGACAGGTACAGGTCACCGCCAAGCATGGTTTGCAGGACCGGCAACAGGGCCGTGGCGCCGGGTCGATCCGGCAAGGACGTGACCAGCTCACGCTTGTCCGTGTATGAGCCATCGGCCAGAACGGCCAGATCCTGCTCATCCATCAGTGCAGCGCGGAGAGGACTACAGAGAAGCAGCAAGATGATTTGGACCAGCAGCAGCTGGATTCCGATACACCCTTTGCGCGGCAGAAGCATGCTTCACTCCCGTGGATTGGAAAACCGGAAACAGAATGAGGCCCCGCGCCAGGCACGGGGCTCATCTGCGTGTTACATCAGCGGATGATCAGTAGTTCTGGCCGCTGCACTTCTTGGTCTTGGTGTTGTAGTTGCCGCAGCCGAGCTTGTCGGTCCAGTCAGCAACGATGTCCTTGGAACCGGGCAGGTGATCGGACCAGGCATCACCCGGTACCAGGTCGTCGGTCTCCCAGACCACGTCGAACTGGCCGTTGTCCTGGATTTCGCCAATCAGCACCGGCTTGGTGATGTGGTGGTTGGCCAGCATCTTGGCAGTGCCACCGGTGAGGTTCGGCACTTCCACGCCAATGATGGCTTTCTGTACCGCTTCCGGATCGGTGGTACCGGCCTTCTCGACCGCCTTCACCCACATGTTGAAGCCGATGTAATGGGCTTCCATCGGATCGTTGGAGACACGCTCCTTGGAGCCGATGAACTTCTGCCAGTCCTTGATGAATTTCTTGTTGGCCTTGCTGTCCACACTCATGAAGTAGTTCCAGGCGGCCAGGTGACCCACCAGCGGGCCAGTGTCGATACCGGACAGCTCTTCTTCACCCACGGAGAACGCCACCACCGGGATGTCCTCGGCGGACAGGCCCTGGTTGCCCAGCTCCTTGTAGAACGGCACGTTGGCATCACCGTTGATGGTGGAAACCACAGCGGTCTTCTTGCCGGCACTGCCGAATTTCTTGATGTCAGAGACAATGGACTGCCAGTCAGAGTGACCGAACGGCGTGTAGTTGATCATGATGTCCGCGTCAGCAACGCCCTTGGCCTTGAGGTAGGCTTCCAGGATCTTGTTGGTGGTACGCGGGTAGACATAGTCCGTGCCGGCCAGCACCCAACGCTCAACACCCACATCGTTCATCAGGTAATCCACGGCCGGAATAGCCTGCTGGTTCGGCGCGGCACCGGTGTAGAAGACGTTCTTGGAGGATTCCTCACCCTCGTACTGCACCGGGTAGAACAGGATGTTGTTCAGTTCCTCGAACACCGGCAGCACGGACTTGCGTGATACCGAGGTCCAGCAGCCAAACACGGCGGCAACCTTGTCTTTCTCGATCAGCTCGCGGGCTTTCTCTGCGAACAGCGGCCAGTTGGAGGCCGGGTCCACCACCACGGGCTCGAGTTTCTTGCCCAGCAGGCCACCCTTCTTGTTCTGCTCTTCGATGAGCATCAGCATGGTGTCCTTGAGGGTGGTTTCACTGATGGCCATGGTGCCGGACAGTGAGTGCAGCACGCCTACCTTGATCGAATCGGCGGCGAACGTGATGCTGGAGGCCAGCAGCGCGGCCGGGATGGCCAGCGACTTCAGAATCGACTTTTTCATGATGTATCCCCTTGATTGGATCGGAGTCTGGGGCCGCCTGCGTCCTGCAGGCGGCACGTTGTCAGGCCAGGTCAGAAGGTGACCAGGGCCTCCAGTGCATAGGAATCGGCACTTGCCTCTACCTGGCCATCGACCGGATCGAGGTACTCGATGTCATCGGTGCGGTACTCGGCCACGATCAGCAGGTTGTCGGTGAGGGCATAGCTCGGCGCCACCGTGATGCCGCTGACAGCCTCGAACTCGATCCCGTCCTTGGTTTCCAGGGTCCAGTCGTGATAGCGCACGGTGATACCGGCCTTGCCGAAGGCATAGTTGGCCATCAGCAGGTAACCGCTGGCTTCGTCATCCTTGGCGGTGGCATACACCGGGTTGTCCTCGGACTTGTTGTATTCCGCCGCCAGCAGCAGATCGCCGATGGCGAAGCTGGTCCAGGCGTTGATCAGCACGATGTCCTCATCCAGGGCTTCGTTCTCGTCCACGGAGTAGAAGAACTTGGCGGTCCAGGCGTCGGTGGGCATCACGGCAATCATGGTTTCGATGGCCGGCTTCTTGCTGTCGCGGAACTCGCCTTCCAGGTCGCCGAGGTCATTGACCACGGATACGGCGGCGGCAAACATGTCGGTGCCGTAGAGGGCCGACATACCCTGCTGGTAACCGCCGTAGAAGTAACCGGCATACCCGGCACCGGAGTACTGGAACAGCCCGGTGGGATCTTCCGTCTCCCAGCCGGCATAGCTGAGGAAACGGCCCGCCTTGACGCTGAAGTTGTCGCTGACGGCGTAGTTCAGGTAGGCCTGCTCGATGTCCGTCTCTTCACCGATGGGCACTTCCACTTCCACATCGTCGCCGCTGGGCTGTGCGGTGCCGAAACCGGTGACGGTACGGCCATCGTCCTGGTGCTCCAGGTCGACCGTGGCGGAGAGCTTGTCATCGAAGCTGTACATGAAGTTCAGCTCGAACTGGTCGAGGCCGGAAGAGGTCTCGCTCGACTTGCTGTCCACCGCCAGCGCGGCCGGGCTGTCGATCTCGGACTCCACATAGGTTGACGACATGTCGATGAAGCCAGACAGGCTGAGCTTTTCGGTCAGCTCGATTTCAGCCTGGGCCATGGATGAGGCGGCAATCAGTGCAACCGCCAGGGACAGCTTGTTTCGGTGAGCTTTCATGATCAGGTACCCCCTTGGTAAC
This sequence comes from Alcanivoracaceae bacterium, assembly GCA_029212745.1. GTDB lineage: Bacteria > Pseudomonadota > Gammaproteobacteria > Pseudomonadales > Alcanivoracaceae > JARGOL01. The sequence goes on from JARGOL010000004.1 coordinate 106,666, forward strand.
CGTTGGCAAAACACGTTGTTGCTTGGGACGTTGCTAGGATTTCCGCCAGAGACCGGACCCGACTGTCGCGGTGTCACTGCCACTTTCTGTCCTTGCTGCCGGACCGGCCTCAAAGCGGAAAACCGTTGACGGGTGCCATCATTACGGTGGCAGGGGGTCACCACCATTCGGTAATCAGCCATTTCGTATACGTCATATGACGTATGGGGTTGGCCGCGAGGAGTGCGCATCATGGCGCCGGGCTGCACCGGGCCCGGATATTGCAAGATGGACGTCCATGGACAGACAGTTCCCCACAGAGCACCCCATCGACGATGCCCATCGTCAATACAATCAATGGGTTGCCAATGAGACGCTGGAGGATTTTGCGCTCCGCTTTACGGCCAAGCATGCCCGTCGCTGGTCGCTCAAGCGCATTGCCAATACCGCCCTGGGCATCGTCTCGTTCCTGGCGCTGGAAGCCATCGGCGGTGCCATTACCCTGAGCTACGGCTTTACCAATGCGCTCTGGGCCATCATCACCGTGTCTGCCATCATCTTCCTGAGCGGAATACCCGTGTGCTATCACGCCTCACGCACCGGCGTGGATATCGACCTGCTCACCCGTGGCGCCGGCTTCGGCTATATCGGCTCGACGGTCTCGTCGCTGGTGTATGCGTCCTTTACGTTCATCTTTTTCGCCCTGGAAGCGGCGATCATGTCCAGCGCCCTGCAGATGCTGTTCGGCTGGCCGCAGTTCGTGGCCCATATGCTCTCCGCCCTGGTGGTGATCCCGCTGGTCACCCACGGCATCACCCGCATTTCGTTCTTCCAGCTGATCACCCAGCCGGTATGGGCGCTGCTGCAGTTCATTCCGCTGGTACTGGTGGTGTGGGCACACATGGACACGGTGCCGCACTGGACCGGCTTTACCGGCTCCGCCCAGGAAGGGCCGGGCTTTGACCTGTACCTGTTCGGCGCCGCGGCGGCGGTGATCTTCCCGCTGATTGCACAGAATGGCGAACAGGTGGATTACCTGCGCTTCCTGCCGCGCGACCGGGAGAACACACCGGCCTGGTGGGCGGCGCTGGTCCTGTCCGGGCCGGGCTGGGTGCTGGTGGGCATGCTCAAGCTGCTGGCCGGCTCGTTTCTCGCTGTGCTGGCGCTGGAATACGGCACCGACCCGAGCGTGGCGGACGATCCCACCCACATGTACCTGATCGTGTTCGAGTACTTCCTCGGCAACAGCCATGCGGCCATCATCATTGCTGCGGCATTCGTGATCATTTCCCAGCTCAAGATCAACGTCACCAATGCCTATGCCGGCTCCATCGCCTGGTCCAACTTCTTCTCGCGGCTCACCAATAACCACCCCGGGCGCATCGTCTGGGTGTTCTTCAACGTCTCCATCGCGTTCCTGCTCATGGAGGTGGGCCTGTACAAGGCGTTCGAGGAAATCCTGATCACCTTTTCGGCACTGGTGCTGTCCTGGTTCGGAGCGGTGACAGCAGATCTCGCCATCAACCTGCCCCTGGGCCTGCGCCCGAAGAAGATCGACTTCAAGCGTGGCAAGCTCTACGACATCAACCCGGTGGGCTTCTTCTCCATGTTGCTGGCCTCGGTGCTGGGCATCGCTTCGGAGCTGGGTCTGTTCGGCCCCACCGCCGAGGCACTGGCGCCGTTCCTGGCCTTCTTCCTGCCCTTCATCACCGCACCGCTGCTGGCCTGGTACACCGGCGGGCGCTACTACCTGGTGGACGAACCCACCCTGGAAGGCCGCCTGGTGGTGACCCAGGGCAGCGATGCCGACGACAACGCCCGCTGCGAGTGCAAGGTGTGCCTGGGCACCTACGACAAGGAAGACATGCTGTTCTGCCCCTACTACGGCGGCGGCATCTGTTCACTGTGCTGTTCACTGGAATCCCTGTGCCAGGATGCCTGCCGCCCCGGCGCCGACATCAAGGACCAGACCGGCCTGTTCCTGGCCAAAGTGCTGCCGCGCTGGCTGGTGGGCCGCGTGCAGTCCAACGTGGGTCACTTCCTGTTTATTTTTTCGGTGATCGGTGTGCTGATTGCCGGCTTGCTGAGCATCTCTGCCTATACCCTGGGCATCAACGCACCGGAGCTGGCCGAAGCGGCAGACACGGTGTTCTTCCAGGTGTTCTTCCTGTTCCTGATCGTCGCCGGGGTGCTGGTGTGGCTCTATGTGCTGGCCGACAACACCCGCAAGAAAGCCCTGGTGGAGCTGCAGCACCAGACAGACGCACTGCAAAAGGAAGTCACCCGTCACCACCAGACCGCCACCCAGCTGGCCGAGGCCAAGGAACAGGCGGACCAGGCCAACATCTACAAGACCCGGTACCTCTCCGGAGTCAGTCACGAGCTGCGCACGCCGCTGAACACCATCTTCGGCTACGCCCAGATACTGCAGGGCAACAACGAGCTCAATGACAAGACGCGCGACATCGCCGAGGTCATTTCACGCAGCTCCGAGCACCTCACCGATGTGATCGAGGGCCTGCTGGAAATTTCCAAGATCGAGGCCAAGCGGCTGGAATACCTGCACAACGAGACGGTGAACATCCACGCCCTGGTGGAACAGATCTGCAAGATGTTCGAGCTGCAGGCGCGCAAGAAGCATCTCTCCTTCGAGCATGTGGGCCTGCAGAACCTGCCCAAGCACATTCGCGGGGATGGCAAGCGCATCCGCCAGGTGCTGATCAACCTGCTCTCCAATGCCATCAAGTTCACCCCCGAGGGCAAGGTCCGCCTTAGCATCAGCTACCGTAACCAGGTGGCGCGCTTTGTGGTGGAGGACACCGGCATCGGTATCGACCCGGCGGATGAGCACAAGATCTTTGCGCCGTTCGAGCGCATCCGCAACGCGCACACGGAAACCATTCCCGGCACCGGCCTGGGACTGGCCCTGAGCAAACTGATCACGGAACTGATGGGCGGCGACCTGTCGTTCCAGAGCACACCGTCGGTGGGCACCCGCATGACGCTGACGCTGATGCTGACTGCCGTGTCGGTGCCCGACAGTGCCCAGGAGCGCCCGTTACCGAAGCTGGTCACGGGTTACCTGGGCCAGCGCAAGATCATCCTCGCGGTGGACGACGAGCTTGATCACCGGCGCCTGCTGATGGACCTGCTCACGCCTCTGGGCTTCACCGTCATGGAAGCCGCCAATGCCGAGGCCGCCGAAGAGATCGCCCGGGAATGCCCGGTGGACCTGTTCATCCTCGATATCCGCATGCCGGATGTGGATGGCTGGCAACTGGCCGCCCGGCTGCGCGAGACACACCCGGACGTGCCCATCATGATGGCCTCGGGCAATGCCATCGAGATGCAGGAAGAGCAGATGCGCTCGGTCCTCTACGACGCCTATGTCACCAAGCCGGTGCAGCTGGACCAGATGCTGGAGAAGCTCGGCAGCCTGCTGGAGATCGAGTGGCTGCACCTGGGCGACACGCCGCTGACCGCACCCGGCGGCGGCGGCACCGTGCAGGCACCCGATAACGATGTCATGGAACAACTGCGCTGGCATGCGCAGACCGGCAATTTCAACGAGATACAGGCCATCCTCGTGCAGCTTGATGCACGCCATGCGGCCTTTGCGGAAAAGGTGAAACAGTTTTGCAGCAGCTTCCAGTTCTCCGAACTCACCCACTTCCTGGACCAGTACAAATGAGCAGCCGCGAACCCGTCATCCTGGTGGTAGACGACTCCCCGGACTCGCTGGGCATGATCAACACGGCCCTGGACGAGGCCGGCTACACCGTGCTGATGTCACTGAACGGCGAGCAGGCGCTCACCATCACCGAACAGATCACCCCGGATGTCATCCTCATGGATGCCCTGATGCCGCAGATGGACGGCTTCGAGTGCTGCCAGCGCATGCGCGAAAAGCTGCCCTTCACCCCGGTGATCTTCATGACCGGGCTTACCGACAGCGAGAACATCGTCAAGGCGTTCGAGTGTGGCAGCAGCGACTATGTCAGCAAACCCATCCACCCGGCCGAGCTGATTGCCCGCATCCGCACGCACCTGCTGCACGCCAACATGCTCGGCGATGCCTACGAAGCCCTGGACAAGGCGCAGCAGTTCCTTTTCGCCCTGACCCGCGACGGCCACCTGCAGTGGGCCACGCCGGGCGCACGCCAGGTGCTGGACATGCATGAGGACACCGACGGCCTGATCACCACCATCCTTGATCACCACACCCGTGAGGACAGCACGCCGCTGGAAGCCACGTTTGGCAAGCGCAGCCTGGCGATCAACTTCTTCAAGGTGGACCCGGCGCAGCACATCCTGTTCAAGCTGGAACAGACCGCCGCCGTGTTCGATGCCGGCAAGCTGGAAGAAGCGCTGGATGTGACCAAGCGCGAGGCAGAAGTGCTGCTGTGGGTGGCCCAGGGCAAGAGCAACAAGCAGATCGCCGACATCCTCACCCTCAGCCCGCGCACGGTGAACAAGCACCTGGAGCAGCTGTTTCCCAAGATCGGCGTGGATAATCGGGCAGCGGCCACGTCCGTGGCCATCCGTACCCTGCTGACGCGTTAAACAACGACTGTGCCCTCAGGGCTCCGGGGTTCGCCACGCCACGTTGGTCTCCCGAATTCCCAACCCACGTTTGAAGTCTGGCGGGAAGGACAGGTCAGGCTCGTTGGCCCAGCCACGCTCGATGAAAAGGTTGTAGCCGTCCGGCTGCTTCTCATAGCGAACGGCGGAAAGCCACAGCTGGTCCCAGTCACCCAGATACTGCAGCTGGTCCAGTGACGCCGGGTAGTCCCCTGTTCTTGTCTTGTGCAGTTCGATGAGCGCCACGGCAGACACAAAATTCTGGCGCCCGAACGTCTCATCCGCCATGGGCACCGGCATGTCGCAGCCAGAAAGCAGCAGCGCACCCGACATGGCCAACGCCATAATGCAGGCCTTCAGCATATCGTCCTCCTGATACCGTCGTTCAACGTCGCATCACCCTGTTGCGTTGTTGGCGTAATGCGGCAGGTCATCCTCAATATCCAGCCAGTTGGCACGGAAATCCCAGTAGATATGAAACGCCGGGCGCACCGGCAGGTCGCCATCAAGCGTACCGGCGCGGATACGCACGGTGCCGGGCACGCTGTCGCGGCGACTGAACAACGGCGAGCCACAATTGCGGCAGAAGGCCCGCACCTTGCCGGGCGATGACGCGTAGGTCTTGATCAGATCCTCACCAGCGGTGAAGCGCAGCTGGTCCGTACGCACCGGGATATTGGTGACAAAGGCACTGCCCTGCGCCTTGCGGCACTGGATGCAGTGGCAGATCTGGATGGGGGCGAGATCACCGCTGATCTCGAAAGTGACGCCGCCGCAAAGGCAGGAACCTGTAGTCATGGGTTTCCCTTCCCTGTTGATGTGATCTCTTGCTAACGCAGCCGATTATTTGCTGTCACGGGCATTCTCCTCCACAAGCCCACGGACGTACGCCTCCTTGTTGAAAGGGCGCGACCGCCAGCCCTGATACACAGGGTGAGAAAGCATCTCCTCGCGCGTCAGTGCCTTCACCACCTGCCCCTTCATACCGGGCGAAACGATGTTCACTGTGGGCGTCACACCGTCCATCAGCAGCGTGGAAATCTCAGTCACCCCGCAGGTCCTGCAGGTTACCCACAGCAAGTAGCCATCCTCTGTTGCAAAGTAGTAGTAACCCACCGGGCTTGTGGTGGGCACCTTCTGGATGTCGTATTTTTCGGCAATCTCGCGCTCCAACCCGGCCTCAAGCTCTGACACAAAGCTGGCCACCGGAACAGACGTGAACTGGCTCATACCCTGTGACAGGTATTTCATCTGCTGCCTGGTCGCGATCTTTACCAGGATCACTTCGTTTTCTGGTGTAAGCCTGTCCTGCAGGGGATAGCGCCCTGTCTCGGCCTGGTATTCCTCCACCAGACCGCTCCAGTAGGCCAGATGCTCAAGCCGGATCAGATCCGCATCCTGCTGATAAGGGCCAGTGCCCGACAGGCTCGCGCAGCCCGCCAAGCCGCCCAACAAGAACAGCACTGCGAAAATCCGTGCCCCTATTGTCACCATGGAAAACTCCTTTCGATCTGTTCGCATTCCCTGAGTAGCGGTAGCCACGTTGCGGAGCTGGACACCGACTCAGACTTTCTTAACAAATTCCGATTTCAGCTTCATCGGCCCGATGCCGTCAATCTTGCAGTCGATATCGTGATCACCGCCCACCAGGCGGATATTCTTCACCTTGGTGCCGACCTTGACCACGGATGACGTGCCCTTGATCTTCAGGTCCTTGATGACAGTGACGGTATCGCCATCAGCCAGTGGCGTGCCATTGCTGTCGCGGATAACGCTGGCTTCTTCTGCGGCCTGGGTATCCGCCGCCGTCCACTCGTGGGCGCATTCCGGGCACACGTACAGGTTGCCATCTTCGTAGGTAAATTCACTGCCGCATTTCGGGCAAGGGGGCAGATCGCTCATCGGGGCTCCAGCTGGGTACGGCGAAGGGGAATAATAATGCGGCGAATGGTAACGCAAAACGCCACCGCACGCCCACGGGCGTAGGGCAGGTGTGCGCGGCGCCGGCCAATGCGATAAACACCGGCACGCCAGGGCCAGGCCCTTTCCAAACCCGACGCATCGCCACCTTTTCGCCACATTCCCGCCACACGTCCGCCACGATGACGTACCGCTAAAACGACCGTTGCTACCACCAATCCGGAAACCCGGCGTGTTCCATGTCCGGACGACCCCAAAATGGCTTCACTATGCCAGTATCCTGTCAGGCACCCTGAAAGCAGCGCGCCGCACCGGGAGACGGATAACGGCTGGCCCTGAAGCCCACTTGGCGAAAGAACAACAACAATGACCCCGAGAGACATCGCAACAGAGAATGAGCCGCCACAACGACTGACCAATCCCATGGACTGGCAGCCAATTGACCGTTTTATCCTGCTCGGCTTCCTGGTGCTGCTGTCCCCGGGCCTGTTCACCCCGTCGCTTCTGGCGGCCCTGGAATACGCACCGGAATACCTGAACCGGACCATTGCCGAGCGCATGCTGGTGTTCTGGGCGACCCATTTCCTGCTGCTCTCCGGGTTTATTGCCTGTGCGTTCTGGCGCCGCAAGACGCAAAGCGACTGGCCGCTGTTTGAGAACTTCATTATCGGCAGCTACACCGTCGTCATCCTGATCAGCAGCTACATGACGGGCTCGCATTTTACCGAGGGACTGCTGCTGCTCTTCCTGGGCGTCAACATCACCTCGGTGCTGGCCAATGTCAGAAAAATACGAGCCATGTATTGGCTGGTGGCCGTCTCGCTGATCCTGCTGGCGGTGAACGATTTCACCGGCTTCTTCGAACACGCTCCGCTGCTGGAGCGCTCCGTCTACAGGGAAGATGGCTCACCGGCACCGATCTGGCTGTTTATCGAGGTGCAGACGGCCGTGGTCCTTTCCGCACTGATCTATCTTTGCCTGATCGCCGTGCAGCGCTGGGTAGAACGGGAGAGCTTGTACAAGGAAATGTCCACCACCGACGGGCTGACCCGACTCACCAACCGCCGCTGCTTCATCCAGCGCGGCGAGCAGGAAATTGAACGAATGCAGCGCCTGCCCCACAGCCCCGAGACCAACCTGGCCTGCATCATGCTCGACCTGGACCATTTCAAGAGCATCAACGACACCTGGGGCCACCATGCGGGTGATGCCGCCCTGGTGGCGGCCGCCGAGATCATGATGGCCAATGCGCGTAAATACGATGAAGTCGCCCGTTACGGCGGGGAGGAATTTGCCGTGCTGTTGCCGGGCGCCGACATGGACCTGGCGGAAACCGTGGCAGAACGGCTGCGCAAGCGGATCGCCGAAGAGACCATTGACGTGGACGGGCAGACCATACAGTTCACCGCGAGCTTCGGCATCGCCAGCTTCCCCTCCCATGGCCTGAACGATGTGAATGACCTGCTCAAGGCTGCCGATGCCGCGCTGTACGAGGCCAAGACCAGCGGCCGTAACCGGGTGGTGCGGGCGAAAGCTGACGCATCAGAGCCAGGCCTGCATCCCGCCTAACGCCGTCCCACCTGATATCGCCACCTGCACAGAACGCCGCTATTGTGACGTGACCGCTCTCCGTTTCGCCTCCCATGGCGAAGGCGGCAGCGGCCCAGGCCACCGTATCCATATCCAGGTGCGGACATCCCGGACGTCTGGATTGCTCTTGGGCCAACGTGGACTTCCCGAAACCTAACTGTCCAAAGACAACCATTCGGTTCATGAAACAGGCCAACCTTCCTCGGCCGTTAATCCCCTGCCGTCGCCTCACCACCGTCCGGACCGTAAAAGATCACCCAGACAGCAAAGCCATCGGACATGTTCAGGAAATGGTGCGCCACCCCGGCGGGCACAAACAGAAAGCTGCCTGGGGAGACATCAATCACCCACTCGCCGTTGAAGAACTGCCCCTCACCGTGCGCGACGATGTATATCTCATCCCGTGAATGGGGTGTCTGCGGATCAGTGCCTTGCGGGCAATACAGTTCCGCCTCCATGGAACCGTGGGCAAATACCGGAATGGCCAGATTGCCGGCCGGTGGCGGACCGGCAGCGATGGCTGCCTCAAGGCTCGAATGGTACGCGACTCGGGGCATGGTCACTTCTTCCCGGCGACAGGCTCTTGTATCGCGTCTATATCCACCAGATTCCACGGCAGCCCCTTGTTACGGTAGATGCGTTTCTTGAGCTGCGGGTAATCGCCCACATCATGATCCAGCCGCTGACCCACGACGATACAACGCAGCACGGAATCACCGGTATTCTCTATGGTGTGCGCCTCACCGCCCGCGCGGTAACCCAGAAAATCCCCCGCCTTGATGGCGAAACGCTGATCGCCGATCGTGGCTGTGGCCGAGCCCTCGAGCACATAGACACACTCATCCTCGTGGTGGTGGCGATGGAACTCCGTCGACTCACGCCCGGGCTGCACCTCAATGAGGTGAAAACCGAACCCCGACAGGCCGGTGAGATCGCCCAGCGATTTGTTGATCCGCTGGGCATTGTCATTGAGGAAATGCACCTTTGATGTGCCCTCAAGCGCTTCAATTTCTTCTCGGGTAACCAGGTACTTGTCCAATCTCCGCTCCTTGGGCAGCCTCTACGCACACTACCAATGCCTGACCGCGCAGCGCCATGATACGCCGCCCTTGCGCCGCATGCGCGAGTGGGGCCCACTCTCCCGGCAGGGAAACATGCATTGCCCGCAACGATGATTGTACATATCGGCGCATTTTGTCTCTGCCAGGCAGTGCTACCATCACAGGACATATCCGGCTAAAAGACAACCATTCGTGCCATTGCTGTCATCCATCGATGGAAAGAGAGAACGCCGCGGCCGGACCTGCGCGCGCCGAGAGGCTCAAGGCATTACGGTAGAGACCGGCAGCGCTGCCTTGCTGGTGGCGAGGTACATGATGATCAGAACAGAGAGCGGGATCACCAGCAGCGCTACCTTGGTAAAGGCCCCGTGATACAGCGACAGCCCCCGTTTTTCCCACGGACTCAGGGGCTTGCCGGCATACAGCTTGCTGGACGCCGTGCTGGCCACCCAGTTGCCCAGAATCACATCCACAATCTCCAGAGGGACGACTACCAGCAACACGATTGCCAGCTTCTGTCTTACCCATTCGGTACCCATAAGCCCATACTGCGTCGCCATCAGGAACCCGGTGACCAGAAGAACGATAAAGGCGACATGCTCCACAATAACCGTGCGGTAGAAGACCCTGCTGACTTTCTCTGCGACTGAACCCGGCGCGTAAGAGCCATTCTCAACTGTCCTGAGCACCCACCAGGCACCGAGCGCGGGCCCTAGCCAGAACACCAGGGCGCCGAGATGGACAAGCTTGTTGACACCATACTCGCTCACCGCCGTAACACCTTCCATGCAAAGACCAGCATCCAGGCCGTACTGAGCACCATGGACGAAGCAGTGAACAGCTCTGCCGCCTTCAAGGCCCCAATAGCTACAGACAGTGACAGCAGCAACCCCAGTATCCAGGCCGAGATTCCCCACAAAGCCACCCATGACCGGAACACGCCCTGACTGATCGCCAAACAGGTAAGTAACAAGCCGCCGAGGTTATACAGGCCGTTACCGAGAAAGCCTGTTAGATGGATGGCGATGATTTCCAGTACCTCCACCGTGTGACTGTCTACCTGCCGGGCAATCACTTCGGGAATAATAAAGGCATAGGTGACCTCGGCGATCAGGTCAGGCGCAATACCCATACCCACCAACCCAATACCAATGGTGCGATAGACGCCTCTGTTTAGCTCATCAGCCAGAATAGCGCAGAAAACAAAAAGCCCGATGGCCGATAACATCCAGACAAACCAGGAAAGGGACCACAACAGCCCGTTACTGGCAATAAATGCCATCCGCTCAGCCACCGTGTTGTCCAGCGGCAACCCGCCACGCATGGGGCCATTCATCAGTAAACACGCCAGCGTGATGACAGCCACGATCACATGGACGGTGTAAAACTTGATGGAATCGGGGCGTTGGGTCATGTAGATGCCACCCGGTGGTAAGGCGTTTGATTGGGCCTCAATGTACAAGAGCCCTCAGGGACTGACAACGAAGCCGGCGTCAGGACGGCTGTGGCCCGTACCCATGGCTGGCGGTATGCTGGTCTGATGCACTTCGCGCCATAACAACAACGCCGGGAGCGCCAGCATGACCAATTCCTACGACTACATCGTCATCGGCGGCGGCTCCGCCGGCTGTGTCATGGCCGGGCGCCTGAGTGAAGACCCGAACACCTCCGTCTGCGTGCTGGAAGCCGGCGGCAACGGCGACAGCCTCACCATCAACGTGCCCGCCGGCGGCGTGGCGCTGCTCACCAAGCCGAAGAACAACTGGATGATGGAGACGGTGCCGCAGAAGGGCCTGAACGGGCGCATCGGCTACCAGCCGCGCGGCAAGTGCCTGGGCGGCTCATCGGCCATCAATGCCATGGTGTACATCCGCGGGCACCAGTGGGATTACGACCACTGGGCCGAGCTGGGCTGCGAGGGCTGGTCATACAACGACGTGCTGCCCTACTTCCGCAAGAGCGAGCACAACGAGCGCATCCACAATGAGTACCACGGCACCGACGGCCCGCTGTGGGTGAGCGACAGCCGCACAGACAACCCCTTCCACGGCTACTTTGTGGAGGCCGCCAGGGAGTGCGGCATCCCCATCATTGATGATTTCAACGACGCCGAGCAGGAAGGCGCCGGCATCTACCAGGTGACCCAGAAAGACGGCGAGCGCTGGAGCGCGGCGCGCGCCTACCTGTTCCCGCACATGCACCAGCCCAACCTGCGGGTGGAAATTGATGCCCAGGTGCAGCGCATCCTGTTTGAGGGCAAGCGCGCCGTGGGCGTGGAATACAAGCAGGGCAAGCAGGTGCACACCCTCAAGGCCAACAAGGAAGTGATCCTCAGTGCCGGGGCGTTCCAATCGCCACAATTGTTGATGCTCTCGGGCATTGGCGATGAAGCGGAGCTGAAACAGCACGGCATCGACGTGGTGCACCACCTGCCCGGCGTGGGCAAGAACCTGCAGGACCACCCGGATTTCATCTTCGGCTACACCACCCCGAGCCCGGCCACCTTCAACCTCTCCCTGCCCGGCCTGGTGCGCGCACTGATGGCCACCGGCCAGTACCGCAAGGAGCGCCGCGGCCTGTGGACCTCCAACTTCGCCGAGGCCGGTGCCTTCCTGAAAACAAACCCCGATCTGCCGGCCCCGGATGTACAGATCCACTTCGTCACAGCACTCGTGGATGACCACGGCCGAAAGAAACACTTCACCGGCGGCTTCAGCTGCCACGTGTGCCTGCTGCGCCCGCGCAGCCGCGGCACGGTGAAACTGGCCAGCAACAACCCGGCGGACATGCCCCTGATCGACCCGGCGTTTCTCGCGCACGAGCAGGACGTGGAAGACCTGGTGCAGGGCTACAAGCTCACCCACCAGATCATGGAGGCGCCGAGCATCAAGCGCTGGATCAAGGAAGACAAGTTCACGGCGGATGTGAAAACGGATGATGATATCCGCGCCATCCTGCGCGAGCGCTCAGATACGGTCTACCACCCGGTGGGCACCTGCAAGATGGGTGTGGATGACATGGCCGTGGTGGACCCGCAGCTCAAGGTGCATGGCGTGGAAGGCCTGCGGGTGGTGGATGCGTCCATCATGCCGACGTTGATTGGGGGGAATACCAATGCGCCGGCGATGATGATTGGGGAGAAGGGGGTGGAATATCTGCGAAGCACCTAGCAAGATTCAAAAAAAACCAACCTTAGAGAGCACTGCAGAAATGCTATTCCGAGGAGTCCTCGTTACTCCGCTTTACCTCAGAAAGAAAGGTATAACCGTAGACCTCCTGATAGCCAGATAGAAATTCCTCAGACCTTCTAAAATCTCTAAAGATTGGCCAATCATGGTACGCATATTCGTTAAAATAATCGCCGCTTTCCCCTAGCCGAAGCATTAGTTCTTTGCTTGCTTCATAATCTTCGCGTAGCACCCTTTCTGCCATTCTGAAGTCAAGGCAAGCCGCACTCCAATCAGTTGAATCCAAGATCTCCATCGCCCGCTCATCACTTCCAGAAAACTTATAGGCAATGGCGGCGTTAATTGTGAAAAGCATCCGACTTGATTCAGCTGAGATCTTAGGGAGAGAGAGTGCAAAATCAGAAAAAACCATAGCCCAACGCCAATTACCTAACCTTAAGCATTCAAAAATAATTTCATTCAAGTAATCATCAGACTGCTGAATCTCAAAATCAATAAGCTTTCGCCATAGAACATGGGTCAGCTTTACTGCCACCTCCGACATCAAGTCGAAGATCGAAAATATATAGTCGTCCTCAAAGAAAAGCTTATCACCGGGGCAAATACCTAAAATCCCTCTGACACGGTGCCTTGTGCATATATCTATATATTGCTGGCTAACCTCTCCATTGCAATGCATAAAAAGGTTACGCCTTTGAGTTGCCTCAACAAAATCTGGCCATTTCTCAAAATTTGTTAATGAAACCCCAAATCGCTTCTCCAAATCCTGGAATTGCTCTACATAGCTCTTTCTACGAAAACCCTCAATTTCATTTGCAAGAACCATGTTCTTCAGGTCATCGATGCTAGATACATTCAGAACGTCAGATAAATCTATAGTCTTGTTAATGCCGCTGTATAAATCAGGCCTTTTTTTGTAGAGATTTAAAAGAAGATCTCCAGTAAAGGTATCGAAATCACTGAATAAGTTTAAGAACAAGGCCTTTTCTAATGTTTCTGGGACATTAGCATTCTCAACACGCTCCAATCCCAAAAGGGATTCGGAAATAAGCTTTATCCCTTGAGCTTGAGTCTGATTATCGTTTTCCTCAGAAGCTAATTTCTGCCCTTCCTCAAGCCTCCTTTCAAGATCTTCGAGTTTCTTGTTATGAATACTCACCGCATCGTCAATAAAAGACGATGCCTCCTCTGCATCACGTAGACAATGCAAAAACCGGGACAAAACCTTTGCTATTGGGTTCTGATCGCTTTCCCCTTCACCAGCAGAGACTTCAACCTCTTTTTCTTCGTTTTCTGACATGCAAAAATCTCTATAAACAATCATCTGTAAGATTAATTCATTAATCTATCAGGCGCCTAATATTGATATTACTCAAGCCAAACAGAAATTAACTCTTTTAAATAAATTAGCCCAGGCATACGGGTCAGGACTCACAATTCAAAGAAGACGGCGTAAAATGTCAGGCCCGAACCTGCCTTTCTATAGCCGCATAAAATGCTGGATCCGGAATCTACTAGTGCGATAACCCAGCATGCCTCAGTTATCTAGTGGGTAAATTTTCTCGCTGCTCTGTAGCTTAATGGCATCTATATCAGCAGCCTCCTGAAATGTTAAAAGCATTAGATCTAAAGGCAGACTGAGAGAGTCGCAATCTATTTTGCTCCGCAAATCGTCAGCTTGAATGTCACTTTCGCAGATAATCATCAAATCTATATCAGCAGCGGAGTCTTTATTCCTGGCTACTGAGCCAAAAAGATGCCACTCACTCCCTTCCGCTGTCTTCCCTAGCGAGAAAGCAAGCTCTCGAATATTTGAGATCACGGTTTCTCGAATCACCTCGCAAGGCGCCCCATTAAAGCCTTAAAGGTAAGCGCCTCAGCACCCATTGATTTCGCAGCATCTTCTGCTTGATTTGTAATTGAACCATAGCTCGAGGATTTTACTACGATATCAAAATTTCCGAATGAATCTCTTGCATGACGAACATCCTCAGCACTCATGTTATATGCATCGATAACCGCGACTTTTAACGTTTTCCCGTTATACTGGGTTACTTCAAAAACTCTGTCATATACGTATGAAATTCTTGAAACATTAGAATGCTGTCTTATCGCATTTATAAAGAAACCCATGTTCTTGTCACGAAACGAGCTCGCATCACCAGTAGATGCGGCCCGAGCCACATCTCCAAGCCTTCCAAACGCTGCAGACGCATCATGAACGCAATCAATGGCCGACCCACTCCATAATGTCTTAGACGGAACACTTATAACAAGGCTTGGTTGTTTCTTGCCTTCAAAAAGCGGCGAAACATCCGTACGCTTCACCACACCAGAAACCCCAATTACTGCCACCAAAAAAACATACCCATCATTACTGGTGACATTCAGGAAGCCCTCACCCGTTATTTCGACGCTGCTTATTCCATGGCTTGATTCCAACTTCTCAGCAGCCCACCGCAAAACATCCCTACTCATAATCTGCCTATTAGTATATTTTTCATCGAAGCAGGAAATTGAGAGGCATCCTCTCTGACCCCAGCAATATGAAAGGCCTCCAAGTCATCAACATGCTGACGGAACCGCTCCAACGTTACCCTTTCTTCATCAGATAAAAGGTGGCGATTAAGATCAATAATCGCCATAATTTTCTTGTTATTGGGCAATATTCGGCAAATAACCTTTCGTTTCCATTTTTCAGCCGCACCACTTTCGGGATTATCTGCCAGGGCAATGTGGGGGCCAAAGTCAGAAAATATCGCGCTATTTTCCTCTAAAATTGGCTCTATCGCCTGCCTGGCTTGCGACCGCTCTGAAAAGGATCTTGCCCCAAAAAGCGTCAACAGTTTTTCTTCATGACTGCGCTTCCATTGAAGCATAATATCATCCGAATATGATTCTGGAGCCTTATCAACCATGGTATGACAATTAGCACAAAGCATGATGAGATTATTGAAGGAACCACGCTCCTCTTCACTTAACTCCGGGTTTCCTCTTGGCCCACCATCATTGGCAGCAAAAACATGAGCCATCTCCGCAATATGAATTGATCCTTCTGGCGTCTCAATGAAAAGCTCTTTAGAACATCCAGGATTTTGACAATACCCAGCAGAGGCAGCAAAGAGCCTACGCTGAGTATGAGCATTTGGGCTGGCAGCGCCCCTTGAGCATGCCATAACTCTTCTCGCACTTAACTTCAGAAATTTTCGTTCAATCTTTTTCGCTTATCTGAGCCTTGGATCCAAGGTCTCGTGAACCGGCTATATGTCTGCTATGAAATTCTAATCACAAAGCTCTGCTTTATTCTTTAGGCAAGTGTTCCACACCCTAAGCAACCTCTCAAAGCTGGCATTTAGCCATCACTTTCTTCTCAAACACTCCGCCCAATCACCACCACCCCAGCCCCCACAGCCAATCCCCCCACCAATTTGCGCACCACACCCCCACTGCCCTGCCCCCAGTCCACCGCCCGGCTCGCCAGCCACGCATAGCCCAGCTTCACCCCACCCACCGTCACCACGGTGAGTAACGCGATCACGGCCATGTCCGCGCCGGTGAGCGCCGGCACATCCACAAAAGCCGGGAACAGGCTGGCGTAGAACAGGATGGCCTTGATGTCCCCCAGGGTGAGCAACAGGCCGGCGCCGAAGGAGACCACGGCCGAGGCGGGTGCCGTGGTGTGGGTGGTGGGTGTGTCGGCGGTTTGGCTTGCCGCGTGCTCGCCAGGCTTATCCGGGTGCAGGGGTGGGTGCTTGCTTTCGGTTATCGACCGGCGCATTGACGGGCGCAGCAGCAGCTGGCTGCCCAGAATGATCAGGTAGGCGCCGCCCATCAGCTTGATCCACAGAAAGGTCTCGCCCAGCAGGTCCGCCAGCGCCAGCAGGCCGAGCAGGGCCAGCCCCACAAACAGCAGATCCCCCGCGACGATGCCCAGCGCCACCCAGGCGCCCTGGCGCAGGCCGGCGGTAGCGGCGCGGCTCACCACCAGCGCCACACTGGCACTGGGCAGCGCGGCCAGTGCCAGCAGGATGGCGGCCAGTGAGAGGATGGAAAGGAAGGTGAGGGTCATGGGCATCCTTGCGTGAGACCTGGCGTGTAACTTAAGGGTCAGGTCAGTGTGCCCGGCTCGTCTGGCGTTGGCCATACCCCACAAAGCGGCGGTGTGTGGCGCGCCACACTGGTCACAGCAAGCGTGCGGCTGCGCGGCTGCATCCGCGTGCGGGCTCAGATACCCTGATAGCTCGCCCTTTCGCCTTCCCGGTAGCGCCCGATGCAGGCAGACACGATGAATCGCTACAACACGGTGCAGCTGGCCCTGCAGGCCGTGATCGCGGTGGTGCTGGTGATGGCCGCCACCGACACGGTGCCGTTCACGGCCCTGGTGATCGC
The DNA here is from genome assembly GCA_029212745.1 of Alcanivoracaceae bacterium. Lineage (GTDB taxonomy): Bacteria > Pseudomonadota > Gammaproteobacteria > Pseudomonadales > Alcanivoracaceae > JARGOL01. The sequence continues at coordinate 123,374 of JARGOL010000004.1, forward strand.
CATTGCCCTGTCGCAGGCGCTGGCCGTGGTGGAAGTGGCCGGGGCTGCCAGGGGCAAAACCGGGTCAACACTGGCCGCCAGCATCACCCAGGTGGGGGCGCGCATAGGCATTGCGGCGCTGCTGTTCCTGTTTCTGCCGTTCGGGCCGCACTGGATGATTGCCCTGCTGGGCATCGCCTGGGCGGGGGCGGATGCCCTGCGGTATCTGTACTACCTCAACAAGGCCAACCCGGCGCTGGCCTGGGCGCGCTATCACGGCTTTATCGTGCTGTATCCACTGGGCATGACGCTGGAGAACGTCATCGTCTGGAAGGTGATGCAGCACTTTCTGGAGGCGCCGCTCTGGTTCTTCCTGCCGTTCCTGGCGATCTATGCGCCCCTCGCGGTGCAGATGTACCGTTACATGCTGGGCCAGCGGCGCCGCTTTCTGGCGCGGCGCGCGGCGGTGCATTGACGGGCAGGTGGATGACCTGAGGCGCCCGCAGTCAGCGCCGGGCTGGCGCACTGCACTGGCCACCCGGTTACCGGGCCCGCGTCAGCGCGGCACAATCAGGAAGTCAGTAAACACCGCCTCCACCACGTTGGCATCGCGATCGCCGGTGATGGAATAGATATCGATACGGGCCAGGGCGGCGCCGTCGTCTTGCAGCTGCGGCCAGACTTTCAGGGCGGCGAGTTCCAGTTGCTGGTAAATGCCGGCGCAGTCGTCTTCGTCCAGGCCATCGAGGCCGTAGATCACACCCACCTCCGCAGCAACCCGCACACGCGCCGAAGGCGTGAGTCGCAGGCAGTGCGTATCCGGTGTGTGGGCCATGCAAGGTTCCTTTTGCTCAACTCCAAAGTCTGCCCACCACAGAAATGCTTGACCACTGTCCGGAAGGACAGTACAGTGACAAACACTGTACAAACGAACAGGTGCCACTGGGCTCTCCCATCGGCACCGCCGCATCGAGGTGCTCTATGGACAGCGTACTGCCCCTGCAAGCCAACACCGGCGCTTCTGCCGCTGCCGTTCCTGCTGCGATTGGCGACCTGCTCGCCCGCCAGGACCTGTGGCGTGCCCGCGATGGCCGCCCCGCCGACAGCGATGCCCTGGCCACCGGCCATGCGGCACTGGACGGCGTGCTCCAGCAAGGCGGCTGGCCGCGCCAGGGCATGACCGAGCTGCTCACCGAGGGCCCCTGCCCGCAGGCACTGCGCCTGCTGATGCCGGCCCTGGGCAAATGCGATGACGGCCTGATCGTGCTGGTGAACCCGCCGGCACGGCCCAACGCCGCCCTGCTGCAGCGCCACGGCATTGCCAGTGGCCGGCTGCTGGTGCTGCGCAGCGACAACCCGCGCACCCTGCTGCAGGCCTCCCTGGAAGCGGCCAGTTCACAGACGGTGAGTGCCATGGTGGTGTGGCTGCCGGAAGGAAAAGACGACGCCACCAGCCTGCGCCGTCTGCACCTGGCTGCCCAGCAGGGCCGCTGCTGGCTGAGCCTGGTACGCGATGCGCGCCACGCCGAGCAGGCCTCGCCCGCCCCGCTACGGATGACAGTAAAGACCCAGCCCGGCGGTGACCTGGCCCTGAATATTCTCAAGCAACCCGGCGGCTGGGGCGGCCAGACCGTCACCGTGGCCGTGCTGCCGAAAAGTGTGCGCGAGCTGTACCCGATGACGGCGGCCATGCCGGCACCGAATCACCAGCGCCAGCCACACGATGGCCGCTACCCGGTGCCGGATCTGAACAGCCGCTTTACGCGCAAACCGTTGCGCCAGCCAGGCAGCCCGCCGCCAGGCACGTTTCCCCAACCCGGCGACAGCCTGCCGCTGCCGTTTTGAAGGTGCGTCTAAAAAAACAGTAACCCGTTTTCACAACCCCTAGCCTGCTTACGGGGCCTCCCGGCCCCGCTTTTTTTCGCAGGTTTTGCTGGCAAGGTCTGATGGGATTCGCGGCGTGCACGCCGCTCCTACGGGCCGAGGCATCTTGCTTGGGGTTGCCCCGAATGCGGGGGCGCTGTGTCCGTGCTGCCCACATCCCTCGTGTCGGCACGGCACGGCGCTTCCGCAACGATCTTCGTCTCAGTCAGGCGGCGTCAGGCCGCCGTCATGCGCTGTCCAGCACGTTCTGCCATGCCTTTCTCGCCACTGCCCTGGCATCGGCGCCTATCAGATTGCCGTGGGCAAGAATGATGCGCTCAAAATCCCAGCCCATGATCGTTTCCAGCCCTTTCTTGACTATCTGTTTGTCGCCCCAGCCCATCTGGTACTCCGGCGCGGGCTTGGGGTTGTTCCACATATGGAACACCGCCTTCCACCAGAACTTCAGCAGCAAGCCGGCCTCATGGGTGTAGTCATCGCCGATGTTCTCGAGCAGGTCCACAAGGATCAATGTGCCCGAAGGTTTATGCAGGAACGCCACTTCATTGATAAACCGGGTGCCCTGGATCAGCACCTGCTCGAACACCCCCTGCCAGCGTGGGTCAGGGCGATTGCCCAGCATCCAGTCAAACGCCAGGTCGGCGCGTTTTTTCTCAAGGCCGGGGCACAGGAAAGTTTCCGCATCAGGATACAGCGCCTGGAAATCGGCTACCCCCAGATGATGGAAGTTGCCCGGCGCCACGATGTAGGCCACCTCGCCCAGCGCATCCAGCTCGCCCTTGAGCGCCGCATCCGGCTTGCACGGGCTATGCACCCACAGCTTGCCATCCGGCAACCTGACAATGGTCATGCGGCTGAACAAATCCAGCCCGCCAAAGCGGATCGGGTATTCAACAATGTATATCTCACCGGCGATGTATTCTTCGATGCTATACGACATCGCATTCCCCATATTCAGAGCGACACGATTCCAAACCCGGTCAGGCACAACCAGAGCCCCAGCAACAGAAGCAATACGGCAGATATTACCTGCCTGCTCTCAAACGTTTGTGCCCGTGCCTGGATGGATTCCGGAAACCCGATCTTGTGAATGCCTTTAAGAATGGCGGCCCAGCCCAGCAGTGTGACCAGCAGGCGACTGTCGAGCGCCCAGATGTTATGCACAGACACCGTCATCAAACCCATCAGCAGCGTGCTGTAGCCAGTGGCAACGATGAACTTTTTGTCGTCCGCCATCTCGATGGTTTTGCCAAGCTGGCGAGTCACCACAAACAGCCCTCCAAAGATCAGGTAGAAGAGCCCCCAGAATCGCGACAGGGCCAGCGTTGCATCAATGTCCACACGCCCTCTCCTCGATAAAAGGCCCTCGAGCTCCTACCCTGATCCGCCCAGTCATCGCATCAGCCGGAAAACACGCGGATCAACCGCCGCCGCACCCATCATGCCGCCATAAAAAGCGCCCGCGATGCCCGGGCCAACCACGTCCTGCCCCGACAGGAAAAGACCGGGCACCGGGGTGCGGGCGCGAAGCGCGTCGGACAGCACGCGACGCGGTGTGGTTTCGACGCCATAAAAGCCACCCTTTTCGTGGCCGGTAAACGCCGCAGTGGCCAGTGGCGTGCCAAGTTCGTGATAGGTAATCAGCGGGGCAAGGTCCGGGAACTTTGCCTTGAAGGCTGCCAGCATGCGGGCCTCCACCCGCTGCTTGAACGCCTGCCATTGTTCGGGGTTTTGCTCGGCCCCGCCGTTGGCAAACGGCGCCACTGACGCCCAGTCGGCCCACACCAGCATGTCGCCCGAATACTTTTTGTCCGGGCCCGGGTCATGGGCCTTATCCTTCAGTGCCCCGAACGAGACAAACATCATGGGCAGCGGATCGTCTTCATTCGCCGACCAGACCGCGTCAGTGGCATCCCAGCTCTCATAGAACCAGTGGTTCGAGCCAGTGGCGCCGTGCGCAGCAATATCGCCCTCGAAACCGAGGAACAGGTCGAAGTGGCAGATCGAGGGCTTGAAGGTGGCGATCTCCGCCGCCCAGTCATCGGCCTGAATCTCTTCAGGCAAAAGACGCTTGACCGTTTCGCCGGCGCCGATGGCTGATACGATCACCGGCGCCCTGAACACGTCGCCCGCAGCAGTACGCACGCCCACGGCGCTACCGTCTTCGAGGATGATCTCAGTGACGGCAGTACCCGCCAGGGCACGACCGCCAGCACCTTCAATCACCGGAACAAGTCCACGGGCAATGGCGCTGGCACCACCGACGGGGTAGCCGGCGCCACCCAGGTAATGGCCAAGCACCATGCCATGAAAGCCGAAACTGGCCTCTTTGGGATTGCCGCCATAGGTGCCCCACTGGCAGGTCAGCACCGCCGCAAGCTCAGGATTGCTGATCAGCTCGCCGACAACCTCTCCGGTGGTACGTCCGCACCATCGGTGGATCTTCTTTTTGTTCCACCACTGGTGCGCAGAAAGAAAAGGCTCGGGCATGGCACGCTCGGCGGCTACCATCTGCATGGTCTCTTCCCCCGCCAGCAGCGCCTCGAAATAACCATCTATCTCGCCGGCATTGTCGGGGAAATGACGTTTCAGCTCCGCCTTGTAGGCATCTCCGGGTGACTTCACAGGAATATCGACGCCGCCCGGAAAGTGCAGCGTGTCATAGATCGGGCCCACCGAACTGAACTCGATAGCCCCATCACTAAGCTTGTCCAGTAACCGGCCCGCATACTGCTCATGACCGAAACTGCCGCAGTAATGAATCCCCACATCCCAGGTAAAACCATGGCGCGAGAAGGAGTGCGTGAGCCCACCGATCTCCTGCGCCTGTTCCAGCATCAGCACCTTTCGGCCCACCCGCGATAGTGCGGCAGCAGTGGTCATGCCGCCCATCCCGGAACCGATGACAATGACATCAAAATCAGTGGCAGGTGTTTTGCTACCCATGTGCGTACTCCCTTTCCCTGGTTGCTGCGCTTCAGGTGGTTCGGCAGCCTTTCCGGCGACGAGTCCGCGCCGAATTCGAGGCATGACAGACAGTAACAGTGTTACTGTCGCCCTCGCGTTGGTTCTTGCGCGAGATCAAGACCACGGGGAATACATCGATTCGGTGTAGATGGTGTGAAAAAGAAGCGCCCGCTGTCGCTCTTCACCGCGGTGGGTTCATCATCTCCAGCGTCATGTGCTCCAGCGGCTCGGCCGGCGGATTGCCGTACAGGTAGCTGCGTGGGGCCGCCACGTCATCCGGCCGCCCCGGGCCGAACACTTCCAGGTAATCGAAATACTGGTTCTGGTACTCCGGATTACGAATAAAACGGCGCAGCTTGAGCAACGTAAAATACGGCGCATCACGCAACATGATGTTGGCCAGCCACACCGGCACATAACCACCCGGGTCCATCACCAACTGATAGGTGATCTCCACCTGCCGATCCCCCAGGCGCTGCAGCTTGAACATGCCACCCATTTCCGGAAAGCGGACATAATCCGGATTAGGCGGGATACGCTCCGGACGGTTGCTGATATGGATGGTGATCTGCTCTTCCCCGGGCGTGATGCGCTGGCTGATGTCGGTCTGTACCACCGCCTCGCGGTCGGTGAGTGGCCAGGGCACCTCGGTAGTAAAGCGCATGTAGCGCTTCAACGGTGAGTCGCGGCCCAGTTCCTCGGCGCCGTCCACAAAGTGCATCCACTTGGGCACGCTGTCGTGGTCTTCCAGCAGCGCCACCAGGGCGTTCTCGTCCTCCAGCGTGATGCGGGTGACGCCGCGGAAGGTCTTCAGCTGCGAATTCTCGGTGTGGCGGGTATAGACCTGGATGCCGTCACGGTCGCTGATCAGCTCCCATTGCGCAGTCAGGCCGGTTTTCACCAGCGTGGGTTCCGCCAGTGCCTGCATCACCAGTGCGATTGACAACAAAACCGCCACCCGTGCGGTGCGCATCAAGGAAACGGTTGCCCTGCTCTGCATAGCGTCCTCCTGACAGTGCAGCGGGTGCGGCAGGCATCGGCTGCAGCCTGCCCCCTGTATCCCGCACGGTAATTCCGCGACGGATCATTGGCTCATTAAAGAGTCATTACGCCAGTGCGTAAAGGCGCGTTCAGACCCGCCTGTCCGTGTCGCCGGGTTGATAACCGCCCTTCTTCAGGTACTCGCGCAGCATGGAATAGCTCAGCCCCCAGATGCAGTGCCCCTGATAGCGGCAGCACGGCAGGCGCACACGCCCCAGTGGCGAGCGCCAGTGCATCACCGACTGCTGCTCCGGCGCCGCCAGGTGCGCCAGTGGAATCCACACCAGTGATTGCACCTCGTGGTTAAGCACCACGTCATCATTGCCGTGCCAGGCATACACATACGGGGTAATCACCATGGGCCGCCAACGGTGGTGCTGTCGTGTGAGGCGGTCGGACAGGCGTTGCTCGAAGCTGCCATAGCGCGTCAGGTCCAGGCCCGTCTCTTCAAGGGTTTCGCGCTCCGCGGCGGCGCGCGGGGTGGGATCATCCACATGCATCAGGCCACCGGGGAAGCTCATGTCGCCCGACCAGGGATCACCCGCGCGTTGCGCGCGCTGCATGAACAACAGCTCTTGCTGGCCCGCATCACCGGGGCGGTCACGGTGAATGATCGCCACGGCGGCACGCGCCATGCGCCGCCGCAGAGGAATCTTCAGGGGTGAACCAGAAATACCCGGCAGCGGCACATCAGTCTCCTGTGTAAACGGGCACGCGCTGCCCGGACGCTTTCAAAAATCGATATCCACGCCACCGTCTCGCGTGAATAGCCTGCCCAGGAGTCTCAGCAGCCAGAGAAATACCTCCACGGGCAATTCCACAATAATTTCCAGCACATCCAGCACCACGCTTGAATCCCGTCTCTGGCCTGATCGTCTCGACGGCCACAGAAAATAGGCCAGCACATAACCCAGCAGGGCCAGAAGGACCTGTGTTTTCACCACCGGGGTCGCCAGCAAGGTTTCCACCAGATAGGCGGTGGCCGCCACAAACACGATAAGTGCGAGACCGATGCGAACAGAGATCATCGACTCGCCCCGCCAGCCGATTCACCCTGCGCCTGGCGCCACTGGCGCGGCGATAACTGCTCCACCTGCTTGAATGCCTGGCGAAAGCAGGCGGTATCGCGATAGCCGAGCCGGTCGGCAATCTGCTCAATGCGCGCATCGGTGTCGCGCAGGTAGTGCACGGCCAGGTCGTGGCGCACATCCTTGAGCAGGTCACGGAAATTCACCCCCTCTTCCTGCAGCCGCCGGCGCAAAGTGCGCTCGGACATGGAGAGTTTTCGCGCCACATCGGCAATGGCCGGGTTCTCGGCCACGTTCAGCGCCAGCATCTCGCGTACCCGGTCGGCCAGGCCGGTGCGTGCCTGCACCTCCGCCAGCTCTTTCTCGCACTGGGCGGTGAGCAGCCGCAGGTTCACCGGGTTGCCGGTGAGCACCCTGGCATCCAGGTCACGGGTACGAAACGTCAGCGACTGGTAGTCGGCATTGAAGGTAATGGGCGCGCTTATCCAGCGCTTGAACTGCTCGGCATAGGGCGGCTCGCGTTGCATCAGCGTGGCGGCCACCGGGGCAATGTCGGTGCCGGTAAGGTGCTGCAGGCTCACTGTCAGGTTTACCAGCATGGCTTCACCGAGTGCGCAGCTGAATTCCGGGTAGCGCGCCGAGGTGTGGATGCGCACCACGGTGTTACTGCCCTCTTCCACCGCCTCGGCGCGCACCCCGGGCAGGGCAATGGAGACAAAGCGGGTAAACAGGTCGAGGGTGTCATGCAGCGTGCCGCTGGCCATAAAAGCCATGCCCATGTTGCCGTGGGCAGTCACCGGCACGGTGGCACCGAACTCGAGGAAAAACCCGGCCAGCTGCGGGTGCTGGTACAGGCGCAAAAAGGCATTTGCCAGCACCTCTTCCGGCAGGCGCTGGCCGAAGCCGATCTGGCTGGCATCATCGATACCGGCGGCCTTGAAGATGTCACTGACATCAAAGCCGCGCTGGCGCAGGATCTCATCCGCATAAGCCAGATAGATGCTGTAGCCGGTTACCTGCTCCATACCACCTCTACCGCCCTGGCCGCTCAGGCTGGCTGCGCCACCCCGGCCCGGACACCGACGTTTTGGCCAAAACCCTCTCTGCCCTACGGTCTTTGGCCGGAAATATCCCATTCTGGCCCTGTGGGTGCCTACAGGGCAAGCCCCGACCTATATAACTTGTATACCACGCTGTGAGGAAAAGGCCCGAGACAGGGCCGGAAAAACGACAATGACCGGGAGAACCCCATGCTTCGTTACTTGCGTTTCTTTGTGAACCCCATCGTCATGACGATCATTTCCGTGGGCCTGCTGTTTGGCGGCGTATGGATGTGGCTGCCGGGCATTCTCTACATTGCCGGCGTCGCCATTGCCGACCAGCTCTACCCGCACGACACCGAGGAAGCGCCGTACAAGTTTCCGGCGGTGCTGGATGTCGCCCTGTACCTGTCACTGCCCATGGTGCTGCTGCTGTTCGTCTGCCTGATGTGGGCCATGGGTTCCGGCAGCACCGACATCTTCGGTATCGGTGCCTTTATCCAGCAGCACACCGGCATTGACGTGGTGGCCGCGCGCAACAACACCGCCTGGTACCACTACCCGCTGATGCTGCTGTCCATTGCCCTGCCCGCCAACGGCGCCTCGGGGCTGGCCGGCCATGAGCTGACCCACCGCACCTCGCGCCCGTTCGACCTGTGGCTGGGCCGCACTGCCATGGCCACCTGGTGGGGCATCGCCTTCCCCATCGAGCACGTGTATGGCCACCATGCCTATGTGGCCACCACCAAGGATCCGGCCACCGCCGCCCGTGGTGATTCCCTCTACCAGCACCTGCCCAAGGCGCTCAAGCGCACCGTGGTGAATGCCTGGGAACTGGAAACCGAGCGCCTGAAGAAGCTGGGCAAGTCGTTCTGGTCACCCTCCAATGTGCTGCTGCGCATGGGTGCTGTGTCCGTGTTCTTCACTGTGAGCGCCTACATGCTCGCCGGCATCCCCGGTCTGCTGGCCTACTTCTACATCTGCTTCATGTGCAAGGTGACGCTGGAAGCGCTGAACTATGTGGAGCACTACGGCCTGCTGCGCCAGCCTGACCAGCCGGTGCAACCGCGCCACAGCTGGAACTGCAACCACACCGTAAGCGGCGTGTTCACTTACAACCTGACCCGCCACAGCCATCACCATGCCGATGCGCAGGTGCATTACCAGGACCTGAAGGCCTTCGCCGAGCAGCCGGAAATGCCCGGCGGCTTGCAGACCGCCTACCTGTCCGTGTTCGTGCCGTCCCTGTGGCGCAAGAAGATTGCACCGAAGCTGCTCACCTGGGATCGCGAGCAGGCCGCGGAAGCCGAGTACCCGCTGCTGGCCCAGGCCAACATCGACAGCGGCTGGCCGGAGCTGATGGACAGTGTCGCTAACGAGAAGACCGGCATGCATGGCCACAGCGGCGGCCAGACAGCCGCCGCCTGATTGCCGGCTTCCCTCACCCTGTCCCTCTCCCGAAGGGAGAGGGGACCAGATTTGCGGGGCAGTGCCGCTCTGCCTGAACGAGCAGCTACTCTAAGCCCCTCTCCCTCCGGGAGAGGGGTTGGGGTGAGGGGTTGGGATGAGGGCGGCCGCCGCACATTGGATTGGCAGCGTTCCCGTCAATCCGGGATGAACACTAACAAAGCGGGGCGGGGGCGCAGGTAGAAACAACCGCCCAACACCCGCAGAGGAGACAGCCATGTTCGGTTTTCTGAAAGCCAAGCCACAACAGGTCACGCTGGTGGACGACAACGGCGAAACGGTGAAGTCGTTCACCACGGAGCCGAAGGAAACCGTGCTCAACGCCGCGCTGCGTGAAGGCATCGACTTTCCCTACAGCTGCAAGGTGGGCGGCTGCGCCAGCTGCAAGTGCCAGCTGGTGAGCGGCAAGGTGAAAGAGCTTACCGACAAGAGCTACCTGCTCAGCGCCGAGGAGCTGCAGTCGGGCTATATCCTCGGCTGCCAGAGCATCCCCAAATCGGAACTGGTGGTGCGCATGCCCGAGGCCGGCTCACCCGCCGTGCCCGGCACACTGACCAGCATCCACTGGCTCACCCATGACATTGCCGAAGTGCACCTCAATCTCGACAACACGGTGACGTATCGTCCCGGGCAATACGCCTCGGTGGCGCCGGCAAACGCCAGCCTGCCGGCACGCTGTTATTCCTTTGCCCATGCCGTGAGTGACGGCGGTGACCGGGCCGTGTCGTTTTTCGTGCGCAAGATTCCCGGCGGCAACCTGAGCCACTGGCTCACCGATGCCGACAACCTGGGCAAGGCCGTCACCCTCTCCACCGTCGCCGGTGACTGCACCCTGCGCGAAGACAGCAGCCCCATTGTCTGCCTCGCCGGTGGCTCGGGCCTGTCGCCCATCGTCGCCATCCTGGAAGGGGCGCTGAAAAGCGGCCAGGATACGCGCCCGGTACAGCTGCTGTTTGGTGCCCGTCGCCAGGAAGACCTGTACTACCTGGGTGAGCTGAACGCACTCGGGGAAAAATGGCGCGCCGATTTCACCGTCACCCCGGTGCTCTCGGACGAGCCGCAGGACAGCGACTGGAAAGGCAAGCGCGGCTGGCTGGCCGATGCCATCACGGCAGAGAATGCCGCCGGCCACCAGGCCTACCTGTGCGGCCCGCCGGTGATGATCGATACCTGCATGGAAAAACTGAAAGCCCTGGGCATCGCCCCGGCGCAGATCTTCTTTGATCGCTTCAGTGACCAGAGTGACGGCACGGACTCGAACGTGGTGTCGATCAAGCAGGCGGGGTGAATAGCAACAGCATTGCCACACTGAAAAGATTCGCGGCGTGTACGCCGCGAACCCGACATCCCTGAAACACGCCCCGACGCCCCCGAATCACACCCGCGCCGAGCCATGAACCACCCAGCCCGCCAAGCGCCGATTCAGTTATCCGGGACAATCCGGTAAATGCTGCCGTCATCGGTGGCCACGTACAGATACCCTGCCGGTCCCTCGATCACGTTGCGCACGCGCTGGTTCAGCTCGGCAAGCAAACGCGCCTCGGCCACGGCCTGGCCGTTGTCATCCAGCGTCACTCGATTCAGGTGCTTGAGTTTCATGGCGCCACTGAACAGGTCGCCCTGCCATTCGGGAAACTTGTCGCCGCGGTACCGCACCAGACCGCTGGGGGCGATGGAAGGAATATAGACTTTGACCGGATCTTCCATGCCGGGCTTGCTCTTTGCTTCGCCCACATCCAGCGGCCCCCAGTATTCCTTGCCCTGGGAAACCACCGGCCAGCCGTAATTGCGGCCGGGCTTGATCAGGTTGATCTCGTCGCCCCCGCGCGGGCCATGTTCGATGGCCCACAGCTCACCGGTGTCATCATCAAAAAACATCCCCTGCGGGTTGCGGTGACCAAGACTCCAGATCTCTGGCAGCACATTGTCACGGCCCACGAACGGGTTATCGGCGGGCACCGAGCCATCCAGGTTCAGGCGCAGGATGCTGCCGGCATGGGTGGTCAGGTCCTGGCCGTTTTCGCGCACGCCCCGGTCACCGAGGCTGAAGAACACATGGCCGTTGCCATCAAAGGCAATGCGGCTGCCGAAGTGACGCCCGGTGTCGGTACCGGATTGTGTGTAAAGCAGCACCTGCCACTTGCGGATCGCCGTGCCCGCCAGCTGCGCCCGGGCCAGCGTGGTGACGCCAAACCCGTCATCGTTGCTGGCGGCATAGGTAAAGTAGATCCAGTCGCTGTCCGCCGGGATGGCCACATCCAGCAGGCCGGCCTGGCCCTTGGCATGCACCGCCGGCACGCCGCTCACGGTCTCGCGGCTGCCGGTTCTGGTATTGAGGACATAGAGCTGCCCTTCCCGGGCCGTGACCAGCATCTCGGTGTCATTCAGGAACGCCATGCCCCAGGGAATGCCATTGATGCTGCCGACTTTTTCCAGCTGATACGCCTGGGCAGCGCCCACCAGCAGCGCCAGCAGTGCAACCAGACAACGGATACCCGCCATAGCCTCTCACTCCTTCAGGATGTCGATGATCTTGCCCGTGACCACCAGTGTACCGCCACCGCTCGTCAATGCCGTGTTGCCAGGCCGGCCTGCCGTGCATCCGGCTGCTGGACAGCAGGCCACCGGCAAGCCACTCTTCCAATACACCATACGCCCGGGAAGCAGGCATGCAATTCACCCTGCACAACAGCTACCCCTGGCCCGCGGACATTGTCGTGCAGGTGTTTGCCGACCAGGATTTCTTCACCGAAAAGTACCGCCGCTGCGGCGCGGAAAATATTCGGGTGCTGGCGTATGAACACGACGGCGACCGGTCACATATCACCGTGGAACGCCAGGTGCGCCTGGCCGAGATACCCGCCTTTGCCCGGCGCATCCTGCCCACCACCCTGACACTGGTCCAGTCGGACGACTGGGACCGCAGCAGCAAGAGCGGACATATCGATATCCGGCTCTCCGGCGTACCCGCACGCATTACCTGTGACATGGTGCTGGCAGACAACACCGGCGGTGCGGAGATGACCCTCGATTTCCGGATCAACGTGGATGTGCCCCTGGTCGGCGAGCGCCTGGCACGCTTGCTGGCGCTCGACCTGAAACGCAAATTCCGTATCGACAGCGAACAGGCCGCCATCGTCATCGCCGAACTGGCACCACGCTACGGTGGCTGAGCCCGGCGATTCGGCCGGCTGACAGGGCACGTGTGTGCGCCCCCACCAGCGCTGCCGTGGCCGGGACAGAGGCTATTGCAGACCTGCTCGCGGTGAGCCACACGGGAACTCTATCTCACTGTTTTGTAACGCTTTACTCGCCCATTCGCGACGCCCACCGCCGCCACCACTTTGTTGATCCAAATCAATACATCCAAAACTGTTACATCAGAGGATGTAATCGTTAGCGCTGCTGGCGCCTTTTTACTCAATCACTTTGGCGAGGACCACACCATGCTCGAGCACCTCAACCCCCGCATCATGGCGGCCTTGAAGAAATGGGGCTTCCTGCTGTTCTGGATCGCGGTACTGCCGATCCTGCCCATTGCTGCCTATGGCGGCCGTGACACCGGCACCCAGGACTACTGGGCCTGGGCCATCTACTTCACCGTGTTCGGCATCATCCCGCTGCTCGATTACATGGTCGGCAAGGACCCCACCAACCCGGACGAGAAAACCGAGGTGCCGGCCCTGACCCAGGAGAAGATCTACCGCGCCTTCCCGCTGATCCTCGGCTGCGTCTGGCTCGGTGTGCTCTACTTTGCCGGGCACATTTTTGCCACGGCGGATTACGGCCTGCTGGGTATGATTGGCTGGGTGCTGTCCATCGGCACGCTGGGCGGCGCCATTGCCATCGTGCTGGCCCATGAGCTGGTGCACAAGGACGAGCGCCTTGAGAACTGGTTTGGCGGGCTACTGCTGTCCAGCGTCTGTTACGCCGGCTTCAAGGTGGAGCACATTCGCGGCCACCATGTGTTCGTGGCCACACCCGATGACGGTGCCTCGGCGCAGTTTAACCAGAGTGTCTGGAATTTCCTGCCGAAAGCACTCGCGCACAACTTTGTTACCGCTTGGCAGCTGGAAGCGCAGCGTCTGCGCCGCAAGGGCCTGAAGGCGTTCTCCGTGCACAATGAACTGATCTGGTGGTACGCCATCAGCGTCCTGTTTGCTGCCAGTTTTTTCCTGCTGTGGGGCTGGCAAGGCCTGGTGTTCTTCCTGCTGGTGGGCCTGGTGGCCGGCAGCACGCTGGAAGTGATCAACTATGTGGAGCACTACGGCCTGCACCGTCGCCTGCTGGACAACGGCAAGTACGAACGCGTCACCCCGGCGCACAGCTGGAACTCCAACTACTTCCTCACCAACCTGGCGCTGTTCCAGCTGCAACGCCACAGCGACCACCATGCCTACGGCAAGCGCCGCTATCAGGTGCTGCGCCATTACGAGGACAGCCCCCAGCTGCCCGGCGGTTACGCTGCCATGTATGTGCTAGCACTGGTGCCGCCGCTGTGGAAGGCGGTAATGAACCCACGCGTGGAAGCCTACTATCAGGGCGAGATGGACCAGCTGTTCCGCGAGCGGCCGCGGGTCAACAACATCACCGCCTGAGCCGTCCTGTCAGCCCGACGTTGCCTGGCCCGCCCCTGCGCGGGCCAGGTCAATGAAGGCCCGCAGGTAATCCACCGACAGGTCGCCCTCGCGGGCACCCAGCCAGATCTGCTTGTCGATGCCGGCCTTGCCCAGCCGCACCGGCACCAACGGCAAGGTGTCGGCGTACTGCTGCACCAGCCAGCGCGGCAACGCCGCCACACCGCGGCCACTGACCACCATCTGCAGCATGATGTCCGTGGTCTCGCTGGTCTTGTGCTGGCGCGGCCCGACACCGGCGGGCTGCAGGAACTGGCTGAAGATATCCAGCCGCTCCGGCGCCACCGGATAGGTGATCAACACCTCGCTGGCGAGATCCGCCGGCAGCACATGGGTCTTGCCCGCCAGCGGGTGATCCTGGCCCACCACCAGCACCTGCTCGTAATCGAACACCGGCTCGAACACCAGGCCCGGCTTGTGCAACGGGTCGGGCGTTACCAGCAGGTCAATCTCATAACCGAACAGGGCACCGATGCCGCCGAACTGGAATTTCTGGCGCACGTCCACGTCCACGTCCGGCCACTGGTCCAGGTACGGCGACACCACCTTCAGCAGCCACTGGTAACAGGGATGGCACTCCATGCCGATGCGCAGGGTGCCACGCTCGCCCTGGGCGAACTGGGCCAGGCGTTGCTCCGCCAGCTCCAGTTGCGGCAGCACCCGGTTGGCCACCGCCAGCAGGAATTCACCGGACTGGGTCAGGCGCAGGCTGCGCCCTTCGCGCAGCCACACCGGCGTGCCCAGCTGCTGCTCAAGCTTGCGCATGGTGTGGCTCAGCGCCGACTGGCTCAGGCACAGCACCCCGGCGGCGGCGGTGAGGGAACCCTGGCGGTCCACTTCGCGAATGATGGACAGGTGGTGACGATCGAGGAATGACATACATGAACCATATAGATTGTTTTCTGAATATTGATCATTTTACTTCATGTTATGCCGTTCCTACCATGCCTGCCATTGATCACCCGGTTTCGCTCACCGGCTACTGGTCACCGGATAACAGACAACAGGAATTGCAGTCATGGCCCTTACCCATAACCTTGGTTTCCCCCGCATCGGTGCGCGCCGCGAGCTGAAAATCGCGCTCGAACAGTACTGGAAGGGCGAGAGTTCCCTGGCGGACCTGCAACGGGCCGGCGCCGAACTGCGCCAGCGTCACTGGCAGCAACAGGCCGGCCTCGACCGGGTACCGGTGGGCGATTTTTCCTTCTACGACCAGGTGCTCGACATGAGCCTGACCCTGGGCCACCTGCCGGCACGGGCACAGGGTTTTGACGGCGAGCCGCTGGACAACTACTTCCGCATCGCCCGGGGCCGCTCGGCCGCCACGGACGATCAGGCCTGCTGCGCCATTGCCGCCGGCGAGATGACCAAGTGGTTCGACACCAACTACCACTACATCGTCCCGGAGTTCACCGCCGATACCGCATTCTCGCTGGATGCCTCGCGCCTGCTCGAACAGCTGCGCGAGGCCAGGGCGCTGAACATCAACGCCAAGCCGGTGATCATCGGCCCGGTCACCTACCTGGCGCTGGGCAAGGCGAAGGACGACAGCAACCCGCTGGACCTGCTGCCGGCGCTGCTGGATGTCTATGCCGAACTGCTCGTCACCCTGGGCCAGCATGGCGCCGACTGGGTGCAGGTGGATGAACCGCTGCTGGTCACCGACCTGGACGCGGACTGGAGCCATGCCTTCAATGTCGCCTATCACCAGCTGAAAAGTGCGCCGGTAAAGATCCTGCTGGCCAGCTACTTCGGCGGCCTGGATGACAACCGCTACCTGGCCGCCCACCTGCCGGTGGCCGGCCTGCACCTGGACGCCGTGCGCGGACGCGATGACGTACAGCCACTGCTCAACCTGCTGCCGTCCCATCGGGTGCTGTCGCTGGGTGTCATTGATGGCCGCAATATCTGGAAGACGGATCTGGGCGCCGTCCTCGACTGGCTTGAGCCCATTGCAGAGCGTCTTGGCGACCGGCTCTGGCTGGCGCCGTCCTGCTCGCTGTTGCATGTGCCGGTGGACCTGTCGCGGGAAACCACGCTGGATGACGAACTGCGTAGCTGGCTCGCCTTTGCGTTGCAGAAGCTGGACGAACTGGCCCTGCTTGCCAGCGCCCTCAACCAGGGCCGTGACAGTGTCGCCCCGGCACTGGCGGACAACCGCGCTGCCATTGCCTCACGCCAGCAATCCACCCGGGTCAACAATCCGGCAGTACGTTCCGCCGTGGCGGCCATCACCCCGGCCCTCGGCGAGCGCCGCAGTGGCTACCCGCAACGCGCTGCGCAACAGGCCGCACACCTGCAGCTGCCGGCCTGGCCCACCACCACCATCGGTTCGTTCCCGCAGACCGAAGAGATTCGCCGGGCGCGTTACCAGTACCGCCACGGCACCCTGGACAAGGACGCCTACCACGACGCCATGCGCACCGAGATTGCCCACAGCGTGGCCGCCCAGGAAAAACTGGGCCTGGATGTGCTGGTGCATGGCGAAGCGGAGCGCAATGACATGGTGGAGTACTTCGGCGAACAGCTGGACGGCTATGCCTTCAGTCGTTTTGGCTGGGTACAGTCCTACGGCTCGCGCTGCGTCAAACCACCGATCCTGTTTGGCGACATCAGCCGGCCGCACGCCATGACGGTGGAATGGATCCGCTATGCCCAGTCACTCACGGACAAGCCCCTGAAAGGCATGCTCACCGGCCCGGTGACATTGCTCAACTGGTCGTTCGTGCGTGATGACCAGCCACGCGCCGACACCTGCTACCAGCTGGCGCTGGCCATCCGTGAGGAAGTGCTGGACCTGGAAGCGGCCGGGGTGAACATCATCCAGATTGACGAGGCCGCCCTGCGTGAAGGCTTGCCGTTACGGCGCTCGCAATGGGCCGGTTACCTGGACTGGGCGGTGCAGGCATTCCGCATTGCGGCCAACGGCGTCGCCGACCGGACACAGATCCACACCCATATGTGCTATTCGGAATTCAACGACATCATGGCCGCCATCGCCGCCATGGATGCCGATGTCATCACCATCGAGACGTCCCGCTCGCAGATGGAACTGCTGGATGCCTTTGATGACTTCCGCTACCCGAACGAGATCGGCCCCGGCGTGTATGACATCCATTCGCCCAACATTCCCGACGCCGAACACATGGTGGCGCTGATGACCCAGGCAGCAGAACGCATCCCCGCCGAGCGACTGTGGGTCAACCCGGATTGCGGCCTGAAAACCCGCCGCTGGGAGGAAGTCACCCCGGCACTGGAAAACATGGTGGCCGCCGCCCGGCAACTGCGGGCCGCGCACATCAGGTAGTCGTGGGCCCTCACCCCAACCCCTCTCCCACAGGGAGAGGGGCTAAAACCGGACGCACGGCTCCCCTGTCAACGCCGAACGTACGGGCCCGCTGCAAACGCCCGAGGTACGGGCCCCCTCTCCCCCGGGGAGAGGGACAGGGTGAGGGCCCCCGCAGGAGCGGCGTACACGCCGCTCCTGCAGGCCAGCGGAATACGGTGATGCCTTTGCCGGGGTTTACCTGAGGTCTATACTGTCCATATGGACAGCACTAACTCCCCCACTGCACCCGCCCTGCTCTGGCTGGCCATCCGCCTGCCGGAGCTACCGCTGGATGCCCTGCTGCGCGCCGACCCGGACAGCGGTGCGCCCTGTGCTATCAGCCAGCGCCATCAGGTGTTGCTGGCCAATGCGGCGGCACAGGCGGCAGGCATCCATGCCGGCATGAAGGTAACCACGGCCCAGGCGCTGTGTGACGAACTGCGTCTGCTGGAACGGGTGCCTGAGCGCGAACAGCAGGCGCTGGCCGCGCTGGCGCAGCGGCTGCTGCACCTGACACCCCAGGTGTGTGTGTGGCCCGAAGATGCCCTGCTGCTGGAAATCGGCGGCTGCCTGAAGCTGTTTCGCGGCCTGCCCACCCTGCTGGCCCATGCCCGCGCTGACCTGGCTGCTGCCGGTTATGTCTTTGAGCTGGCCCTGGGCCACACACCGCTGGCGGCGTTGCATGCCACCTTCCTGCCAGTGAATGAGCGACCGAACCATGACCCGGAACAGCCACTGGACGCACACCATTGCCTGGCCGCGCTGGCTTCCCTGCCGTTGTCACAGCTGCGCCGTCCGGCGCGGGAAATTGAAAAACTGCAGGCACCGGGTTTTCGCACCCTGGGCGAACTGCTGGCACTGCCCCGCAGTGCCCTGGGCAAACGCACCGGCAAGGCACTGCTGTTGTGGCTGGAGCAGCTCACCGGTGAGCGTCCGCATCCGCTGGAACCGGTCACGCCGCTGGCCCGTTTCTGCCAGCAACTGGAGTTCGCCGAGCCGCTGCACAGTGTCGATGCCCTGCTGTTTCCCATGCAGCGGCTACTCGGTGACCTGATGCGATTCCTGCAACGGCGCCAGTGCGAAGTGCGGGCCCTGCGCTGGCAACTCACCGACATCAATGGCCATCAGCAGACACTGATCATCCGCCGCAGCAAGACCGACAACGACCGTCACACCTGGTTGCTGCTGACACGCCGGCAACTGGAGCAGGCCCGGCTCACCGCACCGGCGTTGCAGTTACGCCTGGACTGCGCCCGCCTGGTACCACTGGAGGCCGGCAGCGACACCCTGTTCCCGGACCCGGATGCACGCCCCGATCATCGCGAACTCCTCGACAAGCTCGCCAGCCTGCCGGGGCTGCGCCTGTCCATGCCGCAACCGCAGGACAACAGCTTGCCGGAACAACAGCAGCAGGACATGCATCCCCAGCAACTGAAAAAAGCCAACCCGTTCCCGGACGCGCCCGCGTTCCAGGAACGGCCATTATGGTTGCTGGAAACACCGCAACCGCTGCGCGAAAAGGACGGCGTGCTGTTCCTGCAGCAACAGGCGCTGGACATGTTCTACCGGGAAGAACGCATCAGCAGCCACTGGTGGGACCACAAACAACTGCGCCGCTACCGGGTGGCACGCCATCCGTCCGGGTTGTGTTGCTGGATTTATCGCGATGAAACGCAGAAGCGCTGGTTCCTGCATGGGTTGTTCTGAATGTGTATAGCCGGTGCCATTCCAGTCACTGCTTGCCTGCCAGCGCCCTCACCCTGTCCCTCTCCCCGAGGGAGAGGGGACCCTCCAGAGGAGCGTTGGGGTCTTGTCCCGCCGCCGGGAAAGCCCCAGACAAACATTGAAGCCACCTCCCCCCGGAGGAGGGGTTGGGGTGAAAGGTCCCGGGCCGTTGCCCTCACCCTGTCCCTCTCCCCGAGGGAGAGGGGACCCTCCAGAGGAGCGTTGAGGTATTGTCCCGCCGGGAGAGCCACGTTGAGCCCCTCTCCCTCGGGGAGAGGGGTTGGGGTGAGGGCCCCGTAGCCGTGCCCTGCCGGCATGAAAGGTTCGCGGCGTACACGCCGCTCCTGCAGGTAAAACCGTGCCAGGAAAGATGGACCGTAGGAGCGGCGTGTACGCCGCGAACCCCGCACTGGCCCGGTCAACCCGCAGACGGCATAAAACACCCATGGCGCAGGAAATGCAGCACCTCTTGCGTCACTGCGCTATCGGCCATGATGAAGGTATGCCCCACATCCATCACACGAAAATCTGTCATCTCGGCAAGGCGCGCGCTGTGCACGCTGACCTTGCCGTCGTGCTGGTCGCCAAACAGCGGATCCAGCCATGGCGAATAACGGCGCGTGCCGGTAATCACCCCGATCTCGGCATCCACCGGCGCCAGCTGGCGCGGTACGCTGTCATCGCCCGTACCCAGCTGCACGCTGGCCGGCCCCATGATCTTTTCAAACAGGGGAATGCGACGCACGTGGTCCACCAGCTCACTGCCCTGGTTGGGCGGCGCCAGCATCACCACACGTCCCGGACGCGGCAAAGGGTGTGCCTGCAACCAGCAACGCAACAGGATGCCGCCCATGGAATGGGTGACGAAATGAATCTTCGTCGGCGATGTCGCCTGGGCTTTCTCCAGTGCCATTGGTAGGGTCTGGTTGGCCAGGGCCTGTACCGAATGGCGCCGCGACGGATAACCCTGGTTGATCACCGTGTAACCGGCCCGGCGCAAACGCCAGGCCATGGGCAACATGGCCACTGCCGACCGGCCCAGGCCGTGCAGCAGAATCACCGCTTCAGTCATCGCCTGCCTCACCCGTCGGTGCCGGGTTATCCGGCTCCACGGTGACCAGTGCGGCACGACCGCTGTCGGCCACACTAAGCACGGCCCAGCCACCCTGGCGCAGGTCACGCTCGAGTTGCTGCGCTTTCAGCTTCGGCGCAAACCAGGCCTCGATGCCGTAGCGCAGGTGGTAGGCCCCGGTGAGTGACAAGCGTTCGTACTGCGGTTTTCCGTCGTCGTCCATGCCGGTGAATTCGCGATACTCCCCGGAACTGACCCGCTTGATGCGAGCGCGCAGGAACGGCTTCTCAGCCGGCGGCCGGGCATGAATGGACGCCGCCCGCCATCCGCCATCGCCGGCTTCGGTGAGGCGCACATAGACCACATCGCCCTTGTCGAAATGCCCCTCACCGAGCTCCATGGGTAACGGCGACAGGTCATAATCGAGCCGGGCATAGTTGCCGCGGAACAGGTCACGCGGGTCCACCGGCTGCACCCGCAGGCGCAGGGGCTCACCCTTCCAGATCGGGTAGTGGGCCACGGCCCATTCACCCACCAGCACCAGTACCTGGGCCAGCACCACCAGCAGAAGGGCCGGCACCAGAAAACGTTTTCCATGACCGCCCTGTTTGATGTCGTTCATGCCGCGTCCTCCTTTTCCAGCCGGGCACTGGCACTGCGCTGCCAGTAACGCGCGGCGGCAAACAGTACACCGCCGGCGACCAGGAACAGCAGGGCACTGCCGAGGTAATCACCAATCAGGTTGAGGTACCGCATCAACGCCAGCAGCAGCAACAGCACTACGCCGGAGTAGAACAACTCACCAACACGGATCTCCAGCCCGCGCACGATCAGCCGGATACCCAGCGCCAGCAGGAACAGGTTCACCAGCACCGCCATCAGCACATGAATGGTGTCACTGTCCGGCAGCAGGAAGCCGCCCAGCACCATGACATTGGCGGTACCGGCCACCAGCACCAGGGTCACCAGCCGTGTCGGTGACAACGCCCGCGCTAGCCACACCAGCACCAGGTCGGCGAGCAGGAACAGGATCAGTGCCGGCGCGCCCACCTTGTGCATGTGGGTGATGTAGTAATCCCAGGTATCGGCAAAGCTGAACAACAGCATGGCACCCACCGCCGCGCGCACCAGCCAGTGCTGCAGCCAGGCACCGGCCTCACGCCAGTGACTGTCGGCATGGGTGGCCAGGCGCTGGGTGACGGTGAACAGCACCAGGGCCAGGCCGGTGTGCACCACCAGGTGGGCGGCATCCATGGACCACAGCCAGTGCTTGCCCAGCCAGTGACTGAACGCCAGCTGGGTCCAGGCAAACAGGCCGAACAGCCACAGTGCCAGCAAGGCACGCAGGGGTGGCAGGCGCATCAGCTGCCAGCCCGTGGCGGCCAGGAACAGCGGGTAGCTCCAGGCCAACCCGTACTCGGCCTGCGTCAGCAACCACAGGGTTGCCAGCCCCAGTTGCAGCAGGTGCAACAGCCGGCTGCCACACAGCAGCGCCAGCGGCAGCACACCCAGGGCCCACCAGAACAGGCCATCGGGAAAATGTTCGCCGAGGTGGTAGATCTGCGCGATCAGCATGATGGATGCGCCGTAGGCAAGGCCGCCTGCAAACAGCCAGCGCACACCGCTGTCGCGCAGGCCTCGCGCCACTTGCTGCACACCACGCAGGTTCAGCCCGGCAGTGAGCAGGATCAGCGCACCCATTCGCACAACACGGGGAATCTCATCCCAGTTGTGGCTGATAACCAGCAGCAACGCCAGTCCGGCACACAGGATCGCCAGCCCACTGAGCACCATATAGCCCAGCGATGCGGCGCGGTCATCCACTGAAAGACCATAACGGGCGCGCAATTGCGCGGCCTGCTCGGCGCTGATGAGCTGCTCTTCTTCCCAGTCACGGATCTCCCGCGACAGCGAAGCACGAAACAGCGATGGCATGGCCATAACAACTCCCCGGTGACACCCGGACACGAAAGGTCCCTTGGCAATACCTCGAGACTGCCGCGAATTGCAGGCGCAGGCAACGGCGCAAGCGTTAGGGACTCTTGCCGGGGGTGTTCAATAAACTGCCTTGTGACGCCTGCAGGCCGCTGGTTAAATGACAGTTCGCATGACAACAACAAAAGGCCTTTCCATGAGCGACCATTACCAGACCCCCGGCGCCCACATCATCAGCGATGCCGAAGCCGAGTTTTACCAGCCACGCTTCCTGTCCCTGTCCGGGCGCATCGGTCGCCTGCGCTGGATGGCCTACAACATGGCCCTGGGCCTGATGTTCTATGCCGTGTTTGGCCTTGTGCTGGTGGGCCTTGGTGATACACAGGCGCTGATGAACGACCCGAAGGCATTCAACCAGGGCACCACCGGGGTGATTTTCTGGGCGCTGTACGCCGTTATCATTGTTTTTTCCCTGGGCATGTCACGCCGGCGCCTGAATGACCTGGACCGCTCCGGCTGGCTGTTGCTGTTGATGCTGGTGCCGCTGGTCAATGCACTGTTCTCGCTTTACCTGCTGTTCGCCCCCGGCACGCACGGGCGCAACCGCTTTGGCCCGGCGCCGAATGAAAACCCCACTGGCGTTGTCATCCTGGCCTTTATGCCGCTGATCTTTGCCGGGCTGGGCATCGCTGCCGCCATCCTGCTGCCGATGCTTGCCTCCGCCTGAACCGGGGCAACACGCCATTGCAAAAAAGGCCCCGGTTGGGGCCTTTTTTGTGGCGGGCAACCGCACTCAGCGACGCACCACCAGGGTGCCGGCCATCTTGTCATGCCAGCCCTGCTTGCGGCTGTCGAACCCCACCCAGATAAAACCCAGGTAGAACACCAGCGCAGAAATGATCTTGGCGAAGTAACGCCCGGTGGCCCTGCCGAAGCCGATCGGTTCACCGTTGATATCCACCACCTTGAGGCCCACAGCGCGCTTGCCCAGCGTGGCCTGGCCGCTGCCGCTTTCCATCAGGGCGAAGTACAGCCACATGGCAGGGATGGTGACCAGGTTGGCAACCAGGCCGGTGCTGTCGATGGAATAAAGCACCGCGGTGACGATCATCATCGGGATCATCAACACCACATAGTCGATTAGCAGGGCCGCGACCCGGATCCAGAAACCGGCGTAGTCGAGGGGGCTGTCCGTGGTGCTGACCCGACTCTCCGGGGTGGCATACACATCGGTGACGGTCTGCGTCGAATCGGTACTCATGTGGGGCTCCTTATTGCTGTCCATTGCCTGTTCCCTCAGGCCCTCACCATCATTACGGCGCCACCAGGGTGATGCAAGGCCAGGACGCTATCAGCGGCGCTTTCCTGTCCCTGGCTTTCCTGTCCTTGGCCTGGCCTGTCCCTGCCGGCAAGCGGGCGCTTGAAATACTGTCTATTTGTACAGTATTCTGGCCGGCCCCGTGGCCACTGGCCAGCCACGGCCTTCATCACCGTGAACACACGGCAACCAGCCACGGGTGAGCGATGTTTGCCGAACTGACCGTCACCACCAGCTTCACCTTCCTCACCGGCGCCAGCCAGCCGGAGGAACTGGTCTGCCAGGCGGCGGCCCTGGGCTACCGGGCCCTGGCGATTACCGACCACTGCAGCCTGGCCGGTGTGGTGCGCGCCCACCAGGCTGGCCGCGACCTGGATATCCAGCTGATCATCGGCAGCCGCTTTGCCGTGCCCATCGGCGGGCAGGAAGCCGACGCCACGGCCACAGCAGCCACACTGGTCCTGCTGGCCCCGGACCGGGCGGGCTATGCCGAACTGTCCGGGCTCATTACCCGGGCCCGGCGGCGCACCGGCAAGGGCCACTATGACCTGCAACTGGCCGACATCGAGCGTCAGGTGCGTCATTGCCTGGCGATCCTCCTGCCCGGCGGTGACAACGGCCCGGACCGCCAGCACCTGGGTGCCCTGCAGCCGCTGTTCCCTGATCGCCTGTGGATTGGCTGCGCCCTGTTGCAGGATGGCGATGACCAGCAGCGTTACCAGTACCTGTACCAGCTCGCTGACGATCATGGCCTGCCCCTGGTGGCGGTGAACGACGTGCACATGCACGAGGCTGCCCGCCAGCCACTGCAGGACGTGCTCACCGCCATCCGCCTGGGTGTGCCCATCCAGCAACTGGGTTCGCGCCGTTTCCCCAACCAGGAACGCCACCTGCGCCCGCTGAAGCGACTGCAGCAGATCTACCCGCCTGCCCTGCTGGCGGAATCCCTGGCCATTGCCGAACGCTGCACTTTCTCGCTGGATGAACTGCGCTACCAGTACCCGCAGGAAGTGGTGCCGGAGACCATGACCCCGGCCGCCTACCTGCGCGCACTGGTGGAAGACGGTGCCCGCGAGCGCTGGCCCGAAGGGGTGCCCGCCGCCATCCGCACGCTGATCGACAAGGAACTGGCGCTGATCCGCGAGCTGCAGTACGAGTATTACTTCCTCACCGTATACGACATCGTCGCCTTTGCCCGCAGCCGCAACATCTTCTGCCAGGGGCGCGGCTCGGCCGCCAACTCGGCGGTGTGTTACTGCCTGCATATCACCGAGGTGGATCCATCACGCAGCCAGTTGCTGTTCGAGCGTTTCATCTCCAGGGAACGCGACGAGCCGCCGGACATCGATGTGGATTTCGAGCACGAGCGGCGCGAAGAAGTGATCCAGTACATCTACAGCAAGTACGGCCGCGACCGCGCGGCCCTGGCCGCCACCGTGATCAGCTACCGGCTGCGCTCGGCCATCCGCGATGTCGGCCGGGCGCTGGGCATCGAGGCGCAACGGGTGGCGCAGATCAGCAAGCACCTGGCCTGGTGGGACAGGCCGGACAAGCTGCCAGAGCGGTTTGCCGAAGCCGGTCTCACCGACTCACGCCTGGCGCGGTGGTACCAGCAACTGGTGGTGGACCTGCTCGGCTTCCCGCGCCACCTGTCGCAACATGTGGGCGGCTTTGTCATCACCCGCGACCCGGTGCATACCCTGGTGCCGGTGGAAAACGCCGCCATGGCCGAGCGCACCATCATCCAGTGGGACAAGGACGACCTGGAATCACTGGGCCTGATGAAAGTGGATGTGCTGGCGCTGGGCATGCTCACCGCCATCCGCAAGATGCTCACCGACGTAAACCGCTACCGCGACACACCGCTGGCCATCCAGGACATTCCGCCGGAGGACCCGGCCACCTACGCCATGCTCAGCAAGGGCGACAGTGTTGGCGTGTTCCAGGTGGAATCGCGCGCGCAGATGAACATGCTGCCGCGGCTGCGCCCGGAAACCTTCTATGACCTGGTGATCGAGGTGGCCATTGTCCGTCCCGGGCCGATCCAGGGTGACATGGTGCACCCGTACCTGCGCCGTCGCCACGGCCAGGAAAAGATCGACTATCCCGATGCCCGTATCCACGGCGTGCTGTCACGCACACTGGGCATTCCCATTTTCCAGGAACAGGTGATCCAGCTGGCCATGGTGGCAGCCGGGTTTTCCGGCGGCGAGGCCGACCAGTTGCGCCGTGCCATGGCGCGCTGGGGCAAGAGTGGTGAACTGCTGCAGTTCCAGAAGAAAGTCATCGGCGGCATGCTTGCCAATGGCTATGACCAGGACTATGCCGAACGCATCTTCGAGCAGATGAAGGGCTTCGGCGGTTACGGCTTTCCGGAATCCCACGCCGCCAGCTTCGCCCTGCTGGTGTACCTGTCGGCCTGGCTCAAGCGCCACCACACCAGCGCCTTCTACTGTGGCCTGCTCAACAGCCTGCCCATGGGCTTCTACTCGCCATCACAACTGATCCAGGATGCCCGCCGCCATGGCATTGAAGTGCGGCCGGCGGATGTCGATCACAGCCACTGGGACTACACCCTGGAAGACCGCACCCGCGTGGCGCTGGGAGTGCAGCCGGCCTTGCGCATGGGCTTGCGCCAGATAAAGGGGTTTAACGAGGACGCTGCCGGGCGGCTGGTCAATGCACGCACGCAGGCGCCGTTCCAGTCACTGCAGGATCTTTGCGAACGTGCCGCCCTCAATCCGCATGAACGGGACTGCCTGGTGACCGGCAACACCGTGCCGCGACTGGGCGGGCACCGCCACCAGGCCAGTTGGGAAATGCAGGGTATCCAGGAAGCACGGCCGCTGCTGGCACATGAACGCCAGGGGTCACTGCGCGACGGCGTGGCCCTGGATGCCCCCAGTGAATGCGACACCATGCTGGCCGACTACCGCCACCTGTCCCTGACACTGGGCCGTCACCCCCTCGCCCTGCTGCGCCACCTGCCCCCCTTCAGTCGCTGCCAGACAGCGCGTGCACTGAAGCAGTTACCCCATGGTCGCTTCGTGCGCCTGGCCGGACTGGTGACCAATCGCCAGCGCCCGGGCACGGCATCGGGTGTCATGTTCATGACCCTGGAAGACGAAACCGGCAACAGCAACGTGGTGATCTGGCGCGACCTGCAGGAGCAGTTCCGCCAGGTACTGCTGGCCAGCCCGCTGGTGGTCCTGAAGGGCACACTGGAGAAAACGCCGGAAGGGATCATCCACGTGATCGCCGGCCACCTGGAAGACGCCAGCCATCATCTGCAGACACTGGAAGTGCGCTCACGGGACTTCCAGTAACACGCGCCTCATTCCCCGGGCAGGTCGTCCACCTCTTCCACCGGCCGGTGCAATGACGGCAGGTTGTGATACACCGCCACCATCACCGAGAGGAAATAGAACGAGGCAAACCAGTACAGTAGCTGCCAGACCATCAGCCAGAAACCGGCCGGCAACTGGTGCACTTCAAACAGGCTGTTGGCCAACAGCTGCAACACCTGCGCGGCCACATACAACACGCCGATGCCCAGAGTCAGAGGAATCAGGGCATCCTTGCTGTAGTCCATGCTGTTGACCACCGCGTCCAGCGGCGACTGGCGTTCTTCCAGCAACAGCACCGGATACACCAGCGTCAGCGCCAGCAGCAGCACACCGGGCACCACCAGTAGCGCGAAACCGATACTGACCAGCACACCCATGGCGAGACTGGTAAGGACAAAACGCCACAGCACCACAGAGGGCAACCGATAAACCTCGGCACCGCGCTCACCGAGCAGCACGCGCAACGACACCAGCATCAGGGGGATATACAGCAGCCAGGCCCAGAACAGCTTGCTGCCGCCAGCACCGGCATCACCCAGCAACGCCATCAGGGCGGCAATCAGTAATGCCAACGGGCCGGTGTGGCGGACCAGTTCCGGCAATGTCTGCAGGTAACTCTGCCAGGCACCCAGTAACAGGGCCGGCACGGAAAAGGCCGTTTCCGGGCCGTCTTCATCCGGCGCCGGCGGCACGTTCTGCGACGGTGGCTGCGGATCGCTCATGACACTTGCCTCCATGGACACTGAGTACCGAGTGTCACACGGGTGGCGGGCGCCGTGAAGGGGGTCACGCCGTTGCACAGTGTTACACGAGGAGATGAGCTGTTACCGCATTGCCGTGCAGCTGCAACAGACCTTCTGGCGATAACGGAGCAGGCTGAAAGTACCAGATCAGGGAGAGACCACCATGCATACGCCACTGCTGCAGACACCCCACGAAAACCGCCCCCCGGCAGACAATCGCTCGCACCAGGCCCATGACGAGCGTGAACGGCTGGTGGACGAGATCAACCGGCAGCCGGTACGGCCTGAACCGGGCGAAACCCTGGCCATGGCCATGATCGTGCTGGTGTTTGTCGGTGCGGTGCTGGCCTTTTCCATGGCCGCCACCCAGATGCTCTAGGCAGCGGCCGCTGGCCCGACTCAGGGCCCGTAGGCTTTCTGCCAGCCGAACACCAGGGTGCGCTCCAGAGACAGGGCCGGCCCGTCCCGGCTCTCCGCCACCGGCAACAGGTACTCCAGGGCAAACCGGTGGCCCTTGATGGCGCCTCTGCGGGCGTAGAAGTTGTACCCCACCCCCACCTGGGTGCGCCAGCCGGCCTGCTTGTCCGGGTCGGCACCCACGTTCATCAGCGGCGATACCGTCAGGTCGCGATCACGCCCATGGATATCCGACCAGCGCTGGTGCGTCAGTGACAGGGACACCGACTGGCTGTCACTGAGGTTGCGCGCCGTCCACGACGTAAACTTCTTGCGACTGCCCAGACGGTATCCCTGGCTGTTGGTGTCCAGCGGCACACGACCGCTCAGCTGAGCACCGTAGGACCAGTTTTCAAACTGCTGGAACCAGGTGATGCCCGGGCGCACTTCCACACTGCCACTGCCGAGCTGCATGCCATAGGGCAGACGGATGTTCTCCCCGGCCATCATGGAAAAGTCGCGCTCGCCAATGGAGCCCGTGGGCAGGCCCACACCCAGGTTCAGGTGCAGGCGTTTCTGGTCGCCCTGCCACAGGCGCACCAGCGCCGTCATGCCGATGTCACCCAGGCCCGCCGTTTCCGATTCCATGCTGCGCTCGGTGGTGTTGCCCATCATGGTGCTGCGGCTGTCCATCTCCATCTGCTTGCTGACGAAAGGCAGCATCAGGGTCCAGGTCACCGTGTCCGACGGTGCGTACATGGCCCCCAGCATGTGCATGCGCATGGTCATCTCGTCACCGATGGCCTTCATGTTCATGCCGCCGGCACCGGGCACCAGGGCAAAGGCCTCTTCCCGGGACAGTTCATCATCGCCATCAATGAGGTCGGACATGCGCATGTCCATATAGCGATAGGCCAGCATCCACTCGCCCTTGGCATGCATGTGATCACCCATCACGGAAATGGGCGCATGGCCATCAGGACGGGCGCCGTCCCAGTGGGCGGCCACGGAAAACGGCCACAGGCAGGCCACGGCGATCAGGAGTTTTTTCATCAGGGTTCCCCGGCAGACGATAATGAGACGCTGCGCAGGGTACCGGCACAGGCCGGCAACCGGGATGCGGCAGATTGCCGCAGGGCGATTCAGCCCGGCGGGGGGACGTGCCAGTCGGCATCCTCGTACTCGCCAATCAGGCGGAACTCGCAGTGCACCGCATGGCGCGCCAGGATGGCGCGCACCTCCTCGCTCTGGCTGTCGTCCTTGGCATCGCGCTGTTCCTTGCTGGCCCAGTGGGCGATGGCCAGCACCGTGTCCGGATCGCCGATCTTGCGGTGCAGCCAGGTGCCCCGTGCCCCGGGGTTCTGCTGGATGATGCGGCTGGCCTCGAGCCAGCCTTGGGCATACTCGTCCACCGTAAACCCGGGCTTCACCGTGACCTCGAAGATATACAGCATGCCGTCGCCTCCGTGATGGCCGGGCTCAGCCGGCGGCACCGCCAATCAGGGCGCTGATGGCCAGCCCGGCCAGGATCATCAGCATCAGCACACCAAACAGGAACAGGCGCATGCGCACGGGCACATAATTGGAATGGGTATGCACCCAGGCATGCAGGTAACGGCTGGCCACGAACAGGGTCGCCACCACCAGGGCCGCAGTGGAGACCGCATCCAGCAGCAACAGGCTCAGGCACAGCACATAGAACAGCACCGGCGCCTCGAACTGGTTGCTGATGTTGTTGTTCACCTGTACCACCCGCGGCGGCCACACCCGGTTATCCAGGGCCGCCTTCTGGCGGTCCACCTGGCGTGCTTTCACGGCGGCTGCCTTGCGCACCCCCATGAGCACGTATACCAGTATCACCAGTAATACCTGCGCCAGCACCGGCGCCAGGATCCACTCTGCCTTCATCGTTTGCTCCCCGGTTTCAGATTGCGGTCAGCATGCCATATCAGGTGCCGCCGTGCTGGCGCCGGTACGCGCCGGGCGTACAGCCCTGCCAGCGCTTGAAGGCGTGATAGAAGTTGGCGGTGTCGGAAAAACCCAGCTGCTCGGCAATGACGGCCATCTCGCTGTCGCCGCCGAGCAGCTCGCAGGCGCGCTGGTGCCGGGTCTGGTCACGCAGGCGCGCAAAGGTGGTGTCCTCGGCGCGCAGGCGGCGCTGCAGGGTGCGCGCGGTCAGGTTCAGGCGTGCCGCAACCTGCTCCACTGACGCATCATCTGCCTGCTGCAGCAGGGACAGCACCTGTCCGGTGATGCCCTGGGCCCGCCGGATGCGCTGCAACTGCTGCTGCGCCAACGCGGCCAGGCGCTGGTGGTACTTGGGAAACGCCGTGGGCAGCGGCTCGTGCAGATGGCGATTGCCGATCTCCACGGCGTTGCGCGGCTGGTCGAATGCCATGGGCACGGCAAAGAACTCGGTGTACGGCCCCAGCTCATCCGGTTGCGGGTGGCGAAAACTGACCCGGCGCAGGTCAAGGTCACCCCCCACCAGGGAACGGCCAATGGCCACCACCGTGGCCACCACCACCTCGTTGTGGGCACGCATGGTGAGAAAATTGAGCGGCTGGCTGCCACGGCTCGAGAACACCACGGCATCCCCGGCTTCACTCAACTCGAACGTCAGGTAGGGGACGATCAGGTCCTTGAAGCGCATCACGCACTGCAGGGCGTCGTGCAGGCTGCCGGCCGTGGCAAGCAGGTTTCCAAGCAGGTCGAGGTTGCTGTAGTGGTTGTCCTGGCCGACGCGCAAGCCAAAGAAAGGATCTTCCGCTTCGGCAAACGCCGTGCTGAGCAGGGCGTCGAGCTGGTCCAGCGAGACAAAGTGGTCCGGCCGGCCCATGGCGTCGGCGTCGATGCCCGCGCGTTCGAACAGTGCCTGCACGTTGAGACGGCTTTTCAGCGCGATCTCCAGCAGGCCCGGCAGAACGGACGCCGGCAGCACGGTAATCTGGCCCGGTGCGTCAGACATGATGGTTGCCTCTCCCTGAAGGCCATGACGCTAGGCCAGCCCACAGCGGGGGTCAACGTCAGGATGCGACAGGCCGACCAATTGTCCCCATCGCACCGTCGCAGCGCTGGTATCAATGGCTGGGCGACGGTAATCTTGGGCCCATTCCGGCGGCCAGTGCAGGCCGCGCCAGCCCTGCGCTGGCCCCATGCAGACAAAGAGGAATCATTGATGCTCAAGCGTTATTACACCGATCTGGTCACCGAAGCCCCGGTACCGGCCAAACAGGCCTATCGTTTCTTTACCCGCGTGGATGACTGGGCAGACTGGTCTGCAGCGATCCACAAGGTGAAGCTGTTCGGCGGCGAATGGCGCAAGGGCGCCAACCTGGTGTTCATGCCCAAGATCGGCAACCTGCCACCTGTGCCCATTCCGGTGAAGATCCTCAGCGTCAAACCGGACCAGTCCATCACCTGGGGCCTGGACCTGCCGGGTGCCAAGCTCAAGCACCGCTTCAGCTTCATTCCCGTCGGTGACGGTTTCTGCCGCATCCACCATGAAGAATGGTCCGAAGGCCTGATGACCCTGGCGGTATGGCCGGCCGGCGGCCTGATCAACAAGTTCAACAAGCAGTTCGCTGCCGAACTGGCAGCCATGTTCTGAGCAGAGTGTCCGGTGCGCCGGACACCCCCTGTTTTTCTCCCACTATCCCCAGCGGCGGAGTCACGCCATGCATCACCCGGTTTTCCGCGCCTATGAAAAACTGGTCCTGCGCCATCCGTGGCCGTGGCTGGGGCTGCTCCTGCTGGTCACACTGACATCGCTGTGGCACATCCGTGATCTGCGCCTGGATGCCTCGGCCGATTCACTGGTGCTGCAGGACGACAAGGCACTGGCCTACTACCGGGAAGTCGCCAAACGCTACGGCGGCAGTGACTTCCTGATCATCGCCTACAGTCCGGACAACGACCTGTTTACCCGTGACAGCCTGGCACACCTGGACAGCCTGCGTGACGAGCTTGCCACCGTGGACGGCGTGGCCTCGGTCTACAGCATGCTGGATGTACCGCTGCTGTTTTCGCCACCGGTGGCGTTCTCCGACCTTGCCAGCGGCTACCGCACGCTGCGCCATGACGAGGTGGACCTGGCCGATGCCCGCGAGGAGTTCCTCGAGGAGAACCCGCTTTACAAGGACATGCTGGTCAGCCCGGATGCCGGCACCACCGCCCTGCTGATCAGTTTCGAGCGTGACGAGCGCTACTTCGAGCTGCTCTACGCCCGCAACGACCTGGCCACCCTGGCCAGCGAGGGCGAACTCAACGACCAGCAGCAACAGGAATACCACCAGGCGCAGCGGGCGTTCGATGACTACAAGGAAAAACTGAAGCAGGAAAACGCCGCGCGCATCAGCACCGTGCGCAGCATCATGGATGGCTACCGCGACCAGGCCACCCTGTTCCTCGGCGGTGTACCCATGATCACCACTGACATGATCAGCTTCATCCGCAGCGACCTGCGCACCTTCGGCGTCGGTGTGCTGGCGTTCATCATCCTGACGCTGCTGGTGATTTTCCGGCAGCCGCGCTGGGCCGTGCTGTCAGTGCTGTGTTGCGGTGTCGCCACCCTGTGGCTGTCCGGCTGGCTCGGCTGGGTCAGCTGGCAGGTATCAGTAATCAGCTCCAACTATGTGTCGCTGCTGCTGATCATCACCATGTCCATCACCATCCACCTGATCGTGCGCTACCGCGAGCTGCACGAGGAGAACCCGGACAAGGACCAGCGCTGGCTGGTGCGGGAAACCACCTGGCACATGATGCAACCGTCGTTCTTCATGATCGTCACCACCATGGTGGGCTTCTCGTCACTGGTATACAGCGGCATCAAGCCGGTGATGGATTTTGGCTGGATGATGACCATCGGTATCGGCCTGGCGCTGGTGATCTGCTACCTGGTGTTCCCGGCATTCCTGAGCCCGCTGAAAGCACCGCCAGTGGTTGCCGGGCATGACTTCACCCGCGCCTTTACCACCGCCGTCGGCCGCTTTACCCGCGACCACACGCGTCTGGTGCTGGTACTGGCCAGCGTCCTGCTGCTGGTCTCCGTGGCCGGCATGTTGCGGCTGACGGTGGAAAACCGCTTCATCGACTATTTCCAGGACGACACGGAAATCTACCAGGGCATGCGCCTGATCGATCGCAAGCTGGGTGGCACCACGCCCCTGGACATCGTCATCGACGCCCCGGCAGACTACCAGCCCACGGATGACTTCGGTGGTGGCGAAGACCCGTTTGCGGATCCCTTCGATGCCCCTGCCGACGACGGCTTCGACGACCCGTTTGCTGATCCGTTTGCCGATGACACCAGCGACGTGCCGGACAACCCCCTCGAGGATGCCTACTGGTTCACGCCGCAGCGACTGGCCACGCTCACCGCCATCGAGGAATGGCTCAGCGCACAGCCGGAAACCGGCAAGGTGCTGTCGCTGGCCACCACCTACCGGGTGGCGAAGAAGCTCAATGGCGGTGACCTGAGTTACATGCAGCTGATGCTGCTGGGCAGCTTCATTCCCGCCGACCTGCGCAGCCAGATGGTCAAGCCGTACCTGTCTGATGACGGCAACCAGGTCCGTATCACCGTGCGCATGATTGATTCCGACCCGAACCTGAAGCGGGATGAATTCATCCACCGGGTGCGCACGGCGCTGCAATCGGAATTCGGGCTGGCACCGGAGCAGGTCCATCTTACTGGCGCCATGGTGCTCTACAACAACATGCTGCAGAGCCTGTTCGACTCGCAGATCAAGACCCTGGGGCTGGTGTTCCTGGCCATTCTGGTGATGCTGGCGCTGCTGTTCCGGCGCCTGCCGGTGGCACTGATCGCACTGGGTCCCAGCATCGTCAGTGCATCGCTGGTGCTCGGATTGATGGGCTGGATCGGGCTGCCGCTGGACCTGATGACCATTACCATTGCCGCCATCACGGTGGGTATCGCCGTGGACGACACCATCCACTATGTGCATCGCTTCCGCGAGGAGTTGCCACGCGACAATGACTATGTGGCGGCCATGCTGCGCTGCCATGGCTCCATCGGCAAGGCGATGTTCTACACGTCCATCACCATCATTGCCGGCTTCTCGATACTGACGCTGTCGAGCTTCAACCCCACCGTCTACTTTGGTGTGCTCACCGGCGTGGCCATGGCCATGGCATTGCTGTGCAACCTGACGCTGCTGCCGGCATCGCTGGTGTTTTTCAAACCGAAGATGGCGGCGCTGGACTGACGCTCAATCGTCGTCCTGTTCACCACCGCCTGCCCGATCCACAGGTACGTGGGGTGACACGGCCACCGGGTCCTCATGGATGATGACATCGGCCATGGGGTAACGGGCGCGGATCTTCTGCTCCACACTCTCGGCCAGGGCATGGGCCTCGAACAGGCGCATGTTCTGGTCCATGTCCAGGTGTAACTGGATGAACTGGGTGCGCCCGGACTGGCGTGTACGCAGGTCATGAAAGCCCAGGGCATCCGGGTGCTCCGCCACGATGGCATGAATCACCTCGCGCACATCGCCGGGAATTTCCCGGTCCAGCAACAGCTGTGCGGCCTCATGGCCGATCTGCCAGGCCGCGCGCAGGATAAACACCGCGACGATGATACCGGTGGCGCCGTCCACCCACAGGTAGCCCGCCTGCGCCGCCACCAGCGCCAGGATGATGCCGCCGTTCACCGCCAGGTCCGACAGGTAATGCAGGGAGTCGGCCTCGATGGCCGTGGACCGGGTCTTGCGCACCACGTACTTCTGCAGCGTCAGCAGCAGCAGGGTCATGACGATGGAGAACACCATCACCACGATGCTGACATCCACCGCTTCCAGGGCACGCGGGTTGGCCAGCTTGTCGATACCCTCGCGCAGCAGGAACAGGGACGAGCCGGCAATCAGCACTGACTGTCCGAGCCCGGCCAGGGCCTCGGCCTTGCCATGCCCGAAGCGGTGTTCATCATCCGGTGGCTCCAGCGCATAACGAATGGCGATCAGGTTCACCAGTGACGCCAGCGAATCCATCAGCGAATCCACCAGTGAGGCCAGCACCGCCACCGAGTCGCTCATATACCAGGCCACCAGCTTGGCGAGAATCAACAGCACCGCGGTGGCCACCGAGGCGCCACCGGCAAGCAGCAGCAGACGCGACTGGTGCGCGTGGCTGAGATCCCGGGTGGGTGGAGATGAAGTGCCGGTCATGACGCAGTGAGTCCTTGTATCGAGCGGCGCGCATTATCGCGATTCAGTGTGACAGTATAAAGGCCCGCGCCGTTGGGAGCAGTGTGTAATCCACCGCTTCAGCGGCGCGGCAGCAACTTGACCGGATCCACCGGCGTGCCGTTCTTGCGAATCTCGAAGTGCAGCTGGGTGCGGAACGTCCCGGAGGAGCCCATGGTGGCGATCTTCTCACCCGCTTTCACCGCAGTGCCCTCTTTCACCAGCATGCGCTCGTTGTGGGCATAGGCGCTCAGCCACTGCTCGCTGTGCTTGATGATCAGCAGGTTGCCATAACCGGTCAGGCCGTCACCGCGATACACCACCGTCCCGGCCGCCGCCGCCTGCACCGGATCCCCCTTCTCGCCGGAGATCAGCACCCCCTGCCGGCCCAGGGTGTTGGCGGAGAAACTGCTCAGCAGTTTGCCGCCCGCCGGCCACTGCCAGGCCACCGGGCCGCTGCTGCTGCCGGACGTGCTGGTGGGCGCAGGTGCAGGAGACGTCCGCGTCGAGGACGCGCTGGTTGATGACGTGCTGCTGGCCGACGAAGACGTACTGGCCGAGGGTTTGCTGGTAGTGCGCGTGCCGGATGCACTGGCTGTTGACGAGGCCGGCCTGTCGAGGCGGATCTTCTGGCCGGGGTAGATGGTGTACGGCGCGCTGATGCCATTGGCCCGCGCCAGGGCACGGAAATCCCAGCCATAACGCCAGGCGATGCTGTACAGGGTCTCGCCGCCACGGACCACGTGGACGCCACGGGTCACCGGTTCACGGTTGCTGCTGGCACCATAGATATCCACCACTGGCGCATAATTGCCCGGCGCACAGCCCGCCAGTGCGAGCCAGAGCATCAGGAATAAATGGCGCGAGAATGGATGCCGCAAATGACCTGCCCTGTTATCCGTTGCCCTCATTATGCACAGACCCGATCCGGTAAAGTAGCCAGACCAGCGCCACCCCGGTGACCAATGCCAGTGCCGCCCAGCCCTGCATGGCGGGCAGTCCGCTGCTCTGCGTATAGACAGACGGCAACAGGTTTTGTTCGAGCAGGGTGCCTTCAACCGGCACCCGCCAGGGCCACAGCTTGTTCAGGGAACCGGCCATGAAACCCGCCAGCAGGCCCATCACCGGGTCATGGTAGCGGTGCAGCATGAACTTGAGTACGCGCACAAACAGCAGCAGGCCGATGGCGCAGCCCGCCACGAACGACAGCAGCAACAGGAACTCGCGCTCGTGTACCGCGCCCAGCACCGCCTGGTACATACCCAGCAGCAACAGGATGAAGGAGCCGGAAATGCCCGGCAGGATCATCGCGCAGATGGCCAGGGCACCACTGGCGAAGAACACCAGCGGCCCATCCGCCACGGCCTGCAGACCGGGTTGGGTACCGATCCACCAGGCCAGCGCAAAGCCGGCCAGCAGATTGATGATCATGGCCGCGCTGATGCTGCGCAGGCGCGCCAGCACCAGCCAGACACTGGCTCCGATCAGGCCGGAGAAAAACGCCCACATGGGCACCGGGTAGGTG
Source organism: Alcanivoracaceae bacterium (assembly GCA_029212745.1). Lineage (GTDB taxonomy): Bacteria > Pseudomonadota > Gammaproteobacteria > Pseudomonadales > Alcanivoracaceae > JARGOL01. Next base: position 160,011 of record JARGOL010000004.1, read on the forward strand.
GCCAGCAGATGGGTGATGACACTGGCCAGCACGGCAATACTGGAGAACACGCCGGCCAGCAACACCAGCAGGAACGTCAGGTTGGCCTGGCGCCACATGCTGGCAAAGCCGTCGCGACGCCAGACACTGAAAAGGTGCGGACCGATGCCACCCAGCGTGTCGATCAGCTCTTCGTAGATGCCAGTGATCAGCGCCAGGGTGCCGCCGGATACTCCGGGCACCACGTCCGCCGCGCCCATGGCAAGGCCGCGCGCATAAATACCGGGCAGGCGCGACACCGGCTTGTCTGTCTCACTCACTTGACGATACCCCGGGCAAACGGCACAAAACGCACCGGATCAAGCTTGCGGATCTTGAACTCGTCACCGATCCGGTCCACCACGGTCAGGCGCTGCTGGCCTTCTTCCCCCATCGGCATGACCAGACGACCGCCATCGGCCAGTTGCTTGAGCAGGTCATCGGGAATGTCCGGCCGGCCACAGGCGGCCAGAATACCGTCGAACGGCGCCTGCGCCGCCCAGCCAAAGCCACCGTCGGCGTGCTTGACCTGGACGCGGGCCAGCCCCAGGTCCATGAGACGCTTGCGCGCCTGTTCCATCAACGGGCGGATGCGCTCCACCGAATAGACATCACAGCCGAGCCCGGCCAGGAACGCGGTCTGGTAACCGCAGCCCGTGCCCACCTCCAGCACCTTTTGCGGGATACCGTTCTCGGTCAGCAGTTCGGTCATGCGCGCCACCACCCAGGGCTGGGAAATGGTCTGGCCATGACCAATGGGCAGGGCGTTGTCGTCATAGGCCTGGTGCGCCAGCGCCTCATCAATGAACAGGTGGCGCGGCACCATGCGCACCAGATCAAGGATCTTGGGCGAACTGATGCCGTTGTCCCGAAGGCGCTTCACCAGCCGCTCGCGGGTACGTGCCGACGTCATGCCGATGCCGGCGAAATTGGGAATGTCGTTATTGGATGTTGTCATCATGCGGTATCACAAATCGGCCAGCCAGCCCTGCAAGGTTGAAAAGGTATCATAGCGTGTCATGTCTGCGTGCAACGGCGTCACCGAGACATACCCGTTGGCCACGGCATGGAAGTCCGTGCCGTCACCGGAATCAGCCGGCTCACCGGCAACACCGATCCAGAATGCCCGGCGTCCACGCGGATCGACAATGGGCTCCACATCAGAGGCGCGCAGCCGGTGCCCGAGCCGGGTCAGACGCACACCCTTGATCTGCGCCAGTGGCAAATCAGGGATATTGACGTTGAGCACGGTGCGTTCCGGAAGGCGCAGGGTATCAAGACTGCTGAGCAAGCGGAACGCCACTTCCGCGGCATCTTCCCAGTAGGACGGCGTCCAGCTGGTAACGGAAAACGCCACCGCCGTGTTGGCCAGGAAACGCCCCTCCACCGCCGCTGCCACTGTACCGGAATAGAGCGCATCGTCACCCAGGTTGGCGCCGGCATTGATGCCACTGACCACCCGCTCCGGGTCTGCCGGCAGCAGGCCATTGATGGCCAGGTGGACACAGTCTGTGGGCGTGCCGTTGACGGCATAGCGCCGTTCATCCACCTGTTCCACCCGCAGCGGCTTGTCCAGGGTCAGGGCATTGGAATAGCCGGAGCGGTTACCGTCCGGCGCCACCACGACATAGTCGGACAGGCGACTGGCGGCAGCCACCAGGGCTTTCAGGCCCGGTGCATGAATACCGTCATCGTTGGCCAGCAGCCACATGATTACTCTCCTGCGCCCGGCGGCGCCTGTTGTGTTCTGGCGGCACGCGAGCCGTCTTCCACCGCCAGCAGTTCCGCCAGCACCGAGGTGGCGAAGGCGCCACTGGGCAGCGCGAATGCCAGCGACAGTTGCGCTGCCGCCGTATCCAGTTGCCAGTCCATGTCGGTCACCGGCAGGCGCGTGGCACGGCGCATGCCGTCCACCCGCTGCCCTGCCAGGGCCGCAATCAGCTCGGCATGTGGCGCCAGCACGCGCGCCTCCAGCGCCGCACAGGCCCCTGTCGGTGCCATGCCACCGGCACCGGGCAGCGGCGCCGTGGGATGGACGTCACCGGCGGCCACACGGGCGGCGGCGGTGTCATCCGCATCTGCCAGGAACAACCCGCGGCTGCCCTCGGGCTGGAGGATGTCGCCATCGAGCAGTTGCGACCAGCAATCCGTGCGCACTCGTTCTGCCAGCACCTGGTTGAACAGGTCCGAACGTAGCGCCGACAGCCACATGCTTTTGCTGGCCTGCTTGCGCGGCGCTTCGCCATTACCCAGCAGCCAGTCGCGACCGCGGGAAACGTTCTTTGCCTCGCGGCCAAACCGCTGGACACCAAAATAGTTGGGCACCCCGTGGGCCGCCACCTGCTCGAGCCGCGCCTGGAGGCCATCCAGGTCACCGCCCAGTGCCTTCACCCGCAGTGAAAACCGGTTGCTGCGGTGGGTGCCACGGTTGAGCTTGCGCCGGTGACGCACCTGCGTCAGCAGCGTCACGCCGTCAGGCACGGCATCCAGGTTCGGGTCGTCCTTGCCCGGCAAATGCACACTGAACCACTGCCGGGTCACGGCATGGCGGTCCTTGAGGCCGCTGTAGCCCACCGCCCGCAACGGCACGCCGCAACACCCGGCCAGCCAGCTGGCCACATCGGTGGTATTCCAGCCCCGTTTTTCCACCTGCAGCCAGAGATGCTCGCCGCCCTCGCCGGGCGCGAAACCCAGCACTTCATCGACACGGAAATCTTCCGGGCACTGACGGATGACGCCGTGGGCGGTTACCGCGCCGAACGCGGTGGGACACTCAATCACAGGATTCCAGCAGGACCACTGCGGTGACAGCAATGCCCTCTTCCCGGCCGGTGAAGCCAAGGCGCTCGCTGGTGGTGGCCTTGACTGATACCTGCGCGTCATCGGCCCCCAGCAGTGCAGCCACCCGTGCACGCATGGCCGGCACATGCGGTGCCAGCCGCGGCGCCTGGCAGATAACGGTGATATCGGCATTGCCGAGCCGGTACCCGCGCTCGCGCACCAGCGCCTGGACCTGCTCCAGCAAGCGGGCGGAATCGGCACCGGCATAGCGTGCGTCGGTGTCCGGAAAATGCTGGCCGATATCCCCCAGGGCCAGCGCCCCGAGCAGCGCATCCGCCAGGGCATGCAGCACCACGTCGCCGTCGGAATGCGCTTTCAGGCCACGCTCATGGTCGATGCGCACACCGCCGAGCATGACATGGTCTCCCTCGGTAAAGGCATGCACATCGACGCCCTGTCCTATGCGGATTGCCATTGCAGTGCCTCCTGCTCCTGACGGGCCAGGTACCAGTCGGCCAGCGCCAGGTCGTCCGGCAGCGTGACCTTGATATTGTCGGCGCGTCCGGCCACCAGCAACGGCCGCTTGCCTGCCAGCTCCATGGCCGATGCCTCGTCTGTAATCTGTCCAGGATGCGATGCCAGCCCGTGCTGCAACGCCTCAAGCAGGGCGCCCAGAGGGAACAACTGCGGTGTCAGCGCGCGCCAGACCTGCGAACGATCCAGGGTCGCCTCGATCTGCTGGTGGCCATCGGCGCGCTTGACCGTGTCGGTCACCGGCAACGCCAGGATGGCGCCAGCATCAGTACTGGCCTGTACAAGACGCTCGACATCTGACAGGCGCACACAGGGACGGGCCATGTCATGCACCAGCACCCAGTCGCCCGGACGGGCCCCCGCCTGCCCCAGCAACGCCTGCAGCCCCGCCACCACGGACTCGGCCCGGGAGGCACCGCCGATACAGTTGAGCACACGCGGATGCCGTGACAGGGCCAGCTCCGGCCACCACGGATCGCTGGCCGCCACCGGCACGGCAATACGCTGGATACGGGCCAGTGCCAGCAGGCGTGTCAGGGTCTGCTCGGCCAGGGTGCTGCCGCGCAGGGTCAGGTACTGTTTTGGCAACGCAGCAGCCATGCGCTGGCCAGTGCCGGCCGCCGGTACCACGGCAAACAGTTTTGCATCAGCGGGAATCGGCATCTGGCTCCCCGTCCCCATCCAGCACCATGTAGAAGGTTTCACCCTCGCGGATCATGCCCAGGTCCTTCCTGGCAATTTCCTCCACCGCATCCTGGCCTTCCTTGAGCCCGCGCACGTCGGCACTCATCAGGCGGTTGCGGTCACTGAGCTCGGCATTGGTGGCACTCAGGGTGGCCACCTGCGATTCCAGCCGGTTCATGTGCTGGAGACTGCCCTCACCGAGCCAGAGCCGTGCCTGCAAGCCAAGCAGCACCAAGGCAAGTACGGCAACGATAATCTGGCGTTTCGGTGACAGCTTCATGCACGCTCCTGCGGGCGCCGGCGCGGGGCCGGCGACACCGTTCAGAGGAAGCGGAACTCCTTGCGGCCGTGATAGGCAGCACGTCCCAGTTCACCCTCGATACGAATCAGGCGGTTGTACTTGGCGACACGGTCGGACCGGCACAGGGAGCCGGTCTTGATCTGGCCGGCGGCCGTGGCCACCGCCAGGTCGGCAATGGTGGTGTCGGCGGTTTCACCAGAGCGGTGTGAGATCACGGCGGTGTAACCGGCGTCCTTGGCCATCTTGATGGCATCCAGGGTCTCACTGAGGGAGCCGATCTGGTTGAACTTGATGAGGATGGAGTTGGCCACTTTCTCGTCAATGCCGCGCTTGAGAATCTTGGTATTGGTCACGAACAGGTCATCACCCACCAGCTGGACCCGGTCGCCGAGTTTTTCGGTGAGGATCTTCCAGCCGTCCCAGTCCGACTCGTCCATGCCGTCCTCGATGGAAATGATCGGGTACCGGTCGCACAGCTCGGCCAGGTAGTCGGCAAAGCCGGCTGCGTCCATGCTGCGTCCTTCGCCAGCCAGCACGTACTTGCCGTCCTTGTAGAACTCGGACGAGGCACAGTCCAGTGCCAGGGTGATGTCTTCACCGGCCTTGTATCCGGCGATCTCGATGGCCTGCATGATGGCTTCCAGGGCCGCCTCATTGGAGGGCAGGTTGGGGGCAAAGCCGCCTTCGTCACCCACGGCGGTGTTCAGGCCCTGCTTCTTCAGCACGCCCTTGAGGGCATGGAAAATTTCGGCACCGTAACGGATGGCTTCGGCGATGGTCGGGGCACCCACCGGCTGGATCATGAATTCCTGGATGTCGACATTGTTGTCGGCATGCTCGCCACCGTTGATGATGTTCATCATCGGCACCGGCAGGGAATACTCGCCATCGTCATCCTGCAAATCGGAGATGTGTTCGTACAGCGGCTTGCCCTGGTCCTGGGCCGCCGCCTTGGCCGCTGCCAGTGACACGGCGAGGATGGCATTGGCACCCAGCTTGCCCTTGTTGTCGGTGCCGTCCAGCTCAATCATGGCATCGTCCAGGCCACGCTGGTCGCTGGCATCGCGTCCCAGCAGCAACTCACGAATGTCGGAATTGACGTTACCCACGGCACGCGTCACACCCTTGCCCAGGTAGCGGTTCTTGTCACCGTCACGCAGCTCCAGCGCTTCGCGCGAACCGGTGGATGCGCCACTGGGTGCACAGGCACTCCCCAGCACGCCAGACTCGAGGATCACATCCGCTTCAATGGTGGGGTTGCCACGCGAATCGAGAATTTCACGGGCCTTGACGTCGACGATTTTCGACATGGTTTTCTCCGGGTGCCAGTTTTAATACAAGTAAAACAAAAACGGGCACCGCCACGGTGCCCTGCCAAAACGTCAGCGGTTATCCAGTGCCGGTAACTGCTTGACCAGGTCATCCATGGCCTTCATCTGCGCCAGGAACGGCTCCAGGTTTTCCAGCCGCAATGCACAGGGGCCATCACACAATGCCTTGTCCGGATCCGGATGCGCTTCCAGGAACAGGCCGGCAAGGCCCTGGGACATGCCTGCCCGACCCAGGTCTGCCACCTGCTGGCGGCGACCGCCGGCCGAGTCACTGCGCCCGCCGGGCATCTGTAATGCGTGGGTAACATCGAAGAACACCGGGAAACCGGTGTCCTTCATGACGCCGAAACCGAGCATGTCCACCACCAGGTTGTTGTAACCGAAGCAGGAACCGCGCTCACACAGGATCAGCTGGTCGTTGCCGGCTTCCTGGCACTTGGCAAGGATGTGCTCCATCTCGCGCGGCGCCAGAAACTGCGGCTTCTTGATATTGATGATGCGGCCGGTTTTTGCCATGGCCACCACCAGGTCTGTCTGCCGGGCCAGAAAGGCAGGCAGCTGCAACACATCGGCCACCTCGGCCACCGGCTGCGCCTGGAACGGTTCATGCACATCGGTAATCACCGGACAGCCGAACGTCTCTTTCACCTCGGCAAAAATCTTCAGGCCCTGTTCCATACCGGGGCCACGGTAGGAATGCATGGATGAGCGATTGGCTTTGTCAAAGCTGGCCTTGAACACCCAGGGGATACCCAGCTTTGCTGTCACCTCGGCATAGCGCTCGGCCACCGTCATGGCCAGGTCACGTGACTCGAGCACATTCATGCCGCCGAACAGGACGAACGGCCGGTCATTGCCAATGGCGATGTCGCCCAGGGAGAGCGTGCGCTGCTCAGCCATTACGTTGGTCCTGTCCGGCCAGCGCCGCCTTTACATAGCCCTCGAACAGGCCGTGCCCGTCGCGCGGCGTGGAGGTGAATTCCGGGTGGAACTGGCAGGCCACGAACCACGGGTGATCCGGCACCTCGATGACTTCCACCAGGTCATGGTCCGGGCTGCGGCCGGTGACCTTCAGGCCGGCATCCACCAGGCGCTGGACATAGTTGTTGTTGACTTCGTAACGGTGGCGGTGACGCTCGACGATGTGCAACTTGCCGTAGCATTGCGCCGCGATGGAGCCTTCCACCAGGTCACAGCCCTGCCCGCCCAGGCGCATGGTGCCGCCCAGGTCGGAGCCTTCGTCACGCTGCTCCACTTCACCGTCCTGGTTGACCCACTCGGTGATCAGGGCCACCACCGGCTCGGGGGTGCCCGGCTTCAGTTCGGTGGAGTGCGCATCAGGCAAGCCGGCCACATCACGGGCATATTCGATGACGGCCAGCTGCATGCCCAGGCAGATGCCCAGGTACGGCACCTTGTTTTCACGGGCGTAACGGATCGAGGCGATCTTGCCTTCGGTGCCACGGTCACCAAAACCGCCAGGCACGAGAATGGCGTCCAGGGATTCCAGCCGGCCGGTACCGTCGCGCTCGATGTCCTCAGCGTCGATGTACTCGATGTTGACCTTGCAGTGGGTGGCAATACCGGCATGGATCAGCGCTTCGTTGAGCGACTTGTAGGCGTCAGCCAGTTCGATGTACTTGCCCACCATGCCAATGGTGATCTCGCGCTCGGGGTTGAGCTGCGCCTTCACCACCCGGTCCCACTCGGACAGGTTCGGCGGCGGCGCGTCGACACCGAATTTTTCCACCACGAAGTCATCCATGCCCTGCTCATGCAGCACACGCGGCACCTGGTAGATGGTCTTGCAATCCGGCGCCGAGATCACCGCACGTGCCTCGACATTGGTGAACAGGGAAATCTTCTCGCGCGCGCTCTGCGGAATGACATGGTCACTGCGGCAGACCAGCATGTCCGGTTGCAGGCCGATGGAGCGCAGCTCCTTGACGGAATGCTGGGTGGGCTTGGTCTTGATCTCGCCCGCCGATGCGATGAAGGGCACCAGCGTCAGATGCACCAGCAGCGACTTGCTTGAGCCCAACTCGACGCGCATCTGCCGCACCGCTTCCAGGAACGGCAGCGACTCGATGTCACCGGCGGTACCGCCGATCTCGACGATGGCGACATCGGCACCGACACCGCCTTCGCGAATGCGCCGCTTGATCTCGTCAGTGATGTGGGGAATCACCTGCACGGTGGCGCCGAGGTATTCACCGCGCCGCTCCTTGTCCAGCACCTCCTGGTAGACACGCCCGGTGGTGAAGCTGTTCTTGCGTGTCAGGTGGGTGCGGATGAACCGCTCATAGTGGCCCAGGTCCAGGTCGGTTTCGGCACCGTCTTCGGTGACAAACACCTCGCCGTGCTGGTACGGGCTCATGGTGCCGGGATCCACATTGATATAGGGATCCAGCTTCATCATGGTGACTTTCAGACCACGGGCTTCGAGAAGAGATGCCAGGGAGGCGGAGGTAATGCCCTTACCCAGAGAAGAAACAACCCCGCCTGTGACAAAGATATATCGCGTCATGCACACACCGGCTACACGTAATAGTTGAGCGCAAGAACTCACGAAGCCCTTGAAAAACAAGAAGATTTAACGTGGCTTGCACTGCATCAGGACGGGAGGAAATGGTATCAGATGGTGCCGGCCGGGACAATCTGAAATGACAGTCAGGCGCACATTCGGATGCAGCAGGCCGGCGCATCCGGCGGCACTTGCCAGTCGTCTGCCACGCCGATACCGGCCACGGCCACCAGGGCATCCCCGGCATATAACAGGGGCAGGCGCTGGCGCTGCCACGGCGGCACTCCGGCAACACGCCACAGTTCGCTGACCTGGCGGTGCATGCCGCGCAGCAGGATACGCTCGCCGCCACTGGCGCGCTTGACCGTCAATGCCCCCACCGTGGACGGCAGCCGCAACGCATCCGGCGCCGCGCTGTCCGTGCTCGCCTGCAGGGCCCCCGCCGTGTCGAGCGACAGCTCCGGGTCCCGGCGCCAGTCCCAGTGCACACTGTCCGGCAGTGGCACCAGCTGCGCCAGGGGCAGGCACCAGAGCAGCTCGCCATGGCGCGCCAGGGCACCGCCGGGCCAGCGCAACACGGGATTGCGGTCATCGCCGGCCGCCAGCACTTCGCTGTCCAGTCGCTCGAGGATCTGCCGCTCAGGCAGGGAAAAACCGCGTTGGCGCAGCCACCAGGTCACCAGGTTACGTCGCCGCGGCCCGGACAGGGCACGGATGCCGGGCAACGACAGTGCCGTGTCATGCACCAGGCAGTGCCCGGCATCAGCGCGCGCCAGGTCGTCCAGCAACGCGCCGGCCTCGGCAAACTGCTCACCCGCCCGCACCAGCCGCTCGCCGGCGGGCCAGCGCGACTGCAACAGGGGCAGCACCTGGTGGCGCAGGAAATTGCGATCAAAGCGTTCGGCCTGGTTGGACGGGTCATCCACCCAGTCCAGTTGCCACAGGCGCGCCACACCCGCCAGCGTGTCCCGTGGCCAGTCCAGCAGGGGCCGCCACAGGCTGACACCGTTGCGCTGGCTGTGTACACGCATGCCCGCCAGCGCCGGCACCCCGGCACCGCGCAAGAGACGGAACAGCACGGTTTCCGCCTGGTCATCGCGATGATGGGCCAGTACCACAGCCTCGTCAGCATCAAGGCTTGCATCAATGGCCCGGTAGCGTGCCTCGCGGGCGCGTGCTTCCAGGTTACCGCCCGCCGCCAGCGTCACTGCCTCTACCTGGCAGGCAACACCCAGGTCGGCACACTGGCGCTGGCAATGCGCCGCCCAGGCCGACGCCTGCGGATCGAGACCGTGATTGACGTGCATTGCCCGCAGGCGCGGCGCGAAGCCGGCGCGGACCAGGGCGTGCAACAACAGGGTGGAGTCCAGCCCGCCACTGAGGGCAAGCACCAGGGGCGTGTCGGCCGGCAGGGTCGCGGCCAGGGTGGCGAGCAACTGGCGAGCGTCGGATTCGGCACCCATGGCCCGCTCCGCAATCAGCTCTCGGCCGTGGCCGATGTCACGTTGGAATAACTGAGCAGGCGGTCATAGCGACGCTGCACCAGGGCCTCACCCTGGTGGGCATCGAGGGCCTCGAGACTGGCAACCAGGCTGGCGCGGACGCGCTCGGCCGCCTGGTCGTAATCACGATGGGCGCCGCCGAGGGGCTCATCGATGACCTGGTCAACAATGCCCAGCTCATGCAGACGCGCCGCGGTCAGGCCCATGGCCTGGGCGGCTTCCGGCGCCTTGTCGGCGCTGCGCCAGAGGATCGAGGCACAGCCTTCCGGGGAAATCACCGAGTAGGTGCTGTACTGCAGCATCTGCAGGTGATCACAGACACCGATGGCCAGCGCCCCGCCAGAGCCACCCTCGCCGATCACCGTGGCAACGATGGGGGTGTCCAGCTTCGACATCACCATCAGGTTGCGGGCAATCGCCTCACTCTGGCCGCGCTCTTCGGCATCAATGCCGGGAAAGGCACCGGGGGTGTCGATGAAGGTCAGGATGGGCAGGCGGAAACGCTCGGCCATTTCCATCAGGCGCAACGCCTTGCGGTAGCCCTCGGGCTTGGGCATGCCGAAGTTGCGACGCACCTTGTCTTTCACCGAACGGCCCTTCTGGTGACCGATGATCATCACTGGCCGGTCGCCCAGCCGTGCTGTGCCACCGACAATGGCCGGGTCGTCGGCAAAGGCGCGGTCACCGTGGAGTTCGTCGAAGTCGGTAAACACCCGCTCGATGTAATCGAGCATGTAGGGCCGCTGCGGGTGCCGCGATACCTGTGAGATCTGCCAGGGCGTCAGATCCTTGAAGATGCTCTCGGTGAGGCTGATGCTCTTCTGCTGCAGCTTGCCGATCTCGTCCGAGATATTGACGTCGCTGCCCGTACCCACCAGGCGCAGTTCCTCGATTTTCGCCTCAAGATCAGCAATAGGTTGTTCAAATTCGAGGAAATTCGGATTCATCGGGCCCACTCCTTCATGTTGCGCCAAGTGTAGCCTCAGGCTGCCGACAACGTCGACCGCCCGGGCCCGGTTTTCCGCCACGATTGCTTTGCAAACTGTTTCAGGGCGCCAGGCGCGGAGGGACCGGCTAGTACTGCAGGGCCACGGAAGCGCTGCCAAAGCGCGTGCGCAGGTCTTCCAGCAGGGCTTCTTCCGGCGCCACACACCACTCCTGCCCCAGCGTCATCAGGCCGGAGCCGGCTGAGTGGTGCAGGTTGACGATCACCGGGCAGGACCCGCCCCGGTACGGCAGCAGCAGTTCGCGCAGGCGGTCGGGCAATTCCGGCTCCACCGGCAGATCCAGCATCAGCCGCCGGGCCCAGGTTTCCCGGGCACGGCGCATGTCCATGATTTCCTCGGCAACCACCGCCAGGTATCCCTCGTCACCCTGCATGCGCCGGCGCACCGATCCCTTCACCACCAGCACTACATCCTGCTGCAGCAGGTCGCCATACTGGCGGAACGTCTCACCGAACACGGACACTTCCACCCGCCCGGTCTTGTCATCGATCTGGGCAAAGGCCAGCCGCTCACCGCTCTGGCGCGACTTGGTCTGGCGCAGGCTCACCACCTGCCCGGCCACCACCGCTGCCTCGCCCTTGGCAGTGGGCTGCAGGCTGTTCAGGCGGGTGCCCACCATGTGGCGCAATTCGGCCTCGTACTGGTCGATGGGGTGACCGGTGAGGAACAGGCCCAGGGTGTCTTTCTCGCCCTGCAGGCGCATGTCGTCTTTCCACTCGCGCGCCTGCTTCCAGCTCACCGGTGTCACCGAAGCCTCACCGCCACCACCAAACAGGTCACCCATGCCGGCCTCGGCGTTGCGGGCGTCCTGCTCCGCCGCCTGCAGGGCATCACCAAGGGTGGCCATCAGGCTGGCGCGGTCAGCGAACTTGCCGTTCGGCCCAAGCTTGTCCAGGGCGCCGGCGCGCACCAGTGCTTCCAGGGAGCGACGGTTGATCTTCTTCAGGTCGATGCGACGGCAGAAATCGAACAGGTCGGAAAAACTGCCGCCGGCTTCCCGGGCCGCCACGATGGCATCGATGGGCCCCTCGCCCAGGCCCTTGATGGCGCCGAGCCCGTAGACGATGTCGCCATCCTCGTTGACGGTGAAACGGAAGCCACAGCTGTTGACGTCCGGCGGCAGCACACTCAGTTCCATGTGCCGGCATTCGTCGATGAAGGTCACCACCTTGTCGGTGTTGTGCATATCGGCGGAGATCACCGCCGCCATGAACTCGGCCGGGTAATGGGCTTTCAGCCACGCCGTCTGGTAGGCCACCAGGGCGTAGGCTGCCGAGTGCGACTTGTTGAAGCCGTAACCGGCGAATTTTTCCACCAGGTCGAAGATCTTCATGGCCAGTTCGGGATCAATGCCCTTGCCGTCAGCACCCTCGCGGAACACCTCGCGCTGCTTGGCCATCTCCTCGGGCTTTTTCTTGCCCATGGCCCGACGCAGCAGGTCAGCACCGCCCAGCGTGTAGCCGGCCAGCTCCTGGGCGATCTGCATCACCTGCTCCTGGTACAGGATGACCCCGTAGGTGGGCTCCAGGATCGGCTTGAGCAACTCGTGCTGGTATTTCGGGTCCGGATAGGCAAGCGGCTCGCGGCCATGTTTACGGTTGATGAAGTTGTCCACCATGCCCGACTCCAGCGGACCCGGGCGATACAACGCCACCAGCGCGATGATGTCCTCGAACACGTCCGGGCGCAGCTTCTTGATCAGCCCCTTCATGCCCTCGGATTCCAGCTGGAACACGGCGGTGGTTTCACCGTTCTTGAGCAGGTCGAAGGACGGCTTGTCGTCCAGCGGGATGGTGTTGATATCCAGCGCCTCTTCGCCATCGCGGGCGCGGCGCACGTTGGCGGCCTTCACCGCCCAGTCGATGATGGTCAGCGTCTTCAGGCCGAGGAAGTCGAACTTGACCAGGCCAGCGGCCTCGACATCGTCCTTGTCGTACTGGGTAACGAGGTTGTCGCCGTTTTCGTCACAGTACAGCGGCGCAAAATCGGTCAGCTTGCCCGGGGCGATCACCACACCACCGGCGTGCTTGCCGACGTTACGGGTCAGGCCCTCAAGCTTGAACGCCATCTCCATGATCTCGTTGAGCGATTCATGCTCGGGATCATTGGCAAGCATGTCGCGCAGCGGCTCTTCTTCCTCGATGGCCTTGTTCAGCGTCATGCCCGGTGTCGGCGGAATCATCTTGGAAAGCCGGTCCGCCAGGCCATAGGGCTTGCCCTGCACCCGCGCCACGTCCCGCACCACCGCCTTGGCCGCCATGGTGCCGAAGGTGATGATCTGGCCCACCGCCTCACGGCCATACTTGTCGGCCACGTAATCGATCACCCGGTCGCGCTTCTCCATGCAGAAGTCGACGTCGAAGTCGGGCATGGACACCCGCTCCGGATTCAGGAAGCGCTCGAACAGCAGGTCGTACTGGATCGGGTCGAGGTCGGTGATTTCCAGCGCGTAGGCCACCAGCGAGCCGGCACCGGAACCCCGCCCGGGACCCACTGGCACCTGGTTTTCCTTGGCCCAGCGAATGAAGTCGGAAACGATCAGGAAGTAACCCGGGAAGCCCATCTGGTTGACGATGTTCAGCTCGAACATCAGGCGGTCTTCATAGACCTTGCGACGCTCGGCGTAGTCCGCCGCCTGCGGATCAAGAATGCCGGCAAGGCGTTTCTCCAGACCTGCTCGCGATTCATTCTCGATGAACTGCTCAATGGTCTGGCCTTCGGGAATCGGGAATTCCGGCAGGAAGTTCTGCCCCAGGGTAATGTCCAGCGAACAGCGCCGGGCGATTTCCACCGAGTTCGCCAGTGCTTCCGGCAGGTCCTCGAACAGGGCCTGCATCTCCTCCGCGGTTTTCAGGTATTGCTGGTCGCTGAAACGTCGCGCCCGGCGCGGGTCATCCAGGGTGGCACTGTCGCGGATACAGACACGGGCCTCATGGGCCTCGAAATCCTCGCTGGCCAGGAAGCAGACGTCGTTGGTGGCCACCACCGGGATCTGCAGCGCCGCCGCCAGTGCCACCGACCCGTGCAGGCAGTCTTCGTCACCGCTGCGGTTGGTGCGCATCACCTCGAGGTAAAAACGGTCGCCGAAGCGTGCCTTGAAGCGATCTGCCAGCTCGGTGGCCGGTTCCGTCTTGCCGGCCATTAGCAGCTGGCCAATCTCGCCATGGCGGGCACCGGAAAGAATGATCAGGCCGTCGTTGAGCTCTTCCAGCCACTCCCAGCGCACCAGCGCCCGGCCGCGCTGCTGGTTGTGCTGGAAGGCCCGGGAAATGAGCACCACCAGGTTGCGATAACCCTGCTGGTTCTGCACCAGGGCGGTGATCCGGGTGGGTTCATCCAGGTGGGCACTTTCCAGCCACAGGTCGGCGCCGGCAATGGGCTTGATGCCCGCGCCCTGGGCGGCACTGTAGAACTTGATCAGGCAGAAGAAGTTGGAGTCGTCCGTCACCGCCATGGCCGGCATGCCCATGGCGGCGGTCTGCTTGACCAGCTGCTTGACGCGCACCACGCCATCCACCAGCGAATAATCGGTGTGCACACGCAGATGAACGAACGGCGTCTCTGACATCAGAACAGTTTCCCCTGGCTGATTACCGTGGCCACCGGGCCGAATGAACGTCGATGCTCCGGCAAGGGCCCGTGGGCCGCCAGCGCATCCAGATGGGCACGGGTAGGATAGCCCTTGTGACGGTCAAACCCGTATTCCGGGTGCCGGGCATGCAAGGCCACCATTTCCTCGTCCCGGGCCACCTTTGCCAGGATCGAGGCGGCACTGATGGCCGGCACCCGCCCGTCCCCTTTTACCACTGCCTCGGCCGGACAGCCAAATTCGGTGACCCGGTTGCCGTCCACCAGCACGGCATCCGGTGCCTGCGGCAGTGCCGCCACGGCGCGGCGCATGGCCAGCAGCGTGGCATGAAAGATATTCAGCTCATCGATTTCCGCCGGCTCCGCCCGCCCCAGGGCCCAGGCCAGGGCCTGCTCGCGGATGGCCACAGCCAGTGCCTGGCGACGTTTCTCCGTCAGCTTCTTGGAATCGGCCAGCCCCGGAATGGGCCGCGCCGGATCGAGAATCACCGCCGCCGTGACCACCGCGCCCACCAGTGGCCCGCGTCCCACCTCATCCACACCGGCAATGCGCATACCCGCCTGCACCGGGAAGGCGGCGGGCAGGAACGGGTCATCCAGCTGGTATTCCGCAAACGGGTCAATCATCGACAATCGGCTCACCGGCAAGCAGCTGTGACACCGCCCGTGCCGCCCGCTCGCTGGCACCGCGGCGCAGCTGGCGGTGCATGTCGGCAAAGCGCTGGCGCAGGCTGTCGGCAGCGCCCGGATGGTCAAACCAGTGCTCGACCTGTTCCACCAGGGCGTCCACGGTGAGGTCCTGCTGGATCAGCTCCGGCACCAGCCGCTCGCCGGCCAGCAGGTTGGGCAGTGCCACATGGGGTGCCTTGACCAGGCGCGACAGGATCAGGGCACTGAACCAGCCAATGCGATAGCCCACCACCATGGGCTTGTTCAGCAGCATGGCCTCGAGGCTGGCGGTACCGGAGGTGAGCATGACCACATCAGCCGCCGCCATCATCTCGCGGCTCTGGCCCACCGCCACCTGTACCTGTCCGGCCAGTGCCGCCGGCAGCAATGCCTGTATCTGTTCAAGCCGCTCGTTGTTCGCCGCCGGGATGAGAAAGCGCAGGTCAGGCCGGCGCCGGAGCAGTGCATGCATGGCCGCCACAAACACCGGCATCATCTTGCCCACCTCGCCACGACGGCTGCCCGGCAGCACCGCCAGCACCGGCACATCCGCCGGTATCTTCAGGGCCTGTCGCGCCGCCGGCACATCCAGCGTCAACGGCACCCGGTCTGCCAGCGGATGGCCAACGAACGCCACCGGCACCTGGTGGTCCTCATAGAAGCGCGCCTCGAATGGCAGCAGGCACAGCATCAGGTCGATGCTCGCCTTGATGCCGTGGATACGCCCCTGGCGCCAGGCCCACACCGACGGACTGACATAGTGCACCGTGCGGATACCCTGTTCGTGCAGGCGCCGGGCAATGGGCAGGTTGAAATCGGGGGAATCGATGCCGATGTAGGCATCCGGCTTCTCCGCCAGCACGGTTTCCACCAGCTGCCGACGCAGGCGCAACAATTCAGGCAGGCGGGCCAGCACTTCGGTAATTCCCATCACCGACAGCCGGTCCATGGGGAACAGGGAATCCAGCCCGCTGGCCTGCATCTCCACACCACCCACGCCGATGAAACGACAGCCGGGGTAGCGCGCCGACAGTGCCTGCATCAGGCCTGCGCCGAGAATGTCCCCGGAGGCTTCCCCGGCGACAATGGCAAAACAGGGCGCGTTGTTGCTCATCAGTCGTCGTCAGCGCCCTTGCGCCGCTCACGCACGATGCCACGCTTGCTGCTTTTGAGGGAGTCCACGAACAGGCCCAGCTCGGCGCACGTCGGCACACCATCCTGCAGCCGCTCAATGGCCTCTTCCAGGGTATTGCCCTGCCGGTACACCACGCGATAGGCATCCCGCAGGGTACGGATCAGGTCACGGGAATAGCCACGCCGGCGCATGCCTTCCACATTCATGCCACGCGCCCGGCCCGGGTAGCCCTGGGCCATGACGAACGCTGGCACATCCATGTTGATGGCCGAATACATGCTTGTCATGGCAAAGGAGCCGATCTTGCAGAACTGGTGCACAGCGGTGAAGCCGCCAAGGATCACGCCGTCACCCACATGCACATGGCCGGCGATGGTGGCGTTGTTGGCAAACACGCAGTTGCTGCCCACCATGCAGTCGTGGGCAATGTGCACATACGCCATGAACAGGTTGCCGCTGCCGACGCGGGTGATGCTGTTGTCCTGGATGGTGCCACGGTGGATGGTGACGCATTCACGAATGACGTTGTCGTCGCCCATTTCCAGCACCGTGGGCTCGTCATTGTACTTCTTGTCCTGGCAGGCCTCGCCCACCGAGGCAAATTGGAAAATACGGTTGTTGCGTCCCAGGGTCGTGGGGCCATTGACCACCACATGCGGGCCGATCACGGTGCCGGCACCAATGCGCACGTCCGGGCCGATGACGGAGTAGGCGCCAACCTCGACATCGCTGTCCAGTTCCGCCTTGCTGTCGACCACTGCTGTCGGATGAATCTTGCTCATGAAACGCCGATCCCGTCTGTGATTGCCCGATCAGTATAGATCATGCGGAGGTGACATTGATGAGACCGGTTACACCTTCTGCTCGGCCACCAGGAAATCCGCGCTCGCCACCAGTTGCCCGTCAACCCGGCCTTCACCGGAAAACTTGAGGATATTACGCTTCACCGCCACCAACCGGGCAGTGAGCTCGAGCTGGTCACCGGGCACCACCTGGCGCTTGAAACGGGTGTTATCGACACCGCAAAGCAGGTAGATGTAGCCATCAGACGGTCGCTTGCCCTGGGTAATGAAGCCGAGAATACCGGCGGTCTGCGCCATCGCCTCGATGATCAACACACCGGGCATGATTGGCTCGTCAGGGAAATGGCCAGTGAAGAAGGGCTCGTTAACGCTGACATTTTTCAGCGCCGTGGCCTGTTCACCGGGCTGCAAATCGATGATCCGGTCGATGAGAAGGAACGGGTAACGGTGCGGGAGATACTCCCGGATTTCCTTGATATCCATGTGTTGCCTTTCCTGGGGACGTTACCGTTCGGTATCGCCGTTGTCCTGAGAGCACTTCTCCAGACGCTTGACCCGCCGGAACAGGTCATCGAGCTGTCGAATGCGCACTGTATTCTTGCGCCAGTTGGCATGCTGGTCCACAGGCTGCCCTGACGCATACACGCCCGGCTCATTGATGGACCGCGATACCAGCGACATCGCCATGATCTGAACCCCGTCACAGATATCCAGATGCCCGGCAATGCCCACCGCCCCGGCAATAACGCAGTTGCGGCCGACGCGAGCACTTCCGGCGATACCGGCCTTGCCGGCAATCGCGGTGTGATCACCAATGACCACGTTGTGGGCTATCTGCACCTGATTGTCGATGATCACGCCATCGCCAATCACCGTATCCTCGATGGCACCACGGTCAATGGTGGTACCGGCGCCAATATCCACATCCGCACCGATACGCACGCCACCGACCTGGGCGATTTTCTTCCATCCGGCACCGGCGGGCGCAAACCCGAAACCGTCAGCGCCGATCACAGCGCCGGAATGTATGGTAGTGCGCGGGCCAATGACGACGCCATGGTAAATTGTAACATTCGGCCACAGGCGAACGCCCTGCCCCAGCCGGGACCCGGCTCCCACGACGCTGTTGGCCATCACCACCACGCCGTCTTCCAGCACCGCGCCGGCCTCGATAATGGCATTGGCACCAATACTGACGTTGTCCGCCAGCATTGCTGTGTCGGCAACCAGCGCGCGCGGGTGAATGCCCGGCTCAGGGGAAGGCGCTGTATCAAAGCGATGGCTGATGTCGGCAAAGGCACCGTAGGGGTCATCCACCACGATGCTGGCCACAGGGTTGTGCGCGACCATATCCGGCCGGCACAACACGGCTGTCGCCCGAGTGGATTCCAGACTCTGCCGGTAGCGCGGATTCGCCAGGAAACTGAGCTGGCCCGGCTGCGCCGACTGCAGGGTTCCCAGGGCACTCACCTCGAGGCTGTCGTCACCCTCTACCCTGCCACCCGTGCATTCGGCCACCTGGGCCAGCGTCATGGATTTCATGGCCGTTACCCGTTACTTCATCTGGTTGATCTTCTGGGTAACCTGCTCGGTGATATCAACACCGGCTTCATGGAACAGCGCTGCCTGGGAATTGAGCACCAGATCGAACCCGGCATCACCAGCCAGCTCGGCCACCGCCTGCTCAAGCTTGGGCTCCATCAGCTGGATCAGTTCCTGGCGGTCCTGCTTGACGCGCTTCTCCAGTACCTGCTGCATGGACTGGAACTCGATCATCTTGCCGTCGCGCTCATCAACCAGCTTCTTCTGGTCGTCCTTGGACATGGTCATGCCGTCTTTCTTCAGGCGCTGCTCGATGGCCATCACTTCTTCACGCAGGCCGCGCAGCTTGGAGCCCTGGGCTTCAATGTCTGCCTGGATCTTCTCCGAACGCTCCTTGAACAGGGCGGTTTCACCGATGGCCTTGATCGGGTCAACAACGGCGATGCTCATTTCTGCTGCTGCGTTCATGGTGAAAGCGAACAGCGCGGTAGCGAGAATGGCTTTGATTGTTTTCATGGGTTCTCCTAAAAAACCTGTCCAATGGAAAACTGGAAGACTTCCGTATCGTCTCCAGGTTGATCTCGTAACGCTTTTGCGAAGTTGAAGCTCAGCGGACCAATCACGGTCAGCCAGGAAAGGCCGATACCGGCTGATGCCCTCAGCTCCGCCGCGTCATACTCGAACAGGTTGTCCTCCTGCTCGGTCTGGAAAACGTTGCCTGCGTCAGCGAAGAAGAAGGTTCGCACTGATCGGCTCTCCGGTGCAAATGGCGTCGGGAAAATCAGCTCCAGGCCCCCTTCCACCAGCATATTGCCGCCCACCGGGTCCGGATTCGGGTCAATTACACGGGGATTGCTTGCCACGTAAGCCAGCGCCTCGGAGCGCGGGCCGAGCGAACGGGACTCATAACCGCGCACCGATCCAATGCCGCCGGAGAAGAAGTTCTCGAAAAACGGCAGCACATAGTCGCTTCCATATCCGTCACCAAACCCGAGGTCGCCACGGGAACGCAGCACCCATCCCCCCGCAACCGGGAAGTAACGTTGACCTGACCAGGTCAACTTGTAGTACAGGTAATCGCTACCGGGCGTTGCCAGCTCAAGCCCGACATTCTGTGACCATCCGCGGTCGGGCAGCACGCCGCGGTTAAGCGTACTTTTCTGCCAGCCGAGGTTGAACTTGAACTCGTCAAAGCGGTTTCCTTCCACCTCGAGGAAGCGCCAGATGTCCACGGCCACGAAATCACCGGTGACGAGATCAATACGGTCATAGCCGAAGCCGAAACTCAGGCGCGAGTATTCCGACAGCGGATAGCCATAGGTAACCGCGCCACCGAGCCGGTCAGACGCATAGGCCGCCACCGTGGTTTCGGAGAAATCGATCTCGGTGAAATACAGGCTGAAACCACGGCTGACGCCATCCAGGGTGTAGTAGGGATTGAGGTGCGAGAAACTGTAGCTGTCACGCACATCCGAACGGTTCAGTGAGAAGGACACGCGGTTGCCGGTGCCCCTGAAGTTGTTCTGCGACACACTGGCGCCAAACACGAAGCCATTGGCCTCGGAATAACCCACGTTGGCGCCGATGGAGCCGGACGGCTGCTCTTCCACCTTGTAGGTCACGTCCACCAGGTCCTCTTCCCCCGGTACACGTGGCGTATCCGCCTCCACCGTGGAGAAGAAACCCAGCCGCTGCAGGCGGCTCTGGGACAGGTCAATCAAGGCGCTGTTGGCCGGCGCACGCTCGAACTGGCGCAGCTCCCGACGCAACACTTCGTCATGGGTCTTGCTGTTACCCTCAAACTCCACCCGGCGTACATATACCTTCCGGCCCGGGTCCACAAAGAACGTCACATCAACCGTCTGTTCTTCTTCATTAACCTCGGTAAACGCGTTCACGTCGGCGAAGGTATAACCCTCATTGCCCAGGCGGCGGGTTATCAGGTCACTGCTGTATGTCAGCAACTGCTGGGAAAAGATCTGGCCGGCATTGACCACAATCAACGGGCGCAACTGGCGCTCATCCACCACCAGGTCGCCAGACATCTGCACATCACCAACGCGGTAACGCTTGCCCTCTTCCACGTTGATGGTGATATAGACACGGGAGCGGTCATCGGTCACCGACACCTGGGTCGAGTCGAGGCTGAAGTTGATATAGCCACGGTCCAGGTACCAGGAACGCAACGATTCCAGATCACCGGAAAGACGCTCTCGGGAATACTTGTTGTCACCCTTGAGGAACGACCAGAAATGAGAGCCCTTGAGCTCGAAGATATCCTTGAGCTCGTCGTCTGAGAACACCTCGTTGCCAACGATATTGATATCGTTGATGCGGGCAGGCTTGCCCTCGTAGACATTGATTTTCAGCGCCACCCGGTTGCGCGGCAACGCTGTGGTCTCGGTGCTGATATCGGCACCGTAGCGGCCCTGCGCGACATACTGTCTCTGCAGTTCGCCGGTGAGTGCTTCCAGGGTGGAGCGCCTGAACACCTCGCCTTCCGAGAGCCCGGCTTCTTCCAGCCCTTTTCGCAGGTCATCGTCACCGATGGCGCGGTTGCCGTCGAGCTCGATGCGGGCGATGGCCGGCCGTTCGGAGACATTGACCACCAGCACGTCGCCGTCCCGGCCCAGCTGGACATCCTCGAAGTCGCCCACCGCATACAGGCGGCGAATGGCATTCACCACGGTGTCCCGGGTGACCGTGTCGCCCGGCTGGATGCCAAGATTGCTGTAGACCCTTTCCACGGGCAGGCGCTGCAGCCCCTCGACCCGGATGTCGGCGACCTGCATGGGCAATACGCCCGCCGCAAGTGCAGCCGGTGACATCCAGCAAAGAATCAGTGCCAGAACAAGCGTCAGATTAAATCGCAAGTTTCCCCCGGGACGTCATGCAAACTGCCGCATCAAATCGTTATAGATGGCGAGCATCATCAAACTGAAAACAAACATCATGCCCATGACCTGGGCATTGGCGAGAAAACGGTCCGACAGAGGACGTCCCCGCAGCATTTCCACCAGGCCGAACACGATCCAGCCACCGTCAAGCATGGGCACAGGCATCAGGTTGATCACACCCAGACTGACACTCAGGAAAGCCATGAAGCCAAGAAAGGCAACCACGCCGACCGCTGCTGTCTTGCCTGCCGCGTCAGCAATACTGATCGGGCCACTGAGCGTTTCCAGGGACAGTTTCCCGGTCACCAGTTTGCCCATGGCGCCGACGATCAGTGAGGTCTGGTCCCACAACCTTTCGGCTGCCGCCGGCACGGCGGAGAGGGGACCATAATGAATCTTCTTCAACCCGGCAACCGCGACGCCCACCCGGCCAATGGTCTCGCCGGCCTGTTCCACCGGCTCGGGCACCACGGTCAGGGTCAGCTCGCGAGCATCACGCCGCACCCGGGTTTCCAGCGGTCGGCCGGGGTTGTCCCGAACCAGCACCACCCAGTCACCGAAAGAGGCAATTTCCTCGCCGTTGACGGCCAGCACCAGGTCACCCTCCTGCAGGCCCGCCTGCCGGGCGGGACTGTCATCCGAGATAGCACCCACCAGCGGCGGCTGGGCGGCCGCCTTCAGTCCCAGTACCGGGAATGGATGCTGCTCGGGGTCTGCAGACCAGGCGCCGATGTCCAGCGCCAGGGTGGCAGTCTCCTGGCCACGACCGACGGTGACCGGCACCGGCGCCTGCTCACCCAGGTGGCGCATCAACTCGGCGGGCACGTCATTCCAGTCGTCCACCTCGCGGCCCGCCACGGCGAGCACGATATCACCATGGCGGAAACCGGCCAGGTCTGCTGCGGAACCGGGCTCAGGCGCACCGGCAATGGGCCGCAGGGCCGTTTCGCCGCCCAGCAGGATGACCCAGAAAATGAACCAGGCCAGCACCAGGTTGGCCAGCGGGCCAGCGGCATAGGTAATGATGCGCTGCCATGCCGGCTTGCCGGAAAACTCGCCAGCGCGGTCTTCGTCAGGGACATCGCTGTCATGGCGATCCAGCGGCTTGACGTAACCACCCAGGGGAATGCCGGAGATGACAAAATCGGTGCCATGCCGGTCACGCCAGCTCAGCAGGCGCGGACCAAAACCAACGGAAAAGGTCAGCACCCGAACGCCGAAAAGACGCATGGCCAGGTAGTGGCCGTATTCATGCACGGCCACCACGACAATGATTGCAGCGATAAACGCCAGCAGGGTCGTCAGCATTTACTCATCCCGCGAAGACAGGCAGGCCGCCACATACCGGCGTGCCGCCCTGTCGATATCCATGACGTCGTCAATGTTCCGGCAACGCGGCGCCAGCACACTCTCCAGTGCCCGGTTGACCAGCTCGGCAATCTCCATGAAGCCAATCCGCCCCTCCAGGAAGGCCGCCACGGCCTCCTCGTTTGCTGCATTGAGCACCGCCGTGGCGGTACCCCCCGCCTCCAGCGCCTGGCGTGCCAGTGCCAGGCACGGGAAACGCTGCACATCAGGCGCTTCAAAAGACAGCTCGCCCATGCGGGTGAAATCCAGCGCCTGGGCCCCGGAAGCAATCCGCTCCGGCCAGGCCAGGGCCACCGCGATCGGTGTCTTCATGTCCGGCGTGCCCAGTTGTGCCAACACGGAACCGTCCAGGTACTCCACCATGGAATGCACCACGCTCTGCGGATGCACCACCACGTCAATACGTTCACCGGGCAGACCGAACAGCCAACTGGCCTCGATCAGCTCCAGCCCCTTGTTCATCAGCGTCGCCGAATCCACGGAAATCTTCGGCCCCATGTCCCAGTTCGGGTGACGCACGGCCTGCGCCGCTGTCACTGC
Source organism: Alcanivoracaceae bacterium (assembly GCA_029212745.1). Classification (GTDB taxonomy): domain Bacteria; phylum Pseudomonadota; class Gammaproteobacteria; order Pseudomonadales; family Alcanivoracaceae; genus JARGOL01. The sequence continues at coordinate 183,235 of JARGOL010000004.1, forward strand.
GCCAAGCTGCTCCGCCGAGAAGGTCCGGAACGGCCCGCCGGACGCGGTCAGGCACAGTTTCTTCACCCCGGCCAGCGGGTCATCGCCGCCGGGCAGGCACTGAAAAATGGCACTGTGCTCGCTGTCCACCGGCAACAGCGTGGCCTCATGCCGAGCCACCGCGTCCATGAACAACTGCCCGGTGACCACCAGGGCCTCCTTGTTCGCCAGCAGAACGCGCTTGCCGGCCTTTACCGCGGCCAGCGTCGGGCGCACACCGGCGGCGCCAACGATGGCCGCCACCGTGGTGTCTGCCTCGGCGGCCACCTGCTCGAGGCTGTCCTCGCCCGCCAGCACCTCAGTGTCTGACCCGGCGTCGCGGAGATGGTTCCGGAGCGCATCCGCCGCCACAGGGTCCGCCATCACCGCCACGGCCGGACGGTGGCGCAGGCAGATTTCAGCCAGCGGCTGCCAACGGGTGTTGGCCGTTACCGCAAACAGGCGATAGCGCTCCGGATGACGGGAAATAACATCGAGGGTTTGCTCACCGATGCTGCCGGTGGCACCCAGCAGGGCCAGCGTCTGCACTCACAGCCCCCCGGGCAGACCGGTCAGTGACAGCATGGCCACCGCCACCGGCAAGGCCGCGGTAACACTGTCGATTCGGTCGAGCATGCCGCCGTGGCCAGGCAACAGGGTACCGCTGTCCTTGATACCCACCTGGCGCTTGATCATGCTCTCGAACAGGTCGCCCAGCACCGACGCCACCACTGTCACCAGCGCCACCAGCAACAGCGGCGCAATAGCCGCCGTAACCGGCCCCTGCCAGGCCACCAGCCCGGCCACCAGCAGGGCCAGTGCAGCACCACCGACCAGGCCTTCCAGGGTCTTGCCCGGGCTCACCGAGGGGGCCAGCTTGTGCCGGCCGAATGCGCGCCCGGCGAAATAGGCGCCGGTATCCGCCGCCCAGACCCACAGCAGCACAAACAGCAGCGCCCAGAATCCATCCAGTCCCAGGGCACCCTGGTCCTGCAGGTGCACCACCGCCGCCCAGGACGGCACCAGCAGCAGGTAACCCAGCACGGCCAGCACCGGCAGGCGAAACCAGCCACCGGCCAGGCGCGGGTATGCCACCACCAGCACCAGGGCCAGCAGCCACCAGGCCGGCAACAGGGTCAGCAGCCATGCCGGGCGCAACGTTTCTGCCGCCAGCAGCAGGCCGGCCAGACTGGCCAGCCAGATGACCCGCACGGCCTTGCCCGGAGCGCGCATCATGCCGCTCCACTCCCAGCCGCCGGCCAGGAAGAACAGTGCGGCAACGCCGGCGAACGCCTGGCGCTCAAGGAAGAACATGGCCCCCAGCACAATCGGCAGCAGCACCAGGGCGGTTATTACACGCAACTTCAGCATTGGTCGGGCTCCCTTGCTGCCACTTGCTCCCCGGACCGGCCAAAGCGCCGCTGGCGACCGGTATAGTCGGCCAACGCCTGGTCCAGGCAGTGTTCATCAAAATCCGGCCACAACACGGGGCTGAACCAGAACTCGCTGTAGGCGCACTGCCACAGCATGAAATTACTGATGCGCTGCTCACCGCCGGTGCGGATCAGCAGGTCAGGCAACGGCAGGTCGGCACCAGAGACATGTTCGCCAATCAGCCGGGCATCAATGCTGTCGGCACTGCGCTCACCGGCGGCCACCTCGCCTGCCAGCTTTCTGGCGGCAGCGGCAATGTCCCACTGACCGCCATAATTGACCGCCACCTGCAGGGTCATGGCCCGGTTGCCGGCGGTAGTCTGTTGCGCCTGTGCCATGCCGGCACGCAGGTCGTCACTGAAGGCCGACAGGTCACCGATGAAGCGCAGACGGATACCATTGCCATCCAGCTCCGGAACCCGCTTGTTAAGGGCCTGCAGGAACAGTGCCATCAGGTGGCGCACTTCGTCATCGGGACGCCGCCAGTTCTCTGAACTGAAAGCAAACACCGTCAGTACCTCGACCCCGCGCTCGCCACAGGCACGGACAATCGCCTGCAGGGCATCCTCGCCGGCGCGATGCCCTTCAGCCCCGGGCAGCTGGCGCTGGCGTGCCCAGCGGTTGTTGCCATCCATGATGATGGCCACATGCCGCGGCAGAGTGCCCTCGTGGCTGTCGACGTCAGGCGCCGAGGAGTGCTGTTGCATGATCAACCCCGCAAACGGAATCGGGCTGACAACCAGCCCGATTCCATCAACCGTGAGGATGAAGCGTACTTACACGGTAAGCAGCTCTTCCTCTTTTTCCTTGAGCATCTTTTCCACCTCGCCAACCATCTGGTCGGTGAGCTGCTGGATCAGGTCTTCACCGCGGTGCTCCTCGTCCTCGGAAATTTCCTTTTCCTTGAGCAGCTCCTTCAGGTCGCTGTTGGCATCGCGGCGAATGTTGCGGATGGCCACCCGGGCACCCTCGGCCTCGCCGCGCACCACCTTCACCAGGTCCTTGCGGGTTTCCTCGGTCAGTGGCGGCATGACCAGACGAATGACACTGCCCGCCGTAGACGGATTCAGGCCCAGGTCGGAGGCGAGAATGGCTTTCTCGATATCCGGGATGAGGGTCTTGTCGAACGCCGTCACCACCAGGGTACGGCCTTCTTCCACAGAAACGTTGGCGACCTGGTTCAGCGGCGTGTCGGCGCCGTAGTAGGACACTTCCAGGCCATCCAGCAAGCCCGGGTTGGCGCGACCGGTGCGCACCTTGCGAAATGCCTTCTCCAGGGCGTCCAGGCTCTTCTTCATACGCCCTTCGGCGTCTTTCTTGATATCTTCAATCACCGTCTAGTCCTCATCAGAAACCTGATTGATCAGGCGGATTCTACCAGCGTGCCCTCGCTTGACCCCAGCATCAGGCTCAGCAGCGCACCCTTCTTGTTCATGTTGAATACCCGCAGCGGCATGTTGTGATCGCGACACAGGCAGATGGCGGTCAGGTCCATGACGCCGAGCTTGCGGTCCAGCACCTCGTCATAGGTGAGGCGGTCATACTTGACGGCAGAGGGATTCTTTACCGGATCCGAGTCGAACACGCCATCCACCTTGGTGGCCTTGAGCACCACGTCAGCGCTGATCTCGATACCGCGCAGGCAGGCCGCCGAGTCCGTGGTGAAAAACGGGTTGCCGGTGCCGGCGGAAAACACCACCACCTCACCGTTCTTCAGGTAGCGGTTGGCATTGCGGTGGTCGTAATGCTCCACCACTCCGCTCATGGGAATCGCTGACATCAGGCGTGTGCGGATATTGGAACGCTCCAGCGCATCGCGGATGGCCAGGCCGTTCATCACCGTCGCCAGCATGCCCATGTGATCCCCGGCCACCCGGTCGAGGCCGGACGCCTGCAGGGCAGCGCCGCGGAACAGGTTGCCGCCACCCACCACCATGCCCACCTGGACACCGATGCCCACCAGCTGGCCGATTTCCAGGGCAATGGCGTCCAGCACCTCCGGATCGATGCCGAAACCCTCGTTGCCGGCCAGTGCCTCACCGGACAGCTTCAGCAGGATACGCTTGTAACGGGGTGAACGGTCTTTGCTCGGTGAGGGCATGTCAGTATCTCCGCCAGTGGGTGCCATGGTCGCGTATTGTAGCGGGTAATTGCCCGCCATGTGCAGATGCCTGCACCCCGAGGCCAACAACGGGCCATGCCGGGGCTTTCAAAAAAAAGCGCCTTGCTGAAATCCTCAACAAGGCGCTTTTGGGTACGGCGGGAATCGACGTATCAGCCTTTCACGGCCGCTGCCACTTCGGCAGCAAAATCCGTCTCTTCCTTCTCGATACCTTCGCCAACCACCAGGCGAACAAACGCCTCGACCTCAGCGCCCTGGCCCTTGACCAGCTTGCCAATGGTGGTGTCCGGGTCTTTCACGAACGGCTGCTCAACAAGGCTGACTTCTTTCAGGTACTTGTTGATACGGCCGCCGAGCATCTTCTCGACGATCTCGGCAGGCTTGCCTTCCATGTCCGGCTGGGCACGGATAACGTCTTTCTCGCGGTTGAGCACGTCTTCCGGCACGTCATCGGGGCTGACAACCATGGGCGCGACAGCGGCCACATGCATGGCCACATCACGGGCCAGCTCTTCAGCACCGCCCTTGAGGCCAACCAGCACGCCGATCTTGCCGCCGTGCACATAGGCACCAATGGTGTCCGAGGCATTCAGTGACGCCGCACGGCGTACCTGGATGTTCTCACCGATTTTCTGCACCAGCGCCTGGCGGGCTTCCTCTACCGTGGCGCCGTCGTCGAGCTTGAGCTCGGCGATCCTGGCGGCATCGGCCTCACCGGCGGCGAGGGCGGCATCAGCAACCTTGTTGGCGAATGCCAGGAAGTTGTCATCACGGGCGACAAAGTCGGTTTCCGAGTTGATTTCAACCATCAGCGCCTGCTTGCCATCATCAGAGACAGCAACGACAACAGCGCCTTCAGCCGCGGTGCGGCCTGCTTTCTTGGCGGCCTTGGCCTGACCCGACTTGCGCAGGTCATCAATGGCTCGCTCGATATCACCCTCGGCTTCGACCAGTGCTTTCTTGCACTCCATCATGCCGAGGCCAGTGCGTTCACGCAGTTCCTTGACCAGAGCAGCAGTTACAGCAGCCATGATTTTCCTCTTTCATGAATCCGGTGACTGGAACCGCCGGCAAGATGCCGGCGGCGTATAATCAGGACAGGGGCACGCGCGGTGCCCCTGAGAATCACTCCGCGGAGGACTCTTCGCTTTCCTCGACCTCGACGAAGTCGCCTTTCTCGCCGGTACCGGTGGTCGCAGCATACTGGCGACCTTCGGTGCAGGCATCGGCCACAGCCTTGACGTACAGCTGGATGGCGCGGATGGCGTCGTCGTTACCCGGGATGACGTAATCAATGCCGTCCGGGTCGGAGTTGGTATCTACGATGGCAATCACCGGGATACCCAGCTTGCGGGCTTCCTGGACAGCAATGTCTTCGTGGTCGACGTCGATCACGAACAGTGCGTCAGGCAGACCACCCATGTCCTTGATACCGCCAATGGAGCGCTCGAGCTTGTCCATTTCACGGGTACGCATCAGGGCTTCTTTCTTGGTCAGCTTCTCGAAAGTGCCGTCGTTGGCCTGGGCTTCCAGGTCACGGTAGCGCTTGATGGACTGGCGGATGGTCTTCCAGTTGGTCAGCATCCCGCCCAGCCAGCGGTTGTCAACGTAGGGCATGCCGCAGCGCTGCGCCTCTTCCTTGACGATCTTCTGGGCTGCACGCTTGGTGCCAACGAACAGAATCTTGTTGTTGCTGGATGCCAGCTTGTTGACGAACGCCAGGGCGTCGTTGAACAGCGGCAGGGTCTTTTCCAGATTCACAATGTGAATCTTGTTCCGGGCGCCAAAAATGAACGGTTTCATTTTCGGGTTCCAGAAGCGGGTCTGGTGGCCGAAGTGCACGCCGGCCTTCAGCATATCGCGCATGGTTACGCTAGCCATTTTAAAGTCTCCTTCGGGTTAGGCCTCCATGTTCCCGCATCAACCCAACCCTTCACGGGCACCCGGGGAGATGTGTCGGAACATGTGTGTGATTTCCCTGCCCGATGTCCTGTGGGTACAATGCGTGACCCGCTGGCCCGGTCAGGGCGCGCGCTTTATACCACAGACCGCGGGGCCGGACAACGCCGGATTGGTCGAGGCGGACCTGGCCCGCCGCCGGCGCGAACCACACAACCATTTGTTTTGGCAGGAGTTTTGCCCGATCCATGGATATTACCCTGAAGACCCCTGAAGAGATCGAGGCCATGCGCGTGGCCGGCCAGCTGGCCGCCGAGGTGCTCGAGATGATCGGCGAGCATGTGCGCCCGGGCATCAGCACCGAGGAGCTCGACCGCCTCTGCCACGACCACATCGTCAACCGGCAGGAGGCGATACCGGCCTGCCTGGGCTACCGGGGCTTCCCGAAATCCATCTGCACCTCGGTCAATCACGTGGTCTGCCACGGCATTCCCAACGACAAGAAGGTCCTGAAGAAGGGCGACATCGTCAATATCGACGTCACCGTCATCAAGGACGGCTGGCACGGCGACACCTCGAAGATGTACTTCGCCGGCGAGCCCAGCCCGCTGGCCAAGCGCCTGGTCCGGGTGACCCGTGAGTGCATGCTCAGGGGCATCGAACTGGTCCGCCCCGGCACACGGCTGGGCGATATCGGCCATGCCATCCAGGAGCACGCCCGGGCGGAACGCTTTTCCGTGGTGCGTGAATACTGTGGCCACGGCATTGGCAAGGTGTTCCATGAAGAACCGCAGGTGCTGCACTACGGTGAACCCGGCACCGGCCTGGTACTGGAAGAAGGCATGGTCTTTACCATCGAGCCCATGATCAACGCCGGCAAGGCCCGTACCCGCATGCTCCCGGACGGCTGGACGGCGGTCACCGCCGACCACAAGCTGTCGGCCCAATGGGAGCACACCATCGCCGTTACCCGTGACGGCTTCGACGTGCTGACCAAGCGCAAGGAAGAAACCGACCTCTGAGGTGCCTGTGACAGACGCGACGGCGCAATCCCCCGAGACCCTGCTGGCTGATCTCCAGTCCGCCAGCCAGCCGGGCCAGCTTGCCCGCGAGATTCTCGAGCAGGGCCAGCAACAGCTTGACGACGATTTCCGCAAACGCCCGATCCGCGACCTGGTCCACGAGCGGGCACTGCTGGTGGACCGTGTGCTGGTGGCTGCCTGGCAGCTGTGCGGCCTGCACGACGAGAACAACATTGCCCTGGTGGCTGTGGGTGGCTATGGCCGCCGCGAACTGCACCCCTGCTCGGATGTGGACCTGCTGGTACTCACCCGCGACAAGCCGGAAGAAGCCTGCTGCGACAAGCTGGAGCGGTTTGTCACCTTCCTCTGGGATATCGGCCTGGAAATCGGTCACAGCGTGCGCACCCTGGACGAGTGCGTCACCCTGGCCGAGCAGGACATCACCATCGCTACCAATATCCAGGAATCCCGCACCCTCAGCGGCCCGGATGCCCTGCGCGAAACCCTCACCGAGCGCACCGCCCCCGACAAGATCTGGCCGTCTGATGCCTTTTTCAGCGCCAAGTGGGATGAGCAGGTGGCGCGCCACGCCAAGCACAACAACACCGAGTACAACCTCGAGCCGGACCTGAAGAATGCGCCGGGCGGGCTGCGCGACCTGCAGATGGTGGGCTGGGTGGCCAAGCGGCATTTCAACGCCGACACTTTCGCCGGCCTGGTGGACGCCGGTTTCCTGACCGCTGACGAGCTGTCCATCCTGTTCAAGTGCCGTGACCACCTGTGGGAAGTGCGCTGGGCCCTGCACATGATCACCGGTCGCAACGAGAACCGGCTGCTGTTCGACTACCAGCGCCAGGTAGCCGCCCGCTTCCAGTTCGAGGATTCCAGCGCCAACCTGGCGGTGGAGCATTTCATGAAGCGCTACTACCGCGTGGTGCTGGCCATTTCCGTGCTCAATGAGATCCTGCTGCAGTACTTCGAGCAGGCGATTCTGGAGAAAGACAAGAAACAGAGCGTACAGCCACTGAACCGTCGCTTTCAGGTCCACAATGGCTATCTGGAAGTGGTCAGCGATGACACCTTCGACCGCTTCCCCTCTGCGCTGCTGGAAGCCTTTGTGCTTCTGGCGCAGAACCCGGACATCAAGGGCATTCGCGCCAGCACGGTGCGCGCCCTGATCAGCCGACGAAAGACCATCGACGACAAGTTCCGCAACGACCTGCGCAACACCAGCCTGTTCATGGAACTGCTGCGCTCACCCCATGCGCTCTACACGCAGCTGCGCCGGATGAAGCGCTACGGCATTCTCGGCCAGTACCTGCCCGAGTTCGGGCGCATCATCGGCATGATGCAGTACGACCTGTTCCACAAGTACACCGTCGATGCCCATACCCTGCTGGTGCTGCGCAACATGCGCCGCATGCGCTATGAAAGCACGCGCGACACCCTGCCGCTGGCCCATGAGGTGTTCTACCGGCTGCCCAAGCCGGAGCTGCTGTATATCGTCGGCATCTACCATGACATCGCCAAGGGCCGCGGCGGCGACCACTCGCAGCTGGGCGCCGATGACGCCATTGCCTTCTGCCAGCGTCATGGCCTTTCGGCCTGGGATACCAAACTGGTGGCCTGGCTGGTGCGCAGCCACCTGGTGATGTCGGTGACGGCGCAGCGCAAGGACATTTCCGACCCGGATGTGGTGCACGAGTTTGCCACCGAAGTGGGCGACCTGGTGCGGCTGGACTACCTCTACGCCCTCACCGTCGCCGACATCAACGGCACCGACCCGAAACTGTGGAATTCGTGGCGCGCCTCGCTGTTGCGCCAGCTGTACCGGGACACCAAGCGCGCCCTGCGGCGCGGCCTGAACAATCCGGTGGAGAAGCAGGACTGGATCGACGAGACCCGCGACGCGGCACTGCAGCTGCTGCGCCAGAACAACGTGGACGAGCAGCGCGCCCGGGAGCTGTGGTCCGGCGTCGGCGATGAATATTTCCTGCGCGAGAATGCCGCCGACATTGCCTGGCACACCGAGGCCATTCTCGACCGCAAGACGCCGGACGAGCCCATCGTGCTGATCCGCGCCAGCCACGGCGTGCAGTTCGAGGGTGGCACGCAGATCTTCATTTATACGCCCGATACCATGAACCTGTTTGCCGCCACGGCGACGGCCATGGACCAGCTGGGCCTGACCATCATGGACGCACGCATCATCACGTCCGCTGATGGCTTCTCGCTGGACACCTACATCGTGCTGGACGAGAACGGCACGCCCATTGGCGAGGACTGGCCTCGCATCGAGGCAATCCGGGCATCGCTGACCGACACCCTGCGGGACCCGGAGAATTTCCCGGAAATCCTGCAGCGGCGCATGCCGCGGCGGCACAAGCATTTCCAGGTGCCCACCGAAGTCACCATCAGCAATGATATTGCCCAGGACCGCACCATCATCGACCTGCAGACCCTGGACCGCCCCGGCCTGCTCGCCCGCGTCGGCCAGCTGTTTGCCGAATACAACATTGCCGTGCAGAACGCCCGCATCGCCACCCTCGGTGAGCGCGTCGAGGACGTCTTCTTTGTCACCGGCACGGACGGCGAACCGCTGTCTGATCCGGACCTGTGCATCCAGTTGCAGCAGGTCCTGAAACGGGAACTGGATGCCGACAACCTGAACAAGGACACCGCCCACGCATGAACCCGGACCTGGACAGGCTTCACCCGTACCCGTTCGAGAAGCTCACCGCCCTGTTCGACGGCATCAGCGCCGCGGACAAGCCGGCCATTGCGCTGTCCATCGGTGAGCCGCAGCACCCGTCCCCGGCCATCGTAAAAGACGCGCTGGCCGCACAGCTGGATGCCCTGGCGAAATACCCGACCACCGCGGGACTGCCGGCGCTGCGCGTTGCCATCAGCGACTGGCTGACACGCCGCTTCCAGCTCCAGGGCGTGGATGCCGACGCACAGGTCCTGCCGGTGAACGGCACCCGCGAGGCCCTGTTTGCCTTCACCCAGGCGGTGGTGGATCGCAGCCGCGATGGGCGCGTGCTGATGCCCAACCCGTTCTACCAGATCTACGAAGGCGCAGCCCTGCTCGCCGGCGCGCAGCCCCATTACCTGCCCTGTACGGCGGCCACCGGCCTGCAACCCGACTTCGATGCCATTGATGACCGCATCTGGGAACAGACCCAGCTGCTGTTCCTGTGCACGCCGGGCAATCCCACCGGCGCCATCCTCGATACGGCAACCATGCAGATGCTGGTCCGCAAGGCCGATGAACACGATTTCATCATCGCCTCCGATGAATGCTATTCCGAGATTTACGCCACCACCCCGCCACCCGGCCTGCTGCAGGCCTGCGCGGAAATGGGCCGGCATGACTACCGCCGCTGTGTGGTATTCCATTCCCTGTCCAAGCGCTCCAACCTGCCCGGCCTGCGCAGCGGTTTTGTCGCCGGTGATGCCGATGTGCTCCGGCAGTTCCTGCGTTACAGGACCTACCACGGCTGTGCCATGCCAGTGCATCACCAGCTGGCCAGTATTGCCGCGTGGAATGATGAACAGCACGTGGTGCAGAACCGGGCGTTGTACCAGCAGAAATTCGATGCCGTGCTCGACGTGCTGTCCGGGGTGATGGATGTGCAGCGCCCGGATGCCGGTTTCTACCTGTGGCCACAGACACCGGTGGATGACGAGACCTTCGCCCGCGAGCTGCGTCGCCAACAGAATGTCACGGTGCTGCCAGGACGCTACCTGTCGCGCGACGTAGACGGCAGCAACCCCGGCACCGGCCGCGTGCGCATGGCGCTGGTCGCCACCCTCGAGGATTGCCTGGAAGGCGCCAGGCGCATCCATGAACTGATTACCCGCGGAGGACTGGCATGAGCGTCACCGTTTACGGCATCAAGGCCTGTGACACCATGAAAAAGGCCTTTACCTGGCTGGACCAGCAGGGCATTGACTACCATTTCCACGACTACAAGAAAGAAGGCGCGCCGGAAGCGGCACTGCGGCGCTGGATCGCGGCACTGGGCTGGGACGTGGTCATCAACCGCCGCGGTACCACCTGGCGCAAGCTGCCGGAGGCGCTGCGCAACAGCATGGATGCGGAAAAAGCCGTGCAGGCGGCACTGGACAACCCGTCCCTGATCAAGCGCCCCATGCTCGAAACCGGTAAACTGGTGGAAGCCGGTTTCAAACCTGAGCGTTACGCCGACATCTTTTCGCGCTGACAAGCGCACATCATCCATCGCAACAGGAACAACGGATATCACCATGAGCGACTACTATGCACTGGCCATCGGCTGTGGCACACAGAACCGCGAGGACGAATGGCTGGAGGTCTACTTCCCCGACCCGGTGCTGAACCCGGACAGCAAACTGATCAGCGCCATTGCTGACGAAGTCGACTATGACGGTGGCAACCTGACGCGGGAACTGAGTCACCGGCAGGTGGCCCATATTGCCCGCGAATGGCGCAGCGCCGGCTTCGAACACCAGGCCTCTTACGCCGTCGCCCTGCAGGAGGCGGAACGCCCACTGGTGATTGTCATTCTGGCGAAGGACGAGGCACCAACCAGCACGCCCGAGGCCTACCTGAAGCTGCACTTGCTGTCGCATCGCCTGGTCAAGCCCCATGGCACCGATCTCAGTGGCATCTTCCCGCTGCTGCCCAACGTGGCCTGGACCAGCGAGGGCGCCGTGGACCTGAATGAACTGCCGGAGCGGCAGCTGATGGCCCGCCTGGAGGGACGCATTCTCGAAGTGAATGCGGTGGACAAGTTCCCGAAGATGACCGACTACGTGGTACCCGCCGGTGTGCGCATTGCCGACACCTCCCGGGTGCGCCTGGGTGCCTACGTGGGCGAAGGCACCACCATCATGCATGAGGGCTTCATCAACTTTAACGCCGGCACCGAAGGCCCGGGCATGATCGAAGGCCGTATTTCGGCCGGCGTGTTTGTCGGCAAGGGCTCCGATATCGGTGGCGGCGCATCCACCATGGGCACCCTCTCCGGCGGCGGCAATATTGTCATTTCCCTCGGTGAAGGCTGCCTGCTGGGTGCCAATGCCGGCACCGGCATCCCCCTGGGTGACCGCTGCACCATCGAAGCGGGCCTGTATATCACCGCCGGCACCAAGGTGGAGCTGGTGGATGCAGACCGCAACGTGGTGGAAACCGTCAAGGCACGGGACCTGGCCGGCAAGAGCGACCTGCTGTTCCGGCGCAACTCCCTCACCGGCGCGGTGCAGTGCGTCACCAACAAGTCAGCCGTACAGCTGAACGAGGAGCTGCACAGCCATAACTGAGCATGGCGGAAACGCAGACAGAAAGGGGCCCGCGTGGCCCCTTTTTTGTGCCAGAATCAGACACGGACATGGGCCGATTCATATACCCCTTGGGGTATGATAAAATAACCCCATGTATGGCAGGACGCCCGACAGACTTGAGGGGGAAGACCATGGCACGATCCATTCTGCAGCTCACTGCTGCCGCCGCATTGCTGCTCGGCCAGCCGGCCCACGCCTTTGAAACCATCGACGTAACGCCAGTGTCTGTCGCCGACATGATTGTGGTGGATGGCACCCTGGAGGCCATCAACCAGGCCACCCTGACGGCGCAGACCAGCGGCCGGGTCACGGCGATCCACTACGATGTGGACGATTACGTGGTACAGGGTGCAGTGGTGCTGGAGCTGGAAAACAGCGAACAGAGCGCCCGTCGAGACCGTGCCCTGGCGGCACAGGATGAGGCACGGGCAGCGGCCAGCGAGGCAGAAAAGAATTTTGCCCGCGTCGAGGACCTGGTTGCCTCCGGCACCCTGTCCCAGTCCGATTTCGACAAGGCCCGTGCCAACAGGGACACCGCCCGTGCACGCCTGAAGCAGGCCGAGGCGGCCCTCGCCGAAGCCGAACAGCAGCTGTCCTACACCCGGCCGCAGGCGCCCTACAACGGCATCGTCACGGAGCGGTTTGTCGAGCCGGGCGAACTGGCCAACCCCGGCACCCCGTTGATCAGTGGCCTGTCCCTGGAACGCATTCGCGTCACCGCCACGGTGCCGCAACGGCATGTCGATGCCGTCCGCCAGCAGCAGGCGCTGGCAGTGGTCCTGGATGATGGCACCCGCCTGACCAGCGACCGCATCACCGTGTTCCCCTATGCCGAACAGGGTAGCCACAGTTTCCGTATCCGGGCTGAACTGGACGCCAACGTGGACGGCATCTACCCGGGCATGTTTGCCCGCGTGGAAGTGGTCACCGGCCAGCGGGATATCCTGGTGGTGCCGGAATCCGCGATTATCCGCCGGCATGAACTGACTGCCGTGTTCACCCTGGAAGGTGATACCCCCCGACTGACCCAGGTACGCCTGGGCCGGCAGCTGGCCGAGGGCGTCGAAGTACTGTCCGGCCTGCAGGACGGTGATCGCATCGCCAGCGATGCCAACGCCGTGCTCGCCGCACTGGCGGGAGAGTGACCATGGCGCGCTTCGGCATTTCCGGCCGCATCGCGGCCCTGTTCCAGTCCTCCGAACTGACCCCGCTGCTGGCGCTCACCGGCCTGTTGCTGGGCCTGTTCGCCGTGCTGGTCACGCCCAAGGAAGAAGAACCGCAGATTGATGTCACCTTCGCCAACGTGTTCGTGCCCTACCCCGGCGCCAGCGTTGCCGAGGTGGAATCGCTGGTGGCCTCCCCGGCCGAGCAGGTGATGTCTGAGCTTGCCGGCGTGGACCATGTGTTTTCCGTGTCCCGCCCCGGCATGGCCGTCCTGACGGTGCAGTTCGAGGTGGGTGTCCCGCGCCGTGATGCCATCATCGACCTGTACAACCAGGTGTTCTCCAACCAGGACTGGCTGCCGGCCGATCTCGGCGCCCTGCCGCCACTGGTGAAGCCCATGGGCATTGATGACGTGCCTATCGTCAGCCTGACCCTGTGGCCGGAAGACCCGGTGGCCAGTGCCCGCGACCTGGGCGACCTGGCCCATACCCTGGAGACCGAGCTCAAACGCGTGCCCGGCACCCGCGATATCTACACCCTCGGCAAGCCCGAAGACGTGGTGCGGGTGACGCTGGATCCGGCCGCCCTCAATGCCTATGGCCTGGACATCAGCCGCCTGGCCGCCGCCATCCGCTCCGCCAACCTGGCCCTGCCGGCCAGCGGCATCGTCAGCCAGGGCCAGTCCGTGGACGTGCAGCCGGGCGGTTTCCTGTCCACGGCCGATGATATCCGTACCCTGGTGGTGGGCGCCCAGGGCGGCGCTCCGGTTTACCTGGACGACGTCGCTGACATCCAGCGCCTGCCCGACCAGCCGGTGCGTGCGGCCCGCATGGGCTTCGGCCCGGCCCACCCGCGCGCTGGCGAGGCAGCCCGCACGGCAGTGACACTGGCGATTGCCAAGCAGCCGGGCGAAAACGCGGTGGACATTGCCGAGCGCATTTCCGCCAAGGTGGACAGCCTGCGCAACACCCTGATTCCGCCGGACATCAACGTGTCCATCACCCGCGATTATGGCCGCACCGCCGCCGACAAGGCCAGCAAGCTGATCAACAAGCTGCTGTTTGCCACCGCTGCCGTGATTTTCCTGGTGCTGTTTGCCCTTGGCTGGCGCGAGGCCATTATCGTCGGCGTGGCCATCCTGGTGACCCTGGCGGTGACGCTGTTCGCTTCCTGGGCGTGGGGATTCACCCTCAACCGGGTGTCCCTGTTTGCGCTGATATTTTCCATCGGCATCCTCGTCGATGACGCCATCGTGGTGGTGGAAAATATTCACCGCCACCGCGCCATGGGTGATGACAGCCTGCGCGACATCATTCCCCGGGCCGTGGACGAAGTCGGTGGCCCCACCATCCTGGCCACCCTCACCGTGATTGCCGCCCTGATGCCGATGGCGTTCGTGTCCGGCCTGATGGGTCCGTACATGAGCCCGATCCCGATCAACGCCAGCACCGGCATGCTGATTTCCCTGGTGGTGGCGTTTGTGGTCACGCCCTGGCTGGCACTGCATTTTCTTGGCCGCCACCACGGCGAGCACCAGGAAGAAGGCCAGGACGCACTGGGGCGCATGATGCGCCGCATCAACGGGCCGTTCCTGGATGCCGGCCGCGGCTCGCGCCGCCGCGGCCTGCTCTACGTGGGCGTAACCCTGCTGATCCTGGTGGCCATGGCGTTGCCGGTGGCACAGCTGGTGGTACTGAAGATGCTGCCATTCGACAACAAGTCGGAGATACAGGTACTGGTTGACCTGCCCGAAGATGCACCGCTGGAAAAAACACTGGCGGCGCTGGATGCCCTGGCCACCCACGTGGAAACCGTGGCCGAAGTGCACGACTACCAGAGTTATGCCGGCACCTCGGCGCCGATCAACTTCAATGGCCTGGTGCGGCAATACTACCTGCGCGAGGAACCCTGGCAGGGCGACATCCAGGTGAACCTGGTGGACAAGCACGAACGCGCACGCCAGAGCCACGCCATCGCCCGCGACCTGCGCGCGCCCCTGCAACAACTGGGTGAGCGCTTCGATGCCACCGTCAGCATCGTCGAGGTACCACCGGGCCCGCCGGTGATGGCTCCCATCGTCGCCGAGGTGTATGGCCCGGACCCGGCCAGCCGCGCTGCCACCGTGGCACGCGTACGCCAGGCCTTCGAACAGACCGCCGACGTGGTGGACATTGATGACACCCGAACCAGTGCCGCACCGCGCTGGCAGCTGACCGTCAACCGCGACCGTGCCGCGCGCCTGGGCGTGGACCATACCCGTATTGTGCAGACGCTGGGCGCGGCCCTGGGCGGGCTGGATGCCAGCTACCTGCATGAGCCCGGCAGTCGTTACCCGGTGCCCATCCGCCTGCGCCTGGCCGAAGCAGACCGGGCGCAACTGGACCGGGTGCTGGCCATTGCCCTGCCCACCGCCGGCGGCCAGTCCGTGGCCCTGGCCGATGTGGTCAACGTCCATGAAGGGGTGATCGAGCAGCCGCGTTACCACAAGGACCTGCTGCCAGTGGCCTTTGTCACCGGTGACATGGCCGGCACCATCGACAGCCCGCTGTATGCCATGTTTGCTATCCGGGCGGCACTGCAGGAACAGGATGCACCGCTGCAGCAGCACTACATCGACCAGCCCTGGCTGGCCAATACCCCGGCCATCAAGTGGGACGGAGAATGGCAGGTCACGTACGAAACCTTCCGTGACATGGGCATTGCCTATGCGGTGGGCATGCTGCTGATCTACCTGCTGGTGGTGGCGCAGTTCAAGAGCTACGTCACGCCCCTGATCATCATGGCACCCATCCCCCTGACCGTGATCGGGGTGATGCCCGGACACGCCCTGCTGGGCGCCCAGTTCACCGCCACCAGCATGATCGGCATGATCGCCCTGGCGGGGATCATCGTGCGCAATTCCATCCTGCTGGTGGATTTCATCAACCAGCAACGGGCCCAGGGTGTGCCGTTTGCCGAGGCAGTGGTGAATTCCAGTGCAGTGCGTGCCAAGCCGATCCTGCTCACGGCACTGGCCGCCATGCTCGGGGCACTGTTCATTCTTGATGACCCGATCTTCAACGGCCTGGCCATCGCACTGATCTTCGGCATCCTGGTGTCATCGGTGCTGACCCTGGTGGTGATCCCGCTGCTGTATTACACCGTCATGGGGTTCCTGGAGGCACGCGGCAACTAGCGTGCCGATGACGGCACTGGCTACGGCGCGTGCGGCAGCGGCAGCGCCGCTGCCGGTCTCACCCCGCCTTTGCCTGTGCTTCTGCTACAATGCGCGCTTTCTGGTTTCGAGAGCACCGGCATGACTGCATCACCCACCCTGGAGTACACCCTGGAACTGATCCGCCGCCGTTCGGTGACGCCGGATGACGCCGGGTGCCAGGCATGGATGGCAGAAAAACTGTCGGCGCTGGGTTTCACCATCGAGCACCTGCGCTTTGGCGAGGTCGACAACCTCTGGGCCCGCCGTGGCACGGACGGGCCACTGTTCGTGTTTGCCGGCCATACCGATGTGGTGCCCTGCGGTGGCGCCGGGAAATGGCAGTCCGACCCGTTCCAGCCGGAGATCCGTGACGGCCAGCTGTATGGTCGTGGCGCAGCAGACATGAAAGGCTCCCTGGCCGCCATGCTGGTGGCGGTGGAAGCATTTGTTGAGCAACACCCGGAGCACACGGGCAGCATCGCCTTCCTGATCACCTCGGACGAGGAAGGGCCTGCAGCCGATGGCACGGTGCGGGTGGTGGAAACCCTGCAGGCACGCGACGAGCGTATCGACTACTGCCTGGTGGGCGAGCCGTCTTCCACCGCGCAGGTGGGCGACGTGATCAAGAACGGTCGCCGCGGCTCCCTCGGCGCCGTGCTCACCGTCAAGGGCGTGCAGGGCCATGTGGCCTATCCGCACCTGGCTGACAATCCGGTCCACCGGGTGGCCCCGGCACTGGCGGAGCTGGCAGCGGAAACCTGGGACAACGGCAATGACTTTTTTCCCGCCACCAGTTTCCAGGTCTCCAACATCAACGCCGGCACCGGTGCCACCAATGTCATTCCCGGCACCTGCGAGGTGGTGTTCAACTTCCGCTTTTCCACCGAAGTCACCGAGGCAGACCTGCGCCAGCGCACCCATGCCATTCTTGACCGGCACGGCCTGGACTATGACCTGGACTGGCACCTGTCCGGCCAGCCGTTCCTCACCGGCGAAGGCGCCCTGGTGGATGCCACCGTGGCCGCCATTCGCAGTGTCACCGGCCGCGACACCGAACTGTCCACGGCCGGCGGTACCAGCGATGGCCGTTTCATCGCCCCCACTGGCGCACAGGTGGTGGAGCTGGGCCCGGTGAATGCCACCATCCACAAGGTGGACGAGCATACCGATGTGGCCGGCCTGGATACCCTGGCTGCCATCTACCAGCAGGTGCTTGCCAACCTGCTGGCCTGAAACATCAATTCCTCGCGCAGCCGGTTGCTGGTCAAGCGACAGCGGGTGTGTTTCCATTCTGGCCAATGGCCTGATACTGGAGACAGCCCCATGAATGCCCCAGAACACCCGGACGCGCGTATGGTCGGTGACATCAACCCGGCCACCGGCGAGCGCTTTTTCGAGATCCCGGAAACGGACCTGGCACAGATGCCGGCGATCATGGAAAAGGCCCGCGCTGCCCAGAAGGCATGGGCAGACAAGTCCTTCCACGAGCGCGCCTCACACATCTACCTGATGCGCCGCTACATCGTCGACCATGCCGAGGAAATCGCCGGCATCGTCAGCCAGAGCAACGGCAAGACGCTCACCGATGCGTTGGCCACCGAGGTGCTGCCCTGCGCGCTGGCATGCAACTGGTATGCAAAGAATGCCGAGAAGCACCTGAAGCCGCGCATGCGCCGGGGCGGCCACCTGCTGTTCTTCAACAAGCGCACCATGATGCTGCGCCTGCCCCTGGGGGTAGTGGGCATCATCAGCCCCTGGAACTACCCGCTGTCGATCCCGTTTGGTGAAATTGTCATGGGCCTGATGGCCGGCAACGCCGTTCTTCTCAAGGTGGCCGCAGCCACGCCGGCGGTGGGCCGGGCGATCGAAAACATCATTGCCGCCGGCCAACTGCCCGACGGCCTGTTTACCCATATCGTCGGGTCCGGCAGCAAGGTGGCCGGCGCCTTTTTCGACAACCGCATCGACAAGCTGTTTTTCACCGGCTCAGTACCGGCCGGCAAGACGCTGATGGCCCAGGCGGCGGAAACACTGACGCCGGTGTCGCTGGAACTGGGCGGCAACGATGCCATGCTGGTACTGAAAGACGCCGACCTGGAACGGGCAGCCAACGGTGCCGCCTGGGGCGGCTACCAGAATGCCGGCCAGTCCTGCGGCGGTGTCGAGCGCATCTATGTGGAAGCACCGGTGTACGACCAGTTCGTCACCCTGCTGGCGAGCAAGACCCGGGCCCTGCGCCACGGGGTCGGGTGCCGCGATCACAGCGTCGATATTGGCAGCCTGACCACAGAAGGCCAGTTGCGCACGGTGCAGCAGCACCTGGAAGATGCCCTCGCCAAGGGCGCCCGTATCGAGGCGCAATCACAGCCGGTGGGCGACCAGAACGGCCTGTTCCACCCCGCCACCCTGCTGACCAACCTCAGTGACGACATGCTCACCGTCTGTGACGAGACCTTCGGCCCGCTGCTGGCAGTGCAGAAAGTGGCCGACCTGGACGAAGGCATCCGCCGCGCCAACGCCTCCAACCTTGCCCTGACCTCCTCCGTGTGGACCCGCAACACGCGCCTTGGCAAGGAGGTAGCGGCACGCCTGGAAGCCGGCGTCACCACCATCAACGACCATCTCTACACCCATGGCCTGTCAGAAACCCCCTGGGGTGGCTGGAAGGAGTCCGGCATTGGCCGCACCCATGGCCCGGAAGGCCTGGAGGAAATGACCCACGCCAAGGTGGTCAACTGGGACATGCTGCCGGCCAAGCGCAATCTCTGGTGGTACCCGTTCGACGACACCACCTGGCAGGGGCTGCTCAATGCCCTGCGCTTCGCCTTTCCTTCCAACCCGGGACAGTGGCTGTCCGCCTCCATGAAACTGACACCGTTTCTGGTCAGGAAGATGTTCACGGGCTGGAAAACTGACGACTGATACCGACACCGGAAACTTGACCGGCGTCAAAGGCCTCCCGCTGGCACCATGGCAAGGTGAAGCCAGTCAACGGGAGGCTTTTCATGTATACAGATGACGTGGTGATTGCCGGGCTGCTCGCGGTTCTGGGTACCGCAGCGGTGGCCGCCGGCTTCTTCCTCTACATATGGCTCGACAGCGCCGATCACCCGGGCGATGAGCACCCGGATGAGCGGCAGGAACGGCAGGACTGATCAGCCGCCGAAGCCGGGGAAACCACCCGGCATGGCTGGCATCTTCGGCATTTTCTGTACCTGCGTGCCGGCCGGAAGCGCAAATACGTCGTCTGCCAGGTCGTCGGTGCTGAGCGACTGCATCACCATGTTGTCAGCCTGGCGCAGCATGCCGGTGGGTGCGCTCTGGTCCAGGGCTGACAATACCCGGTCCGGACTGATGGCTGCGCCACCCATGAGCTGGGCCGTGGCAGCAGAGAATTCCAGCCACGCCCGTGACACCTGTTCCACGTCATCATGGTCGGTGAGTACCATGTCATGGGTACGGCCGGCGCTGTCCGTGACCTTGTAGACCTCACCCTGGTACCCCGCCACAGTCTCCGTCTTGCCGGTGGCGCTGAACGACGCCTCCCCGGCTTCCTGCTCTGCCCCCTTGCCGGACGGCATGCCGAAGCCTTTCATCATGCCGCTCATCTGGTTCAGGTCCATGGCCATCCAGCCACCGCCCTGGCGCATCACCGACCAGACCTTGCCATCCGCCAGCAACAGGAAGTTATCCGCGGAAACCTGCATGCGGATATGGTCACTGTCGCGGTAACTGATACGGATCTCATCACCGCCCTTGACGGTGTAGGTGGCGGCGACATCGGCCCAGGCCGAGGTCGCAAGAAACAGGGCAATAAGTGGGAAAAAACGCATGAGGCCTCCTTGTCTTACGATGCTTGTCTGGCGTTACTCCCCCAGGGGGGGGACAACGGGCTGATACTAGCACACAGCGGCGGCGCGTCAGCCGTCCAGTTTGCGCACCGTGTAGTTGAGCAGGCCGGTGCCCAGGTGCCAGGAAAGGTCGTCGCGGGCCTGGATCTGCTCACGCAAGCCGGCACTGCTGGCAACGGTGCGCCGGAACACGATAACCGCGTTGTGACAGTCGCGCGTGGCAAACCGGTAGCGCTGCTTCCAGCCGCGCATGCTGCGTCGGCCGGTGATGCGACTGTTGCGGTACTCGGCCCAGTCGCCAAAGTTCATCACCAGCATGCCGTCATCTGCGACCAGCCGTGACAGTTTGCCCAGCCAGCGACCGCTGGCTGGCACCGCCCGGGACACCGTGCGGTCATGGGGGGCGAAGAGATCCTCGATCACCAGGTCGAACGGCGGGCCGTCATAGGCCTCGACAAAATCCACCGCGTCGGCACAGTGACACTGCACGCCGTCGCGGGCGACACCGAAATGATCGCGGGCCACGGCCAGGTGCAACGGGTCCTTTTCCACCGCGATGATCACCTCCGGTGATGCCAGCGCCTTCAGTGGCGGCACCAGGCTGCCACCACCGAGCCCCAGTACCAGCACCCGGCGGTAGCGCGTCGGGTCATCAAACAGCACCGGCAGCCACAGCAGGTCCCAGACACTGCCGGTAACCAGTCGCGACGGGTTGTACTCGGAATGCTGGATGCCGTTGGCATACAGGCGCAGGGTGCTGCCATGACTACGCACCTCATAGGCGACGCCGTCCCGGGATTCATGCCAGATCAGCGCCATGGGCCATCCACCCTGGCCACGTCGGCTGCGCTACTGTGCCGCAAGGCCAACCTGCACCCCGCTGACCGGTGCCTGGTCGCGCAGGGCTTCTGACTGCAGGAACAGGCGGCCGCTGTCGACGCCGCCCTCCTGCACCAGCCAGGCCTTGGCGGCCTGGCTACGCTGCGCCGCCAAGGCCTGCAGCCGGTCACCGGCCATGTTGTCTGCGCCGCGCTGCACCAGCGCCTTGAAGGCGGCACGGGCCACCTCACGCTCGTAGGCATCGCGGGCTTCGCCGTCGGCATCGTCGGCGATCTGTGCAAGCGCATAAGCGTCCTCACCAGTGAGTTCCCGGTAGGCGTTACGCACCTTGCGACGGAAGTTCCAGCTGTCCACGGCTGTATCGAGACTGTCCCAATCATCGCCCCACAGAGCCGCGACCTGGTCCTGACGTGCCAGCGCTTCACTGTCCTCGCGGGTCCATGTGCCGGCCAGCTGCATCTGCAGTGTTGGCCGTTCCGCCAGCACCTTGACCAGCGCATTCAGGCGACTGCGTCCCTGGTCAGACGGGGTCGCGGCCCCGGCGGGGAACGGCACCATGTCCAGGTCATCGCCACCCGCCATGGCCGCGAGCATGGAAAATGGCGACGTCGCCGCCTTGACCAGGATATTGCCCAGCGCCTTGAGAATAATGCCGCGCACGCTGACGCTGGGATCAGACAGGTCGCCCGATGCTTTCACCGGCAACTGGATCAGGCCATCGCGGTTGCGCAGGACTGCCAGCCCCAGCTTCACCGGCGCCTTGATGGCCTCCTCACTCTCCACTTTTTCCCCGAGGTAGAAGTTCTGGGCGCGCAGCTCGGTACGGGAATCCAGCAGCATGCCCTCAAGGGTCATGCGCATGCTCAATCCCAGCTGGCCGCTGGTGACCTCGTGCCCCACATACAGCCCGGTGTAGGGGGTAAGGCTGGTCATTTCATAATTTTCCAGGGAGATATCAAGATCGCCGTAGGGCGCTTCGGTGGCCAGCTTCAGCGCACCGTCGACGCGCAACGGCGCATAGCGGTCCACGGACGCGCTGAGCGACAGCTGCGACGGCGACTGGCTGCGGGTATCCACAGATCGCAGACGACCATTGAGTTCATACAGGCCAAAAGAAAAGTCCGGGCTCATGGACAAATCCTGCATGGCCAGTGAGCTGTCCTTGAGGCGCACATCGCCAAGGCGGATGCGCCACTGCGGTGTCTCTCCCACCTTCACCGGTGCAGCCACAGGAATCACCACCCGGTCAGCCACGTGACGCCCCTGTTCGTCGATCACCGTCTCGATAGCCAGGCCGCTGACATCAGTGCGGCGCACCGCCAGCTCCCGTGCTGCCACATCGACACTGATGTCGGCCAGGTCGAATGCCTGCAGCTGCAGCAGTGGCGCCCCGTCCAGTTCCAGCACGCTGATCTCGCGCCCGGATACCTGGCCACCGCCCGTTACCTGGATGTTGCCCTGCTCATCCTTCACCGTGGCGCTGATCTCGGCGGACACCTGGCCACCAGCAAGATCAAGCCGGGCCTGCTCCCGCAACCAGGGCTCCAGCGGCAGCAGGCCGACATCCGAGGCCGTCAACGTCAAGTCCACCCGCAGAGGCTGCAACTGGCCAGCACCGCTGTAGGCCAGCGCGCCCTGGCCAGCAATGGTGGCATCACCCTCATAGGTAAACTCACCCTCACGCCCCCAGAGCAGATTTTCCATGACCAGGTTGATGGGGGTAATCAACACCTCGGCAGGCTCACGCAGATTGTCTTCGCGGAATGTCACCCTGCCCTGCTGCAAATCCATGCGCGCCAGCGCTACCTGCCAGGCCGAGGCGACAGGCTGCGACGGCGTGTCCGTCGGCGCCGTACCTGCGTCCGCCGGGCCAGGTTCGCTGGTCTCTTCCTGCACCGTATCCTGCGCTTCTTCCTGTGCACCAGCCGCGCTGTCAGCGACGGTGTCTGCTTCCCCGGTGTCTGCTTCCACAGTACCGGCATCTGCCGGTGGGTCGAACAGCCCCGCCAGATCAATCCCCGCCGACGTCTGGCGCGCCATCAGGGCAGGCTCGCGCAGGGTCAGGCTGTCGATGGCAAGCGCCTGTTCCGTGGAGTTCAGGGCCACGCCCTGGATGGTCAACTCGGGCAGTGTCAGGGTGTCCTGCTCCAGTCCCGGCTGGCGCACCCGGAAGTCACGCAGGCGCACGCTGCCATCAACCAGCGTCACCAGAACCTCTTCACCACTGAGGTCGACAGAATAATTGGTGGCGATATCCAGCTGCCCCTCGGGAATGTCAAAGCGCAGCTTTTCCCGGTAGAAGTCGGCGAACGGCGGCAACTCGAGGCCTGCCATTTCCAGACGCCCGTTGAGGATCAGTGGCTCCACCGACATGGAACCACTCCACTCGAAACGCCCACCCTCGGGACTGGTGATGGCCAGTGAATAGTTGTTGCCATCAGCGCCGTCACTGCGGGTGGAGAAATCCAGGATCTCGAAGTTCAGGTCATCCATGACCAGTTCCTGGGGCTCACCCCGGGTCATGTCACGGAAACGGAAATCGCCTGCGGATAACACCAGTTCGCTGATGGAAAATGCCGGTATGCCGGCGCCCTCATCCGTCTGCGGTGCTTCGCCTGAATCGGCCAGCGCACGGGCGACAATGTCATCGAAATTGAAATCGCGCGGGCCGGTCTGGGATATGTTGATGCGTGGGCGGTCCAGCTCCAGCACATCGAAATGCCAGCTCAGCCGAAACAGGGAAGACAGCTCGAAATCCGTATACAGCCGGTCGAAGGCCACGAACTCGGTGCCGTCGGCATCACGCAGGGCAAAGTTTTCCAGTGTGAGGGTAAGCCCCAGCGGGTTGAACACCACGCGCTCGAGGTCCACGTCACGACCACTGGCCTCAGACAGGCCGGACTGGATGGAGGAACGCAGCAACGGCGATAGCGCGAAATAGCCGACCAGGCCGTAAACCACATACAGCAGAAACACAATGATGCCGATCCTGTGTGAACGTGGCCGCTGACGCCAACTGTCTACAAAGCCCATGGTGGATTCCCCGTGCTGTCCCTACCCATTGAATTCCCTGTTGGGCTGCACTGATTGCAGCACATACCCGATGGCACCGAGGCTGTCGAAAACCTGCGAATGCACCACCCCGGTACCCTGTGGCTGGCACTGTGCCCGTGAAGACAGGGCAATCCAGTCTGTCGTCGGGTCGCGGCTCAGGGTGAGCACAATGTCTGCATTAATGGTGCCAACACCAGCCCCGTAATTCAGCTGGCCAGTGCCATTGCCCAGGTCAGACAGCATACAGGCCTGCTCCAGTGGGGTGACAGCCTGTTGATCGACAATCTGCGCGGGCCAGTGCAGCCAGGCCGTGGATTGACCGCGCTCATCCCAGGGTGTCACCGGACGCACCTGCACGTGGGTATGAAAACCGCTGGGGATGGCCAGACCCTTGTCATCCAGCATCTGCTGGATGCTGAACGGGGCAATGCCTTCGGGACCGGCCGGTGGTGGTTCCGGCACCGGCGCATGGTCAGGCAGCTGCACCGGCTGCTTCTTCTGCCACAGCCCCTCACCGCGTGCCACCAGCTTGTCGCCGGCGTACAGAGACAGGGCCACCATCTTCATGCGCCGGCCCTCGCGCACTGGTTCCATCACCATGGCCAGCGGTGCCCGAGGCACCGGCCGCAGCATGGTCAGGGACAGGCGCGACAGCTGAAAGCCGTCCGTGCCGGGCCATCGGGCCAGGTGATAACCGAACAGCGCCGCCACCGGCCCACCATGCAGGAGGTCCGGGTGCCAGGGGCTGCGCGCGTACTCGGTGGGCTCGAACAGGTCACCGCGTTGATGGTAGAGGCAGGGCATACAGGTCTCTCCGGCAAATACGGCCGGCATTGTAGCGGTTGTGATGGCAACGCGCCCGTACCAGAATAGGCGCCACCATGAATCAGAGGGTCAATCCATGAGCAGCGACAACTACCTGCTTAACCTGTGGGAAAAAGTCGGCAAGATGCCGGCCGGGAAAAAAATCTTTTCCATGTTCTTTGCACGCAAGGCGCCCTACTTCGGCACCATCAGTCCGCTGGTGAAGGAAATCCGGCCCAACTACGCGGAAGTTTTCTTCAAGAAACGCAATGCCGTGCACAACCATATCCAGACTGTGCATGTGATCGCCATCTGCAACGCACTTGAGATGGCCATGGGCGCCCTGGCCGAGGCCACTATTCCGAAACACCTGCGCTGGATCCCTCGCGGCATGGACGTGAAGTACACCGCCAAGGCGAGCAGCGACATTACCGCTGTGGCGGAAACCAGCCCGGAAGACTGGAAGCCGGGCGATCTGCCGGTGCGAGTCAAGGCCATGCGCGAGGACGGCACCGTAGTCGTGGAAGGCACCATCATGTTGTACGTGTCCGAGAAGCCGCAGAAGTAACCACCCGGCCCTCACCCGTCTCCCACGGGACGAGGGGCTTGAATGTGCGTACCCGACCTCTACCCGCTGGAACGGAGCGTCCCCTCTCCCTGTGGGAGAGGGCCAGGGTGAGGGCTTTGACCCTGGCAGTGTTAACCGGCCGGGCCAGAGAAACGCAAATGGGGCCCGCAGGCCCCTTTCCCCATACAGGCTGTCGAATCAGTATTCGATGTAGCGCGCTTTCAGGTTGACGCCGGAGTAACCCCAGAAACCGGCCTTGACCAGAATCTCGTAGGTCCCCTCGCCCCACAGGGTGCAGGTTTCGTTATTGCCCCAGCCACGATCACGGCAGTCATAGCTCCATACTGATACCCCGCCGTGGCGGCGCACATACAGATCCGCCGATCCGCTACCACCACGGGTGGTGATCTCCACCTTGCCCACCGGACCTGCCGGCACCGTCACGGTGAACCTGTCTTCACCGTAAATGGACTCACCAATCGTTTCATCCAGCACCGTCAGCCAGGTGCCGGAGGCATCCTTGATCAACTTTGCATCTTCGCCATTCAGCAGTGCATTCAGGCGCGCACCGCCGGGGTAGAAGTCGGCACTGAAACTGCCGGTGAGCATATCCCCTGCCCACGCCACGCCGAAATCACGCAAGGCAAGGATGTTCTGCTCGCGGGGGAAGCCGCAGGCAATCTTGGCAACGATATCGCTGTTGTTGCCCTCCGAGTCCACATGGGTGGAGCGGTCCGTCAGCTTGATGCCCACGTACTGGCGCGGCAAACCGCGCAGGTCTCCCTGGGTATCATTGAAGGTATTGCACAGCGAGCCGTTGGCCGTCACGGCACGCACCGGGATGCCGGTGGGCGCCAGTGCATCCATGGCGCGGCCGAAAGGCCCGAATGCGTTAACCGGATCAAACAGCACCAGCCCGGCGATCCGTGCCCCGTTGCCGCTATTGACCATGCGCTCGGCAACCAGGCTCACATGCAAGCCGCCTGCCGAATGGCCGGACAGCACCAGGTTACCCGCCGGGAACACCCGCCCATCCGGTGATACCGGCGGGTTGTTCGCCAACACATCCGCTACGCGATTGGCGAGATCAGCGTTACCACCCGACATGGGCGCGTTGATGCTCAGCACCATCATGCCCTGGTTCATCATCGCCACCGCCAGGTCCCGGTAGTTGCCACCGCCCCGGGTAAAACCGTGCTGCAGGTAGACCGCGCCCACCGCAGTGCCGTTGGGCAGGTACCAGTCGCCGTTGTAGACATCGCCGTTGAAGGAAACGCTATCGTTGATGACCACGCCCTTGTCGTTCTGCAGCACCACCACACCGGCCTGGGCCAGGCTGGCGCTGAACAGGCACAGGGCCACACATATTCTGCTGATTATTTTCATGTCCCGAGCTCTCCGTTTGTTATTCTTCCCTGCCAGGCCACCAGCACGGCTGGCCTGCAGCAGAACCGACCGGTTCCACTGCCAGCATGTTATGCTGACCAATTGGTCACACTTGACGCACGGAGACACGGATCGTTGACACAACCGCACCCGGCAATGCGGATAACTTATTGGCACTTAAGGATTTTTTCTGATGGCCCTGCCTTCCACGCTGTACACGTTCCGCATCGACCTGGCCGACCAGGATCGCGGCCACTACGACCAGCTCAAGCTGAAGCTGCCGTGCCATCCCTCGGAAACGGTGGAGCGGCTGGTAGTGCGGGCACTGGCCTGGTGCCTGTTCGACAGCCCGGATCTCAAGGCCGGCCCGGACCTGTCTGACCACAGTGAATCACCGCTGTACGAACAGGACGCCAGTGGCGAGATCCGCCACCGCATCGAGCTGGGCGAGCCTGACCCGCAACGGATCAAGCGCGCCAGTAACCGCGGCACGGCGGTGACCGTGATCACCTATACGCCCAGCGCCGCCACCTGGTGGAAGAAACAGGAAAACGCCCTGCGCGCGTTTGCCGGCGTGGAGGTACTTGCCATGCCCGCCGATGCGGTCAGCGCGCTGGCAGCGGAGCTGCCCCGACAGGTGCACTGGCAGGTAATGGTCAGTGAGCGCACCCTGTTTGTCAGTGACGAAACGGGCGACAGCACCGAGATCCAGGTGACAGGCTTGCAGGAACGGCGTTAAACCGGTGCCAGTTCAGCCTGCCTTGAAAAGTCGTTAAATCGCAATGGTGTATTTTTCTCAAGATAACTCCTGGTATCGCCAATCGACGAAAAACCACCGTCGAAAACAGGCGCACCATCAACATCTATGCGCAGCCACACACGGTCTGCTTCTATTTTTATCTCCGCAATATAGCGTCGAATCTTTCCGCCATCTTCTCTGTCCAGAATTGTGGAGAGCGCCACCGAGGGCAATTTGCCCTCACTATCAAACAGCGCAACTACAGTTCTTAGCTCGGCCAGCAATTCTGCCAATCGCACGCCGCGCTCTGCACTAACGGAATCACGAAAAGTCAGGACTTTTCCGGAACGCACCTCAATATGCCGGCTCTCCGTCTTCAACAAATGGTAAATCACAAGATTGCTGAAAAGCGCCCGGACACGATCGGGCTCGTTTGAACTCAATACATACCGATCTGCAAATTCAGCGTCATCGCATTCAACAACCGGCGCCCTCTCCTCCAAGGTCCGGTCAAGGACTCCTCGGGGTCTAAGCATAAATTCGGGAACCGAAGAACTGAGATCATGAGCCAGAATGGTGGAGTGCTTTCCGTACTTCGAATACCAGACAACAGATGAGCGCCAGAACACGCCAATACGAGGCTCGGACTCTACAGACAGATAGAACCGGTGACTTCTACCCACCCAGTCGATTCGACGCAGGCTTTCAAAGCAGCCCTGACAAAGCCATTTACGGAAGATCTCTTCGGGAACCTTGACCATACCTTCCCTTATGAAGACTTCCTGCCGATCCCGATAGGTGGCATACATATAACAAAAGGTGATAACGATTATCATCAACCCAAAGATGGTATCCCAATCCAAACCCCTGCTCCTGGCGAACTGTTGCCCGGCTACCAGTCTACCCCAGGAGAGCGCTAGCCGGAGGACCGACTGTTTTCTCCCGGCCACCAAATAATCGTAGCGCTTCCGCCTCCGGTTGCCCTACATTTGCGTCTCCGGGGCCATGGTCATGGCCCCGCGCACACGCACGAGAGCGCCATGACGCACGTCATTCTTGTTGTTGAGGACCGCAAGGACTGGTCCGCCTATTACCCGTCACAGAACCTGATGACCGCTCGGGAGTATCTCGACGGGGCGCCATCGCCAGCCAGCGGCCGCGTGCAGGTGATCAACCTGTGCCGCAACTACCGCTACCTCGGGCCCGGCTATTACTGTTCCCTGCTCGCCGAGGCGCGTGGCCACAAGGTGATCCCCAGCGTACGCACGGTGAATGACCTGTCGCGCAAGGCGCTCTACCGCCTGCAGCTGGAGGCCTTTGACGGCGACCTGGACAAGGTGATGCGCAAGCATCACAAGGACAGCGAGCGCCTGACGCTCAATCTCTATTTTGGCCAGACCGAAATTACCGGCCTCGCCGAACTGGCCCGGCAGATCTTTGACCAGTTGCCCTGCCCGGTGCTGCAGGTCACGCTGCGACGGCGCGAACACTGGAGCATTGAATCGGTCAAGGCCATCGGCATCAACAACCTCAAGGACTCCGAGGAAGACCGTTTTGCCGCGGCGCTGGAGGCGTTCAATACCCGTATCTGGCGCAAGCCCGGACGGCGACGCAAATACCGCTACGATCTCGCCATGCTGGTGAATCCGGAAGAAGCGCTGCCGCCCTCCAACGGGCGCGCCCTGAAAAAATTTATTCGCGCCGGCAAGGACCTGGGCATCAATGTGGAGCTGGTGGGTCGCGAGGACTACACGCGCCTGGCGGAATACGATGCACTGTTCATTCGGGAAACCACCGCACTGGATCATCACACCTACCAGTTCGCCCGCAAGGCGGAACAGGAAGGCATGGTGGTCATGGATGATCCGGCGTCCATCCTGCGCTGCACCAACAAGATCTACTTTGCCGAGCTGATGCAGGCACACAAGGTACCGACACCGGGCACGCGTTTCCTGTACCGCGACAGTGAGCCGGACCTGGATGCCTTGATAGACGCGCTGGGTCTGCCCATCGTGCTGAAAATTCCCGACGGGTCTTTCTCACGCGGGATCAGCAAGGCGGAAACCCGCGAGGCATTGCACAGGGAACTGGCCGGCTATTTCAAGCAGAGTGCCGTGGTGCTGGCGCAGGAATACCTGTACACGGACTTCGACTGGCGTATCGGCATTCTCAACAACCGCCCCCTGTTTGCCTGCCAATACATGATGAGCAAGGGGCACTGGCAGATCTATCACCACCAGGAAGGCGGCAAGACCGACAGCGGTGACTTCGCCACGCTGCCGATCCAGCAGGTGCCCTCACGGGTGCTTCGCACGGCGATGAAAGCGGCGCGCCCCATGGGTGATGGCCTGTATGGCGTCGACCTCAAACAGAGCGGCGAACGCCTCGCCGTGGTGGAGGTCAATGACAACCCCAACATTGATGCCGGCATCGAGGATCGCTGGCTCGGCGATGACCTCTACCGCCAGGTGATGCTGGAATTCCTGCGCCGCATGGAAGCACGACGCCTTGGCCTCGCGCTATGATGGCGGGCATGGATACCGACCTGTTTGCCGACAGTTATGCGGGCGCGCGCCAGTGCTTCCTCAGCGCCGTCAGCCGCGCCAGCGCGTCAATGCCGGCCATTGTGCAGGACACCTTTCCCTGTCCGGCCACCGGACCGGACGGCGATTCCCTGTTCACCGACATTGCCTGGCTGGGTCCACACACCGCTGAAAAAGTACTGGTGCTGCAGTCCGCCACCCATGGCGTGGAAGGCTATGCCGGCAGCGCCATCCAGTGCCAGTGGCTGCAGAACCTGACCACCTTGCCAGCGGATACGGCGGTGCTGCTCGTGCATGCCCTCAATCCCTGGGGCATGGCGTGGCACCGGCGCTGCGACCAGGACGGCATCGACCTGAACCGCAACTTCATCGATTTCAGCCAGCCGCTGCCCAGCAACCCCGGCTATCAACAGCTGCGGGATGTGCTGTTCGACAGCGATGCTGACACGCGCCGCGCCCACCTGGAGGCCTACCTCGCGGCACACGGCCGTGAGGCCCTGGAAGTGGCACTCAGCGGCGGCCAGTACCTGGATCCACACGGGCCGTTCTTTGGCGGCTCGCAGCCGGCCCATGCCAACCGCCTGGTACATGACTGGATCAACCGCTTTGCCCTGTCCGGCAAGCAGCTGGCCGTGATCGACCTGCATACCGGCCTGGGCCCGTTCGGCGAGGGCGAAATCATCTGTGACCACGCGCCGGACTCAGCCGGCGTCATCACCGCGCGACGCTGGTACGGCGACGAGGTGGCGCTGCCCCTTGAAGGGACCTCCAGCTCGGTGCCGAAACTGGGCCTGATTGATTTCGCCTGGCACGCCATCATGGCCAACAACAGCTGCTTCGTGACGCTGGAATTCGGCACCTTCGCCACCGATGCATTGTTTGAGGTGCTGCTTGAGGACCACCGGCAATGGGCATCCGGCCAGCGTGACGCTGCCTGCGTGGCCGCCATGCGCCATCACTTCTGCCCGAATGACCGTCACTGGCGCGACCAGGTCCTGCGCCGCGGCGCAGACGTCATAGCCCGTGCGCTGGACGGCCTGGCCGAATCATGAACACAGCGGCCGCCCCGTTCCAGTTGCGCCCCTCCCGGCCGGACGACCTGGAGGCCCTGGATGCCCTGGAACAACGATGCTTCACCATCGACAGACTCAGCCGGCGAAGCCTGCGGCGCTGGCTGGCCAGCGACCATGCGGCACTGGTTGTTGCCGAACGCGACCGACAACTGCTCGGCTATGTGCTGGTCATCCTGCAGCGCGGTACGCGGCTGGCGCGGCTGTATTCCATCGCCGTTGACCAGGCAAGCCGCGGCACAGGGCTGGGGCTTGCGCTGTTAGAGGCGGCTGAAGACGCTGCCCTTGGTGCCGGACGCGTGGACATGCGCCTGGAAGTGCGGCCAGACAATGCAGCGGCCATCCGCCTGTACGAGCAGCAGGGATACCGCCGTTTCGGTGCGTACGACGACTACTACGAAGACCACTCGCCGGCGCTGCGCTACCAGAAACGTATCCGCCAGTTCGACCCCAGCCACTGGCAGCACGCCATGCCCTGGTACCGGCAGACGACGGAATTCACCTGCGGCCCTGCCAGCCTGATGATGGCGCTGCGTGCGCTGGACAGCGACTATCGCTTCAACCGCGAGGAAGAACTGCGCCTCTGGCGCGAGGCCACCACCATCTACATGACCTCGGGCCATGGCGGCTGCCATCCGCTGGGCCTGGCGCTGGCGGCGGTCCGGCGCGGATTTTCTGCCGAAGTGTGGATCAGTCACCAGCAGCCGCTTTTCGTCGACAGTGTTCGCAATGACGAAAAACGGGCGGTGATCGAAACCGTGCACAGTGACTTTACCCGGGCCGCACATGAGGCAAACATCCCGGTCCATTACCGGGAGGTCAGCCAGCATGACCTGGACACCGCCCTGAAGAGCGGCGGGATCCCGGTGGTGTTGATATCCACCTGGCAAATGGACCGCAAGCGCGCCCCGCACTGGGTCGTGGTTTCAGCCATTGATGATCAGTTCATCTACTTGCATGACCCGGACCCGGACGCCGAGTTCCAGACCGAACTGGACTGCCAGTACCTGCCTATTGCCCGCGCCGATTTCGAACGCATGGCCCGCTTCGGGAAGGACCGGCTGCGAACCGTTCTGATCATCCGCGCACGCAGTCAACCCTGACGCACAGCGCCTTCGACCCCGAGATCACCGAAGTCACCGCCCGTTGCGCCGCTCATACTGATGACGCAATGCCGGTCTACGCAGAATGGACCAAGTTCCTCATCATTGCCGTCAAACGGCCGTACAACGGCGCAAAATGTGTGCCCGGGTGGCCGTAATTGCATGGCCGATTGCCCTATAGTCGGAGCGTCAATGCACACTTTCATTGCAGGTCTGGCCATGATGACACCAATAAAAAACACCCTCGCCACCCTCCCTCGTTTCCTGCTGCTGACCGCCATCGCGGTGCTGCTGGCAGGCTGTGATTTTGAAGTCAGCCCCACAGACGGTGGCTATGTGTTCTCCGATATCCAGTCGCCGGTGGGCATCAGCCAGTGCCGTCGTACCTCCGGAACCTGTGTGGTCCGTGACTACGAAGACAATGGCAGCCTGTTCGCAGAGGTGGATGTTCGCCTCACCGCCATCGCCGACCCGGGGTACCGCTTCTCCCACTGGCAAGGCTGTGACAGCAGCGAACGGCTGCACTGCAAGATACACCTGGACGGCGATATCTATATCAGGGCTCACTTCGAGCCAATCCAGCCCGCGGCAGCCAGCGGCAATAACCAGAGCCTGCGTTTTGTTGCCCTGGGCGACTTCGGCACCGGGGGTGATGGCCAGAGGGCAGTGGCGGATGCCATCCACAGCGAATGCGAAAAGCGCGGTGGCTGCGATTTTGCCATCGGCCTGGGCGATAACATCTATTCGGACGCCGCGCCGAAAGATGTAGACGACGCCCTTTTTGCCAGCCGCTTCGAAGCACCGTTCAGCGCCATCGACTTCCCCTTCTACCTGACCCTTGGCAACCACGACAACGACTGGTTGATTGATGGTCTTGGCAGCTTTAATGCCGCCGGCGAAATTCAGGTGAATTACAGCAGCAACAGCGACAAGTGGGTCATGCCAGACCGCTACTACATGCACGAGCAACCACAGCAGGCGAACCAACCACTGGCATCCTTTTTTGCCCTGGATTCGAATCCCCTGATGGCGCCCCTTGAAATCGTGCCAGAGTACTGGATGCTCAAGCACAAGATCGAGATGGGCGACTGGATCGACCAGGCCATCGCATCAGCACGCGGCACCTGGAAGATTGCCTACGCGCATCACCCGTACATCTCCAATGGCATCCACGGCAATGCCGGCAACTACGAAGGACTGCCCCCGGTCTGGCCGCTGCTGTCACCGTCCGGGGAAATCTACCGCAAATGGCTGGAAAAGCATGTCTGCGGCAAGGTCGACGTCTTTTTTGCCGGGCACGACCATGAAGTACAGCTGCTGCGCTCCGTGCCCGAGTGTGGCAACACCCTGCTGGTGGTATCCGGCGCCGCCGCCAAAACGCGGGAGTTTGCCGACGCCAGCCGCAACCCGACCTGGTACCAGAAAGACAACACCCTTGGGTTTGTGATCGGCGAAATCAGCGGTGACAGCCTGACCATGACCCCTTTCCAGGTACAGTTGCCCACGGTGCCGGGCGCACCGCCAACGGTATCCACCCCGCCTGCGGGCCAGATACCGGTCTTCCAGCGCCGGCAGCTTGACTGACGTCGAGCAACGCAAGCACAACCGCGACCGCCAATCTGGCGCGGTCGCGGACCAGTCGTAGTTACTGCATGCACCTGGCATCGGGGTAGAGACACAGCCGCTGCCATGCCATCATCGTAATCATCTGATAACTACCGCTGCGCAACATGCTTATTATTCCCGTACAGGACCGTGTGGAATGGCGCCGCCCGCCCCTGCTGGTCCTTGCCCTCGTTCTGCTGAACAGTGTCATCTTCTTTGCCTGCAGCCAGCACGACGATGACATCCATACCGCACTGGAAAGACAGCCCATCAGTGAGCTGGCCCGGTACGAGCACGCGCTTGCCCGTGAGCATCTCATCGACACCAGTGACATGCCGGTGCATGAGATCGAACAGATGGGTGCAGAGGCCGCCTTCCACCAGGTCATGTATGACCGCAGTTTTGACCAACGGGTTGTTACCTACTGGGCAAACCATCCGGTGGATGAAAACTGGCGTGCCTTGCGCGAGGCGTTTGTGGAGCAGCGTGACCAGCTCACCTGGCTGGACTGGGGCTTCATACCGGCGCAACCAGAACTGGCAGATGCACTGGCCAGCATGTTCCTGCATGGCGACATCTTCCACCTGTTCGGCAACATGCTCTTCCTCCTGCTGTTCGGCCTTCCGCTGGAGCATCACTGGGGCAGTCGCCGCCTGCTGCTCATCTATATGCTTGCCGGTTTCGCGGCCACGGGACTGCACTGGGCTGTGGACCCCGCCAGCAACATTCCGGGCATTGGTGCCTCCGGCGCCATTGCCGGGCTGATGGGATGCTACGCCGCTACCTATGGCCTGCGGCGCATCGAATTCTTTGCCACCGTCGGTTTCTGGTTTGGCAGCTTCCGCGCACCGGCGTTGATGATGTTCCCGGTATGGCTCGGCTATGAGCTGGTCCAGAATCTTCTCAGCGACAGCAACATTAATTACATGGCCCATGCAGGTGGCCTGCTCGGCGGCCTGGCGGTTACTTTTATCCTCAGGCACGGCTGGGCGCCGGACGAGGTGGCCGAGACGGTCGCCGTCCAGGATGAGGACAGTGGTCCGGCCCATGCAGACATCCACCGGCTAATGGAAGAACTGCGCTTCCGTGACGCCCATGCCGTGGCCAGCCAGCGCCTGAGGATGAGGCCGGATGATCTGTCGTTGTGGCTACTGCGGCTGGATAACGCGGCACGAATTGGCAGCGACGCGCTTGACCAGTGTCTCAAGGATGCGCTGGCATTACTGAAAACACCGCCGTTCCCTGACCAGCTGGTGTCCGAGGTGATCAGCGAACACGGCCGTCTGGGTGGCAACCGCCAAAAGCTGCCGCCACCGTTCAGGTTACTGGAGGCGGAGTGGCTGGCCCGCCAGCAGAAACACCAGGCGGCCCTGGCGCTGGCAACCGATCTCGCGAGTCGCTGGCAGCACCCCAGACTGGCGCGCCTGGTGTCACAATTGTCAGGCCAGTGAATGGCCGCGCTGCTTCAATGCAGCATCCAGCTCGCGGCCGGGTTCACTGTTCAACGCTGAGGCAAAATTCTGGCTGACATATTTATGCAGCTTGTGCGTATTTTCGGGCTTGCCCAGCCCCTCCAGGTATACCCGTGCAAGCACCAGGTAAGCCTCACCCAGAGATGGATAGCGCGGGTGACTCTGGTGCATGTTTACCAGCATTCGCTTGGCATCTTTCCAGCGACTCTGGCGGGCCAGCTCGGCACCCAGCAGGTGACGTAGATCGCCCGCTTCCGGAACGTAGCCGGGCAACCGGTCACCCACTTCCCGCCAGGCTGCCACGGCTTCGATAGGCCGTGACTGGGCAAACAGCAAACGCATGTAATCCGCCGCCACCCGCTGCAACTTCTTGTCGCTGCCCCTCAGCAGCGTCAGGCGAAAAAGGCGTTTGTTCAGCTCAAGGTCCGCGATGTTGCTGGTGAGCGCCCGTTCCACCACACCGAAGGCATCCTCATAACGTCCTTCCTGAATGTACACATGCGAGCTGCCCAGCGCCTGGGCAAGAACCAGTCTGTCGGGCGGCAAAGAGCGCCCGCGACGTCCGGGCACATGAATGCCGAACTGCTGGCGATGCTGGTACAACAGGTAGCCCATCATCGCCGAGGCGACAAAAGAGGAATAACCACCCAGCAGCGCCACCGAAAAAGCCACTGCGCTGCGGCTGACCTGGCCATCGCCCGAGACCAGCAGGGCAATTTCCGGCGCCGATGTCACCGCCGTGTACGCCAGCCACATGAGAATGTAGGACAGCCCCGCAATGCGCATCATCTTCAGCAGCAGCAGCGGATTGATCGCTGACAGGAATGACTCTGTCATCGCCAGCACCATGATGGCAGCGGGCAAGGCCAGCATACCGAAAACCAGCACCACCCAGCCCAGCGGCTCAGACGCCAGCATCACCAGGAACCCGGCACCGGTCAAAACGACAAACACCCCCACCAGCCTGATCACCAGCCCTTCAGTATCCTGCAGGGCATCGTTCACCGAAGGCGGTTGCCAGTTGTCATGCGCCACGGCCCTGATGATCGACAGGGAATAGCGCATCACCACCAGGTTCATGAACAGGCCGAGCAGGCCACCCATCAAGCCGCCCCAGGTGGCGATCAGGCCATGGACCAGCAGCAAAGCCACAAGCAGTCCGTTGAAAGGGTAGGCAAAGAACTGGTTGGAGATGCGCCAGAATGGCTTGTCATCTTCACCCTCATCCCAGAATTTCAGGCTCTTGCTGCACATCAGGCAACGCGGCTGACCGGCGCTGAAATTGTCGTCACCGCCCGGCACGCAGGTGGCACAAAACAGGGTATGGCAACCTGGACAGAACCAGCTGGCCGGCTGACGTGAATGGTACTTGCAAGCAGTCATGGCAACATCCTTGTGCGCCGTAAAGGTGAACCTGGTGTCAGTGTGAAAGTGGCTGGCTGAAAAATCCAGTGTTCGCCCGCACCGGGCGCTAATCAGAGTGCGCCGGCAAAGCGTCTGACCACATCACCCGCTGACTCCACCGCATCTATGTTGCCGATACCCTTGCCGGCCTGCCAGAACTGGGCGTAACCCGGATTCAGTGCCACCTTCTTGTAACGCTGCGTGGAGCGCAACAACAACAGCATGCGCGTCAGCTTCTTGGTCTTGCGGTTCTTCAGCAGCCGGCTGGTGATGGGCCCGGCGCGCAGGCCGAGCTTCTCGATATCCGGTGTGCGGATCACGGAAGAGAACGTCCCTGCCAGCTTGTTGGTCCAGACAATGTCGTCTTCACCGTGATCGACAATGGCCTGCTTGTAGTCGTCCGGCACCTGGCACTCCTGCGTGGCGAGAAAGCGTGTACCCAGCTGGGCTCCGGCATACCCGGCATCGAGCATGCGCCGGAAATCGTTTTCGTCACCGACACCACCGGCACACACCAGCGGCACATCAAAAGACGCCAGCTCATCCAGCATCTGCTCGGGCGAAAGCTGGCCGGTCTGGCCGCCAGCGCGGTTGTTGACACAGTTGAGGCCATCCACACCCGCGTCTACTGCCTTGCGTGCAAAGGCGGGCGTTGTCACGTCGTGATAGACCACGATGCCATGTTCCCTCGCCGCCTTGACCACCGGCCCGGGATTGCCCAACGAGGTAAGGAAGAACTTGACCCCTTCCTCGATGGCGATGTTCATCCATTGCCGATTGCGCTCCTCATATACCTTTACCCCGTCCATGAGGGTAAAGTTGACGCCAAACGGTTTGTCCGTGAGCGACTTGATCAGGCGCAGGCCCTCACGGAAATCATGCTGGTAGATATGGGTCAGGGAGATCGGCTGCACCACGCCCATGCCACCGGCGTCCGACACCGCCGCCACCAGTTCAGGATTTGAGCCTGGGTACATCGGCCCACAGATTACCGGCACATCAATGCCCAGTTGCTGTTTCAGCTGTTCGGTCTTTGTTGTCATGGCCATCTCTCTTCTCGCTGTTGCCCTGCCCGAAGGGCCTGGTCAAAGGCCTGCCACGAATGCGCCCACCGCCGCGGCACAGGCCTGCAGATTATCCTCATGGCTTAGACCCGACGCCTTGCGCGGCTTGAGGTCATGGTTGCCATCTTCCAGCCAGGCGACGTGCACCTGCGGTGGCAGCGTCATGGCTTCCACCTCGGCACGGGTGCCAAAACTGTCCCGTTCACCCTGGCAGATCAGCACCGGCGCCTGGATATCGGCAAAATGCGCAATACGCAGTTTCTCCGGCTTGCCCGGCGGGTGAAAGGGATACCCCAGGCAGGCCACGCCCGCCACCGGGTGATCCACTGCCAGCATGGACGCCATCCGTCCGCCCATGGATTTGCCCCCTACCAGCACCGGCACATCGTCAGGCAGGCCCGCCAGCTGGCCGGCAAATGCCGCCAGCAGCGCCGGGGCCCGGTCAGGCGGGCGCTTGCGCCCATCCTCGCGCCGCTTTTGCATGTACGGGAACTCGAAACGCCGCACAGCGATGCCCTGCCCGGCCAGCAAGTCACTGATAGCGTTCATGAAATCGCTATCCATGGGCGCACCGGCACCGTGCGCCAGCAACAGTCGCGCCCGGCATTCACCCGCCGGCCGGGTATCGATCACACCATGCATGCTGTCATCCTGTCAGGGTGGAATTGAGCCATAAAACCCGTTTCAGGCCGACATTGTCACATAGGCCGGGTTAGTCTCATCCAAAGGCTTCAATCAGTGAACAGGCAGCTTACAACCGGAGGCGCCATGATCAAGCTCTATACCGCTGCAACCCCGAATGGCTGGAAAGCGTCGGTCACCCTGGAGGAAATGGGCCTGGCCTACGAGGTACATGCCCTGGACCTGATGAAAGGCGACCAGAAGACCGCCGAATTTCTTGCCATCAATCCCAACGGCCGTATCCCCGCCATCGTCGACACCGACGAAGACAATTTCGCCGTATTCGAATCCGGGGCCGTGATGATCTACCTGGCGGAAAAGACCGGCCAGCTCATGCCCACCGACATGAAAGGCCGTTCCAGGGTGCTGCAGTGGCTGATGTTCCAGATGGGCGGCGTCGGTCCGATGATGGGCCAGGCCAATGTCTTCTTCCGCTACATGCCGGAGAAGATCCAGCCGGCCATTGACCGCTACCAGAACGAATCCAAACGGCTGCTGACGGTGCTCGACGGCCAACTGGCAGAGAATGAGTTTCTCGCCGGCGACTATTCCATTGCCGATATCGCCAACTGGTGCTGGGCGCGCACCCATGCCTGGTCGGGCGTGGACATCACTGACCTGCCACACCTGAACCGCTGGCTGGAGCAGATTGGCAAGCGCGACGCCGTCGCCCGGGGCGTCAAGGTGCCCGGCGACCTGAACCCGGCCCAGGTGGTGGAGGCCGCGAAAAAGATGGTGCAGCGCTAACGGCGCTGCCTCAGTGGGCTTTGCCGGGCTGTATCAACACGAAAGGCGCCACCACCACGGCCCACATTTGCGGGTTGGTCTGGCTCCAGACCCCGGCCTCCTGCTCGCTGACTGGCGCCACGCGGCGGTCAGCCATCCACGCCTGGACCGCGGCAGAATCGTCGCTGGCAAACGCCATCGCCACCGCCACCAGGTCCAGTTCGCTGTCCACGCGGATGGCCTGGCCGCGGGCGAAAAAGGGCTGCAGTGCCTGCCACTCGATCTGCGCCGTCTCGCGATTGAGTTTCTGAAAAAGCGAATCCTTGTCCTGCATCAATTCCTCCGGGGCAACGGCGCGCCATTATCCCTGCTAGTGGCGGGCGTTGCACGCATGTGCCCGCAAGCCCCGCAGCCAACCAAGAGGGTTCCCCATGCGTACACCCATTGAGCACTTGTTCGGCAGCCTGAAAGACATGGGCGACGAACAGGCACTGGAGGAAATGATCTTCGAGCGCTATGCCGCCGAGGCCACCTTCGAGGACCCGTTGCAACAGGCCCGTGGGCGCAAGGCCATCCTCAAGATGTACCAGGATATGGCGCGCGTGTTTCCGGACATGAGTGCCACTCTCAAGCGCCAGGCCTGCGATGGTGACAGCCACGTCGCAGAATGGGAGATGACTTTCCGTTCCCGTCTGTGGCCCAAGGCCATCACCATCAGCGGGGTTACCTGGCTGACGCTGGACAGCCAGCAGCG
Source organism: Alcanivoracaceae bacterium (assembly GCA_029212745.1). Lineage (GTDB taxonomy): Bacteria > Pseudomonadota > Gammaproteobacteria > Pseudomonadales > Alcanivoracaceae > JARGOL01. The sequence continues at coordinate 223,079 of JARGOL010000004.1, forward strand.
CATTGTCGCCCATGTGGACTACTGGGACCTGTGGCAGTTCCTGCGCCGTGCCCTGCCGATCCCCGCCGCCCTGCTCGAGCGTCTGCCCGAGCCCCTGCGCCACCTGATTGAATGATGGCGCACCCTGCGGCCATGCCCGGGCACCGGACGGCGCTGGGGTGACGAACGCGCGGCCGGCACGCTGAAAACCGGAAAGCGGGAAAAGCAAGAAAGTGACGGAACGCTGAAAAAGGAAACGCCCGCAGAATGCGGGCGTTTCTCCAGGCCGAACTGAACTTCCGTGTTCGATTGCGTCCCTGCACCGTCAGAATAGCAAACCCGCCAGCGCAGGATGCCAGCCATCCGCCCCTTCTCGCGTAAGCCTTTTCTTACATGCTAGCCGGTAAAGCGGATCTCGCAGGAGGCCTCCGGCACCGGCTCGCCCTTGCGGGTAAACACACGGAACAGGCAGCCCTCCGGGTCGATCTCGATGCGGGCAAAGGCGTCACGGCTGTAGACATCAGTCAGCGGCGTGAGCCGGTAACGCCCGGCACGGCCGTGACTGCGCAACGGGCCATCCGCGTCCACAGTAAGGGCATGCCAGCGGAAGGCGAACAGGGACGCCGGCCAGAACAGGCCGGAACAGACCAGGTTGTGTACCGCCAGGTTACGGCCGGCAGCACTGCGCATCTGCAGGCGTGTGGCCAGTGCCGCGTGCACATCACCGCTGAGCACCAGTACCCGGTGCAGGTTCTCGCGCCGGATGAACTCGAGGATGCGCGTGCGCTGGGCCAGGAAGCCTTCCCAGGCGTCATCACCGCGAAAGAAACGGCGCTGGTCGGGGAACATCACCACCGGCGACACCAGGCACTTTACCCGGTCGCGGCCATCCAGCAGCCACTGGTACAGGGCCTGCTCCTGCTGGGCCGACAGCATCAAGCGTTGTCCGGCAGTGCTGGCCAGCTGGCGCTCGGTGCGCACATCCATGACAAAGAAGTCGGCACAGCCGCGGCTGAAGGTATACCAGAGGTGATCGGGGTCACGTCCCAGGTAACGGCCACTGGCATCCAGGGGCACGGCGGGGGAATGGCTGGCCTGGTAGACCTGGTAGGCCTTGAGCGCTGCCGGGTACTTGCCCACCCAGTCTGCCGCCCGCGCCTGCGCTGGCCAGTTGTTCTCGATCTCATGGTCGTCGAGGATCATGTAGTTGGCGCCATCCGCCAGCAACCGGGTGAGCCACGGCTGGGCAAGGGAATGCCGGTACAGGGCCATGAACGATTCGTGGTCATGCAGGTCGAGCAGCGCATTCATCGGGTCGGCATAGACCTGGTCGCCGACGAACAGGTTGAAGTCCACCGGCCCGTCACTGGCGGACAGCGCCAGCATTGAGCGAAACGCCTTGTCAGCCCTGTCATCCAGGTTCTCCATGTCACCAGCAAAAAAACGGTAACAACAGGAGCCCATGTGGAAACGGATGGGCGCCGCATCATCGGCCGGGGCAGTACGGAACTGGCCGCTGCTGATTTCACGCCATTGCAGTGAACGTGAGCCCGGATCACCCGGCAGGCAGCCGGCCTGGTATTCGTAGTGGGTGCCGGCATCCAGGTCGGGCAGGATGACCACGCCGGAGAAATCAAAATTGCGGTTCAGGCGAAACCGCAGCGGCGCGGACCATTGCCCCGCACCCTGTCGCCGCCAGCGAATGACGCCGGCATCCGGTTTCAGTTCTGCGGGCCAGAGTAACGGCTCCCCGCGCCCGAATATGCGTGCACTGTGACGGTCCACATGACCGACCACCGGGCCAACGCTGAATGGCTTTACCTGCATGAGCAACACTCCCTGTCACGACTTCCGCAGCGACGCCTGCGACGCCCGGCCGCGGCTGTCTGGAGGACTACCGGCATGTTCCCCATGCCGCCTTCACGGCTACCGTTATGCGTGATCAGGCCGCAAATGTACAGACGGCGAACGTCACCGGCAGTGTGGCGCCATGCCCGGCACTGACCGCAAAGATCGCCTTCACGCCCGGGCTGGCCATCCATGCCATTGCACCGGCGCGCACAACCGCCGCAGAATGAAGCCAACTACAAGTATAAAAAGGAGCGAGGCGACTCGCGCTCAGGGACATGACACATGCCATGCGCCGGCTGACAGGAGTTCTCGGGGCTGTGCTGCTGTTACTGCAGGCACAAGGCAACGCTGCGCCTGCTGTTCCAGCCGGCCTGGACGGCCTGGCCACCAGTGAACTGCTTTACCTGTGCCAGCCGGCGTCGCAGGCTCCGTCCCTGCGCTCGTTCAGCAGCCAGCTCCCCCAGCAGGGCTGGCAGCCGGTCAGGGGCATTTTCAATCGCGGCTTCACTGCAGATGTGTGCTGGTTCCGGCTGTCCCTTGAAAACCATGGCATGCAGGATCATGAGCTGGTGCTGTCCGTGGGCTACGCCCTGCTGGAGGACGTGCGCATGCTGGCCCTCGATCCGGAATCCGGCGACGGCATTGTCCAGCGCCTGGGCACGGCCATTCCCTTCGAGCAGTGGCCCATTGCCTCGCACACGCCGGCATTCCTGCTGTCCATGCCGGCAGGCAGCCAGCGCGACCTTGTCTGGCGGGTGAGAGGCCCGCACAGCATGCAGTTCCCGCTGCGCCTGAGCACGCCAGAAGCATTCCGCCAGCAGCAGGAAACCAGCCTGCTGATTCATGCGCTGTTCTTTGGCGCCATGCTGGTCATGATTCTCTATAACCTGTTCCTGTACTTCAGCATCCGCGAACACGCCTACCTTCTCTATGTGGGCTGGTCGCTGGTCATCAGCTCCTTCCAGTTCCTCCTGCACGGTTTTGCCCAGCGTTTCCTCTGGCCCGGCAGTGACTGGCTGGCGGTATACGCCATTGATCTGCTGCTGCCACTGGTGGTGCTGTTTGCATCCCTGTTCACACGCGAGTTCCTCCAGCTGGCGTGGCGCTCCGCCATTGATGACAAGGTCCTCAAGGGCTTCAACGTGGCTGGCCTGGCGCTGCTGGCCATGACCCCGTTCATCAGCCGTTACTACCTGATTCCTCTCAGTGCCCTCGCCATCGCCTTGATGACCATGACCATTCTCGGCATCTGTATCCGGCGTATCCGGGCCAACGACCAGGATGCCAAGTTCTTTACCCTGGCCTGGGTCTGCTTTCTGGTCGGGGCAACCACCATGGCATTGAACAAGTATGGCGTGCTGCCGCGCAACCTGGTCACCGAGAATCTTGTCCAGGTGGGGACATTCCTGGAAGTCACGCTGCTGTCCCTGGCCCTGGCGGAACGCATCAATCGCCTCAAGGAAGCGCATTCGCGCTCTCTCACCGAACGCACGCGGGCGGAAATGGAAGCCTACAAGGCGTCGGCACTGAGCGAGGCAAAGAGCGAGTTCCTGGCCACCATGAGCCATGAAATCCGCACCCCCATGAACGGCGTGCTGGGCATGGCAGATCTGCTCAAGCGCACCCGGCTGGCACCACAGCAGGCGCAATATGTGGATACCATCCACCAGTCCACCCAAAGCCTGCTGACGGTGATCAACGACATTCTCGACTATTCTCGTATCGAAGCCGGCAAGCTGCAGATCGAAAGCGTGGAGGTGGACCTGGAAGCCATTGTTGATGACTGTATTGCGCTGTTCTCGGCGCAGGCCAGGGACAAGCGCCTGCCCCTGATCACCTTCATTGATACCACTGTGCCGGCGCGGGTGAGGCTGGACCCGGTGCGTTTCAAGCAGATCATCACCAACCTGCTCAGCAATGCGTTCAAGTTCACGGATACCGGCGAGGTCACGCTATCGATCTCGTTCCGCCGCGGCAGCATCGACGGCCAGGGCGACCTGCTGGTGGAAGTGACGGACACTGGTGTCGGCCTCAACCAGGCCCAGCAGTCGAACCTGTTCCGTGCCTTTTCCCAGGGGCCGGAGCGCAGCGCCCATCGCTATGGCGGGTCTGGCCTGGGCCTTACCATCTGCAAGAAACTGTCTGAACTGATGGGCGGGGAAATCGGCATGGAAAGTACGCCCGGCCACGGTGCCACGTTCTGGTTTTCGGTGCCGGTCACGGTACGCCAGCTGCAGGCACGGGTGCCCGGCCTGCAGGGGCGCAAGGTGCGTATCGCCGCGCACCCCCCGAACCAGGTACTGGCGCTGTGCCAGCTCTGCAACCGCTGGGGCATGGACGCCCGGCCACTGGCCGAAGATGCGGATACGGAACTGCTTGTGCTGGATGCGGACCATGGCCAGACGTTGTCCAGCACCGATGCGCCCCTGTTGCAGCTGGCGCCCCTGTCACACACCGTGCCTGTACCCGACCGTGAGGCCGCCGCCGTGGTAGATACCCCGGTGCGCCCACCCGCGTTCAGGCGGCAGGTCATGGAAGCGCTCAACCTGGTGGAGGACAGCGCGCCCAGCGCCCCCGAACCGGCCATTGAAACCATGGACTGGGCCGGCGTCAGTGTCACCGTGGCCGAGGACAATCCGGTCAACCAGCTGGTCATACGCAGTATTCTCGAGACCCTGGGCATACAGGCGCAGGTCTACGCCAACGGCCGGCTGTTGCGGGAAGCCCTGGCGGCCACCCGCAAATGGCCGGACGTGGTGTTCATGGACTGCGAAATGCCCGAGGAAGATGGCTACCAGGCCACCAGCGGCATCCGCGCCCTGGACGGCGGTGCCACCCTGTGGATCATCGGCCTGTCCGCCCATGCTGCCAGCGATTATGAACTGCGCGCCCGCAATGCCGGCATGGACGACTACCTGACCAAACCGGTCACCCGCGACCAGGTGCTGGCGTCGCTGGAGCGCTGGCGCAAGAACCATTCGTCCGGTAATTCGGCCACCCCGCCCCACGCGACCCCGTCACAGCCACAGTGAGACTGTCATCACACTTTCAGGTGATATAGCATCATAATGCTATCGCATTAGTGCCTGTGGGCAGGCATTGCGCCCACCACCTGCAAAAGGAAAGGAGGGCCCATGGACGAGGGCCGCACGACGTCGGGGTTCGGCTTTTTCCCGGTACTGCTGTTGACGCTGCTGCTGAGCCTGCTGGGCGGATGCAGTGATGACCGCCAGGGTGGCGATGACCTGCAGCTGGCGACGTTCTGTCCACAGCCGGGTGAATCGCTGCCAGACGCGGCACAGGTGCTGGGCCAGGGTTCTCTTGGCTGGACGCCGGTAAAGGGCCAGCGCCTGTCCCTGTCGCCCGCCGATCAGCAGTGCTGGGTGCGTGTCACCATGCCGGCGCCGCACAGCGCCAGTCCACAAACGCGATTGCTGGTCATCGACAACCCCCGAATTGCGCTGATCCGCTTCTACGCCTCTGGCTCCCCGGGCGGGGCCCCCAACACGGATATCCGTCATTACCGCGCCGGTGCCGACCTGGCCCATGACAGCCGGCCCGTGGTCGGGCCTTTCCCGGCCTTCCCGATACCAGAAACCGGTGCAGACAGCAGCACCGCCTACCTGGCGCTTTCGGCGCCGGGCAAGCTGCAATTCCAGGCCCGGGTGCTCAGCCGAAGCGCCTACCAGCATCTGGCCCTTGTCACCACGGCCAGCCAATCCGCCATCAGTGGTGCGCTGTTTCTGCTGGCTGTGTGGCTGCTGGTACTGTACGCCGCCCACCGTGACAACCTCATGTTTTACCTGGGGCTGTGCCTGGCGCTGTCGTCACTGGCATTTTTCAACCTCAATGGCCTTGGCCACATGCTGCTGTGGCCAGACTCGCCCACCGCCAACCAGTACCTCTATCCGATACTGACGCCGTTGCTGACCATGCTCACCGCCATGGCCGGGCGTGATTTCCTGGCCCGCAACGGCGTCAGCGAGACGCCGGCGCTCACGGTCGCGATCCGCACGGCGTTCGTGTTGCTGCTGGCCACGCCTTTCCTGCCACGTTACCCGTTGCTGGTGACCGACCTGGCGGTGCTGATGGCCACCCTCGCAGCGCTGGCCGGATACTGCCGCACCGACAGCACCACCTCCCGGGTGCGTGGTCTTGGCATCGCCAGCCTGGTGCTGATGCTGTCACTGGCACTCAGCTACGCCGCCTTCCTCGGTGTACTTCCCTACCACCCCCTGTGGCAGAACCAGTTGCAGCTGGTGGCGCTGGTGATCGCGGTGCTGATGGCACTGATTGTAATCGTTCCGCAGCGACGCCAGGCTGATGCTGGCGAGGCACTGTCCCACCCGGGCGCGCGAGCCGAGGACCGGGCCCTGCAAACGGCCAGAAGCCGCTTCCTGGTCAGCCTCAGTCACCAGATCCGCACACCGCTCAACGGTATCCTTGGCATGGCCGATCTTTTGCGCCGGAACAAGGACCTCCCGGGGCCGGGCAAACAGCAGGCAGAAACCATCTACCAGGCCGCCACGGCCCTGGTCAGCAACGTCAACGACATGCTTGATCATTCCGCCATCCAGCAGGGAACGCTGCAGCTCAGCCTGAATCCGGTGCAACCGGATGACATGCTGTCCGACGTCATCGACCTGTTTGCCCAGGCCAGTCGACGCAAGGACGTCCCTATCTATTGCTACATCGACTCCCGTGTTCCCCACGAAATCATTACCGACGAAATGCGGGTCAAGCAGGTGCTGACCAACCTGGTCAGCAACGCCTTGCGCCACACCGACACAGGTCGCATCGACATCAGCATCAGCACCCGCGAGCTGGATACCCGACTCAACACCGTGACCCTCAATATCGACGTCAGCGACACCGGCTGTGGCCTGGATGAGGCTACACGCGCGCAGCTGGACAGCGCGCAGAACAACGGCAACAGCGGACTGCAGATTAGCCGTCAGCTGGTCAGTCTGCTCGGCGGCGAGCTCACCTGCACCGGCGCGCCGGGCCACGGTGCCAGCTTCTGCTTTACCCTGCCGGCACGGGTTCGACCGGCGCCACCGCTGTGCCTGGACCAGAGGCAGGTGACCGTACTCACCGATTCCATGCCGTTGCGCCTGTCCATTTCACAGATGCTGCACCGCTGGGGTGTGCGCTGCCACGACACGGATCTGGCGGCGCTGGACAGCCCGCCGGAGATCTCGGGCCAGCAGGCCCTGGTCATGGATGCGGCCAGCTTCAACGCGCTGGACACCATGCCCGGCTGCACCTGGCCGGATGTGCCGCTGGTGGTCGTGGGCGCGGCCTTCACCACCAGTGACGACAGTGCCACTGGCATTCCGTTACCGCTGAAGCCGCGCATGCTCAAGCATGCCCTGGCCAACGTGCTGGCCGAGCCCGACCGAAGCAGCACTGATAATGCCCTGAAACCCCCCAGCCCCGGCATCAGTGTGCTGGTGGTTGATGACGACCAGGTCAGCCAGATGGTCATCGCCAGTCTGCTGCAATCATTGCAGGTGCAGACCCGTACCGTGGGCAGCGGCGAAGAAGCGCTCGATGCCCTGGACCGGGAAAAGGCGCAGGTGGTGTTCCTGGACTGGGAGATGCCGGGTATGGACGGGGAGGAAGTCGCGCGCCGGATTCGCCAGGCCCATCCACAGGAGGACATCTGGATCATTTGCCTGACCGCCCATGGCGCTGACGCCGTGATGGAAAAGGCCCGTGCCGCCGGTGTCGATGATTTCCTGCCCAAACCGGTCAACCGCCAGCAGGTGCGAACAGCCCTCAGGCGCGCGCAGTCCTCGGTAACTCGCTGATCAGGCGGGCACAAACTCGCTGCAGTTCGCTGGCACGTACCGGCTTGCCGAGAAATTCGGTGCAACCTGCGGCCAGGCAGCGGCGCCGGTCCTCGACCATGACATTGGCGGTCAATGCCAGGATCGGACCGTCAAATCCCTCGTCACGGATGCACCGGGCAGCATCATAGCCATCCATGACCGGCATCTGGATATCCAGGATGACCAGGTCAAAGCCGCCGTCCTCCTGCATTTTGGCCACCGCTTCCGCACCGTTCTCCACCAGGGTGACCTGCATCCCGCCCTGGGACAGGATGTTTTCCACCAGCATCCGGTTGACGGCATTGTCTTCGGCCACCAGCACACGACCGCCCACGCGTATCGCCGGGCGCCGCTGGCTTTCCATGGACGGGTCCGCAGCGGCACCGGGCTTGAGCCGTACCATTGCCGGGTCTGCCTGCGCCTCGATGCGGACCACAAAGGAGGAGCCCACACCCGCCTCGCTGGTGACCGAAATGTCACCGCCCAGTGAACGGGCCAGCTGTCGGGCAATGGCCAGGCCCAGGCCGGAGCCGCCGTAATTGCGGGTCGATGTCTCGTCCGCCTGGGAGAAGGGCTCGAACACCGTCTCCAGCGCATGCGGCGGTATGCCCACGCCAGTATCCCGCACCTCCACCTGCAACATGCCCGGCTCTCCCTCGAGCCAGGTTACCCGCACATCAATGCTCCCCTGCTCGGTGAACTTGATGGCATTGCCCACCAGGTTGAGCAGTATCTGGCGCAACCGGAACGGGTCGCTGGTCACTTCCCGGGGTACCGGGTTGCGGTAGTGCAGTTCCAGGGACAGGTCCCGGTCCCGGGCGCGCAGCTGGTTGCTCTGGATGACATCCTGCATCAGTGAGGCCACGTCGAAGCGCTGGTTCTCCACCTTCATCTGTCCCGCTTCGATGCGGGACAGGTCCAGCACTTCTGAAATCAGTGCCATCAGCGCATCACCATTGTGCTGGATGATGCCCAGGTAGCGACGGCGATCCGCCTCGGACACATCTGGACTTTCCAGCAGCTCGGCATAGCCGAGGATGGCCGTCATCGGCGTGCGGATTTCATGGGAAACATTGGCCAGGAACAGGTTCTTGGCCCGATTGGCCGCCTCGGCATCGTCATGGGCCCGGGCCAGCGAACGCTGGGCTTCATTGATATTGTCCACCATGGTATTGAAGTCACTGCCCAGCTGGGCCAGCTCATCATCACCGGGCACCTGCACCTTCAACGACAGGTCGCCACCGGCGGCGATACGGCGCACGGTTTCATGCAGTATGCCCAACCGGGCAAACACCAGCTGACGAACGCGGGCATGGACCAGCGTCACGGCCAGCATGGCCACCAGCAGCAGCACCACCGCCACCAGCAGTATCAGCCGGGTACCCCGCTGGTATACCGGCCGCGGCACCGCCACCTCGGCGCGCAGGATCGGCTGGCCGAGGTAGTCCATCACGGCAAACGCCCCGTGCATGGTCTCGTTACCCACGCGCTCAATGTGAATGCCACGCTCGCTGGGCAGGTCATCGTCGTGCAGCGTCAGCTCCAGGCCGGTGACCCCGGAGAGCTCTCGGGTCAGCCCCTCATCCATGGCCAGCGCGAACACCACCGCGCCACACTCGCCAACCTGCTCCACGGAAAAGATGTGGGGCACACCCTCAATGCGCATGACACCCCAGAACGGGTAGCAGAAACGGGACTGGTAGGTCTGGTAGAGGCTGTCCAGGGCACCCCGGTCCTCGGCGGCAGACTGGATCCAGTGCTGACGCCCCTGCTCGTCGATCACCAGCACCAGGTCGAGCCCGTGCGGATCAAGGGCGTCACTGGGGGCTTGCGGGCGCTGGCCGGACTCGCCGGCCACCAGCTGCCGGACATCGGGCCGCTCCGACCAGTCCCGGGCCCGGGCATGCATGGTGGAAAGGGTCTGCATGAACGCCGCCTCGACCCGGCGCACCTCACTCTTGACCGTGCCTTCTTCCAGATCGAACAGGTTCGGGATAATCACCATATACACCGCCACTGACCCGGCCAGCACGGCAGAGAGGGCCGCGGCATAAAGCAACACCAGCAGGCGGCGGCGAAGTTGCATGGCTAAACCTCTGTAAACCTGTCACGGATGAAATCGGGGGGTGTGACCAGTATCATAGGCGCCCTGACTGAACAGGGATACCGCACTGCATGAGCCACACACCCCGCAAGATTCTTGTTACCAGCGCGTTGCCTTACGCCAATGGCCCCATCCACCTGGGCCATCTGCTGGAGTATATCCAGACGGATATCTGGGTGCGCTTCCAGAAACTGCGTGGCGAGCACTGTATTTATGTGTGTGCCGATGACGCCCACGGTACCGCGATCATGCTCAAAGCGGAAGAAAACGGGGTGACCCCCGAGCAGCAGATTGCTGCCGTTCAGGCGGAGCATGAGACAGACTTCGCCGACTTCCGCATCGCCTTCGATAATTACTACACCACCCACAGCCCGGAGAACCAGGCGCTGTCGAGCCTGATCTTTGAGCGTAACAAGAACGCCGGCTTCATTATCGAGAAGGAAATCACACAGCTGTACGACCCGGACAAGGGCATGTTCCTGGCTGACCGCTTCGTGCGCGGCACCTGCCCCAAGTGCAAGACCCCGGACCAGTACGGTGACAACTGCGAGGCCTGTGGCGCCACCTACTCGCCGGCTGAACTGATCGACCCCTATTCCGCCATTTCAGGCGCCCGTCCGGTGGAGAAGGCGGTGACCCAGCTGTTCTTCGACCTGCCCCGGTTCGAAAACATGCTGCGCAACTGGACCCGCTCCGGTGCCCTGCAGCCGGAGGTGGCCAACAAACTGGCAGAATGGCTGGATGCCGGCCTGCAGCCCTGGGACATTTCCCGTGAGGCACCCTACTTCGGCTTCGAGATCCCCGGCTACCCGGGCAAGTACTTCTATGTCTGGCTGGATGCCCCGATTGGCTACATGGCCAGCTTCCAGCATTACTGCAACGCCCACGGCCTGGACTTCGACGCCTACTGGGGCCGCGACAGCGAGGCCGAGCTGTACCACTTCATCGGCAAGGACATCATCAACTTCCATGGCCTGTTCTGGCCGGCCATGCTCGACGGCGCCGGCTTCCGCAAGCCCAGCGCCATCTACTGCCACGGCTTTGTCACCGTCAACGGCGCCAAGATGTCCAAGTCACGCGGCACCTTCATCAAGGCGCGCACCTACCTGGACCACCTGGACGCGGAGTACCTGCGTTATTACTTCGCCGCCAAGCTGACCAGCCGCGTGGATGATTTCGACCTCAACCTCGAGGACTTCGTCCAGCGGGTCAATTCCGACCTGGTGGGCAAGGTGGTCCAGATCGCCAGCCGCACTGCCAACTTCGTCAAGAAGTTCGGCGGCAGCCTGTCTGACGAACTGGACAATCCCATGCTGGTACGCGAGGTACAGGAAGCAGCACCGCGCATCGCCGAATTCTATGAGCAGCGTGAGTTTGGTCGCGCCATGCGCGAGATCATGGCGCTGGCCGACCATACCAACCAGTACGTGCAGGAGCGGGCGCCCTGGACAGTGGCAAAGAACGAGGGTGCCGAAGCTGAGGTACTGCGTATCTGCACCACGGCGGTGAACGTGTTCCGGCTGCTGGCGCTGTACCTGAAACCGGTGTTGCCGGGCCTGGCCGAGCGCGCCGAGGCATTCCTGAATATTGAGCCGCTGCGCTGGCAGGACCACAGCGACATCCTGCTGGGCCATGCCATCAATGCCTTCAAACCGCTGCTGCAACGGATCGAGGCTGAGCAGATCGAGAAACTGATGGAGGCGTCCCGCGAGGCGGCCGCCAACGCCGAGGCCAGCAAGGCCACTGACACCAGCACCAGCAAGAAGGAAAGCGACGTGAGCGACACCATCACCATTGACGATTTCCTCAAGGTGCAGCTGCGCGCCGCGCGCATCACCCGGGCATCCCATGTGGAAGGCGCCGACAAGCTGCTGCAGCTGACCCTGGACGTGGGCGCGCTGGGCGAGCGCAACGTGTTCGCCGGCATCAAGGCGAAGTATTCGCCGGAACAGCTGGAAGGCCGGATGGTGGTCCTGGTGGCCAACCTGGCGCCGCGGAAAATGAAGTTCGGCGTGTCCGAGGGCATGGTGCTGGCTGCCGGCCCCGGCGGCGAGGACATCTTCCTGCTCGGCCCGGACAGCGGCGCCGAACCGGGCATGGAAGTGCGCTGATCCATGCCTGACGCACACCGCGTCCTGCATATCCGCGCCGGCGACGAGGCCCGCCAGCAACTGCGCGACGGGCCACTGCGCCAGCAGGACATCGGCATGATGCTGGGCGCCAGCGGCGGCCCCAAGTGGCTCGCACTGTACGGTCTGGACCGTTACCTGTTCGGTCACTTTTTCCGCTACCGCCAGACCCCGTTGCAGGTTCTGGGCAGCTCAGCCGGCGCCTGGCGATTCGCCTGCTTCGCACAAACCGATCCAGTGGCTGCCACGGAGCGCTTCGCACGCGGTTACATCGACGCCGCCTTCCCGCGCGGCATGTCCGTGGCCGACATCACGCAGGCCTCGAAAACACTCCTCCACACCGTCATGGACAGCCAGCAGCACGCCGCTGAGATACTGGCCAATCCTGTTGTCCGCCTGAACCTGGTGGTGGCGCGGGCGCGGGCGATCACCGCAGCGCGGCATCCCGGTGCACAAATGGCAGGCCTGGCCCTGGCCGCCAGTGCCAACGCCCTGTCGCGGCGACTGCTGGGTGCGTTCTTCGAGCGCGTCATCTTTCACCGGGACAGCGCCAGCCCGTTTGCCGGGCTCAATGACCTGCCCACCCGCCACGTGCCCCTGACTGGGAACAACCTGCACGATGCGGTGCTGGCATCAGGCTCGATTCCGATGGTGCTGGATGCGGTGGAAAATATTGCCGGCGCCGGCCCCGGCCGCTATTTCGATGGTGGCGTCACCGATTACCATTTCGACCTGCCACTTCCGGGCGACGCGCTGGTGCTTTATCCGCACTTCTACAGCCACGCCATACCCGGCTGGTTCGACAAGTCCCTGCCCTGGCGCCGTGCCGGCGGCAGCCATTACCAGCGGGTCGTCATGGTCAGCCCGTCCCCGGAGTGGGTGGACAGCCTGCCCCACGGCAAGATTCCGGATCGCAAGGATTTCGCCCGCCTCGACGATGATGACCGGCGGCGCTACTGGAACCGGACGCTGGAACACTCGCTACAGCTCGCGGATGCGTTCGACCGGTTCGTGCAGCAACCGGCCGCCTTTGCCATCGATGGTTTCTAGAAACGGGGCTCAGTCCACCGTCAGCTGGCCAGAACCGGGCAGGGATTCCACCAGCGCCTCGCCCATCAGCATGGCCGGCGTGTAACTGCCGCCCTGCGGACGGTTGTTGAGCAGGAAGCGGACCACGGCCAGGGCGCCATCCACGGTCAGGGAGTAGCCATTGGCGGTGCGGACCCGCACCGTGGTGACCTCACCGCGACCGTTGCGGGCCTCGCCCCAGACATACGTCGGCGTGGCCGCCCGCCGGCTGTCATCCGGGCCGGTCACCCAGCGCTCCACCAGTCGCTTCAGGAAACCCTGCACGGGCGCTGTGCGCAGCAGGGGGCGAAACAGGTTCATCAGTCGCGCGCCGGCAATCACCGGTCTGGGCGCCGGCACCCAGGTGTCGATATTCTCGATGCCCGTGGTGTAGAAAGCCGTGGAGACATCCCCCCACGGAATGGTCATCGCCCACTTTTTACCGCGACCGAAATCAATCTGGCGTTTGCCGCGGGCCATGCCCACGGTGACCAGCTCACCGTGCCGGCGTTCCAGACAACCCTCGCCAAGGCCCTCCACCACCGTCTTCGCGGTACCCGGAGACAACCCGGAATCGGTATCAAAACCCAGTGACAGGTGCGTAGCATCCGGCATTACCTGGCGCAGCTTCAGGGCAACGCAGTCAGTGGGAATGACATCGAATCCCACCCCCGAACACAGCACCACGCCGGCGGCCAGTGCACGCCGCGCCTGTTGCGCCGCATGGGTATGCTCGAACACCGGTGCCTCACCGGTAATATCGAGGTAGTGGGCACCAACCGTCAGGCACCCCTCAATCATCGGCGCACTGGTGGCAGAAAACGGCCCGGCGCAGTGCAACACCAGGTCCATGTCTCCCAGGCCCTGGGCCACCACGGCGGCCTCATCAAGGGCAAAGGCACGCCAGGGCAAGCCCAGCTCCCGGGCCAACGGTTCCACCCGGTCAGCACGACGTCCGGCCAGGCACGGACGCAAGCCGGCACGCGCCGCCGCCCGGGCAATCAATTCGCCGGTGTAGCCATTGGCACCGTAGATCATCCATTGCATGTCAGGCTCCCAGATGCGCCCTTCACGGCGCTCCCGTCAGGCTACCCCGGTGGCTAAACCCCAGCAAGACAGCAACGGCGGTTCGCCGGCCGGGACAGCGCCGCCGAGTTCGGCTAATGTGGTCAGGTCCGCACCCCACGGACACACTCTCAATCAGCGAAGTTGTTCATGAGATCTGCGTTTTTCCTCACTGCCGCATTGCTGCTGGCAACGGCCCCGGGACTGGCCAACGAGCCGGATAATCCTGACGCCGGCGAGTGCACCTCCCTGTACCAGAGCGACGACCCGGCCCTGTTTGATTTTGTCGACACGCGCAAGGCTGTGTCATTCGCACAGTACGCCGGGCGCACCATTGGCACGGTGGAATACCGGGTACTGCCGATTTTCAACGAAGCGGACCCGGACGAGAACAACTGGGCCTATCGCACCCTCAACAAGCTGCACATCGAGACGCGTCCGGCGACGCTGAAGAAACAGATGATCATCAGCGCCGGCGACACCCTGGACCCGGAAACCCTGTACGAGAACGAGCGCACCCTGCGTGACAACGACTACCTGGTGGATGCCATGATCCTGCCCGCCCGGGTCTGCGCCAACAGCATCGACCTGCTGGTGGTGGTGCGTGACGTGTGGACCTTCTCGCCCAGCGCATCAGCATCCCGCTCCGGTGGCGACAACAGCTTCGGTGCCGGCCTCAGTGAAAAGAACCTGCTTGGCACGGGGCAGGAGCTGTCGGTGGGCTATTTCAGTGACAGTGACCGTAGCGGCAAGGGCTTTGCCTGGCGCATTCCCCAGCTGTTCGGCACGCAGATGATTGTCGACCTGGAGTACTCGGACAATTCCGACGGCCAGGTGGTGGGCGCCAGCCTGGCGCGCCCGTTCTACCGTCTCGACAGCCGCTGGAGCGCCGGCCTTACCTTTGACGAAGAACAGCGCACCGACACCATCGAGGTCAACGATCTGGTCACCAACCGCTACGACCACCAGATCAATACCTACGAGGCCTACGTGGGCTGGTCACCCGGGCTTCGGGGCGACAAGGTGCACCGCTGGTACCTCGGCGTGACGGAAGCGGAAGAAGTGTTCGAACGGGTGGATATCCCGCCCTCCAATCCCCCCGCCGACGAACGGCTGGTGTACCCCTGGCTGGCATGGGAATACACCGAGGATCGCTACTGGACCACTTCCAATATCTCCCGCAGTCACCGGCAGGAGGACATCCTGCTGGGCACCTACAGCTACGTACGGATGGGCTACAGCGACACCAAGCAGGGCAGCACGCGCAATGCCATCGTCTATTCCATGCTCTACAACTACACCGCCAGCTTCGGCGACCACCACCTGTTGCGCAGCGGGCTCAGTGCCGACGGTGAGCACGACACCGATACCGATGCACCAAACAGCACGTTCTTTGGCGCCGCCATGCAGTACTACAATTTTATTGACCGCAAGAACCGCTGGTATGCCCACCTGCGTTTCAATGGCGCGCGCAACATCCGCGAAGATGAGCAACTCACCACCGGCGGCAACGACACCCTGCGCGGCTATCCCAGCGATATCCAGCGTGGCAACCGGCGCTGGCTGTTCACCCTTGAGCGTCGCCATTTCACCGACATCCACCTGTTCAACCTGGCCTACCTCGGCGGCGCTGCTTATGTGGACACCGGCCGCACCTGGGACACCCAGGACCGCAACCCGCTTTACACCGAACGTACCCTCACCAACGTCGGCCTTGGCCTGCGCCTGAGCCCGTCCAAGTTCCGTATCGAGAAGGTGCTGCATGTGGATGTGGCCGTGCCGCTGGTGGAGCGGGACAACATCGACGGCTACCAGCTGATCGTGTCCGGGCGCGTGGATTTCTGACGGCGCCGGCGCTGTCCCCTCCGGTCAATAAACATGGTGTTTCCTCGTCCTGACAGCGCCGTCCGGCACCACTACACTGGCGGACAGAAAACCGTGATGAAAACAGGGGCTTATGCTTATTCGTAATCAATCTTGAGCGCCTTGTTCCTGTGGCTCATACTATGCCACCCCCGGGTCCGGGGCGGGCATTTTTAGCCAACAAATTCAACGACTTGGGTAGCAGCGGCCGATTCCATGACTGAATATGTGCTGATTCTGATCAGCGCCGTGCTGGTGAACAATTTCGTGCTGGTCCAGTTCCTGGGGCTGTGCCCGTTCATGGGTGTCTCCAACAAGGTGGAGACCGCCATGGGCATGTCCCTGGCCACCACTTTTGTGCTCACCCTGTCGTCGGTGCTCAGCTACCTCACCTGGCAGTACATCCTGGTGCCGTTTTCACTGGAGTACCTGCGCACCATTTCCTTCATCCTGGTGATTGCCGTGGCCGTGCAGTTCACCGAAATGTTCGTGCGCAAGGCAAGCCCCCTGCTCTATCGGGTACTGGGCGTATTCCTGCCACTGATCACCTCGAACTGCGCCGTGCTCGGCGTGGCCCTGCTGAATGTGCGCAAGGAAGAAACCACCTTCCTGTCCTCACTGACCTACGGTTTTGGTGCAGCGCTGGGCTTTTCCCTGGTACTGGTGCTGTTCGCCGCCATGCGTGAACGTATCGCCGTGGCTGACGTGCCGGAAGCGTTTCGCGGCCCCAGCATCGGCCTGATCACGGCCGGCCTGATGTCACTGGCATTCATGGGCTTCAGCGGGCTGATCAAGCTATGACCACCATCGTCATCGCCATCCTCGCCCTGTTGGCACTGGCCGCCGGTTTCGGCGCCCTGCTCGGCTTCGCCTCGGAAAAATTCAAGGTGGAGGGCGACCCTATTGTCGACCAGATCGATGCCCTGCTGCCGCAGACCCAGTGTGGCCAGTGCGGCCATCCCGGTTGCCGCCCCTACGCCGAGGCCATTGCTGCCGGCGAGGAACACAACCGCTGCCCGCCCGGTGGCGAACAGACCGTGGTGGATCTTTCCGAGCTGCTCGGTCGCGAGGTCTTGCCACTGGATGCGGAAGAAGACGCCGACGTGGGCATCAAGAAAGTGGCCTATATCCGCGAGGACGAATGCATCGGTTGCACCAAGTGCATCCAGGCCTGCCCGGTGGACGCCATTCTCGGTGCCGCCAAGCAGATGCACACCGTCATTGCCGATGAGTGCACCGGTTGCGACCTGTGTGTGGAGCCCTGCCCGGTGGACTGCATCGACATGCTGGAAGTGAAACCCACGCTGGGCACCTGGATCTGGGACAAGCCGCCGGGCATCGGCAAGAAGCCGGACAACCTGATTCCGGTGGTCAACGTGGATCCGGTGGAGGCCTGATGAACGCACGCATTCCCGCCACCACCGTGCCCGTGGGCCAGTACCAGAACCCGCGCCCGATCCATGATTTCCGTGGCGGCATTCACCCGCCCCAGAACAAGGACCAGTCCACCGGCCGGCCCATCCGCCGTGCACCGCTGCCGGAACAACTGGTGCTGCCCCTGAACATGCACCTGGGCGCGCCGGCCAAGGCCCTCGTCAGCGCCGGTGACCGGGTACTCAAGGGGCAGAAGATTGCCGAGGGCAACGGCGCGGTGAGCCTGCCCATCCATGCCCCCACCTCCGGTACCGTCATGGCCGTGGGCGAACGCCCGATCCAGCACCCGTCCGGGCTGCACGCGCCCTGTATCGTCATCGCCCCTGACGGCGAGGAAACCTGGACAGAGCTCCATCCGCTGACACACTGGCGCGAGTGTGCGCCGTCCATGCTGGTGGCCCGTATCCGCGAGGCCGGCATCGCCGGCATGGGCGGCGCCGGCTTCCCGGCCGCAGTAAAGCTCAACCTGCGCGACGGCCAGCAGATTGAAGAACTGGTGATCAACGCGGTGGAATGCGAGCCCTACATCACCGCTGATGACATGCTGATGCGCGAGCGCGCCGAGCAGATCATCGCCGGCATCGAGAAGCTGCAATTCCTGCTGCAACCGAAAGCCACCCTGGTGGGCATCGAAGACAACAAGCCCGAAGCCATCAAGGCCATGTGCGCCGCCGCCGAGGGCAAGTCCATGGATATCCTGGTGGTGCCCACCAAGTATCCGTCCGGCGGTGAGAAACAGCTGATCGAGTTGCTCACCGGCAAGGAAGTGCCCAGCGGCGGCATTCCCGCCCAGGTGGGCGTGGTGTGTCACAACATTGGCACAGCCGTGGCCATTCACCGGGCGATCGAATTCGGTGAGCCGCTGATCTCGCGCATTACCACTCTCACCGGTGATGCGTTCACCGAACCGGGCAACGTGGAAGTGCTGCTCGGCACCCCGGTACAGTCGCTGCTGGATTATGCCGGCGCTACTGCCGAGCGCATCGGCCGGTTGATCATGGGCGGGCCGATGATGGGCTTTGCCATCCACACCCCCAGCGTGCCGATCGTAAAGACCACCAACTGCATCATCGCTGCCAGTGCCGCCGAGTTGCCGGCACCGCCACCGGAACAGCCGTGCATCCGCTGCGGCAGCTGTGCCGAAGTCTGCCCCGCCAACCTGCTGCCCCAGCAGTTGTACTGGTACAGCAAGACCGAAGACCTGGAACGCGCGCAGCAGTACAACCTGATGGATTGCATCGAGTGTGGTGCCTGCGCCTACGTTTGCCCGTCCAATATTCCGCTGGTGCAGTACTATCGTCACGCCAAGGGCGAAGTGCGCCAGCAGGTGGCAGAACAGCAAAAAGCCGACAAGGCACGCGAGCGTTTCGAAGCACGCAAGGCGCGACTGGAAAAAGAGGCGGCCGAGAAAGAAGCTCGCCGCAAGGCGCGCCTGGAAGCCAGCAAACAGAAAAAGAGCGCAGCCCCGGGCGTCGATCTGGCGGCACTGAAAAAAGCGTCACTGGACGCTTCCTCTGCCTACAAGGCGGCGGTAAAGGCGTTGAAGGCCGCCGAAACCGAGGGAGCCGACCCGGATACCGTGGCTCAACTACGCACCGACGCGGACAACCTGAAAGCGAAAGCGGATGGCGCCAAGGCCGCTGTGCGTGACGCTAAGGCCGGTGGTGCCAGCGTCGCCGATACCGGCGCAGACAAGGTGGCCGAACTGAAGAAGGCCGTGGGCGAGGCCTCATCGGCCTACAAGGCAGCAGTGAAAGACGCGAAAGCGGCGGAAGAAGCCGGTGCAGAAAATGCCTCAGAGCTGCGCAGCCATGCCGACACCCTGAAAGCCAAAGCGGACGAGCTGAAGGCACAGCTTCGCGATGCCAAGGCCA
This sequence comes from Alcanivoracaceae bacterium, assembly GCA_029212745.1. GTDB lineage: Bacteria > Pseudomonadota > Gammaproteobacteria > Pseudomonadales > Alcanivoracaceae > JARGOL01. The sequence goes on from JARGOL010000004.1 coordinate 242,280, forward strand.
GTGCCCCGGCCACCGCTGCAACAGCGCCAGCCAGCAAACCGGAGAAATCTGCCGAGCAAGCCTCCTCCGAAGCAGCGGACCGGGCAAAGAAGATGAAAGCCCTGAAGACCGCCTTTAACATGGCCAACAAACAGTGGAAGGAAGCCAGTGCCTCACTGGAGCGCGCCGAGCGTGACGGCGCCGACGACATCGACACGCTGAAAAAGACCGTCGACAAGCTGCGCTTCAAGGCCGACAAGGCCAAAGAGGCCCTGAACGTGCTGGTGGAAGAAGCAAAAAAGAATATTGAAGCGGCCAGTGGCTCCGACCTGAAGACACTGAAGCTGGAAGCCGGCCGTGCCGAAGCCGCCGTGCGCGCCAAGGAAAAGGAACTGGAAGACGCCAAGCGCAGCGGTGACCAGGAAAACATTGACGTGATCTACCGCGAGCGGGATGCCCTGCGACGGGAGGCCACCATGGCGGCCAGTTCCCTGCAGTCCGCCATCGACGAACAGGGACTGAAGGAAGACTGATGGCGTTTATCACCGTCACCTCACCGCACACTACGCAGACCGGCAACCACACCGGGGCCTTCATGCGCCAGGTGCTGTACGCCACCGTGCCCGGCCTGGCGGTACTCACCTGGCTGTTCGGTTTCGGCACACTGATCAACCTGCTCTGGGCCATTCCCGTGGCACTGGCCAGCGAGGCGCTGGTGCTCAAGGCCCGTGGTCGCGATGTGCGCTTCTTTCTGGCCGACTACAGCGCGGTGGTCACCGCCGTGCTGCTGGCCCTGGCCATTCCCCCCACCGCACCCTGGTGGCTGACGCTGGTGGGCGTGTCCTTCTCCATTGTCGTCGCCAAGCAGATCTACGGCGGCCTGGGCATGAACCCGTTCAACCCGGCCATGGTGGGCTATGTGTTGCTGCTGATCTCCTTCCCGGTGGAAATGACCCGCTGGATTGCGCCCCATGAGGCGCCGTCACTGATGGAATCCGTGCAGCTGTTCCTCGGCAGCACCTCAGCCGATGCCTTCACCGGCGCTACACCGCTGGACACTTTCCGCACCTGGGCGGGTGACGCGGAGAAACTCGCCAGCCAGGCCATTCTCAACGGCAAGCTGGCCGGACAAGGCTGGGACTGGGTCAACCTGGCGTTTCTGGTGGGCGGCCTGTATCTGGTCTGGCGCAAGATCATTACCTGGCATATCCCGGTGGGCGTACTGGCCGGCCTGGCGCTGACCGCCACCCCGTTCTGGCTGTATGACCCGGTGCGGTACGGCACGCCGGTGTTCCACCTGTTCAGCGGTGCCGCCATGCTCGGCGCGTTCTTTATCGCCACGGACCCCGTCAGTGCCGCCACCAGCCGACTGGGCCGTTTGATCTACGGTTTCCTCATTGGCGTACTGGTGTGGGTGATCCGCAGTCACGGTGGCTACCCGGATGCCATGGCCTTTGCCGTGCTGCTGATGAACCTGTCGGCGCCGATGATCGACTACTACACCCAGCCGCGCACCTACGGCCACAAGGCCGCGCACCGGGGGGCCAGCCGATGATGATGCGCCAGGCCATTACCCGCAATTCGCTGATCCTCGGCTTGTTTGCCATCACAACCGCGGGGCTGCTGGCGCTGACCAATAACGCCACGGTGCCGAAGATCGAATGCAACCGCCAGGCGGCACTGAAGAACTCGCTGCTCGAAGTCATGCCGGCGGCGCAGTTCGACAATACGCTGCTGACGGATTTCATAACCGTCAGCGACCCGCAGCTGGGCCGAAACAGGCATCACATCTACCGCGCCCGTCTCGACGGCAGCGCCAGTGGTGCCGTACTGGAGGCCACTGCCCCGGACGGCTACGGCGGCAAGATTTCACTGCTGGTGGGCGTCACCGCCGATGGCACCGTCACCGGTGTGCGCGTGGTACCGCCGCACAATGAAACCCCGGGCCTGGGTGACAAGGTGGAACTTAAGAAGTCCGACTGGGTGCTGGATTTCGACGGCACGTCACTGGGCGACCCGGAGCCTGAACGCTGGGCCGTAAAGAAGGACGGCGGTGACTTCGACAGCTTCACCGGCGCCACCATCACCCCGCGTGCGGTGGTGGGCCAGGTAAAGCGCGCGCTGGAGTATTATGAACAGCACCGCGAAGAGATTTACGCGACACCGGCGGAACCGGTGGAAGCACAGAGCTGCGAGGAGGCCGACGCATGAGCGACTACCGCAAGATCACCATGGATGGCCTGTGGCACAACAACCCGGCCACGGTGCAGATCCTCGGCCTGTGCCCGTTGCTGGCCGTCTCCGGCACGGTGGTCAACGCCCTGGGCCTGGGCCTTGCCACCATGGCGGTACTGGCCGGCTCCAACGCCTGCGTATCGCTGATTCGCCGCTATGTCACCGACGCCGTGCGCCTGCCCGCTTTTGTGATGATCATCGCTGCGCTGGTGACGGTGATCGAAATGCTGATGCAGGCATTTACCTTCGAGCTGTATGAAATCCTCGGCATTTTCATCCCGCTGATTGTCACCAACTGCGTGGTGCTCGGCCGCGCCGATGCGTTTGCCTCCAAGAACCCCATCGGCCCCGCCCTGCTCGATGGCGCCATGATGGGCGCCGGCTTCCTGGTGATACTGCTGCTGCTCGGCGGCATGCGCGAAGTCATTGGCCAGGGCACGCTGTTTACCAACATGCAGTTGCTGTTTGGGCCGGCGGCGGCCAGCTGGGAAATCAACCTGTTTGGCGCGGATTACCGTGGTTTCCTGTTTGCTGTGTTGCCACCGGGCGCGTTTATCGGGCTGGGGCTGTTGATTGCGGGAAAGAATGTGATCGACAGGCGACTGAAGGAAGCGGAGAAGAAGCGACTGAAGGAAGCGCCGAAGGTGTCGCGGCGAGTTCGAACAACAGGCTGACTCTTCACAGGCACAAAAGCGTCGCGATGACGATCAAGCATATGGAGATGAAAATCACCATGCGGCGGAAAACGATAAAGCCAACATTTAATGTAGACCTGGAATACTAGCCGCACTGACAAACCTGAAATTTCCACCAGAAACAGCTTCCTGAATAAAATTATCAAGTCTGTGATGTGCCGAGGAATCAGTCATTAGTATAAAACCAAAACCCACCTCACCATGAGGATAAAGAACCATTCCGTGATCTATCGACCCTATAAAGAGGTGCCCATCAAGGCCGCCCATATTCATTTTAGCGAACAACAACCTCTCAATAATGCATCTCTCAAACTGAGATACCTTTAAGTGGGAAAAGGATCGACACCACAGCTCAGAAGGATCCGCCTCTCCGACCTGAAGCTCTTCAAAGATCCCATCAGCCTCCACAGAGAAAACGAGGCCATGCTCTTCAAAAACAAGCAATTCCTGATAATCAATATTTTCAGCACCATAGAAAGTTTCTAACAGGCGCCTGCTTTTAGGAAAATGCAAAGACGTGGCAATGGAAAACGTGTGAGCATCTGAATAAATCCAATCGGTCAACAGTCCAATAATCTGCCTACTGTCTGCTAATCGGCTATCGGTAATGCTCTCAACAAATCCGATAAATCCATTCGATGTTGAGTACCCATTCAGATTAACCAAAGACTCCAATGAAGCCATCATATTAATCTCCTTGGATTTTCTGAACTCGCCCAGCCAATCTTGATTCAGGGACCACCGTTACCTTCCGAGAATCTGTTGCGACCTGGCCGGGTTTAAGACCAACTTTCCATTCGCCTGTCGCTGAATAATGGGCAGAGTTGGAGCGCGTCCAAATCTCACCGGTTGCCTTGTTTCTAAACCGCCCCCCTTTTAATCTAGTAAAACCAGACATGTGCGTGTCGGGCGTTCTGATGAGATCGCCGGGCTTAGACTGTGACGCTTTTTTTCTTTTCTTAGGGGCTTTTCCGTTCGGGTCATCTCCATTATTCCCTGGCGGGGTAGCCGCCGAAACAGCAATATCTTCAGCGAACCCATCATTATCAGACTTATCAGATGCCAGCCACGAGTATGGACCTAAAACGGCTGATGTTAATGGAGGGAGATGGGCACCAGATAAGTCAGAAGATAAGGAGCTACCATCGTGCCAATTCGGGTCGTGAAAAGCACCGGTTGTGGCAGCAAGATAAACTACTCCTAATGCAATACCAAGGGCAAGGGCTTGCTCGCCATTTGGGTCAACATAAACGTAAGGAGAATTAGCACCATACGCATACATGTTGAAAGTCAAAGGACTGGCGATATGGGAAGGCACAGGATCCCTGCTAACGAACCGAGCCAGGGAAGGGTCATAGTACCTTGCCTGCGCATAGACGAGGGGCAGCTCAGGCGTAGAGACATGGCCGGTATAGCCAAGAATGGGGGCATCTCCAGAGCCGTTTTCCACGGCTTGCCCCCACGCGGAATACTCATGCTCAGAAACAACATGGCCACCGGTATCGGTGACTGCTATCGGCGACCCCAAATGATCATGATGAAGAAACGTAATTGTCTCGCTGGCCCATGCCGTCATCGGCGCAATGAGAAAACCAAGAAGCACCAGCAATGGCGCCATCACCTTCAATCTCCAGGAAGCGCCAAACAGCATCCCCGCAGAGGCAGAACCTTGACCCTGAAAATTATTCATCACCCTCTCCCTGCTGCACGGTGCTGCTGTCAGCCTCGCTTCTGTTAATAGTCGGCACTACTCGCCCCTGCAGGGCACTGCTTTCCTCGATCTTTCCCTGTGATCGCTGTGCGTCCACCACCAGCGGCACAGGCGGTGGCGGGCCATCGGCGCCGCTCTCTGATCCGCCGTCCCTGGCGACATAAAACAGGGCTGCCACCAGTGCCAGAACGACAATAGCGAGACCCACCAAGGGCAATATCTTGTTCGTTTGGTTATCTGTCATGCTGCCCCCTCAAGCAGCCAGCGGGTCGGTGCCCGCGTCCCACTCGTCATAGTTAATGACGCCATCGCCATCCGGGTCCATGTCTGCATCGGCCGGGTTCAGCGGGTCAAGCCCATACTGCAGCTCCCAGGCATCCGGAATCAGATCATTGTCACGGTCCGTTTCCAGCGCGTCCGCCGTACCATCATCATCGGTATCACGGAAATAAGCCGGGTCCGTCTCGAACGCATCGATGTTGTCGCCGTAACCGTCGCCATCGCTGTCTGCCCACTCCGTGGCATCCGCCGGGAAAGAATCCTGCGCGTTGTCAACATCATCGCCGTCCCAGTCGGCATCCAGACTGTCGGGAATCAGGTCGCCATCAAGGTCATGGAAACGGTCATGCCGGAAGATGGAAATCGCCTGCGAGGACGCCGCACTCACATACACATGCCGGCCGTCGGCCGTCACCAGAAGATCTTTGGGGTTATCCATCGTGACGGTGCTGCCGAGTGGATCGGGCTGACCATGCCGCATTTGATGCAGGGCGCTCAAGCCTGCAGGGTCATTCACCCTGTCGATATAAATGTAATCGCCTGTATTTCTCATTGCATACAGCAGAGACTGGTCCGCAGACAGCGCAATACGCTTTACCGCTGAGTGCAGCTTGTCGTTGTAGACAATCTGTTCAGCCGCCACTGTGTCGTCCCAGGCATAGTCATAGACATAGTAGGTGCCGGTCAGGATCCGCTTGAGATCTTGCTGGTATAACAGCATGCCGTTACGGTTGGTGCCGCCACTGGCGAGCAGGGTACCAATCGCCCCGGATACCGAATCACGCTCAAGCACGTGGGTGCCGGTATTGGTCAGTGCAATCAATAGCTCGTTGGCATCCCCGCCAATGACAACTGACTCTATCTGGTTCCCCAGAGACCGATTAATAAAGTCGTCACCACCTGCATAAATCAGTACTCCTGCATCTGTCCGACGGAATATATGCACCATTCCGCCTGTATTACCCAGGCTGGGGACATACACGAACCGGCCATCCGCACTGGCAGCGGGCTTGCCTGTACCATTGAAGCGACTGATGGATTGGGCATCGAATGTCTGGATAAGCGTGAGGCCGCCCGTCAGTGCATCACGCCGCATCACCCAGAACCTGTCATCATTCGAGGAAGTGGCATACAGGTACTCGCCATCGCCGGACATCACCAGCCATTCTATGTCTGTGTCCAGACCACCTATGCTGGAGGCCAGTGCCAGCGAGCCATCCAGAGGGTTACGGCGATAGACATCGATATACGCGGCCCGCTGCAGGTAGACAAAGCGGCCATCCGGGCTCTCCGCAAGCGGTCCTATGCGCCAGTCGCCTGCGGCTTGTGTGCCGGTGAACAACAGCTGGGCAACGGAATCAGCCGTTTCCAGCGCATTGTCCAGGTCTGAACCGGCAGCCCACTCTTCCGCATTCGTGAACCCATCTTGATCAAGATCACCAGCCGCATCGGCGGGATCATCAGGGTCCAGCCCGAGGCCCAGCTCAATACCATCCGGTATACCATCACCATCTGTATCGATATCAGCTGCGTTGCGAACCTCTACGGTCAAGCTGGCGCTAACCATGTCCGTTCCCGACTGTGCCTCAAGGATGTACTCGGTCGTTACAGCAGGTGAAACAGTCAGCGTACCGTTTGCGGTAACGACAACATCACCCGGCTGCAACGTGACGATGTCGGCATTAGTGGTGGCCCAGGACAGCACTACATCACCGCCCTCAGGAATGACTTCAAAATCACTGGCGAAGCTGTTGATCTCGGGCATTTCCGCGACCGGCTCGGCCAGCGGAGCGTTGCGACGACTGCCGTCAAAAAGACCGGCCGGCAGGCCGAGTACGGCCTTCTGGCTGCTGTCTTTGACAGCCACAAATGCCTCTCCCATGGCTGGGTGCACTGGTGGCACAGACTCATATCCAGCGAGAAAGTTGCCGTGCTGAGGTGAGCTGGACAGCAGGAGCATACTGTCCGAGGGGTAATACGAATTGGTATAGCTTCCGGCTGCGTCCCCGTCAGAGGCCCAGAACCAGAAGAAATCTTCAGCCGCCATTGCCGAAAAGGCGATGTCCCCCTGGTCATCAACCCAGAGCCGATCCAGGGCCGAATACACCGGTGTCTGTGACGCCCACTGTGCCTGTGCATCGCTGCCATAGGCCGCCACCCAGGAACGAACAATCAGATCCATGTGGGGATAGCGCGCGTCAGTTTCGGTGCCGTAGGTCTGAGAGCCATCGTGCCCCGCAATGACATGGGGTGTGTAAAGCGTTTCCACAAAGCCCATGCGGATATCACCACCGGCGGTTAACGCAAAACTGGTGGGCCACCAGCCATTATGGCGCTCGTTCAGCTCATCCAGAGCCAGGATTTTTGTGTTAACGCCAGAACCTGGCGACCAATCATCGCCGCATTTATTATAAGGATCCGAAATATTTCTCGCGGGCATCGGCTTTGTGAGAGCGCGACTGTCCAGCGGCGTCATCTGGTCATCAAACCGGTGCCACGTCAGTGCGCTACTGCGTCTTGCCTGGAACTCGTTACACCCGATGGAATAAGCCAGATTGAAACTGACGGCATGGATATTATCCTGTCCATCCACACGGAGACCGGGAACCAGGTGATTCAGGTCATGAACACCCTGCACCAGCCCGGTATCTGCGCGCAGCAACCCGACACGCGCACTGCCACTGTCATGATCGGCTTGCCATGCAATATCGCCATTAGCCAGCAAATGCGCACTCTCGATATGCGTTACTGCCAGGGCATCTATGGGTGCTGTGGGTATTGAGTCGACGAGCAGACCATCGCTGTCCCGCACTTCAAAACTTGACGTGTAAATGAGCAAGTGCTTGTCGGAAGCGGAACTCGTACCGATACGGACGTCTTCACCCGTCTCCACAGCCCATTTCACCGCCCCAAGCGCGTCGATAGCAACGACGGCGCTGTTCCCCGCCGGCGAAGACCGTGCAATCAGGATGAAGCCACCATCGCTATCGACCTTTGCTGGCGCAAATAAGTAGAAGCTGGCGGGATTCACTAGTACGGACTGCAACTGTGCGGTGACATCCACATCCTGGGTGGTCCCGTCTGCAAAGCCCAGCTCACAGATATCACCGCAACGCAACGTTACGCCAGCGGGTATATCAGCAATGTGCCACGCCTGAGGAACGCCCTTATCAGAAAGGAACAGCGAATTGTCAATTCCTGTGCCGGCCGCGCCTGACGAGCCGCCGATCGGAAACCCAAATGGGTCGGTATTTCCACCAGAACCTCCGCCACCCAACGGCGGCGGAGTATCACCGTCTGGCACACCGTCAGCCCCGGCGCCGTATTCATGCACGACCATAAGGTCGCCGTCGTTCAATAGCGGGTAAGAAGTGGCATCAACGGGGTCGTAACCTTTCTGGTGTTCAACCAAGGTTATAATGCCATCGCCATCATGGTCCTGCAGGGCATCCGCGACGAGGGGGTCGGTGCCATAGACAACTTCCGCACCGTCGATAATACCATCCCCATCGGTATCGGGATCATGGGGATCAGTACCATTAGCAATTTCTGCAATATCCAGGAGCTCGTCTTCGTCCGAGTCCATATTCTCATTCGAACTATCCGGATCAAGGCCATTGACGTATTCAACGACATCATTGATACCGTCGTCATCGTTATCTGTGCCCGACGGGTCAAAGCCCCAATGAAGCTCGACGCCGTCGAGAAGGCCGTCTCCGTCAGAATCTGACAGCAGAGGGTCCGTTGGGCTCGCCAAAGCAAGCTCAGCACCGTCTGAAAGACCATCCATGTCAGTGTCGGACGCGAAAGGGTCAGTCCCGATAGCCAGCTCAGCAGCCACAGACAAGCCGTCGCCGTCAAAATCTGCGCTGTCCGCATCTTTCTGAGTGGGATTCAGCAAATAGTCAGCTTCGTTGCAATCAGGAACATTATCCAGATCCTCGTCTATACTCGGGTCACTACGGACACACCCGTCTATTACGGCAATAGCGAGCGACCCGAGGTAAACATGCTTTCTCCATGAAACGCGATCATCGCTTTCTGTGTACAGGGGGCGGGCATCCATGTCCCAGACCATGATCTCCTGCCCAAAATCGGAAGACCTGGAGTAACGAAGCCCATCGGCTTGGTAGTTATAGGATATCGCATCACCGGCGTTATACTGCACGGCACCAAGGGTGCGGTCGCGCCGGAAACCAAGCGACAAGGTTGATGTAGAGAACGCAATGCCTGCCTCGTCTTTGTAGCTATCGGTATAGGAAATAATGTTTCCTTCAAGATCATGACCAAAGACGCGATCAACAATGACTTTTCCCATTTCCGGGTGATCCATAATCACCATTGTCGCATTTTCCAGGACCATTCCGTCGTAGTGGAGCTGCCATCCACTTTGCCCTTGACGGGTAATATTACCATTAGCCGTATAGGAGAAATCGAAGGTTGATCCGCTGGCTTCCGAAAGAGAATCCAGCTGGTCCAGTGAATCATAGTTCATGGTCAATGAGTCAGCGGGATCAAGTAGATCGGCAATCAATTTAATGTTGCCATTCTCGTCGTATCCATAGTCTTTAGCATAAAATGGCGAACCGTTAGCATCAGCATGCTGAATCTTGTCAACGAGCTGCCTATTAGCGATCAACGGGATATCCGTAACCACTCCGTTAGCATACTCTATGCGCTTAACTGCCCCATTGGGGTGATATCGCACATCGACAACAAAAGCTTCACTGTCTGCTGGCGTTCCTATCTTCCTTGGACGCCCGAAGGAATCATTGAAATAAGACACAACAAAACCGTCCGGATACGCAATATCCTTTACATTATCGTTTTCGTCGTAGGAATAGAGAATTACGTAAGGCGCTGAAGCACCGGCGATCGATAAAGTCTTCTTTTTGATGTTTGAATTTTCATCATACTCATATGTAACAGTCTCATTCTCGGAAATAATGGAGTGAATTGATCCGTCTGGATTGTAGAAATATTCTCTATCTGGTGAAGAGTCATCTGCGGGGTAGGAAATACTTGAAAGCCGTTCGTGCTCATAGCTTTTCACAACCTTGCTCGCTACATTGTCAGCCAACCATGAGCCATCTACATTCCCTTGCTGATCTTGGGAGAAATGCTCCGTTTCCTTATCAGGGTGGCTTTCGAATTCCAGCTCCAACGGATCCGACTGCCTCCGCGAGAAGATTCTTTGACTCACTCCCTGGGATATAGAAAAGACAAGGCCTGAGCTCCCAACAGACTGAGAGGTTTTTCTGGCTTCACCCACACAGGATGTGGAATACACAACATCTTCACATATTTGCCGTACAGCCCCGTCACCTCTCTTCCCGCGCCCGTACCTTTCGACGTACGTCTTAAATCCACGGGGATTATGGATCAATGTGTAATCAAGCGATGAGGCCGCGTGGCCGTAGTTGTAATTCGTAGTGTAGCCACCAATAGACTGGGAAAGTATTTTCCCGATACCATCAAAGTTTGAAACGATGCCAGGACCAAGATTATCCGGCAGCGGCAAGCCGTCATGGGCAAACGTTTCAATTTCCACATTTCCGTTTTCGTCGTAACGAAACTCTCTCGAAACTGTCTCACCGCCACCAAAGGGTTGCGACCAGGACACAGATTTCCGCTGGCCATTACCATAGAAGACTTCATCTACTGAGAAATCACCCCGTGTGAGGGTTCTTTGCGTAAAAGAGGGATAGGCTATGTGAATGTTATTATCATCAGATCGAGCGGTCAGTATCGCTGTCAACCTGTGCAATTTGTCCCACTCGTAAATAGTGGTATTCCCCATCTCATCCGTAACGCTTTCAACGTCACCGTAGGAATCTACAATGATATCGCGCGAAATACTGGAAACAGAACCGTCCGGATTCTGAACGCCGGGGTGTCTTTCTATTCTTTGCGGTATTCCGTAGCTGTAATTGTAAAACTCTTCGGACTCACCATCTGGCTCAACAATTTTCTCCAGATTCCCATTTCCGTCATGGTAGTAAGTGTAGGGCTTTCCGTTAATATCTTCGGACTCCAGCCAGCCGGTTGACGAGATATAGACCCGGTTATCTTTTCTCGTTGTCCAGCTGTTCTCTCCGAAGTTATACCCACTTTTCTCTTCCAGAACTCGATCGATCTTCCAGTCCTGAAGCCAGGACTCGGTTGGTTGGGCATCATCCATTTCACGAGAAAAAATGACGATGTCTGTAGCGCTGTCAAGCTGAGGGTTCGTGTAGAAACTTCTTATATCCAAAATATTGACAGCCTGCTTTTTCCTGATCTGATTTGGCTGCCCGTGAAGTGCAAGGTCACTCACGCCATCAATAATGTTATACGGATAAAAATAGGACGTTGTGTAAGTAGACCCGGCTTCGTTTCGCTCCATATAAGATAGCTTTGGACGCCGCACATCGACGCTATATCGACGATGAACTCGACGCTCTTTCTGCGCGGTAATTGAGGTTCCCAGAGTATAGTTATAGTAATACTCTTCAGAAAAATCGTCGTGCTGACGGCTTAGCAAAAGCCCGGGAGAACCCCAAGCGTAATCAGTCACTGAATTACACGTATCTATATCGCTATACCCAATCCCTTCATCAATATAGCCATCCCCGTCTGAATCTCTGGCTGGATCAATAATTCCGCCGCAATACTCAAGGATCTCTGTTGTCCCGTCAGGGTTGTCAATTATGGTCTGTCGACGCGAGGAACCCTCTTCTTTATTCCTGTATTCGTATAACCATACTTTTGGATTCTCAGAAGCACCAACAACTTCCTTTCTAGTCACCGAAAGAATTTCCGGAGTCCATATATAATTAGTAGTAGTGCCATCGTGGCGATTTGTCAGATCAAACCAGCTAGCATCCTGGGATGAAAACGGAGATTTTATAGGGTCAAAAGAAGCATTAGCGTCTCCCTGAACATAAAAAGAGAAACCATCATACTCATAGGTTGTCTTTACGCCGTAGGGATCTTCCACGCTCTTGACTGCAAAGATACCGGAGAGGCCATTCACCAAATCCACGTCATCTGTGTAATACTCGTAAGTCCACGACGCGCCCTCCGGCCCTTTTGCTTCTTTTAGCACCCGATAGCCTAGATCAAGCCTGTCTTCTTCGGCCCACGACAGTGTCGGCAAGCCAGGATCAGGGATCGTTAAAGGATCATAGGTGTAGACCCATGATCCGTAGCTGCTATCGATTTTCTCCAGCTCGGATGACTCAAGACCCTGGTCGGTGTACGTGAATTGAACTGATCTTCCGTCTGTGGCGCTTACCTCATCAATCTCCATGTAAAACGAGTTGGGATGGTATGTAACTGTGATCTCGTTTCCATAGGAGTCCCGGATTTTTGTCAAATGCCACGCCTTCTTCTCCCACATTGCTGACGTCGAATCCGGACTGTGGATGCGTGCATGGTGCGAAAAGGTGTATGTTGTGCCCCCCGGATCCCTGAGTTCAAAGCCCTCCAGCGTACCAGCCGGCTTCAGGCAACGACCAACCCAACCGGACTTCGTGACCATATGCCATCCGGCGTCACGTATATCCTCGGCTGCTATAAAAAGGGTTTCCCGCGTCCCATCAGCATGCTCGAAAGTTGGTGCAAACAGCGAGGTAGGTGCAACTGACGGGTCCAGCTGACAGTAATCACTGTATCCTGCTAACGGCTGACCGGGCTTCATCATATCCTGGGTGTTATCATTCCGGACACGGCCCATGTGGACGCTCCAGAAAAGACCAAGGTTTTGCCTTCCCTCCAGAGCACCATAGATACCGTTTGCATATCTTCGTCCGCTTGCGAAGTAGGTGCGGTATACAGTCAGATTTGGGCCGTCACCTGGAATATCGAGGTCTTTATAGACAAGCCTCAATGTCCCACTGAACGTATCAATGGCCTCTGTTCCCGTAGTATCAAAGTCATACAGGCGAGTTGCGGTATATCCGGGTTCGTTGTAGTAATCCGGCATGTCCCAGGCGAGAAGATATCTCGCCTGCAGGCTCTCAGAAAAAATGAGTAGAAAGAAAGACAGAAAAAGACGCCACCGAGCGTCCATGCCGATAGTAAATTTCATTGTTATTCCCCCGTACAAGCGGGGGAGTAAACAACTTGGTAGTGGTGGTGTCAAAATCGGATTATCTCAATACTAGAAAATGTCCCCTTGTGACCGCTAACTGAGATCATGGTGACATTATTGTTGGCGCGTAAGAGCCTTCAATCGGCATCAGAAGAACTCAATGGGTTATAATGCATGATCACTCTATTCGCTATCGCCAAGCATGAACAAAGCCAAACGTACCGAAATTTTCACCCGTCTTCGGGCTGCCAACCCGCACCCCACTACGGAACTGGAATTCTCCACGCCGTTTGAACTGCTGGTGGCGGTAACCCTGTCGGCCCAGGCCACCGATGTGGGTGTCAACAAGGCGACCCGCAAACTGTTCCCGGTGGCCAACACCCCGGAGGCCATTTACGCACTGGGTGTGGACGGCCTGAAGCAATACATCAAGACCATTGGCCTGTTCAACTCCAAGGCCGAAAACATCATCAAGGCCTGCCGCATCCTGATCGACAAGCACGGCTCACGGGTACCGGAAGACCGGGACGCCCTGGAGGCCCTGCCGGGCGTGGGCCGCAAGACCGCCAATGTGGTGCTCAATACCGCCTTTGGCTGGCCCACCATGGCAGTGGATACCCACATCTTCCGCGTCTCAAACCGCACGAAGATCGCCCCCGGCAAGAACGTGGTGGAGGTGGAGAAACGGCTGCTGCGCGTCATTCCCGAGGAATTCCTGCAGGACGCCCACCACTGGCTGATCCTGCACGGGCGCTATACCTGTGTAGCGCGCACGCCCAAGTGCGGCAGCTGCCTGATCGAGGACCTGTGCGAATTCCCGCCCAGCAAACGTCCCGACTACTGACCGTTTACACCCCTTCACAGATTCCGTGATCACGTAACAAAGGCGGTACAGCCAGACTACAGACGCCCCTCGTCAAGCATCCAAGAATGGTCAGGCGTTGTTTGAGGGGGAATACCGCATGGCCGAGGATTACGACCACAGTTTCGACTGGATACCGGAAGCTCTGGAACAGCTGCTGCACGATGACATCCTGGCAGCACTGCCGCCGCGCGTGCCGTGGCCCGGCCAGCAGGACCGGGCCGAACAGCCGTCATGACACGATGGGCGGCTCGCCGTCCACCACAGGCCCATCCTCGAGGATGTTGCTGGTGAACTCCTCCAGGTGCTCGGCCACCTCACGCACTTCCTCGAACCGGGCAATGTGGAACAGGGCCTCGCCCTCGTTCACCAGCGGCAGGTGGTTCCGGCCCACCAGGATGCCAGAACAGGGGGCGATCACTTCAATGCCATCATCATCGGCAAACGGGCTGCTGATGAAGCCCAGTGACTGGCCCCGGCGCACCCGCGCCCCCAGGCCCACCAACGGACGGAAGGAGCCATCCTTGTCGGCCCGCACCCATTGCGAGCTCTGCGCCACGGTCGGCTCACGGACACTGGATGAACGCTTTGCCGGCAGCATCTTCAGGTGGCGCATGACATTGAGCACACCCCGCACGCCAATGCGGATGGAGGCCTCCTCAAAACGCAGCGCCTCACCGGCTTCGTAGGTAATCACCGGCACTTCCTGCTCTTCTGCCACCTCACGGAAGGTGCCCTCGCGCAGCACGGAATTCATGACCACCGGCACACCGAAGGCGTGCGCCATCTCGGCAGTGGCGTCACTGGCAAGGTTGGCGCGCACCTGCGGCAGGTTGCCGCGATTGATGGCGCCAGTGTGCAGGTCGATGGCATGGGAGCAGTTGTCGAGAATCTCGGTCTTGAACAGCCAGGCCATGCGCGAGCCAAGGCTGCCGGCTTCCGAACCCGGGAAGCAGCGGTTCAGGTCACGGCGATCAGGCAGGTAGCGCGACTTGTGGATGAAGCCGAACACGTTCACCACCGGCACCGCCACCAGTGTGCCCTTGAGACGCTTGAGCTGCTGGAACTGCAGCAGGCGACGAATGATCTCCACGCCATTGAGTTCATCGCCATGGATGGCGGCACACACCAGCAGCACCGGCCCCGGCTGGCGCCCGTGAACCACATGGACCGGGATGTGCAGCGGCGTGTTGGTGTACAGCTGCGCCGCCGGCATCTCGATCAGTGCACGCGAGCCGGGCTTGATGGTCTGCCCGCACAGCTCGAAAGGCTTGGCGGAACTGGCACTCATCCACGCGCCCCCTTGGTGCCGGTGCGATTCGGTTTGGCCTGCTTCTCGATCATCTTGATGATCATCGCCGCCACATCCTTGCCGGTGGCGTTCTCGATACCTTCCAGTCCGGGAGAAGAGTTCACTTCCATCACCAGCGGTCCATGATTGGAGCGCAACAGGTCAACGCCGGCCACATTGAGGCCCATGATGCGGGCGGCACGGGCGGCGGTGGCGCGCTCTTCCGGTGTAATGCGGATCAATGACGCAGAGCCGCCGCGGTGCAGGTTGGAGCGGAATTCCCCTTCCTTGGCCTGGCGCTTCATTGCCGCCACCACCTTGCCGTCCACCACAAAACAGCGGATGTCGGCGCCGCCGGCTTCCTTGATGTATTCCTGCACCATGATGTCGGCATTCAGGCCCATGAACGCCTCGATCACCGATTCCGCCGCCTTGCGCGTTTCCGCCAGCACCACGCCAATGCCCTGGGTACCCTGCAGCAGCTTGATCACCAGCGGCGCACCGCCAACCATGCTGATCAGGTCAGGAATGTCATCCGGGGCGTTGGCGAACCCGGTCACCGGCAGGCCCACCCCCTTGCGCGAGAGCAACTGCATGGAGCGCAACTTGTCGCGCGAGCGGGTAATGGCCACGGATTCATTCACCGGATACACGCCCATCATTTCAAACTGGCGCAAAACCGCTGTGCCGTAGAAGGTGACCGAGGCACCGATTCGTGGGATCACGGCGTCAAAGCCCTCCAGGGTCTTGCCGCGGTAATGGATCTCCGGCTTGTTCGAGGCCATGCTCATGTAACAGCGCAGGGTATCAATCACATGCACTTCATGGCCGGCCGCTTCGCCCGCTTCCACCATGCGACGGGTGGAATAGAGTTTGGGGTTGCGCGAAAGAATGGCAATCTTCATCAGTCACTCCTTTGAGTCGGTGACGCTGGCTGGCGGTGCTTCCTTCGAGCCGCCAAGCAGGAAAGAGGCGCTGGGGTCCACCGTCAGCGCCTGCATGGCGGTACGGCCGATCAGCATACGAAAAATCATGGTTTCCCGGTCGGTGAGCGTCACTTCCACTCGCCGTGTGGCGCCGGCTATGAGCAAGTCAGTCTCGATCACATAGCGCTCTTCGCGGTGGCCGCCGGAGTCGGTCACCGTACGCCGGTCGGCCACGGGCGCTTCACATTCCACCACCGTGTCGCCATCGTGCTGGAAGGGATGCATGCTGAAACGCACCCAGTCCTGGCCGTCACGTTCGAACGGCGATACCTGGAAGGCATGCAGTGCCGACGTTCTTGCACCGGTATCGACTTTGGCCTTGATGGCATCAATGCCCAGTGCCGGCAATGCCACCCACTCACGCCAGCCCACCATGTCCATGACTGCTCCTGTGGATTTTCATGCAAAAGCTGCGCCGTCACCCTGACATATCAGGCAATGTCGGTCCACGGCGCAGACCCTCATGGTAGCAATGCCGTGACCGGCAGGCACGAAAAAGGGCGACGGGTTTCCCCGTCGCCCTTCTGTCTGCCCCGTTTATCTGCACAGGGCTGGTGCCAGCGGTCAGGACAGTTTGCGGCCGTTCTTGGCGGCAATGCGCAAACGCAGTGCGTTGAGCTTGATAAAGCCCTCGGCGTCCTTCTGGTCGTAGGCGCCGGCATCGTCCTCGAAGGTGGCAATGGAGGCATCGAACAGGCTGTCGCTGTCCGAGCGGCGGCCGACCACGGTGGCAGCGCCCTTGTACAGCTTCATGCGCACTTCGCCGTTGACGTGCTCCTGGGTGGTATCGATCAGCTGCTGCAGGGCCAGTCGCTCCGGACTCCACCAGTAGCCGTTGTAGACCAGCTCGGCATACTTGGGCATCACCGAGTCCTTCAGGTGGGCGGATTCACGGTCCAGGGTCAGGGACTCGATGGCACGGTGAGCGGGCAGCATGATGGTGCCACCCGGGGTTTCATAACAGCCCCGCGATTTCATGCCCACGTAGCGATTCTCGACGATGTCCAGGCGACCGATGCCGTTGGCACCGGCAAGCGTATTCAGGCGGGTCAGCACCTCGGCCGGGCTCAGGCGGTCGCCGTCGATGGCGACAATATCGCCCTTCTCGTAGGTCAGGGTGATATAGGTGGGCGTATCCGGTGCCTTCTCGGGGCTGACACTCCAGCGCCACATGTCTTCCTCGGCTTCTGCCCAGGGATCTTCCAGGATGCCGCCCTCGTAGGAAATGTGCAGCAGGTTGGCGTCCATGGAGTACGGGGATTTCTTTTTCTTGCCGGTGAAGTCCACCGGGATATCGTGATTCTCGCAGTAGGCCATCAGCTTTTCGCGCGAGTTCAGGTCCCACTCGCGCCAGGGGGCAATCACCTTGATGCCCGGCTTGAGCGCATAGGCACCCAGCTCGAAGCGCACCTGGTCGTTGCCCTTGCCGGTGGCGCCGTGGGAAATGGCATC
>JARGOL010000021.1 GCA_029212745.1 Alcanivoracaceae bacterium
TGGTCTTGCCATGGTCAACGTGACCGATGGTGCCTACGTTTACGTGCGGTTTGGAGCGTTCAAATTTTTCCTTTGCCACGATTGTTTCCTCTTGCCTTGATTCGGGTTAGCGGGATTACCCATGTCTCTTGATGATTGCTTCGGCGACGTTCGCCGGGGTTTCAGCGTACTTGATGAACTCCATGGAGAATGTTGCACGCCCCTGGGACAGGGACCGCAACTGGGTGGCATAGCCAAACATCTCCGACAATGGCACCTCAGCATTCAACTGCTTTGAGCCACCCGGAATATCGTCCATACCCTGCACCACACCCCGGCGACGGTTCAAGTCACCCATGATGTCGCCCATGTACTCCTCGGGCGTCTCCACTTCCACCCTCATCATCGGCTCCAGCAGGACAGGATCGGCTGCACGGGCACCCTCCCTGAAACACATGGAGCCCGCCATGCGGAAGGCGTTCTCGTTGGAGTCCACATCATGATAGGAACCGTCATACAAGGTGACCTTGCAGTCTTCGATCGGGTATCCGGCAATGACGCCATTCTGCATCTGCTCTTTGACACCTTTCTCCACAGCACCGAAGAATTCCTTCGGTACCGCGCCACCCACGATTTCCTCGCAGAACTGGAAACCGGTTCCCGGCTCCACTGGCTCGATGCGCAGCCAGACGTGGCCGTATTGACCACGACCACCGGACTGGCGGACGAACTTGCCTTCGTGCTCCACCGCTTTGCGGATGGTTTCACGGTAGGCAACCTGCGGTGCACCGATGTTGGCCTCAACGTTGAACTCGCGTTTCATGCGATCAACGATGATATCCAGGTGCAGCTCACCCATTCCTGAGATAATGGTCTGCCCGGACTCCTCGTCCGTGCGCACACGGAAAGACGGATCTTCCTGCGCCAGGCGACCCAGCGCCAGACCCATCTTTTCCTGGTCCGCCGTGGACTTGGGCTCAACGGCGACGGAAATCACCGGATCAGGAAACTCCATGCGCTCAAGGATGATGGGTGCATCCTGGGCGCACAGGGTTTCCCCGGTGGTGACGTTCTTGAGGCCGACGCATGCGGCGATATCGCCAGCCCGTACTTCCTTGATTTCTTCACGGCTGTTGGCGTGCATCTGCAGGATGCGGCCAACACGCTCTTTCTTGCCGCTCACCGAATTGAATACCGTGTCGCCGGAATTGAGCACACCGGAGTACACACGGATAAAGGTCAGTGAGCCCACAAAAGGGTCAGTGGCAATCTTGAATGCCAGGGCAGCAAACGGTTCGCTGTCAGACGACTTGCGGCTTGATTCCTTGCCATCATTCAGCTCACCACGGATCGCCTCGACATCATCGGGGGCTGGCAGGTACCGAACCACCGCATCAAGCAGGGCCTGTACACCCTTGTTCTTGAACGCGGAGCCGCCGAATACGGGAACGATCTCATTGGCCAGAACCCGCTGGCGTATACCCAGATGGATGTCATCCTCGGTCAGCTCTTCGCCGCCCAGGTACTTTTCCATCAGCTCTTCATTGGCCTCGGCCGCCGTCTCGACCAGCTTCTCGCGCCACTCTGCAACGTCGTCAGCCATCTCTGCCGGCGGATCTTCGAGCGTATAGGTAGTACCCATATCCTCTTCGTTCCACCAGATAGCCTTGTTGGCCACCAGGTCCACCACGCCCTTGAAGTTTTCTTCAGAGCCAATGGGCAACTGCATGACCACCGCGTTGGCGTTCAGCTTGGCCTTCATCTGCTCAGCCACACGCAGGAAATCGGCGCCGGTACGGTCCATCTTGTTGACGAACGCGATACGAGGCACTGCGTACTTGTTGGCCTGGCGCCAGACGGTCTCTGACTGCGGCTGGACACCGCCAACAGCACAGTAGACCATCACCGCGCCATCGAGCACCCGCATGGAACGCTCGACTTCAATGGTGAAATCAACGTGTCCGGGGGTATCGATGATGTTGATGCGGTGCTCATCGAACTGCTGGCCCATGCCTGACCAGAAACAGGTTGTGGCAGCAGACGTGATGGTAATACCACGCTCCTGCTCCTGTTCCATCCAGTCCATGGTGGCAGCGCCGTCGTGCACCTCACCAATCTTGTGGGAAACACCCGTGTAGAAAAGCACGCGCTCAGTGGTGGTGGTTTTGCCAGCATCAATGTGCGCGCTGATACCGATATTGCGGTAGCGCGATAACGGAGTCTTTCTAGCCACGGTGTGTTCCCCTGTTTGCCTGTCAGCAGACGTTTAGAAGCGGTAGTGAGAGAACGCCTTGTTGGCCTCAGCCATACGGTGAACGTCTTCACGCTTCTTCATGGCTGCACCACGGCCTTCGGTGGCATCGAGAATCTCGCCGGCCAGACGCTGGGCCATGCTCTTCTCGCCACGCTTGCGGGACGCATCCACCAGCCAGCGCATGGCCAGGGCGGTACGACGGCTGGGGCGTACTTCAACAGGAACCTGGTAGGTAGCACCACCGACACGGCGGGACTTTACTTCCACCATGGGGCGAATGGCGTCCAGGGATTTCTCGAAGAGCTCCAGCGGATCACTCTTCTTGCGTTCCTCAACGATGTCCAGCGCACCGTATACGATACGCTCAGCCACGGCTTTCTTGCCGGACTCCATCACGTGGTTGATGAACTTGGCCAGGATCTGGCTTTTGAATTTTGGATCTGGAAGGATTTCTCGCTTCGCAGCAACGCGACGTCTTGGCATCGGATGTGTTCCTCATAGTCCCCCGCTGGGGGCGGGGAAGTCTTCAGGTTTACCCGGGAAAGCTCATGCTGCCCGGCCTTACTCATCCCGCCGCAAGTTTTCTTGCGGTAGTCTGAATTGTGATCGCCCGCCACGGGATTCAACCGTAGCGGGCGATTGTTACAACTGTCTTACTTCTTCGGGCGCTTGGCGCCGTACTTGGAGCGACGCTGCTTGCGGTCTGCAACGCCGGCGGCGTCCAGGGTACCGCGCACGGTGTGGTAACGCACACCGGGCAGGTCCTTCACACGGCCGCCGCGGATCAGCACCACGCTGTGCTCCTGCAGGTTGTGGCCTTCGCCACCAATGTAGGAGGACACCTCGTAACCGTTGGTCAGGCGAACACGGCACACCTTGCGCAGCGCAGAGTTCGGCTTCTTCGGCGTAGTGGTGTATACACGGGTGCAGACACCACGGCGCTGCGGGCAGGCCTGCAGGGCTACGGAGTCGCTCTTCTCTTTCTTGCTCTTGCGCGGCTTACGCACAAGCTGGTTAACGGTTGCCATGAACCTAATGCTCCACGCTTAAAATCAGTGACTATCACCGCCACATATCAAGGGTCGGCGATTCTAGGAGTGCCCCGGCGCCAAGTCAAGCACCGGGGCCCCCACCCTTACTCCCCGTCCGGCTGGCTCAGGGCCTCGGACAGCGCCGCTTCCACCTCATCCATGGTCGGCTGATCCGGTGCCTTGCCCAGTTCACGGGCCGCTCGGCGCTCCTTGTGGTACTGGTAGCCGGTACCCGCCGGGATCAGGCGGCCCACAACCACGTTCTCCTTCAGGCCGCGCAGATCGTCTTCCTTGCCAGTGACCGCTGCCTCGGTGAGGACGCGGGTGGTTTCCTGGAAGGACGCTGCGGAAATGAAGGATTCCGTGGCCAGCGAGGCCTTGGTGATACCCAGCAACAGGCGCTGGCACTGGGGCAGCTCCTTGTCTTCGGGCTTGAGGCGGTCGATTTCCTCCAGAACGCGGGAGTACTCGGCCTGCTCACCCTTGATGAAGCTGGAATCGCCGGATTCGGTGATCTCGACCTTGCGCAGCATCTGGCGAATGATCGTCTCGATGTGCTTGTCGTTGATCTTCACACCCTGGAGGCGGTAAACCTCCTGGACCTCATTGACGATATAGCGGGCCAGCTCGGTTTCACCCAGCAGACGCAGGATGTCGTGGGGGTTCAGCGGGCCATCAGAGACCACTTCACCCTTCTCCACGTGCTCACCCTCGAACACGTTCAGCTGGCGCCACTTGGGAATCAGCTCCTCGTGGGCATCAGCGCCGTCTTCCGGCGTGATCACCAGGCGAACCTTGCCCTTGGTTTCCTTGCCGAAGGACACGGTACCGGTCTTTTCAGCCAGGATCGCCGCTTCCTTGGGCTGGCGTGCCTCGAACAGGTCCGCCACACGCGGCAGACCACCGGTGATGTCCCGGGTCTTGGACGATTCCTGCGGAATACGTGCAATCACGTCACCGGTCTGGATTTCACCACCGTTCTTCAGGCCGGAAATCGCACCGGCAGGCAGGAAGTACTGGGCCGGCTGGTCCGTGTTGGCCATGTTCACCGGCTTGCCCTTGCTGTCTACCACGCGGATGACAGGACGCATGTCCTTGCCCGCCTGGGGACGATCCTTGCCGTCGATGACCTCGATATTGGTCAGGCCGGTCAGCTCGTCCGTCTGGTAGTTGACGGTGATGCCCTCTTCCATATCACCAAACTGGATCACACCTTCCACCTCGGCAATGATCGGGTGGGTATGGGGATCCCAGGTGGCCACAACCTGGCCGCCCTCGGTGACGTCACCCTCGGCAACGGTGATCATGCCGCCGTACGGCACCTTGTAGCGCTCGCGCTCACGACCCAGCTCATCAGCCACGGCCAGTTCGGCAGAACGGGACACCACCACCAGGCCGTTCTTGTGCTGAACGTACTTGATGTTGTGGAAGCGCACCTTGCCGCCGTGCTTGATCTGGATATTGGAGACCGCAGACGCACGGGATGCCGCACCACCAATGTGGAAGGTACGCATGGTCAGCTGGGTACCCGGCTCACCAATGGACTGGGCCGCAATGACACCCACGGCCTCACCCATGTTCACCTGGTGGCCACGGGCCAGGTCACGTCCGTAGCAGCTTGAGCAGACACCCCAGCGGGTTTCACAGGTGATCGGCGAGCGCACCATGATCTCGTCCACACCCATTGCTTCGAGCTTGTCTACCCAGACTTCATCCAGCAACGTGCCGGTTTCAACTGCCACTTCGTTGTCGGTGCCCGGCTTGATCACATCCTCGGCCACGACACGACCCAGAACACGCTCACGCAGCGGCTCCACGACGTCACCGCCCTCAATCAGCGGGGTCATCAGGATGCCGTCTTCGGTGCCACAGTCTTCCTCGGTAATTACCAGGTCCTGGGCCACATCCACCAGGCGGCGGGTCAGGTAACCGGAGTTAGCCGTCTTCAGCGCTGTATCCGCCAGACCCTTACGAGCACCGTGGGTAGAGATGAAGTACTGGAGTACGTTCAGGCCCTCACGGAAGTTGGAGGTGATCGGCGTCTCGATGATCGAGCCGTCCGGCTTGGCCATCAGGCCACGCATGCCGGCCAGCTGACGAATCTGGGCCGCGGAACCCCGCGCGCCGGAATCCGCCATCATCCAGATGGAGTTAAAGGAGCCCTGCTCCTCGTCCTTGCCGTCGCGGTTCTTCACCAGCTCGGTCTTCAGGTTCTCCATCATTGCCTTGGCGATCTGGTCATTGGTGCGCGACCAGATATCCACCACCTTGTTGTAACGCTCGCCGCGGGTTACCAGACCGGAGGCAAACTGCTCCTCGATGTCGTGGACTTCCTCTTCGGCGGCGCCAATCAGTTCGTACTTGGCCTGCGGAATGACCATGTCCTCGATGCCGATGGACGAGCCGGAGTAGGTCGCCTCACGGAAGCCGAGATACATCAACTGGTCAGCAAAAATACAGGTCTGCTTGGTGCCCAGTACGCGATAGCACTGGTTCAGCAGCTTGGAGATGGTTTTCTTTGTCATCGGCTGGTTGACCAGCTCGAACGGGATGCCCTTGGGCACGATTTCCCACAGCTTGCAGCGACCCGCCGTGGTATCCGCCACGAAGGTACGCTCGTCGCGGTTGCCTTCCTGGTCACACACCACCTCGTGCACACGTACCTTCACCCGTGCATGCAGGTGAACCTTGCCGTTACCCAGGGCACGGCTGACTTCCTGCGTGTCAGAGAAGGCCATCCCCTCGCCCAGCGCATTCACGCGGTCGCGGGAGATGTAGTACAGGCCGAGGACCACGTCCTGGGTCGGCACGATAATGGGCTCGCCATTGGCCGGAGACAGGATGTTGTTGGTGGACATCATCAGCGCACGTGCTTCGAGCTGGGCTTCCAGGGTCAGCGGTACGTGGACCGCCATCTGGTCACCGTCGAAGTCAGCGTTGAAGGCGGCACACACCAGCGGGTGCAGCTGGATCGCCTTGCCCTCGATGAGCACTGGCTCGAATGCCTGGATACCAAGACGGTGCAGGGTCGGCGCACGGTTCAGCATGACCGGGTGCTCGCGGATCACTTCAGCCAGGATATCCCAGACTTCAGCAGTCTCCCGCTCGACCATCTTCTTGGCCGCCTTGATGGTGGTGGCCAGGCCACGCCCTTCCAGCTTGGCGAAGATGAACGGCTTGAACAGCTCCAGCGCCATCTTCTTGGGCAGGCCACACTCGTGCAGCTTCAGGGTCGGACCAACCACGATCACGGAACGGCCGGAGTAATCGACCCGCTTGCCCAACAGGTTCTGGCGGAAACGGCCCTGCTTGCCCTTGATCATGTCGGCCAGGGATTTCAGCGGGCGCTTGTTGGAGCCGGTGATGGCACGACCACGACGGCCGTTATCCAACAGTGCGTCCACAGCTTCCTGCAGCATGCGCTTCTCGTTACGGACAATGATGTCCGGTGCATTCAGCTCGAGCAGGCGCTTGAGGCGGTTGTTACGGTTGATCACGCGACGGTACAGGTCGTTCAGGTCGGAGGTCGCAAAACGACCACCATCCAGCGGTACCAGCGGACGCAGGTCCGGCGGCAGTACCGGCAGCACGGTCATGATCATCCACTCGGGACGGTTGCCCGAAGCCTGGAACGCTTCCATCAGCTTGAGACGCTTGGACAGCTTCTTCAGCTTGGTGTCTGAGCCGGTGGACTCGATATCTTCACGCAGGTCAGCAATTTCCTGATCCATGTCCAGGTCACGAAGCAGGTACTGGACCGCCTCGGCACCCATGCGCGCGTCAAACTCGTCACCGAACTGCTCAAGAGACTCGAAGTATTCCTCATCGGTGAGCAGCTGGCCCTTTTCCAGGGTGGTCATGCCAGGCTCGACAACGACGAATGATTCGAAGTACAGCACGCGTTCGATATCACGCAGCGTCATATCCAGCATCAGGCCGATGCGCGAAGGCAGCGACTTGAGGAACCAGATGTGCGCGGTGGGGCTGGCCAGTTCGATATGACCCATGCGCTCGCGGCGCACCTTGGACAGGGTCACCTCGACGCCACACTTCTCACAGATTACGCCACGATGCTTGAGACGCTTGTACTTGCCGCACAGACACTCGTAGTCCTTGATGGGGCCGAAGATACGGGCACAGAACAGACCGTCCCGCTCCGGCTTGAAGGTGCGGTAGTTAATTGTCTCGGGCTTCTTCACTTCACCAAAGGACCATGAGCGAATCAGGTCCGGCGGTGCCAGTGAGATACGGATCTTGTCAAACTCCGTGACTTGTCCCTGACTTTTGAGCAGATTCAGCAAGTCTTTCAAGGCCAGTCCTCC
>JARGOL010000018.1 GCA_029212745.1 Alcanivoracaceae bacterium
TACAGCGACCAAGCGCCCTGCCAACGGGCCAGAAGGTGGCGTCCCCTAGGGGAGTCGAACCCCTGTTACCGCCGTGAAAGGGCGGTGTCCTGGGCCACTAGACGAAGGGGACCCGTGAAGCGGCGCAAAGTCTAGCAGGCAGCGCCGGTGCGTCAAGAAGTTTTCCCGGTCATTGACGCCAGCCGAACAGCTTGCTTCGATTAGCGCCACGCCCAAACGCTTATCTGGCGGCAACTCTTCACACTGCCGTCCGGAACCAGTCCGAGGAGAAAACATCATGGCCATGAAACTGTACGGCGCCGCCCTGTCGCCCTTCGTTCGCAAGACACGTGTATTCATGCAGCACAAGGGCATCGACTTCGAGGCCGTGCATGTGGACCCGAACAACCCCCCCGACGACTACGCCAAGATCAACCCGCTCAAGCGCATTCCTGCTCTCGAGCATGACGGCCGTTTCCTGGCCGATTCCGCCGTGATCTGCCAGTACCTCGAACGCATTCATCCTGACTCGCCGCTGTACCCGAGCGACCCGTACGAGTACGCCCGCTGCCTGTGGTTCGAGAAGTTCGCTGACTACGAGGTGGCCAGGGACTGTACCTTCGCTGTGTTCCGCAACCGTATCGTCATGCGCCTGATCGGCAAGGAGTGCAACGAGGAACTGGTGCAGAAGGCGCTGGCAGAAAAAGTGCCGCCGCTTTTCGAGTATCTCAACGGTGAACTGGAGGGGCGTGAATTCCTGGTCGGCGACCAGATGTCCATCGCCGATATTGCCCTGGCCAGCCAGCTGGTGAACTTCCGTCACGGCGGCGAGAAGGTTTGCCCGGACAGCTATCCGAACCTGGCCGCGCACACCGCGCGCATGCATGAGTTGACCCACTTCGCCAAGGCAATCGAAAAGGAAAGCGGGTTTGTCAGCAAGGTGCTGGATGCTGGCTGAGCCAGTCAGCCGACCGTACAGGCAAGCGTGCGACTGATGTGTGCCTGTGGCAGGCCGGATTCGGCCTGCCACTGATTGAACGCCTGCTGGGCCAGACGTTGGTCACGCTGGCTCGAAGGCGCCTTGTCAATAATGTCCTGGGCCACCAGGGCTGCCACCACATCGCGTGTCGGGTACCAGGTGTCCCGTCCGGCCATGCGCAGGAACGCCGGCGCAGAATGCCCGCCAAGCTGTGAACCGCGCTTCTTCAGTGCCAGCCAGAGCCCTGCTACGTCGTCATCCGGCCACTGCCCCAGCCAGCGCCCAAAGCCACCCGCCTCAGCACTGACGTCAAGCACCATCTGGGCGTTATGACGGATGCTCTTCATCTTCCCCCAATGGCGAATCAGCCGCGTATCGAGCATGCGCTCATCCAGCATGCTGTCCGGCATCAGCACCAGGCGCTCCGGGTCGAAGCCGAAGAACGCCTGTTCGAACGCGGGCCATTTGCGATCCACCAGGGAATGCTTGAGACCGGCCCGGAAAATACGCCGCATCATGGTGGACAGGTAGTAACTGTCCGGCTGGTCGGCCAGCCAGGTGGCCGACGCCACCTCTGGCATCAGCGCGCGCAGAGCCCGGTCACCACCCTTGCGGGCACTGGCCAGCGCCTGAATGTCGGAAAATGGTTTCATTGGTCATCGGCTCATGTACAGCCAGAAAGCGGCCATTGTAGAATGCCGGGCTCGATTCGTCTCTCCCACGGCAGTGTCAGGACAGCAAATGGACCAACAAAAGGCGGTGCTCAAGTCCAACAAACTCAAGGGTGTCTGCTATGACATCCGGGGCCCGGTGTTGCGCGAAGCACACCGGATGGAGGAAGAAGGCCATCGCATCATCAAGTTGAATATTGGCAACCCGGCGCCGTTCGGCTTCGACGCACCGGAGGAAATCCTCCAGGACGTCATCGCCAACCTGCCGGAATCCACCGGCTACTGCCACTCCAAGGGCCTTTTCCCGGCGCGTAAGGCGGTGATGCAGTACTGCCAGCAGAAAGGCATTGATGGCGTCGCCATTGATGACATCTTCATTGGCAACGGCGTTTCCGAGCTGATCGTCATGGCCATGCAGGCCCTGGTGAATGACGGTGACGAAATCCTTATCCCGGCGCCGGATTACCCGCTCTGGACCGCAGCAGTGCGCCTGTCCAGCGGCACACCCGTGCATTACCTGTGCGATGAAGCCAATGACTGGCAACCGTCCCTGGAAGACATCGAGGCAAAGATCTCCCCGCGCACCCGCGCGCTGGTCCTGATCAACCCGAACAACCCCACCGGCGCCCTGTACAGCAGTGAGATGCTGCAGTCCCTGCTGGATCTGGCCCGCAAACACGACCTGGTCGTGTTTGCCGACGAGATCTACGACAAGATCCTGTACGACGATGAACAGCACGTCTCCATCGCCTCAATGGCAGATGATCTTCTGTTCGTGACCTTCAACGGTCTGTCAAAGAGCTACCGTGCCGCCGGCTTCCGGGCAGGCTGGATGATCGTGTCCGGAGCCAAGCACCGGGCCGAAGGTTATCTGGAAGGCCTGGAGATGCTCGCCTCCATGCGTCTGTGTGCCAACGTTCCGTCGCAGCATGCCATCCAGACGGCGCTGGGAGGCTACCAGAGCATTGATGACCTGGTGCTGCCCACCGGGCGTCTGGGCCGCCAGCGCGACCTGGCCTGGGAGATGCTCAACGCCATTCCGGGTGTCAGTTGCGTCAAGCCCAAATCTGCCCTGTACCTGTTCCCGCGACTGGATCCCGAGGTCTACCCGATCGAGGATGATGAAGCCCTGGCACTGGACCTGCTGCGCCAGGAAAAAGTGCTGATCGTCCAGGGCACCGCCTTCAACTGGCCCGATCCGGATCATTTCCGTATCGTGTTCCTGCCACGGCAGGACGAGCTTGAGGACGCCATCAACCGCATCGCGCGCTACCTGAAGCGGCTGCGCGAGCGCTAGGCAACGGAGACGGCAGTACCATGGCCGACATTCATATTGATGATTTCTGCCGCGACGTGGCCCTGGCGCTGCTGCATCTGTACAGCGCCTTCCCCCGGCGCGCGTCGCTGTATGTGGAAGATATCTCCGGCCCGGACGAAACCGATGACGTGGGCCTGCACTCGGACCGGCACCAGTCCTGCCTGGGCGCCCTGCTCTGGCTGGCAGAAGAAGGCTACATCCGCTACGAAGCCATGATCTACCAGGACGGCATTGACCAGGCCGTTCTCACCGGGAAGAGCTTCACCCTGCTGTCCTCGGTGTCAGACGTGCGCTATCAGGAGCCGCCAGCAAAACTGCCGCCGTCCGTCGTTGCCGAACGCCTGACCGTGGTGGAACAGATTCGTTCCGCCGTGCGCTCCGGTGAGTCGGCAAAGGTCAGCGCCATTGTCCGCTATTTCCTCTCATCGCGGCCCGGAACGGTGTTGCCACTGGAGCTGCCGGCGGCGGAAACGCCCTGTCAGGAGCCCTCCGGCGACGGCCTCTGATAGCGATAGTGGATCACCTTGAGGCCGGCATCCGCATCCGCCTCGGCAAAACCGGGGGCGAAAGGCAGACGCGCAACACGCGCCGTACCCGGCAGGTTGCCAAGCACGGCATCGTCCAGGAATGTCTCGCCCAGCCACGGGGCATTCAGGCACGCCAGCAGGTCTGCCTCAGGGGCCAGCAGCTTGGAAAGACGACGTACAACCCGGGCATAATCCCGGCGCGCCAGGAAACTGCCTTTCTGTTCTGACGGCGGGTCCATGATGATCAGGTCGTAGCGCCCGAGGCTGTGCAGCTTCTTCCAGGAACGAAAAATGTCATGCGGCAGGAAATGCACCTCGGACGTATCCAGCCTGTTAATGGCATGGTTGCGCTGGCCCTGGGCCAGGGCCGGCCGGCTCAGGTCGATATTGACCACCCGTGACGCCCCCGCTGCGGCTGACACCACACTGAAGGCACAGGTAAAACTGAACAGGTTGAGCACACGTTTGCCCTGCGCCCGTTCGGCGAGCCAGCGACGGGCCGGCACCATATCGGCAAAGAAGCCGATGTTCTGGCCCCGGCTGAAGTCGAGCTCGAAATCCAGTCCCGCCTCACGGGCCAGCGGTGCCTGCGGCAATTGACCACAGACCACCTCGGTGCGGGCGCCCTCCGGCCCGCGCTCCTGCCACACCAGACAGTCACAACCCAGGGGCAGCAGGCGGGCTTCAAGCGCGGCTTTCAGACGCGCCCGGTCGAGCCCCTGCGGCGGCCGGAAAAGGGTCGCCACCAGCACTGGCGGGTAGCGGTCAACCACCAACCAGTCCAGCCCGGGCAGCGTCCCGCCCCGGCCATGCAGCAGGCGGTGACAGTCATCTTCACGGGGAACCTCGAGTGTGGCGATATGCTCAAACAGCTGGTCCATGGACATTACCCTGCTGACGGGCGCGAAAGTGTTACCGCAGCGGCCCTTGAATTCAACCCGTGCGCCCAAATACAGAGCGCTGACGCCCCGACTGGAGTGAAATAACCATGATGCGCATTGCGCTGTTCCTTCTCACCAACCTTGCCGTGATCGTGCTCGCCAGTATTACCCTGAGCCTGCTGGGCGTGGACAGCTACCTGGCCAACAGTGGCTCCGGACTGGACCTGCAGTCACTGCTGCTGTTCAGCGCCGTGTTCGGCTTCATTGGCGCGTTTTTCTCCCTGCTGATTTCCAAACCCATGGCCAAGCGCGCTGCACGGGTCCAGATCATCGAGCAGCCCGGCAACCGCGCCGAGGCCTGGCTGCTCGACACGGTGGCGGAATTGTCTGAAAAGGCGGGTATTGCCATGCCTGAAGTGGGCGTATTCCCGGCCACACAATCGAACGCCTTCGCCACCGGCTGGAACAAGAACGCCGCCCTGGTGGCGGTGTCACAGGGCATGCTGCAGCGCTTTGATGCCCGTGAAGTGCGCGCCGTTCTGGCACACGAGATTGGCCACGTGGCCAACGGCGACATGGTCACGCTGGCGCTGGTGCAAGGCATCGTGAACACGTTTGTCATCTTCGCTGCCCGGGTGGTGGGCTCGCTGGTGGATTCTTTCCTGCGTCGCGATGGCGGCGGCGGCCTGGGGCTGGGCTACTATGCCGTGGTGATTGTCGCCGAAATCGTTTTCGGCATCGCCGCGTCCACCATCGTCATGTGGTTCTCGCGTTTCCGCGAATACCGGGCCGACGCTGCCGGCGCCCAGCTGGCTGACCGCGACAGCATGATCAATGCCCTTAAACGGTTGAAGGCTGAATACGAAGTGCCCAACCAGATGCCGGACACCCTGGTGGCGTTCGGCATCAACAGTGGCGTGCGACAGGGGCTGAAGGGGCTGTTCCGCTCCCATCCACCGCTGGATGACCGCATCGCTGCACTGCAGGAAACCCGTTACGGCTGATCGCCGGCATCCGCAGCCAGGCGGTAGAGCAGCTGGTCGTCATAACCACTGGTGACCTGGACCAGCCCGGCGAGGGAACGGTCCAGGTCGGCATCACCAATATCCACCAGCAATGGACGCCCGTCCAGGGTGGCAAGCTTGGTGCGCGACGCCAGGATCATCACATTCGACAGACCCAGGGCACGAATGGCCGTGGCACTGAACTGCTGGTTGCCGCGGCCGAACACATGGCCCTGCCCGCCAATCACGGACACCACCGCCCGTGCCGGGCCATCGCTGATCACACGCTCCACCTCCGATGCCATCAGGTCACGGCCAAGCAGCTCGCCATCCCTGACCCAGTCGACGCCCAGCAAGGTGTTGTCGAGCCCCAGCTGCGCCATGACCAGGGCCACGGTGGAGCCTGACCCCATCAGGTAGCTGACGCCCTCCTCCATGGTGTCCACCACCCAGGCGGCAATTTCGGTGTTGACCAGGTCTTCCACCTCACGACCGCCACACTTGACCTGCTGCACGAACCGGGCTTCCCCGGGCACACGCAGCACGCCGTAATGACGCGCACGCACCACCCCTTCACGAAAGGCCTGCTCATCGATGTCGCGCACGTCTGCTTCGCCCACCGCCACGTAGTCACCGCGCAACAGGGCGGCCAGCAGCGAGCCGGCGGCTTCCGGATTGATGGCATAGACCGCCGAGTGCATCTTGCAGCCAGCCGGAATGCCCAGCACCGGCACCTCGGTACCGATGCTGTCGACCAGGTCGCGCGCGGTGCCATCACCACCGGCAAACACAAGCAGGTCCACACCCGCAGCGACCAGGGCCCGCGCCGCCTGGCAGGTATCCGCATCGGATGTCCGGGCACCGGGAGAGCCGAGCACGCGCGGCTCATGCCCGGCAGCACGGACGCTGTTCTCCCCCATGTCCCCGCCCCAGGTAGCAATGGTCAGCGGCCCGGGCAGGCCCGCCAGGGCACGGCTGGCCCGCGCCCCGGCCTGTGCCACCGCGCCCCGGCGCAGGGCCTCCTCGGCAACACCATCACTGCCCTTGAGGGCCACCGATCCGCCAACACCGGCCATCGGATTGACAATCAAACCAAGTGAGAGGGTCATAAAAAGGTCACATCCAGAAACAACAATGAGCTTGCTGGGGCGCTACCGACCAGCCGAACATGGAAACCAACAGCCGACAATGGCGAGGACACGACCATGCCACTGGACCATATCGAACAACGCGAAACGGCCACCGACATTTTCCATGGCGGCGCCGTCATTGACGACCACGGGCGCGAAGTCCCCATCACCGAGACGATGATACGCGAGGCCTGCGAGCGGCTCGAGGGTCACTGGGTATTCCCGGGAGTCGCTGCCGGCAACCGCTAACGCACACCCAGTCTCTCCAGCACCTCGGCAAACCCCGGCCCGGCGCGACCGGCGAGCTGTAACCCGCTGCATTCGTGTCGCGGGCCATGGTCGCGGCGCAAGGCATCGAAGGCCGCCCCGGCATCCGTGCTGGCCAGGCTCGCCCGCAAGGACCGGTCATCCTCGCGGATGTCGTAGCGCTGGCGCAGCAGCGCCAGCAGGTCCGCCTCCGAATTGACCCCCTGCCCGGCCTCACCGGCCGGCGCCGTGACTGTCTCCACGTCAGCCAGCATGCCGCGCCAGGCGCAGAACTGCTGCCACAGCATGGCCGTCCCGCGGCGCTTGCCCTCGACGGAATACCCGGCGATGTGTGGCGTCGCCCGGCCCACTGCCTGCACCAGCCCGGGCATCGGCGTGGGTTCATTTTCCCACACGTCCAGGACCGTGGCCGGCGGCTGCGGGGCCGCCAGTCGTGTGAGCAGGGCATGATTGTCGATAACCGCGCCGCGGCTGGTATTGACCAGGCACTGGCCGGCCCCCATCTGCGCCAGCGTCTGGCCAGACAGCAGATGCCAGGTGGGCCACAGCCCGTCTGTCACCAGCGGCACATGAAGACTCACCAGATCACAGTCGAGCACGGCCGACAATGGTGCCCAGGCACCGTATTCGGGCAGCTCCCCGCGTGCCTCGCGGGGCGGGTCAGACACCAGGACCCGGGCACCCAGCGCCTGCATCAGTGCCGCCGTGCGCCGCCCGACATTACCCAGGCCGACGATGCCCACCTGGCAAGCGCCCAGCAAACGCTCCTGCCCCCGGGCCCACTCGAGGGCAGCCTGCAGCACGTACTCTGACACCGCTGCGGCATTGCAGCCCGGGGCATTGGCCACCTTGATACCGGCACCGGCAAGCCACTGCAGGTCCAGGTGGTCCGTGCCAATGGTGGCACTCCCGACCCAGCGAACATCGCTGCCGGCCAGCAGCGCCGCATCCACCCGGGTTACCGAACGCACCAGCAGCACCTCGGCATCAGCCACCTGGCGGGCGCCCAGGTCCCGACCCGGCACCATGACAACGCGGCCGGCACGGCGGAACAGGTCCAGGTCCGGCATATTTTCATCGGCGACGATCTTCACCCGCGCAGCTCCCGGCGCAGTGCCGCACAGCAGCGCTGTATCGGCGTCAGATAGGAATCACCAAAGATGGTGAAATGATTCAGCCAGTGATACAGGTCATATAAAGGCTGCACCCGCCTGAAACGCTTGCCATCAACAGGGTTCAGCGCTGTGTAGGCTGGCCAGAATGCAGCCCCGGGCCCGCCAAACAGGTGCAGCATGGCCAGGTCCACCAGAGGATCACCATAATACACGGCCGGATCAAACAAGGCAGGCCGGTCGCCCGCCATGGCGCGGTTGCCGGACCACAGGTCGCCATGGACCAACACCGGGGTGGGGGCGTGGTCCAGCCAGGCATGAATGCGCTGCATGACCCACTCCACCTCGCCGGCCACGTCGGCCGGCAACCCGGCCGCCCGGGCCCTGCGCAACTGCGGCGCCAGGCGCTGGTCACGAAAAAAGACGGCCCAGTCGTCCGCGGGACTGTTTTGCTGACGGCCCAGCCCGATCCAGTTGTCCCGATGCCAGCCGTAGTGCGGCCCGGTCAGGCGGTGCAGGGCTGCCAGGCACCGTCCGAACGCGTCTTCGTCAGCCGCCACCACCGGCCGCAAGGTCAGCCATTGCAGCACCAGGAAGGCGCCATCGGCCATAGCACTCTGGTGCACCACCTCCGGCACCTGCACGGGTGCCTTTGCCAGTGCATGCAGCCCGTCAGCCTCGGCAGAGGCCATGTCCGCGTCAGGCACCACCTTGATAAACCACGCCTGGCCGCCCCGGGACAGGCGAAAAGCAGGCAGGGAGCCGCCCGAAACAGGCGTCAGCTCGCCAGCGGGCAGTCCCGCCCGCGCCAGGCTGTGCTGCAATTGCCGGGGCCCGAGGTGCATGCTGTCAGTGTATCATCCGGGAAAAAACCGGGCCGGTTGGCCGCTCAGGCCGGCAACATTGCCATTCCTGCACTTGATTTAAGCCCTTCTTCTCATTACAACTATGGCCGTGCACCGGCATTCTTCACCCGCCGGCCTAATAACAACAACCTAGTATCACCAGGCCTCAATAATGAAAAACCGTATCGTAGTATTGCTGGCGGGGGCCTGCCTGTCCCTGCTTTCGGGGTTGGCCGGGGCGGCAGACGAGGGGCTCTCCCGACAGATCCAGACGCTCAAAGAAGGCGTTCTGGACCTCAATCGTGACCTGACTATTCTGGAAAAGGAACTGCTCTACCCCAGTTCCGAAACCGCGTTTTTTGTGTCCGTGGATGTTGGTTCACCGATTCGCCTGGTGGACGTGAACCTGACCCTGGACGGCCGTCATGTGGGTTACCACTTCTATAGTGAGCAGGAATTCGCCGCCTTGACCAAAGGTGGCATTCATCGGGTGTACCAGGGCAATGTCACCAGCGGTCGTCACACACTGGAAGCCACTATCACCGGCTATGACCCACAGGGCCGTGATTACCAGAAAACCGCCAATCACACCTTCACCAAGGGACCGGGTCGCAAAATGATCGAGCTCCGTGTTGTCGATGATCTTGATTCAGGACAGCACCGGTTCGAATTCCGCGAATGGAACCAGTAACGGGGTGGCCGGCGTGAATCGACGAACCCGCAGACATCCCGTCAGGACCACTGCCAGGGTCCTGCTGGCGTCCCTGTGCTCTATGGCCGCTGCTTCCCAGGCGGCCATCATCATTATGGGCAACGACCTGCCCACAGAACCCATGCCCCTTGGCATTGAGGAACAGCGCTATCTTGAATTCGGGTCAGTGACCTACGACTTCTACAGCGACCACCGTTTTGCCGCACTGAACAAGCTTCTGGTGAACCGCAAGGAAGGCCTGTTCGATGCAGATACCGAATACGCTGAACTGATTCTCGGCACACTGTACGTGTCATTCGGCCTGCCAGAGCAGGCCGATGCGATCTTCAATCGTCTGCTGGAAAAAGACATCCTCGCCCAGACGCGTGCCCGTACCTGGCTGGAAAAAGCCATGTTGGAGTATCGCCGGGGACGTTTTGAAAATGCCGCCGACGTACTGGCCAGCGACCGCACCGATGGCCTGCCACCAGAAGAAGATGCACGTCGCCACCTGGTGCTTGCCAACATTCGTATCCAGCAAGGCGAGTTCGGCGAGGCACTGGCGTCCCTGCACGCCATCCCCGGCCGCAGCCTTGAAGGCGGTTATGCCACCTACAATATGGGCGTCGCCATGATTCGGGCAGACCACGTCGGTGACGGTGTGCAGATGCTGCAATCCGTGATGAACATGGATGCGGGCGATGAGGAGATCAACGCTCTCAAGGACCGCGCCGCACTGGCGATCGGCCTGACAGAGTTGAAGCGCAAGAATTTCGACGCCTCACGTGAGGCACTGCTGACCATCCGTGCCGATGGCCCGTTTTCCAACGAAGCCCTGCTCGCCCTGGGCCTTACAAACTACGAGCGCAAGCAATACAAGAAATCGCTGCCAGTGCTTCTGGAGCTGGTGCGGCGAAACTCCAGCCATAACTCGGTGCAGGAAGCCCTGATGCTTGCGCCCCGGGCCTATGAGGAACTGGGGGCACTGCCGCAGGCTCTGGCCGGCTACCAGTTCGCCGCACAGAGCTACCGCGAGGAACTCAAGCAAGTCGAGCGCGCCATTCGCAACATTGATGACCCCAGCTGGATCGACCAGTTGATGGGAGACTCGGGCGCCGAACTGAACAATACCGACCCGATGGCTGCCCGAAGCAGCTATTCCATCAACGGCGGCCCCGAGATGGGCTATCTGTACAAGCTGTTCGCCTCGCATGAGTTCAATGAACTGTTCCAGCAATACGTGGAACTGGACCGGACCCTGATGCACTTGCGCAACTGGCAGCAGGAGATGCCTGCGCTGATGCAGGCGTTCGTCAACCAGCAGTCCAAGCTGGGCGCCAACCTGCCGGGCGTGAAAAGCAATCTGGTACAGGTACGCGGTTCCCAGAGGCAGCTCGGCGAGAAAGCCGCAGACCTTTCTGTCAGCATCCCCCAGACCCTGGACATGCGAAACCCGCAGGACCTGGCTTCCCTGCCACAACTGATCATGTGGGAAAAGATCCAGCAAATTGAGGCAGCCCTGGACGGCCGACCGTCCTCTGTCAGCACGAGGGCCTATCAGGAGCGGGTACGCCGTGCCCGTGGCCTGCTGCTTTTCACGATTGCAGAGGATGCACATGCCAACCGTGAGAAGCAGTTCGAATACAGCACCCGGCTTCTGGAGCAGACTGACCTGCTGGCTGTACGGGCCGAATCAGTCGAACAGCTGGTCAAGGATGCCACCTTGCATGTCCGTGGCGATATTGCCAGCAAACTGAATGCCAAGACCGGACAGATTGAAAACCTGATCCAGCAAACAGAGGACCTGATGCAGCAGATGGGACAGGTCCTTAAAAACAATGCCCTCAGGGTGCTGGCCCAGAGCCGCCGCCGACTGGGGGACCAGCTGGGTGAAGCACACCTGGCGATGGCCCGCTTGCAGGATGCATCCGTGGTAGAAAAGATTGAACAGGGGATAGCCCAGTGACCACCCTCGCCAGAAAGTACAGGAAGACAGCGCTGTGCGCGGCCGTGATCATGTGTGCCGGGTGTGCATCAAAACCGTCCGGCGAAATCACCGGGGATGTGCCCAATGCGGCGCGTTACAGCGGCACCACGCTTGCTGACCTGGAAAGTACTGACATTACGGTTGAAACCCAAAGCCTGGACAACGCCTCGGCGGAGGGCGCGCTGGAAAGCTACCGGCGTGCGGTCGAGCTGTTCCAGGATCCGGAAAAACGCAGTAAATCCCTGCGGCGGATGGCCGACCTGGCTCTGGCGGCAGCAGAGGACGAGGGCGCGCGTAAAGCCGAGGCTGCCATGAGCACGGCGGAAGAGCCGCAGGTTTCGGATGCCGAGCTTGACCAGAACATCGACAAGATGCTCTATGAGAATTTCATGCGCGAGGCGCAGGAAACAGAGAATCGCGAGGAGAAATATGCCCTCCTCGATCTTGCCGGCAGCATGGTCAATGATCTTGAAGGCGCCGAGCTGGAAACCGATTACAACACCGCGATCCTGCTTTACAAGACGCTGCTGGATACCAGTGAAAACCCCCAGGAACGTGCAGAGGCCTATTACCTCCTTGCCAAAGCATACGACCTGGCCGGCAAATGGGACGAGTCACGCGCCACCCTGGATGCGCTGGTCAAGGAATACCCTGACAGCCAGTACTACACCGAAGCCCAGTTCCGTCGTGGCGAGATGCTTTTCTCAGAGGGCGATTTCGAATACTCCGCCCTGGCCTACAAGGAAGTCATTCGCACTGGCGGCGAGTCCGATTTCTATGAGCAAGCTGTCTACAAGCTTGGCTGGAGTGAATACAAGCTTGGCTATTATGAAAAGGCGCTGGCACAGTTCTTCACGCTGATCGACCACTTGCATGGCATGCCTGAGCTGGAAGACGAGAAGACCATGCAGGCGAAACTCATGCATGACACCCAGCGTGCTACGTCCCTCGCCTTCAGCCAGCTTGATGGTGCGGAAACAGTACGTGAGTGGTTTGCCAAGAATGGCCACCGTGATTACGAGGCCGATGTCTACCGTTCACTGGGTGATGTC
This sequence comes from Alcanivoracaceae bacterium, assembly GCA_029212745.1. Lineage (GTDB taxonomy): Bacteria > Pseudomonadota > Gammaproteobacteria > Pseudomonadales > Alcanivoracaceae > JARGOL01. The sequence goes on from JARGOL010000018.1 coordinate 12,444, forward strand.
TACTTGCAACAAGAGCGTTTCCGGGACGCTGCGGTTTCATTCGATACGTTTGTCAACGTCTACCCGGAAAGCCCGCTTGCGCCGGAATTCTCCAGCCGCAATATCCAGGCATACGAAAAAGGCGGCTTCCCCACGCTGGTACTGCCGGCCAAGGAAAAGTTTGTCGAGCGCTACGGCGTCCATTCAGCCTTCTGGGCGCGTTACCCGGATGCCCGCGACGCCTATGTGAACCTGCTAAAGGGGCACATCCTGGACCTGGCCAAGCATAACCATGCGCTGGCGCAGAAGGCCGGCAAGCCCGACGCCTACCTGGCGCCTGTGCGCTGGTACAAGGAATTCCTGGACACACCGCCCCCGGGAGACGAAAACGCAGAGGTCAACCATCTCTACGCCCAGGCACTGTTCTCGGCACAGCAATTCGAACAGGCCGTGGCCCAGTTCGAGAAAACCGCATATGGCTATGAGGGCTATGCGGATGCACCTGAGGCCGCCTACTTTGCCCTGGTGGCCTATCAGGCCCACATGAAAACCCTGCCTGCCGATTCAGAAGAGCAGCAGGCTGCCCTGGCGAGCTGGCGTGACCGGAAGATCAACAGCAGCCTGAAGTTTGCTGCCACCTACCCGGCCCATGAAAAAGTGCCTTCGGTGCTCTACAACATCATCGAAGACCAGCTGGCACAGAAGGATGTGGCAGCTGCCGTGAAAACAGCGGGCGTACTGGTCAACCGGAAACCACCACCGGAAGAGAAACTGCTCGTCTACGGCTGGCAGACGATCGCCAACGGCGAGTTCGACATGGGCCGCTACAAGGTCGCGGAGTTCGGCTACAGCAAGCTGCTGCAGTATCCCTCCCTGACCGCCGAGCAGCGGAGCAGTTTCAGTGAGCGTCTGGCCGCATCCGTATACCGGCAGGCAGAAGCCCTTCAGGAGCGCGAGGAACTTGCGGCAGCAGCAGCGATGTTCCTGCGCGTCGGACAGGTGTATCCACAGGCCGAAGTGCGCAAGAATGCGGACTTCGATGCCGCCACGCTGTACCTCAAGCTGGAGCAGTACGACAAGGCAATTCCTGTGCTCGAAGCGTTCCGCAAGCGCTATCCGGATGATCCGCTTAACGAAACCATCCCGGACAAGCTGGCTGTGGCCTACGAAAATACCGGCAATTTCTCGGCAGCCGCACTAGAGCTGGAGGCGATTGCGGCCAACTACGCGGGTGAAGACGAAGAGCTTGCTCGGCAGGCACTGTGGCAGGCTGCGGAAATGCAGGACCGGGCCAAGCAACCGGCGGGTTCAATCCGGCTTTACAAGAAGTACGTCAACACCTATCCGCAGCCTTACGATTTTCGCGCAGAAGCCCAGTATCGGCTGACCAATCTGTATGATGAGACCGGCAACCGTGACAACCGCCGCTTCTGGCTGGACAAGATCATTGACACCTACCGGGAAGCCGGCGGCGAAGCGTCCGATCGCGTGGCGTGGCTGGCAGCCTGGGCGTCATTCGATCTTGCCGAGGCGAAATACGCCGAGTTCGAATCGATCAAGCTGACACAGCCGCTGAAAGCGAGCCTCGGTCGCAAGACCAACGCCATGAAAGAAGCCCTCGAACGTTATGAGAGCATTGCCGCCATCGGCGTTTCCGAATATGCCACGGCCGCCAACTACAAGATTGGCCAGATGTACCGGGTGCTGGCCCGTGACATGATGGATTCCGAGCGCCCGAACGGCCTCAGTGGCCTGGAGATGGAACAGTATGACCTGCTTCTTGAAGAGCAGGCCCTTCCCTACGAGGACCAGGCCATTGATCTCCTGATTGCCAACACGGACCTTGTCGGTGAAGGCATCTATGACAAATGGGTCAAGCAGAGCTTCTCGGAGCTGGCCAAATTGCTGCCCGGACGCTACGCCAAAGTAGAGCAGGTGGAGACCTATGTTGATATCATCTACTGATCACCGTTTGCTTCGCAGCCTGGCGGTGGCTTCCCTGCTTGTGCTGGGCGCCTGCTCGAGCAAAAAAGGCCTGGACCTGGACATGGATGGCGAAAAGCACGTCTCCAAGTACGCCGAGCAGCGCGAAGGTGAAGCGGCATCGGAAAGTGATGCCGTGCACATTCCGCCTGTACCTCACGATCCTTCCGTTGAAGGCCCGGCCCAGGAAGCCATCCCGGAATATTTCCGCGCCATCCAGGCCGTCAAGGCTGGCAAGCTGAACGACGCGATGATCATGTTCCAGTCCCTGTCGAGCCGCTATCCACAACTGAGCGGCCCTTTGGTCAACCAGGGCCTGATCTATCTGGAGCAGGACAAGAACGAGGACGCCGAGACCGTTCTCAAGCAAGCCCTTGAGGTGAATGGCCAGAACCCCTATGCCTATAACGCACTGGGACTCGCCCTGCGCGAGCAGGGCAAGTTCGATGAGTCGCGCAGTGCCTATGAGTCGGCGCTGGCGCTGGATCCGAAATACGCCCGAGCGCACTTCAACCTGGGCGTTCTGGCAGAGCTGTACATGCAGGACCTGAATCTGGCACTGAGCCACTTCCGCCTGTACCAGTCCCTGCAAAAACAACCAGACCAGACTGTTGCCAACTGGATCGTTGACCTGGAGCGTCGTGCACCGGCACCACCACCTGCCACGGTGGCGCAACCGCAGCCAGAATCGCCAAATGGAGAGGTGAACTGATATGCGACATCTGACAATTCCACTGTTGCTGCTTCTCGCCGCAACGGCGTCGGCCGAGGAAACGAACACCGACCAGCCACCCGACGTCGGCACCAACATCATCGGCACCCAGGAAGCCCCGACGGTCCTGAACGTTGTGCCGTGGAAGGACAAGGAAGTGAAGCTGGAGAAACGCGACCCCACCTCTTCCCTGCTGGACCGGGTACTGGAGCCGCTGGACCAGGAAGTGCTACTGCGGGAAGTCGAGTACTACCGAATCCTCAACAAGGAAGAGGAAGGTGACGACCTGTTTCTCGAGTAGCGGTGTTGTGGTTTTTGCCTGCGCGTCCCGCAGGCGTTGAAATTACGCACAAACTCGCAAGGTTGCTGATGCAGCTGCGTGAAAATTCTGTTAAAACATCGGCCATAAGTATGGCTTAGGCGGGCATTCGTGCCCATTTAGAACAAAAAAACATCTGTCAGGAGAACACCCATGCCGACCACCGTGTCCCTCGATGCCGCTGCTGCCTCGGCTGCAGCTGATCCCGGCGCAATGGAAATCATCAAGGAGTTTATTGTCCAGGGTGGTGCATTCATGTGGCCCATCCTGCTGGTTCTCGCCGTCGGCCTGATCATCGTCATCGAACGTGTGATCTACCTGCAGGCGACCAAGAGCCGCAACAAGAAGGTCTGGGACAACGTGTTCCCCCTGATTTCCAAAGGCCAGTTCCGGCAGGCCATGGAGCAGGTCAAGGAGAGCAAGACCGGCCTTGCGCGGGTTGTTGCCTATGGACTGGAACGCGCACGGCTGTCGCGTCGTCACGATGACGTGGAGCTGGCCATGGAAGAGGGCCTGATGGAAGTCATGCCGCGCCTCGAGACCCGCACCCCCTACATCGCCACACTGGCCAATATCGCCACCCTGCTGGGTCTGCTGGGTACGATTATCGGTCTTATCCAGGCGTTTACCGCCGTTGCCAGCGCGGACCCGGCACAGAAAGCCGACCTGCTGTCAGCGTCCATCTCCGTTGCCATGAACACCACGGCATTCGGCCTGATGGCGGCAATTCCCCTGCTGCTGGCCTTCTCGTTCATCAATTCGATGACCGGCAAGGTTGTGGACAGCATGGAGATGGCCTCGGTGAAGTTCCTGAACGTGTTCAGGCAGGTCACCATGCAACAGGAAAAGAACGCGGACGGCCAATAAGCCGAAACCCATTGTCTAGCCTGTTGCAGAGGAGCCGGTATGCGGTTACGTAAACGTGCGCGTGATACCGAGGTGGAACTCAATATTACTGCCTTCCTGAACCTGATGGTGGTGTTGATCCCGTTCCTGCTGCTGAACGCTGTTTTTGCGCAAGTCTCCGTTCTCCAGTTGAACTTGCCATCCAGCGAAGCGGCTCCGCCCTCGGATCCCGATGACAAAAAGCCCCTGGTGCTCGAAGTGCTGGTGTACGGCAACCGCTATGAGGTTGTTGACCGCCAGAGTGGGCCACTGAAAATCATTGAAAACAATGCCGCCGGAGAGCACGACAAGGACGCCTTGCGCGACTTCCTGGTGAAAGTGAAGAAACAGTTCCCGGACATCTCTGATGTCACCATCCTCTGTGAGGATGACACCGACTACGAGCTGCTGATCCATACCATGGATACAGTGCGCTATTACAACGAGCTGGTGAACGGGACCAACATCAAACGGAACCTGTTCCCGGATATCGGGATTGGTGATGCGCCGCCAGATACGTCTGCGGCCGCTTCAGATACGGGAGGTGCGTCATGAAGAAGTCGTCTCGCGCCAAGCGTATGGAGCGCCGCCACAAGAAGAACCAGGCGGTAGCAGCGCTGAACCTGACGTCCCTGATGGACATCTTCACGATTCTGGTTTTCTTCCTGCTGGTGAACTCGTCCAACAGCCAACAGCTGCCGGACAACAAGGATATCGAGCTTCCCGAGTCCACTGCCCAGGAACTGCCCAGCGAAGTGCTGACAATACAGCTTAGCGGCAGGGACATCATCGTGCAGGATGTGAAGATCGCTTCTGTAACCGAAGTCATGGCCACAGAAGAGCCGACCATCCCTGCGCTGGTTGAAGAGCTGGAATTTCGCGCCAGCCGAAGCCTTCCTGTGCTCAATGAAGATGGCGAGCCGGAACGTGAGGTCATGGTGCTGGCGGACCGCGAAGTCCCCTACTCCCTGATCCGCCGGGTAATGCTCAGCTGCACGCAGACCGAATACAGCAAGATTTCCTTTGCCGTACTCAGGAAGGCGGAGGAAGAGCAACCATGAGTGATAATAACAACAACAAACGCCTCAGCATTCTGGTGGACGGTACACTGCCGTGGGACACCATTCCCGGTGAGCGAAAGCGACAGGTAGTGGCGACCGCCATTGTCCTGTTGCTGTTGCTGCTGTTCCTGCTGCTGCTGGAAATGACACCGCTGCCGGAAAGGGATCGCCGCGAAGCCCAGGAACTCCCCGACCGCCTGGCAAAGCTGGTGCTGGAGAAGGAAAAGGAGCCACCGCCGCCGGAGCCGGAACCGGAGCCTGAGGAAGAACCGGAACCCGAGCCGGAACCGGAGGAAGAACCAGAACCGGAGCCAGAACCGGAACCGACGCCTGACAAGGTGGAGAAAGCCCGCGAAAAGGCCAAACAGGAGCTCAAGGTTTTCGAGGACTCCCTGGCCGGCCTGCGTGATATCGCGCCGGTGGTGAACAACCCCACCAACCTGCGCAAGGGCGGCGGCGAGTCCACCAAGATCGAGCGCAACCTGATCACCGGCCGTGCCGGCTCCACCTCTGGCGGTATTGCGGTAGGCTCAGTGTCCTCTGGCGGCGGCGGTGGCGGCACCCTCGAATCCGGCCAGGTGGCACAGGTGGAAAGCACCATTGCCGACAAGGCGGAAGCGAGCACCACGCGCACCACCGCAGATGGCAAGTCGCGCCGGACCGAAGAGCAGATCCGCCGCATCTTCGACCGCTATGCGGGCCGGATCAACAGTGCCTACCAGCGGGCGCTGCGCAAGAACCCTGCCCTGCAGGGCACGGTGGTCCTGTCGCTCGTCATTGATCCATCCGGGGCAGTCACTGATGTGAAGGTGAAGTCCTCGGAGCTGAACGACCCGGATCTGGAGCGTAAGGTCCAGATCATCGTCAGCACCATGGATTTCGGCGCCCTGAACGTGGAAGTCTGGAAGGGAGACTACCCGATCAACTTCTTCCCGAGCTGATCGGGACACCAGAAAAAACGCCGGCTTGCCGGCGTTTTTTTTGCCATTCTCATAGCGGCAAGTCGCCAATGGGCTGGAAGCATGCCGCCAGCATGGACCTGTCGGGCAAGGCATCCACGCCACGGTAGTACGCTGACAGGCAACGCCCCCACTGCGCCATGCGCGCAGGCGGCGCCACAAGCAGCTGCTCGGCCAGCGCGCAGACGCGGGCTTCGAATGACCTCACATCGCCACACGCCTCGCCGCCCAGATTGTCCAGCGACACGCTGAAACGGTGGCCAGCCGCCGCACAGAACACCAGCTCAAAGGCCTGTGGCCGCACCTCCGCCATCAGGAAGGCCTGCTGACGCTCCACTGAGCGACCATCCGGTTCATACCAGTAGCCAAAATCGGTCTGTTGCCGCCGGGCCGGCCCGGCTATGCACCAGTGCGCCACTTCATGCAGGGCGCTGCGGAAGAAGTCTGCCCGGTAACACAGTCTGGCTGGCTGCCCGTCCCGTGCTGGCTGGTAGAACGGTTCATCGTGACCGCCAGATAAACAGGTCTGGTAACCGGCGCCAAAACACTGGGCAAACAGCTGCTCCAGGTCCGCAGAGCTGAAGCCCGCATGCCAATGGTCTGCGGTTTGCGTTAAGGTAGCGCCGGTCATTGAGGAATCCGCCTCCCGTGAAAGTCTCGTTTTCTTCACAACGTCGCCATGAGATCGCTGCGCAAATGGCACTGGCCCTGCCAATCCTGGGTGGCCAGCTGGCACAAACCGCCAACGGCTTTGTCGACACGCTCATGGCCGGGCGGGTCAGCGCCGTGGACCTCGCGGCCGTAGCGGTCGGGGCCAGCATCTGGGTGCCGGTGTACCTGTTCATGACCGGGGTGCTGATGAGTGCCACCCCCGTACTCAGCCGCACGCTCGGCGCAAAAGACTACCACCGGGTCAGCCCGATTGCCCAGCAGGGCATCTGGCTGGCCCTGCTCACTGGTGCCATTGCTGCGCTGGCCCTGCGCTCCATGGCCCCGGTGCTGCACTGGCTGGATGTGGACCAGCAGTTGCGGCCACTGGTGGCCGGCTACCTGGATGCGCTCAGCTGGGGCATGCCCGGCGCTGCCCTGTTCCTGACACTGCGCAGCTACACCGAGGCCATGTCCCATACCCGGCCCGTGCTGTGGATCAGTGTCGCCGGGCTGTTGATCAACATCCCCAGCAACTATGTCCTGATTCACGGCAAGCTGGGCCTTCCGGCCATGGGAGGCGTGGGCTGTGGCTGGGCCACCAGCCTGGTGATGTGGTCCATGTGCGCCCTGATGCTGGTTTATTTCCGCACCAGCCCCGCCTATGGAAAGGCCCCCCTGCGGGTGCGCCCGCTACAGCTGGAACCTGCCACGGTGAGTTACCTGTTCCGCCTCGGGCTGCCGGTGGGCTTGTCGATCTTTTTCGAGGCCAGCATTTTCAGCGTTATCGCACTGCTGATCAGCACGCTGGGCCCCACCGTCGTGGCGGGTCACCAGGTGGCACTGAATTTCACCTCCCTGGTGTTCATGATTCCGTTGAGTTTCGCCCTGGCCGCCACCGTACGGGTAGGCATCGGCCGCGGCGCCGGCGACCGCCAGCAGGTGGCACTGGCCATCAGCAGTGCTTTCTGGATCACGGCCGCCATCGGGGTCACCGCTGGTGTCCTGCTTTTCCTGCTGCGCCACCAGGTTCCCCTGATCTACACCGGCAATCCTGAGGTGCAGTCACTGGCCGCCCGGCTGCTGCTGTTCGCCGCGCTGTACCAGGTCTCGGACGCATGGCAGGTCACTGCCAACGGCTGCCTGCGCGGCTTTGAGGACACCCGCACCCCGATGCTGATCACCCTGCTGGCCTACTGGGGCATTGGCCTGCCCCTGGGCCTGGTGCTGGGTCTGTCTGATGCGCTGGTACCGGCCATGGGGCCGGAGGGTTTCTGGATCGGGCTGATTGCCGGACTCAGTAGCGCTGCCGTGCTGCTGACCTGGCGACTGGCCTGGCGCTTCAGTCAGCAGTACCGGAATAACAGCGCACAGTCAGCAACTGACGGTAATAGGGCTCCGGCAACCAGGGACGGCCGCTGAGCAGGTGATTCAGGTAGCCGCGTTCCGGCAGCACGCGGTCACAATGCCAGTCCGGGTTGGCGATATAGGTCCAGGCAGTTTGCGCCCCCAGCGACGTTTCAAGCCGGAGCAGTTCGCGCCGGTAGCGGACCGGGTGCCCCTCAAACGGATCCATGCGACAGATCTCGTCAACATCTGCCAACCGGTAGAGGACGCCGTGCACACGGCCACCCGGGCGCGGCATGATGTTGGCATAGGCAACGCCATCACGGTTATGGGCGCGCTTGTTGAACGCCAGCTGCCAGTGATGCAGGCAGGCGGCATGGCGCTCCCGCGTGCGCATGGCCCGGTCCGCCATGCGCACCGGGTTCATGTTGCTGCCGTAGGCAAAATACCAGGCACTTGTCACACCGCCCTCCTCTGCTGTCCTGCCTTGAGAAGCCCCATTGTAGGGCGTTTGCGGGGGTACTTGTCAGCTCCCCGGCGGCCCGGTAGGGTTAAAGGGACAGTGCGACGTCAGCCCTGAGTCCATTGACCGTGCCGCTGGCAACGGCTGTCGCGATGCAGGCCGCAGAGAGAGATCTCCATGGCACGTCAGCAGGCGCGATCCCCCGACCACGACAACGTGGTAAACCTGTTCGACTACCGCCGCATGCCGCACGACAAACGCATCCTCCGCGTTTCTCCGGAATGTGACGGACTCGAACTCCTCTATTCCAACGACAACCATCCCGACAAGCTGTTTTCGCTCAAGGTGCTGTGCTGGGCCCTGCGCGACGATGGTGAGGTCGTGGCCATGGTGCCATGGCTGGACAGGATCATGGCGTGCACGGAGCTTGAAGACCCCCTGAACGGCCGCTGGGAAGGCTATCGCTTGCCGGAAAGCCAGTACATGTTCGAGGACGCCCCGGCGCACAAGTGCACGGAACTGCAGGCGGCGCATGAGTTCTTCGGCGACAGCGCCGCAGACACGTCCGTGGTACAGGAGATTCCTGACACCATTGGCACCCATGCGGTGTTCACCGAAGACGGCTTTGACAGCATCAGCCTGGCCGAAGTGGTGAGCTGGCGGGTTCTCGGCAATGGCGTCATGCAGGCCATGATTGCCGACGAGGACGCGGTGGAGCGCACCCCGATCCTGCCCGGCGATGACTGCCTGGTGCCGGCAAACGAGCGTGCGGACTTCTGCTACTTCTTCCAGCACGCCATTGCCAACAAGATCAAGGAGCGCGACCCGGAGGCCCTGGCAGCCATTTCACTGCTGAACGACAGTCACTGACGTTCGCGGTCGATCTCGCGCACGAACAGAACCACAGTGAGGATCAGCAGGCCCGGCAACAGGCCCTCAAGGACGATGCTCTGGAACATATCCACCAGGGGCGAGCCGCGCGCATTGAGCACGAGGAACGTCAGGTAGAGCACGTAGCTGGCAAGAAACAGCGCGCCATTGGTGCGCGAGACCACAAAACCGCTGCGAAAGATGGGCAGGCAGGCGAGTGTCACAGCCAGCATCACCGGTATGTCCACTCTCAGTGCATCCGCCGATACCGGAATGCCTTCCAGCGAGGCAAGGCCGGTGAAACCCAGCACGCTGAGGATATTGAAAATGTTCGAGCCCACCACGTTGCCAACGGCAATGTCGCGCTGACCGCGACTGGCGGCCACCACCGACGTCGCCAGTTCCGGCAGTGACGTGCCGATTGCCAGCACGGTCAGCCCGATCACCAGTTCACTGACCTGCAGGTCCCGGGCAATGGCCACGGCGCCGGTGACAAGCAACTGAGACCCGGCCACCAGCCCAATCAGGCCAATCAGCAACAGGAACAGATTGCCGCCAGTGGTCCCCGGCTCCCGGGCATCCGCACTGAGGCCCTCTTCGTACTCGGCAATCACTGCGACGTTACGCTCGCGCCGGCTATGATGGATCAGGAACACCACATAGGCGATGACACTGCCCGCCAGCAGCGCGCTGTCCCACAGGCCCAGCTCACCGTCCACGGCCAGCACATACAAAAGCACACTGGCGCCCACCATGATGGGCACATCCAGGCGAATCAGCTGCTGGTTCACGGTGAGCGGCGCCACCAGCGCCGAAACGCCCAGGATCAGCAGGATATTGGCGATGTTGGAGCCCACCACGTTGCCCACCGCCAGATCCGCCTGACCCTGGATGGAAGACGTCACGCTGACGGCCAGCTCCGGGGCACTGGTACCAAATGCCACCACCGTCAGGCCCACCACCAGCGGTGTAATGCCGACACGCAGGGCCAGCCTTGAGGCGCCGTCCACCATCCAGTCTGCGCCCTTGACCAGCACCACAAAGCCGGCCAGCACCAGTCCTATATCGACCATCATTACGTCAGTCTTCCTTTTTGCGAATCAGGTAGCGCCAACCCTCGTCCGACTGTTCTGCCGTCACCAGGGTATGCCCCAGGAACTGGCAAAAACGGGCAAAGTCACGCTCGGTAGACGGATCTGTTGCCAACACTTCCAGTACCGCCCCGGGGGCCAGGTCCCTTACCCGGCTGTGCAACAGCATCACCGGCTCGGGACACACCAGGCCACGGGCGTCGAGTGTATCAGCGATTGTCGGCGTGGAGGGCATGGGCGGCTCCGGAAATGGCAGGACGAATGAAAAACGCCGGTATTATAGCGGCCAGACCCAGCCCTGCCGACAGCAGGAAATGTGCACTGTAGCCAAACAGCTTCACACTGACACCACTGACCAGCGTGGCGAGCCCGGCAAAGGCCAGCACCACCGAGGCCTGCATGGTGTAGTCGCTGCCATCATGATCACGTCGGCACCGGTCCATCATCAGGGTAAACAGGGCCACGGTGGCCAGTCCGTCCGCCAGTTGCTCAACACTGGCCATGAGCCATACCTGCTGCACGTCCGGACGTTCCCCCAGCAGTGCCCAACCGGCAAATGCCAGTGCCTGGCCCAGGCCGAACAGCACCAGCGCGCTGCGGTGCGACAGTCGCAACAACAGCAACCCGGCAAGAACGGCCCCAGCCAGGCCCACCAGCGAGGTCACCAGGTCAAGCCGGCCGATGGCCGACAGCGACCAGCCCGCATCCACCAGGAACGGCTTGAGCATGCGCGAGCCAAAGCTGTCACAGATCTTGTATCCGATCAGCACCAGCAACCACACCTTCATGCCCGGCCGTTGCCAGAAACCGGTGAATTCACGCAACCACGCGCGGCGATCCAGTGGGGTCGGCCGGACTGCCTCGGCGGGCTCGTCAAATCCGCGCCAGGGCAACAATGACAGGGCCAACAAGGCAAGGACGATCAACCACCCTGCACGCCAGCCGAGCACCTCCACCGCCATCAACAGCAGCGCGCTGCCCAGGATCAGGCCGCTCTTGTAGCCGCCCGTCTGCAGACTGTTGCCCATGCCACGCAGGTGCACCGGCAGCAACCGCACCGCCAGCCCGTCGGTGGCAATATCGTGCGTGGCAAACAGGGCATTGAGGGCAAACAGCAGGACAAGAAACAGGGCAAAGTGTGAACCGAACAGCTGCTCGGGCGGCTGCAGGGCGACAACGGCAAGCAGGCCCATGGCAGCAAGCTGGCAGGCGATTATCCAGCGTCGCCGATGCCCCGGACGGCCGCGACCGTACTGGTCCACAAAGGGCGCCCAGAGAAATTTCAGGGCCCAGGGGGCTGCAGGCAAGGCAAGCAGACCGATCAGCTCCGGTGACAGGCCGGCGTCACGGGCGATGGCAGGCAGGGAACGCGCCAGCAGCCCGAATGGCAGCCCCTGGGCGAAATAGAGCGCGCCCAGTAGCCACAGGAGACGGCCGTGACCGGCGCTGATCGTCACGCGCCCGGGCCCGGCAGGGCCAGCACCGTGACCTCATCACGGTCGTGATAGAGCTGTGCCGCCCGTATGTCCCAATCGGGTAACGCCTCCTGGAGCTTTGCCAGCAAACGGGAGACCGTGTCCCAGCGTCGCGCCATGGGCAGCTTGAGGTTGAACAGCGCTTGCCTGGCCCAGCCTGCAGACAACCACTTGCTCATCAGGCTCAGGGTGCGAGCCGGCTTGTCGACGATATCGCACACCAGCCAGTCCACCGGCCGGTGGGGATGCCAGGTGAAGGCATCCGCCGACACATGGGTCACCGGCCACTCGTCCAGCACTGCCCGGTCCAGCCGCCCGTGGTCCACCGCCGTAACCCGCAGCCCACGCCGTGCCAGCTGCCAGGTCCAGCCGCCGGGCGCAGCGCCCAGGTCCACGGCCTGCTGGCCCGGGCGGATCAGCACATCCTGCTCCGAGGGGCTCATCAGGCGCAGCCAGCCTTCCTCCAGCTTCAGGGCCGAACGGCTCGGTGCGGCGGCGGGCAGGCGCAGGCGCGGCACTCCGTTCTCCCAGGGACAGTCGGCCGTATCGCTGACACCAATGAAGCCGTTCAGGGAATCCGTGAAAAAAAGGTGCAACACCTGCGGCGAATCAGTCACCAGAATCTGCTGGTCGCGGAGATGCTTCTCCAGGGCCTTGCGGAATCCGCGCAGAAAACGCTGCAGCCCCCGACCATCGTTGGTGTCCGGGTATTCCAGGAAGACCCGGCCGAACCGCTCCCGGCCCGGCAGCAGCGCGACCAGCTGGGATATGCGGTCGTTCTTGTCCAGATCCGAGAATGACGCCTGGACCTGCCAGCCACTGCGGGCAAACACCGGCAGCGCCGGCACGCCGGCAAAACCATGCCAACTGAGCCAGCCGGCGCCCTTGTCCAGCCTGCAGTAGCCAGCCCCGGCACGCTCCCCCAGCTCAGCCGCACACTCGCGCTCGGCGCCGGGCCGACACAGGAAAAGCCAGTGCGATTCACTCATCAGGCGCCTCCCGCGCTGTAACGCTTCTGATACATGCAAAAAAGGCCAGATACGGTACACTCTGGCCAACAAAAACGGGTCAATAACAACAACATGCGCATGACTACACACTCTATACCAATGAGAACGTCCATCCTCTCGCTGCTCGGCTGTTGCATGGCGGTCGCCGCCCAGGCTGCGCCGCAGGATGAACTCGCCCCGCCGGATGTCACCTTCTATATTGGCGCGCAAGCGACGCAATCGGACCTTGGCCCCTTTGACCAGGATAACGACGGCGGCCTGCGACTCCGTTTCGGTGGCCAGTTCAACGAAGCGCGCTGGGGGGACTGGACCTGGTCCTTTGAGGGTTCCCTGACCCGGTTGGCTGATGCCACCAGCACCACATACAGGGTCCGGAGCGCCGATGCCTTCGACCCGCCGGAACTTGACCGGCGCTTTTACCAGACCGATACCAATGTGCGCATCAACGGGTTTGAACTGGGTACGCGCCTGTATGACGGGCGCCTGTTTTTCGCACGGGCCGGCGCATATATCTACAGCCTGAAGCGTTCGCGGGACGTCCTCGTGACCGAAATCTTCAACGATGCGACACCACCCAGAACCACCGCGCAGCTACCCACCTCCGACACCATCACGCGTATTGGCCCGTACCTGGGCGGTGGCGTGAACGCGGAAGTCACCCGTGGCGTTTACCTGAACGCCCAGTACGACGGTTTCTTCATCGACGGGGAATATGTCAACAGCGCTGCCGCCGGCGTTGAACTGCGCTTCTGAAAATCTGCTGAAGGCTACTTGACGAACACCACAGTCTTGTTGCCATCAATGATGATGCGATCCTCAAGGTGCCACCGTACCGCGCGCAACAAAACACTGCGCTCTACGTCCTGCCCCAGGGCCTTCAGTTCCTGCGCGGAATGCCGGTGGGATACACGCTGCACATTCTGTTCAATGATTGGCCCCTGGTCGAGATCGTCCGTGACATAGTGGCTGGTAGCACCAATCAGCTTCACACCGCGATCCCATGCCTGCTGATAAGGGTTTGCGCCGACAAAGGCGGGCAGAAACGAGTGATGAATGTTGATGATCCGCCCCGGGTGACGAGAAACAAACGCCGGCGGCAGGATCTGCATGTACCGCGCCAGGACGATGACATCCACTTTTCCGTCCATTAACTCCAGCATGCGCTCGAAAGCAGCATCCTTGTTCTGCGCATCTACCGGCACATGATGGAATTCAATGCCGAACCGTTCCACCTCGGCCCTGAGGTCGTCGTGGTTGCTGATCACCATGGGAATCTCTGCGCTCAGGTCACCGCGCTGGACGCGCCATAGCAATTCCATCAACGCATGATCGTGCCTGGACACCAACACCGCCATACGCTTCTTTTCATGGGCAAAGGTAAGCGTCCAGTCCATGTCATACTTGCTCGCGACACGGCTGCGGAAATTGCTCTCGAGCGCCTCCAGGGAGCAGTCCAGACCGGGCGTCTGGAACTCAAGTCTCAGGAAGAAGGTGCCAGGCCTGTTCTCGGTGGAGTGCTGGTCCAGATCCGTGATATTGGCGTTGTGGTGGTACAGAAAGGTGGAAACAGCACTGATGATGCCGGGCTGATCTGGACAGGTAATCAATAATCGGGCGACCGTACCGGACGGTTGTTCCATGAACTACTCTCCGAAATGCTCGCGTCTGTAGACAGACGGCGTCTTGCTGGTCCATTTCTTGAAGGCCCGGTGAAACGAGCTTGCTTCACTGAAACCCATCAGCAGCGCAATCTCATCAATGGAAAGCTCTGGCTTGGACAGGTAATAGATCGATGCATCCTTGCGTATGTTGTCCTTGATCTCCTGGTAGCTCGTATTGGCTTCCTTGAGACGGCGCCGCAATGTTTGTGGCGTCATGTTCAGTTTTTCGCAGATCTCGGAAAAATCAGGAAAGTTGTTGCCGTATTCCTTGGAAATAATTGCCCGAATCTGTGCCGGCAAACCGACGTTGTGGATATTCCCGTCCAGCAACTGCGCCAGAGAATCCTTGAGGAATTTGGACAGCGACAGTTCGTTCTGAACCAGCGGCAGTTCCAGGTAATCGCGCTTGAAAAGGACACGGCTGATGTCGCGCTCGTATTCCACCGGACAGTTGAACAGGGAACGATACTCGTCATCCTGCTGTGCCCTGGAAAAATCCAGCTCGATCAGCTCTGGCTCAATCGCCTTGCCCACCAGCCAGCTCATGAATCGCAGGGACAGGAAGATCAGTGACTCCACAATCACTTCCCTGAAATCGAGACGCGGATTGGCAATGATACGCAGCTCGGCAAACTCGTCATCACGAACCAGGTCGCAGCGCACCTCGAGATCAAACAGCTGGTAAAACTTGAGCCCCCTGAGGACCGCCTTCTCGAGGTTGGAGCAGTTGATGACAGCATGCGCCATCATGCTGAAGGTGCCTGGTTTGGACTTTCGCCCCTGTCCGAAGCCAAGAAATTCGTCTTCGGTCTGTTGCATGACGGAGAGCATCAGGCGGATGAAGGTCTCTCGCTCGATACGCGCATCCGGATCATCAAGCAGTGACCGCGGTATACCAGTGCTGGCAAGCAATGACGGAATATCGGCACCGGAGCGCGCCGCGCCCTGAAGCACTCGGACCACCTGACTGACCGATATGTTCTTCCTGTGTATCATCGCGAACTTTCCCACAAACCATTGATTTATATAGCTTTATCGCGAAATTCGCCATGCAGCTCATGCAACGCGAGGGCCAATGATAATTAATGTCAGCCAAATTGGCACATTGCGTCATTGAGAGCCCGGGGGAGCGATTCCAATAATGGCGCCATCGACCGCCCCTGCCTGTGACGGCTTTGGTCAGCCGCCGCCTGCGTTGCAGTGAAGTCACGGCAAGGATAGCAGCACATGGCACTTTACCGGATGGGCCACCCGGAAATAACCCGCCGGGCCCAGAGAAAAACAAGGAGAAGCCTGAATGTCCGAGATCAGATTTGATGACCGCGTGGTTGTAGTGACCGGCGCCGGCAACGGACTTGGTAAAAGTCATGCCATGGCGTTTGCCGCGCGCGGCGCCCGTGTGGTGGTAAACGATCTTGGCGGGTCCGCATTTGGTGACGGTGCCAGCAAGAGCGCGGCCGATCAGGTGGTGGAAGAAATCAACTCAGCCGGCGGCGAGGCGGTAGCGAATTATGACTCAGTGACATACGGGGACCGTATTGTCGAGTGTGCCCTGGACAACTTCGGCCGTGTTGATGTGCTGGTCAACAATGCCGGCATCCTGCGCGACAAGTCATTCCACAACATGACCGAGGAAGACTGGGACCTGGTCTACAATGTCCATGTAAAAGGGGCGTTCAAGGTAACCCACGCCGCATGGCCTCACCTGCGCGAACAGCAATACGGCCGCCTCATCTTCACCGCATCCGCAGCGGGCATTTACGGCAACTTTGGCCAGGCCAATTACTCCATGGCAAAACTCGGCCTGCATGGCCTGGCACAGACCCTTGCCATCGAAGGTGCGAAACGCAATATCACCGCCAACACGATTGCGCCCATTGCCGGCAGTCGACTGACGGAAACCATTATGCCGCCCCAGATCGTGGAGCAATTGAAACCGGAGTTCGTCACACCGCTGGTGGTCAAGCTCTGTCACGAGACCCACACCGGGAGCGGTCAGTTGTTCGAGGTGGGAGCAGGCTGGATCGGCAAGCTACGCTGGGAGCGCACCCGCGGCCACGGATTCCCGGTGTCTGAGACACTGACCGCAGAACAGGTCAACGACCACTGGTCCGCCATCGAGGACTTCAGCGACGCCGACCACCCTGGCAGTGGCCAGGAGGCCCTGATGGCGATCATGGCCAACCTGCAGAATCGCTGAACGCACCAGCCAGGGCCGAGTGCCGGGGGTATATGCAGGACGCCGACGCCGGGCTAGACTGAGCGGGCATGAACGTACTGATTGTCGAAGACAACAAGCCGGTCAGCCTGCTGCTTTGCCGTATCGCTGAAGAAGCAGGGTTTGGCTATTTCATCGCCGCCGATGGCGAGGCCGCGCTGCGCCTGTTCGACCAGCGAGACGTGGACCTGGCCATTGTCGATGTGGAGTTGCCGCGTCTGGACGGCTACCAGGTGGCCCGTGAGATGCGCAACCAGCGCCCTTCCCTGCCCATTCTGGTAATTTCCGGAAACACCGGCGAATCCTGGCGCCAGCAGGCCATGGATGCCGGCGCCACTGAATTTCTGCCCAAACCGGTGCGGCCTTCCACCCTCAATGCCGCACTTTCCAGACTGCTGGGCAACACCAGCCCTGACGCACAAATCCAGCGGCGCTGACCAACGCGGCGCTGGCACTCAGTGACGTGACGCTGGCCAGTCAACCGGCACCTCGAGGGGCGCCACCTGCTCCCGGGCCAGTCCAATCATCTCGTGGTATGCGGAACTGTGCACCAGCGTGGCCTGCTCCACGTCGAGGTGCGCCAGGCGCCGGCGCACCCACTCCATGCCAGTAAACTGGCAGACCTTGCCGTCGTTGTCGCACAGCACCGCCCAGCCATCATCCAGCGTCGCCTCGACGGTATAAAGGCCAAGGCCGAGCGAGCGGATGCGCAGGCGCTTTACCGGGCGTTCAGCGAGTGTCTCGGCGGTGACTTTCATGGTCTCAGTATCAGCACACTTCGGTGCAGCTGATGTGAAGGCCTCATCAGGGATCAAGGCCGAATTTCTGGCGCTCTTCAAGGCGCCTGATGTACAGCATCAGCTCCTGCTCGGCGTCAGCCTTGCTGTCGAACGGCCCCTCGATGGTGTTTTCCCGGGTGGTGAAATACCACTTGCCCCCCTCAACAAAAAAACGATCCGAGCGAAAATAGGTTTTTGTTGTCTCGCCCTGGCGGTTACTCATTGGCGCCTCCATGCCACATTCACCTTGTTTCAACGCTATCACCGGGCAGAACGCTTTGCCAGAGTCAGGCGAAGGCCAACGGCAAGCGAGAATTAGCTTTAGATATCAGTCTGTTACGAAGCACCGCTGTGGTCACAACCGGCCATCAACCCGATCCGGCCGCCTGTCCCTGCCGGTGATGCCGGCGCGCCACCCGAATGCCGCCACCGTGTTAACCTTGGGAAACGCGAATCCTGCAGTGTGCGTACTCACAAGAACAAACAACCGGGGAGTCCCGATGCGCCTGACATTCGCCCTCACGCTCATGCTCACCGTGGCCACACCGGCGGCCTTCGCCGATGCCTGGCGCCTGGAGCCACTGGACGAAACGCTGGCGGGCAGCCAGTTCGGCCAGTCCTATGCCAACCGGCAGTTCAGCGTCGCCACGGCGATCAACAACAACGGCCACCTGGTAGGCTACCAGCGTACCGCCGAGAGCCAGTATCGCAGTTTCGGCATCACCACCAGCGACAATCCCGCACTGACCATCGTCGACACCCCGGATTTCGTCGCCTTGAGCGCGGGAGACGCAGCCTGCTTCTGGCTGTTCTGCGCCACAGAGTTCCCGTTTGGCATCCAGATTGGTGAGTCTGGCGCCCTGACCAGTTTTGTCGGCGCCGACGCCGGCAGTGCCGTGATCCCGGATTCACTGCCCTTCTCGCGATTCCCCGGCAGTTTTGTCGAAGAGAACGCCCACGGAATTGTCGCCACCACCCAGTACGGTAATGACGACCAGGCCGGCTTCCTGGTCGGGGACTTCGGGGTTACCGCCCTGTCATCCGTGCGCTGGCTGGTGGCCATCAACGATAACCAGCCCGCCCAGGTGCTTGGCCACGTTGGTGTCG
Organism: Alcanivoracaceae bacterium; assembly: GCA_029212745.1. Lineage (GTDB taxonomy): Bacteria > Pseudomonadota > Gammaproteobacteria > Pseudomonadales > Alcanivoracaceae > JARGOL01. The sequence goes on from JARGOL010000018.1 coordinate 31,011, forward strand.
GTGGCGATTGCCAGGTGTTTGGCTACGGCTGCGAGCCGGCCCCCCGGGAGTGTGACGATGATGACGATGGCCACAGCAACGACCGCGGTGTCGGCCACCATTCCCATGGCCGGGGTCATGGCTATGGCCATGACGATTGCCATGAGGAACACGACACTGCCAGTAACGATACCGGCGGAGCCGGCTATCCGGTGTTGCTGGCCATGGACGCAGACGGCGGCGCCGCGCCGCTGCTGTTTCCCATGACGACAGAGGAAGGGCCAATTACCCGGGCGTTCCCGCTGGCCCTGAACAACGACACCGCCGTACTTCGAGCGAGCATCGGCGATGACGGCGCCAACCGACTGTTGGTGTGCCACTTCCAGGCCAGCAGCCTCGACGCCAATGCGGACGGACGGGTGGACTGCGCCGGTGGCCTGGTGCCGGTGGCCGTGGACGGCGACCGCGACCTGCTCACTGTGCTGGGATTCAGCCTCAATAACGACGGCCTGTTGCTGGGTAACGGCGGGTTTTCGGCAGCCGGGCTCGGCCTGCCGATGGTGGCAGACCTGAACACTGACGCGCCACGCCTGACCCTACTGGCCAACCATCTCGGCAGTGACCGCCAGGTACAACTGTCTGTGGTCACCGACGTAAACAATGAGGGGATGGCGTCCGGCTACGGCTTTGCTGATTGCGGCGACCAGCCCGAAGCCGTGCGTCTGCTGCCCGCAGAGCCCCTGCCCGGGGCTATCCGTTTTGTGCCGGGCAGTCTGGAAATGGACACCCTGATCCGCCCGGGCCAGAACTACACACTGTCTCCCCAGGCCGCTGGTGCATCGGGCAGCGCCCTGTTCCGCTATGCCCTGTTCGATCGCACCAGCGGGCAGTGGCAGACCGTCCAGGACTGGAGCGCTGACGCTTACCAGGGCAGCGCACCGGCCAGTGAAACAGACCTGTGTGTGCGTGTGGAAGTGGCAGACAGCCTGGACATGAGCCAGCAACGCGAGCAACTGCTGCGCTATCGTGTCAGTGACGAACCGGCGCCCACCACTTACACCCCGGCCACCCCCGGTGGCAGCCTGCCCAGCACACCCGGGGACGCACTGAGCGAGGCATTGCCGCAGATTGGCGCGTTCAGCTACCTGCTGCTGGTGCTCGTCCTTGGTTGCAAGCGACGCGCTCAGGCGGCCTGATCAGCTAGCTCCGGCCGCCCAAGCATCTTCGCAAGCTTGCGCAGGCCTCGCTTGCGAAGGGCGCTGCTGTCACGTTTGGAGGGATGGAAATCGCGCTTGTAGTAGGCCCGATAGGCGGGACCCAGCTTGCGCAGCCAGCCGGGCCGGCCGAGCAGCCAGTTGAGGCCGCTGCGCACCGATTTCCAGTCCACCGGGTCATCCATCTCCCGGCGCAGCTGGAAGTAGTGAAAGATGGTGAAGCCAAGAAATTCCACCGTCGTGATGGCCATTTCGCTGGTGCGTATCCAGTAGCTGCCCACCTGGTCCTGGTAAACATCAAACGCCACTGACTTGTGCTCACTCTCCTCCACGGCATGCCACAGCCACAGGGGCTTCATGCGCTCGTCCATGCCCTCGATAAAATCATCATTTTCCAGCAGCAGCTCTGCCAGCATGGCGGTGAAATGCTCAAGCGCACAGGTCTTGGCCAGCTGGCGCTCCGGCGACAGCCACTTGGCCTGCATCTTCAGGCCATTGAGAACAAATTCCTCCACCTTGCGCGTGGGGATACCCTTTTCCTGCATCAGGGCGTTGAACACCTCGTGCTCATTGCCGTGGTGCGCTTCCTGTCCGATGAAGCCTTTGACCTCTTCACGCAACTGCGGATTGGTGATGTTTTTCTGGTAATGCCGCACCGAGCGAACAAAGAAACGCTCGCCCTCGGGGAAAGTGCAGGACAGGGACGTCAGCAAAACACTCTTGAACTGGTCGCCACCGAACCAGTACTTGTCCATATCCGGGTCGAACTGGAAATCCATGCGCCGCGGCTGGATATCGCTGTTGTTGACGCGGCCGGCCTTTACCTGCGCTTTGGCATTCATGAGCAAACCTCCATTTCAGATAGCCCCATGATGCCGTGACCGTTGATGCAGGTAATGGGCCGCTCGTGCCAATTTGGTAGTGGATATCCGCCCGGGCTGTCGTTTTCGGAGCCATTTGTGCGCTGCCGACGGGAATGGTGCGTGAACGTCAGCTTTCCGCGGGCAGCAGGTGCACCGCCAGTTGTGCGCGTAACGCCTCAGTCAGCGGTGCGGAGGCGGCGCTCTGCCAGTCGAAATGCACCTGCACGGCCTGCCCCCGCGCCACTTCACGACCGCCCTGGAAGGCGGTGTGTCGCACGACAAAAGAGCTGTTGCCGATGGCGGCGATACCGGTCTCGATGGTGACCTCGTCGCCGTAGTGAATCTGGGCGACAAAATCCACTTCAATACGCGCCAGTATCAGGGGCAGGTCCTGTGGCTGCATGCTGGGGGCAAAGATCCGGAATATGGGCTCACGGGCAGTTTCGAACCAGCCCGCGACAACGGTATTGTTGATGTGCCGGAAGGCATCCGTTTCATAAAAACGGGGCATGACCTTGAGGGTAAACATGGCAATCACCTGGCAATCAAAGTGTGGCGGATTCTAGCCTGTCCGGGCCCACACAGAAACGAAAAAGCCCGGCTCAGGGCCGGGCTTTTTCTGCGTCAGGAAAACCTTACTTGAAGATTTCACCTTTCTCCGCTTTCTCCACCAGCAACTTCGGCGGCTCGAAGCGCTCTCCATACTTGCTCGCCAGTTCCCGGGCGCGGGCCACAAAGCCCTTCAGGCCACCCTCGTACTGGTTGATGTACTGGATCACACCACCGGACCATGCCGGGAAACCAATGCCGAAGATAGAGCCGATGTTGGCGTCTGCAACAGCCTCGATAACACCTTCCTCGAAGCACTTCACGGCCTCGATGGCCTCGACAAACATGAGACGTTCCTTCATGTCCTCGAAGGGGATCTCCTTGTCGCCGCCAAAGGCTTCCTTGAGACCGGACCAGAGCTTCTTCTTGCCACCCTCGGGGTAGTCATAGAAACCCTTGCCCTGTGCCTTGCCCGGGCGACCGAGGTCTTCAACCATCTTCTTCATGACCTTCTCGGCGGGATGCTCCGGCATCGGCTCCTTGCCCTCTGCCTTGGCATCATCACGGGCAGCCTTGCCGATACGCAGGGCCGTTTCCATGTTGATCTCGTCGATCAGGTTGAGCGTGCCCACCGGGTAACCGGCCTGCATGGCCGCCTGCTCGATGGACTGGGCGTTCAGGCCCTCGCCCAGCATGGCGATGCCTTCATTGGCGAAGGTACCAATGACCCGAGTAGTGAAGAAACCACGGGCGTCATTGACCACGATCGGCGTCTTCTTGATCTGCTGAACATAGTCGTAGCACTTGGCCAGTGCTTCCAGACCTGTCTCTTCGCCGCAGATGATTTCAACCAGCGGCATTTTGTCCACCGGGCTGAAGAAGTGAATGCCGATAAAGTCCTTCTGGCGCTTCACACCCTTTGCCAGGTTGGTAATCGGCAACGATGAGGTGTTGGAACCCAGTACTGCATCGGGCTTGACCACATCTTCGATTTCCTGGAATACCTTGTGCTTCAGCTCGGTGCTTTCGAACACGGCTTCGATAACAAAATCCACGCCGTCGAAGTCCTTGGCATCATCGGTGGCAATGATCCGGCCCAGGATTTCCTGCTTCTTCTCCTCGGTCATCTTGCCGCGCTTGATCTGTTTGTCGAGCAACGACTCGGAGTAGGCCTTGCCCTTCTCGGCATTCTCTTTCGAGATATCCTTGAGCACAGCCACGGCACCAGAACGCGCGGTCACATACGCGATGCCGGCGCCCATCATGCCCGCACCAAGGATACCGACCTTCTCGGCCTTGAACTTGGGCACGTCTTTGGGACGGCTGGCGCCGGCGTTGATGGCCTGCAGGTTGAAGAAGAACGCAGTGGTCATGTTCTTCGCCACCTGGCCAGTAACCAGGTCGATAAAGTAACGCTCTTCGATGGCGAAGGCGTTATCCACATCCACCTGGGTACTCTCAACAGCCGCAGACATGATGTTGCGGGGTGCCGGGTAGTTGGCGCCCTTGATCTGCTTGCGCAGGTTGGCCGGAAATGCCGGCAGGTTCATGGCAAAGGACGGCACACTCGGCGTACCACCCGGGATCTTGTAGCCTTTAACGTCGAACGGCTGCTGGCTCTTCGGGTTCGCCTTGATCCACTCTTTTGCCTTGGCAATCATGGCTTCCGGGGTATCGACGATCTCGTCGATCAGGCCCACTTTCTGCGCCTTGTCTGCCTTCATGCGCTGGCCCTGCAGCAACACGTTCATCAACGCGTTCTGCACACCCAGCATGCGCACCGTGCGGACAATACCGCCGGCACCCGGCAACAGGCCCAGGGACACCTCCGGCAGGCCAAACTGGGCCTTCGGGTTATCCAGGGCAATACGACGATGGCAGGCCAGCGCGATTTCCAGGCCGCCACCCAGGGCGGTGCCGTTCAGGGCCGCAACCACCGGAATGCCCAGTGTTTCGAGCTTGCGCAGGTCACCCTTGAGAATCCGGCCGCCCTCGGCCATCTTGCCGGCATCTTCCTTGGTCACCTTGATCAGGTCTTTCAGGTCGCCGCCAGCAAAGAAAGTGCTTTTTGCCGAGGTAATGATGACACCGGCAATGTCACCCTTCTCTTTCTCGAGGCGCTCTACCATGTCATGCATGGAGCGAGTGTAGGCCTCGTTCATGGTGTTGGCGGATTGATTCGGGTCATCCAGGATCAGGGTGACGATATTGTCCGCATCTTTTTCCCAACGAATGGTCGATTCAGTCATGTCTGTTACTCCGTGTCCGGGTGGCCGCTCAGAGGCGCTCAACGATGGTGGCGATGCCCATGCCTGCACCAACACACAGGGTGCAGAGGCCGAACTTCTTGTCGCGACGCTCGAGTTCATCAAGCACGGTGCCGACGATCATGGCACCGGTGGCACCCAGCGGGTGACCCATGGCGATGGCGCCGCCATTGACGTTGGTGATGTCATGGCTGATGCCCATGTCCTTCATGTAGCGCATGGCCACGGACGCAAAGGCTTCGTTGATTTCAAACAGGTCAATGTCCTCGACCTTCATGCCAGCGCGGGCCAGCACCTTGCGGGACGCCGGCGCCGGGCCGGTGAGCATGATGGTCGGGTCGGCACCGCTCACGGCAGTGGCAACGATGCGCCCGCGCGGCTTGGCGCCGATCTTCTCACCGGCTTCTTTCGAGCCCACCAGCATCAGGGTGGCGCCATCGACAATACCGGAGGAGTTACCCGGGGTATGGACGTGATCAATCGCCTCCACCCAGTGATATTTCTGCAGGGCCACGGCGTCGAAACCGCCCATCTCGCCCATCATGGCAAATGACGGGTTCAGCCCCGCCAGCTTGTCAGCCGTGGTGCCGGCACGCACGTGCTCGTCACGGTCAAGAACGGTCAGGCCGTTCATGTCTTTCACCGGCATCACCGATTTGCTGAAGTAGCCCTTGTCCCAGGCATTGGCAGCGCGCGCCTGCGACTCGGCGGCGTACTCATCCACATCGCGGCGTGAGAAACCTTCGAGGGTAGCGATCAGGTCGGCACCGATACCCTGGGGAATAAAACCGGTCTCGTAATTGGTGTCCGGGTCCATGGCCCAGGGCGTACCGTCAGAACCCATCGGCACACGGCTCATGGATTCCACACCGCCAGCCAGCACCAGGTCTTCCATGCCGGAGCCCACTTTCTGGGCAGCCAGGTTGACGGCCTCCAGGCCTGACGCGCAGAAACGGTTGATCTGCAGGCCGGAAACGGTTTCCGGCAGGCCGGCGCGCAGCGCGGCGATCTTGGGCAGAACACCGCCCTGGTCGCCCAGCGGCGACACGATACCCATGACGATGTCATCAATCATCGCCGGGTCCATGTTGGGGAAGCGCGCCTTGATCTCGTCGATCAGCGCCACCACCAGGGAAATGGGCTTGACGGTATGCAGGGAACCGTCCTTCTTGCCCCGGCCACGGGGCGTGCGAATCGCGTCGTAAATATAGGCTTCGGTCATGGAGACGTTCCTCTCGCCTTTTCAACAGCTTATGGAGTGCCGGTATGCCGGCAGGAGGCGCTAGACTGCCTGACAGTCAACTTTGTAGACAATGACAGGAACGATCAAAAGCCTGACCGGAACGCCCAGCATCCCGCCGCCAGGGCGGATTGACCGCCCTCGGCCGGCTGCGTAACGTGCTGGCAACACCCTCTGGAGAGACACCATGAGTCGCTTTCTCGACCTGGCCACATCCCTGGCCGCATCCGCCGCCGAGCAGGGACGCGGCATTGCCACCACCGCTGCCGGCCGCCAGCCGAAAGAACTGCTGGAACTGTATGACATCGAAAATTGCCCGTTCTGCCGGCTGGTACGTGAAGCAATGACGGACCTGGACCTGGATGTGCTGGTATTCCCGTGCCCGAAAAACGGCGTTCGCTATCGTCCCCTGGTCGAACGCCTGGGTGGCAAACAGCAGTTCCCGTTCCTGTTTGACCCGAATACCGACACGGCCCTGTATGAGTCGGCCGATATCATTGCCTACCTGTACCAGACGTATGGCAGCAAACCAGCGCCCAGACGCTGGCTGGTCCGCTCACTGCGCACCGCTGCCTCCATGTCCGCATCACTGCTGCGTAGCGGTCTTGGCCTGCACGCCCGGGACGCCACTGACCCTGACCAGACGCTGGTGTTGTACAGCTTCGAAGCCAGCCCGTTCGCTCGCCGGGTGCGGGAAACCCTGTGTGAAATGGAAATTCCTTACGAAATACGACAGATGGGACGCACGCGGCTGGAAGACTGGATGCCACCGCCCCTGCGCGAGCAGCTGCGTCCGGATTATCACCCGGAGCAGCGCAACCGCCGCCAGCTGCTGGCCAGTGCCGGACGCGTTGCCGTGCCCTGCCTGGAAGACCCGAACACCGGCGCACGACTGTTCGAGTCCTCCAGCATCATCGATTACCTGCACGACCAGTACAGTTGAGAATTGCTCCCGCAGGTCAAGGTGAAGGCTCATCGCCGGTCAGGACACTGGCACGGGTGCGCCCTATAGTGGAACGCATCGCATAGCCCGGGAGCCTGCCATGTCCGCCCCTGACTCACACACGCCCGCACCACTGTTCAGCGCCATGGACCGTATGACCCGCTGGCTGTCCCGGGACTTTCTCGGTGGTCCCCGCCTGGTCAAGTTTGCCTGGGTGATCAATTTCCAGAAAGGCGCAACGGCGCTGTGGGTGCTTGCACTGATGGCGCTGTACCAGCACACCTCTGTTGCCGCCTGGGTGTACCTTGGCCTGCATGGCACCTACGGCATTTGCTGGCTGCTCAAGGACCGGGTGTTTCCGGACCCGAACTGGGAGGAACGAATCACTTTTGGCGGCGCCGTCAACGCCGTGCTGTTTGTGCTCGGGCCATACTGGTTGATGCCCTGGGTACTGATAGCCGGCCATTCAAGCGGCGCGCCGCTACCACTGCTGAGCGCCGCCATCGCCATCCATACTCTGGGCATTGCCATCATGATGACGGCCGACGCGCAGAAATTCTTCACGTTGAAACTCAAGCGCGGGCTGATTACCAGCGGCATGTTCCGCTATGTGCGCCACCCCAACTACCTGGGCGAGATGATGATCTATGGCAGTTACGCACTGGTGGTCTGGCACTGGTTTCCGGTGGTCCTGCTGCTGTTTGTCTGGAGCTCGGTCTTCCTCACCAACATGAAGCTCAAGGAAGCGTCCATGTCGCGCTATCCCGAATGGCAGGCCTACACCAGTCGTACCGGGATGGTGCTACCCCGCCTGTTTGCGCGCGCCTGAGCAGACACGAAAGCAGACAATGAAAAAGGGGCCGCAGCCCCTTTTTTTCAGCTCGCCTGACGCAACACCGACGGTTGCAGCCAGTAGATACCATGGGCCGGATCGGCCACGTCAAACTTGACCAGGTAGCGTTTCGGCTTGCCCGGATGACTGAGCCTGAGGATACGTGCTGTCTTCCCCTTGAGCATGTATTCGCGCAAGCAGTAGTGCATGTCCGGGTATTGCTCAGCAATCGCTACTCTGTCACCGATCACGAAGTTACTCATGGTCAACCTCCTTGCCTGGGTTAACCAGAATCTAGGCAAAATCGGCTGTCCATTGTGTCGGCTGATTCACACTTGCGCGCAGCAAAGAAAGCGATTCAGAAAAGCATGCACCAGGTCCGCAGAATGTGTGACCTGAACCACGCCGGCGGGGCCAACTGGCCGGCACAACAGGTGACGGGACGGCGGGCTGTTACGGCCTTCACCGTTCGGTCGCGCAGGACGCCCTCAGGGCGCGTCCTGTGCCGGGCCGGCACCGGGATGGCCGGCTTTTTCCAGTGCGTCCTGCACTTCCGGTGGCATGTAGGTCTCATCGTGCTTGGCAAGCACCTCATCCGCCTCGAACCGCAGGGGTTGCGCCAGTGTACCGTTGGCTACGATCCCCTGACCTTCGCGGAAAAGATCCGGCAGGATGCCCTGGTAATGCACGGTGAATGTGCCCTTGCCGTCGGTGAGATCAAACACCACATTGAGCGTCTCCTGGTTCCGCTCCACCGAACCGGGCACCACCAGGCCGCCAACACGCATGCGCGACCCCACCGGTGCCTCGCCACTGGCAACCTGCTGCGGCGTATAGAACAGGTTGATGTTCTGCTTGAGGGCATACGTCACCAGGGCCACCGCGGCGGCCAGCCCGGCCAGTACACCGAGAACGATAAACAGACGCTGCTTTCTTACTGCATTCATTTCGCGTTTTCCCCTGCATTGTTGGCCCGCTGCCGCAGCCGGCGCACTGTCTGCCGGGCGCCGCGTTCCGCACGCACCGCACTGACAAGGCTTGCCACAATAAGCAGTAGCGACAGCCCATAAGCACTCCACACGTAGGCACCATGACGCCCCATCTGCAGGAATGCCTCAAACGATTCGAAATACATCAGACTTCCTCCTGCAACCAGCGGCTCTTGCGCTCCCGGCGCAATATCTCCGCCCGTGCACGCACCAGCACAGACACCGCGAAGAGCAGGTAGATCCCCGCCATGCTGACCAGCAACGGCACCAGCATTTCTGCCGGCATGGTGGTTTCACGGGTCAGGTTGATGGTGCTGCCCTGGTGCAGGCTGTTCCACCATTCCACCGAATACTTCACCACCACCACGTTGATCACACCCACCACCGACAACAGGCTGGCCGCACGGGCGCCCTGGCGGTCATCCTCGATGGCCTTCATCAGCGCCACCACCCCCAGGTACAGGAACAACATGATCAGCATGGACGTCAGCCGTGCGTCCCAGACCCAGTAGGTGCCCCAGGTGGGTTTGCCCCAGATGGCCCCCGTGAGCAGCGCCACCGCCGCCAGCACGGCACCGAACGGCGCGATGGCGCGGATCATGATCTCGGCCATCTTCATGCGCCAGACCAGTGCCACCAGCCCGGCCACGCCCATGGCCACGTACCCGGTCAGGGCAGCACCCGCTGCCGGCACATGGATAAAGATGATCCGGTAACTGTTGCCCTGCTGGTAGTCCTCCGGCGCGAAAGCCAGGCCCCAGACCAGGCCAACGGCGGTCAGCACGATGGCGAGCACCCAGAGCCAGGGCAGGACCACCGTACTGAAGCGGTAGAAGTACCGGGGAGAGCCGAGCTGGTGATACCAGCGAACCAGGGTAGACCACATGGTTGAGCCTTTCTCCTTCGTCAGTTGCCGCTGCTGATACGCAGCCCGGCTGCCACCGCGGCCGGTGCCAGCGTCCACGCGGCAATGGCCATGGCGGCCAGCAATGCCAACACACCATCGGTGGCGAGGCCGTCAACGGCGTATATCACCACACCCGCCCCGAACACCAGCACCGGCACATACAGGGGCAGGACCAGCAACGCCAGCAACACGCCGGCATTGCGCAGACCCACCGTCAGGGCCGCACCAATGGCGGCCACGGCGGTAAGCACCGGTGTGCCCAGCAACAGGCCGACAAACAGCGCTGTATATCCGGAGGCAGGCAGATGCAGCATATACGCCAGCACCGGGGCGATGGCCACCAGCGGCAAGCCGGTCAGCAGCCAGTGCGCCAGCATCTTGGCCAGGGCCGCGAGGTAAAGGCTCTGCGGTGCCACCAGCATTTGCTCCAGGGCACCGCTGTCATGGTCCTGCCGGAACAGGCTCTCCGAGGACAGCAACACTGCCAGCAGCGCCGCCACCCAGACGATACCCGGCGCGATGCTGGCGAGCAGGGCCGGCCGCGGCGACACTGCCAGCGGAAACAGCGAACAGACCATGACGAAGAAAAACAACGGATTGATGATTTCCGCCGGCCGGCGCCAGACCAGCAGCAACTCACGATGAAGACTGGCCAGAAACATCAGTGCCGGCCCTCCGACGAGCCGAGATGGATCTGCCGCACGGCATCATCCAGACGGTGATGGGAGCTGAACACCACCAGCCCCCCGCCAGCCGCATGCTCGCGAATGCGGGCTTCCACCTGGGCCACCCCGTCGCTGTCCAGGGCGGTGAATGGCTCATCCAGCAGCCACACCTGCCGCGGTGCTGTCCACAGCAGTGACAGCATCACGCGGCGACGCTGGCCGGCAGACAACTGTTGCACCGGCAGGTCCTCGAAGCCGGCCAGTCCCACCAGCGCCAGAGCACCATCAATACCGGCACTGGAACAGCCATTGACGGCACACCACCAATTCAGGTTTTCGCGCGCTGTCAGCTCATCACGCAGGCCGGGACGGTGGCCAAGATACAGCACATGCTGGCGCGGATCCTGGCCCTGCTGCTGGTACCAGGGCCACTGGACACGCCCCTGGTAACCGCCGAACAACCCGGCCAGGGCCCGGATCAGGGTGGTTTTCCCGGCGCCATTGGCGCCCGCCACCTGAACGACATCCCCACCGCTCGCGGAAAACGCCAGGCCGGCGAACAGCTCACGATCATCCCGCTCGCAGGCGAGGTCGCTGATGTGGAGGAGAACGGGTTGCACGGGACCTTTCACTGGGTATTTGCTGAAGGACGCAGAGTATATCACGCTCTGCCTGTGGCATTGCAGCAACCGCCTGGACGACATTCCCCGCTGGACCGACACCGGAGGTAGAACAGCATGCGGCCGGAGATCGAGCACCATGTCTATTTCGCCGTGTTCGGGTTCGAGCACGACCCGATGCAGATTACCCTTGAGGCGGGCATCGAGCCGGATGATATCTGGCGCGAGGGCGAATCCTTCTCTCCCACCCTGCCGGAGGCCCGGCGCCGGGAGAATCGCTGGATACTCTCCAGCATGCTCGACCAGGGCGCATCCCACCGGGATCACTTCGAGCGCCTGTTGCTGAAACTGGAGCGACTGGGTGAGGCATTGCCGGGTTTACAGGCACGCTACCGTTGTGGCATCGGTGTATCGCGGTACTATTTCATGGATGATCCGGGTTTTTACCTGCCCGAGGACCTGCTGGCGCGCTTCGCCGCGCTTGACCTGACCCTGAGTTTTGACCAGCTCGGCCTCGACCAGCCGGGCGACGTGGCAATTGTGGAGAAAGACTGACATGGCACTGGAAATCGAACGCAAGTTCCTGCTGCGTGAGACCGGCATCGTCAAAGGCCTGACCGGGCAATTCATCGCCCAGGGTTACCTGAGCCTCGACCCGGACGCCACCGTTCGGGTGCGGATCATCGACTCTGCCGGTTTCCTGACAGTGAAGGGGCGCAACCAGGGCGCCGTGCGCAAGGAATTCGAGTACCCCATCCCGCTGGCTGACGCCCGCGAGTTGCTTTCCCTGTGCAAGGAGGGTCGTATCGAGAAGCGCCGCTACACCATCGCCTGGGCAGACCACATCTGGGAGGTGGACGTGTTCGACGGCGACAACAAGGGCCTGGTCATGGCCGAGGTGGAGCTGCGCTCGGAAAACGAGAAACTGGCGTTACCGCCCTGGGTCGGCCGCGAAGTCACCGAGGACCCGCGCTTTTTCAACAGCAGCCTGGCCACCAAACCCTACAGCCGCTGGAAAAACTTCGCGCCGTCACCACAGAGACCCGTAGGCTGACTCCGCCGCAACTGTCACAAAACCTTCTTTTGCAGGCCCCACCGCTTTACGGCATGTTTTTGCTCCCGTTCACATGGAAGTGTGTTGTCCCACAGCAGGAGGCTGGCGGGGACCAGCGAACTGCCGTGGAGATCACTCTGCAATGGTTGAGGCCACACATTACCTGAGCGCACACCTTGTCACCCGCGCCCGTCACCTGCACGGCGAGGCGGCGGCGATGTGCCACAAGCACGGCACCCTGGCCCCCGAGGACGTGCACAGACTGCGCGTGATCACCAAGGAACTGCGCGCCCTCTGGCAACTGCTGCGGCCGCTGCAGATTGCCCAGTGCGAAGGCGCAGACCGTAACCTGGCAACCACCGCGGCACTGCTGGCCAGCGCCCGGGATGGCTCCGTCATTGCTGACACCCTCGACTACCTGTCCCGGCAGTCGCCACGCAAGAGTGAACGACAGGTATTCAGGGATGCTTACCAATGCCTGTTCGCCGACCTGAAGCTTGCCGACGTCGTCGTTGAGCCCGGGCTGCTGGAAGGATTGGCAGACGACGAAAAGCGCTGGCAATCGGTACAACTGGCCCTGGACGACCGCGAGCTGATTGATCGGGGCCTGCGGCGCAGTTGGCGCAAGATCCGTAACCGCCTGCTTGAAGCCATGGACAGTGATGCCCTGCCCCGGTGGCATGCCCTGAGGAAATGGATCAAGTACCTGGGTTTCGAGCTGGCCCTGCTCGAACAGGCTGGCCTGCGCAGCCCGCTGTCACTGTCCGATACCCGCCAGCTGGGGCGTGACCTTGGCCACCTGCATGACATCCACATACTCATCGGTCATGTGGATGAACACCGCCACGCCTTCCCCGGTGACGATGATGCGGCCTTCTGCCTCCACCTGCTGCGCAATCACGAGGCTCGGATGCTGGACAAGTGCCGAAGCCACGCCACTCACCTGACCCGAATCAAGCCCGGGTTCCTGCGCAAGGCCCTGCTCCAGCAACTGCCCTGACCGCACGGACACTCCGCCCGGGCAATACGGTCAACGGCTTGGCCCGAAATCACAACGATAGGGCTGGATGACTGGCAGGTCTATTGTTACATTGGCTGATGTAACAATAACCAGAGGCATAGAGTAATGGCGATCAATGTGCTTCCCATTCGTCGGGACATCAAGTTTTCACTTCCCAAGGACCGGGCCCTGGACTGGCACCGCACCGGTGTCCATGTTTCCCAGTTTCTCAATACCATGAGCCTGTTCTTCCCCGTGGGTGAACGCTTCTTCATTGACTCCGTGCGCGCCTTCCGCGACCAGGTGGACGACCCGGCATTGAAGAAAGCCATTACCGCCTTCATCGGCCAGGAAGCCATGCACGGCCGCGAGCACGACGAGCTCAACGACATCCTGCATGAGCTGGACATCCCGGTGAAAGCGCAGGAACGCACGGTCACGCGCCTGCTCAACCTGATCCAGAAAACCACGCCGAAGGCGTTCCAGCTCAGCGCCACGGTGGCCCTGGAACACCTCACGGCAATCATGGGCGACGCCGTGCTGCGCAATGACGAGGTGTTTTTCACCGGCGCAGACCCGAAATTCACCGCCCTGTGGCGCTGGCATGCGCTGGAGGAAACCGAACACAAGGCCGTGGCCTTTGACCTGTACAGCCAGGTCATGGGCAAGACCCTGGCCGCCTACAGCCTGCGGGTCATTACCCTGCCCATCGCCACCGGCATCTTTTTTGCCCTGCTTTACTACTACTATGCCCGTAACGTGGCCAAGGCGGGTGGTCTGACCAACATCCGCGGCTGGATCACCTCCCTGCAGTTCCAGTGGGGCCGCCCCGGGGTGCTGCGCCAGGCCATCAAACCGTGGCTGGACTGGTTCAAGCCCGGCTTCCACCCCTGGGATCACGACAATCGTCATTTCCTCGAGAGCCTTGACGACCTGCTCGGCGCGGTGCTGGAAAAAGAAGCCGCCTGAGCCAGACCCCGGTGCCGCCTGGCGGCACCGGGGTCTGGTGGGGCCGGCAAAACTGGCCTGATCAGACCCGGTCCCAGCGCCCATTTCCGGCTAACTTGCCAGCCCAGTACTGCCACCGGATCACAGGACCACCACCATGCCCAGCCTTGCCGCACGCCTGATGAAACGCCTGTTCCGTGCCCGTATCCGGCGCGATGGACTGGACCAGGCGAAGCTGGTGGCACACCTGCGACAGGTGTTCAACCACACCCCGGTGCCCACGCTCCTGCCCCGTGATGTGCGCGTCACCCAGTTGCAGTGCGCTGACTTCTCCGGCGAGAAAGTCACGGTAGCGTCGCCAGAAGTGACCATCCTGTACCTCCACGGCGGCGCCTACATGGCCGGTGTCACGCGCACCTACCACAACCTGGCGGGTCGCCTGGCGAAACGGCTGCAGGCGGAAGTCTTCCTGCCCACCTACCCGCTGGCGCCGGAAAATCCCTTCCCCCGCGCCTGCGAGCGAGTGCTGGAGGCGTACCGGTTCCTGCTGCGCGAGGGTCGCAAGCCGGAGTCCATCATCATCGCTGGCGACTCCGCCGGTGGCGGGTTGACCCTGGCCACACTGCTGGCGATCAAGGACAATGACTTGCCGCGACCGGCGGGTGCGGTGACGTTTTCTCCCGGCACCCGGGCCCATGAGCCGGGGGCTTCGGCGCAGGCCAACGATGCCACCGATTGCATGCTTTCCGCGGACATGATTCGCCAGGCCGTCAACATCTATGTGCCTGACCCGGGCCAGCGTCATCACCCGTATGCCTCTCCGTGCCTGGGGGACTACACCGGCATGCCACCGGTGATGATTACTGTGGCCAGCGATGAATGCCTGTACGATGACGCGCGCTCAGTGCGTGACGCCCTGGAAGCGTCCGGTGTCGAAGTGACCTGGATTGAGCGCACCGGCCTGTTCCATGTCTGGCCGGTGATGGTGCCCTTCCTCCCGGAAGCCCAGCAGGAACTGAAAAATATTGAGCATTTCATTCGCCGCTGCACGGGCAAACTGACGGCCCGCTCCGCGGCGCTCGAGTTCTCCCGATGACAGGAGACGGGGTCATGAACACGACTGAAAACAACAAACAGCCGGCGGCGGCCACGCCCCCCCATCTGGCCGCCTTATGCGACCTTGAGGTGCTGGCGGAACAGGCAGTGACGGTGATTCACCGGCACCTGCAGTCCGGCATGACCGAACGTGATGCCGCCAACCTGGTACGCGACTGGCTGAAGCAGCACGGTGTCGAGGAAATGGCACACCGTCCGCTGGCCTGGTTCGGCGACCGCACCGCGCTTCGCGGTGCCGACCGTCTGGTACCCGTGGGCACACGCCCGGCCTGGTTTCCTGGCGAACGGGTCCTGTCGCCGGGCATGGCCGTGGCCCTCTACTGCGCGCCACAACGGGATGGACTGATCGCCGAAGCGACGATGTGCGGCCCGCTGGGACAGAACAGCGCCTACACGGCCCTGTGCGACGATGTGCAACGCCTCAAGGAACAGCTGGCGGCCGCCCTGGCAAACGGACTGCCCTTGTCTGCCGTGGAGGAATGGCTGGTCTTTTCAACCCAGGCCATGGCGCTTGAGCCCCGTCATTACAGCGCACCATTCACCGGTGCCCTGCGCCGCTACAGTGGCGCAGTAACCACCCACCGCCAACGCAGCCTGATGTTCCGCCGTCTGAAGGTCAACGAGCTGCAACTGCCGTCTGCGGCCAGCGGTCGCTCCCACGTGCCGGATGACAGCGAAGCGGGCCTCTGGGTAATCCAGCCGTGGCTGGTGCGTGACGGCCTCGGCGCCGGCTTTCGCGCGCTGGTCTACAACGACGGGGAGCACCGGCACTGGCTCAATCCGCCCGTGTCTGCCGGCGCCCATGAGGTGCAGGCATGATGCGCCCGTTTGATGTCATCAGCAGCGACGGCGTGCGCCTGTCTGCCTCGGTCACCGGCCCGCAGGACGCACCCACCCTGCTGTTGGTGCACGGCTATCCCGACGATCGCCAGGTCTGGGACCGTCTGCTGCCGCGCCTGAGCCGGGACTTCCAGGTGGTCACCTACGATGTGCGCGGCTCCGGTGCCTCGGAACCGCCCTCACAGCTGCACGGATACCGCCTGCCCCAGCTGGCAGACGACATCTTCTCGGTGATCAACGCCGTCAGTCCGGGCCAGCCGGTACATCTGGTGGGCCACGACTGGGGCGGCATCCAGTGCTGGGAGGCTGTCACGGACCCTCGCGCCCCGGACCACATTGCCACCTACACCTGCATTTCCGGCCCGTGCCTGGACCACGTTGCCCACTGGCTGCGTGACCAGGCCAGACCCGGGCAGATCACCAAGCTGGCACGCCAGGCCCTGAAGTCCTGGTACATCGGCGCGTTTCACTTTCCCCTGCTGGCGCCGACGCTGTGGCGAGCGGGGCTGGGCAACCACTGGCACGAGATACTGGCACGCGTGGATGGCATTGCCGATGCGCCCGCCTCAGACCGGACCCTGGACGGTGTCCGGGGCATTGCCCTGTACCGGCGTAACGTCCTGCCACGACTGGTCAAGCCGCAGGCACGCCACTGCGCCCTGCCGGTGCAGCTGGTGATAGCCGAACGGGACCGCTTCGTCAGCCCGGACATGGCGCTGTCCGCCACCCCCTGGGCGGACGACCTGAGCATCGTACGGATCGATGCAGGCCACTGGCTGCCCCTGAGCCACGCACAGCCGCTGGCCGAGCAGATTCTCAACCACACCCGGCGCGCGCGCTCCCGCGCCCGCGCCGCCTGACGCCCGGAAATCGCCAGCCACGGAGGCAGACGACATGGCAAAACCGCACGCACCAGTGTTGGCAAGCAATGAAGACGGGGATAGACTGCGCGCCATGACAGCCTCGAAATCCAGCCCACTGTCGCTGCTCAAGTCCCTGGGACAAAAGAGCGCCGACGCCTCCCCGAAGGATGAGGGCACCCGGGAATACACCATCGACGAACTGGCCCGCGAGGCTGGCAGCACCGTACGCAACGTGCGTGCCTACCAGGACCGTGGCCTGCTCCCGCCGCCTGAAAAGCGCGGCCGTACCGGCATCTACACGGATGTTCACCTGGCCCGCCTGCGCATCATCAGCAAGCTCCTTGATCGCGGCTACACCATCGCCAATATCAAGGATCTGCTGGCTGCGTGGGAAGAAGGCCGTGACCTGAATGACATTCTTGGCCTTGAGGTGGCGGTCACCAGCCCCTGGAGTACCGAAGCCCCCACCTACATGGACTATGAGGAGCTGATCGAGGCGTTCGGCGAGCAGATCACCCCGGAAGTGCTGCAGAAAGCAGTGAAACTCGGCTACCTGCTGCCCGACAACAACCGCCTGCGGGTACCCAGCCCACGCATCCTCAATGCCGGCCGGGAACTGGTGTCCAATGGCATTCCCCTTGAGGCCCTGCTGGATGAAGTCAACAGTGTGCGCGGCCAGGTCAACCTGATTGCTGACGGCTTCGTCAATCTGGTGGTCACCCACCTGATCGACAAGAAGTACGGCGAGAAAGGCCTGCCCGAGGGTGACGACGTGGCCCGGCTGGCGGATTTCATCACCCGCGTTCGCCCCATTGCCGACATGGTGGTCAGTGCCGAACTGGCACGCATCCTCGACAAGGCCATCAGCAAGGTGCTGATGGACCGCCTGACCAACGTGCTTTCCCACCTGGAAAACAACCAGGACGGCTGATCACAGCCTTTCTATCCAGTCCACGGCGGCAGCCAGGTTGGCAACGACTGGCGCCGGCGGCGTCAGCTGACGCTCATCATCAGCGCGGTACTTACCGGTACGGACCAGAACCGCATCCATGCCCACCCGGCGTGCGCCCGCGACATCGGCCATGACATCGTCCCCGACCATGACGGTGTCCTCCGGCGACACGCCCAGATCAGCCAGCACTTCCAGAAAGAACGTGGACGCGGGCTTGCCGGCAATCACGGCATCGACACCGGCCGCATATTCCAGCGCCCGCACAAACGGGCCGGCATCTAGGTGCAGCCCGTCATCGGCGCGAAAGTAGCGATTGTCGCCAATGGCAACCAGCGGCGCCCCTGCCATCAGCAGGCGAAAGGCACGGTCCAGGTTGGCGTAATCCAGGCTGGCCGGACTGTCGGCGATGACCACGGCATCCGGCGCACCCCGTGTAGCCGGGAAATCCTCCCGTACCGCCTGGTCAACCAGCAACAGGGGACTGAGCCCACGCGCCTCGAGATAGGCGGCTGCCGCACAGGGGGCCGTGAAAAGCTCGTCGGCGCTGAGGCTGAAACCCATGGCCTCCAGCGCCGATAGAAGCTGGGAGCGGCTCCTGCGCGAGGTATTGGTGACAAACCGCAGCGGCAGTCCCAGGTCCCGTAAACGCGCCAGTGCCGGCACACTGCCGGTAACGGCATGGTCGCCCTGGTAAAGTACGCCCGCCATATCCAGAAGCACTGCCTTGACCATGGCTTACCTCCTGTCCGGCGCCGACTGGCAATGACTGTCTTCTATCCTGAACCGGCGACCGCAACGATGACAGGGTCAAATCGGTCATCACCGACGCCGGCCCGGAAACACAAAAGGCCCGACTCTTGCGAGCCGGGCCCTCTATGACGTGGCGGGACGGCCTCCCGGCACAGCCGGGCGGCGTTCGGCGCACGCGACGCATGCGTCGCACAAACCGTGCGCCTCACCCCCAAGGGGAGCAAGCTCCCCCAGGCGGCTGCATCAGAAACACAAAAGGCCCGACTCTTGCGAGCCGGGCCCTCTATGACGTGGCGAGACGGCCACCCGGCACAGCCGGGCGGCGTTCGGCGCACGCGACGCATGCGTCGCACAAACCGTGCGCCTCACCCCCAAGGGGAGCAAGCTCCCCCAGGCGGCTGCATCAGAAACACAAAAGGCCCGACTCTTGCGAGCCGGGCCTTTTGTGTTTTAGTGGCGTCCCCTAGGGGAGTCGAACCCCTGTTACCGCCGTGAAAGGGCGGTGTCCT